>NZ_PENI01000025.1 GCF_003688995.1 Streptomyces shenzhenensis | reverse complement strand
GCAGCGCCTGCTCGACCGCGTACTCGTCCAACTCGGAGAGCAGACCGTCCACATCATCCCGGTCGACGGTCAGGTCATCGGCGAAGTGCCGGTCACCCGTGGCATCGGGCACATACTTCACAGTGACGACAATCCTCATGGTCATGAGGCAACTCCTGTTCGCTGCTGGTTCGTTGACGGGGCGTCAGTGATCAGTTCGGCTCCGGTGACCGCCCGCACCCGGTCGATGTCGACGTCGGGCGCGAGGTCGACCATGGCGATCCCGCCGGGGGTGACGTCGAAGACCCCCAGATCGGTGATGATGCGGTGCACACAGGCCCGCCCGGTGAGGGGAAGGGTGCACTCGCGCACGATCTTGGGGCTGCCGTCCTTGGCTGTGTGTTCCATCAGGACGATGACGCGCCGGGCGCCGTGGACGAGGTCCATGGCGCCGCCCATCCCCTTGATCATCTTGCCGGGCACGGTCCAGTTGGCCAGATCGCCGCGTTCGGAGACCTGGAGGCCGCCCAGCACGGCGGTGTCGATATGACCGCCGCGGATCATGCCGAAGGAGAGGGCGGAGTCGAAGAAGGCGGCGCCGGGGGCGACGGTGACGGTTTCCTTGCCGGCGTTGATCAGGTCCGGGTCGACCTCATGGTCGTACGGGTAGGGCCCGACGCCCAGGATGCCGTTCTCCGAGTGCAGGACGACGTCGACGCCGGGCGGGAGGTGGTTGGGGACGAGGGTCGGCAGGCCGATGCCGAGGTTGACGTAGGAGCCGTCGGTCAGTTCCGCCGCGGCCCTGGCGGCCATGGCTTCTCGGTTCCAGGGCATCAGTCGCGCACCGTCGCCTTCTCGATCGTCTTGTCGCCTGCCTGGTCGGGGGTGAGCGGCACGATCCGCTGGACGAAGATTCCGGGCAGGTGGATCTCGTCGGGGTCGAGCGCGCCGGGCTCGACGAGTTCCTCCACCTCGGCGACGGTCACGGTGGCGGCCATGGCGGCGAGCGGGTTGAAGTTGCGGGCGGAGCGGTGGAAGACGAGGTTGCCGTGGGTGTCTCCCCTGGCCGCCCGCACCAGTGCGACGTCGGTGGTGATGGCCGTCTCCAGGATGTGTTCGCGGCCCCGGAAGTCGCGTCGTTCCTTGGGCGGCGAGGCGACGGCGACGCTTCCGTCGGGGGCGAAGCGCCAGGGCAGTCCGCCGTCGGCGATCTGGGTGCCGACACCGGCCGGGGTGTAGAAGGCGGGTATGCCGCAGCCGCCCGCGCGCAGCCGCTCGGCCAGGGTGCCCTGGGGGATGAGTTCGACCTCCAGTTCGCCGGACAGGTACTGGCGGGCGAACTCCTTGTTCTCGCCCACGTAGGAGGCGGTCACCCGGCTGATCCTGTGGTCGGCGAGCAGCACACCGAGGCCGTGGCCGTCGGTGCCGCAGTTGTTGGAGACGACCCGCAGGTCCGTCGCCCGCCCGCGGTGCAGTGCGCGGATCAGGACGGTCGGGATGCCGCACAGGCCGAATCCGCCGACGGCCAGGGTGGACCCGTCGGTGATGTCCGCGACGGCGCTGTCCGCGTCGGTCACCTTGTTCATCGTGTCTCCGTGGCGTCGGCCGGGGCGGTCCGCGGGCCGGCCGTGATGCGTCCGGTGACCTGTCCGAAGCCGATCCGGGTGCCGTCCGGGCCGGGCGCGGTGGCGCTGATGGTGACCTCGTCGCCGTCCTCCAGGAAGGTGCGGGTGGTTCCGTCCGGCAGGGTGAGCGGCTCCTGGCCGTTCCAGGTCAGCTCCATCAGGGAGCCGCGCTGGTCGGGTCCGGGGCCGCTGACGGTGCCGGAGGCGTAGAAGTCGCCGGTGCGCAGGGATGCCCCGTTGACGGTCATGTGGGCGAGCATCTGGGCCGGGGTCCAGTACATGGAGGTGAAGGGCGGCCGGGCGACGAGGTGTCCGTTGAGGCGGATTTCCAGGCTGAGGTCGAGGCCCCAGTCCTTGCCGTCGCGCAGGTAGTCCTGGAGCGGCGCGGTCCGGGCCGGCGGTGCCGTCCGGGCATGCCGGAGGGCGTCGAGCGGGACGATCCACGGGGAGACGGAGGTGGCGAAGGACTTGGCGAGGAAGGGGCCGAGGGGCACGTACTCCCACGCCTGGAGGTCGCGTGCGCTCCAGTCGTTGACGAGGCAGACGCCGAAGACGTGGTCGGCGAAGTCGTCGACGCCCACCGATGTGCCGAGCGCGGTGCCGGTGCCGACGACGAAGCCGACCTCCGCCTCGATGTCCAGCTTGCGGCTCGGCCCGAAGGACGGTGTCTCCGTTCCGGCCGGCCGGGTCTGGCCCCAGGGGCGGTTGATCTCGGTGCCGGAGACGACGAGGGTGCCGGCCCGGCCGTGGTAGCCGATCGGCAGGTGTTTCCACTGCGGGGTGAGCGGTTCCTGTCCCGGGCGGAGCATCCGGCCGATGTTGGCGGCGTGGTGCTCGGAGGCGTAGAAGTCGACGTAGTCCGCGGCCTCGAACGGCAGGTACATGCGTACGTCGGCGGCGCGGTGCAGGGCCGGTTCGGTGTCGGGGCGGCGCGCGGCGTCCGTGAGCAGTGCCGTGATGTCGGCGCGCACCTGCTGCCAGCGGGTCCGGCCCTGGGCGAGGAAGGCGTTGAGGGTGGGGCGGGCGAAGGTGTCGTCCCCGAGGGCGCGGGCCAGGTCCAGCACGTGGTCGCCGATGGCGACGCCGACCCTGCGGGGGCCGTCTTCGGGCGCGAAGACCCCGTAGGGCAGGGTGTGCGGCGTGAAGGGCGAGTTGTCGGGGACGGGGACCCAGCTGTCGGGGGTCATCGGGTGAAGTCCTTTCGGGTGAGGCCGAGGACGGCGGCGGCCTCGTTCACCGGTGTGCCGGTGGAGCAGGAGCCGTAGGAGAACAGCAGGGTGCGGGCTCGGGCGGCGGTGGTGGCGGGCAGGGCCCGGATGCGGTCCGCGAGCTCCGCGGTGTCGGTGAGCTCCAGGGCGGCGCGGACGGCGTCCTGGCCGGGGCGGTGGGGCGCGGCGGGCTCCACGCAGGCGGTCGCGGTGGCGAGCAGCAGATTGAGGTAGCCGTGGTGGGTGAAGCCGGTGGCCGGGTTCCGGTGCCGCACCGCGTGGTGCAGTCCGGCCGTGGCCTTGAACGGGACACCGGCCAGGACGCAGGCGGCGATGAACCGGGCGACGTCGTCGGTGCCCGGGAACAGGTGGGCGCCGGTGCCGCCGCAGCGCAGCTTCGCGCCGATCACCCGGCCCGGTGCGCGGGGCAGGGCGGCGAGCAGGTCGTCGATCCCGGTCGGTGCGGCCGGTTCCAGGAAGAGGGGTACGCCGGTCCCGTGCACGGCGTCGAGGAGCACGGGGACGGCCGCGGCCGGGCTCGGGCCGAACACCGCCACGGGCGCCTCGACGAGGGCGAGTTCGAGCCGGGGGTCGGCCTCGATCGTGGCGAGGGCCGCCGTCAGCCGGGCGCCGGGGTCGTCCGACGCCGTGCCGTCGGCGATCAGGCCGATCCGGAAGCGGTCGTCGGGGCGGAGTTCGGCGCGCACCTGCGCCAGCCGGCCCGCGGCGACGAGCAGCCGGTGGGTGTGCATGGGGTGGCCGGCCGCCAGGTCGTCGCGGTGCCGGCGTACGGCGTCGGGGGGTGCGAGCGCCGTGGGCGGGAACAGTCCCGCGTCGTCGACGAGCCGCTCCAGGAGCACGCTCACGCGGCCGGCCCCCGTCCGGCCCAGGTCCAGGCGTAGCCGGGGTCGTCCGCGGCGAGGGCACCCTCGCCGAGTTCGAGCGGCCGGAAGGTGTCGACCATCACGGCGAGTTCGTCGAAGAACTCGGCGCCGATGCTGCGCTCGTAGGCGCCGGGCTGCGGGCCGTGGGCATGGCCGCCGGGGTGCAGCGAGACCGACCCCTGGCCGATGCCGGAGCCCTTGCGGGCCGCGTAGTCGCCGCCGCAGTAGAACATCACCTCGTCGCTGTCGACGTTGGAGTGGTAGTACGGCACCGGGATGGCGAGCGGATGGTAGTCGACCTTGCGGGGCACGAAGTTGCACACGACGAACTGGTCGCCCTCGAAGACCTGGTGGGCGGGCGGCGGCTGGTGGATGCGCCCGGTCAGCGGCTCGAAGTCGTGGATGCTGAAGGTGTACGGGTACAGGCAGCCGTCCCAGCCGACCACGTCGAAGGGGTGTGTGGCCTGGGTGAACACGGTGCCCAGCACTTCGCCGCGGGGGCCGCGGTGCTTGACGTGCACGTCGACGTCCTCGCCGACGGCCAGCAGCGGTTCGGTGGGGCCGTGCAGATCGCGCTCGCAGAACGGGGCGTGTTCGAGGAGCTGGCCGTAGCGGGAGAGATAGCGGCGGGCCGGGGCGATGTGGGAGTTGGCCTCGATGCAGAACAGCCGCAGCGGCCGGTCCGGTTCGGGCAGCCAGCGGTGGGTGGTGGCGCGCGGCAGTACGACGTAGTCGCCCGCGCGTACGGTGAGGGTGCCGAACACGGTCTCCACGCGGGCGGCGCCGCTCTCCACGTACACGCACTCGTCGCCGAGTCCGTTGCGGTAGTACGGGGAGTCGGCTTCGGCCACCACGTAGGAGATCCGCACATCGCCGTTGCCGAGCAGGAGGCGGCGGCCGGTGACCGCGTCCGTGCCGGGCCGGCCGTCGCCGCCGCCGCCGAAGAGGGTGTGCAGCCTGAGGTGCCGGGGCTTGAGCGGGTGGTTGGCGATGGTGTCCTGGCCGGTCAGGTCCCAGGGGCGGGAGTCGGTGATCGCCGAGGGGATCTCGCGGTGGTAGAGGAGGGAGGAGTCCGAGGAGAACCCCTCCTCCCCCATCAGTTCCTCGAACCGCAGACGGCCGTCCGGGTCGCGGTGCTGGGTGTGGCGTTTGGGCGGTACGTCGCCGACGCTGCGGTAGTGGGGCATGGCGGTGGGTTCCTCGGGTCGGTGCGTGGCCGGGCCGCGTGCGGCGGCCCGGCCTGATCAGTTGGGGTGGGGCGGGGTGGCGGTCAGGCGGTGACGCCGGCGGCCGGGCGTGCTCGTTCCCCGCTGTCGCGCCGGTCCCTGGGCACCTTGAGGAAGGCGAGCATCACGGCGCACACGATGAGGCACCCGATCGGGAAGTACAGGCCGACGGTGACGTCGTCGGCGGTGGCGTTCTTGCCGATGAGGTACGGGCTGACGAAGCCGCCGAGGGCCGCGATGGAGTTGATGCCCGCCAGGCCGACCGCGGTCTGCTCGCGCGGCAGGACCCGGGCGGCCAGCGCCCAGTAGGGCGCCATGTAGCCGAGGACGCCGATGGCGACCAGGCTGAGGCAGATCAGGGCCGGGGTGGGGCTGTGCCGGAAGGCGATGGTGCCGCCCAGGCCCACGGCGCCCAGCAGCATCAGGCCGATCACATGGAAGCGGCGCTCGCCGGTGCGGTCGGAGTTGCGGGCGATCAGCAGCATGCCGACCGCGCCCACCAGGAAGGGGATGGCGCCGAGCAGACCGATGTTGGTGGCCGAGTACGACGGGTCGAGCTGCTGGACGATCTTCGGGAGGAAGAAGGAGAAGCCGTACAGGCCGCAGGCGGCGAAGAAGTTGGCGACGGCCAGGTAGAGGACCTTGCGGTTCTTCAGCGTGCTGAGCTGGCCGCGCACCGTCTCCTGCGCCGCGCCGCCGGCACCGTCCTGCGTGTACTCCTTGTCGATCTCCGCCTGGAGCCAGGCCCGCTCGTCGGGGTTCAGGAAGCGGGCGTCGGCCGGCCGGTTGGGCAGCCAGACGAGGGTGACGATGCCGATGAGGACGGCGGGGGCGCCCTGCAGGATGAACACCCAGCGCCAGCTGCTGATGTCCAGCCAGTGGGCGTGGTCGAGGATCCAGCCGCCGGTCATGCTGCCGAGGATCATGGCGATCGGCTGGGCGAGCGCGAGCATGGCGATGGCCCGGCCGCGTTCCCTGCCCCGGTACCAGTACGTCAGGTAGAGCAGCAGTCCGGGGAAGAGGCCGGCCTCGGCGATGCCGAGCGCGATCCGGGCGACGTACAGGTGGGTGACGCTGTTGACGAATCCCGTGACCACGGTGACCAGGCCCCAGCTGATGGCGATGCGGGCCAGCCAGAGCCGGGCACCGATCTTCTTCAGCATCATGTTGCTGGGGATCTCGAGGGCGACGTAGGCGAGGAAGAAGATCGAGGCGACCGCGCCGAAGGTGGCCGTGGTGATGCCCAGGTCGTCGCGCATGCCGAGTTCGGCATAGCTGATGTTGGACCTGTCCATGTAGTTGAACACGTACAGCAGGCCCACGATCGGGAAGATCCGGAGCGTGACCTTTCTGATCGTTCTTCTGCCGGGGTCACTGCCCTCGACGTTGAGGTTCGTTCCCATGACGGCTCCTGAGAGAGGGGTGAGAAAGGGGATGATCCGACTGAGGGGGGTTCGGGTCACACGGCCGCTGCGGCGTTGCTGCCCGCGATGCGGCCCATGGTGAGGGCGTTGGCGACGGCGTTGCCGCCGCCGACGTACCGCATGCCGAGCACTCCGCCGCCGGCCTCGCCGGCCGCGAACAGTCCGGGGATCGGGGTGCCGGCGCGGTCCAGTACGGCGGCGCGATGGTCGATCTCCAGTCCGGTGTGCGTGCAGACGAGTTCGGCGGGCAGCACCCGGGCCGCGTAGTACGGGGCCGTTGCGATCGGGTCGGGGCGGGCCGGGGCGCCCTTGGCCGCGAGGGACTGCTCGCGCAGGAAGTCGGCATCGGTGCCGGTTTCGGGCAGCTGCTCGTTCCACCGGGTCACGGTGGTGGTGAGCGCGTGGGCGGGGACGCCGATACGGTCGGCGAGCGCGTCGAGGGTGGCGGCCTGGGCGAGCCGGCCGGCCGCCGCCTCCTCCGCGACCCGCGCGGGGGTCCAGTCGGCGTAGCCGGTCGGCAGGCCGAGCCGTGCCTTCTCGTCGAACACCGCCCACACGGGGCCGTCCTGGGCCTGGATGATGCCGCTGGAGACGGCGTACGACGCGTCCTCGTCCATGAAGCGCCGCCCGTGGGAGTTGACGTACACCCGTGACGCGGGCGGGAATCCGGCCTGCCAGTGGTGGTAGCGCTGGAAGTAGGCGGTGGGCAGCATCAGCCCCCAGCCGTCGCCGGCGAGTGCGCCGCCCGTCTGCTCGGCGAAGGCGAGGTGGTCGCCGCGGCTGCCGGGGGCGGCGACCACGAACAGGGAGTCGCCCGCGTCGAGTGCGTCGGGGTAGTGCCGGCGCAGCAGGTCGGGGTTGTGGGCGAAGCCGCCGCTGGCGACGACGACGGAGCGGGCCCGTACCTCGATGCCGTCGGCCACGACCCCGGCGACCCGGCCGTCCTCGAACAGCAGCGCTGCGACGCGGGTGTTGAGGACGGCCTCGACACCGCGGGCCTTGCGCGCCCGGTCGAGGACCTGGACCAGGCCGTAGCCCTGGTCGCGGGGCACATGGCCGCGCCATACGTCCTCCACGCCCGCGCGGGAGAGTCCCGGTGTGTGGGCGTCGGAGGAGAGGACGGCGGGGACGTCGAGCCCCAGGCCGATCATCCACTCCAGTGTCGGGCCGGCCGCCGCGCAGAAGGCACGCACCAGGCCGGGCTTGAGCTGCCACTGGTTGAGGTCCATGTAGTGCTGGAAGTGGCGCTCGGCGCTGTCGTCGATGCCCAGGGCGCGCTGCACGCTGGTGCCGGCGGCGGTGATCAGTCCGGCGGACAGCTGTGTCGAGCCGCCCAGTTCCCGCTCCGACTCGAACAGCAGGACCGCGGCGCCCTGTTCGGCGGCGCTCACCGCGGCGGCGAGGCCGGCGCCGCCGCCGCCCACCACGATGACGTCGAGGTCGTCGAGGTCCGTCATCACAGGGCTCCTTCTGCATCGGCGAGGATGCGGTGGTACAGCCCGTTGGACACCAGTCCGCCGTCGAGAGTGACCTCGCTGCCGGTCATGTACGCGCTGCGGTCGGACAGCAGGAAGAGGACGGCGTCGGTGATCTCGGCGGGCTCGGCCGACCGGCCGGCCGGGATGCTGCGCTGCGCCGAGGCCACGAAGGCGTCCGAGCCGGCCAGCAGCCCGGTGGACACCAGGCCCGGATGGAGGGAGTTCACCCGGATGTGCCAGGCGGCCAGCTCGCCTGCGGCCGACTTCGACAGACCGGTCAGCCCCCACTTGCTCGCGGAGTACGAGGGCGAGAAGTAGCCGATCTGGCCGGAGATCGAGGAGATGTTGACGATCGCGCCGCCTCCGCCGTCCCGCATCAGCGGGGCCACCGCCTGCATGCCGTGGAACGCGCCGAAGAGGTTCACCCGCAGGACGCGCTCCCACACCTCCTCGGTGGTGTCCATGAAGCGCAGCCGGCGCGAGATGCCGGCGTTGTTCACCAGGCCGTCCAGCCGGCCGTCCGTGGCACGGACGGCATCGACCACGGCCCGCCAGCCGGCGGAGTCGGTGACGTCGAGATGGTGTGCGGTGGCCCGCCCGCCGGCCGCGGTGATCTCCCGGGCGACGGGGCCGCAGTCGGCCACGTCGGCGAGGTGCACATGGCTGCCGCGGCGGGCCAGCGCACGGGCGTGCTCGGCGCCCATGCCCGCGGCGGCCCCGGTGACGAGGACCACCGACGGGTAGCGCACCGGCTCGTCGTACGCGGGAGACGCGGGACACACAGCCTCAGACATGGCGGGAACCGCCGTCCACCGCCACGCTGTGCCCGGTGACGTAACGGGCGCTGTCGGAGAGCAGGAACAGCAGGACGCCGAGGACTTCCTGCGGGGATCCGAGGCGGTGCAGGGGGACGGAGTCCAGGGCGTGCTTGAGGGCGGCGGGGTCCTCCTGCACCCAGCGGGTCATCTCCGTGTCGATGTAGCCCGGGGCGATGGAGTTGACGCGCAGCCCGAGGTCGCCGAACTCGACGGCCAGGGACTCGGTGAGGTGGGCGACCGACGCCTTGGACGCGCAGTACGCGGCGCGGCCCTTGCGTACGCGGACCGCGGACACGGAGGACATGTTGACGATGGCACCGCCCGGCCGCAGGTGACGGGCCGCGCTCTGCGAACCGAACAGCACACCCTGGACGTTGACGCGCAGCACGGCGTCGATCTGCTCCGGCGGAATGTCCTGCGCGAAGGCGTGCGGGAAGATGCCCGCGTTGTTCACCCAGTGGTCGAGGCGGCCGAACTCGGCCGTGGCGAGCGCGGCCAGTTCCTCGTGGCCGGCCGGGTCGGTGACATCGACGGCGGCGGGCACGACCCGGCCGCGTCTGCCGCCCTCAGGCAGGGCCTCGGTCTGTGCGTTGATCTCCTCGGCGGTGCGCTTCATCGTGTCGAGGTCGATGTCCGCGGCGATCACGTCGACCCCGCGCAGGGCCAGCCCCTCGCTGAAGACGGCACCCATGCCGCGCGCGGCACCGGTCACGACGGCGGCCGTGCCCGCGAGTTCGGGGTAGTACGCGGTGGGCCGCCGCTGGTCGACCCGGCCGGGGCCGGAGCGGTGGGCCGTGTCCTCGGCGGCGTCGGAGGCGGTGGCCGGGGTGTCGCTGGTGCTCATGAAGAAGGTTCCTTCGTCGTTGAAGTGCGGGGCGGGTGGGGGCCCCGATGGCTCGCCTGTCGTGTGTCGGACCGCGGCAAGGGATGTGGCTCGCGGGTGCGGCTGCCGGGCGGCCGGTGTGGGGTGGGGTGCGAGGGGCGCGTGTGGCGTGGTCGGCCGGGGTGTGCGCGACGGGCGCCGGGTGGGCGCGGGGGGCGGGTCGGCCGTTCCCGAGGGACGCGGGCCGTGGGTCAGCGGGTCAGCGGTTTCCGCCAGGGTCGGGGGCGTCGTCGCGGCGTACCCGGCGGGCCGCGACGCGCCAGGCGTCGCCGTCCCGGACCACCCGGTCGGTGAGGGTGGTCAGGCGTTCGGTGCGGGGCGTGCCGCCGCGGGGTGTCGCGACGATCTGCAGATAGGCGAGAACCCGCAGTGTGTCCGCTCCGTCGGGTTCCGCCACGAGGTTGGTGACGACGTGCCGCCGTACCACGCCCGCTGCCGCCGCGGTGGCGGCGAACTCCTCGGCGAACGCGGTCAGCGCGGCGGTGCCGGTGACGGGCGCGGGGTAGCTGGGTGAGTCGAAGGTGGCGTCGGCGGTGAAGGTCGCGGCCCAGGCCGCGGCCCGGCCGCCGTCGATGAGGTGGCTCTGGCGGTTGTACAGCTGATGGATCCCGGCGAGCACGGCGCTGTCGGGTTCGGCGGGTGCGCGCGGGGTCATACGGCGTCCCTTCGGCTCGGCCTCCCCGCGCCGGTCGGCTGTCCCTGGCGGACGGGCGGGGAAGTTGTCTGACCACTGACCTCTGTGCGATAATCGCACGAGCAGTGCGATTAATGTGAGCGTAGGCAGCTGGCTGAAACTCGTCAAGGGACGGATTCGTGAACCCCACAGCGCAGAGCAGGGCGCTGCCCGAGATCGTCGTCGACTCGGGCATGTCGAAGACCCTGCATCACGGCCTGTTGATCCTCCGAGTGCTGTCGGAGCATCCCCAGGGCCTGACCGTCACGGACGTCGCCGAGCGGATCGGGGTGCACCGCACCGTCGCCCACCGGCTGGTGCGGACCCTGGAGGCGCACCAGCTGTGCCGCAGGGACCAGCAGCGCCGGATCGTGCTCGGGACCGGCCTGGTCACCCTCGCGGAGCCCGTCGAACAGGATCTCAGAGCCCTCGCGCGCCCCGTGCTCGACGAACTCGCCGAGGCCACCCGCGCCACCGCCCACCTGCTGGTTCGCGAAGGCACACAGGACATGCGGGCGCTGATGGTGGTCGAACCGCGCGGCGCCCTGGTGCATGTGTCGTTCCGCCCCGGGCAGACGCACTCGATCCAGCAGGGCTCGGGCGGCCTCGCCCTCCTGGCCGGCGGCCCGCCCAGGAGCGGCGAACGCCCCGAGGTCACCGAGGCACGGGCGAAGGGATACGCGGTCACCATGGGGGAGGTCATTCCGGCCGTGATCGGGGTGTCCGCCGCCGTACCCAGCCACCGGGGCGAGGCCACGACCAGCATCGGCGTCTCGGTCTTCGAACCGGCCGGCCTCGACGCCCTGGGCGGCACGGTGGTCGAGGCCGCAAAACGCCTCGGCAACCTCCTGGGCTGAACGGCCCCGTCCCTCCTGGTTCGCGGTGGTGTGATGTGGCCGACATCGACGAGCAGGTTCATGTGGTGGCTCACGATCCGGCCTGGGCGGCACGGGGCCGGGATCTCGTCCGGGACATCACGGCGGCGCTGCGCGGGCTTCCGGTGGATGTGGCCCATATCGGTTCCACGGCCGTTTCGGGCCTCGGGGCCGGGCCGATCATCGATGTCCAGGTCGGCTGCCCTGACGGCGAAACCCGACTCGCCGTCTTCCCGTATCGAGGCGCTGGGGTTCGGACATCCGGGACAGGCCGGTGTGTCGGGACGGAGTATCTGCGCCGGCGGTCGGGGCAGCCGACCGATGTCCACGTGGTCGAGCGGCGTGGGCGGCCGTGGGCTGACAACAGCGCGCTCCGTGACTGTTTGCGAACGCATCCGCGCGCGGCTGACCGGTGCGCGGACGTCGAACGGGAAGCCGCCGTACGGGCGCCGGGCCTCTTGGCATTCGGCGCGGGCGGTGGCGCGGGGCATGCGCGCGGCCCGCGAGGGCGGCCGTTCGGCGGTGCGACGCCACCCGATCCGGGCATGGACACCGGAGAACGAGCGTGGCGAACCGAACGGTCCGGCCGCCGGCCCACCATGCGCCACGACCGATCTCGCCGTCTCTCGAGTCGTCTACGCGGTGAAGGGCGTGCACGCTCGGATCAGACCGTCCGATTTCGGCCTCGCGGAAGGACGACCATGGTGACCACGGACCACCAGGACTGCGCGGTGATCGCTCCGACGGGCGCGCCGCCCGGCCTGTTGGAGGAGTTCTGGCGCTACGACCGGGCGCTGCTGGCCGACGACCGGGCCACACTCGACGAGCTGTTCCCGCCCGGTCCGCACACCCCGCACGAAGACGGCCGCGGACTGCTCGCCGGACACGAGGCGACAGCCGGAGCCGGCGCCGCCCGAGACCGGGTGCGCAGGGTCGTCGAGCTGCACATACGACCGCTCGGTGCGGACACCGCCCTGCTGATGGCGCACACCCGCGACGGGGACACGCACGGGCTGCGGACGCAGGTGTGGCAGCGCGGCGCGGCGGGCCGCTGGCTGATCGCCGCCGCACATGTCACCGTGCCCACGTCGCCCTCCCCCACCGTGGCCCCCGCCACCACCGTTCCCTTCGACCGGACGGTCTGGCGGGCCGTCGGCGATCCGCTGGTGGCCGCCCGGTCCTCGGGCCCGCTGCACGGCCTCGGCATAGCGGTCAAGGACATGTTCGCGGTCGCCGGCCAGCCGATCGGGGCCGGGGTCGCGGCCTGGCTCGCCGAGCAGCGGCCGCAGACCGAGACGGCACCCGCGCTGGCGGAACTGCTGCAGGCGGGCGCGCACGTCGTCGGCATCGCCCGGACGGACGAGTTCGCCTACAGCATGACGGGGGCCAACACGCACTACGGGACGCCCCCGAACCCGGCCGCGCCCGACCGCGTCAGCGGCGGCTCGACCAGCGGACCCGCCAGCGCGGTGGCACTGGCCCAGGCCGCCGTCGGGCTCGGCACCGACACCGCCGGGTCGATTCGGATCCCCGCCTCCTACCAGGGACTTGTGGGGTTGCGCAGCACGCACGGCATGATCGACAGGGAGGGTGTGCTGCCGCTCGCCCGGTCCTTCGACGCCGTCGGCTGGGTGACCCGGGACGTGGCCACGTCCCTCGCGATCGCCCGCGTGCTGCTCGGCGCCCCCGACGGTGCCGGTGCGCCGGCCGACCGCACTCTGCGACTGCCGACCGTGGAGGCCATGGCGGCACCTGAGGTGGTGGAGGCGTTCTCCGCCACCGTCGGGCGGGCCGCCGCCGCGGGCCTGCTCCCGCCGGTGCACATCGTCGACCTGCCGCACGAGCAGCTCGAACGCTGGTCCACGGCGTTCCGCACGGTGCAGGGGTGGGAGGCGTGGCAGGCCCACGGCTCCTGGCTGAGCACCCACCCGGATGCGCTGGGACCGGAGGTGGCCGACCGGTTCGCCCAGGCGTCCCGGGTGACCGAGGACGAGGCGGCGCAGGCCCTGGCCGTGGCGGCCGAGGCGGCCGGGCGGCTCACCGAGTGGCTGTCCGGCGCGGTCCTGGCCATCCCCACCGCCCCCGGCCCTGCGCCGTCGCGGACCGCGCCCGCACAGCAGATCGAGGCCGTGCGGGCGGCGACCTTCCGGATGACCTGCCTCGCCGGGCTTGCCGGGGCGCCCGCGGTGTCCCTGCCCCTGCTGCGGTCCGCCGACGGCCTGCCGGTCGGGCTGTGCCTGGTCGGCGCGCCGGGCTCCGACCTCGACCTGCTCACCCTGGCCGCCGCGCTCGAGCCCACCGCATGACCGTGCCGGGCGGCTTCCCGCGAGCGCCCGGAGCACCCGCTGTGGAGCACGCCCCGGCACCGATTTCGCCCTGACCTGGCCGGAGGTGCTCGGCCGGCGTCCGGGTCACTCCGGGTGGGCCGTGGCCTCCCTCTGCAGCTGGACCGCCGCGGTCAGGCTCAGCTGGGGCTCTGCCTGGCGCAGGGCCTTCACCGCGGCGACCGAGGCCAGGTCCCCGGTGAAGCCGACGGCGGCCAGCCGGGAGCGCACCCAGTGGGCCCGCAGTCCGGCCTCGCCGAGGGCCGCGGTGGACTCGACAAGTGCGGCGGCGCGCTCAAGGCCCGGGCGTTCCTCGGGCGTGGCGTCGGCCAGCGCGTCACGCAGTGCCGCCGCGACCACGTCCGAATCCCGGATGAGCAGTACGAAGTTGTTCTTCTTGGCCAGTCCGGCGAATCCCGTCATAGGGATCATGGTGGCCGCCGTGTTCCGTGCCTGCCAAGCGACTTGAGGAGTCTCAGAGGCTCCACCGGGCCGGCTCGGGCGCCACGGTGGCCGCCGGCCGGGGTTCAGACCTGGACCAGCCCGCCGTCCACGAACAGTTCGGCCCCGGTGGTGAACGAACTCTCCTCCGAGGCGAGGAAGACCGCCGCGGCGGCGACTTCGTCGGCGTGGCCGAGCCGGCCGAGCGGGATCACCGCCGCGAGGGAGTCCGCCAGCTGCGGTTCGCCCTGCGCCGAGGCCCCCAGGCCGCGGATGCCGGGAGTCTCGATCGGGCCGGGGCTGATGGCATTGACCCGGATGCCGCGGCCCGCAAGCTCGGCGGCCCAGGTGCGGGCGAGGTTGCGGTCCGCCGCCTTGGTGGCGCTGTAGACGCTCATGCCCTCGATGCCCATGGACGCGTTGGTGGAGGCGAGCACGATCACCGAGGCACCGTCGGGCAGCAGCGGCAGCGCCTTCTGCACGGTGAACACGGTTCCCTTGACATTGATGTCGAAAGTCCTGTCGTAGTGCTCCTCGGTGATCTCGCCCAGCCGGGCCAGATCGGCGATGCCGGCGTTGGCCACGACCACGTCCAGCCGCCCGCTGCGCTCCTTGATCGTCGCGAAGAGATGGTCGAGATCATCGAGATTCGACACATCGCTCTGGACGCCGACGGTGCCCGCGCCGACGGCTTCCACGGCCGCGTCCAGTGCCGTCTTGCGCCGGCCGGTGAGGTAGACGGTGGCGCCCTCGGTGGCGAATCTGCTGGCCACGGCCAGTCCGATGCCGGTCGTTCCGCCCGTCACCAGGGCCACTTTGCCTTCGAGCTGTCCCATGATGTCCACTTCCTTGCCGAAATCAAGTTCATTACATCTGGGATATTTCGCTACAAAGGGAGCGCCTGAATCGGCGCGGCTATTCCATCGGACGTACGCCCCGAGGAGCGGATGACGCGTCGGCGAGCAACGGTCGTACGGCGTCGAGCGGCGGCGGCCCGACATGAACGACAGGAAGTCCTCCACGAACACCGCCCGGCCGTACGTTCCGTCGCTACCGTCCGTCACCGCGGGGTTGTCTGTCTGGTGCCGGTGCGTCGTGGTTGATCGCGCAGTTCCCCGCGCCCCTTGGTTTCTCCACTCGCCCGGGGCCTGCCCGTCGCCGTCGGCTCCAGACAGGCGCTCTGCATCAGGGGCTGGGCACCGGGCAGCTCGGGCAGTCCGGCCGCCGGCGGAAGGGTTCCGGGAGGGAGGCCACGGTGAACGCGCCGACGACAGGTCCCGCGACGGTCCGGCCGGCCGCCCACAGCGTGGGCAGGCCGTGCAGCACGTGCGGCGCCGACAGGTGGTCGAAGAGCTCACGCCGCCCCGCACCGCGAGCCGTGCGCCGCCGTCCCCAGCAGCGTGTCAGCGCAGGACCCCTCTGCGGGTGCAGGCGCCGGGGAATCACCCCGGGAGCTCCCGTGCGGCTCGGCCATGCCCCAGGCCGTGGGGCCCGGCGGCGCGGTCACCAGTTGGTGAACGCGCCGTCGTCCGACCGCAGATGAGGTCGTTCGGCCGCCGTTGCCTGGTACGTCCGGGCCGCCACCCGGTCGATGTCCACGCCGATGCCCGGGACGTCGGCGGCTTCCACCCGTCCGGGAACCACCCGGGGCCGCGTCGTGAACAGTGCCGCGATGGCGGGCTCGGGCTCCGTCTGGTGTTCCTGCACGGCCACATTGGGGCGGGACAGATTGAGCTGCAGCGAGGAGGCCGCGGTCACCGGGCCCAGGGGGTTGTGGGTGGCGAGCTTGATGTGATGCGTCTCCGCCATCGCGGCGATCTTCACCGCTTCGGTGAGCCCGGCGGCGACACCCACGTCGACGCGCGCGTAGTCGATCAGATCCGCCTCGATGAGGGTCCTGAACTCCCATTTGGATCCGTACTGTTCGCCCGCGGCCAGCGGAACTCCGGTGCGCGCCCGGAGCATCCGGTAGCTGTCCGGGTTCTCGCAGCGCAGCGGGTCCTCGACGAAGTACGGTCGGGCCGCCTCGATCTCGCGGCACAGGGTCAGCGCCTCGGGCGGGTCGAGGCGGGTGTGCACGTCGAGGATGAGTTCCACCTCTTCGCCCACGGTCTCGCGCACTTGATGGAAGAGCGTGACGGAGTCGCGCAGGCAGCGGCGGGCGTCCAGCACGTCGTTCGCGTCATGCGGAGCGGCGAAGCGCAGATGGCGCCAGCCGTCGGCGACCAGGGCGCGGCAGCGGTCCAGGAACGCCGTACGGTCGTGGTATCCGTCGCCGACATGGACGTACGCCGCCACCTGGTCGCGCACCCGGCCGCCGAGCAGTTCGTGCACCGGTACGCCGAGCGCCTTGCCGCGGATGTCCCACAGGGCGACGTCGACGGCGGCGATGGCAGCTCCGAGTATCCGGTCCCCGGGGAAGAAGCCACGCCGGAACATCACCTGCCACAGATGCTCGGTGCGCCGGGGATCCTCACCGACGAGCAGCTCGGTGAGGTGCTCGAGCGCGCCGGCGACCGCCTTCTGCCGGGACCTGATGCCGACCTCGCCGATGCCGTGGATGCCTTCGTCCGTGTCGATCACGACGAGCATCATGCTGTCGCCGTGGTCGGGCAGAGTCAGCACTTCCAGGCCGGTGATCTTCATGCCACTCCCTCGATGAAAACGTTCCCGCAATCTCATGACAGTCGCTGAGACGGCATCATCGGCTTGCCCACGTCGTCATCGCAAGACCCTTACGGCCAGAGGGTTTTCCTTGCCGCAACACTCTTGACACCGCCGGGAACGTTCGCAAGTATCCACCGCACTCGACGGAATTGAGGCAAGGAGGCCCTCCGTGGCAGTGACGATCCGGGATGTGGCGAGCGCCGCGGGGGTCTCCGTGTCGACGGTGTCCCGCGCGTTCACCGCGCCCGACCAGGTGCAGGCCAGGACCCGGCAGCGCATCCTCGACGCCGCCGCCAAGCTGGGCTACTCGCCCAATCCGGCGGCCCGCAGTCTGCGCGGCGGCGGTACCGGCACCCTGGGGCTGATCGTCCCGGACATCGCCAACCCGTTCTTCCCGCCGATCGTCAAGGCGATGCAGGCGCGCGCCCGGCGCCTGGGCCACACGGTGCTCGTCGCCGACAGCGACGAGCGCGAGGCGGACGAACTGGAGACGATCGCCGCCGTGTCCAGGCGGGTCGACGGCCTGGTGCTGTGGGCGTCCACGCTCAGCGAGGACCGGCTGCGCGGGATCGCCGAGCAGCTTCCCGTGGTGCTGGTCAACCGGCATGTGCCGGGCATCCCCGAAGTGCGGATCTCGCTGTCCGCCGGCATCGCGCAGGCGGCCGAGCATCTGCGTGCCTACGGCCACCGCCGCTGTGTGTTCGTCAACGCCTCACGCGAGGAGTTGCGCCGCGGCAAGTCGGTCCATGAGTCGTTCGAGGCGCTGGACCTCTCGCTCGCCGAACTCGGCCCGTACGAGCCCCGGTTCGAGACCGGCGTGCACGCCGCCACGCTGGTCGCCGCGCACGGGGCCACCGCGGTGATCGCCCACAACGACCTGGTCGCGCTGGGTGTGCTGCACCAGATGGCCAAGCTGGGCATCCGGGTTCCGCAGGACGTCAGCGTGATCGGGATCGACGACACGCTCCTCGCCTCGGTCTCCACGCCCGGGCTCACCACGATCCGGATCGACCCGGAGGAGATCGCCGTCCGGGCCGGTGATCTGCTCATCGAGACGATCGGCGCCCGGGCCGGCGGCGCGGGCAGCTCCGGCCGCACGAGCGGCGCCGGCGGGGGCACCGGATTCGTCGAGATCGGCTCGCGGCTGATTCCCCGGGCCTCCACCGGCCCCGCCCCCACACACTGACCGCGCCAGCCCTGTCAGAAAGCCCCCGCCTCAAGGTCCGCCCTCAAGCCCCGCCCTCAAGACCCCTCCTTCAAAGCCCCACCACACCCCCCAAGGCACCCCCACGAGTCCACCCCGCCCTCTCTGGAGTCGCTATGCCCCGAATACCCCGCCGTGTCGCCCTCACAGGCTCTCTGGCCGCGGCCGTGGCCCTGCCCCTCACCGGCTGTTCCGCCCTCACTCCGAGCAAGGCGTCATCGGACGGGGACCTGGTGCTCCGGGTGCAGGGCATGCCGCCGGCCACGGAGAAGCCGGCCCTCGCGCTGTTCAAGAAGCAGGTCGCCGAGTTCGAGAAGGCGAACCCCGGTATCATGGTGAAGGGTTCGACCACGGTCTTCGATCCGCTAACGTTCTCCGCCAAGCTCTCGGGCGGCAACGTGGAGGACGTCATCAAGGTCCCGCTGACCGAGCCGCAGCGGCTGATCCAGCAGGGCCAGGTGCAGCCCATCACCGGTCAGCTCCAGAAGTGGGACCACTTCAAGGAGTTCAACCCCCAGGTCATCAAGCAGCTCAGCAGCGGCGACGGAGAGGTGTACGGCGTACCTCAGTACCCGTACGCCCAGGGCCTCGTCTACAACCGTGAGCTGTTCGAGAAGGCCGGTCTCGACCCCGACAGCCCGCCGACGACCTGGGACGAGGTCCGTGCCGCGGCCAAGCGGATCAGCGAGCGGACCGGCAGGGCCGGCTTTGTCCACGAGTCCAAGGACAACCAGGGCGGCTGGCAACTGACCATGCTGACCTACGCCTTCGGCGGCGACCTGGAGAAGCTGGAGAACGGCACATATGCCGCCACCTTCACGGGCGAGCCGACCAAGAAGGCGCTGCGGCTGCTCAAGGACATGCGCTGGAAGGACGACTCCATGGGGCGCAGCCAGCTCAACAACCAGAACGACGTCATCAAGCAGTTCGCGGCGGGCCAGGTGGGCATGTTCATGGGCAGCCCGGGCACCTACCGGCTCGCCAAGATGCAGTTCGGCATGGCGGACACGGACGCGTTCGGCGTCGCCGCGATGCCCCAGTCGGGCGGCAACGCCACCCTGACCGGCGGCGATGTCTACCTGGTCCCCAAGTCGGCCGACGCACGGCACGCCGCGGCCGCCGTGAAGTGGCTGACCTTCGCCTACGCGCAGCCGCAGTACAGCACGACGGCCGCCGCGCAGCAGGCCAAGTCGCTGGCCGAGGACCCCAAGTCCGCCGTCGGCGTGCCGACCCTCCCGGTGTTCGACGCCGCGCGGCAGGCCCGCATCGACGCCGCGATCAAGCCCTATGCGAACGTCAGGACGGAGCACTTCGAGCCGTACACCGAGGGACTCGCCGGCCTCGACCTCAAGGCGGAACCGCCCTACCAGGCGCAGCGGCTCTACACCGCCCTCGACTCGGTCGTCCAGGCCGTGCTGACCAAGCGCGACGCGAAGATCGACGCCCTGCTGGCCGCCGCCGAGAAGGACGTCAACGCCAAGCTCGCAGCGGACCAGAAGTAGGTACGCCATGAGCCTGCTCGCCACGGAGCCGACGCGTGCGGCGGCCGTCTCGAAGGAGTCCCCCGCCGGGCCCGCCCGGCGCCGGCGCGGCAGGGCCGTCCGCGGCCAGCTCACGGCGTGGGCCTTCCTCGTCCCGGCGCTGCTCGTCTTCGGGTTCTTCGCCTGGTGGCCGATCCTGCGCGGTCTGCTGATCAGTTTCCAGCGGACCAACCTGACCGACCCGCCCACCTGGGTCGGGCTCGACAACTTCCGTTCCCTGTTCGCCGATCCGCTGCTCACCACCGCCGTCGGCAACACGCTGCTGTTCGTCGCCCTGGCCGTGCTGATCGGCTTTCCCGCGCCGCTGCTGCTGGCCGCGGTCATCTCCACGGTGCGGCGCGGCGCGGGCGTGTACCGCTTCCTGGTCTATCTGCCGGTGGTGATCCCGCCCGTGGTGGCCATCCTGCTGTGGAAATGGTTCTACGACCCGGGCAGCGGCCTGTTCAACAGCGCCCTCGGCCTGGTCGGACTCGGCCCGTACTCCTGGCTGGAGTCCTCGGGCAGCGCCATGCTCTCCCTGGTGCTGGAGGCGACCTGGGCCGGCATGGGCGGTGCCGTGCTCATCTATCTGGCGGCGATGGTCGGCATCCCCGGCGAGCTGTACGAGGCCGCCGAGGTGGACGGAGCGGGCGTCCGGCGCCGCGTCTGGCATGTGCTGCTGCCGCAACTGCGGTCCGTGATCGGACTGTTGCTGCTCGTCCAACTGCTCAACACCGTGCAGGTGTTCACCGAGCCGTATGTGTTCACCGGCGGCGGCCCGGAGAGCGCCACCCTGACCGTGCTGTTGCTGATCTTCCGTTATGCCTTCCAGGACGGCGCCTACGGGCAGGCCGCCGCGCTGTCCTGCCTGATGGTGATCGTCCTGGCCCTGCTCTCCGCGGTCTATCTGCGGGTCACCCGCACCTGGAGTTCGTCATGACCGCGCTGACCACCTTCGTCTCCGCCCATGACCGCCGGCGGCCGGGCGTCCGCGCGGCGGTCCGCTCGGTGCACGTCCTCACCCTGCTGGTCCTGCTGCTGATCGGCGTCGGACCGCTGTACTGGATGGTCAAGGGCGCCGTGACCCCGCCCTCCGAGCTGACCACACACCCGCTGGCCCTGTGGCCCGACCGCCCGCTGACCGGCAACTTCGCGACGGCCTACCACGACCTCGGGGTGGGCCGCTATCTGCTCAACACCTGTCTGATCGTGGGCGGTTCGTGGTTCGTGCAGCTCTTCGTCTCGGCGACGGCGGGCTTCGCGCTCTCCGTGCTCCGGCCGCGGTTCGGCAGGGTCGTCTACGGGGCCGTCCTCGCCACCATGTTCGTGCCGTACACGGTGAACATGGTCAGCCTGTTCGTCACCGTCACCGATCTGCCGTTCCTGCATCTCAACCTGGGCGACACCTACTGGGCGATCTGGTTGCCGGCCGGCACCAACGCCTTCACCGTACTGCTCGCCAAGCAGTTCTTCGACGCGCTCCCCAGGGAGCTGTTCGACGCGGCACGCGTCGACGGAGCGAGCACCCGCCAGCTGCTGACGAGGATCGTGCTGCCGATGAGCCGTCCGGTGCTCGCCGTGATCAGCCTTCTGGCGATCATGCACAGCTGGAAGGACTTCATCTGGCCCCTGGTCGCCCTGACGGACCCGGAGAAGCAGCCGATCAGCGTGGCCCTGGCCCAACTCGCCACCCAGGCGCCCCAGGACCAGCTCATCGCCGCCATGGTGCTGGCCGTCGCACCGCCCGTCCTGGTCTTCGTCGTCTGCCAGAAGTACCTCGTCGCCGGGCTCGGCTTCACCGGCGTCAAGGGCTGAACCGCCCCCGCCCATCCGCACCTTCCTCTTCGGGACAAGAGAAGGGACCGTCATGTCGTCACCCCTGCCCCGCCGCAGATTCATCCAGGGCACCGCCCTGGCCACCGGAGCCGCCTTCCTGCCGGCCACCGCCGCCCACGCGGCCGACGCCGTCACCATCGGCGCCGACGGGATCACCCTGACCGGCCGCACGGACGGCAGCGTGCTCGTCCAGGACGGCACCGGAGCGGACCGCGTCCTGCTCCCGCACTTCATGATCAAGGACTCGGTGCTGGGCCAGCAGCGCACCTTCGGCGGCACCCCCACGCAGATCACGCTGCCCGACGGCCGGCCCGCGATCCAGGTCGACTACACCATGGGCGGCGCAGCCCCCGGCGTCGCGGTGCGCGGCGTCTTCGACGTCACCGCGCACCGGGCCCATCTGCGCTGGGAGGTCAGCGGATCGCCGACGCTCACCCCCACGGGATTCATGTTCGCCCGCACCGTGTACGGGGCGAGCCGGGCGGAGTCGTACGAGGCGCTCACCACCTGGCTGCGCGACCCGCGCGGCGGCATCCCCTACGAGACCGACGCGGGCGGCGCCTACGTCGAGAACTGGACGGGCCTGCGCGGATTCTTCTGTCTGCCGTCGACCGACCCGGCGTACACCAACGCCACCTGGGTCCACTCCCCCGGCACCGCGACCGGCTCCGGCACGGCCGTCACCGAGGCCGATCTCGTCCTGGGCGACCTGCGGCCACGGAGCGCCGGGGCACTCGCGCAGGGCCGTCCGCTGAGCGTCGACGTATGGACCGACCAGCCCTTCAACCTGTACGAGACGGCCGGGCAGACCATGACGCTCAACGCCGAGGTCGTCAACGGCGGCCCGGCGGCGAAGCCGGTCACCGTGCGCTGGTGGGCCCGCGACTTCTCCGGCACCGAGGTCGCCGGCGGCACCGTCTCCCGGACGCTCGCGGCGGGCGCCGCCTGGCAGCCGTCCTTCGCCGTCACCGCTCCCGGCCAGGGCATCGTCTTCACGGAGGTACAGGCCGTCGCGGGCGACGACACGGCTCTGGCGCGCACCAACCTGTCCGTGCTCCCTCCGTTCGGCTACCGGGCCGGCGCCGACTCCATGTTCGGCATCGCCAACTACCCCTGGCTCCTGGAGCCCAGTGAGGACGCGGTGCTCGGGCTGCTCAGGACGCTCGGTGTCCGGTGGATCCGGATCGCCTACGACGGCGCTCCCGGTCTCCCCGTCGCGGCCCTGGACGCCGCCGGGATCGCCCACAACGTCGAGCTGAGCGGCATCCCCGTCGGCGGTACCGCGGAGCAGATCGCCGCCTGGGCCGACACCAACGTGGCCCGGGCACTGGCCGCCGGCGCCGCCTGCTTCGAGGTCGCCAACGAGGTCAACCAGCCCTGGATGTCGGGCCGGGGCGCCGATGCGTATGTACGGGACGGCCTGCGTCAGGTCACCGACCGGCTCACCGCAGCGGGCTCGTCGATGAAGGTCATGAACGCGGGCCTGGGCGGCATGGACCACGTGTGGACCGAGAACTTCCGGGCCGCCGGCGGCTGGGACCTCATCGACGCCTTCGCCTTCCACCCGGGCCGCGGCAACTTCACCCCCGACTACGCGCCGCCGCCCGAGGAGTGGACCCTCGGGTCGAACGGCACCTACTGGAACTTCCTCGGCGCCCTGCGCAAGGCCCGGCAGATCGTCCAGGAGTACGGTGGCGACAAGGAGATCTGGCTCACGGAGGCCTACGCCGCTACCCGGCCCAACGCGTGGTGGACCGACACCTACCGGCACGCCGCCGAGAACGTCCTGCTCACCCTCGCCCTCGCCAAGGCGGAGGGGGTGCGCGGCGTCAACTGGTACCAGCTGCACGACTCCACCCTCCACCACCCGCAGGAGGCCGACCCCGACAACCCCGAGTACCACTACGGCCTGATGAACCGCGACACGAGCGCCAAGCCGTCGCTGCTCGCCTACGCGACCGCCGCCCGCGTCCTGGACCGGGCCACCTTCGTACGGCACCTCGCCTTCGCCGACGCCGACATCAAGGGGCTGCTGTTCACCACCCCCGACGGACCGGTCTCGATCCTCTGGAGCCGCAAGGACGGATACCTCCTCAACGCCGACCACACCGACGACCCGTGGTACGCCACCCCCGAACCCTGGATCGACCCCTGGCCCACCAAGACGGACGTGGTGGCGCACTCGGGCACCGTGCAGGGCACCGTCACCGAGGTCGACTGCATCGGGCGACGGCGCACGCTCACCGCCGCCGGCGGCAAGGTCACGCTCACGCTCGACGGTGCGCCCCGCGTCTACCACGGCCTCGCGGCCAACCCCGACTGGAAGTAGCCCATGCGGCAGTTCACGCAGCTCACGAGGGAGAGGCCATGAGGAACGAAACCGCCCGCCATGACATCACCGTGATCGGCGGCGGCCTGGCAGGTGTCTGTGCCGCCATCGCCGCCGCCCGGCTGGGACGCAGCGTGGCACTCGTCACCAACAGACCGGTGCTCGGCGGCAATTCGAGCAGTGAGGTGCGCGTCTGGGTGTGCGGCGCCACCGGGCACGGCCACAACCGTCATGCCCGCGAGGGCGGCATCATGGGCGAGTTGTTCGTCGAGAACCAGTTCCGCAATCCGGACGGCAACCCCTACTACTGGGACGCAGTCGTCCTGGACGCCGTGCGCGCCGAACCGAACCTGACGCTCCACCTCAACACCGACGTCCGCGAGGTCGAGGCGCACGGCCCCGACGACGCCCGGACCATCACCGCCGTCACCGGCTGGACGATGGGCTCCGAACGGCTGATCCGGTTCGAGTCAGGCCTGTTCCTCGACTGCACCGGCGACGGCCTGATCGGCGCCCTCGCCGGGGCCCGGCACCGCATCGGCCGTGAAGCCCGCGCGGAGTACGGCGAGTCCTGGGCACCCGACGTCGCCGACGACATCACCCTGGGCTCGACGCTCCTCTTCTACACCAAGGACGCCGGACACCCCGTCAAGTACGTGCCGCCGGACTTCGCGAAGGACATCAGCACGGCCTCCATTCCGCAGCGCCGCATCATCAAGGCCGCGGACAACGGATGCGCGTACTGGTGGATCGAGTTCGGCGGGGAGCTCGACACGGTCCACGAGAACGAACGCATCCGCGACGAGCTGTGGTCGGTGATCCACGGCATCTGGGACCACATCAAGAACTCGGGCGAGTTCGACGCGGACACCATGACCCTGGAGTGGGTGGGCTCGGTCCCCGGCAAGCGCGAGTACCGCCGCTTCCTCGGGGACTACGTGCTGCACCAGGGCGACATCCTCGGCCAGACCGAGTTCGCCGACCGGGTCGCGTTCGGCGGCTGGTCCATCGATCTGCATCCCCCGCAGGGCATGTACGCCGCCGAGTCGGCCGCCAGGCAGCGCTACGCGGACGGCGTCTACCACATCCCGTACCGCAGCCTGTACTCGGTGAACACCGGCAATCTGCTCTTCGCCGGGCGCAACATCTCCGCGAGCCATGTCGCGTTCGGCTCGACCCGTGTCATGGCGACCTGCGCGACGATCGGGCAGGCGGCGGGCACGGCCGCGGCCCTGTGCGCCGCGCACGGCGTCACGCCCCGCGCCCTCGACGTACGGGAGTTGCAGCGCACGCTGCTGCGCGAGGACGCGTCCCTCATGGGGATCCCCGCCGACGACCCGACCGATCTGGCCCCGCACGCCACGGTCACGGCCTCCAGCACCCTCACCGCCCTCGACATCGGCACCGACGAGCCGACCGAGGCATGGCCGCTCACCGCCGACGCCGGCCTCGTGCTGCCGGCCGACCCCCGCATCGGCGGGCTCGAACTGCTCGTCGACGCCGCCCGTGACACCGAACTCGTCGTCGAGCTGTACGACCCGGTCCTCGGCCAGAACTATGTGCCGCGTGAACTCGTCACCTCCGTCACGGTGCCCGTCGCGGCCGGTGCGGCCCAGTGGGTGAAGACGGGGCTCGACTGGTCGCCCGACACACCGCGCAACGCCTTCGTCCTCGTCCGCGCCGACGACGCGCTCGCCCTGCGCACCGTCGCCCACCCGACCCCGGGGGTCCTCTCCATGACCCGGGTCCCGCTGCGCCCGCAGGACGAGCGGCCGCAGCCGCTGCGCGAGTGGACCGAACGTGGGCTCGCGCGCCGCACCTACTGCCTGCGCCACGGACCGACGGCCGCCTACGCCCCCGAGAAGGCGGTCGACGGTTTCGCCCGCCCGTACGCGGGCCCGCACATGTGGGTCTCCCGCCCGCTGCGCGACACCGGCGGCGCGGCCTGGCTCCGGCTCGACTGGCCCGAACCGGTGCCGCTGCACCGGATCGACGTCCTCGCCGACGACGACGTCAACGAGGACCTGATCAACCTGCACCACCACCGCACCCCGCACGACACGATGCCGACACTGCTGTGCGACTACCGCGTCGAGTCCCGGCAGCCGGACGGCACCTGGCAGGTGCTCACCCGCGTCACCGGCAACCGGCGCCGCCGCAGGACACACCTGCTGCCGCGGCCGTCCGTCGTCTCCGCCGTCCGTCTCGTCGTCGAAGCGACCAACGGCGCGGCGTCCGCCCATGTCGTCGCCCTGCGGGCCTACGCACCGGAGCACTGAGTGGTCACGAGAGTGCTGGTGACCGGGGCGGCCGGACGGATCGGCCGCCCCGTGCTCGCCCTGCTGGCCGAGCGTGGCATCGAGGCGAACGCCCTGGTCCTTCAGGATCCGGGGGATCTCGCCGCGCGCCTCGTGGTCGCCGGGGACGCGGCCGACGCCACGGCGGTGCGGGCGGCCCTCGACGGTGCCGACGCGGTGATCCACCTGGCCGCCGTCCCCACCCCCGAACACCACACCCCACTGGACGTCTTCGCCGCGAACACGCAGGCCACCTTCACGGTCCTGGAGGAAGCGGGCCGCGCCGGGGTACGGCAGGCCGCCCTCGCCAGTTCGTGGGGTGTCACGGGGCTGCCCTGGACCGGCGCGGCGGCGCCGAGCCCCGCCTATGTCCCCGTCGACGAGGCGCTTCCGTCCCAGGTGGCGGACGCCTACGGCCTCGCCAAGCAGACCGACGAACTGACCGCGGCCATGATGGCGCGGCGTCATGCCATGAGCGTGGTCTGTCTTCGCTACCCGTTCGTCGGCGGCTTCGAGGAGCGGCTGGGCGCGCACGCGGCGCGCCTGGCCCGGGACCCCGCGGCCGGGGCGCGGGACCTGTGGACGTATCTGGAGGTCCACGACGCGGCCCGGGCCGCCGTGCTGGCCCTGGAGGTCCCCGGCCCCGGCGCCCACGCCGTCCACGTGTGCGCGCCGCGCATCATCGTCCCCCAGCCCACGGAGGAACTCCTGCGCCGCCATCATCCGACCACCCGGATCCGCCGCCCGCTGCCCGGCCGGGCGGCCCCGGTGGACACCTCGGCGGCACACCGTCTCCTGGGCTTCACGGCACACAACCTGGTCGACTGACCGTCCTGGAGGAGTGCCTGATCCGTCCGCTCTCCGACGCTGCCCGCCCTCGCGCGGTCCGCGGCCCGTTGCCTACCGTGTCCGTGTGAGTGATGTGACGAGCGGAGGCACGGGGCGCGTGGTCGTGCTGGTGCTCCCCGAAGTGAACCTGCTGGATCTCGGCGGTCCGGTGCAGGTCTTCGACGCGGCCGCCCATCTGGGCGGCGGCTACCGGCTGGAGTACGTCGCGGAGACCGACGGGGTGCGCTCGGCCCAGGGCCTGGAGCTGGCCGGCCTCGGGAGGCTGGCGGCGACGCGGGCGGGGGCGGGCGATCTGGTGCTGGTCCCGGGGCCGAGGCTGACCGCATCCGACCGGCTGGTGCCCGAAGCAGCGGTGCGCTGGGTGCGGGACGCCCATGACGCGGGCGCCCGGGTGGCGGCGGTGTGCAGCGGCGCCGCCGTCCTGGGCGAGGCGGGGCTGCTGGACGGCCGGGCGTGCACGACGCACTGGCAGCTCACCGCGGCGATGCGCGAGCGGTACCCGGCCGCGCGGGTGCGCGAGGCGGCGTTGTACGTCCATGACGGGCGGGTCAGTACCAGCGCGGGCATCTCCGCCGGGATCGACCTCGCGCTGTCCCTCGTCGAACGCGACCGCGGTCCCGAACTGGTCGCCGCCGTGGCCCGCGAACTCGTGCTCTATCTGCGGCGGGACGGCGACGCGGCGCAGATCAGCCCGTTCCTGCGCTACCGCGACCATGTCCGGCCCGCCGTACACCGAGTGCAGGACCACCTGGCGCAGCACCTGGACGCCGCACACACCCTGACCGACCTCGCGGCGGTGGCCCATCTGTCCCCGCGCGGCCTGACCCGGGCCTTCACCACGGCCACCGGGATCACACCGCTCGCGTACCAGCGCCAGCTGCGCCTGGAGCGCGCCCGCACCCTGCTGGCCGCCACCGATCTGACGGTGGAGGCGGTCGCGGCCCAGTGCGGCTTCCGCGACGCACGTCAGCTGCGCCGCCTGGTCACGGAGGCGTTCGGCGCCTCGCCGTCCGAGCTGCGGGCCCGGCTCCGGCCGGCCGGCTGAGACCCGCCCCTTCTTCGGGGAGGGCCGTTCCGCGCGCCTTCCCCGTCCCTCTCTTCCCCCTCTTCCGGCATCCCGCACGAGTCCGCGGGATGCGCCCCCTACCCTCGCACGCCCGAATGATGGAGGTATGTCTTGTCCGGATCGAGCAAGCGAAGCCGGGTGATCCGCCGTGGCGGCTGGGTCCTCCTGGGCACGGCGCTGTCCGTGGTGACCTTCGCGGGGATCGCCTTCGCCGGGGTGACCGCGTCCATGGCCGACAGCTTCGCACCCGCCCCCGCCGGTTCCGGCGGTCAGGTCCGGCCGGCCGCGCGGGCGGTGCCCGAGGACCGGATCACGGTGGCGGTGGCGGTCAGCAATCAGGGCTCGGTGGCCACCGACGTCCTCGCGCCGTACCAGGTGTTCGCCGAGTCCGAGCGGTTCTTCGTGTACACGGTGGCGGCCGAACGGCGGGTCTCCCCGCTGTCCGGCGGGGCGCACCTGCTTCCCGACCACACCCTGGCGGAGGTGGCCGACGGTGCGCTGCCCGAGCCCGATGTGGTGATCGTGCCCGCCGTGACCGACCCGGCCGACGCCAAGGAGTCCCGGCTCCGTCAGTGGATCGTCGAACGCCACCGCAAGGGCGCGCGCGTTCTGGGGGTCTGCGCCGGCTCGGAACTGCTGGCGGCCTCCGGTCTGCTGGACGGCCGTGACGCGACATCGTTCTGGTCCAACATCGGCTCCCTGAAGCGCGATTACCCCCGGGTGCACTGGCAGCGAGGCCGGCGGTACGTCGAGGACGGCCGGGTCACCACCACCGCGGGCGTCACCTCGGGCACCGTCGGTGCGCTGCGGACGGTGGAGGAACTGGCGGGCAAGGACGAGGCCGCACGGATCGGGAAGGGGCTGTCGTATCCGGGCTGGACACCGGACGGGCCGACCGCGATCCCCGTCCACCACCTCGCCGTCGGCGACCTGCCGTACGCGCTGAACGCGGCGTTCCCCTGGCTGCGGCCGACGGTGGGCATCGGTCTGGTCGACGGGGTCGACGAGATCGACGCCGCCGCGGCCTTCGAGGGCTACGGCGGTGTGTCCTTCGCGGCACGGACGGTGGTGCTCGGCGCCCACGCCGCCGTCACCACCCGCCACGGTCTCGTCCTGGTCACCGAGGCGGCGGACGGCGACTCCCGCGGAGTCGAGCGCTTCGTCGTCCCCGGCGTGGCGGACTCCGCGGCGGTCGGCGAACCGCTGCGCGCCTGGGCGCGGCGCAACCGGCTGGCCGTGGAACTGCCCGACGGGGGCAGGCGCGCCGGGGAGTTCGGGTTCGACCCCGTCCTGCGTGACCTCGCCGAGCACGGCGACCGCCGTACGGCACTGGTCACGGCGAAGTTCTCCGAGTACCCGTCGTCGCATCTCGCCCTCACCGGCGCGGCCTGGCCCTGGCGGTCGACCCTGCTGGCCGCGTCCGCGGTCGTGGTCAGCGTCGGCGCGGGGCTCGTGCCCACGGTGACACGGCGGGCGGTGCGACGCCGCCGGGCCGCGTGAACCCCGCGGTCCGCCGGTTCGGAAGACGGCCCGGCGGTAGCATCGGGAGCGCCGGCACGGGGAGAGGGGCGGACGTGGCCTTCCGCTATTACCTGTACGTGAGCGACACCAAGGTCGACATGCTGCTGTCCCAGATCGACCCGAAGTGGGCGCGCAAGCATGTCACGGAGGTGAGCCTGGGCCTGAAGATGGTCGGCGCCCGGCACAGCGTCGAGAGCACGAGCCCGGACCGCTTCGCGCGCCTGGAGCGGGTGCTGCACCATCTCGCCGACCACGGCGACCTGGGCGACGTGGACGAACCCGGTCAGTATGTGCACGGGGTGCTGCCGATGCAGTGGGGGCCCGTCGCCGACGAGGACACCGTGTACTTCGGTGGGCACACCGACCGGACGATCGTCGGGCTCGGGGGCTCGACGGGGCACGTCCTGAGCACGCCCCCGGCCGAGGCGACGGCCGGGCCCCGGCTGAGCGGTTCGCTCCTGCCCACCCTGCTGCACCAGTTGGCCGCCCTGACCGCCGAGGACGCCGCCGGTCCTGACGCGCTGGGCACGGTCGTGCGGGCCAACTCGCAACTGCGCGGCCCGGCGCAACTGGTGGAGTTCGTGGCGAAGCGGATGCTCCACGGACCGTGCCCCTACCCCGAGTTGTATCCGGAGCGGGAGATGTCGGTGCTGCTGGGCAGCCCGCTCTACGTCGCCCTGGCCGAATGAAGTGGCATGCCGCAGGCCCGGCGGACGGTACCGGACCGGCGGTGTCGCCGCTGATCGACGCGGCCCGCCATGTCCTGCGGGAGTTGGCGATCGACCCGCTGGCGCTGGAGGCCGACTCCGGCTCCGCCCGGATCCTCGCCCTGATGGACGAGACCGCGTTGCGGCGGCGCAGCCGGGGACCGTACAGCCCGGACAACCTCCCGCCCGAGGCGATGGAGACCATCGACTGGGTCGTGCTGCGCATGTACTCGAACCAGGAACGCCCCCGGTTCACGGTCGAGGGCGGCGGGCCGTGGCCCTCGCTGCTGGTGCGGTTCGACCACAGCCGGGTCGTGGTGCGCTACATCGTCCCGGAGGCCGCGCCCCCGGTGTACGTGTACGACGCCGGGGACCTGCAGACGGCCGGCGGGATCCCGCTGGCGCTCAAAGCGCTGGCCGCGTCGCTCCGTGCCGCCGGTGCGCGGCTCGGCGGCGAACCGCCCCTCACGGTGTCCCTGAGCTATCCGGACGACCCCGCGTACGAGGCCAACGTGGCCCGATTTCCCGAGCATCTCCGGGACGCGGTGCCGCCCGTCGTTCCCACGCTCGACATCGACCGGAGCGGCTGCTCGGCCGGGCAGCGGGCGGCCCACGACAAGGCCCTGCGCGCGGGCACGTTCGGGAAGGGGTTCGAACGGCTGGGCCGGACCGGATTCACCATGACCGTCGGCGGCGTCCGCCTCCGGGACGGCGACGGCTGACTTTTTGAACATGTTCAACTTTTCGGCGTAGAGTGGTCCCCATACGAAGGGGGACCCTGTGAAGTATGTGATTCCCGGGGGCACCGGGCAGGTGGGCACCATCCTGAACCGGGCGCTGACCGCGGCGGGCCACGAGGTGGTGGTGCTGACCAGACGACCCGCACGTCCCGGCGAAGCGCCCTGGGACGGACGGACCTTGGGGCCCTGGACCGATCAGATCGACGGCAGCGACGTCGTGATCAATCTGGCCGGCCGCAGTGTCAGTTGCCGCTACACCTCCGACCATCTGCGGGACATGATGGCCTCCCGGGTGGACTCCGCCAGGGTGGTGGGGCAGGCCATCGCCGCTTCCGGCCGACCGCCCCGGGTATGGCTGCAGATGAGCACCGCCACCGTCTACGCCCACCGCTTCGACGCGCCCAACGACGAGGACAGCGGGGTCATCGGCGGGACGGAACCCGGCGTGCCGGGCTACTGGGCCTACAGCGTCGACATCGCCAGGTCGTGGGAGCGCGAACTGGAACGGGCCGACACCCCGCACACCCGCAAGGTCGCCCTCCGTTCGGCCATGGTGATGAGCCCGGACCGGGGCGGTGTCTTCGACGTCCTGCTGGGCCTGGCTCGGCTGGGGCTCGGCGGCCCGGTCGCGGGTGGCGCGCAGTACGTGTCCTGGATCCACGACCACGATCTCGTCCGCGCGGTGGAGTGGCTGGTCGACCACGACGAGATCACGGGGCCGGTGAACCTCGCGGCGCCCCACCCCCTGCCGCAGCGGCAGCTCATGCGCGACCTGAGGTCCGCGTGGGGTGTACCGGTGGGGCTGCCGGCCACCCGCTGGATGGCCGAACTCGGTGCCTTCGCCCTGCGCACGGACACCGAACTGCTGCTCAAGAGCCGCCGTGTCGTCCCGGGCCGGCTGCTGCGCGCGGGCTTCGCCTTCGACCACCCGCACTGGCGGGTGGCCGCCGACGACCTGGTACGGCGCACCCGTGACCGACGAACCGCCGCCCGCCGGCTCCGCGGGCACGGGACAGGCGGGCACGGGACAGCCGGTGCGATCACGTGACGGTGTGTCGTCGGGGGGCCGTCATGCGGCGTCCTTCAGCAGCCGGGTCAGTTCGGGCGCCGTCCGCACGGTGATGCGTGGGGTGTCGGTCAGTGTCTCGTCGATCACGTGCGCCAGGCGCGGCGGCACCGACCCGACGCGCTCCCTGATCGGTACGACCGGCTCGCGCAGGGCGACGGCGACCGGGTCGCGGCCGGGCGGGAAGTCGCGTGGTGTGGCACCGGTGAGCATCCAGTACAGGCAGGCCGCCGTGGCCCATACGTCGACCTCGGGGCCGGCGTACTTGTAGTCGACCAGTTGGGCACGTGCCGTGAACGGGATCGTCCCGCCCAGCGCGCCGGTGCGGGTGTGCCCGGAAAGCCCCGCGCGCTCGAACGCCTTGGCCAGCCCGAAGTCCGCGAGCTTGACCACGGGGTGGCCGCCGGCGGACGCTCCCGCCAGCAGGATGTTGGCCGGCTTGACGTCGCGGTGCACCAGACCGCGCGCCGGGGTGGCGGTGCCGTCCGGCCGGCGGAGCGAGGGCAGTTCGGCCTGATGGGCGTAGGCGAGGCCCGAGAGCACCTGCCGTACGACGGTGAGCGCCTCGTCCACCGGCACCGTGCCGCCGTACCGCTCCGCCAGCTGTTCGAGGCTGCCACCCGGGCAGTACTCGGTCGCGAAGTAGAACGCGTTGTCCTCGTCGCCACCGCCCCGGAACGCGACGATGTGCGGATGGCGCAGGGCGCGGATCCCGGCGAGTTCGCGGCGGAACGCGAACCGCGCGTTGTCGTCCACCGGTCCCGACGCCAACACCTGTTTGAGCGCGACGAGTTCACCCGACGCCAGGTCCCGGGCCAGCTGTACGACGCCCTGGGAGCCGCGGCCCAGCTCACGGATGAGGGCATAGCCGGGCACCTGCGGCACCGGGGGACGAGCCGGTTCCGCGTGGTCCGCCGCCGTGGCGGTCTGCGGTGGCTCGCTCGACTCGCTGACCGTGATCAACAGCCGTACGTCCCCGACACGGATCTCGTCCCCGTCGGTCAGCGGCCGGTCGACGAGGGGGCCCAGACGTTCGCCGTTCACCTGTGTGCCGTAGCTGCTGCCCAGGTCACGTACCCGGAGCCGCGGCGGGTCGACGTCCAGTCGGCAGTGCCGCCGGGACACACCGCGGTGCCGCTCGGGAATGCGGATCCGGCACTCGCCCGACCGGCCCACCTCGCAGCTCACCGGCTCGCTGAAGGCGTACAGCACGACCCTGGTGCCGGTGTGCATGGCGACGGTCACCTGTGCGGTCACCAGTCACCGGCCTCCGCACGGCCGTCCGCCGCGAAGTCGTAGTCGTAGTCGAGTTCCCACAGCCGGATGCCCGGCCGGAGATCGGCGGACACGACATTGCGGCCGTCCACGGTGAAGGCGACCAGAGTGACGGACTCGGGATGGCCTTCGAGGGTGTGCAGACACCGGCCCGTCCGGACGTCCCACATCCGCAGTCTCCGGTCATGGTCGGCCGTGACCACATAGTGCCCGTCCGGGCTGATGTCGAACGTCGAGGAGAACTCGGGCAGTTCGCACACCGTCCGGCCCGTCGCCGTCTCCCACACCTCCACCGTCATCAGGCCGGGCGTGACGGCCATGCGCCCGTCCGCGCTCAGCACCAGCGCCCCCGGGTGCGCCTGCCGCTCGTACACCGGCCGCCGCGTCCGTACGTCCCAGACCGTCAGCCCGGCGGTGGAGTTGACGAACAACCGCCTGCCGTCCGGGGCGAACCACATCCCGGGATCGCCGACGCCCAGCGGGAACGTGAGCAGCGGTACGCCGGTGCCCGTCGCCCACAGCCGTCCGGTGCGGTCCTCCCGTCCGGCCGAGGCCGCGAACCGCCCGTCAGGGCTCAGCCGGACCACCCCGACCGGACCGTCGTGCCCCAGCATGGTGCGGCCCAGGTGCGCCACCACGGTCGTCCGGTCCCGGGCCCCGGCGCGCAGTCGCCACAGGCACACCGCCCCGCCCTCGTCCCCGACCAGGGCGTGGTCGCCGTTGCGGTCGATGGCGACCGATCTCACCTGCCCCTGGTCCCCGTGCAGTCGGGCGCTCCTCGTCCCCTCCTCGAAGTCCCACAGGTGTGCCTCGCCGCCCCAGTCGGCCGTGACGGCGAGTCGGCAGTCCGCCGCGATCAGCACAGTGTGGGTGTTGGCCACCCGCTCCGGGAACGTGTGCAGATGCTGCCCGGTCTGCAGCTCCCACACCCGAACGCGGCCGTCGGCCCCGCCGGTCACGGCCAGTTCCGCGTCGGTGCTCACCCCGATGTTCACCTGCTGCGTGAAGATGCGGCCGCCGCTGAGGTCGTAGCGCTGCCAGATGCTCAGCAGGTCCGTGCGCCGGCCCGCCGATCTGCCCACGTCCGCCCAGAGCGCGCGTAGTTCGGGATGCCGTTCGAAGCCGGGGACCGCGCGGGCCGTCCGCAGCTGCTCGGCGGCGGCCCGCGTCCTGCCCTGACCTGCCAGCTCCTCGGCACGCTCGACCAGGCCCCTGACCCGTGCCGCACCCTCCGCGAGCGCACCGGCGGTGCGCGGGCGTGCGTAGCTCCACGGGGCGCGGAACCCGGCCGGGGCCAGCCGGTGGAACTGGACCCCGCCGAACCCGTCGCCGAGCACGACGAGCCGGCCGTCGGCGCTGAGCGCCACGCTGTGGATGCGCAGCGGCAGGGTCAGCTGGGTGTGGGGCTCGATCAGCAGCTGGGTGTCGATGGTGCGGACGCAGCGGCCGGTGCGGGTCTCCCAGATCCTCAGCGGCTGGTCGGCATGCCCGGACGCCACCGAGGCGGCGCGTGTGGCCTCGCGGTTCAGGGTCATCAGGGAGTCGCTGCCGAACCTCCTGGGCACCACGTCCCTGACCCGGTCGGTCCGGGTCTCCCAGATGCGCACCTTGTCCGTGAGGTGACCCGTCAACAGGGCGTGCGTACCGTACGGAGCGAGCGCGACCAGGTCGATCCCGGTGCCGCGCAGGTCCGCCGACTTCACGAGGCGGTACAGCGGCCGGCCGGTGGCCACGTCCCAGGACACCACGCTGCCGTCTTCCTTCGAGGCCGAGACCGCGACCCGGCCGTCCTCGGCGAGCGCGACGGCGGAGACGGCGGACGGCCTGCGGTGGATCTCCGGCAGGATCCGCCCGGTGGCCGGGTCCAGTCTCCGGAACGTCGAGGGCGGGTGGTCGAGCGCGCGCACCAGCTGTCCGGTGCCGAGGTCCCAGACCTCGATCGGCCCGCCCTCGTGGGCGACCACGGCACCGCCGGAGCCGTTCAGCGCGACCGCGGTGACGGCCGAGCGGCGCTCGCCGAGCAGGCGCAGCAGCCCGCCCGTCGTGAGGTCCCACAGTTCGGCGGGTCCGGTACGGCGCCCGACCAGTGCGGTGCGCCCGTCGGGCGTGAGCGCCACGGCGGTGACCGGGGCGAGTTCCTCGTCCTCCGCGGCGGTGCCGTCCCCCGGCGGCGGGGCGCCGGTCCGCTCGGGCGGCAGCACACACCGGCAGCGGTGCGCGGCCGGGTCCCACACCCGGACACGGCCGTCCTCGCCGCCGGTGAGGGCCACCGAGGCGTCCGCGCTCAGTGCGGCTGAGGTCACCGCGCCGCGGTGCCCCTCGAGCAGTTCGGGCGGGCGCGCGGGTTCCCGGCGCGCCAACTCCGCACGCGCGGCCGACACTTCGGGAACGTCCGGCGCGTCCGCGAGCAGTGCCTCGGCAGCGGCGGCGTCGCCCCGTTCGACCTGCACCAGAGCGAGCAGCCGGTCCACCTCCGCCGGCTCGCCGTACAGGGCCCGTGTGGTGCGCAGGTCGGAGACGATGTCCTCGTCGGAGAGCGAGCCCTGCCGCCAGCGGTGCAGGGCCCAGTTGTAGACCGTGGGCAGATGGTGCGGGTCGACGTCCTTGGCCGTGCGCCACAGTTCCTCGGCCTCCTCCGCCCGGTCCAGGTCGAGCAGCGACAGGGCCTGGTTGGACAGGCCCGCGGCGAGCAGTTGCGCCTCCTGCGGCGGCACCCGCGGATACGGCACCCCGATGGCCTCCTCGTACAACTCGATGACGGCCGCGGCGAGTTCGTCCAGGCGGTGCGGGCGCCGCGCCGGATCGGACGCGAAGCACCGGCCCAGCAGGGCGGCGAGGGCCGGGGGCAGGACGGGTGCCCCCGGCGGCCCCGGTGGTCCGGACTCCAGATACGCGGCGAACACCTCCGGTGCCGACTGCCCGTACCGGCACGGCGGGGAGCCGACGAACATCTCCAGCACGGACAGCGCCCAGGACCAGACGTCCGTGGCCCGGGTGAGCGAGATCCCCGCGCCGGCCCGCGCGTCGGCCTGCTCCGGCGAGCAGTACGCCGGTGTCATCCCGCCGTAGCTGGCCAGCAGGTTGCTCTCCGCCGGTACGGCGGATCGCTCGCCGGCCGCGGCCCGGGCGCCCGCGAGTCCGAAGTCGGTGACCTTCGCGGTCCAGGCGGCGCCCGTCTCCACCATGACATTGGCGGGCTTGACGTCCTGGTGGATCAGGCCCTGGCGATGCGCGTGGTCGATGCCCCAGGCCATCTGCACGGCCAGGTCCAGGACCCGGGCGAGGGCGCCGGTGGGGTCGGGGCCCGTGTCCGCGTACAGCCGCCCGTCCCGTACGAGTTCGGCGAGCGACCCGCCCTCGATCCACTCGGCGAACACACACGGCACGTCCTCGATCCGGCGGACGTAGGCGCAGCCGACGACATGCGGATGCAGGGCGAGCGAGACCCATGTGCCCGCCTCGGTCTCGAAGCCGTGGCGCCCCGCGGCGCCGGCCACGAGTTCGGGGCGCGGCACCTTGACGGCGAGATCCGTGTTCCAGTCGCGGTGCCGGACGCGGTACACGAGTCCCATCCCGCCGCCGTCGCTGACATCGAGCACCTCGTACAGGCCCAGGACGACGTCCCCGCGCCGCCAGCTCCCCATCGCCATGCGGCCAACCATGCGTGTCCTGAGGCGGATTGACAACCGCGGCGCGCCGCGACCGCCGCTTCCTCACGCAGCGCGCCAGGAAGCGCCCGCGGCCGGGGCGCCGTCAGGATCACGATCTTGAACTCGGAGTCGCCGTCGGTCAGGACGTCGCAGTCCACCTCCACCGCCCCGACCGTGGGATGCGCGATCGTCTACCCGCTGGACGCCGGGCGGGACGCGATCGGGGATCGGACCGTCGTTCGGCGGGAGCAGCCCGGCCATGCGGTAGAGGTGGTCACGCTCGGTGGTGGTCAGCTGCAGGGCGTGCGCGAGAGAGGCGACCACCTGCCCGGAAGGCCTCGCCGACCGGCCCTGCTCCACCGGCGCCGGCTCGTCGGCCGAGGTGTTCACCGGTCGGCTGACGCCACGGCGGGCCCGCGATCGATCGTGTGCCTCGGGGTGATTCGTTACCGTGTCCCTGTACCTGTGTCTGTGTTCCGGTCGCGTGCCTGCCGCCAGGGGAAGGGTTGCCACCCACGTTGAGATGCGCTGAGCCCGCACCGCCGCGCGCCGCGAGCGCCGAGCGGCATGGCTGCCCGGGGTGACTGCGGTGTTCGGTAGTTCACCCCTGCGCGTGCCGGTCGGGCATGACGCGTCCCGGTGGAGCACCTTCCGGAGCGAACGGACGCTGGTGGTGGCCGCACGCACCGTCACCTCGACCGTACGGATCCTGGAGTCGCTGCCCGCCGTACTGGACGGCGACGGGCGCGTGACCGTGGTGTTCGCCCACGACCCCACCTCGGCCTTCAACGCCGGCGTACTCGACCTTCTCCACCAGGCCGGGTGCCGGGTCATGCCGTGGGAGCAGCTTGCGGAGATCTCCCCCGACCTCATTCTGACGGCGAGCGAGAACATCGAGGTGCCGGAGGGCGACTGCCCGGTGCTGGTACTGCCGCACGGCGTGGGCTTCCAGAAACAGGTGCCGGATTCCCGCAGTACCGGGGAGCGGCTGTCCGGTGTCGTGCCCGACGCGCTGCTGGAGGCGGGACGCGCCTGGCTGGCCGTGTCGCACCCGGCCCAGGAGCAGCAGTTGCTCGCCGCACACCCCAAGACCGCCGGGCACACCGTGCTCGTGGGTGATCCGTGCCTGGACGAGTTGCTGGTCAGCCGGCCGCGGCGCACGGCGTACCGGACGGCCATGGGGCTCACGGCACAGCACCGGCTGGTGCTGGTCAGTTCGACGTGGGGGCCCACCTCGCTGCTGGGCAGGCACCCGGAGCTGCCCGCTCGCCTGCTGGCGGAGCTGCCCTGGGACGAGTACCGGGTCGCTGCGGTGGTCCACCCCAATGTGTGGGCCGCACACGGCGCCTGGCAGCTGCGCACCGTGCTGGGGAACGCCGTGCCCGGGGGCCTGGTACTGGTGCCCCCGGTGCATGCCTGGCGGTCCGCCCTGGTCGCGGCCGACGTGGTGATCGGTGACCACGGGTCGGTCACCCTGTACGGGGCCGCGGCGGGTGCGCCGGTGCTGCTCGGCGCCTTCGGCCGGGACTCGGTGGCGGGGACCGCCGTCGCGGATCTGGCGGCCCGCGCGCCCCGCCTCGACCCGGCGGGCGATCTTCGCGGCCAGATCGAGGATGCGGTGCGCTCCCACTCCTCTCTCCGGTACGCGGCGGTGGCGGAGCGGGCCTTCGCCGCGCGCGGGCAGGCCCTGACCAGGCTGCGCAGGGTCGTCTATCACCTGCTGCGGCTCCCGGAACCGGACGCGGCTGCTCCGTCGGTGCGGTCGGTGCCGGTGGCCGATCCTCCGGGTGCGGAGGTCACGTCCTGGCTGGTGACCACGGCGTTGGCGGCCGATGACGGGGAGCCGGTGGTCGGGGTGTGCCGCTTCCCGGCCGTGCTGGGCACCCCCGCGGCGGCCACCGAGACGCCGGTGCGCTTCGCGCATCTGGCGTGCGCGGACGACGAGCGGGACAGCCGGCTGACGGAGAGCGCCTCGGTGGTGCTCCGCCGGCACCCCGCTGACCGCGCGGTGGAGGCGGTGCGCTGGATCAGGCGGACGCTCGCACGGTGGCCGGGGTGCCTGATGACAGCCGCGGCCGTGCGCGGCGGCGGTGTTCTGGTCGGGCTGCGGGACGGCCGGATGGTGGAGGCCGTGGTGACGGGACCGCCCGTGGATGCCGGCCTGCCGGCCGCGGTCGTCTACACCTGTCTACGGGGTGGCGTGGACGTGGACGGCGCGGTGGTGACGATGCGCGTCGGCGACCGGGGGCGGGAGGAGGACGTCGCGCTGCGGCTCCGACCGGTTCCCGCCGGGTGAACCGGGCCCGTGACACCCCCGGTTCCCTCCCCCGGTCACGGCCCGGTCGCGAGTCTCGGCCCGCCGTCCTCGGCCGGTTCAGGTCTCGGTGTCCAGGGCGTTCAGCCTCCGTTGCAGCTCCTGCGCCTCGGGGCTGCCGTTGGCGGTGTGGACGGCGAGGGCGCGAGTGAGCCAACGGCGCACTTCGGCGGTGCGGCCGGTGGGCTGGACGAGGTCGGCGAGCCGGGTGAGGGCCTGGGCCTCGTAGTGGCCGGCCTGCTGTCGGCGCAGTTCGCCGGCCGCCTCGCTCAGTGCGGCGACGGCCGCTTCGGTGTCCCCCAGGTGGGCGTGGACCGTACCGATGGCGGCCGTCACCCGGGCAGCCATCCGCGGATCGGGTTCGCCGCCGGACAGCAGGTCCGCACGGGCCCGGAGCAGGGTCGCCAGGGCCTGCGCGTGGTCGCCTCGGGCGTCCTGGGCGCAGCCGAGGAAGAAGGCGGCGATGGCGGCGCCGCGGGGTTCCCCGGCGCGGCTGTTGAGGCTCAGGGAGCGCTGGTAGGCCTCGACCGCCCGGTCCGGTTCGGCCACGTCCAGGTACCGGCCGAGGAACTCCTGGACCGAGGCCCGCAGGACGAGGTTGCCGGTCACGTCGGCACGGGCGACGGCGGTTTCCAGTTCGGTGTGGGCCGCGGCGTACTCGCCGAGGTCCATCAACGGCCGGGACAGCAGGCTGCGCAGCCGGGCCTCGGCGGCCGCGGCCTGTTCGACCTGCGCCGCCGTGCCGGCCGATGCCCCGGCGGCCCCGGCCGCGGCGACGCCCAGTTCCAGTGATTCCTTCCATGCGCCGAGGTAACGGCGGTGCAGGAACAGCACGGTGAAGGCCTCGGCCAGCGGCCACACGAGGTCGTGCAGCCCGTTCCGGGCGGCCTCGCGCAGCACCGCAAGGATCATGGTGCGTTCGGCGTCCAGCCACTCCAGGGGATCGGGTCCGCCGGGCGCGGTGAACGGGTCGACGGCCTGGTCCAGCAGCGGCGACAGCGGGGCGATGCGCAGCCGGTTGCGTTTCACGGCGCGGTCGGCGAATGCGGTCAGGGCCAGGTAGTGGGTGGCCACCCGTCGTGTCACCGCCGTGTGCTCTTCGGCGGTCTCCCGCTCCGCGGCCTGCTCGCGGGCGTGCAGGCGGACCAGGTCGGGCATGCGGTGGCGGCCGTCGGGCGTGGTCTCCACCAGATGGGCGGTGGCGAGCACGCGCAGCAGCCGCTGCGCGCCCGCGAGATCGGTGCCGGCGGCGGCCGCGGCGACCGCGGCGTCGACGGGGCCGGCCGGCAGCAGGCCCAGCAGCCGGTACAGCCGCGCCGCCTCCGGTGCCAGCAGCCGGTAAGACGGCCCGAGTGCCGCGGACATGGACAGCTCCTCACCCTCCAGGGACAGCCCGGCGAGCCGGCCGGTCTCGTCGTCCAGTTCCGCGGCCAGCGATGCCAGGGTCATGCCGTCGTCGCTCGACAGGCGGGCGGCGACGATCCGCAGGGCCACCGGCAGTCCGGAACACAGCTGGACCAGGCGGGCGGCGGCCGCCCGCTCGCTGTCGACAGTGTGCTGGCCGCACAGGTCCGCCAGGAGCGCCCGTCCGCCGTCGGTGTCGAGCGGACGCACATCGATCAGCCGGGCACCGTCCAGGGCGAGTTCGCCCAGGCGGCGGTGGCTGGTGACCAGCACCGCGCTGCCCGGCCCCTTGGGGATGAACGGGCGGACCTGCGCGGGCTGGTCGACCCCGTCCAGCACCACGAGCAGCCGTTGCCCCGCGGAGCGGGAGCGCAGCAGGTTGGTCCGTTCGGCCAGCGATGCGGGCATGAACTCGTCGGCGACGTGCAGTCCGCGCAGCACCATGGCCATGGCCTCGGAGACGTCTCCGCCCGCCGCGTCCGGAGTCGCCGCATCGCCCTTCAGGGGTGCGAAGTCCACATAGAGCTGGCCGTCGGGGAAGCGTGCGTGTTCCTTGTGCGCCCACCAGCGGGCCAGCGCGGACTTGCCGATGCCGGACAGGCCGTGCACCACGCCGAGCGTCACGGGCTGCCGCGGCCCGTCGCCGGTGGCGCCCAACGCCTCGTCCAGCCGGGCGAGTTCGGCGGAGCGGTTGATGAACCGGGCGGTCACCGCGGGCACTTGGTCGGGTTTGATCCGCAGGTCGCGCTCGGCGGGGGTCCGGACGTGGAAGGTGACGCCGCCGTAGATGGCGGAGCCCTGGAAGACGGGACCGTGATGGGTGCCGCCGGAGATCGAGCTGACCATGGTGGGGGTGCCGGGCGGCGCCAGTTCCGACAGCAGTCGCAGCAGTTCCTCGCCGCGGTCGGGATCGGTGGTGAGAATGTCGAGGATGCGCGTCTGCCATGCGCCGCGCAGCCGGCTCTCGGCTTCGTCGTCGTGGGTGGAGCGCGCGGTCGCCAGCGTCTGCTCGGCCCGCCGCAGTTCCTCCTCGGTGGAGCCGGTCGCACCGCGCCGGCCGAGGAGGCGGGCCAGCCGCGTCTTCGCCTGCTCCCACGACTCCGACACCATCAACCCGACCAGAGTCGTCGCCCCCGATGCCGCGAGCGCCGCCAACTCGGCTTCCACCACTCCCCCTTCATCGTGCGGCGCCTCAACGGGCCCGTCAGGCATCCACCGTAAAGAGATCTTGCGCGGTTGGACAGCCCGGCACGCACAAAGCGGCACGGCCGGACGGCTGACGGCTGACGGCTGACGGCGGCCCGGTGGTGCGGGCCGGTCGTCCGGCCGGATCGGTGATCTGCCTTTGGGGTTCGTCGACGGCGTAGGCTGGGCCAGGTCACTACTGCCGGGGAAACCACGGATTCGGACATGTCGCATCGGGTTGGCTTCCTGGTCTTCGAGGGGGTGACCATGCTTGATGTCAGCGGCCCCTCGGAGGTGCTCCATCAGGCGGGTCGGCTCGCTCCCCGCTATGAGCTGGTGCTGGTCTCCCCGCGCGGCGGGACGGTCACCACCTCCGCGGGGCCGGCGCTGACCGGCACGGTCCGGGCGGCCGACGCGGGCGCGGTCGACACGGTCGTGGTGGCCGGCGGCGACCGGCTGGCCGCGCAGCCGATCGAGGACGGGCTGCTGGCCGCGGCCCGCATCCTCACCGCGCGGGCGCCCCGCGTCGCCTCCGTGTGCACCGGCGCCTTCGTCCTGGCGGAACTGGGTCTGCTCGACGGCCGCCGCGCGACGACACACTGGCGGCACGCGGCCGCGCTCGCTCTCCGCTATCCCCGTGTACGGGTCGAGCCGGACGCCATCCACATCCGCGACGGGCGCTATGTCACCTCCGCGGGCATCAGCGCGGGCATCGATCTCGCCCTCGCCCTGGTGGAGGACGACCACGGCGCCGACGCGGCGCGGGACATCGCGCGCGAACTGGTGGTGTTCATGCAGCGGCCCGGCGGGCAGTCACAGTTCTCCACGGCCCTGACCACCCCGCCCGCCCACAGTGACCTGCTGCGCACATTGATCGCGTCCGTGCTCGCCGATCCGGCCGCCGACCACAGCCTGCCCGCCATGGCCGCATCCGCCGCCATCAGCCCTCGGCACCTGGCCCGGCTGTTCCGCGCCGAACTGGGCACCACACCCGCGCGCTGGGTCGAGCGGGTCCGCCTGGACCGCGCCCAGCAGCTGCTCCTCGAAGGGCACAGCGTCACCTCGGCCGCACGGCACAGCGGACTCGGCACCGACGAGACCCTCCGCCGCGTCTTCGCCCGCCACCTGGGCACCACCCCGACCCACTACCGCAGACACTTCGCCACCACACGCGGGGAGCCGTAGGTCCCGTGGACCGGGCCGCGGCGGTGGGCCGGTGTGCGGGGGGCCGGTGGTCAGCTCGACTTCTGACCGTCCAGCGCCTCGCGCAGGATGTCCGCGTGCCCGGCGTGCTGCGCGGTCTCGGCGATGACGTGGGTCAGCACCCGGCGCACGCTCCACGACGCTCCCGGCTCGTTCCAGGGGGCCTCCGGCAGCGGATGTGCCGCCGACAGGTCGGGGACGGTCACGATGATCTCCTCGCTGCGGGCGGCGACCCGCTCGTAGCGCTCGATGATCCCGGCCAGGGTCTCGCCGGGCTGCATCCGGAACTCGCCCTGCCGGTCGATGGCCCACTGCGGGACCTCCCGGGCGGTGCCGGCCGCGAGGTCGGCCCAGGTGACACCGTCGGGCAGGTCGAAGCGCATCGCCGAAGGGCCGTCGAGGACGAAGCGCAGCCATGCCTCCTCGACGGAGGTGACGTGCTTGATCAGCCCGCCCAGGCACAGGTCGCTGACCGTCGGCCGCTCGCCGGCCTGTTCGTCGGTGAGCCCGCGTGCCGTCCCGGTCAGGGCGGAGCGCGCGGCGGCGAGTGCGGTGAGCAGGTCGGTCCGCTCGCGGCCGGGCGTCGTGGGGGTGGTGCTCATGGCGTTCACGGTGATCGGTCCTTCTGGTCGTTCTCGTTGTCCGACGCCCACCACAGTCGCAGCGGAAGCGGACAGGTTGTGGCCGCTTCTCCCGGCAGGATGGGTGTCATGCAGAAGACCTCGGCACGGTTGCTGTCCCTGCTCTCGCTGCTTCAGGCCCGCCGGGACTGGCCGGGGCAGCTGCTGGCCGAGCGGTTGGCGGTCAGCGCGCGCACCGTGCGCCGCGACGTCGACCGCCTGCGGGAGCTCGGCTACCCGATCGTGGCCAGCAAGGGGCCCGACGGGGGCTACCGGCTCGGGGCGGGCAGCCGGCTGCCGCCGCTGCTGTTCGACGACGACCAGGCCGTGGCCCTGGCCGTCGCGCTGCGCACCGCCGCCACGACCGGTGCCGGGATCGAGGAGGCGGCGGCGCGGGCGCTGCAGACCGTCCGGCAGGTGATGCCGGCCCGGTTGCGCCATCGGGTCGACGCCATGGAGGTCACCGCCGTCGAGCGGGTGGGCGCCCGGCCGAACCCGCAGGTCGACCCGCAGGTGCTGGTGGCGCTCAGTACCGCCGTCCGGGACCGCGAGGTGCTGCGCTTCGACTACTCACCGGTCTCCGGGCCCACGGCCTCCGAGACCGGGCACGCCGTGCCGCCGCCGCGCAGGGCGGAGCCGTATCACCTGGTCACCTGGGGTGGCCGCTGGTATCTCGTCGCCTGGGACCTGGACCGGGACGACTGGCGCACCTTCCGCGTCGACCGGCTGGCCCCGCGTACCCCCACCGGGCCCCGGTTCAGCCCGCGCGAACTGCCCGGAGGCGATGTGGCCGCGTTCGTCGCCGGCCGGTTCCAGGGCTCCGACGGCGCCGGCGGCCGGCCGTGCCACGGCGAGGTGATCCTCGACCTGCCCGCCTCCGTGGTGTCCACATACAGCCGCGACGGCATAGTCGAGGAACTGGGCCCGGACCGCTGCCGGCTCCTCCTGGGCGCGTGGTCGTGGCCCGGGCTGGCCGCCGCCGTCGGCAGGTTCGACGCCGACGTCCGGGTCGTCGGCCCGCCCGAACTGCGGGACGCCTTCGCGCTCCTGGCACGCCGCTACGCCGACGCCGCGGCCGATCCGCCCGCCGGTCCGGACGCGCCGCCCCCGGACCGGTGACCGCCACACCCGTACCGCCGACCGTCGCGGTGCCGGATCGGCGAACGGCGACGGCGGCGGGGCCCGCCGGGCCCCGCCGCCACCTGTGGCTCCACTCCCCTGGCGCGGCCCGCTTCCCCCTGAGCGGGTCGAGCGACGTCCGCGCACCTGAGACGCGACCGGTCACGATGCCGCCGCAGCCGGCCGACGGCGCGTCACGGCCCTTCCGGCTGAGCGCTCAGCGGAGCCCGATGCGGACCGGGCCGCCGGTGGGCGACACGCCGGTGAGCAGGCCGGAGGGTACGCGGAAGACGCGGCCGGGGGCGGCCGGCCAGGTGAGGGTGCGGCGGGCGAGGACCCGCCCGTCCTGACGGACGGTCACCTGCGGGAAGCGGACGAATTCGTCGGTCCACAGCAGCAGTCGGCCCCGTGCGGGCGCCGGGTCGCCGGGTCGGAGGATCTGGGGGGCGACCCAGCGGAACGGGGCGTCGGCGACCAGCCGGACCCCGTCGGCCGGGCGGGGCATGCCGTGCAGATGCCCGATGACCTGCTGGGCGACGTGCCGGCCGTCGAGGGCGGCGACATCGGCGGTGTCGACGGGGTGCAGCAGGTTGCCGGCGGCGAACACGCCGGGACGGCTGGTGCGCAGGGCGGTGTCGGTGAGCGGGCCGAGGGTGCCCGCGTCGAGGGCGATGCCGGCCGCGCGGGCGAGTTCGTGGTCGGGGATCCAGTCGCCGGTGAAGACGACGGTGTCGCAGGCGACGGTGCGCCGTCGGCCGGTGTCGAGGTGTTCCAGCTCGACGGCCTGGCAGCGGCCCTTGCCGATGATGCGGGTGACACGGCTGCGGGTGGCGACGGGGACCCGCAGCAGGGTGCGGCCGGCCGCGTTGAAGGCGGCGTAGGACTCCGCCTTCGGGTACTGGCTGATCATCAGGGCGGGGGTGCAGCCCGCTTCGCGCAGGGTGACGACCGCGGACCAGCTGACCAGTTCCCCGCCGACGATGACGGCCCGTTCGCCGACGGGCCGGTGGTGGAGGTGGACGAGGTTCTGCAGTTGGCCGGTGGTGTAGACGCCGTGCGGGCGGTCGCCGGGGATGCGGCGTGCGGTGCGCGGGCGTTCCCGGGCGCCGGTGGCCAGCACGATGGACCGCGGGCGGATCCGGTAGCGGCCTTCGGGGCTGGTGACGTCGACGGTGTGGTCGTCGGCCCAGCCGGTGACCATGGTGCGGGTGCGGATCTCGGCGCCGGCCCGGGTCGCCTGCCGGACGAGGTGGCGGGCGTAGGCGGGGCCGGTCAGGACGCGGTGCAGGTCGCGCAGCCCGTAGCCGGTGTGGTCGCTGTGCCGGGGGATGCCGCCTGCGGCCGGTTCCCGGTCGACGACGAGGACATGTCCTGCGGCCCGGTCGGCGAGTTCGGTCGCGGCGGTCAGTCCGGCGGGTCCGCCGCCGATGACGAGGACGTCGGGTGTGATCAGGTGCGGCTCGGTCATCGGTGGTCCTTGTGCTGGCTGGCGCAGCCGTCGTGGGTCTGGTGCTGTGCGTGCAGTGCGGCGACGGCCGCGCCGCAGAAGAACCCCTGGCAGCGGCCGTTCATGGCGCGGGTGCGCCGGCGCAGCCCCTCCAGGCTGCGGGCGGGCAGGGTGGCGTGGCAGGCGTCGCGGATCTCGCCTTCGGTGACGCGTTCGCAGAAGCAGACGACGGTGCCGTACGCGGGGTCGCGGGCGATGAGGTCGGCGTCCTGGTAGGGGCGCGGGGATGCCTCGCCGAGGTTCGGCATCCGCGGGGGGTCGGGCAGGTCGCTCCGGGTGCGCAGGGTCAGCCCGGCCGCTTCGAGGAGGGTGCGGGCGTGTTCGGCGATGGCGATGCCGGCGGTCAGACCGGTGGAGCGGATGCCGCCGACGAGGAGGTACCGCTGCTCGGGTGTGGCCTCGATGAGGTAGTCGGGGTGGTCGATCGCGGCGCGCAGGCCCGCGTAGCTGGCGGTGACCTCTTCGGCCAGCAGTCGCGGCATGAGGCGTTCGCCCTTGCTGAGCAGGAAGTCGAAGCCGTCCTCGGAGGTGGCGGTGTCGGTGCGGTCGGTGAGGTCTTCGGCGGTCGGGCCGAGCATCACATTGCCGTAGATGGTCGGGGAGATCAGGACGCCCTTGCCGCGGGAGGTCGGCACCGGCAGGACGATCTTGTCGACCATGGGGCGGGTGAGCTTGTCGAAGACGAACAGCTCGCCGCGGCGGGGGGTGACGGTGAAGCGGTCGTGGCCGAGGAGCCGGTCGATGTGGTCGGCGCCCAGCCCGGCGGCGTTGACGACCCAGCGGGTCCGCACCTCGCCGGCCGGTGTGTGCAGGACGGTCGTCTCGTCGTCCTGGTCGACTCCGGTCACGGCGTGGTCGAGCAGGATCGTGGTGCCGCGTTGCCGGGCGTCGGTGGCCAGGGCGAGATTGGTGGTCCAGGTGCAGATGATGGATTCGTCGGGGACGGTCAGTCCGCCGAGCGCGCCCTCGCCGAGGTCGGGAAGGACACGGTAGATCTCGTCGGCGTCGATGATGCGGCCGTGCGCGTAGCCGTTGGCCTCGGCCTTCTCCTTCAGCGCGGGCAGCGCGGCGAGTTCCTCGTCGTTCCAGGCCACCAGGACGGCTCCGGTGTGCTCGACGGGGATGCCGGTGGCCTTGGCGTAGGCGCTCAGCAGCTGGTAGCCGCGGGCCACCAGGCGGGATTCGAGTGTGCCGGGTTTCGCGTCGAAACCGGTGTGCAGGATCGCGGTGTTGGCCTTGCTCGTTCCGTCGCCCACGTCGTCGCGGGCTTCGAGCAGTGCGACGGAGACGTCGCAGCCGGACAGTTCGCGTGCGATCGCCGCGCCGACGATGCCTCCGCCGATCACCGCGACGTCGAAGACGCCGTCGTGGGGACGGTGGGGGGTGGCGGTCATGAGTGATCTCCCTTGGCGGCGCGGGCCGTTGCGGCCTGCGCCCATGTGGTGCGGAACTCCTCGGCCCGGTCGGCGGACCAGCGGGGTTCGTGGACGGTGGTCGGCCGCCAGTCGCCGACGGCATCTTTGAGGGTGAGCGCGGGGTCGAGGGCGCAGCGGGCCAGGGCCGCCGCGCCCAGCGGGGTGGCATGGGCGTACGGGTAGATGTCGACGGGGATCTGGGCGATGTCGGCCTGGGCCTGCATCAGGGCGGCCGAGTGGGTCAGTCCGCCGTCCGCGCGCAGCCGGGTCAGGGGCCGGCCCAGGTCGCCCGCGACCAGCGCGCCCAGCGCGGCGACCTGCGCGGCGATGCCCTGGAGCACGGCCAGGACGAGGTGTTCGCGGCGGGTGGCCAGGGTCATGCCGGTGAAGGACGCGGTGGCCTGTGGCGCCCACCAGGGTGCGGCGAGGCCGGCGAAGGCGGGCACGCACAGCACGCCTTCCGCGTCGGCCGCGACCAGCGCGTCCAGGTCGGTGGCGGCCCCGAGGAGGCCGAGGTCCTGCAGCCAGCGCACCGCGGAGGCGACGGTGTAGACCTGGCCGTCCACGCAGTACGGGGTCTGTCCGGCCGCCTGCCAGGCCACCGACGTGGTCAGACCGGCGCTGGAACGCACGGGGTTGAGCCCGGTGTTGGCGAGCAGGAACGCGCCGGTGCCGTAGGTGCACTTGGCGGTGCCCGGTTCCAGGCAGCCCTCCGCGACCAGGGCGGCCTGCTGGTCCACGACCAGTCCGGCCACCGGAATCCGTGGGCCGAACGCGCGGGTGGTGCCGACGATCTCGTCGCAGGCGGCGATCCGCGGCAGCCGCTCGGCGCCGAGCCCGAACAGGTCGGCGAGCCCCGGGTCCCAGGCGGCGCTGTCCAGGTCGAGGAGGAGCGAGCGGCTCGCGGTGGTCGCGTCGGTGACGAACTCGCCGGTGAGCCGGTGCACCAGCCAGGTGTCGGTGGTCGTCACCACCCCGTCGCGGGTGAGGTTGCGGCGCAGCCAGGCCATCTTGGGTGCGGAGAAGTACGGGTCGAGGACGAGGCCGGTGCGCCGGGCGAGGTCCGTGGCGTGGTCGGCGAGTTCGGCGCAGATGCCTTCGGCGCGCCGGTCCTGCCACACGATCGCCTGGGTCAGGGGTGCTCCGGTGGCCGGGTCCCAGGCGAGGACCGTCTCGCCCTGGTTGGCCAGGGCGACGCAGTCGATCGGGCGGCCGGCCTCCTGCACCGCACGGCGGCCGGCGTCGAGGACGGAGTCGAGGAGTTCCTGCGGGTCCTGTTCGACGCCGCCGCCCGGCAGATAGCGGGGGCGGATGGTCTCCTCGGCGATGGCGACGGTGCCCTCCTCGTCGTCGACGACGATGGCCTTCGTACCGGAGGTGCCCTGGTCGATGGCGAGGATCGCGGTCATCGTGCGCCCCCTCAGGCCGTGGCGTCGGCGGGCTTCGGCCCGGTGTCGGCGGTGTCGAGTGCCCGGTCGACGTCGGCCATGTCGGGCATGGTGAGGCCGTCGCGTCCGCGCCGCACGAGCAGCCCGGCGACGTAGACGGCGCCGATCGCGAACAGGACCAGTACATAGGTCCAGGGGGCGCGGAAGGAGGCGTCGCGGAAGATCAGCAGCTCGTACACCAGCCAGACGGCGGCGACGACGAGGACCGGGATCTCCCAGCGGCCCAGGGAGAACCCCTGGGAGGCGGGCAGCGAGCGCCGCTTGGCCGCGTACATGGCGACGGTGCCGGCGTAGATGAGGGCGGGCAGCAGGGTGCCGGCGGAGAACAGCTGGAACAGCGCGTCGGTGGAGCGGGAGAAGACCGCGAGGATGATCTGCGCGATCAGCATCATGAACACGGAGGCGTTCAGCGGGGTGGCCGTGCGCCGGTCGATCCGCTTGAGCAGCTGCCAGCCGGGGAAGCGCTCGTCGCGTGACATGGCGTACACCAGGCGGGTGCCGCTCAGGGTGATCACCAGGCCGCAGGAGAAGATCGAGACGACGACCAGGACCAGCAGGATCTTGCCGACGACCGAGCCCAGTACGGCGGTGATCACGGTGGCCACCGGCGTCGCCGAGGCGCCGACCCCGTCGATCCGGCCGGCCGCGGCGGTGACCGCGACGAGGAACAGGAAGCCCAGCACGCCCAGCGAGAGCACGGCCTGGACCATCGCCTTGGGGATGACGCGGGCCGGGTTCTTGGTCTCCTCGGCCAGGTTGGCGGCCGATTCGAATCCGACGATGGTGAACGCGCCCAGCAGGAAGGCGAGGGCGAAGGGCCCGGCGTGGGTGGCGCCGCCCAGCGCGTAGTAGCCGCTCTCCGGGACGTTCCCGGTGTCGAAGAGGTGGGCGAAGTCCAGCTTGCCGGTGAAGGCGCCCACCGCGAACAGCAGCACGGTCAGGGCGATCATGCCGACGAGCTGCACGGTCACGGCGGTGTTGTTGACCCGGTGGGTGGTGCGCGTGGAGGCGGCGACCAGGACGGACTGGAGCAGGACCACACCGGCCGTGATGACCCAGGCGTTCTGTGTGGTGCCGACGTAGCGGAACAGCTCCGGGAGGATGGTGGAGGCGATCGTGTAGTCCACGGCGATCAGGACCACGCCCAGGAAGGCGAACGAGATCCAGCCCATGATCCAGCCCCAGACCGGGCCCACGATGCGCGACACCCACTGGTACGAGTAGCCGCTGATCGGGATGCGGGCCGCGAGGGCGCCGAAGACGAGGGCGATGGACAGCTGGCCGATCACGGAGATCGGCCAGGCCCAGATGCCCCGCGGGCCGGAGGTGGCGAGCACCGAGCCGTACGTGGTGAAGATGCCGGTGGCGATGGAGACGAAGCCGAAGGCCACGGAGAAGGAGGCGTACCAGCCGAGTTCTCGTGCCATGTGCTGTGCGCGCTCACCGGCGCCCGGGCCGTCTGCTCTCGGTCCCTCGGGACCTGTGTCTGTGTCTGCCATGACTCGTTTCCCTGCTCAAGAGTGCCCCGCGGTGGATGCGAGAGCCAGTGGACGTGGTGAACCGAACACGGTCGGCTTGCGGGCGGGCCCCGGGTGCGGGGTCTGCTGGGGGCCTGCCTGCCGGGTGCGGCGGGCCGCGACGGCGCGCGCGACGGTGACCGATCCTGTGGGTTATTGACCGTAAGGTACTGGAAGTGTGGACCTTTGCCCGTACGGCGTCAAGGGTTGGGATCCGGGTAACCGCGAGGACATCCGAGGTGACCCTCTGGACGTGGGAGACGGGGCCATGGGCCGGGCCCGTAGAATGCAGTCACAGATCCACAGAAACGGTCACTCAGGGAGGTGGGGTGTGCTCGCCGCCGAGCGCCACCGCAGAATCGTCGCCGAGATCGCCCGGCTCAAGTTCGTCACCACCGACGATCTGACCACGTTGCTGGGCGTCTCTCACGAAACGGTCCGCAGGGACCTCGCGCTGCTGGAGCGGCGGGGCGAACTCGCCCGGGTGCACGGCGGCGCGACCAGCCCGCAGGCCCCCGTCGGCGAGGAGGCGTCCTTCAGCGAGCGCAGCGGGACCCTGGCCGCCGAGAAGGAGGCCATCGGCCGGGCGGCGGCGGCGCTCATCGAGCCGGACCAGATCGTCGTGATCGACGTCGGCACCACCGCGCTGGAAGTGGCCCGCGCCCTGCCCGCCGATCATGCGGGCGTCATCGCCACGCCGTCCCTGCTGGTGGCCGCGGAGGTCAGCACCCGACCCCGGGTGGAGGTCCTGGTCAGCGGCGGCCGACTGCGCCCAGGCGACCTCGCCTGCTCCAACGCCCAGGCCGTGGAGTTCTTCGGCAATCTGCGCGCGGACGCCGTGTTCGTGGGATCCGGTGGCATCGCCCCCTACGGGCTCACCGACTTCCACCTCGACGAAGTCGCCACCAAGCGGGCCATGCTGGGCAACGCCTCGCACCGCTATGTGCTGGCCGACGCGAGCAAGTTCGGCCGCACCGCCGCGCACCGCGTGTGCGAACTGAGCGGCTTCGACACCCTCATCACCGACGAGCCGTGCCCGGCGGAACTACGCACCGCCCTGACCCGGGCCGACACCACGGTCATCGTGGCAAAAACATCACCCACCACCTGACGAACCCCACGACCGCCACCGGCGACACGCCCACGCGGTCCCGGAGGGGTGCGACGGATTCCGGGGCCGTGCCGGCTGCGGCCCTCGGCCGTCGAGAAGAACTCCAGTCGGGGCCCTTCGTGATCCATCCGCCGGTGGCATCGGTTGTCGACGCGTGGCGGGACTCTGCCGCGACCACCGGCGGCGCCGTTGCCTCGCTGCGGCACACGCCGACCGGGCATCCGGAGCAGTTCTGCCGGCATCTGCCGACGCGCGGCGGCAGCGAGTGCTGTGCGGGGCCGGTGACGGGATCGGCTCGGGGGCGGTGGCCGTCCGGCTGCCGCGGGACCCGATGCGCCGCGCCTGCTGCCGGAGCGCCGGTACGCCCGTTACCGCAAGCGGTAGGTAGCGCGTTCGGTCGGCTGTCCTCGGCCGGGGCACTCGCCCCGTCGCCGCGCGACGCGACGGCGTCGGCGGATCACCCGGGCCGCGAGGCACACCTGTGCGCCGCCTACGAGAGGGGCGCCGCGCTGCAAACGTCGACGGGCCGGCCGTACCTGCGGAATCCGGGCGTCGGCGCTGCCGCTCGCGTCCCTCACCAGGTCCGGCACGCCGAGCGCTTCGCGCTGAACCGGGCCCGCGTCCCGCACGCCTGACGCGCTCCCAGCGGAGCGTTCAGTGGTTGTCGAGCCAGACGACGATGCCGGTGAGGTCGTTCAGGACCGCCGCGGCGCCCGCCCTGATCGCGGCGGCGCAGCGTGCCTCGGTGAAGGAGGCGGGGTCGTAGGTCGAGGACATCCCGAGGCCCTCGCCGCGGAAGGAGGCACCGGACCAGTCGACCGAGGTGACGTTGTGGGTGGGTTCGGCCAGTTCGGCGCCCACGACGAGGAACTGCTGCGAGAGGTGGTGGGGGGTGACGGTGGCGAGCGGGTCGATCAGGTCGTTTCCGGCGCTGACGACGAGATCCGGGCCCATCTCGAGGGACTTGGTGACGCTCGGCAGCAGGTCGGCCGGATGCTCGGCGACCACCGTCCGGAGGTCGACGTGCTCGGTCTCGGCCCAGCCCTTCACCGCTGCCACCAGGGTCCTGGTCGGGCGGTCGTCTCCCGCGGTGACCAGGACCACGCGGTAGCCCTTCGGCGGGTGCACGCCGTTCCAGGAGCCGGGCCGCGGGGTGACGGTCGCCTCGGGGGTGGGCGGGGCGGACGGATCGGTGAACCCCGCACCGAGCGTGCCGACGGCGGTCGGGCTCGCGTGCGGCCGTGACCAGTCGTCGCCGGAGCTGCATCCGGCGGCCAGGGCGACGGCCGCGGCCAGGGCGGCGGCTCTGAACGGGGTGCGCAAGGCGATCGTCCTCCAGGTGGTGGCTGCTGGTGCCTCCACATCCTCATATGCCGACACCCGCCGGACCTGTCCGAAATGGGCTTGTCGAAAGGTTGTTCTTCCATGATTCGCCACCAGGGCGGGACAAGTTCACCCATGAAGTGGAGCGTGCACGGGCAACCTGAAGGAGCCACATGTCACGACACGCCCGCCGCGCCGTCATCGGGGTCATCGCGGCGGTGATCGCCCTGCTGAGCGCCGTACAGCCCGCGCTCGCCCACGGGTTCACCTCCACCGTGTACGTCCGGATCGGCGCCGGCGACGAGGGCCGTATCCGGACGACGCTGGAGCTCGAGTACGACCTCCTCGTCGTCTCCGCCGCCGACGCCGAGCGGGACGATCCCCTCTTCCAGGCGGGAACCGCCGCGTTCGACGCCGGTGACACCGAGGGGCAGGCCGCGGCGCTGAACGCGCACACCCGGTCGGCGGTCGGCTATGTCACCCGACGTTTCTCGGTCGGCTCGGGCAGCCGGACCTGCACCCCATCCCGGCAGGGCGCGTTCACGATGAGCCGGCAGGAAGGGGTGCCGTACGCCCGTCTGACGCTCGACTGGGCCTGCCCCGCGGACGGCGATCCCGTGGTGCGCAGCGGGTTGTTCCCCGACAGTGAGGGCTACGTCCGCGACACCAAGACGATCATCACATACGACCTCGACGGGCGTTCGGGCAGCGCCGCGCTCGACGCCGCGCATCCCTCCTTCTCGCTCGGCCAGTCCTGGTACGAACGGTTCTGGGAGTTCTTCCGCCTCGGGGCGGAACATCTGCTGGGCGGCATCGACCACATCCTGTTCCTGCTGGCGCTGATCGCCGGGTCACGGCGGCTGCGCGAGATCGTACTGGCCGCCACCAGCTTCACCCTGGCGCACTCGGTGACGTTCCTGCTCGCCGCGCTCGGCGCGGTCGATGTGCCGAGTCGGATCGTGGAGCCGGTCATCGCACTGTCCATCGCCGTGGTGGCCGGCTGGTACCTGTGGCGGATGTGGCGGAGCCGGGGCCGCGCCGCCGAGGTCGAGGCCGTCGGGCTCGGGCGCCTGGGGCTGGACCGCGCGGGCTGGATCCGGCTCGCCGTCGTGTTCTGTTTCGGTCTCGTACACGGCCTCGGTTTCGCGGGCGCGCTCGGCATCCACGAGGCGTGGTCATGGACCCTGCTGTGGTCCCTGCTGGTGTTCAACGTCGGCATCGAAGCGGTGCAGTTGGCGATCATCGCCGTGGTGTTCCCGCTGCTGGCCGTGGTGCGCGGCCGGGCACCGGTGGCCGGGCTCTGGCTGACCGGTGCGGTCTCGGCGGGGGTGGCCGTGCTGGGCCTGGTGTGGTTCGTCCAGCGGGTGTTCGGCGGCTGAGCCGACCTTGGCCGAAGAGCCTCGGGTCTTCGGGAAGTTCAACAATTTCCAAGATCGCATTTAGGGCTGGTTTACCCAATGGAGAGACCTTCTTTGCGTCCATTCATGCACTCCGTGCACCAAAGGAACGAAATTGAAGAGATTGAGACCCTCCACGCAGGCTTCGGGGCCTGCGCGGCGCCGCGTGGCCACCGGGACCGCAGCGGCATTCCTGGGTGTGGCCGTGGCCTTCGGCAACGGCCTGGCGTCCCCCGCCAGTGCCGCCGAGTCCACCACGCTCAGCGGCATCATCCTCGGTGTGGGCGCCAACGAGTCGCAGCGCACCGTGACCTGGTACTCGGCTGACGACACCGCCCAGAAGGTGCAGCTCGTCCCGACCGCGCAGCTCGCGAACGGCGAGTTCCCGGCCGACGCCGCCGTCTTCGACGCCACCGGCGGCGCGAACATCGCCACCAGCGGCGGCTACAACCGCCACGCGACGATCACCGGTCTGAAGGAGCACACGGCGTACTCCTACCGGGTCGGCGGCGACGGCAACTGGTCGGCGACGTACTCGTTCAAGACGCAGGACTTCGAGGGCAACTACGACTTCCTGTTCTACGGCGACCCGCAGATCGGCTCGTCCGGCAACATCGCGAAGGACCAGGCCGGCTGGCAGGACACCCTGGACGTGTCGCTGGGCGCCAACCCGGACGCCGAACTGCTCGTGTCGGGCGGCGACCAGGTGGAGACCGCCAACACCGAGTCCCAGTGGAACGCCTTCCTCGCGCCCGACAAGCTGCGCCAGTACCCGTGGGCGGCCACCATCGGCAACCACGACGTCGGCGGCAAGGCCTACGAGCAGCACCTGTACACGCCGAACACCGACCGCTCGGCCCCGTACTACTCCAACGGGAACCCGACGTCCAACACGTCCGGCGGTGACTACTGGTTCATCTACAAGGACACGCTGTTCATCGACCTGAACAGCAACAGCTACGCCACCTCCCAGGGCGGCGGCGGCGACGCGGCGCACATCAACTACGTCACCGACGTCATCAACAAGCACGGCTCCGAGGCCAAGTGGAAGGTACTCGTCTACCACCACGCGATCTACTCGCCGGCCGCGCACGCCAAGGACAACGACAACAAGGTGCGCCGCACCGACTTCCCGACAACGTTCTCCAAGCTCGGTGTGGACCTGGTGCTCCAGGGTCACGACCACAGCTACTCCCGTAGCTACCTGATCAAGAACGGTCAGAAGGAGAACCCGGACGAGCAGCCCGGTGCCGCTGACGTCTACCCCGGCCCCGGCGGTGTCCTGTACGTGACGTCGAACTCGGCGTCCGGCTCGAAGTACTACGACATCACCAAGCCGGACAGCAGCGCCACCAGCGGTGCCGGCAACGGCGCCGACCCGCTGAACCCGGACAGCTACTGGTACAACTCGACCCAGAACCAGGAGCACGTCCGCAGCTACGTCAAGGTCGGCGTGCGCAACGACAAGCTCGTCGTCGAGAACCTGCGCAGCGGCACCTGCCAGGCGCCCAACGCCGCGGTGGAGCTGGGGCAGGTCAACTGCACCAACACCCCCGAGGGCAAGCCGGTGGGCTCGGTCGTCGACAAGGTCACCGTGCACCCGTACCACGGCAACGGGCAGGACCTTCAGGTCGACGTGCCCGAGGCGGCTCCGGGCGAGTTCGGCTGGACCATCGACGGCTACAACGGCCTGGTGGATCTCGGCACCGCGAAGGAACACGACGGCGAGTACTTCCAGGCGAACGGCAAGATCAACCCGATCCTCGTGTCGGACAGCCGCCGCTCGCTCGCCCCGTGGTCGATCTCGGCGAACGTGACCGACTTCAAGGACGCCGACAAGTCGTTCTCCGGCGCCTACCTCGGCTGGACGCCGAACGTGCTCCAGGACGGCGCCGGCGCCAAGGCCAGCGGATCGGTGGCCTCCGGCTACGACGACAACGGCCAGGGTCTGTCCGTCTCGCGCGGCCTGGCCTCGGCCGAGCAGGGCCACGCCAAGGGCAAGGCCAAGCTGGGCGCCGACCTGGACCTGAAGATCCCGGGCAGCGTCAACAAGGGCACCTACCGCGCCACCCTCACGATCACTGCGCTGAGCAGCTGACCGGACCCGTTCCACCCGTGGGGGCGAGCACCGTCCGGTGCCCGCCCCCATCCCCCGCCCGACCGGACCCGCCCAGACCGCCCGAGGACCCCAGATGCACGCGCCCACCCCGCGCCGGAAGACCACCGTCGCCGCCCTCCGTACCGCCGTCCTGGCCCTGCTCGCGGCCCTCGTGTTCGCCGGGCCGCTCGCCGTCCCCGCCCAGGCCGCCGTCGGCGACGTCACCTGGACCGTCCGCACGGCCCCGAACAGCTACGGCTCCGACCGGTCCAGCTTCGGCTACGGGGTCAACCCGGGCGGCCGGATCGACGACGCCATGGTCGTCGCCAACCGCGGCAAGGACCCGCTCACCCTGACCGTCTACGCCGCCGACGGCTTCACCACCGACGCGGGCCAGCTCGACCTGCTCACCAGGGACAAGAAGTCCGTCGGCGTCGGCGCCTGGGTGCACGCCGGCCGCGACAGCGTCGTGGTCCGGCCCGGCAGGACCGTCCGGGTCCCCTTCAGCGTCACCGTCCCCGACAACGCCACCCCCGGCGACTACGTGGGCGGCATCCTGACCTCCCTGAAGCAGCCCGACGACGCCGCGGGCATCAATGTGGACCGCCGCCTGGGCATCCGGGTCAAGCTGCGCGTCAGCGGCGAACTCAAGCCGCGCCTGGAGATCGAGAACCTCCAGGTGCGCTACGACGGCACCCTCAACCCGTTCGCCAAGGGCGACGCCACCGTCAGCTACACGATCCACAACACCGGCAACGCCATTCTGTCGGCCCGTCAGACGGCCTCGCTGTCCGGGCCGTTCGGCTGGCTGCGCGCCGACGCGGGCGCGATCGCCGCGCCGCCCGAGCTGCTGCCCGGCGAGAGCTGGAAGGTGTCGGTGCCCGTGCACGACGTGGCGCCCGCGTTCCGGCTGACCGCGACCGCGACCCTCACGCCGCTGCTCACCGACGCGTCGGGCTCCACCAGCCCGCTCAAGCAGGTCGAGGCCACCGCGGGCGGCTGGGCCGTGCCCTGGACGCTGCTGCTGATCGTCCTCGTGCTCGCCGCGGCCGTCACCACCTGGCTGGTGCTCGCGCGCCGCGCCCGCGCCAAGCGCAAGCAGCGCGAGGACGCCCGGGTGCGGGACGCCGTCGAGCAGGCGCTGCGCGAGCAGGAGACCTCCACCCCCTGAGCCGGCGCGGTGGGGGCGGCGGCGACGGCACGGAGGGGCGTCAGCGTTCCACCGTCGGGTCCCAGGCCGGCCGCATCGCCTTGGCGAATTCGTCGATGACCGTGTTGCAGAACGCGGGCAGGTCCCTGGGGCTACGGCTGGAGATGAGCCGCCCGTCGACGACGACCTCCTCGTCGAGGACCTCGGCGCCGGCGTTGCGCAGGTCGGTGCGGATGCTGGGCCAGGAGGTGACGCGCCGGCCGCGCAGCACGTTCGCCTCGGCGAGGGTCCAGGGACCGTGGCAGATGGTGGCGATCGGTTTGCCGCTCTCCATGAACGCCTTGACGAAGGCCACGGCGGCCGGGTCCATGCGCAGCTGGTCGGGGTTCATGGTGCCGCCCGGGAGGACCAGTGCGTCGTAGTCGCCGACGGAGGCGTCGGCGACCTTCCGGTCGACCGTGAACGTGCCCGCGGGATCGATGTCCATCTGACGTGCGCTGATCTCGCCGTCGTGGAGGGAGAGTAGTTCGGTGTCGGCCCCGACGCCGTGCAGGGCGCCGCGGGGCTGTTCGAGTTCGACCCGCTCGACCCCGTCGGTGGCGAGGAAGGCGACCTTGTGGCCGCGGAGTTCGTCGGTCATGTTCGGCTCCTTGCAGAACGCCACGGCGGCCCGGAAGGCAGGGAGTCACGCCGCCGCGGCTGTCGCTCGGCACATCGGGCCCTTTCCGGGTATCCCGCCACACGAGAAACATGCACAACAGCGACAGAAACGTGTCAAGCGGTCCGGGGAACGTGTCAAGCGGTCCGGCCGGAGTGGTCCGCCGGTGCGCGGGTGGGGTATGGTCGATCTTGAGCGCGGCGGTCAACACCGCTTCGCCCGTGGTGCGTTGGTGGTCCAAGGAAAGACGTCCCGCTTCCTGCGGGGAAATGCAGGTGCAAGGCCTGCCCGGCGCTCGGATCAGGTCCCGTCCCCCGGACATCGGGGGACGGGACCTGTTGTGTTCCGGTTGCCGGGAATCCCGCGGCGCCGTGCTACGGCCGGCCGTTCGGGTCGGCGGGACCCGGGCCCAGGTAGAAGTCCTTGCGGGCGGACACGAACGCCTCCACGGTCTCGGCGGGTACGCCGGTGACGCGCGCGACGTCGTCGGACGCGCGGTCGTAGCGGTTCTCCCGGTGCAGCCGGGCCATGGTGGCGATGTGCTGCTCGGTGTGCGCCGGCAGGCCCGCCCGCGCCAGCACCTCGGCCCGCCACCGGTCGAGCGGAACGTCCACATAGGAGACCGGGCGGCCCAGCGCCCGGGAGAACTCCTCGGCGATCTGCGTCATGTCGAGCGTGCGCGGCCCGGTCAGCTCGTAGACGTGCCCGACGTGCGGGGCCGGGTCGCGCAGCACGGTCGCGACCACCCGGGCCACGTCGGCCGCGGCGACCGGTGACGTGCGCCCGGTGCCGAAGGGCAGCTCGATCGTGCCGCGCGCCCGGATCGACCGCGCCGCCAGCGTCGTGAACAGCGGATTGTCGAGGAACGCGGTCGGTCTGATGTGCACCACCGGCAGGCCCGACCAGTTCAGCACCTGCTCCGCCAGCCAGTGCAGCCGCTGCTGCCGCGACTCGCCGACGCTGGTGGCGGTCATCTGCGACACCGTCATCTGCGACATGCCGACCAGGCCGTCAAGGCCGCCGTACTCACGCGCCACCGTGGCCACCACGGTCGCCGCCAGCAGGTGGTCCGGGGACACCGGCATGGCGAAGTACATCCGCCCGACCCCCTCCAGCGCCGGCGCGACGCTCTCGGGCCGGGTCAGATCGCCGATGACCACCTCCGCGCCGAGCGCGCGCAGCCCGGCCGCACGCTCGTCGTCATGGCGGACCAGCGCACGCACCGGCACATCCAGGGCGCGCAGTTGCCCGAGTGCCCTGCGGCCCACGTCACCGGCGTGGGCGATGAGAACCAGACGGTCGGCAGCCATGGGCCGGTCTCCTTCCGGCCCCGGGACCTTCGGGTCAGGGCGCCGAGCGACAGTGGGGCATCGGCTCCCAATCTAGGGCGGACCGGTCCCTCGTGGCGCCTTCGGTGACGTTCCCCCGCACGGGACCGCGGCCGCCGGCGGAGCCCGCCCTCGCCCCCGCCTGGAGGCACCGGTCTGATGCCCCCGCTGTGCGCTCCTCGGAGCTCTCGCCCGGATGGCGGACACGCCGCCCAGGGCGGGCGCGGCCGGCAGCGGTGCCCGGTTGCCGCGTGGGGCGGGTGCGCCTTGAGTGGATCCAGCGCGCTCGGGGCGACGGGCGCGGTCCGCACCCGTACCCGCCGGGGCCGCCCGAACCGGAGGAATCATGTCCGCCATCACCCCGCCCGTCACGCCGTACCTCGAACCCGCCGCGAGGAAGCTGGCGGAGGCCGCCGACGCGCACCCCCGCATCCACGAGGTGCCGCCGGAGAAGGGGCGCGACATCCTGAACGGGCTGCAGGGCGGCGAGGGTGTACGGCGGCCGGAGGTCGACGAGGAGTGGGTGACCGTCGACGCCGGGAAGTGGGGGCGGGTGCGCACCAGGATCATCCGGCCCCGGGAGGCCACCGGCACACTGCCCGTGGTCTTCTTCATCCACGGCGCCGGGTGGGTGCTCGGCGACGACCAGACGCACGACCGGCTCTTCCGCGAACTCAGCGTCGGGGCGGATGCCGCGGGCGTCTTCCCGGTCTACGACCGCGCCCCCGAGGCGAAGTACCCCACCCAGGTCGAGCAGAACTACGCGGTCGGCCGATGGCTCGCCGAGCACGGGGCCGAGCACGACCTCGACCCGGGCCGGGTGGCCGTGGCCGGGGACTCGGCAGGCGGCTGCATGGCGGCCGTGTTCGCGCTGATGGACAAGGAGCGCGGCGGCCTCGGCCTCAAGGCGCAGGTCCTGCTGTACCCCGTCACCGACGCCGGCTTCGACACGCCGTCCTACGGGCAGTTCGCGGAGGGCTACCACCTCACCCGCGACAGCATGATCTGGTTCTGGGACCAGTACGCCAAGCCCGCCCAGCGGACCGAGCCGCACGCCGCGCCGCTCCGGGCGGGCCTCGATCAGCTCAGGGGCCTGCCCACCACGCTCGTCATCACCGGCGAGGCGGACATCCTGCGGGACGAGGGCGAGGAGTACGCCAACAGGCTGCGCGAGGCGGGGGTGGACGTCACCGCGGTCCGCGTGGCCGGCATGGTGCACGACTTCATGATGCTGGACAGCCTGCGCGACACCCATGCCGCGCGCGTCGCCCGCCATCTGGCCGTACGAGCCCTGCACAAGGCCCTGCACGGCCACTGACCGCGAGCGGACGAGGAGGCGTGGCGGACGGCTCAGGCCGTCAGCCGGACCGGCATCGAGCGCACCGCCCGCCGCCCGCCGCCCGGCCGCACGCGACTCCTCGGCCGTGCAGCCGGCCCCGGCGGTGGCGGCGTTCCTGGAGGCGGCGGTGCCGGCCCCGCCCCGGAGCAGACGCCGGCCTTCGCCCGGCTGCACGCCCCGACGACCGGCCCGTGCAGCTGCGCCGGGGCCGGCCACCGCACCCCGGCGACGCGCTGGACGGGGCCGGCAGCCGGAGCCGACGCCCGGGTCCGCGCACGACTGGCTGCTCGCGGGCACCGGCCGCGCAGAGCGGCGACGCACCCCTCGATCCGCCGCCGTCGACACCTTCCATCGGACGGCCGGCAGCAGGCCATCTCTGGATGAGATGACCGTCATCCGGATTCATCGCCGACAGCAGGGAAGCAATGAGGGGCGCCGAGCGCTGGGAACGCCGAGGGCATCGACGAAGCTGCCGCACCACCAGATCCATGCCGGGCCCCGGCCCGTCCCCGCGAAGAAGGCACCGTGTCCCCGTCTCCCGATCTGACCACGCAGCGCCGCACCGCCACCGCCTCCGCCTCCCTTGGCGTGCCGGGCCGGCTGGTCGCCCTGCTGGCCGTCGCCACCGGCATGACCGTCGCCAACCTGTACTACGCCCAGCCCCTGCTCTCGGAGCTGCGCGACGTGTTCCAGGTCAGCGAGTCCACCGCCGGCCTGCTGATCACGCTCACCCAGATCGGCTACGTCATCGGCATGCTCTTCCTGGTCCCGCTCGGCGACCGGCTGGAGAAGCGCACCCTGGTCACCGTGCTGCTCGCGGTGACCACCGTCGCCCTGCTGGCGGCGGGCCTCGCGACCGGGTTCCCCATGCTGCTGGTCGCCTCCCTGGTCAGCGGTGCCACGTCCGTCGTCGCCCAGATACTGGTGCCGTTCGCCGCGAGCCTGGCCCCCGACCATGCGCGCGGCCGGATCGTGGGCCGGGTGATGAGCGGCCTGCTCACCGGCATCCTGCTGTCCCGGACGCTGAGCAGCCTGGTCTCCGACGTGGCCGGCTGGCGCGTCGTCTACCTCGGCTCCGCGGCCCTGATGGCGGTGCTGGCGGTGGCCCTGCGGGTGACCCTGCCGCAGCAGGCGCCCACCATCTCCGTGCCGTACCACCATGTGCTGCGCTCCACCGCCGCGCTGGTGCGCACCCATCCGGCGCTGCTGCGCCGCGGCCTGTACCAGGCGGCGATGTTCGGCTCCTTCAGCGCCTTCTGGACCACCGTCTCCTACCTCCTGACCGGACCGCGGTTCCACTACTCGGCCGTCGGCATCGGCATCTTCGCGCTGGTCGGAGCGGCCGGGGCGGCCATCGCGCCGCTCGCCGGGCGCTGGGCGGACCGCGGTCTTGTCCGGCCCGTGACCGTCGGCTCGTTCGCCGTCGCCGCGGCGGCCTTCGCCATCGCGGGGTTCGGTCAGCACAGCATCGTGTTCATCGCCCTGGCCGCCGTCCTCGTGGACATGGCCGTGCAGACCAGCCTGATCCTCGGCCAGCACACCGTCTACCAGCTCGACCCGCACGCCCGGGCCCGCCTGAACTCGGCGTTCATCGCCACGTTCTTCCTCGGCGGCGCCCTCGGCTCCCAGCTCGGCTCCGTCGCCTACCACGCCGGCGGCTGGGGCGCGGTGAGCGCCCTCGGCGCGGCCCTGCCGCTGCTGGCGCTCCTGTACTGGCTCACCGAGCGCCGCACCACCGCCGAAAGCGCGCCGGAGACCGTCTGAAGCGCCCGTATGCCCGTGATCACGAGGCTTTCTTGAGCGAGCGATCCAGATAAGTTAGGGTGAGCACATGGCACGGACCCGGGAATTCGACACCGAGGCGGTGGTGAGCCGCGCGATGGAACTGTTCTGGACGCGCGGTTACGAGGCGACCTCGGTGCGCGACCTGACAGCCCATCTGGGCATCGGACAGGGGTCCCTGTATGCCGCGTTCGGCGACAAGGACGGCCTGTACCGGGCCGCGCTCGAGCACTACCGGGCCACACTCGCGGCGGCCGCCCTGCGCAGCCTCGACGAGGGGGCCGACACCCGGTCGGCGATCCGCACGATGCTCGTCGAACGGATCCGGATCGCCGTCGACCACGGCGGCCGGGGCTGCCTGCTGGTGAACGCCGCCTGCGAACGTCTGCCGGACGACCGGGCGACCGGCCGCCTCGTGCGTGACGTCCTCAGCGCCAGTCAGGAAGCGCTCACCGACGCGCTGCGCACGGCGGCCGAGCGGGGCGAACTCGCGCCGCGGCACGACCCGTACACCCTGGCCGCCTTCCTCGTCACCTTCCTCAACGGCCTGCTGGTCTCCTCGAAGATCACCCCGGACATCCGCGCCCTCGAACCCCTCGTGGACGTCGCGCTGACGGTCCTCGACTGACCTCTCCCGGTCCGCGGCCGACCCCGCAGCCGGCTTTTTCCTGCCCACAATCTGTAACGAGTGATCCAGAAAATTCGGAGGACCCATGCTCCCCGCACAGCCCCCGGCCGCACCCGCTCTCGGCGGCAGCCGGTGGAACACCTTCCCGGCGACCGGCAGCATGACCGCCCGTACGTTCTTCACCGGCGTCGAACCGCTGCTGCAAGGCACCGTCGACGCCCTCCGGCACCCCGACTTCGACGTGCTGCGTGCCCAGATCCACGCGACGCTCGGCCTCGGCACCCGGGAGACCTCCCTGCCGCTGGCCATCGGCCCCGAGAGTGCCTCCGCGGCCCGTGAACTGGGCGCGCAGGCCGAGTCCATCGGCGGCGAGCTGGCCTCCTGGACGGCCGAGGCCCTCGACCGGCTGCGCACCCGTCGCACGCCCCCGCCCGCGGGTCCCCTCGTCGTCCGCAGCCACTGCTACGGCCATCTGCTCACCCACCCCGCGGCCCGGCTGCTCCTGGACCAGGCCGGCGACACGGTGGCGATGCAGCTCTACAACGAGTGGCTGCACCAGATCGTCCTGCTGCGCGACGCCCTGCTGCCGTTCGCCGACTGGCGCGAGGTGCCGCTCCTGGTCACTCCGGCCGGGCTGCGCCACACCGAGCAGGCCCGCGACCGCTTCCTCACCGAACTTCTCGTCCGCCGGATCCGGCACAGCAGCATCGTGGACTTCGCCCGCCACGTCGTCACCGGCGCCCCGGGCCCCGCCGGCTACGGGTTCGACACCGACGGCGGCACCGTCCTGCCCGCCGTCGTGGCCGGACCGCCCCGCACCGCCCCGGGCCACCTGCTGACCTGGCGCCCCGATCCCGCCGCCGCAGGCACCGCCGCGTACGTCGCCGAACTGCGGGACTACTACGCCGCGCCCCGCACACCGGCCGAACAGCTGCCGCCCGCCACCGCGGCACCGGGGCCGCTCACCGCCCGTGTCGTCACCGGCCCGGCCGTCGACGGAACCCGTACCGCCCGTATCGAGGTGACCCACGACGGCACCACCGCCCGCGTCGACCTCGGCCAGGCCCTGCGCGGCCACCGCTTCGCCCAGCGCAGGACAACCGCCGCGGAAGCCCCCGCCGCCGACGGCACCGTGGACGCGTGGGCCGTCCTGCGGGCGCCCGGGCTGGTGTCGGCCCGGGGCGGCGGCCTCACCGTGGACGCCACCGGCCAGGACGACCTCGTCGTACTGGCCCTGCTCGGCCGGCTCTACCCGGACCACGTCGTACTGCGCTCCCCCGGCCAGGCCCCGGACCGGCCGGACGGCCTGTTCATCGAAGCGCGCGTCCAGGACGACACGGGCCGTCCGGCCGACCCGCCGACCACCCGGTGACCACCCCCGGCCCCGACGACTCCCGCCGTCGCACACCTGGAAGGACCAGCAAGGCAATGATGTTCGACCACCGTGGAGAACCCGTCCGCACGGGCCGTGCCACGGTCAACGGCACACACCTGCACCACCCCGGGCCGGCGGTCGTGCTCCTGCACGGCCTGCCCAAGACCGGCTGCCACTGGCGCCACCTCCTCCCGAGGCTGACACCGCAGCACACCGTCGTCGTCCCGGACCTGCGCGGCCTCGGCGATTCCGCCCGGCCCGCGGACGAATGCGACTCCGCGACGATGAGCGCCGACATCGCCGCGCTGACGGCCCACTCGCGACGTTCTCCCGGGTGAGCGCGGTGTGGTCCTCGAAGCCGAACCCGTAGAGGAGCGCCTCGGCGTACACCGGGGCGGGCCACGACCCGGCCGACGTGGTGCTGCCCCTCCTCGTCGCACGGAGGCAGCCGTGCGGCGAGGGCCCACCGGGGCCCGGTCCGCCCGTCGCCGCATCGACGGTACGCTCCCCCGGTGGGGGCGCCAGGGAAGGGAACGGCCGGCGGCATGGCGGACGCGGGGGAACGGGACGGGCGGGCGCGAGGGGGTCCGTGGGCGCCGTTGGCGCACCGGCCCTTCCGCCGCCTGGCGGCCGGCCGGCTGCTGGTGTACTTCGCCAACGCGATGGCCCCGGTCGCCCTCGCCTTCGCCGTGCTCGACACCACCGGCTCGACGACCGATCTGGGCCTGGTGGTCGGCGCGCGCTCGCTCGCCAACGTGGCGCTGCTGCTGGTCGGCGGGGTGGTCGCGGACCGGGTGCGGCGCGCCCTGGTGCTCCAGGGCTCGGCGCTGGCCGCGGCAGCGGTGCAGGCGGCCATCGCCGCGAGCGTGCTGCTGGAGGCGACGTCGATCCCGCTGCTCATCCTGCTCAGTGTCCTCAACGGCGCCCTGGCCGCCATGTCGTTGCCGGCGTCCGCGGCGCTGACCCCGCAGACCGTGCCGTCCACGCTGATCCGCCCGGCCAACGCCGTGATGCGGATGGGCACCAACCTGGGCGCCATCGCGGGCGCGTCGCTGGCCGGCATCGTGGCGGCGGTCTTCGGTCCCGGCTGGGGCCTGGCCGGCAACGCGGTGGCGTTCAGCGGCGCGGCGGTGTGCTTCCTGGGCGTGACGGTGCCCGGGGCGACCGGGCGGGCCGCGCCCGGCGAGCGGGTCCGTCCGCTGCGCGAACTCCGGGAGGGCTGGCGGGAGTTCACCGCCCGCCGCTGGGTGTGGCTCGTCGTCCTGCAGTTCATGGTGGTCAACGCGGTGATCGCGGGCGGTGTGCAGGTGCTCGGCCCGGGCATCGCCGACGACACCTTCGGCCGCGGGCTGTGGGGCACGGTGCTGGCCGCCCAGATGGCCGGGGCCCTGGTCGGCGGGGTCCTCGCCGCCCGCTCCCGGGTCCGCCACGCGCTGCTGCTCGGCGTGGCGCTGACGGCGGTGGAGGCGGTGCCGCTGGTGGTCCTGGCCCAGGCACCGCACGCCCTGCTGCTGGGCATCGCGATGTTCGCCAGCGGACTGGCCATGGAGCAGTTCGGGGTGGCCTGGGACGTCTCGTTGCAGGAGAACATCCCGCACGACCGGCTGGCCCGGGTGTACGCCTACGACGCGCTGGGCTCCTTCGTGGCCCTCCCGCTGGGCGAGATGGCCGCCGGCCCACTGGCCCACCGCCTGGGCACCGGCAGCACGCTCCTGGCCGGTGCCGTCCTGGTCACCGTCGTCACGGCGGCGGCCCTGTGCAGCCGCCAGATCCGCACCCTGACGACGGGCCGCACACCGGCGGCGACCGGAACGACGCTCCCGCCCCTGGCACCGGACCGCACGGACACACCCGGGACGCCGGGCGCGGCCGAGGCGCGGCCGCGGTGACGCACCGCTTCCTCCCGGCCCGGTCGTCCGCGGCGCGGTGGTGCTGCCGGTGCCCCGGTCGGCACACGGCTCAGGCACCGGAACGCCGGCCTCCGGCCCCGGACAAGAAACGGCACGTGCGGTATGCCCTACGGCGTCGCCCACGGCGGGTGCGGGGGGCGGGGCGTCAGACCTCGGCGGTCACCGGGGCGGCCCGGCGGGCGCGTTCGGCCTCGGCCTCGCGTACGACGCGGGCGCCGCGGTCGGGCCCGGTGTCCAGCCTGACCAGTGCCGCGGGTGTGGCGATGGCCGGCAGCATATGGGCGTAGAGGACGCAGACCCGCTCGCTCAGATCGCTCCACCGGGAGCTCGCCTCGGAGAACGCCTGCGTGCCCAGCCAGGCCCCGAAGAAGCACTCGGCGGTCTGCGCGGGCTCGACGTGCGGCAGCACCTCGCCCCGTTCCCGGGCCTCGGCCAGCAGCGCGGTCGACCGCTCGATCCAGGCCGGCCAGGCGCTGCCGAACAGGGCGCGTCCCTGTAGGTCGCCGGAGAGGCGGATGCCCGCCTGCAGGATGACGTCCCGGGGAATCTGGTGGGCCAGCGACATCCCGGTGTCCACCCACTCCTGCAGCTTCGGTTCGCGTGGCACGCGGTGGTCGCGGGTGGTCTGCTCCTCGATCACTCCACGGGCCAGGGCCTCCTTGGAGTCGAAGTGGAAGTACAGGGCCCCCTTCGTCACCCCGGCCCGTTCCAGGATCTCCGCGATGGTCGCCGCCGCGTAGCCGCGCTCGGCGAAGACCGAGGCCGCGGCCTCGACAACAGCACGACGGGTCCGTACCGCACGCTCTTGCCGTGCCACGGAACCCCTCCTCGGGCAAGAACCAAACCGAATGTGATGCACCCTACCCCAATCCGCTGTCCCCGCCCCGGACTTGATCCGGACCGGACCCGGTGGCGCTGACGGCCCGTCAGTCATCGGTGAAACCACCGCCGCTGAGGGCCGGCACGTGCTCTCGCGGCGGGCCAGGGAGCGCGCGCCGAACAGGCCGCCCGTCCGCCGCCGAAGCGGTAACACAGCGGACACACAGGGGCGTTGACGCGTTCCTGTGATGATCATAGGCTTCCCGGCCATCGCCTCCGGCCCGGCGGGCCGGCGGGCGCCGCTCGACCGGCACCACCTGCACCATCCCGTAGCCCAGCACTCCGGAGGAGCATGTGAAGAGACGTCGCGCGGCCGCCTGGGCCGCCTCCACCCTCGTCACCACCCTGGCGTTGACCGGCGCGCTCACCCACCCCGCCGGCGCGGCGCCCGATGCCACGGCGCAGGCCCGGACGGCAGTGGCCACCGCCACCGACCCCGTCACCCACGCGGAGAACGACCGCGTCCCGGAGGGCTCGGCCTGGACGCAGCACTACTTCCCGTCCTCGGACCGCTCCGGCACCGAACTGCACGCCGACGTCCTGCTGCCCGAGGGGCTGCGCAAGGGCGCGAAGGTACCCGTGATCCTGTCGATCGGCCCGTACTTCGGGCACTCCGGGCAGACCGGCCCCGAGGGCTGGACACACGCCGGTCCCTCCTCCCGCTTCCAGGACTTCGTCGAGGGGACCGATCTGTTCGCCCGCGGCTATGCCTTCGTCATGGTGGACCTGCGCGGCTTCGGCGGCTCCACCGGCTGCCTCGACTGGGCAGGACCCGGCGAACAGGCCGACGTCAGGGCGGCGGTCGACTGGGCCGCGCGCCAGCCGTGGTCCACCGGCGCGGTCGGCATGTACGGCAAGTCCTACGACGCCGTCACGGGCCTCATCGGCAACAACCTGGACCAGAAGGCGCTCAAGGCCGTCGTCGCCCAGGAACCCGTGTGGGACATGTACCAGTACATCTACTCCAACGGCGTGCCCCGCCCGAACGTGACCGGCACCGCGAACGCCTACAACTCCATCGCCACGATCGCCCCGTTGGCGGACGACGACGCCCGCTACCGGGCCAACGCTCGGTGGGAGGACGCCCACCCGGAGTGCCTGACGCAGAACTCGGCCGGGTACCGGATCGCCGACCAGCGGGACGAGCACTGGACGTCCCGTGATCTGGCGAGGATGGCCAGGGGTTCCGACACCCCGCTCTTCGTCACCCAGGGCTTCATCGAGAACAACACCAAGCCCGAGGAGATGCAGGAGTACCTCGACAACCACGTGGGCCCCGAGCGCGGTTGGCTCGGCCAGTGGGACCATGTGCGCGGCGGCGACCGCACCGGCGACGGGCGCCTGGCGATGGGCCGCGAGGGCTGGTACGACGAGACGCTGTCCTTCTACGACCAGTACCTCAAGGGCATCAAGCCGAAGGTGCGCTACCCGGCCTACTCCGTCGAGGACTCCACCGGCGCCTGGCGCAGCCAGCGGACCTGGCCGGTCGTGGAGCGGTCCGCCACCCTGCCGCTCGGCGGCGGCTCGTACGTGGACGACGGCGGCGCCTCCGCCCGCGCGGCGCTGGCCGCGGCCGGCGGTCCGACGGCGAACGCGCTCGCTCAGCCGTCGGGCGACTGGGACATGGAGAACGCGCCCACGATCGAGCCGGCCGCTCCGAGGGCCCTGACCGACACCGCGGCGAAGCTCCAGGAGTCCGGTGCGGTCACATCGAGCTTCTTCGTGTGGTCCGAGCCGGTCCGCAAGGCCGTACGCGTCACCGGCACCCCACAGGTATCGCTGACCGCCAAGGGCGCGGGCAACATCATGCTCAAGCTGTACGACGTCGCCCCGGACGGCACCGCCGTCATGTTCGACGAGCAGGTCTCCCTGCTGGACTCGGGCCGGCTGACCGTCGACCTCAAGGCGACCGACTGGACCCTCGCGGCCGGGCATGTCCTGGCCGTGGAGATCGGCTCCATCCGGACCGGCTCCTGGCGTGACACACCCTCGGGCGAGACGATCTCGGTCAAGGGCGCGCGGCTGAGGCTGGCCCTGGACGATCCGGCCGACGACGTCGCCACCGGCGGCGGCCGTTCCCCGTTCCTGGACACCTATCTGCGCCAGTACACGGTGGAACTGCCCGCGGGACGCCCGACGTTCACGGTGCCCTCCGGCAGCCACCGCTGACCCCCCGGCCGGTGCCGGCCGCCGTTCCGGGACGCCCGGAAGCCCCGGCGGCAGGCACCGGCCGCTCAGTCCTCCCCCGGCGCCCGCCCGTACCCGGGCACCGTACCGACGAACGTCCGTGACCGGGCCGCCGTCAGCGGTGTGTGCCGCGCTGCCCGACCGGTCCGGCCGTGTCTCCGGTGCCGCGACGGGGCGCGCGAGCGCGCATCCCGTGTCAGCCTGGCCCCATGGAGCGGGAACGCGAGCCGACCGGCGGGAGGAGATGTGAACTCCGACAGACACGGCGCGGACGAGCGGACACCTCCCGCGGCCGGACCGGACCGCCGGCGCTTCCTCGGTATGTGCGCGGGGCTCGGGCTCTCCTCGGTGACGGCCGCCGCGTGCACCCGGTCCGCTCCCGCGCCGCGCCCCACGCCCGCCGCGCACCGGGCCGAAGCGGAGCGGGACCGCCCCGGAACACCCGAGTGGCGCATCCGGTCGCGCGGCCCCGCCGACGCCATCGTCGGCTACGCGGACCGGTCCAGCGTGACACCCGGCGAGGAGTGCGCACTGCATGTGTCGACGACCGCCGCGTCCTTCCGCGTCTCGGCCTTCCGGATCGGCTGGTACGGCGGCGCCCAGGCCCGGCTCGTCTGGTCGTCCGGGCGGGTGCCGGGCCGTGCTCGCCCCGCACCCCGTTTCCTGCCCGACACCCGCACCGTGCGCGCCGACTGGCCCCGCACCCTCACCTGTGACACGTCCGGCTGGCCGGAAGGCGCGTACCTGCTGCGGCTGGACGCGGACACCGGCCACCAGCGCTACCTCCCGCTGATCGTCCGCTCCACCCGCGCGACCGGCCGTACCGTCCTCATGCACGCCCCCGCCACCTGGCAGGCCTACAACCGGTGGGGCGGCTACAGCCTCTACAACGGCTCCTCCGGCGCGTACGCCACCCGCTCCCTGGTCGTCAGCTTCGACCGCCCCTACGACGGCGACGGCGCGGAGAAGTTCCTCGTGTACGAGCGCGCGGCGGTGGTCCTGGCCGAACGGCTCGGCATCCCGCTCGCCTACACCACCGGCACCGACGTGCACCGCGACCCGGGGGTCCTGCGCGGCGCGACGACGGTGGTCGCCCTCGGCCACGACGAGTACTGGACCCCGCAACAGCGCGACCACCTCACCCGGGCCCGCGACTCCGGCACCAATATCGCCTTCCTCGGCGCCAACACCTGCTTCCGGCGCGTCCGCCTCGAACAGGGTGACACCGCGGCCGACCGCACCGTGGTCTGCTACAAGTCCGCGGTCCGCAGCGACCCGTACTACGCGACCCACCCCGCCCTGGCGACGACCGACTTCCGGCTGGCCCCGGCGCCCGACCCCGAGTCGTCCCTGACCGGAGTGCTGTACGAGGGCTACCCCACCGACGCGCCGTACGTCGTGCACACCGCCGACCACTGGCTGTACGAGGGCACCGGCGTACGCGCAGGCGACGGGTTCGCGCACCTCGTCGGCGTCGAGTACGACCGGGTCACGCCCGACCCGTCGGTGCCCGCGCCACTGGAGATCACGGCACACTCCCCGCTCGTGTGCAACGGCCGCCCCAGCCACAGCGACTCCGCCTACTACACGGCCGCCGGCGGTGCGGGCGTCTTCGCCACCGGCACCATGCGCTGGGTGGAAGGGCTCATGGCGGGCACCCCGGACGGCGGCCGCGACCACGGCATGGACACCCGCACCCGCGACTTCGTCACCCGCACCACGGAGAACCTCCTCCGTGGCTTCGCCCAGGGCCCGGCGGCACGGCATCGGCCCGCGCCACGCCCGAACACCGACGACGTGTACCGGAGCACCACCGCGTGAGCCGGCAACGCGACGGGACGGCTCAGAGACTCAGCGCGACCGCGGCCCCGATGCCACCGAGGCCGAGGGCGACGGCCGCTTCGGGCCAGCCGCCGTCCCGCCAGGGGAAGAACCGGTCGAGGGCCAGCCGTCCCGGGCCGAGGGCGGCGATGGCCACGGCGACGACGGCGACGCAGATGCCGTACTCGATCCCGCCGTTCTGGTCCCACAGGCCATGGGCACCGCTGACGGTCACCATGGCGTTGATCATCACGCCGACGAGGGCGGCGGCCGCGAGCGGGGTGAACAGCCCGGCGGCCAGGCCGAGGCCGCCGAAGAACTCGGAGAGCCCGCCGATCAGGGCGAAGACCTTGCCGGGGCGGTAGCCGAGGCCGTCGAAGTACGTGCCGGTGGCCGTCAGGCCCGGCCCGCCGAACAGCCCGAAGAGTTTCTGGCAGCCGTGGCCGACCAACAGCACGCCGAAGGTCAGTCTGATCAGCAGCCGTCCCCAGTCGTCGGCGCACAGCCAGGGCGCCGTACGGCGCCGCGCCACCGATCGCGCGGAATCCGGCATGAGTTCGGTACTGCGCTTCACCGTTCTCATGGTCCCGCACCACCGGCACCCCCGCACCTCGGCACGTACGGCGGTGGCGTGCCTCGTGATCCCCTTGCCGCTGGACAGAGTTCCGCTGTATTTCAGTAAGAGTTGAGCAAGAAATCTTACCTTCCGCTCATGTCGAACAGATCGCTCACCACCTTCTCGGCGGCCCTGCTCAGCTCCGCCGCCCTCGTCCTCGGGGTCGTCGTCACCCCGGCCGGCGCCGACCCGACCGCGTCCGAAGCCACCACCCCGGAGAACCGGACGGTGCTGGCCGAGGACTTCTCCGGCACCGCCCTGCCCGCGGGGTTCACCGCCGTGGAGGGTTCCTGGCAGGTCAAGAACGGCCGGCTGTACGGCACTTCGGCCAACTCCGGCCAGCAGAGCCGCATCACGTTCGGCGAACACCTCACCGACTTCCGGATCGAGGTGACCGCGCGGTTCGAGTCCGTGAACGACTCGGCCCGCTGGACCGCGATGGGCCTGGACGTCCCCGCCGACGGCGCCGTGCCCTGGCAGATCGCCACCATGCGCAGCGGCACGACCGCCACCAACGGCCTGGAGTTCGCCCAGCGCACCACCGCCAACACCTGGAACGTCACCGACACCGCCGCCGCGCCGTCGGCCGCCGGCACCGGTCGCGACGTACGGATGGCCGTCGAGGTGCACGGCGCCAAGGCGCGCTGGTACTTCAACGGCACCGAGGCCATGCGGACCACCAAGCTCGCCCGCTCGGCGCGCGGCGTGGAGGCTCTGGTCGTCAACGGCGCGACCGTGTCCTTCGACGACCTGAAGGTGACCGAGCTGCCGGCCGAGAGCCACCTCCGTCCCGCGGGTTCCCCGCTGACCGTGATCGCGCACCGCGGCGCCTCCTCGGCCGCCCCGGAGAACACCCTGGTCTCGGACGAGATCGCCCGGCGCGGCGGAGCCGAGTACATCGAGAACGACGTCCAGCCGAGCAAGGACGGCGTCCCGTACGTCCTGCACGACGGCACGGTGGACCGGACCACCGACGGCATCGGCCTCATCCGGAGCCTGACGTCCGCTCAACTGGACGCGCTGGACGCCGGTTCGTGGTTCGCGCCCGTCTACAAGGGCACGCGCATTCCCACGCTGGCCGCCCAGTTGGAGGATCTGAAGAGCCGCGGCGGCGCCATGTTGCTGGAGATCAAGGGCGCCCACACCCGGGACGAGGTCGCCACGATCGTCAAGACCATCCGTGACCATGGCATGACCGACCGGGTGTTCGTGCAGAGCTTCGAGGTCAGTGCGTTGCGGTACACCTACGAGCTGGCTCCCGAGCTGCCGCTGGGTCTGCTGCGGGACGCCCTGGACGCCGACCCGGTGGCCATCGCCAAGGAGCTGCACCTCTCGGCCTACAACCCGTCGGACGGCGGCCTGTCCAAGCGGCTCGGCGTGGTGCAGGACCTGCACGCGGCGGGGGTCGCGGTGAACGTCTGGACGGTGGACAGCGCGGCCCGCTGGCGCGCGCTGGAGGCCGCCGGAGTGGACGGCATCATCACCAACCGTCCGGCCGAGCTGTCCGGCTGGAACGCCGCCTGGCTGCAGCGGCAGAACGAGACCCCGGACGCGCCGGCCGTGAGCATCACCTCCCCGGCGGCCGCCGCCCGGCTCGACCGCGCACAGGCCCCGGTCGCCGCGGTGCAGGCCACCGGTGCCGACAAGGTCACCCTCACCCTGGACGGCGGCCCCGTCACCGCCGGCAAGCCCCTCGGCCTCGCCGGGCTCGCCGCCGGTGAGCACACCCTGCGCGCCGAGGCCACCGGTCCCGGCGGCACCACCACGGCCACGTCGGTCTTCACCGTCGAGGCGTCCCGGACCGGTCTGGCCCATCTGATCCTGACCTCGGGCGCCAAGGACCAGGTCGTCGCCAAGCTGACCGGCATGCTCGGCCGCGCCGACTACAAGCAGCTCGCCAAGTGGGCCGAGCGGCACGCCGGCCGGTCGGGGCTGTCCGGCGACCGCGCCGCCCTGATCGCGGCCGAGGCGTCCGCCCTGGCCGCGGCGTAACACGGCACCGGCCGGCCGCCGTCAGTCGGCGTACAGGACCGCGAAGCCGGCCTCGCCCTCGTGGAACCGGGCGAACAGTTCCGCGAGGGTGGCCGGGCCGGCGTGGTCGACGAGGAGCACCGGCTGTTTCACGCCGTCCCGTTCGGGGGGTACGAAGTCGGTGACGAGCGCCCGGCGCAGCAAGGTGACCCGGTCGTCGTCCGCCGGGTCCGTGGCGAGGCCGGCGAGTTGCTCGTGCAGGGTGTCGGTGCGGTCGGCCAGATCGGCGGCGAGCACCTGCCGGGAGGCCCGGACACTGACCGACAGCCGGTCGCCGCTGCGTACGTAGCGGGCCGACAGATCGAACGGCAGCAGGTAGAAGACGCCCTCCTCGCCCTCGTGCCCCCGGTTCAGGAGCACGGAGACCATGCGCTCGCCGGGGTCCTCGGACGCCACGTCGACGGAGAGGAGCACGCCGGTCCCCTCCGGGCCGAACGGTGGAACGGCGGTGATCCACATGCTGGGTGAGTCGTCCATGCCGGGCATCCAAGCACATGCCTCCGACAGGCTCCGCCGGCAGAACGGCGGGGCGGCACCCCGCCGGCCCGGCTCAGTCGCAGCCGCCGGCGGAGTGCCGCCCCGGGTCGGTCGGGATCAGCCCCTGCCGGTGCGCGGCAGGACCTGGATCGTGTCACCGACGGCGCGCTCGCCGCTCGCGTCGGACGTGGTGTTCACGAGGGCGCCGTCGACCGCCATCGCCGTGGAGCCGCCGCCGTCGAGGTTGAGGGCCTGTACGGCGCCGAGGGAACGCATGAAGTCGGCGGCCTCGGCGAGCGTGAAGCCCTCGCTGACGCCGGGCTGACGGCCGTCCACGGTCACCAGCAGGAGCCGTCCGCGACGGTCGACGCCGGCCAGGGTGCGGGGCTGGCGCACATTGGACCAGGCGAACCCGAAGGAGAGGTCCAGCGGGTCCAGGGTGCCCTCGGTGGCGGCGTCGATGTGCACGCGGCCGTCCTCGACCAGGGTGGGCGCCGCGCTGACGATGCTGTCGTCGGGGCCGAGCCTGACCTGGCGCCCCGAGGCGTCCCTGACGACCTCGCGCAGCGTCAGCCGCCGGCCGGCGTCGGCGTGCTCGGTCAGCCAGGCCGCCGCCTGCCCGGTGCCCTGCAGGACGGAGCCTTCCGCGGGCACGGCGCCGCCCCGGTCGCCACGGGAGACGACGACACCGCGCTTGTCCAGGACCACCTGGACGCCCGCGCCGGTGGGCAGGGGCGCGTGGAAGGACGGGGTGAACTTCACCAGGTCGTTCGCGAGCGTGCAGGTGGTGTCGTGCCGGGGCAGCTCGGTGGGCACGGCACCGGGACGGCCGCAGTTGCGCAGCTTGCCCGGGACCCGGTTGATGCCCTGCACCGCGTGGTCGGCGGCGCCGGCACGCACGGTGACGGTGGTGGACAGGTCCGCGACGCGCGGGCGCCGTCCGCCGTCGCCGAGGATCAGTGCCGCGCGGGAGCCGACGGCCATCGACTCCAGTCGGCCGTCCACCGCGGACAGGCCGGCCATCGTGCCCTGGACGCCGTCCGCGTCGGAGGTGATGAAGAATCCGCCGTTGACGCCGACCAGGGAGCCGAGCCGGGCGGCCACCGTGGAGGTCTTCTCGCGGTCGGCGACGTCACCGCCGTCGCTGACCTCGATCGTGCCCCGCAGCCGGGCCGGGTCGACGACGGCGACGTGGATGCGTTCCGCGTCGGCGCTCTGCCGTCCGTCGTAGCCCGTCCACTCGACGGACGTACGGAAACCGGCCGCCGACACCGTCGAGTTGAGCGTGCCGGCCTCGGCCTGGGTGGCGTACCGGCCGATCCTGACCTGCCAGCCCATCGTGCCGCGCGGGGTGTCGGCGTACCGGTCCCACTCCACGCGCTCGAGCCGCGGTTCGAATCCGGCGGCCCGCAGCCGTCCGGCGGTGGCGTCGGCCCAGTCGCGGTCGCCGAGAGGTGCCCAAGTGGCGGCGCCGGTGAGGCGGTTGACGGCCGGTGCCTGGACGGTGACCGTCCAGACGCCGGCGGCGTCGGGGTTGTGCAGCACCCCGGTGCGGACCTGGACGCCGGGAGCCACGTTCTGCGTGGTCCAGGCGATCGTGCTGGTGGCCGGGGCGGCGGCCCGCGCGCTCGCGGCGGCCGGCGGGACGAGGGCGATCAGGGCCAGCGCGGTCCCGAGCGCGATGCCTCGTCCGACTCCCTGCTTTCCGCGACGCGTTGCGCGTCTCGGCGTCTCGGCTGTGACAGACATGCTTCTCCTGACGTACGGCGCCTGCGGTGCCGCACGTCAAGCCGGCGCCGCGCTCGGCCACATCCCAGTTCCGTGCGGGGACGGTGGCGTCAAGCGCCAGGAACTTACCGGGGAACCCTCGGTGACATCCGCACCCGATCACCGCCGCGCGGCCGAGGGCCATGACGGTGCCCCCACGGGGGCGAGCCCGGGCGCTCAGCCGTCAGTTCGTGCGGCGGATGGTCGACGACGTCGACATGAATCAGCCGGTGACCACCACGACCTGACCGATCCTCGTCTGCCGCGGCCGGGCGGGCTGCCGTCGCCCCATCACCCGGGCAGAGGAAGGTCTCGGCCGCCGTGCGGGGCTCCCCGCGCACTGCGCCCAGCGGCAGGCCGGAGCCGCCCGGCGGCGAATCGAGCAGGCAGGCCCGCCGGCCACGCGCCGGCACGGGCAGCGGGTGACCGGGCACTGCCGCACCGGCGGGTACGGCCGACGGCCGGACCGGCGGCTTCCGGGGCCTCACTCCATCGGCTCCGGCACATCCGGCGGAGCCGGCGGCTTCCGTGCCGCCTCCGCGCGTGCCTTGCCGACCACTCCCGTCGGATCCGCGTCCCCCTGGAGGGAGAGCAGGGTCAGATGCCACCAGTCGGTGAGGCGGTCGGTGACGGTGTGCGGGCCCTCCAGGGCCTCGGTGAGGGTGCAGAGGCCGAAGAAGGCCCGGACCAGGGTGCGTGCGGTGGCGGCGGGGCGTACGTGCTGCGCGAGCTGGCCGGCGGACCGGGCCTGGGCGAGGAGGCGCGTGGCGGCGGCGGTCCACAGGGCGAAGGGGTCGGGCAGCGGGGCGTCGATGGTGTCACGCTCGGCCCACAGGCGTGCGCCCGCGCGCGTGAGCGGGTCCTCGGCCAGGGCCCGGGCGATCTCATAGCTGAGGGTGACGAGGCGTTCGAGGGGCGGTACGGCGCGGTCCGTGTACCGCGCGGCGAGCCCCGGCCAGGTGGCGAACCGGTCCCGGACGACGGCGAGGGCGATCCCCTCCTTGCTGGCGTAGTGGAAATAGACGGAGCCGCTGGTCCGACCGGACCTGGCACTTATGTCGTTGACGCTGGTACCGGTGTATCCCTGTTCGGCGAAGAGGCAGGCCGCTGCCTCCAGGAGTGATCTGCGGGTTGCCCTGGCCCGTTCCTGCAATGCTGTCCACTTTCGCTCAACATTCCCGTGATGATGGAGAATGTAGTGCGCCCGCGCACGCCGGGGGCAATTCATGCCTATCGTGCGCGGTAATTGCTCAATTCTTTCGAAGCTGAATACTTACGGGTGATTCCGGGCCCGGTCCGGCGCGGTTCCTGGCGGCGGCACGACTTTTCGCCACCCGGTCACGCCCCTTGCGCCTTGCCTCCCGCATATGCCTCAACTCGGCCGCATATATGCAGGGTTGACGGACCAGCGGAACGGCGACCGAGCACCACGCATTCGATCACACTTACACCCTGACTGCGGCAATTGTCGAGCACTCGAAGTAGTGATTGCCTCGGGCTCCGAACCGAAAATAGCGTAGCGACCGCGATGTTTCCCCTTTGCGACGGAATGACATGAGTCCGGGCTGTTCCGTCCGTACGACGACACCGACGGACGCACGCGGTCGGCGCGCGTCCGGCACGGGGAACCGCAGCACTCGCCCGAACCGCGGTCCGCCACGAGCAGGGCCGCCCCTCCCGCAGGAGCCACTGTGACCACCCAGGCATCTCCCCTACTCGACTGGTCCCCCGACGCCGTCGTCTTCGACTGCGACGGCACCCTGATGGACACCGAACGGCACTGGCAGGAGGCCCGGACCAGGGCCTTACGCGCCTTCGGCCTGAGGCCCGCGCCCGGGTTCGCGGAGCGGGCCAAGGGCGTGCACTACATCGACTGCGGCCGGCTGATGGCCGAGGAGGCGCACAAGCCCGAGCTGACCGGCGATCTGACGACGGCGCTGCTGGAACACTTCATGGAACTCGTCGCCGACGATCCCGTGACCATGCCGGGGGCCGCCGAGTTCGTACGGTCGCTGTCCGGCCGGCTGCCGCTCGCGGTGGCCAGCAACTGCCCCCTGGAGGTCGTGGAGGAAAGCCTCTCCCGAGCGAGACTGCGCCGGCACTTCCGGCACATCGTCGTACCCTCCGGGATGCCTCCCGACGCGCCCGGCGCGGATCCGGCGGCGGTCACGCCAGGGGTCGTACGGCCCAAGCCCTGGCCCGACGTGTACGCGACGGCGGCACGGCTGTGCGGCGCCCGGCCGCACCGCGCGCTGGCGGTCGAGGACTCCCTGACGGGGGTCGAGTCCGCGTGGCGGGCCGGGCTCCGGGTGCTCGGGGTGGGACCGCAGCCGGCCCAGGCACACGCCGGGCGGGCCGACCTGTGGGTGCCGGCCCTGCACTCCCCGCTGCTGAAGTCATGGGTCCGGGACCGGGTACCGCGCCCCGCCGGGCCGGCGGACCGCATCGGCGAGCAGCGGGGACACGAGCAGCACGGCTGAGACCGCCCGGCCGGCCGGGCCGGCGCGGCGATCACCGAGCGGCATGGCGTGTGTTCCGGTCGTCGGCGGAGTACGTCGGCGCTAGCCCGCGCATCCGGGTGACGGACCCGCCGTCCCAAGGGCGTCAGGGTCGCCCGACGCACCGGAGGACGAACCCGGACAGCCGGCATTCACCCGAACGGCTTAGGGTTCCGCCGCGCTGATGTGCGCGGTCACCCGTCCGGGCGCAGGCTGAATCCATGCACACGCCACCGGCCTGATCACTACTCCTCTGGGAGGCCACGTGATCCTGCTAGCCCTGCTCGTCCCTGTAGCACTGCTGCTTCTCATGTTCGCGATGCAGGCACTGGAGGACCTGCTCTTCCCTCCGCCTCCTGAGCCTCCCGAGCCACCACCGGAGGACTACGTCCCTGAGCAGTCGGCGTCGGCCTGACCGCCTGGTACGTGTGGGCGAGCCCGGGTGTCTCCCCCTCGATCCACGGCACCGCCGACCTGTACTGCCTTCACGAGACGTGCCGGCGGCGGGTGGCGTCCCGGGCGCCGGGTGTCCGGTCGGCCGTCGCGTCCGGGTAGCGGGTGCGCAGCAGTCCGCGGCAGAAGTGGGCGTTGCCGTCGATGGAGATCCGGGTGGACCGGGCGCGGCGCAGGCGCAGCGGGATGTCCGCGGGTGCCGGGCGGCGTCCGGCGTCGTCCACGAGGACGGCGTCGGTGGGGGCGACACCGAGCCCGGTCGCCGCGCGCCGGCGCAGCAGGGCGCGGGTGACGTCGTCGTCGGGCAGGTCGCCGAGCACGATGTCGTACAGCGCCTGTTCGGACAGGCCGGGGCGGGCGCGCAGCAGCCGGGTCAGGGCCCGTTCCATCGCCGCGGCGTGTGCCTTGCGCCGGAAGGTGCGGCGCAGGTCCGCCAGGTCCTGTTCGGCCTCGGGCCCGAAGGTGACGCGGTAGCCGGCGTCCGCGGCCAGACCGCGGTTGATGGTCTCGGAGTCGTGGTGGTCGTCGAGGAGCACCGTGACCGCCGTGACACCGGGCAGCGCGGTCAGGGCGTCCTTGGCGTCGGAGGCCATGAGGTAGGCGAAGTTGGGCGCGCAGAAGGAGGTGGGCAGCCGGAGGTGGAGGGTCAGCCGCCCCGCGCCGTCCACGGTCAGCGACCGGACGAAGCCGAGGTCGGTGACGGGCTCGTCGAGTTCCGGGTCGACGACCCGGTCCAGGGCCCGGTGCGCCCGGTGTTCCAGGGTGTCGGGTGTCATCTCACACCCCCGCCGGTTCGGCGAGTGCGCACTGGGCGGGCACCGGGATGTCGTACATGGCAGCGGCGTTCAGGCCGAGGATCTTCTTCTTCTGCGCCACGGTGAGCGGCGGGTACTCGGTCATGTCCGCGGGGATCTGGAAGTCGACGAACCGCTCCACCAGCCAGCGGGGCGTCCAGAGCGCGTAGTCGCTGGAGAACTGGATGCGGTTCTCGTCCAGCCAGTACAGCAACTCGCCGATGATCTGGGCGAAGTAGCGGGGCCGGGAGTGGATGAACGGCATCGCGACGGCCAGCCCGGCGTGCACGTTCGGCTCCTGGGTGGCGATCCAGCAGAAGTCCTCGAGGCGGGGCAGCCCGCAGTGCTCGACGACGAAGTTCAGTTCGGGGAAGTCCGTGGCCGCCTTGTCGACGTCGGCCACGTCGAACGCGTCGCGGTCCAGCGGTCGGATGGTGGGGCCCTTGTGGATGTGGATGTTTCTGATGCCCAGTTCCTGGGCGGCCTCCAGACAGCGGTAGGACCAGGGGTCGTCGAGCCGGTAGCCGCGGGAGTCGCCGAACCACTCGGCGGTGTACAGCTTGGCGCCCTTCAGCTGGAAACGTTCGGCGTCGCGGCGCAGCCGGGCGAGTCCGTCCTCGGCGAAACGGGGGTCCCAGCAGTGGTTGTAGGTGAGTTTGCCGGGGTGCCGGGAGGCGAGGGCGAACGCCTCCTCCGTCTGTCCGAAGCCGTTGCGGTAGAAGGCGCCGAGCCGGGCGGGCTGGAAGATGGCGTGGTCGACGTGGCCGTCGGTGAACAGGTCCTTCATCAGGCGTTCGCCGCCGTAGTACAGGAACTCCTCGTACGACCACAGCTCGGAGTCCGGGCTGAGGTTGCGGTGGTAGTCGTAGAAGCAGTCGATGAACTGCTTGCCGTGGATGTTGAGCCGGTTCTCCGGGCGGGCGTCCCAGAGCGCTATGTGTGCGTCCACGATGAAGTAGGTTTCGCCGTCCTTGGCATACATGTGCGGCCTCCATGTCCGTGCCGGCGGGTCTGTTCTGGACGCTAGGCAGCGCGGCGCGGCGCGGGGAGACGGTGCGTGTCTCACTTTGAGACACCCGGTCCTGTGCCCTTCCGGGCCGGCGGATCTAGGCTGATCGGGCAGACGCAATGCCGCGGCCTGTGGAGGTTCCCATGGACGAGTTTCGGTGGACGGCGCGATGAGCGGGCCGCGGATCCTCCACGCCGGCCCGCCGGGAGACGACGGCGGGACCGACGCCCTGGCTCCGCGGTTGCGCGCGTCCTGGCAGCGCAGCCGGCGCTACGGTGTGGCGGCCGACCATGTACAGCCCGTGTTCACGGGTTCCGTCGACACGGAGTCGCTGCTGTTCGAGTGCGGCCGTGAGGTGCTGCGGGGGCTGCGGGCGACCCTGGCCGACGAACCGGTGAGCCTGATGATCACCGGCGGTGACGGGCTGGTGCTGTGCCGGATGTCGGACGACCTCTCGTTCGACCGTGCCCTGGACCGTGTCCATCTGGCCCCCGGTTTCTACTACGCCGAGCAGAACGTGGGCACCAACGGGCTCGGGCTCGCGCTGGCCGACCGGGCGCCCTCCCTCGTGCGGGCCGACGAGCACTACTGCTCCGATCTGCGCGGATTCACCTGTGCCGCCGTGCCGGTACTGGATCCGGCCACGGGTGACGTGGCAGGCAGCGTCAATCTGACCACCTGGTCCGACGCCTCGTCGGCGCTGCTGCTGGCGCTGGCGCAGGCCGCGGCGGGCAACACGGCGGCGCTCATGCAGGCCCGGGGGCGCGGAGGCGGGCGCCCGGAGCGTTCCGTGCCGCGCGGCGAGGTGTTCCGGGTGCAGTCCGCGGGCCCGGCGGAGCAGGAGGCGGCGGAGCCGCTGTCGGTGTGCTGGACGCAGGCGGTCGACCGGGCCGAGGCCGCCATGGTCGCGGGTGACGTGGTCGCCGTCGTGGGCGAGCCGGGGGCGGGCAAGACCGCGCTGGCCTGCCTCGCGCGGCGGGCGGCACTGCCCCGGGAGCGGCTGCTCGGCGTCCGGCCGCCGAGCGACGCCGACGTCGAGCCGTGGCTGAGCCTGTGGGCTCCGGAGCTGGCCAAGGACGACACCTGTGTGGTGCTGGAGGCGGTGGACTCGCTCCCGGCACGGGCGGCCGACCGGCTCGCCGAGGTGCTGGCGGCGGCTCGTCGCCCGGCCGCCGCGACACCGCTGCCCCGGCCGCAGCCGTTCGTGCTCACCGCCGAGGCGTACGACCTGATCCCCGAAGCCGTGCGGTCCCTGGTGGGTGCCGTGGTGGAAGTGCCGGCGCTGCGTTTCCGTCCGGACGACATCCTCCCGCTGGCGCACCTCTTCGCGCGCCGCCACCGCGGCCGGGCCATCGGGTTCACGTCCGCCGCGGGCCGGGCCCTGACGGACCATCAGTGGCCGGAGAACGCACGGCAGTTGCGGCGCGCGGTGCGTGAGGCCGCGTCCCGCACGGACACCATCGACGTCCAGCACCTGCCCGCCGAGGTGTTCGCCGACCCGGGCCGCCGGCTCAGCCTCCTGGAGCGGCTGGAGCGGGACGAGATAGTGCGCTGTCTGACCGATCCCACGATCACCGTGGCCCAGGCGGCGGAGCGGCTCGGCATGAGCCGCGCGACCGTGTACCGCAAGATCGCCCACTACGGTATCCAGATCCCCGACCGGGCACCGCGCGCAGGTTCGTGAACGGCTGCCGAAGCCCGCGCCGGGAAGCCCGACCGACGCCCGGTCCCGTCAGCTCTCCGGCTCGGGTCGCGGGCGCAGGGCGTCGACGACGAGGTCCAGCAGCCGGGCGGTCCGCTCGGGCGTATCGTCACCCGCCGTGGCCACGAACACACCGAGCACCATCACGGTCGCGTCCTCCGGAGCCACATCCGCCCGAAGGGAACCCGCACGCGCACCGGCCGCGAGGATCACCCCCAGCCGGGAGCCTTGCCCACGTCCGCACGACACCCGCCGCCGCGGCCAGTCCGCCCGGCCCCGTCAGCTCTCCGGCTCGGGTCGCGGGCGCAGGGCGTCGACGACGAGGTCCAGCAGCCGGGCGGTCCGCTCGGGCGTATCGTCACCCGCCGTGGCCACGAACACACCGAGCACCATCACGGTCGCGTCCTCCGGGGCCACATCCGCCCGAAGGGAACCCGCACGCGCACCGGCCGCGAGGATCGCGCCGAGCGCGGCGGTGATGCGCTCCCGCGTGGTGGCGGTCGCGATGCGTCCCGAGGCCCAGCCCGCGCGGAGCGTGTCGAGCATGCCACGCTTCGTCGCGACGAACGCCGCGTAGCGGTCCATCCAGGCGCGCAGGGCGACTTCGGGCGGGAACGCGTCGAGCAGGGCGGGCGCGCTCGTGGCCACGTCGTCGAGTTCGGCGGCGTAGACGGCCTCGACGAGGGCCTCACGGGTGGGGAAGTGGCGGTAGAGCGTGCCGATGCCGACGTCGGCCGAACGTGCGATCGCCTCAAGCGCGACGGTGTCGTCACTGGCCGCGAAGGCGGACCTGGCGGCGGCGACGAGCTTGTCGCGGTTGCGGCGCGCGTCGGCGCGGACCGGGCGGTCGGGACCAGCGGGCGGGTCGGCTGGGGCGCCCGTGGGCGCCTGATCCGGCGGAGTCAAAGCGGAGGAACCTCCGGTTGTGTTACGGTCAGGCAAGCGGAGGAACCTCCGCTTCTCCCATCATCTCACGGGGACGGTTCTCCCATGACCTCTGCCGACACCCCTTCCACCGACGTCACGGCCGCCGGCGCACCGCGCCCAGGCGGCCCCGGCCCGCTGGCCGGCCGCACCGTGTCCCGTATCGGCTACGGAGCCATGCAGCTGTCGCGGCTGCACGACGACCGCAAGGCCGGCGTCGCGCTGCTGCGCCGCGCGGTCGAACTGGGCGTCGACCACATCGACACCGCGCAGTTCTACGGCGACGGATTCGTCAACGACCTGATCCGCGAGGCGATCCGCCCGCAGGACGACGTCCTCGTCGTGAGCAAGGTCGGCGCCGACCCCGATCCGGACGGACCCCTGCCGCTGCGCCCCGCACAGCGGCCCGAGCAGCTGCGGGCGAGCGTCGAGGCCAACCTCACCGCCCTCGGCGTCGACCGGGTCCCGGTCGTGAACCTGCGGCGCCTGGACGCCGGCCCGGGGCTGCGGGCCGAGGGCGATCAGGTGGTCGACCTGGACGACCAGCTCGCGGTGCTGACCGGGCTGCGCGACGAGGGCAAGATCGGCGCGATCGGCCTGAGCGGCGTCACGTACGACGTGCTGCACCGGGCCCTCCCGGCCGGCATCGTCTGCGTCCAGAACGCCTACAGCCTGGTGAGCCGCGCCGACGAGGAGCTGCTCCGGCTGTGCGCCGCCGAGGGCATCGCCTGGGTTCCGTTCTTCCCGCTCGGCGGCGCCTTCCCGGGCAGGCCGAAGGTGACCGAGGAACCGGCCGTGCTCGCCGCGGCACGGTCCCTCGGCCGCACTCCGTCCCAGGTCGGCCTGGCCTGGCTGCTGCGGCACGCCGAGCACGTCCTCCTCATCCCCGGCACCGCGGACACCGGCCACCTGGAGGAGAACATCGCGGCGGGCACGGTCGCACTCGACGAGGCGACACGCACCGCCCTCGACGCCGTGCCCTCCCGGTCGGCCCCGATTCCGCTCGACTGAGCCGCCCCCGGCGTGCCCCGCGCGGAACACCGGCCGGGGACACGGCGCGGGGCGGTTCCGGGTGCCGGAAAGCACCTGGAACCGCCCCCGTGAGGCCCGGGCGTCACTCCTCCCGCTCGTACTCCGCCTGTGCGTTGCGGTCGAGCAGGTCGTCCTGGGCCGAGCGGTAGACGCCGCGGACGAACTGGCGGGCGTGGTCCTTGTCCATCGCCGTGCCTTGTTCGCTGACGAGGCGGTCCGCCCACTCCTGGACCGTCTTCTCCATGTTGATGTCGTCACGCTTGGCCATGGTTCTCCTCCTCCTGGGGCCGGCGCCGCCACGGCCCACGGGACCAGCGGGCTTCCCGGTCATGGGAGAGCGTCCGTACGCCTCACACGCTAGGTCCGCGCGCGGCGCTCGGCGACCCGTGCTCCGCGCCGCGGCAGGTGCGGGCGCCGGCCCTGGTGGGAAGGTCACGGCCGGTTCAGTGCCGAGCGGAAGGTCCAGTGGCCGGAGCCCACCTCGTACACCGCGTCCGAGCCCTCGGTGCGCAGCAGGTGTGCGCCGGCGGGGGCCTCGGCGTGACCCGCGTCCGCCGGGACATGGACCTCCGCCGTGCTGCCCGCGGGCACGTCCACGGTCAGCCGGAAGCGGCCGGATTCCCGCCGCCACTCCGTGTGTGCCACACCGTACGGGGTGGTGTACGAGCCGGAGGCGGACGTCATGTCGCCCTCGACGGCGGGGTCGATGAGCAGCTTCGCGTACCCGACCGAGTCGGCCGTCTGCGCGATGCCCGCGACCCGGCCGATGAACCACCCGTCGATGGCGCCGAGCATGAAGTGGTTCTGCGACTGGCCGGGGCCGCCGTCCCAGGATTCGCCCAACGTCGTGTTCCCGGCCCGGACTTGGTAGCCGTAGCTGGGGCTCGTCGTCTGTGTGGCGATGCGCAGCACGATGTCGTCCCGGCCCGCCGCGGACAGCACACGGAAGGCGGCCGGCAGCGAGATCTCACCGAGCACCAGATGGTGTCCCGCGTTCTCGACGGACGTCGTGAAGTGGGCGAGCAGGCGGTCCCGCTCCCCCGCCGGGTAGGCGCCCATGTCGAGTGCCAGGGCCTCGGCGCCCTGTCCGCCGCCCCCGAAGCTGCCGGTGGCGGTGTCGTAGTACTTGGCGGCGAGCGCCTTCGCGCTCGCGTCGGCCTTCGCCCGGTACTCCGCGGCCGCGGCCCGGTCGCCGAGGACGTCGGCGATCCGGCCGAGGGTGTCGACGACCCGCCAGTAGCCGTAGGTGCCGGCCACCGCGCGCGGGAAGGTCCGGTCGGGGGTGAACCAGTCGCCGAGGCCGTAGTCCAGGATGCCGCCGGAGACCTGGTTCTCCAGGAAGGCGGCATACTGCCGCATGCGCGGGTAGTAGGTGCTCAGCGTGGACCGGTCGCCGTAGGTGGTGTACAGCTGCCAGGGCACCAGGACGAAGGCGCCGCCCCAGTTGGCGTCGTTGCGGTAGGCGCCGGGCAGGTTCGTGTACTCCGGTACGGTGCTCGGCACCAGCCCGTCCGCGGTCTGCGCGTCGGCCATGTCCCGGACGATCTTGCGCAGGTGGGCCTGCATGTCGTAGTTCCCGGCGAGCGCGGGGAAGACCAGCTGGTCCTGTTCCAGCCAGCCGAGCTTCTCCCGGCTCGGGCAGTCCGTGAGGACGCTCATCATGTTGCCTTCGATCGCTCCCCGGATCAGTCCGTGGATGTCGTTGACGAGCGGATCGGAGGTGGTGAAGGTGCCGGCGGAGGTGTTGTCGGTGTGCAGGACCTTGCCCCGTACGCGCACCGTGGCACCCTCGGGGACGCCCTTGAGTTCCAGGTAGCGGAAGCCGTGGTAGCTGAACCGCGGATGCCAGGTCTCGGCGCCGGACCCGCGTGCGGTGTAGCTGTCCCACAGCGGGGCGCCGACGTTGCTGATGGACTGGAAGGCGTGTCCGGCCTTGAGGCTCTCGGCGGGGTAGGCGCGGATCTCGGTTCCGGCGGGTGCGGTGACGGTGATCTCCGGCCAGCCGGCGATGTTGCGCCCGAGGTCGAAGACGCGGCTGCCGGCCGCGCCGTCGACCTCCTTGCCCGTGAGGGTCTCCATGACCCGGATCGGCTCGGTCTCCCGGGCGCTGAGCAGGGCCGGCCGCTCCGTGCTGCCGGGCCCTGACACGGTCACGGCCCGGCGCCAGTCGTGCCGGTCGCCGCGCGGCTCGTCCCAGTGCGGGATCTCCCGGCGCGCGTCGTAGTCCTCGCCGCCGTACCAGTTGGACGAGGTGGTGGGCCCGAGCGTGGTACGCCAGTCGTCGCCGCTGGTGACGGTGCGGACACTGCCGTCGGCCAGGGTCACGTCGAGCCGGGCGATCAGCTTCGGGTCGCTGAGGTTGCCGTACAGCTTGCGGTAGCGGTCGGCGGTGCTGACGACGTTGGACATGCCGTTGCCGAGGGCCACGCCGATGGTGTTGGCACCGGTCCGCAGCCGGTCGGTGACGTCGTAGGTGGCGTACTGGACGCGTTCGGCGTAGTCGGTGTTGGCGGGTTCCAGGACGGCGTCGCCGACCGGTTCGCCGTTGATCGTGGCGTCGTAGATGCCGAGGCCGGCGATGTACAGGCGGGCGCTGCGCACCGCGCGCGGCAAGGTGAAGTCGTCGGCGAGCAGCGGCAGTCCGGAGGGCAGATAGGGCTCGGGCGGGCGCTGGCCGGTGACCTGGGCGAGCGGGGTGAAGGGTCCGGACGCCTGGTCCGCGCCGGCGAGCGCGTAGTCGACCGGGAAGCCGGGGACGCGGCCGTCGTCGGTCAGGACGTCGGCGCGCGGGTAGAGCGCCACCTGGTCGAACGTCTTCGCCGTCTTCAGGTCCAGGGTGAGGGTGACCGGGGTGTCGGCGGCGTCGGGTCCGGAGTGCGCGGCGCTGGAGTACCCGGCCGCGGTCTGCAGCGCGCTGTTGGGCAACCCGTCTACGGCGAGGGCGGGTTCCCAGGTCTTGCGGACGGTGTTGCTCTCCGACGCGGTGACCGCGGCGCCCTTGGCGAGGCCCGTGGTGGAGGTGACGGAGTCGCGGACGTCGATCTCGCCGAGCTGCACCCGCCAGGTGCGGGCGGGGAAGTCCTCCGCGAGCGGCAGGCCGAGCCGGGTGACGTCCAGCCGCAGGTAACGGGCGGTGGTGCGCGGCACGCTGACGACGACCGGCTGCACGGCGCGCTCGCCGAGCCGCCAGTCGGGGTGGGTGATCCAGTCCGCGTTCCAGTCGGACTGCCGGGTCAGTCCGGTCTCGAAGACGGCGGGGGCGCTCCAGGCGGACCCCCGGGCCCCGTGCTGCGACCAGAGCATGACCCGCCAGTACACGCGGGTGCGGGAGCCGACCGCCCGGCCGGCGTAGGTCGTCTCCGGGGTGGCCGAGCGGACCTTGCCGGAGTCCCACAGGTCGGGCCGGCCGGCGCGCAGCCGCTCCGGGCTGGTGGCGGCCTGGACCCGGTAGCCGGACTGGAGGACGCCGGCGGCGCGGGCGGCGGTCCGCCAGCTGAGCGAGGGGGTGGTGTCGTCGATGCCGAGGGCCCGGTCGAGGTGCTGGGTGCGCAGCTGGGTCGGCACGAGGGCGCCGGCGGTCGTCGTGGCGTCGGCGCCGACGGCACCGGCCAGCACGGTCGCGAAGGCCGTGAGCCCGGCGGCCAGCAGGGGGACGCGGCGCCGGCGGCCGCCGGGGAAGCGGGATCTGTGCATGGTGCTCCTACGGGTGGAGGCGTCGGGGCCAGGACGGGTCAGACGCGGGTGAGCCGGGCGGTGACGCGGCGTCGGAAGCGCAGCGTGACGGGGCCGAGCAGCCCGGACGGCAGCGGCTTGTTGCGCTCGTTGGACAGCGTGTTGGCGACACGCACGTCGAGCCGGTTGCGTCCCGGGGTGAGCAGTCCGGTGACGTCGACGACGAAGGGCGCCCACAGCAGCGCACCGAGTTCCGTGCCGTTGACGGTCACGGCCGCCACGTCGCGTACGTCGCCGAGGTCGAGCAGCACCCGCCGCCCGGCGAGCAGGGCGGGCGTGGCATCGACGGTCGTGCTGTAGGTGCCGCTGCCGGAGAACAGCCGGTCGACGTCGGTCCAGCTGCCGAGGGGGCCGGTGACGGGGGTGGCGCCGTCGCGCTCCAGGGTGAGGGTCCAGTCGTTGTCGAGGGTGACCGGCGCGAGCGGGTCGTCGACGCGGACCGTGCCCCGGTAGGTGTGGCCGCCGTCGGTGCCGGTGAGCAGGTGGACGCCGGGCGCGGCGGCCTCCGCGGTCACCCGCAGGGTGCGGCCGTCCGGCTCGACGCCGAGCACAGGAAGCGCGGCCTCCGTCAGGTGCGGCGGGGTGGGGCCGGTGCGGCGGACCACGACGATCCGGGTCTGGTACGGCTCGAAGCCGAGCGGCACACGCAGACCGCGCTTGGTGCTCCGGTACACCGGCGCGGGCCCGGTGTCGCCCGTCGCCGGGTCCCACAGCTCGGGCACCCCGGTCACCGGGAGGGTCGCCACGGTCTCGACGGCGTCACCGCTCTCGTTGTTGAGGAGGAACGCGGTGTCCGTGCCGCGGTGCACACGCAGCACCCGGATCGCATCGCGCGCGGGGTCGAGCACGGCCGCCGCCGCCCCGGCCTCATGGGCTGCAGCACGCAGACCGGAGACGTCGGCCACGCGTACCGCGCGCCCGGCGCCCAGGACGCGGGTGCCCGGCAGCGCGTCGCCGAACAGGTCGGCCAGGGAGCGGGCGAGGGAGCGGTCGTTGCCGTCCGCGTCGTCCGCGTCGAACGGGCCCACGGCGACGGCGGTGCCGCCGGAGCGCACGAACTCCCGCAGCACGCGCACCCCGGCCGCGTCCAGGGTCGGGGACCGCGGGACGACCACGAGGTCGTAGCGCGCCGCGCCCACGGCCAGCCGGCCGCCGCGGACATCGGCCCGGTGGCGCAGCTCCGGGTCCCCGCCCAGGGCTCCCTCGTGCAGCAGGTCGAAGTCGACCTGGGCGCGCTCCAGCGCGTAGGCGGCGTCGGCGAGCGGGCCGTCCACCTCGCCCTGCCGGGCCGTGCCGGTCCACTGCTCGGCGGCGCGCTGCGGTTGCAGCAGGGCGGTGCGCGCGCCGGACGTGCCACGCCCGGCCTCCATGACCCGGCCGATCCACTCGGCGAGCGGGCGCATGGCCCACCACCAGGGGGCGCGCGGGCCGAACGGCGGCGGGAAGTACACCCGCTTCTCGTCGGTCCACAGGGCGTGCAGCACCGTCAGGTTGATGCCACGGGCGGCCTGTGCCCCGACGGTCGCGTGCACGAAGCCGGGTGTGACCTGCCAGCCCATGTTGCCGAACATCTCCAGCAACGCCCGTTCGCGGCCCCCCTGGTGGGCGGCGGATGCCGGGTTGCGCGGGATCATCGTGGGCTGCCCGGCGACGTACTCGGCGGTGATGATGTCGCCGCCGGGCACATGCGCCCACTGGTTGACCTTGTGCAGATCGCCGGTGGACGGAATGCGCTTGGCGGGGGCCGTCTCGTCGTACAGCGGGTTGGTGATGAGGGCGACGCCGCGCCGCTCGTACCACTGCGCCTGCTTCCTGAAGTACTGGGCGAACCGGTTGGAGACGGCCTCCCAGTAGCGGCCTCGGGCGATCCGGCCCGAGCGGCCCAGGTCGTCGAAGGCGCTGGCGTAGGCCGTGCCGGGTTCCACGCCCACGGCCCGGAGCGCCCGGTCCAGGGTGGGTGACCACGGCAGCCGCTTGAAGTGGGCCTCGGCAGAGCCGAAGAACGGCTCGTCGTCCCAGAAGCCGGGGACGACGGTGCCGAAGTAGCGGCCGAACCGGCGGTGGTACTCGCCCGGCACGATGTCCAGGAACAGCTCCACGGGTTCGTCGTCGAGCAGGTCGAGGTAACTGCGGCTGTAGCCCTGGGAGTCGTCGACGAGGGGCACCCCGCCGAACAGGTCGAGCTGCCAACGGCCCGCGGGTGCCTGCCAGGTGTGGCCGTCGGCGAGCTGTGCCGTCAGGTCGACGGACGCGGCGGCGTCCGTGGCTCCTGCGGGGCGGGCCGCGGCGGCGACGGCCGGGGTGGCGAGGGCGGCACGCTCGGGGAAGTCACCGGCGGCGGCCGGGTCGTCGAAGGCCGACGTGTACAGCGTGGTGCCGTCGTCCGCCGTGACGGCGAAGGTGTCCCACAGGCCCCGCTGGTCCTCGACCGCCCGCACGCCCGCGCCTCCGGCGGGGTAACGGCCGTCGTCGACACCGCCCTTGTCCTTGCCGTCCAGGGTGACGGACAGCCGTGATCCGCGGACGGTGACGGCGAGGGTGTGGAACTTGGTCTTGTTGAAGCCGTCGGTCCTGCTGCTGCGGAGCAGTTCGACGGGCTCGGCGTCGCGGGCGAGCCGGAGCACGGTGATGACGCCGGTCTGGTCGAAGGTGACCGCGTAGCCGTCGAGGCCGTCCTGCGCGGCCCGCACCACGACCCCGGCGGCCGTGTGGTCGGCCTTGCCGTTCGCGGTGAGCGTGTAGTCGGTCCAGCGCTCGCTGTCGCGCAGCACGGTGGCGCCGTCGAGGAGAGCGGCGTCGGCGACCAGGCGGCCCGTGTCCACGCCCACGCCCGTGGTGCGGCGCAGATCGACGCGGGCGGGTCCGGTCACCACGGTGGTCGACCGCCACAGTGCCTTCAACCGCAGCTCGGGGCGTGGCTCATAGGTGCGGGACCCGACGGTTCCGCCCTTGACGACGTACTCGCCGGCCCGGCCGCTCGGGAAGTGGTCGTCGTTGAACAGCCACACCCGCATGCCGGTGCGCTCCGCGGTGCGCAGGACGTGTCCGACGATGTCGAACCACTCCTCGGTGAAGAACGCGGGCTGCATCTCGGCGTTGTCGAAGGAGAACAGGATGACTTCGTACATGCCTTTGGACCGCAGGTCGGCGAGTTGGCGGTCGACCAGGTCGGGGGTGACGGGCCCGTTCCAGTACCAGTAGACGGTGGGCCGGCTGTCCTTGGGGGGATCGGCGAAGTGCCGTGCCGCGTCCCCGGGGTGACCGTCGCCGTCCCAGGGCCGGCCGGCCTCGGCGCCGTGGGCAAGGCCGGGCAGCCCCGTCGCGAGCACGGTGCCGGCGGAGGCGGCGACGACGAAACGGCGTCTGGACAGGTCGTGTTCGGACATGCGTGAACTCCTGCGGGGTACGGCGGACACGGCGACGCGTGCCGGTGGCATGGGCGGGTTTCTGCGCTGAAGGCCGGTCAGCCGGCGGCGAGTCGGGCCACCTCGGCGGCGGTCAGGGCCCGGTTGTGCAGCCGGAGATCGCGCACCGCACCCCGGAGGTAGGGGTGGATGGTGTTCTGCGAACGGCCGAGGAAGTTGCGGCTGGTCGCGCCGAGCAGCAGCGGGCCGGCGGCCATGGCCGGGTTGCGGCCGGCCTCGGCGCCGTCGAGATAGAGGACACCCGTGCCGCCGCCGAGCGTGAGGGCCACATGGGTCCAGCGGCCGACGGGCAGGGGTCCTGCCGCGTCGACGACGTCCTCCGCGGCCATGCCGGCGATCTTCAGCGCGCCGCGGGCGCGCCCGGCGCCGGTGGTCGCGGCGAGGAACAGATACGTCTCCTTGTGGAATCCGAAGTCGAAGACGCGGGCCGAGGCGGCGAGCGCGTCGACGCGTACGCGCACGCTGACCGTCAGCTCCGTCAGGCCCGTGAGCAGGCCCTTCGGCAGGGCGACATGGCCGTTCACCCCGTCGAGCGCCACGGCGTCGGCGGCGCCGTCCCGGATCCAGGAGGCGCCCCCGACGAGCAGGGCGTCGGCGAACGCCCCGGTCCGGTCGGCGGCCGAGACTCCCGTCGCCTCGTCGAACGGGTACCGGGCGACATCGCGTTCGCGGCCCGGCCTCGGCGTCACCGACCAGTACACGTTGTAGCGCTGGTGGTGCACCTTGTGGAACGCCCGCAGGGACACCGGCCGGCCGTCGGCGACGGCGGTGAACGCGGTGGGGTCGCCGGGCGCGCGGCGCAGCGTGTCCGGGCGGATGGTGGGCGGGACGGCCAGCGGGGTGTCGCCGTACTCGCCCGCCAGCACGAGCGGCCCGTACGACACCGACTTCACCTGGGGGTTGTCGGGGGCCGGGCGCCACACGGGGGTGCGTGGCAGCACGAGTTCGACGCTGTCCCCGGTGCGCCAGTGCCGCTCGACGGTCGCGTATGTCCCCGGCCGCACAGGTGCGTCGACGCGCCGGTGGTTGACCGTCAGCTCGGCGGGTCTGCCGGTGTCCGCGACCCAGGCGGGGATGCGGATCTTCAGCGCGAAGCGGGCCGCTCCCCGGGTGACGGAGAGCCGGACCCGGTCCGTGTCCGGGTACCCGGTATCCTGGCGGAGTGTCACTCCTGTTTCGGGCCAGCGCACTTCGGACGGGATGAACAGATTGACGTACAGCTCGGCGTCGCGGGTGTCCCGGGAGCGGAAGTAGATGCTGTCGGCGAACTTGGTGTGTGTCTCCAGGCCGGTTCCGTGGTCGCAGGAGAAGTTGTCGTAGTCCCCGCTGTAGCTCCCCGGGGCCGCGCCGAGCCCGCCCTTGGGCTGCCGCCGTGCACCGGCCCACAGCCCGGTGTAGTAGGTCACGAAGCCGTGCTCGGAGTCGGGGTCCTGCTCGCCGAGCAACTGGTTGTAGAGCGTCCACTCGTAGTGGTCCATGTAGGCGGCGCGCGACGGCCGGTGCAGGAACAGTTGCCGGCCCAGCTTGAGCATGTTGTAGCTGTTGCAGTTCTCGCAGGTCACCTCCGACAGCCGGCTGACGATCTCGCCGGGCGGGCCGAAGAGTTCCTGGTTGGAGTTGCCGCCGATGGCGTACGAATGATCCCGTACGACCACCGTCCAGAAGGTGTCGGCGATGTCCAGGTAGCGCCGGTCCCCGGTGGTCTCGAAGGCCGGCACCGCGCCGACCACCTTGGCGATCTCGGTGTTGGCGTGCCGCCCGGCGAGTTCGTCACGGCCGGCCGCCAGTGGTGCGTACAGTTCCTCGTGGTCGAAGCGCCGCGCGGTGCGCAGATGCGCCGGGTCGCCGGTGACCAGGTGGAGCCGGTCGAGGATGTCGTTCATCCCGCCGAACTCCACCTTGAGCACCGTCTGCATCCGCTCGTGGGACAGCGGCGCGGTACGTGCGTCCAGCCAGGCCGCCATCTCCAGCAGGACCGTCAACGCCTGTCGGCTGCCACCGAGTTCGTACTGGTCGAGCAGCCCGGCCATGATCTTGTGCAGGGTGTAGTACGGCGCCCAGGGCTTGCCGCCCGCCTCCAGCTGGTCGAGGACCGACTCGGGGAAGGCGGAGAGATAGCCGCGGTGGAATCCGGCCGCCTCGGCGGCCTGCTGACACTCGGCCAGCGCGGACACCAGGCTGTCGGCCTTGTCCGCGTAGGCCCGGTCACCGGTGTTGGCATGGGCCTGGGCCAGAGCGCTGAGCAGATGACCGGTGGTGTGACCGCGCAGTTGGACGTTCGGGGCCTCCCACCCTCCGCAGGGCTCCGCCGCGGACGGCAGCCCCACGTTCAGCCGGAACGTGTGCAGCAGCCGGTCGATGTCGACGAAGAGCAGATAGGCGCAGGTCCGGCGCATGTTGTCCAGGAACGGGCTGTCGAGCAGCCGGACCGCGCCGAGCGCGAAGGGGGCGAGCACCCGCCCGGCGCCGGCGGCCTGGGCCGGCGGCCGGGTGGCGGCCGCCGCGGAGGGAGCCCACACGGCGGTGGACGACACGGCGGTGGCGGCGGCCGCGGCCGACGCGGCGAACAGGATCTGACGGCGGGACGGGCTGGAGGTGTCGCGCGGTGCGGGCACGTGCCGGGTTCCCTTCGCGTTTTGAATCGTTCTATTTCATTAGCCGGAGACGCTAGGTGTGGCCACGGCCGGCGTCAAGACTTCTCACAGGAAGGGGTCGAAGTGCCGTGCTCTCGTGGGCGATTGCGCAGCGAAATGGGCAGGTGAAACGGACACTCCAGGCTCGGGGCGGCACCGTTTGCACAGTGACGAACCATCAAAGGTGTGAGCTACAAAGGGAGTTGAATCGTTCAATCCGGCTGGGGCACACCAACGGGAAACTCCCGCAGGAAGGCGCGAGCGCACCCGGCCGCGACCAGGTGCCGCCGGGTGCGATCGGATGCGCTCGCTCGTGAGGTTCAGCCCACGACGGCCTGGACGTGAGGCACGAGGCGGACAGGCCCCACGAGGCCGTGGGCCTGCCGGGAGACACCGCCGAACACGGCCGGCTGAACGGCCCTCAGCCGGTTGATGAGCGGTGTCGCCACCTCGATCTCGATGACGTTCGCGCCGCGCCGCAGCAGGGCCCCGACGTCGGCGACCGGGTGCAGCCGGTCGACCGGCGCCGACCGCGTGCCGTTGACGGTCACCCGGAACGTGTCGCTGACCTGCCCGAGTTCCAGCAGCGCACCGTGGGAGGCGTCCCAGTCGTCCGGCAGCACGACCGTGGTGCGGTACCGGCCCACTCCGGCGGAGTCCGCCAGCTCGGTGATCTGCGACCAGGGCAGCAGGGTGTCCAGCGTCAGCGTGCGGCGGACCCGTTCCGTCCGTGTCGCGTCGGCTCCGGGATACCAGTCCTCGACGTCCAGCTGCCAGCGGGCCGGGGTGATCGGCGCGGGCACCGAGGGGATGACCGTGGTGACCGTACGCCCCCGGGACAGGCGGGTCGTGTACGTACCCGCGCTGCCGGCCCGCAGCGTCAGCCCGCGCCGGGTGAACAGCACCGCGTCGGCGTCCGTGGCCAGCGCGTGCTGGCGGGCCCCGTTGCGGTCGCCGAACAGGCCGGGCCGCCCGAGCGCCACGATCATCGTCTGTCCCGGCTGGAGCGTGACCCGCAGGGTGAAGTCGTCGCCGTCCTGGGTGTACCGGGCGAGTCGCACACCTTCGCCGGTCCAGGGGTCGAGGAGATACGGCACGGTGGCGCCGCGCCGCGTGCCGCGCAGGGTCACCTCGTGGTCGATCGCCGCCACGGGCGGCTTGACGGTCTCGGCGTGCTTGCCGTTGCACAGGTAGTAGTAGTCCGCGTCCGGGGTGGCCCGGTGTGCGTTGAGCAGCGTGGACGAGGTGGCGTAGCGCACGTCGGGTGTCACGCCGAGCCGGGCGAGGGCGTCGCCGACCGCCGTCTTGTCGCTGACCTGGAGCACCCGGGGCAGGGCGAGCAGCCGGGCCATGATCTCGCGGAGCCGGTCCGTCTCGCCGGAGGCGGGCACGCCGGGGGTGAGCGCCTGGTCGAAGGCCCCGAGCAGGACGATCGGCAGGCCGGCCCGGGCCAGTTCGAGCAGCTTGCGGGCGTGCGGCTCGGCGAGCGTGGGGGTGGAGCCGTAGAAGAAGTCACTCTCGACGAACAGCGCCTTGTAGGCGGGTCCGTGCGGCGCGAGCCGACCGCCGGACACGGTGGCGGCGGGCAGGTCGAGCAGCGGGCCGCTGAGGAACTGGTGGGTCCAGCCGAGCGGGACACCGGTCGAGGTGAGCCAGGAGGCCCCGATGCCGGTGGCGGTGTAGCCGGTCTGCCGGAAGACGGCGACGTCCGCCCGGGCGGTGCCGGACTGCAGGACCCCGTGCACACGGGCGAGATACGCGGAGACGTCCTCGATGTGCCGCCAGGTGGGCTGCCGCGGCCCCCAGGACTCGCCGTAGCCGGACGTCCCGTTGTACGGGCTGAACGCGGCGAAGCCGGGCCAGCTCACCTGCGGTGCGGTGGCGTAGGAGAAGCCGTGCACGACGGTCTGGTTGACACCGGCCGCGTAGGCGCCGCCCATGGTGCGCAGGAACCTGTCCCACGTCGTGCTGTACGCCGACCCGTTGTAGGCGCCCGCCTCGCAGGACAGCACCGTGTGCCCCGCCATGTCCCGGCCGCCGGCCAGACAGCGGTAGTCGTCCAGGTTCTTGAAGCCGAGCGACTCGCCCTCGGCGATGTCGAGGACAGCCGCCGACGCGATGGCGTCGGTCTGCAGACCGTACGGCTGGGCGCGCAGCTGCATGCCGAGCGCGTGCGCCCAGTCCCGCAGGGCGCGCAGATGATGGCGGTTGAACAGACCGGAGACGGTCTCCCAGAAGTCGTGCCTGATCTGCCGCGTCACCTGGGCCTCGAAGGCGAAGACCTGGTTGCTCTTGTCGAGGACGAGCGCCGGCAGATACGGCAGCAGCGGGCGGCCGGTGTGCTTCTCGAACGCCTCCGGCAGCCCCGGCGTCCAGGTCAGCCCCTCGGTCTCCAGCTCCACGGAGTCCTCGAAGAAGGCTCCGCCCGCCGCCTTCAGCAGCCGGCGCACGGACGGGGTCAGCACCTGCCGGTTCCAGTACTCGGTGACCGCGGCGGTGCCGTCCGCGGACAGGTGGTCGACGACGAACGCGGCCGGATCGGAGTGCGGGCCGGACTCGGGCTGCTGCCCCGAACCCCGCTGCCAGTACGAGAGCAGCACCCAGTCGCCGTCCTCGGGCGCCGTCCAGGTCAGCGTGCCGTCCGTGACGGTGGCGGTGAGGTCGCGGACGCCGGCGAGGTCGAGCCCGGTCTCCTTGCGCGTGGAGTTCGCCGGGGCCACCCGGGCGGCCTGCACGGCGAGGAGTTGCTGCCGGGTGACACCGGCGGCGGCTTCGCGCAGGGGCGGCGGCACCGGGCCCTGGTAGGTGGCTCCCGCGGCCAGGTCGACCCGGCCGTGGACGAGTTCCTTGGCCGCCGCCGTGTCGTCGGGGGTGACGCCGGGGATGGCGACGGGCCAGCTCGGGCCCAGGGTGATGTCGACGGTCACGCCGCGTCTCGCGGCGCGGCGCAGGGCGGCCTCGACGCCGTCCCGCCACGGCCTGCTGCCCCACCCGTGGGCGGCGGTGTCCAGCACCGACTTGTCCTTGATGCTGTGGTGGACCGCGGCGATCTCGACCCCGCCGAAGCCGGCGTCGGCGATCTGGTCGATCTCGCGGGCGATCTCGTCGGGGTCCACCAGGCCGTCGGGCCACCACCATCGGAACCTGGGGCGCACCGACCGTGCGGGGTCGGCGAACCAGTCGCCGGCGGGGCCGCTCCCGGTGGCGGGAGCCGCGACCGCGCCGGGGGACGCGGCCCAGAGGGCGGCCGCGGTTCCGGCGGCCAGTCCCGCGGTCAGGACCGAGCGGCGTGAGATCCCGCCACGTTGCGAGAAGTGTTCATGCATGACTGCGCCCCAAAGGGAGTTGGATCCAGGTGGTGATGGCAATGCGGATGACAATGCGGATGGCCATACGGGTTGAATCGTTTCAACGACGGCGGACGCCGGAACGGTAAGCCGCTGGTTCGAACAAGGTCAAGATGTCGGCAACACGTTTTCCGACCGGGGGGCCGTTCGGTACGTGTTTTCTTCCTGACGGCTCGTTCCGTGAGTGGTCGGGGAGGGTTGGCCTGCCGCTTCCCGGCGTTGATGGTGGTGGAGACGACGGGCGTACGAGGGTGACGTCATGTTGATCGCGATGACGGGGCTGTCCGGTTCGGCGGGGGTGCGTGGAGCAGCGGGGTGCCTGGTACAGCGAGGCTGTCTGGAGCAGCGGGGTTTCCCGATACAGGGGGGCTGCCTGGTACCGCGGGGTTGCCCGGTACGGGGAAGAGCGCGGTCGCCGAGGCGTTGGGGCACAGGCCGCCGGCTCCGGTTGTGCCCGTGGACCCGGTCGGGGCAGCGGTGCGGCGTGCGGGGGTGGCTCGTGGCCGGCCCACGGGTCTGACGGCGCATGTCGTGGACGAGGTGGTGGCCGATGGGGTGTTCGTCCTGGGCCGGTCGGCGATCGTCGATGCGGTCAACTCCGTGGGGGCCGCCCGAGGTCGGTGGTGGTCGCGGGCGGATCGCCATGCGGCGTCCCGTCTGCCCGGCGCTGTGTGGTGCGCACGCTCCCTAGGGCATTCCGAGAGGGACGGGCTCCGTGGTACCGCGCCGCGCCACGAACACGAACTCCCTGCCCGGCCGGTCGGGTGCGTCGCGTACGTCCTCGACGACGAAGCCGTGCTGATGCAAGTCCCGCTCGATCTCCGTACGTTCACGGAAGCGAAGGGTCGATTCCGAGGTCAGTACGTCCCCGTCCGCAGCGAACACGTGCGTACCCCGGAAGCTCACCAGCGGCAGGCTCACGTCCGTCAGCTCGGCCCAGGTCTCGACGTGGCCGACGCCCGGGATGTCCGTCATGCGGTACGTGGTCTCGCGCGTCCACTCCGCCCACTCCTCCCACACGCGCCGCGCCGGATCGCGCGTCTCGAAGACGAGCCGCCCGCCGGGCCGCAGCGCCTCGTACGCGCCGCGCAGCGTCGTACGCCACGCCCGCGGATCGGCGATCGCCTGGGCGACGTTCCCGGTCATCGTCACCAGGTCGATCCGCATGGGCGGCAGGTCCCCCGCGTCGCCGTCGAGCCAGCGCACCCGCTCCGCGCCCGGCTTGCCACGCGCGACGTCGACGGACGCCCGCGCGGGATCGATCCCGGTGACCGTGATCCCACGCTCGGCGAGCAGCAGCGCGAACACGCCCGTACCGCACCCGATGTCCAGCACGGACCGCGCCCCGAACTCCTCCGCCATCGCGAGATACGCGTCGAGATCGCTGCGGTCCGGATCGAGTACGTCGTAGATGGCGGCGAGGCGCGGATGCCCGAAAGCGGCGTCAACCATGGAGGCGAACGTACGTGGCCCCGGGCCCGCGCGGCCACTGCTTTTCCGGGGTACGGCGCCAAGCGGGCCCGCCGAAGCGCGCCGCCGATCCCGGCACCCCTATTCGGACCCGCCCGCACCACAGCGAACCTCGGCCAGGCGCCGCTCAGTGTCACGCCCACATCGGGGGCGGGGCGAGGGTGACGGCCGCTTGGCAGGACTCGGCGGTCTTGTCGTAGCGGGTCGCGATGCCACGCCATTGTTTGCGGCGGTTCAACAGCCCTGCCAGGCCCTTGGCTGCCTGGAACGTCTCCTCGACGGTCCACCTGCGCCCGGCCACCCGCACGAGCGTGGCCAGCGGCACTGGGATGGGCGAGTAGCTGCGGTAAAAGGCGAGTTCGCCGCTGCTGCGGTTGCGGCGAACGAGCAGATGGCGGTGACCGGGTTGGCCGTCGGCAACGTCGGCCAGGGCCCACTCGTAGAAGCGGTGCCCTTTGGCGCCGGCGCCTGCGGACAGCTTCTGCCAGGCCCGTTTCGGCAGCTTTTTGGCCAGTGCGTCGGCCCGCACCTTGCCCGCTCGGGTGGCGATCTGGTGATCACAGGCGACCGCGAGGACGTAGCCGACCTGGCGCTCTTGCAGCGCGTCCCGCAGTTGCGGATTGCCTCCGTAGACCTCGTCTGAGGCTACCCAGGATGCACTGACCCCGGCGTCCAGGGTCCGGTCGATCATGCGGACGGCGAGCGCGGGCTTGCTGGTGAAGCCGACCTCCTCGGGAATGCCGGCCAACCGGCAGCGGGCCGCATCCGTGATCCACGAGCGCGGCACATACAGTTCCCGGTCGATTGCCGCGTGTCCGCGTCGGCTGGGGTAGGCGAGGTAGACGGCGACCTGGCTGTTCTCGATGCGCCCGGCGGTGCCGGTGTACTGGCGCTGCACGCCTACCGTGGCGGTGCCCTTCTTCAGGTCGCCGGTCTCATCGACCACCAACACCGCGTCCTCGTCATGCAGTTGCTCGACGACGAAGCTGCGCAGGTCGTCCCGGACCGCATCGGCATCCCACTTCGCCCTCGACAGCAGATGCTGCAGGCCGTACGGGGTGGCATCGCCGGCATGCTCGGCCAGCGTCCAGCAATTCTTGCGTGGCAGGTCCGACAAGAGCCCGAGCACGAACTTCCGTGTCCACCGCCGTGGTTCCACTCGGGTGAACCGTCCCGCGATGCGGCCCATCAGGGCCTCGAACATGTCCTGCCAGTGGGCGGGATCTAGGCTGGGGCCTGCGGCCGCCGCCTGATCTTCTGTCTTCACACACCGATGATCAACAGTGGCCGCACTCGCGCCGCTCGACCCCTGCCATCCCGGGGCAGAGGGCCCACACGCGCCGGGCAGGGGGCTAATCATGTGGTCGACCACTTCACGACCGGTGTTCCGGCGCTTCGTCGGCGCCGTCGTGGTCGGCGTGGCCTTGGCCGCGACCTCAGGCTGCACGGTCCCCATCGATGCCGTTGCCGGCATCTCCGTGACCGGCGACGGCCATCTGCTCGGTGTCATGATGGTCTGCGGACATCAGATCGATGGCGCGACCCTCTACGTGGACAGCGCCGACGTCGACAAGACGGTGACGGTCGGTTCCTGGACCGCCGACCGCCCGCTCACGACCGGTCTCGTCACCTGGACCCTCGATTCTCCTGCTGCCGGCTGGGCCGCGACCAGGTCTCTCGCTCCGCTCACCGCCAGGACCACCTACGCGTTCTACGGCTGGACCAAGGACAACTCGTGGTCATCGAGCAGCGTCTCCTTCACCCTGACCGACCGGGACCGGCTCACCCCCGGAAAGGTCCGCTACGACAGCGTCTCAGACAACGGCGACGAGTCCGCAATCACCGTCTCCATGGCGGAGTTCAAGACCAGGGCCTGCCAGAACATGTAATGCCACGGCACCCTCGGCCAAGCCGAGGCACTCCCGTTGCCGGGAGACACGCGCTCAACCCTCACCGCCACAAGACGCAGGACCACGATCTACAACTGCATTACTAGGGGCGAGTTCGGCGAGCCCCGGCGGCAGTGCGGGGGTGTCGACGGCGGTCAGGCCGAAGGGATCGGGCCTGGCACCGGCACGGGATCACCGGGCGGCTTCCAGCCCCAGGTGGTGGGCGAGGCCCGGTAGATCCGCGCGGAGGACTTCGCGGTGCCCGCGCCGGTGAAGTACCGCTCGACCGCGGCTTCGTACGGCGGTGGCAGGACGCACAGCGACACGACCCGGGCGCCCGGCCATCGCTATGCGCCCCAACTCTCCGGTACGGACGCCCGTTCGGTCGCCCCCGTCCACCCCTTCCGCATTGGCGGGAGGTGGGACGGAGTCGTGTCACGACCTGGTGACACGGCTCACGTTTCCTTTACGTCTGGTCTACGGTGTCTGCCTGACCAGGTACCACTTGGGGGGAATTCATGCGTATCCACATGATCAGTGCCGTCTTACTCTGTGCGGCAGCCATCGGCGTCACCGCCTGTGAGCCGGTCGACGACAGCAAAGCAGGCGAGAGCAACGCGACTACGGTCGAGCCGGGAACGGCGACCAGCAGTCCGGGGAAGGAAGCCAAAGCCACATCGAAGCCGGTACGCAACTTCGTCGGCATGGGCCTCCAGTCCGCGCAGGACGCCGCCCAGGAGGACGGCTTCTACTCCCTGAAGTCACATGACGCTCTGGGCCGGGAACGGATGCAGGCGTTCGACCGGAACTGGCAGGTGTGCTCCCAGAACGTGGCTGCGGGCAAGACCGTGCCGACTGACACCACTCTGGACTTTGGTGCGGTGAAGCTGGACGAGTCCTGCCCGGCGAAGGACGAGACGGCGCCGTCAGCGAAGGGCGGAAAGATGCCGGACTTCAAGGGCAAGTCGGTGAAGGCGGCCTGCGCGGCGCTCGACGCGAGCACGTCGTTCACCGTGAAGGACGCGTCCCCGGACGACCGTTGGGTGCTGGTGGAGTCCAACTGGGAGGTGTGCACCCAGTCCCCGGCGACCGGCACCGACCTGAACGGGCAGCCGGTGTCGGTCACCGCGGTGAAGTTCGGCGAGACCTGCCCGTAAGCAATTCATGCGCGTTCACGCGACCGCGGTCACGGCTGACCTGCGCCTTGCCGCACTCACCGCATGCAGCGACGACGACGCCGGCAAGCCAGAGCCGAGGAGGCCGACGCGTGTGGAGAATCGTTGGGAGGTCTACGGCACGTACGCCCGCGTTGGATTTCGTCTCGCAGGGGCCCGCTTGCCACTGGTCCGCTCAGGCTCAGCGACGTGGACATGGATCACGGGGTTGCCGGGGTCGACGTCCCGGCGACAGAGGCCGGTAAACTCTCCGGACCGCCTCGGGCCGTACGCCCCGAGACAACCCCTCACGAGTGCGAATCACGTATCCCCCGCGCCCGCCCACGAGGGCAAACACACCATGGTCTGGGTTCCGTCTCACTTATTTCAGGTGAATTCGGAAACTCCGAGGGCTGAAGACAGGAGTCAGCCCCATACCGTCAGCTGACACGGTGCTGTGGTACGGGGATTGGTCCGCATTCGCAGCGTGACACCTCACAAGACCCCGGAGCTGCCGTCGCGCAGCGCTTCGGCCACAGCCTTGCCTGTCTCTCGGGCGGTGAGATACGGACGTATGTCGTGCGCTTTGGCGCCGTTGTGGACCAGATGGTCACGGATGCGGTCTCCAAACACCGGCGCAAGTTCCTTGGCCAGGGCTACGACATCACCTGCGTCGGCGATGTTGGTCCAGCGCTTCACTGGCGCCGGCCATCTCGCGTAACCACCGACTGGCGGGGGCGTGAGCCGATCGAAGACGAGGTTACGAACGGCCAGCGGGGACCCGAGAGTGATCAGCGTGAGATCGGGCCACTCAGGGTGGGCACACAACGTCTCGTAAGCGACGACCGTGCCCAGGGAGTGCGCGACGATCACCTCCGCGTCCCTGGTGACGATACGAGCCACCCGGTCCTGTACGGCGGCACGTACTTCCGGCTCCGTGAAATAGCGCTGTACCTGGCGGGCGCTGCCGATCATGGCGCGTTCACTGAGGCCGGAGAAGAACACGGAGTGGCTGAGCGCGTCCAAGGCCCGCTGGACCAGGAGGGGGGTGCGCAGTCGAGTCGCGGCACCGGGACCGGCAACCCGCGTCTCCTGCTCGGCCGCAGACGTCCACCATTGGAGGAGCAGATCGCGCTCAATGACTTCCTGTACGTCGGAGGCGTCAAGTTCGGGCTCGCCGAGACCACGGTGTCCAGTGGGGCGGAACAGATCCCCGTAGAAAGCCATGGAGACTTCGTCCCGGACCAGGTCCGTACCGGTCGCCAGCACCAGACCGTCGTTCAACGCCGGGTACCAGTCTGCGAGCAATGTTCCCGGACCTTTGTTCTGCTGGGCGATGCCGTGGACGAGAACGACGCGAGTCACGAGCCGCTCCAATGGGCAGCGAGATTGAGACGCAGCGCGATCACTCCCATGTCGGTTGCCACGCAAACCTGCCCGCCCGTATCGATCGCGATTCCATTGATACCGCTGCCGATGTCGAGTTCAGCGGTCCGCAATGGGGCGTCCACCGCCCAGACCCGCATCAGCCCGTACCGGTCGGCTGCCAGTAGAAGAGGCACACCGTCAATCGCGGCAGCACGGATCGCCCGCACAGCCGAGGGAAACGGTTCGAGATCAACACTGGCGTCCTGGCCACTCTCCATGTCCCAGACTCGGAGCCTTCCATCACCCGCCCCCGTGATCACCAAACTACGGCCGGTCCAATGCGCAATTTCCACGGCGCACGCCCCCTCGCCGTGGCCGCCGAGCGGTTCGCCCAACTGATCACCCTGACACGGGTCCCACAGCCGCACCGTGCCGTCCAGTGAGGCACTCGCCACTGCTCGGATGCGGCCGACCGTTCCAGCACACAGCGCCGTCACCTCGGCCGTGTGACCGGACATCGGTGGGCAGATGGGCGCCTGGCTGTGCAGGCCCCAGGCATCGAGCGTGTAGTCCGGTCCGATCGACACGACCGCCACTTCACCGCTGTTTGTCGTCAAAAAACACGACCGCTGGGAAATACCGGCACGCTTGCCTAGCTGCTTTCGAGACGACAGGCTCCATGCCTGAGTGTCTGGCCAACTGCTACGAACCACCAAGCTGTCCCCGTCCATCTGGGCCGCAGCGACCCCGAATGTCACCTGTCCGGTGGAGGTCAGATGGGCCGCAACTTGCTGACCACTGTCTAGATCGTGTGTCCGTACCACACCGTCAGTGGTGCCCGTAACGACAACGGCCTTACCGCCGGCTGGGCGCAGGATGTCGGCAGAGACTAATCCGCGTTCCGAGTCGCCCAGCGGCTCCCCAATTGGCCGCATGGAAGCAACGTCCCATACCCGCACATCACGCCAAGTAGCGACCACTGCCAGGGCGACACCATCGATGTGTGTCAACACCGGAGCAGCACATCTCAGGTCGGCCCAAGGCCGGTTGTATCCCTCCAGCGGTGGCCCCATGGGCACCGCTGTCTCCAAGTCCCAGATTCGAACGGTGTTGTCCAAGGAAGCGGTCACTACAACCGTCGCTGCCCCGATTCGGCCGAGCGCACCCGCTATCGCCAGATCCGTATGGCCGGGGTACGGGCCCCCGACCATTGAGGCGCTGAGCACGTCGTGGACGTAGACTTCATTGCCCTTGAACGTGACCACCGCCACCGCCCGTCCGCCGTGGAAGGCCACGCCGACCGTCCGCGCGGACGGCGTAAGCTCCGCTGCGTCGAAGTGGGCGCGGGGCCCACTTGGCCAGTGACTCCCCGAACCCAGGCCCACCTGCCACACGTACGCATGGTCGAGCGAGGTAGCAAGGATGATTTCCATCCCGCGTCCCAAAGACCTTACGGCAAGGTGCTCAACACCACCGATATGGCCGACGAGAGGTGGACCGGCCGCCTCTCCCCTGGCGACATCCCAGACCCGGACAGTCCCGTCTTCGCCACCAGTGACCAGGACCGACACGCCTCCGAGCGCGCAGAAGACCGCGCATCGCACGGCATTGGTATGTCCCAGGAAAGGCGGCTTCAACGGCGAGCCCGTGAACGGATCCCAGAGCCTTACCTCTGTGTCGGACCCGCCGGTCGCAACAACTGTCTGTCCGTCCAGAACCGCTATGGCCACGGCGGAGATCACACCGGAATGGCACTTCATCGGTTTACCGATTTGCACACGAGTTCGCACATCCCACAGCCGGGCAGTCGCATCCTGTCCCCCTGTGACCAGCAGCGTACGGCCACGATCCTGGCAAAGGGCCGTGCAGCCCACCGGCTGGCTATGACCCTCATCGGGCTGTTCGGCGGTCAGATCCCAGATGCGGGCGGTGCGGTCACGACTGACGGTGACCCCGAGAGAGCTGTCACCGCCGGTGAGCGTCGCCGCCTGGATGTCTTCAACGTGGCCACGCAGTGGAGGCGCGACTTGCTGCAGGGTGCGTAAATCCCACAGCCGGGCTTCACCGCGTCCACAGGTCAACGCCACCAGGCGACCCTTAAGCCGACCCGTGACAGCAGAGCGGACGCCGCTACCGCTCCAGTAGACGTGTCCCATAACTGGTTCGCCGATCTGCCGACGGTCAGTGAGGTCCCATCGGCTGAGCATGCCTGCCGCATCCCCAACCAGGGCAACACTCCGCCCGTCGAGTTCGGCCGTGCACACTGCGGTGACGGCGCGGGCCGGACCAATCAGCGGGCTGCCGTCGAGTCGAGCATCTCCGCCATCGAATACGTCGGTCAGGTCCCAGACGTGGACGGCCTTGTCGTCGCCTCCGGTGATCGCGACAGGGCGCCCGTCAAGCTGTCCTAGGTCGGCGTCGCGTACCGTACGTTTGTGAGCAGCCAACTCCGCACCAAGCTGCTGCCGTTCGATGAGGTCCCAGATACGCGCTGTGCCATCTGCGCTGGCGGTCAACACGACAGTGCGCCCATTGAAGGCTCCGATGGTGATGCTCTCAACCCGATTGGTGTGACCAGTGAGAGCCTCCCCGTACTCTTGACCTGCTGAAAGGTCCCAGACTTTCACCGTGCCGTCGGCCGCACCGGTGAGGACGACTGTGTAGTCGCCCAGTTCGCCAATGGAGACGGCGCTCACCGATGTGCCGACGGGTAGCGGTTCGCCGATCTGGCGCTGTGAGGTGAGGTCCCATACCCGGGCCGTTTCGTCCGCGCTTCCGGTCACCGCGATGGGACGGCCGTCGAGTTCCCCGACTGCGACGCATCCGACCGTTTTCGTGTGACCATGGAGCAACCGGTGCACTCCGCTGGTTGACCACCATGCCCACCGAGCAGACCAAGGAAGTTCGACCCCGACTCCGTCGATCCGGTCGGCGAGTTCGTTGGCCTCACAGCGGCGAGCCGACAGTTGCAGGTCGGCGGCCCGGCCCCCGACGGCATGGTCACTCGTAAGACGGTGGGCGACCTGCTCGTAGGAGCTGCGGATCCGTCTGGGGCCTTCGCCTTCAATCGAGGCTAACGCCCTTAGAAGAGCCAGCGACTCACTGGCGAGCAGGAATCCGGGGTCCTTGATGAGGGTGGCAAGCACTCCTGCCGCTGCTGCATGCGTGGACAGGTGCTGACGTACGTACGGAACAGCGGCGAACCAATCCGGCTGCTTCCCGGAAGCGACGGGGACGAGAGAGATCAGTGCCTCGACAACCGACCGCTGGAGCTCCTCGGGGGGCCGGTCCGCCGTCGCGCGCAGGTGCTCAGCCAGTGCCTTGTGGTAGAGCCGGTAGACCGAACGCCGATCGTCATCAACGACTTCGGCGATGTACGCTTCCGCTACGTCCAAGACCCAGGAGACGTCTTCCTCCGTGCAGAGCACGCCGGAGATCACCATACTCATCGCCGTCCACGTCCGGCCCCGGGGCAGTCCCTTGCCCTCCGAAAAGGCGAGGGCGATCAGCATGCGGCGGACCCGTGGCTCGTCCGGTCCGAAACGGGCGAGATAGTCGTCGAATGCCTCGCCGACCTCGCTCGGGAGTTTGTCCGCCCAACGAGGTTGGCTGATGTCCACCGGCGTCACGTCCGACCGCAGGGTCCGCGCCGTCGTCCTGGCATAGAGGTACACGCCGGCCGCCTTCTCTGCGACTCCGCGGGCGACCGCCCGTGCGAGATCTCGCAGGCCACGGTATGGAGTACGTACCTCGGTCTCCTCGCTCGCCAGAAGAACCCGTGTGACATACCCCGCCACGTCGTCCACACTCGCGCGGTACTGGGGCTGGTCCAGGTCCATGCAGACAAAGGTGGGCCCCAGGGGGCCGACCAGTTCATGGCGAGTCCCGACCAGAAGCCGTACGCCCTGGATCTCCGACATGGGGCGGAGGAGTTCCCGGGTAATCCGCCGGGGCTCGCCGTGACCGCCGGCGTCCGCGGCGGTGTCCGAACCTGCTTCGTCCACCGCGTCCACGACGATGACGAGCGGCGCCCCCTGGCGCCCCTTCCTGGTCAGCTCCTGGAGTAGTGCAGCAGCACCGTCGGCTTCCACCTCAAGGCCGGTGGCGAGCCGTTCCACCACCTCTTCGAGCCGCTTGTGCCGGGCGTGCACGGCAGCCGTGACACACCCGGCAGGCACCACAGTTGCGGGGTCGACGCCAGCAAGGTCGAGGCGATCCCGGTACCGGCTGTCCGACAGCGCAACGATCCTTCCCAGGACCGCGGACTTCCCGCAGCCGGGACTGCCAGTGACGACTCTCCCCCTGCCATCGCCATCGTCAGCGGTCAACCAGGCCACCAGTTCGGACAGCACCCGGACCCGCCCGCTGAAGTACAGGCCCTGTTCCGACTCGAACTCCACACCGCGCGAGCGCGGCCCAAAGTGCTCCGTGAGGTCTCGTAAGGCGACCCGGCGCTGCACCTCCAGGTCAGTTCCGATCGGCGGCAGTTCATCCGTGTACCCACTGTTCGGCAGGAACGGCGCCAAGCCAGTCACGAGACCGCAGGCCAACTCCGCGCGCTGGCCGAGCCCATCAGCCTCGAACCGCTCGTTGACAGCCTTGACCAGTTCCGTGAGGTCGAGATACTGCTGCCGCTGGCCAGTGCGCCCCGTGGTCGTCTCCACGGCCTCGGTCAGCGCGGCTACGAACGCTCCGTCCTCGGCAACATCTTTCCTGCGGGCGGATGCAAGAAACCACAGGCCCGTCGAGTCAGCGTCCGCATTCCGATAAGCGATTGTCCGCAACGCGACCGCCGAGGCTTCCGCACCCCCGGCACTGCCGGCACAGGTGTCGAGAATCAGCAGGAGGTGGCGAAGGTTGCCCCGGCACAAGATGCGCACCAGATCCTCGGTGGCCAGCGCCGTGGTCGCGAGGTCTCCGTCACGTGAGTCCCAGCAGAGTAGATAGTGCCGGTCGCGCTCCTCCACCGAACCGTGGCCCGCGAAGTACACGACCACCACGTCGTCAGTGGTGAGAACCGTGTCTTCCGACCAGTGCGACAACTTCTGCCGGATTTGCTCGGATCCGTCGTATTCGCCGAGCCCAGGCAGTACGGGCTCATACCCGAAACCGGCGAAGAGCTCTCTCGTCGCGCGAACGTCCGATGGCACAGAGCGTAACTGCTCGTCCTCGGTAAGGTGGCGGTACCGACCGCTCCCCAAAGCTACGAAGAATCGCCGACCCACTACACCGCCCCACCGCGAAGTTCACGAGCTTACGAAAACTGTAGCGATGAGCTCGCACTCTGCACTCGCCAAATACCAGACTGGCCACTCTCTTTGGCGTTTGAATCGTCTCGACGCCCACGGAAGCCCTCAACCAGTCATACAGATCCGAAGGCCGCATCCGAAGGGTCGATCGCCAACGGTTGACTCCGACCGCGCCGTCTGGCTGGCTCACTTCGTGGTTTCAGTCCTACTCTTATTCGTCAGCGTTCAACGCCGTCCGAATGCCGGTCCACCGACCCTCGCACCACAGGTGAGAACGCCGCCAGCCCACCCCGTACACCGGAGCGACAGTTGGAATGCGTGTTGGGGGCAACCCTTCACGAGTTCGAATCTCGTCTCCTCCGCCACGGTTGACCAGCCGAAACGAAGGTCCCGACCGTACAACGGCCGAGACCTTGGTCGTTGCGTGGTCTCAGTTGCCATGACCGAATCAGCACGGACTCGCACGGACCGCGGTGACCATCCCGAGCAAGCCCCCATCGCGGCAGCCGCTCCGAGCCAGCTCCGCCACGAGTTGTTCGGTGGCCGCTGATCCCTCCTCTATGCGCTCCCGCGACGGCGGCCTCGCGGCAAACGATCGCTTCCAGGGCTCGGCCGCTCTTCAGCCACCAAGATGTGTCCTCCACACCTCCAACCCGACGGCGTGCCGCACCAGAGCACGTATTTGCCCACCTCAGAAGCTATCCGGCTCCGCAAGCGCCGTCGCTGTGTCTTCCCCGAGTTCACCCCCTCCTGAGGGAGGGACTCTGCCAGCCGTACGTCCGCCGTCTGAAGCCGGAAGAGAAAACGACTCCGGTCGCGGCAGCAGTTCATCTCCGCCGCCCCGCCACACCCGTTCCCAGGTCGGCCGCGGGACCTGACGCATGCCACCGCCGGGCCCTGTGCAGGCAGCAGCCCAGTCCGGGCCCTCCGCTCGGTCCCGGCCTCGTCGCGTCCGGCGTCGGAGATCCATTGCAGCTCGCGCAGATCGTCGGTCGTGGTCGCGCGGCGTGTGAGCGGGAACCCGGCGCGCACGGATCCCTCGTCCAACAGCCCGCTCAGCTCTTCGAGATCGCCGGCTGCGTCGGCCAGCCGGTCCATGGCGGTCTCGTTGCCCTCATCGGCCGGCTCGCACAGGGTGAAGCTGGGGCGTGCCGGCCCTGGGTTCGGCGGCGCGGTCGGAGGCCAGGGCAACGATGGCATGGTGGTTTTCGCCACAGGGCTCGCGGCGTTGTACGTACCGGTGGAGCGGGCGCCGCTGGAGGCGTTCGGCATTGGCGTGTTCGACGCGGATGCGCCGGGATGACCGGCGGCGCTTGTGCTCTCGCCAGCCGTGCCGTTCGGGCGGGCGGGCGGCGGACCTGGGTCTCCGTTCCGTGTGCCGGATCGCGCCGGTCAGCGCGAGTATTCGCTGCATGACGCGGGCGACGACGCCGCGGGGTGTGCGCCCTCGATGCTGTTCGAGGTCGAGTTGTCCCTTGACTGTCTCGTCGACCGACTCGATGGCCTGCCGCAACGGCTTGAACAGAGATCCGCCGGGCCGCTGTGGTTCGCCCTTGCGGGTCGGTCGCCGCAACTGGATGCCCTGCTGGGCAAGTTCGTGTTCGAAGTCGCGGCCGAAGTTGTCTTTGTCGCCGATCAGTGTCTGGCCGGGCCGGGGGCGACGAGGTGCGGTTCGGTCGCGAGCAGGTCGAGCAGGGTTTCGCGTTCGTCGGCTTCGGCCCCGGTCAGGGCGAAGGCGCTGGGCAGACCCTGGAGGGTGCACACCAGGTGCAGGCGCAGGCCCCAGAAAAATCGGCTGTGGCCGGCGCAGTACCCGTACTCGGCGCATCATCGCCACGGTGACCGGCTCGACATCGGTGAGCTGCGGCGCGATCCCCACGGCCGGCCGCCACGGCGCCGGATCCGGAGACTCCCGCAACAGGTCGTCAGTCGTCGCATAGAGTGCCGTCGCGAGGGCGTCCGGGTTGTTCGTCACAAAACGATCTTGGATGCCCTCGTTCCCGTCTCCGCCGGCGCCCCTTGAAATTGACCATCTGGTGAGTCTTGTCCAGTCACCGGTACACCAGAAAGGATCGTGGCATGTCCAGCGACCGTCTCATGCCCATCCATAGCGCCGAGTTCCAGGCCATGGCCGAGAGGGTCCTGCGGGTCACCGAGCTCACCTCCCGCCTGAACGTCCTGCCTTTCGAGGACGAAGCGGGCAAGGCGGAACTGCTCGAACAGATCCTCGGCAAGCCACTGCCGTCGAGAGTCACGATCTATCCGCCCTTCTACACGGACCACGGCCTCCACCTCGACCTCGCCGAGCGCGTGTTCATCAACCAGAACTGCACGTTCCTGGACTATGCCGGCATCCGGCTCGGCGAACGCGTGATGGTCGGCCCGAAGGTCACGTTCATCACCAGCGGCCACCCGGTCGATCCCGAGGAGCGGCGGCTGTACCTCACCGGCGCGCCCATCGACGTGGCGGAGAACGTGTGGATCGGTGCCGGTGCCACGATCCTGCCCGGCGTCAGTATCGGCCGTGATGCCGTGGTCGCCGCTGGCGCGGTCGTGGCCGATGACGTTCCGCCGGCAAGCCTGGTGACCGGTAGTAAGGCAAGCGTGCACCGACGGTGGTGACGGCCTCTCCGGGGTCACGCCGAGCTCCCGACCACGGGGCAGTCATCAACCTCTTTGGAAGCCTGGCGCCCCTCCCCGAGGCAACTGGATCCAGTCCAGAGGGCAAGGCACCCTCCGCTCGCTCGCCCCGTACGGTCACTGACCCCTTGGAATTGATCATCTGGCCGAGGCGTCGGCCGGGAACGCTGATCGATCCGCATCCCAGGCAAGGAGTTGCTGTGCACCGTTCCGATGAGCCGGCCATCAGGGAGATCTCCGTGGCGGACAAGGAGGCTGGGCCTTACGGCATCGTGGCCGGACCCGACGGTGCCCTGTGGCTCACCTTCACACACAGTGGTCGCATCGCGCGTCTCACCCTCGACGGCGAACTCGCGGAATATCCCCTGGACTCACGCGTGTGTCGTCCTGCGGTCATTACCGTCGGGCCCGACGGCGCATTGTGGTTCACCCGGTCCCAGGACCATCGGATCGGCCGCATCACCACCCGCGGTGAAGCGCAATCCTTTCCTGTGCCGACCCCCGATAGCGGACCCTTTGGTATCACCGCGGGCCCGGATGATGCGGTGTGGTTCACACAGCTGAACACCGACCGTATCGGCCGCATCACCGGCACCGGAGAGATCACCGAGTTCGCCCTTCCCGTTGAGGGGGCCTTTCCCTCGGCGATCACCACAGGTCCCGATGGTGCGCTGTGGTTCACCCTCAACCAGGCGAACGCGATCGGCCGTATCACCGCCGACGGCGACACCGTCATGTACCCGCTTCCCACCCCGGGTGCCGCCCCTGTGGGCATCTCCAGTGACGGCGCCGCCTTGTGGTTCGTCGAGATCGCAGCGGGCCAGATCGGCAGGATCGCGGTGGACGGCGGGATCAAGGAGTTCCCGCTCCCCGACCGCACGGCCAGACCCCACGCCATCGTCGCGGCCTCCACCGGGGATTGTTGGTTCACCGAATGGGGAGCCAACCGCATTGGCCGCATCACCGCGAGCGGCGAGATCGCCGAGTACGATCTGCCGTCACCGTCATCCGAACCGCACGGCATCGCCCTTGGTCCCGACGGGGCTCTCTGGGCGGCCCTTGAGACGGGAGGGGTTGCGCGGGTGGCACCGTAGCCCCACGGCCCGCTTGGGCACACGCCGCTTCGCTACAAGGCCAATGTGCTGGTCACCACGGTCAACGAATAGATATCAGTGGCTCCGGCACGCCCATGATCGCTAGCCTCACCGGCCATGAAGCAGCGGCAGCGGCCCCGGCTCGGAGGGCACACCATTGTGCGCAGCCGCTTGCTGGGGGCATACCGAAACGGTCCGGGAACTGTTGGCGCATGGCGCCGATCCCAACCTGCGCGAAGACCACGGCGCGGGCAGGTCGCCACTGGACTGGGCGGACAATGGCCCCCACCCCGACACTGCCGAAATCCTCAGGGCAGCAGGAGCGCGGCCAACACCGACAGCTCACCCAGCTCCGTAGCCGGCAGCGCGTCAACGCCCACTCTCATCGGGCCCGCCGCAACCGAATTCACTCAGTGAGTGTCTTGCTCCGGGAACAGCCGCCGACGCGGGCGTGAGACAGGGCCCTACCCTTCAGAGGCGGCATCGGCCGCGGCGCGCCGCAGTCCGCGGTCGAACAAGGTCAGGAGCAGGAACACCACACCGGCGCCGAGCATGAACCAGGCCAGATGCACCGCTCGCCCAAGGCCGCGGCCAGCCATTCCTGACGGGCCTGCCGGTCGCCCTCGGCACGGGCGCGGCCGGCGGCGGTGAGCGCGACGAGCCGGCGCCTGCGGTCCGTGGGGTCGGGCCGGCGTGCTACGAGTCCGAGCCGCTCCAGCGCCTCGACGGTGGCCGCCATGGACTGATGGCGGACGCCCTCGGCGGTGGCGAGGACGCTCGTGGCGGCGAGACCGTCCTTGACGAGCCGGGCGAGCACGGACGCCTGGGAGAGGGTGATGTCGTCGGCGTCGGAGACACTGCGCAGCCGGCGGCGCAGGCGTCCCACCACCACTCGGACGTCCTGCGCGGCGCGCACGGCCGACTCCGGCGGCTGATCGCGGTCGTCGCTCATGCCTCGACGGTAATTTCCACAGGCTTACCTGTACAGTTTCCCCTGTACAGTTTTACCTGCCTTTACCGAGCCGGCCCGGCCACGGGCGCCGGGCGCCCGCGGTCGGGCCAACTGCCCTGCCGGGCCTATGCGTTCATGAACTGGGCAGGCGACAGTGCCCGGTTGGTGATCCGTACGTCGCCGATGGAGCCGTGGAAGACCTGGTCGATCTTGCCGTTCCACTGGTAGCCGCCGAGCAGGAACGGCATGTCGAGGGCGGTCAGGCCGATGGCGGTGCTGGTGGGATTGCGGCCCTCTTCACAGCCGTTGACGTAGAGCTTGCTGATCCGGCCGTCGTTGACGACGGCCACATGCCACCACTCCTCCTTCTGGAGCAGATGGCTCCAGGCGGTCGTCGCGCCGTCCTGGTTGAGCGGGTAGGCGTTCCACTGCAGCTCGATGGAGCTGGACAGGCCGAGGGTGAGGATGGGCTCCTCCGCGGTGGAGCCGGGCCCGTTCTTGCCGGCCTGGGCCGCCGTGCCCACGCGGCTGAGCATCGACGACCAGCCGTTGCGGCCGCCGTCCCAGTCGGCGGGCACCTTGAAGAACGCCTCGAAGGTGTAACCGCGGGCGAAGGTCTCGCGGTTGATCGGGGCCCGGTCGACGGTCTGCAGATAGCTGCCGCTGACCGGGTTGCCCTGGCCCGCGAAGACCAGGCTGCCGTGACCGGGCTGGTCGGGGTGGTGGTCGTCGGTGCGCACGAGCGCATGCGCGGACGTGCCCGGCACGGTGCGCAGGACGAGGTCGTTGCCGTTGCCCGTCTGGTCCTTGACCACCGTGCCGTCGGCCACGTCGGTGCCGGACCCGCCCTCGTCGAACCGCCAGTAGGCGAGGGTGCCGGGCAGCAGCATCCGGCGGGCGGGCCGGGGCTTGCGGGGCGGAATCGGCGCGAAGCCGGAGAACCGCTCGTCGAAGTCGATCTCCATCGAGAAGTAGTCGACGGACGACGTGAGTTCGAGCTCCTGCGAGGCAAGCGCGTTCATCTGCTTCTTCGCCGCGAGTTCACGGATCCACGGCGAGAAGGTGGCGACGTCGATCCTGCCGCGGTCGAGGTCGAAGCGGTACGAGCGGATCATGCCGGCGCCGCCGTAGTACCGGTCCTGGTAGTTGGTGATGTGCAGGTGCACGTCGTGCCCGGCGCTGTTCTTCATGACGGTGCTGCCGGGCGGCCAGTAGTGCCCGTTGAGGGTGAGGAAGATCTGGTCGTTGTCCTTGATCAGCCTGTCCCACATCTGCTGGCCGTAGCCGGACAGCCCCGCCGTGCCGTCGTCGTACGAGCCGACGATCTCGTGGGTGGTGACGATCACCGGCAGGGTCGGGTTGTCCGCTATGACGGCGTTGGCCCAGGCGAAGCCCGCGTCCGACAGCCGCCAGTCGAGGGCGAGCAGCATCCACTTGCGGCCGCCTGCCCGGAAGATGTGGGCGGTGTTGTAGCCGTCGGGGCTGGACGCGTGGTGACTGGGCCGCTTCCTGGCCCGGGCGACGCTGAAGGTGTCCAGGTACGGGGTGTCGCCCCGCTGGTCGTCGCCGTGGACGTCGTGGTTGCCGGCCAGCACGGCGTAGGAGGCGCCCGCGCGGTCCAGCATGCCGAACGCCTTGGTGGCCGCGGTGAACTCCTCGGCGAGACCGTTGTTGGTCACGTCACCCAGGTGCGCCAGGAAGACGATGTTCGGGTCGTTGCCGCCGGCACGGCCCTTGGGGTCCAGGACATAGCGGAACGACGCCTCCACCGGGACCGGGTGGATGCGGTCCTGGTCGAACATGTACTGCGTGTCGGGCATCACCACCACGGTGAACCGGGGGTTGTCCGGATCCGGGCTCCACTTGCCGCGCGCGGCGGGCTCCGTCGTGGTCCGGCCGTACGGGTCGTCGTCCGCGCCCGCGGCGGCCGCGTTCCCGTTTCCGTCGGAGGCGTACGCGGGTGCCGCGCCCAGCAGACCCGTGGCCCCGGCGGCGCCCGCGCCGAGCGCGCTCGCCCGCTGGAGGAACGTACGACGGCTCGACGCGGCGATGCCGTCGCCGTCGAGGTCCGCGGTGCGCGGGCACGCGCAGCCGGCCGCGTGCTCGTCGTGCCCGGCACCAGTCGCGGGGGATCTGTCCATGTTCCGCTCCTTTGCTCACTGTTGGAACGGCGGCACGTTACAGATCACCGGAATACGGCAGGATTGCCCACCGGGTACCGGATATCGAACGCTCCCCCAACACCCCGCCCGAAGGCCGCGGAGCGCTCAGTGGGCGCCCTCCCGGCGGCGCGGCGACGCGGTGGAACCGCTCGACGCGGTGGTGCCGCCTGCCGCGGCGCGGGCCGGGCCGTCGGGGAGGGTGAAGGCGAAGACCGCGGTCACCGCGGCGATCACGGCAAGGGCCAGATAGGCGTGCTGGTAGGCGGAGACGGGCGGGTGGGTCGCGGCGGCCGCGGGGGTACCGAGCACCAGGGCGGTGGTCACCACGGCCGGCGCGAGGGCTCCTCCGGTCTGGCGTACGACGGTGTTCAGCGTGGACGCCTGGGCCAGGTCCCGCCGGTCGAGGGTCGCGAGCGAGGCCACCGTCGTCGGCATGAAGACCCCGCCCATGGCGACGCCGAGCAGGAACATATAGCCGCGGAAGGTCCACAGGCCGGTGTCCTGGTCGCAGGTGGCGAAGAGCAGCAGGACCGCGCTGACCCCGGCCATTCCGCAGCCGATGATGATCCGCGGGCCGACGCGCGCGTACCAGACGCCGATGATCTGAACGGTCAGCAGGACGCCGAAGGCCTCGGGAAAGGTGCTGGTGCCCGACTCCAGTGCGGTGCGGCCCTGCCCCTGCTGGAGGAAGAGCGGGCCGAGATACATGGCGCCCATGATGGGCACCAGGCCCACCAGGCTGATCAGGTTGGTGTCCCGGAAGAGCCGGTCGGCGAAGAGGCGGAGCTTCAGCAGCGGCTCGGTGACGCGCAGTTCGAAGGCGACGGCCGCGGCGAGCAGCACCGCGCCGAGCGCCAGGGCGGTGATCACGGGCACCGAGGACCAGCCACGGTTGGGGCCTTCGCAGACCCCGAACATCAGACCGCCCATGGCCGCCGCGCTCAGCAGCAGACCGGGCAGGTCGAAGCGGCCCGGCCGGTGGCCGCGGTGCCGGTCCAGGAACAGCAGGCCGAACAGCACGACCGGCAGGCCGAGGGGCAGATTGACGTAGAACACCCAGCGCCAGGACAGCTCGTCCACCAGCAGGCCGCCGAGGACCGGCGCGGCGGCCGGCGCGATCTGCTGCGGGATGATCATGTACCGGGATATGCGCACCTGCTCCGAGGACGTGAAGGTGACGAACAGCAGGGCCGCCGCGGCCGGGAACAGCACCCCGGCGGACAGGCCCTGCACGGCGCGGCAGACGACGAGTTGGCCGAGATCGGCGGCGGCGCCGCACAGCACCGAGGAACCGAGGAAGCCGACGAGCGCGGTGAGCAGCACACGCTTGCCGCCGAGCCGCTCGACCAGCCAGGCCGAGGCGGGTATGGCCATGGCCAGGCAGACCGGATAGACCACGACCACCCCGTCCAGGGCGGCGGTGGTCAGCCCGAACTGGCGGGCGATCGAGGGCAGCGCCACGGTGGTGATCGCCCCGTCGACGATCGCGAGGAACGTCACGGAGACGCACATGACGGGGACGACCAGGCGCTGGCTGAGACGGAGGGAGGGGACGGACAGGACGCGACGGCGTCGGGACGACAGCACATGCTGAGGATACTCATTATGAGCGTACTCATAGAATGGGATATCGGACGAAGCGGGGGAGCGACATGGCAGTGCACGACAGCAGTGACATCCTGATCGACGAGCTGTACGAGACCACCCACCAGCTGCGGCAGTTCGTGGAGATCCGGCTGCGGGCCAACGGCGCCTCGGTGGCCCGGCTGCGTGCCCTGCGGATGCTCGCCCGGGCCGAACGGCCGCTGCGCATGCGGGATCTGAGCGAGCTGACGGGGGTGGCGGCGCGGACCACGACCAGCATCGTCGACAGCATGGAACGCGACGGCCTGGTGGAGCGGGTACGGCATCCGCACGACCGCCGGGCGTTCCTGCTGCGCCTCACCGACGAGGGGCTGCGCTGCCATCGCGAGGCGGAAGAGGTGGACCGGCTGGCGCTCGCCGAGGCGACGGCCACGCTCGACACGGCCGACCGCGCCCAACTGCGCACCCTCCTCGCCCACATCCGCAAGGCGACAGCGTGACGGGTGCGTTCCTGGGTTCGTTGGTCGCCGGGGCCGTGACCGGTTCGACGGGCGAGCCCAATGGCCCGGGCCGGGCACGGAGATGGCGATGCGGCACGGTGGAGGGATGTCCGAGTCCGCGCTGCCCGGAGGGTTCGTCAACGCCGTCGTACGCCTGCTCCGCGGTGCCGCGGCTCGTGCGCGAGTTCCACGACCTGACGGCCGGCACCGCCGCGGCCGGTGACCGGGAAGTGGTGTGCCACAACGATCTCTCGCCCAAGAACACGTGCGGCCCGGCGGATGCGGCTGGTCGCCGACGGCTACGGGCCGGTGGACCGGGGTGCCCGTAGGGGTTCCCTCTCCCGGGTGAGCGTCGGCCACACACCGCGCAGCGCCCCGTCGTTGGCCGGTCTCTGCGGCAATCATGCGGCGGTGACCATTCCGCTCCCCCACCCCACCGGCCGGCACCGCGCGTTGCTCACCGCGGGCCGACGGCGCGTCGTACTCACCGTCGGGCTCGGCGCGTTCGCCCTGCTCGCACCGCTGACACCCGGGTCCGCGACATCGGCCGCGGCCCATCCCACGGGCACCCGCGCGGCACCCGGCCCAGCGCCCCACGCGGGCGTGCCCCGACCGGTCACCCCCGCGGAAGCCCGCACGGACACGCTCCTGCGCTCCCTCCGCCACAGCCCCGCCCGGCTGCGCGGCTTCTTCCGGGACCTGCCCAAGGGCGGTGACCTGCACAACCATCTCTTCGGCGCGGTCCGGACCGAGTACCTCATCAAGCTCGCCGCCGACGACGGCCTGTGCATCGACACCGGCACGATGACCGCCGTCGTACCGCCCTGCGACACCCGCACCCGGCGGCCCGCCGCCGACGCCCGCACCGACCGGGCCTTCCGCGCGGCGATCCGCAGAGCGTGGTCGATGCAGGACTTCCCGCCGCACCGCCTCGGCCACGACCACTTCTTCGCCACTTTCGACAAGTTCGCCCTGGTCGCCGGGCGCCATCAGGGCAAGGTGCTCGCCGAGGTCGCCGACGACGTCGCCGAGAACAACCAGGTGTACCTGGAGACCATGGTCCAGCCCGCCGCCGACGCGACCGACCGGCTCGCCGACGAGGTCGGCTGGGACGGCGACCTCGCCCGCCTGCACCGCAAGCTCCTCGCCGGCGGCCGGCTGGACCGGTTGGTCGCCGCCGCGCGCGAGGAGACCGACGGCGTCGACGCCGAGTTCCGCGCCGCCGCCCGCTGCGACACCGGCCGGCCCCGGCCCGCCTGCCGGCCGACCGTCCGCCTCATCTACCAGGCCCTGCGGGCCGGTTCGCGCGAGCGTGTCTTCACCCAGCTCGCCCTCGGCATGCGGCTGGCCGAACGCGACCCCCGCTTCCTCGCCGTCAACCTGGTCCAGCCCGAGGACTTGCCCGCATCGCTGCGCAACTACCGTCTGGAGATGCGCATGCTGGCCTTCCTGCGCACCCGGTACCCGCACGCCCATGTCACCCTGCACGCCGGCGAGCTGTGGACCGGGCTGGTCAAACCCGAGGACCTGACCTTCCACATCGGCGAGGCGGTGCGCGTCGCCGGCGCCGAGCGCATCGGCCACGGAGTCGACTTCGCCTTCGAGCACGACCGGCGGGACCTGGCCCGCACCATGGCCGCCCAACAGATCGCCGTCGAGGTGCCGTTCACCAGCAACGCCCAGATCCTGGGGGTCCGCGGCCGGGCACACCCCTTCGAGACCTACCGCGCCTACGGCGTGCCGACCGTCCTGGCCACCGACGACCCCGGTGTGTCCCGCATCGACATCAGCCACGAGTACCAGTACGCGGCCGTCACCTACGGCCTGTCGTACCCGGAGTTGAAGGATCTCGCGCGGGCCTCCCTGCAGTACGCCTTCCTCCCCGGCAGGAGCATCTGGCAGGGCAACCCGACCACCACCGGCTACCGCCCCACCCCCGCATGCCGCAACGAAACCCTCGGCGACACCTCCCCCGCCCCACGCTGCCGCCACCTGCTCACCACCAGCCCCAAGGCACGGGTGCAGTGGCACCAGGAGGCCGCCTTCACGACCTTCGAGCACACCGGCCGCCGCAACTGAACACATCGCTCGGCGCGTCACGGATCCCGCGGGGTATTGAGCGGGCCGTCGGTGCTGTCGTGGGCTCAGCGGTGGGTGACGCGCTGGGCGCCCCTTTCGAGTTCGGACCCCAGGGTGCGTTCTCTGCCCGCTTCCCCGGCCCAGGGGCCGGTGGCGAACCGAAGACGTTCTCACCAACGGCATGCCCTCGGATCTGGCCGCCACGGTCCACTTCCAGATCAACCAGCGAGCGGCCGGCAACGGCTCTTTGATGAGAGCAGCGACATCCGCGGTCCACTTCGCACGTGCCGGCCGGTCGGCCACGATGGACGCCGCCCGGCGCATCGCTGCCCTCACCCATGGCGACCGCGCCGCCTGGGAAGGTACCGCCGTCTTCCACGAACTCATCCGCGTCGCGCTGGCGGGCGCGGACCCCCTCGATGCGCTGCCCGACGTGCTGGATCTCGTCCACCCCGACCACCGCCGGCGATACGCCACGGTCCTCGCCACCGACTGGCACCCGACCAGGCGACCGAGTTAGGACGCGATGCGCGCGGCGATCGACGTCGGCGGTGACACGGACACCGTCGCCGCAGTCACCGGAGGCCTCGCGGGTGCGTACCACGGCATGGGGGCGATCCTCACCCGTTGGACCGAACCACTGCACGTTCCCCTGCCGAGCTTCGACGGACGAGTGCTGCACCGCACCGATCTGGTCGATCTCGCCCACCACCTCGACTCGGAAATCGCCCTCGACTGAGGCGCCGGTCGCAGCGGCGGTGGCGGTGGTGACCGTCTGGTACGAGTAGCTGCCCAGCACCAGCCTCAGCGGGGCGGGCTGCTGCGCCACGCAGCCGATGATGCGAGCGGTAGTCGGTGCCGACGGGCTGGAAGCACCGCTTCTGCACGCCGCATCTGGTACTCACTCGGCCGACGCCCTGTCGGCGCCGGCCTCGCTGGTCACGGCGAACTAGGCGTTGCGGGTCAGGGCGTTGATGACGGCGGTACGACTCGCCTCGGCTGCTAGCGGGCGGCGCGTTCGAGGTAGGCGTTCACGGCGGTTCGGCTTCGGGTCAGGCAGGAGATCTTGTCGTCCAGGGCGTTCAATTCGGCTCGCAGGAGCGCAGCGAACTCATGATCGCACGCGTCGGTCCAGTCGTCTGGCCGGTCCTGGGCGGTGAGAAGGACGTGGATCAGCTTGGTCGGCAGTCCTGACTGGATCAGACTCGCGATGGTCCGGGCTCGTTCGATGTCGCTGTCCTGGAAGTAGCGGTAGCCGTTCGGGCCTCGCTCGGAGTGCAGAAGGCCCTGCGCCTCGTAGTAGCGCAGCATCCGCGTAGAGGTCCCGGCGCGTTTCGCCAGCTCACCGATCTTCATGGCCGACTCTCATTGGGCTTGACATTGACGTTGACGTCAAAGTTTAGGTTCTCGGGCGTGACCAGATCAAACAACTTCCTCGTACCACTGCTGGCCCTGAGTGCCGCGACCTTTACGACGGTGAGCGCAGAGATGATGCCGGCAGGCGTCCTGGATTCCCTCAGCTCTTCTCTCTCGGTTACCGGGGCGGCTGCTGGGCTGTTGGTGACCGGGTGGGCAGGCACGATCGCCCTGACGAGCATCCCGCTGGTGCGCGTGACTATGCGTTGGGCGCGCAAGTCAGTGGTTCTCGCCAGTCTTTTCGTCATGGCGGCCGCGAACCTTGCGACAGCGCTGGCGCCGACGTACGGAGCTGCACTGGCCGCGAGGATGGCTGCGGCGTCCGCCCACGGCCTGTTCTGGGCCGTGGTGGTCTCCTACGCCGCCTCATTGGTCACTCCCGAGCGGGTCGGGCGTGCTCTGTCGATCGTCCTGGCCGGACCCACTCTCGCGGGCCTTGTCGGCTTGCCCGTCGGAACCGAGGTGGCACACCGAGTCGGCTGGCGGGTGACCTTCGCTGCACTTGCTGTCGCGTGTCTCGCCTGCATGGCTGCGATCGCGGTCGTGGTACCGGGAATTGGCCGCGGGTCGGCCCAGCCAGGGGCTGAGCGATGGGACCGATCGGCCCGGTCGGTGCTCTTGGTGGCTGGTGGTGGCTTCTTCTCCCTGGTCGGCTACTACGCCGTGTTCACGTTTGTGGTGCCTATCAGCGACGTTATTGCCGGGATCGGAGCGGACTCGATGTCAGGGGTGCTGCTCACAAGTGGCATCGGTGGCTTCGCCGGGGTCCTCGTGGCAGGTCGGATCAGCGATCACTGGACCATCTCCGCGTTGCCTGTCACCGCGCTCGCGCTGGCCGCGTCCCTTGCCGGAATGGGCCTGTCCAACGGTCCTGTTGTCTACGTCGCACTGGTGACGTTGTGGGGTGCGCTGATCGGGGTTCTGCCCGTCGTGCTCCAAGCCCACGTGATGCGGGTGGCCTCCGAGCAATTCCGCAACACCGCAGGCAGCATCCTCGTCACGGTCCTCAATCTGGGTATCGGCGTTGGCGCTGGTCTCGGAAGTTTCGTCTCCACCCTCGATTCTCTTGCCCTCCTGCCCCTCATCGCCGCGGCAGTTGCCACCCTCGCGCTCGCCCCGCTCGCACTACTTCGGTCGAGTCGGTCGTCCGCGAACCCAGCGCGGGCCAACCGGGTCTCATGACGCCAGACTCCGGTGATCGTGTGAGCCTTCCTCCGTCACACCGAGGAGAAAGGGCACCCCGACGATGACCCACGCCACTGCCCCGCTGGCTCCAGAAGGACGCCGTCGACTCGTGGAGCGTTGCCGTACCCGACCGACAGCCCGCCGTCAGCTTGGAGTTCGAAGGCGACCCGGGAGGCAGGCCACGTGTGGGTGCGCCGAAGGTCCTCGATCTTGGCCACGACCGTGGCGTTGATGGTGGTGGCCTGACGGCGTGGTGTCGACGAACGGTAGAGGAGGCCGAGGTCGCCATGGCGATGCCAGTTCATCGACCCGAACGGGCAGTCGAACCGGGGACCGCGGACGCTCAACGCGCGCCGGAGGGGAACTGGTCGTGTGTGTAGTGCCCGGCGCCGACGATCGTCTCAAGGTGACCGAGGCCGGACGGCAGGGCACGTCGATCGCCGAACCCTCGGCATGCGGGTCGGTCCAACCGGGGTCGAGCGTGCCCATCACGACCAGGACCGGGCAGCGGACGTTGCCGAGTTGCGTGCCGGCGTCGGCCGGGGGCCGTGTGGTCGGTGGCCTCGTCGTTGTCCGGGTGGGTCTGGCCGTAGGGTAGGTGCGGCATCTCAGCCGCCGCCGATCCTCCAAGGGTTGCCATGAGTTCCCCCGCGCCTCTCCTGGTCGTGCCCGCGGTCGTATGGACCGTGGTGGCCGGGCTCGCGCTGATCGGCTCGGTCGTGTTCTCCGTGCGGGCGGCTGCGCCCTGGCACCCGTTCGGCGTGGGTTTCCCCCTGGCCGCCGTGGCGGCGGTCGGTGGATATGCGGTCGGTGCCGTCGCCGTGGGGCGCTTTTCCATCGGTGCCGCGGCCTTCGGCGTCCTGTGGCCCGCCATGGCGGCCATGGCGCTGACCCACGTCCTGACGCGGTGCGTGCGCGTCCGGCCGACGTGGGCGGGGCCCGTCTTCGCTGCCGTGGGCGCGGCGTTGCACGGCTCGCTTCCCGGGTGAGCCGCCGGGCCGTGGGCTCACGTCGGCGATGGGGTCGGGGGGCAGGTCGGGGTGTTCTCCGTGGTGTCGGGGGCGGTCGGGGTCGGGGTCGGGGTGGGGCAGGTCGGCTCGGGGGGCGGGTCGCCGGGGTCCGGGGACGGCGACGCGGAGTCGGTGGGGTCCGGTGTGGTCGAGGGCTCTTCGGACGGGTCGGGCGTGGGCGGCGCCTCGGTCGTGGCCGTCGCGGAGGGGGACGGCGTGTGCGAAGGGGAGGGGGCGGGGCTGCTGGGGTCGGGGCCGATGATGATCCCGCCGTCCTCGTCGGCCACGGGCTCGGTCGCCCGGGTGTCGCTGCCGGCGCCCGGGGACCGTGGGACGACGCCCTGGCCGTCGGGCACGCTGTGCACGCCCCGCCGGTAGAAGTCCAGCCACTGCCGGACCAGGTTCAGATAGGTGCGCGAATAGTTGTAGCTGAGGATCGCCCGGTCCAGGTCAGCGGCCCGGCCCAGGTCCCGGTCCCCCGCGCACAGGTAGTGGCCGGCCGCCAGGGCCGCGTCGAAGACGTTGTCGGGGTCGGCGCGGCCGTCACCGTTGCCGTCCACGCCCCACCGGGCCCAGGTCGAGGGCAGGAACTGCATCGGCCCGACCGCCCGGTCGTACACCGGGTCGCCGTCGTGGACGCCGCCGTCGGTGTCCCGGATCAGGGCGAAGCCCCGTCCGTCCAGCGCCGGGCCGGTGATCCGGCCGAGGGTCGTACCCTCACGGTCGACGGCGCCGCCGCGCGCATGGCCCGACTCCACCTTGCCGATCGCGGCGAGCAGTTCCCAGGGAAGCCGGCAGCCCGGGTCCGTACGGCCGACGGCCGCCTCGGCCGCGCGATAGGCGCGCAGCACGGTCGCCGGGATGCCGGACTCCCCTCCGATCCTGATGATCTCCCCGGCACTGCGCGGGATCTGAGTACGTGTCAGGGGTGGCAGTTCGGTGTGGTACGAGCCGTCGTCGGGCGGGGCGAGATCGGCGTAGGGGGTGCCGGTGGCCGGCGGGGGCGGGCTGTCGTCGGCGGCCCGCCGGCCGGGGCCGCCGTCGGCGCTCGGCACGAGACCGGGCGCCTGTGAGGCGGTGAGGACCGCCACGGCAGCGACGGCGACGGCGGTGGCGCGCAGGCCCCGCAGGGTCCGGGGCTGCGGGCGGCGTACGCGGCGTGCGGGCATGGCGGTCGCTCCCTTGTCGATGGGTGTCGGTGGCGCCGGAACCTCAGCGGCCGAAGGTGTCGATGCCGGAGACGAGCCAGCGCCCGTCGCGGCGTACCACGTCGACCGCGAGCATGGCTCCGGCGTAGGTGCCGCCGTCCGCGGCCCGCTTGTCCGCTGCGTCCGCCGCGCTGTTGTCCCCGGCGGTGCTGACGCTGCTCTGGTCGGCGTAGACCAGGACGCGGGCCCGGTCGCCGTCGATGCGTTCGACCGCGCTGTCGGTGACGGTGGTGGTGATCACCGCCTTCTGCTGGTCGGCGCGGGCCCGGACGTCGGCGAGCAGGGCCTCGTGCTGGGCGACGGCCTTCCCGGTGAGGAGGTCCTTCGTGGCCTTCTCGAAGGCGGCGGGATCGGCGTGGTCGTACGAGAACAGCGCGGCGACCGCCTTCGCCGTCTGCCCCTTGATCTCACTGGTGCGGGCGGGGTCGGTCAGCGCGGTGTTGCTCGACGCCGGGTCGTCGCGGAGGGTCTCGGCGCGGGCGTGCGCCCAGCCGGCGAAGCCGCCGAGGACGAGGGTCAGCAGGCACAGCAGGGACAGGCCGACGGCACGGGACGGACGGCGGATCCGCTTCCGGCCGCCCGTCGCGTCCGCCCGGGACACCTGGGACACCTGGGACGCCAAGGACGCCCGGTCCGCCCCACCAGCCCCGTCCGTCGCAGACCCCGAGCGGGAGCGGCCGGGCGTGGCCTCGGCGGATGCGGCCTCGACGGCCGGACCGCCGGGAGCAACGGGACCGCCCGGACCTGCGGAACCGGACCCGGACCCGGGCGCCGCGGGCCGGGTCTCGCGGGCCTGGCGCCGGCGCTGGCGGTTGATGTGGTGACGGGTCGTCGACATCGGATGGGTCGTCCTCTCGTGCGGCCGGCTCCCGCGGCGCGGGTCCGGGTCAGCCGGCTGACGTGCCGCCCACGGGTGCCTGGCCCAGGGCGCTGAGCTTCCATCGGCCGCCGGTCCGGGTGAGTTCGCCGAGCATGCGGCTGTCCTTGTCGGTGCGCTGCCCGTCGGACGCCTTCACGGTCACGCGCAGGGCGACGAGGACCCGGGCCCGGCCGGCGCGGTCGTCGAGTTCGGTGACGGCGCCGGACAGCACCCGGGCCGTGGTGACCGTCTTCGCCGTCTGCACCTGCGCGGCGAACTCCTCGCGCCCGGACGCGAGTTGGTCGTGGAGATCGCCGGTCGTGGCGGACTCCCAGAGGTCGAGGCCGCGCTCCACGTCACGGTGGTCGAGCGTGTTCAGGTTCTGCACGGCCTGTTCACCGGCGGCTAGTGCCACGTCGCGCTGCGCGGCGTACTCGGCCGAGTCGTCGTGCGCCGCGGCGTACCAGTCCCAGCCCGTCCACACCGCGAACCCGCCCGCGATCAGGGCGAGTGCCAGGGCCAGGGCCGGCAGCGACCGGGCTGCGGCGAGGGCGCGGGCCACGCGCTTCATGAGGTGCTCCCGTCTCCCGCGCACGTTCAGCGGGTCCTGATGTCGACGATCCGCCACCGGTCGTGCTCCCACCGTGCGGTGACGGTGAGTTGGGCCGCCGCCGAGGTGGCCGCGGCCCGGTCTCTGCGCGCGACCTGGTCGAGGAAGACCAGCAACCGGGCGCTGTCGCCGTCGAGTTCGAGCACTCCGACGCGTACGGCCTGGGTGCTCAGGGTGACGCGCTGCTCGGTGAGCTCGGCGCGGATCCGGCCGAGGAGTTCGGCGTACTGGCGGGCGGCCCGGCCGTCGAGGACGGAGCGTGCGGAGCGCTCGGCGGCGTCGAGGCCGTCCGGGGTGTACGAGAAGACGCGGGCGAGGGCGTTCCCGACGTCTCCCGCGACGCGGGTGGTGGCCTCGGTGTCGGTCAGCGCACGGTTCCGCGCCGACGCGGTGGACCGCACCTGGTGGGCGCCGTAGAAGAACCCGCACCCGGCGAGGACGAGGGCCACGGCGAGCACGGCGACCGCGATGCGTCGCAGCCGGACGCTCAAGCGGCCCCGGGAGGGTGCCTGGTCCCCGTCCGACTCCGCCTCGGAAACGTCCACCGCGTCCACCGCCGTGTCGTCCGCGGGCGCGGTCCCGGGCTCCGGCCCTGGCGTCCCGTCCGCCACCGCGGCGGGCTTCCGCGTGCTCTCGTCGCGCAGCAGCCAGGTCATCGGTCGTCCCCCTCCCCCGCCGTCCGCGCGACCGGTACCGCGCTCAGTGCCTGCACCTTCCACTCCCCCGGAGCCGTACGGGCGAGCACCGCTTCCAGGCGCTTGCGGTCCGTGGTGGGCGTCTTCGACCCGGCCTGCGTGACCTCCACCCGTACGGCCGCGATGAGCTTGGCCGTGCCGGCCCGCGGGTCCAGGGCGGTGACGGCGGCCTCGGTGACCGTGCCGCGCGCCGACGCGCCGGTGCGGGGCTCGGTGCGGCCCAGTTCGTCCCGGAGCGGACCGGTCGACGCCGCGCGCCAGGCCCGGATGCCCGCCCGCGCCCGCTCACGGGAGGAGGCGTCGAGCGTGTTGAGCACGGCGAGGGCCCGGCGGCCGTCGGCGAGCGCCGCGTCGCGCTCCCGGCCATAGGCGAGCCCGTCGTCGCCGCGGGCCTGCGCGTACGTCCACGCGCCGGTGCCGCAGAACCCCAGCGCCAGGGCGAGCCCCGCGGCGGCGATGATCCGGGCGGGCCTCATCGGGCGGCGTCCGCGGTCGGAGCGAGGAGGGCCGCGAGGTCCGTCGGGGCGCCGTCGCCCAGGTCCGGCAGGGCGAGCGCACCCGGCAGCGGCACGGCGCCCGCGGTCGGTACGGCGCTGCCCGAGGGCAGGGAGGGCGGCTTCACCGGGTCGGGCACCGGGCCGCCGCGGGGCGCGTTCGCCGAGCCGCGTACGTTGCTGCCGCTCGCGGCCGGTGCGGTGCACGCGGCGCCGGTGTTGAGCGGGGGCGCGGTGCCCAGGTCGAGTCCGTCGCGGTAGCGGGTGCCACCGTAACCGGCGGTGCAGGGCAGGGGTTTGAAGAAGGTGACGGCCATGCCGAAGTTCACTTTTCCTCCGTCGACGGCGGTGGCGCCGGCGGCCACGGCCGCCGGGTACGTCACGAGCAGTTCCTCGATGCCGCGCTGCCGGGTGACGGCGACCTCGGAGGTGGTCAGCAGATTGGCGAGGACCACGCCCAGGCTGGGGTCGAGGTCCCGCAGGACACCGCTCACCTGGCCGGCGGCATCGGGGGCGACGGTGAGCAGGCGGCGCAGGTCGGTGTCGGATCCCTTGAGGGCGCGGGCGAGTTGCTCGGCCCCGGTGGCGAAGTCGCGGACGGCCCGTGCCTCTTCGGCCTGGGTGCGCAGCACGGTCTCGCCGTCGTGGAGGAGCCGCCTGGTGGACGGCAGGGCGCGGTCGGCGGCCTCGACGAAGGCACTGCCGTTGTCCAGGAGCACCTGGAGGTCGTCGCCGCGGCCCTCGAACGCCGTGCCGAACTCGTCGACGACCGTGCGCAGATCGTCCAGCGGTACGGACCGGGCGAGGGCGTCGACGCCGGCGAGGACGTCGGTGACGGGCGCGGGCACCTCGGTGTCGGCCTGTTCGAGCCGGGCGCCGTCGGCGAGATAGGGCCCGCCGTCGCTCGCGGGCCGCAGGTCGATGTACTGCTCGCCGACCGCGGAAAGACCGGCCACCACGGCGCGGGTGTCGGCGGGGATGCGCGGCGCGGACTTCTTGATGCGGAGTTCCGCGACGACCCCGTCCGCGGTGAGCCCGATCGGGCCGACCCGGCCCACCGACACCCCGCGGTAGGTGACGTCGGAGTGGGTGAACAGGCCGCCGGTGCGCGGGAGATGGACGTCCACGGTGTAGTGGTCGGCGACGCCGATGAAGCGGCCGAGGTCGGCGTAGCGGATGCCGACGAAGCCGAGCACGAGGACGGCGACGACCAGGAAGGCGAGGTTCTTCAGGCGTACGGCGAGGGTGATCACGGCGTGGCGCCTCCGTCCTGGGCGGGCGTGGTGACGGAGGGCAGCGGCAGTGGTGCCGATGCCGGGACCCGGGTGGCGGGGGCGGCCCCGCCGGACCCCTTGGCGGTGCTGTTCCCGCGGGCCGTGCGGGGTGCGCCCTGCACGGAGGCGGAGGCGGAGGGCGTGGGCTGCGGCACCAGCGGCGGGACGATCTGTGTTCCGGGGGCGGCGACCATGCTCAGATACACGTTGAGGTAGTCGCCCTTGACGCCCCGCAGCACCTCGTCGGTGAACGGGTAGGTGAGCAGCACCTGGAGCGAGTCGGGCAGGTCGGTACCCGCGTCCGCGAGGGCCCGCAGGCTGGGTGCGAGGGCTTTGAGATCGGCGACCATGTCGTCCTTGCTCGCGTGGACGGTGGAGACGGCGACACCGGACAGCGTGTCCAGGGAGCGCAGCATGGTCAGCAGCGAGCCGCGCTGTTCGTCCAGGGTCTTCAGGCCGGGCGACAGGTCGGAGAGGACCGTCCGTACGTCGTCCTTGCGGCCGGCGAGGGTGGCGGCGAGCCGGTTGACGGCGTCGAGGGCGTCGGTGATGTCGCCGCGATGTCCGTCGAGGTCGGTCACCAGCGTGTCGACCCGTCGGAGCATCGAGCGGACCTCGGGCTCGCGTCCGCCGAGGGCGGCGTCGAGTTCCCTGGTGATGGTCCTGAGCTGGTTGACGCCGCCGCCGTTGAGCAGCAGGGACAGCGCGCCGAACACCTCCTCGACCTCGGTGGTGCGGCCGGTGCGGGACAGCGGGATGACGCTGCCGTCGCCGAGCCGGCCGGCGGTGTCCGGGGCGTCGGGCGCGACGAGTTGGAGGTACTTCTCGCCGAGCAGACTGGACTGTTCCAGCCGGGCGCCGGCGTCGGCGGGCAGCCGCACATCGCCGTTGATCTTCATGGTGACGCGGGCGGCCCAGCCGTCATGGTCGAGGTCGATGGCGGTGACCCTGCCGACGGCGACGTCGTTGACCTTGACCGCGGCCTGCGGGACGAGGCTGAGTACGTCGTCGAGTTCGGCGGTGACGGTGTAGGGGTGGGAGCCGAGGTCGGCGCCGCCGGGCAGCGGCAGGCTCTCGATCCCGTCGAAGCGCGGCAGCGGGACGGTGAACGCGCCGACCGCCAGCGTGAAGCCCAGGGCCAGGGCGAGCAGTCCGCCCGCGCCGGCTGCCACGGCCGTCCCGCCGGCGAGTGCACCCCGCCGGACCGTCCCACCGGCCGCGTTGCGTCGTCGTATGCCGTGCCTCACCGCGCTCCCTCCCCCGAGGCCCCCGAGGACACCGAGGACACCGCGCCGCCCGTCGCCGGGAGCGGCAGCAGTGGTCCGCCCATGCTGATCTCGTTGAGGTTCGCGCGGCCGTCGAGGGTGCGGGTGTCGGTGTCGTAGGCCGACACCAGGTTGTCGGCGGCCAGCGGCGCCACGTCCAGTGCCTCGGCCAGGGAGGCCCGTTGTGCGACGAGGGTGCGGGTGACCGGCACCAGCCGGTCGACGTTCTTCTTCAGCTCGCCGCGGTTGTCCTCGATGAACCGCTTGACCTGTCCGAGGGCCTTGCCGAGTTCGTCGAGCGCGCCGGCGAGGTCGTCCTTGTTGTCGGCGAAGAAGCCGACGACCGTGTCCAGGCGTTCCTGGGCGGTGCGCACATCGGTGTCCTTCTCCTTGAGCATGCTGGTGAAGGACTGGAGCCGGCCGAGCGTGGCGAACAGGTCGTCGCTGCTGCCGTTGAGGGTCTTGGCCGCCTTGCCGAACTGCTCGATGGTGTCGCCGATCGCCGCGCCGTTGCCGTCGAGGTTGGCCGCGCCGGTCGTCAGCAGGTCGGACAGGGCGCCCGATGCGTTGGCTCCGTCGGGGCCGAGCGCCTTGCTGAGATCGGTGAGGGAGGCGTAGAGCTGGTCGATCTCGACGGGGGTGCGGTTGCGGGACGCGGGCAGTACGGCGCCGTCGGCCAGGGCCGGCCCGTGGCGGTAGGCGGGGGTGAGCTGCACATAGCGGTCGGCGACCACGCTCGGCGCCACGATCACGGCTCGGGCGCCCTCGGGGACCCGTACGCCCTCGTCGAGGTTCAGCTCCACCCGCACCCGGGTGCCCTGCGGCCGTACCGACGCCACTTCGCCGACCCGCACCCCCAGGATGCGCAGGTCGGATCCGGAGTAGATGCCGACGGCGCGGTCGAAGTAGGCGGTCAGCCGGGTGCCGGTGGGGTCGAGGGCCCGGGCGACGGCCAGTCCGGCGGCGACCACGACCAGGGCGAGCGCGGCCGCGAGGAGTCTGCTGCGTCCGGTCATCGCGCGCTCCCCTGGGCCTGCGCCGACTGCTTCGGCGGCCTGCACGGCTCGGCCAGGGACGGGTCGGGCAGGTAGTCCCGGGGCACCACGCCGCACAGATAGCTGTCGAACCAGCGGCCGTTGCCGAGGGTGTTGCCGACGAGCCGGTAGTAGGGGCCGACGAGCGCCAGCGTGCGGTCGAGCTGGGTGCGGTTCTTCTCCAGGATCGTGGTGACCCGGCCGAGCGCCTCCAAGGTGGGGCCGAGTTGTCTGTCGTTGTCGGCGACGAGGCCGCTCAGCTCCGTGGACAGTGCCCTGCTGCCCTTGAGCAGGGCGCGGATCGCGGTGCGGCGGTCCTGCAACTCACCGAGCAGGGAACCGCCGTCCTCGATGAGGGTCTCGAAGCTGGACTTCTTGTCCTTGAGGGTCTTGCTGAACCGGGCGCTGCCCTTGAGGAGTTCGGAGAGTTCCGTGTCCCGCCCGGAGACGGACCTGGACAGCGCGGACAGGCCGGTGGCGGCCTTGCGGACATGGGGCGGTGAGTCCTGGAAGGTCTCGGAGATCGTCTCGAAGCTCTTGGCGAGCTGCCCGGTGTCGATGGCGTCGACGGTGCCGCTGAGATCCTGGAACGCCTGGGTGACGTCGTACGGCGCGGTGGTGCGGGCCAGCGGGATGCGCCGGCCGGGGTCCTGGCGCGCGCCGCCCAGCGGGTCCAGGGCCAGGTACTTCTCACCGAGCAGCGTCTTGATGGCGATGGCGGCGGTGGTCCGGTCGCCGATCCAGGCGTCGTCGACCTCGAAGCCGACCTTCACCTTGGGGCCGTCGAGGGAGACCGCGGTGACACGGCCGACCTTGACGCCGGCGATGCGCACCTCGTCGCCCTCGTCGAGGCCGGCCGACTCGCTGAAGTCGGCGCTGTAGGCGGTGCCGCCGCCGATCAGCGGCAGCCGGTCGGCGTTGTACGCGAAGACGGTGAGCAGGGCCAGCAGAAGCAGGCCGGCGAGGGCGACGGTGACCGGGTTGCGGTCCTGGACGGGCTTCGGCCATGGCCCGCGGCGGCGGCCGGTGCGGGGGGTGCTGTCCGCGGCGGCGTCGGTGGTGCCGTGGCCCGCGCGGCGGCGGGCCCGGGTCAGCGGGCTCATGCGCCGCACCTCGGTTCGGTCACGGCGATCCCGGTGGGGGCCCGGGAGCCGTCGGAGGTGGTCACTCCGCTCACGCGTGCCTCGCAGAGGTAGAGGTTGAACCACGATCCGTAGGACGACAGCCGGGCCAGGGCGGTCATCTTGGCGGGCGTCGTCGCCAGGAAGTTCTCGATCCGGGGGGCGGCGGCGCCGAGGTTCGCGGAGAGCCGGCCGAGTTCGCGGATGTCCTGTTTCAGGGGTGCGCGCCCGTCCTGGAGGAGGTCCGCGGTCACCGTGGTCAGGTCGCCCATGGCGGCGACGGCCCGCCCCAGGGGTTTGCGGTCGTCGTCGAAGCCGGTGACGAGCCGGCGCAGGGTGTCGACGAGGTCGTCGAACGCGGCTTCGCGGTCGTTGAGGGTGGTCAGGACCGTGTTGAGGTTCTTCACGACCGCGCCGATGACGTCGTCCTTCGCGGCGACCGTCCGGCTGAGCGAGCCGATGTGCCGGATGAGGCTGTCGACGGTGCCGCCCTCGCCCTGCAGGACCTGCACGATGGACCCGGCGAGTTCGTTGACGTCCTTCGGCGACAGCCCTTCGAACAGCGGCTTGAAGCCGTTGAAGAGCAGGGTCAGATCCAGGGCGGGCGCGGTGTGGTCGAGCGGGATCGTGTCGCCGCCCTCCAGGGTGCCGGTGAGGTCCCCGCTGCCGCGGTCGAGGGCGACGTAGCGCTGTCCCACCATGTTGAGGTATTTGACGGCGGCGGTCGTCGAGCGGGGCAGGGTGCGGTCGTCGCGGACGGTGAAGCTGACCTGCGCGCTGCGCCGGTCGACGACGCGTACGCCGGTGACCTCGCCGACCTGCACCCCGGAGATGCGCACGCTGTCGCCGTCGACGAGCCCGGTGACATCGGTGAACAGTGCCTTGTAGGAGCGGGTGCCGGAGCCCACGCCGGTGTTGGCGACGCTCAGCCCGAGCACGGTCGTGGCCAGCGCGGTCACCACCAGGAAGACGAGGGACTTCAGCACGGGGCCGGTCAGCGGGCGGCGCCGGGTGTGCGCGGGATGCGGCTCGGTCATCGCAGGGTCACCTCCGTGCCGCGCAGGGCCGGTCCGGCGAGCAGGCTGCTCCAGTCCGGCAGGTCGGCCGGCTGTGTGCCGGTGGCGGGCGCGAGCAACTCGTTGACGAGGGCGTTCTCCTGCGGGGAGTTGGCGAGCCCGAGGTCCTGGTCGGCCGCGGCGGACACCTGCGCGGCCGGTTTCGTGGGCACGCCGAGGTAGGGCACGGGGTAGCAGCGGGGGCCGCCGCCTGCGTCGTAGGCGGGGGTGTCCCGGCCGGGGACGTAGGCGCCGCGGGACGGCACGGTGGTGAGGTCGACCCGCAGGCCGGGCCGGCCGGTGCCCTTGCCGAGCGCCCTGTCCATCTCCGGGACGAAGTCGGCGAGGGTGCGCAGGGTGCACGGGAAGGACGAGGAGTACTCGGCGAGCAGTTCCAGGGTGGGCCGGGACTCGGCGCTGAGCCGGATGACGGTGTCCTTGTTGCGGCGCAGGAAGGCGGTCAGGTCCTCCGCCGCGCCGGTGGTGGCGCCGAGGGTGGCGGCCAGGTCGCCGGACTTCTCGGCCAGGGTGCCGCTGGTGGTGGTGGTGAAGTCGGTGAGGGCCGTGATGATGTCGGGGGCGGCGTCGGCGTAGACGTTGCTGACCTTCACGAGTTCTTTCAGGTCGCGGTTGAGGGTGGGCAGTTCGGGGTTGAACCTGCGCAGATGCGAGTCGAGTCGGCTGAGGGTCGTGCCGAGTCGGTCACCGCGGCCCTCCAGGGCCCGGGAGACGGCGGACAGGGTGGCGGAGAGCTTCTGCGGCTGGACGGCGGTGAGCATCGGCAGCACGTCGTCGAGGACCCGCTGCAGCTCGACGGCGTTCGCGGAGCGGTCCTGCGGGATGACGGCTCCGGCGGCGAGCGGCCGGCCGGAGGGGTGCGCGGGCGGGACGAGGGCCACGAACCGCTCGCCGAACAGGGTCGTCGGGAGCATCTGCGCGCGGGCGTCGGAGGGGATGTGGGCGCGGGCGCCGGGCCGCAGGGCGAGGGTGAGCCGGGCGCCGGCACCGGTGGACTCGATGGCGCGGACCTCGCCGACGACGACGCCGCGCAGCTTGACCTCGGCGCCCAGGTGCATCTCGTTGCCGACGCTGCCGGTCTCCACGATCACCGGGTCGGAGTCGGTGAACCTCTTGTCGTAGACGGCGACGGCCAGCCAGATCAGCAGGACGGGTACCACCAGGAACACCACTCCGGCGAGCCGGCGGCGCAGCGTCTGACCCCGTGGGCCGCTCATCTCACCCCGCCACCTTCACGGTCGTGGTGGCGCCCCACAGGGCGAGCGACAGGAAGAAGTCGGTGAGGCTGATCAGCACGATGGCGTTGCGCACCGAGCGGCCCACGGCGACGCCGACGCCGGCCGGGCCGCCGGAGGCCCGGTAGCCGTAGTAGCAGTGGGCGACGATCACCATCACGCTGAAGATGAGCACCTTCAGTACGGAGAGCAGGACGTCCGTGGGTGACAGGAACAGGTTGAAGTAGTGGTCGTAGGTGCCGCGGGACTGGCCGTTGAACAGCACGGTGACGGAGCGGGACGCCAGGTAGGAGGAGAGCAGCCCGACCGCGTACAGCGGGACGATCGCGACGACCCCGGCGATGATGCGGGTGGTGACCAGATAGGGCAGGGAGCGGATGCCCATGCCCTCCAGCGCGTCGACCTCCTCGTTGATGCGCATGGCCCCGAGCTGGGCGGTGAAGCCGGCACCGACGGTCGCGGACAGGGCGAGTCCGGCGACGAGCGGGGCGATCTCACGGGTGTTGAAGTACGCGGAGACGAACCCGGTGAACGCGGCGGTGCCGATCTGGTCCAGGGCCGCGTAGCCCTGGAGTCCCACGACGGTCCCGGTGAACAGGGTCATCGCGATCATCACGCCGATGGTGCCGCCGATCACGCCGAGGCCGCCGGAGCCGAAGACGACCTCGGCGAGCAGCCGCTGCACCTCCTTGAGATAGCGGCGCAGGGTGCGCGGGGCCCAGAGCAGGGAGCGGACGTAGAAGAGCAGTTGGTCACCGGAGCGGTCGAGCCAGCCGAGCGGGGCGGCCACCGGCCTCAGCCTCCCTTCGGCGGGACGAGTTGGAGGTAGCCGCCGGTCATCACCATGTTGACGAAGAACAGCAGGAGGAAGGTGATGACGACGGACTGGTTGACGGCGTCGCCGACGCCCTTCGGGCCGCCGCGCGGGTTCAGCCCGCGGTACGCGGCCACGATGCCCGCGATGAACCCGAAGACGAGGGCCTTGAGTTCGCTGATGTAGAGGTCGGGCAGCTGGGCGAGGGCGGAGAAGCTGGACAGGTAGGCGCCGGGGGTGCCGTCCTGCAGGAAGACGTTGAAGAAGTAGCCACCGAGGATGCCGACCACCGAGACCAGGCCGTTGAGCAGGACGGCCACTCCCATCGCGGCCAGCACCCGGGGCACGACCAGGCGCTGCACCGGGGAGACGCCCATGACCCGCATCGCGTCCAGTTCCTCACGGATCGCGCGGGAGCCGAGGTCGGCGCAGATGGCGGAGCCGCCGGCACCGGCGATCAGCAGGGCGACGATGAGCGGGCTCGCCTGCTGCACCACGGCGAGCACGCTGGCCCCGCCGGTGAACGACTGGGCGCCCAACTGCTGGGTGAGCGAGCCGACCTGAAGGGCGATCACGGCGCCGAAGGGGATGGAGACCAGAGCGCCGGGCAGGATGGTGACGCTCGCGATGAACCAGAACTGCTCGATGAACTCCCGGAACTGGAAAGGCCGTTTGAAGATCGCCCGGCCGACCTCCACGGCGAGCGCGAAGAGCCGTCCGGTCTGCCGCAGCGCGCCGAGGATCATGCGCCGCTCCCGGCGGCGGGGGCGGGCGCGGCGCCGCCGGTGGCGTAGGTGCGCTCGATGGCCGCGCGGGCGGCGGGCGGCAGCCGGTCGAGCAGGCCGAGGACCCGCTCCCGGCGGCGGGTGACGGCGCGGCGGGGCGGGAGTCCGGGGGACGGTTCCAGTTGCGGGACGATCTCCCGGGGCCCGGCCGGCCGTGCCGTGCGGGTGCCGGTGGCCTCCGCGGCGAGGGCGGCGGCGTCCTTCTCCTCGGACATCCCGATGGGGCCCTCGCGCCGGCCGCCGAGGAACTGGGCGACGGCGGGTTCCTCGCTGGTGAGCAGCACCTCGCGGGGGCCGAAGGTGACCAGTCGGCGCAGGAAGAGCATGCCCATGTTGTCGGGGACCGTGGCGGCGATGTCGAGGTTGTGGGTGACGATCAGCATCGTCGCGTCGAGCTGCGCGTTCAGGTCGATCAGCAGCTGGGATATGTAGGCGGTGCGTACGGGGTCGAGTCCGGAGTCGGGTTCGTCGCACAGGATGATCTGCGGGTCGAGCACGAGGGCGCGGGCGAGGCCGGCCCGTTTGCGCATGCCGCCGCTGATCTCGCCGGGCAGCTTGCCCTCGGCGCCGAGCAGGCCGACGACCTCGATCCGCTCCATGACGATGCGGCGGATCTCGGACTCTTTCTTGCGGGTGTGTTCACGCAGCGGAAAGGCGATGTTGTCGAAGAGGGACATCGAGCCGAAAAGGGCGCCGTCCTGGAACATGAGCCCGAAGAGTTTCCGGGTCTCGAATATGTCGCGCTCCGGGCTGTTCACCATGTCCACCCCATTGATGAGGACACGGCCTTCTTCCGGTTTGAGCAGACCGATGAGCGACTTCAGGAAGACGGTCTTTCCGGTGCCGGACGGGCCGAGCATGACACTGACTTCTCCGGCCGGCAGGGTGAGGGTGACATCCTGCCAGATGTTCTGTCTGCCGAAGGACTTGGTCAGGCCCTCGACGACCACTTCGATTCCCATATCACCTCCGCCAGGAACGGTTCCGTGGCTCCCCCGGTCTTTGTCACCGCGCAGACAAAGACCGGTTCCGTACGACACCGTCCACCGCGCCGTCGGCCGGCATGGCGCCACCCACCTGGAGAGCGGCGCGGTACCGGCACGTTACGACCGGGTAACCTCGGCGGGCAAGAGCGGGTTCCGAGTTTTGTGCGAGTTTCCGGCCGACCGCCCGGAATCTGTCAGCGCGGCGACAAAAATGCGCCCCGTTCTTGTCATTCGGTGAGTATCAGGGAGGCGGCCCCGCACGGGCGTACCGCGGCGGCGTCCTTAGCATCCGCTGACTAAGCGGCGACATGGAGTGCTCACCGGGCGGACAGATAATTCCGTTCCTCAAAGAATCATGGGCGATGGCATTGTTCGGCCAAGTTTCCGGCCCGTAACGTCGGTGCCCGCGGTCGATGTTCTCAAAGCCGCGGGCCGCCCGTTCCCGTTCTCCGTCCGTTCCGTGGCGGCCCACCTCTGCCGGTCAATCCACAAGGAGAGTCCCAGAGCCATGAAGAAACCCAGCAGAAGGACCGCCGTCGTCCTGGGCGCGGCCGCGGCCGCGTTCGGCATCGCCGTCGCCCCCGCCTCCGCGGTGCCCTCCACGGTGTGGACCGTGACCCCGTCACCGGCCGCCTACACGGCGGCCAACAGCGGCAACATCGTGCTGACCGCGAACATCCCGATGACGTGCACGACATCGGCCGCGTCGGGCACCATGCAGAGCGCCACCGGCAACCCGGCGACCGTCGCCTCCATCGACGCCGTCACCTTCGGCAGCAGCGCCGCGCCGTGCACCAGCGTCCTGGGCAATGTCACGACCGTGGCGACCCCGCCCTGGACGGTCGTCGGCGAGGACTACGCCGCGGGCGTCACCACGGGCTACGTCGGCAACGTCAACGCCAAGGTGACCGCGGGCGCCTGTGTGTTCACGGTGACGGGCAAGGCGAGCGCCACGTACACCAACTCCACCGGGATCCTCGCGGTCAACAGCGTCTCCGGTGATCTGGCCGTCGCCTCGGCGAGCGGCTGCGGCACCGTGGTCACGACGTCCACGAAGCCCACCTTCAAGGGCAATTACGCCGTCAAGGTGAGCGGCACCAGCACCATTCCGACCATCGTCGGCTCCAACCCGTAAGGCACGTCCCGCTCGCGCCCGCCCGGCCGGTGCTCCGGCCGGGCGCCCGCGGGCTGTTCGCACTCGGCCGGCGCCCGCCGGCCGCCACCGCCGTCCCCGGACCACCGAACGATCCGAGCGGAGCAGCCGATGAGAGGTTCCCGCACCGCCGTCCGGCGGCCGTCCCGTGCCCGCGCGCGCGGCGCGACGATCGCCGCGTTCGCCGTGCTGGCCGCCACGGTCCCGGCCGCGGCCGGCGCCGCGGGCACCCGGGAGGTCGACACCGAACTCCCCTATGTCTGCGCGTTCCCGTCCGGGCAGCGGCCCGCGACGGTGCGGATCTCGGCGGCCTTTCCCGACCGGGTGGCGGCGGGCGAGCCGATCCGGCCCGCCGACGTCACCACGACCGTCACGTTCCCGGCGGAGGCGGTGGCCGACCTCGCCGCGACCGGAGCGGCGGAGGTGCGGGCCGGGACCCGTCTCACCGTGGCCGTCGCGCAGCACGACGCCACCGCCGAGGCGACCTGGCGCGGCACCGCGCAGCCGGTGGCCCTTGCGCCGTCCGGGCCGCTGACGCTCACCGCGACGGGCGACGTGCCGACGGTGACCGGCCGGAGCGCCGGCGAACTGACGCTCTCCGCCGCGGACCTGGCCGTGGACCTGGCGCTGGACACGGCGGACGGCAGCGCCGCCGATCCCGCCGCGCGCACCGTCACCTGCGCGCTCGCCGAGGACGCGGCGGACCACGGCCTGCTGGCCGCCGTGCCGGTCGGCCCGGACCCGGGCGGGACGGACGGCTCGCCGTCCGCGTCGCCCTCGCCCTCCGACGCGCCGGAACGGCAGGACGGCGGCGAACCGGCGGACCGGCAGCGGGAGCGGGCCCCCAGGGTCGGCGGGGACGCACCGGGCGGGACGGCGGCACGGCCCGACGCGCCGCCGTGCCGGTACGACGCCCGGTACCCGGCGGGCCCGATGTCGCTCAACGCGTACATCACCGGATACGCGAACGTCCGGAAGCTGAAGGGCGCCGCACTGATCCCGCTGACCTGCACCCTGATCGAGCAGGGTGAACCGGAGTTCGAGTTCTACCCGGACTTCAGCGGCGGCACCATCACACAGCGGTCCACGGGCGACCTGTACAACGGGGGCCGCACCTGGTCGCCGCCGTTCGAGGCCACGTTCCTGACGTTCGGCTTCACCCCGACCACGGCCACCATGGTGCTGGAGCAGACCGGCCCGCTGACGATCGACTCGCTCGGCGCCACCGACTACGTGTTCACCAGCACGGACACCTATGTCCGGGTGCCGCTGGTGCTCCGGGTCACCTCGCTCACGGTCAACGGGACGCCGCTGGACGTGGGGCCGAGCTGCCGGACCGAGAAGCCCCTCGCCTCCCCCGAACCGGATCCCGCGCACCACCCCGGCGACCATCTGGTGCTGCACGGCCGGGGAGAGCAGGTCACGGGCGAGCCGGCCACCGGCTATCTGCTGCTGTCCGGCGGCCCGTTGACCGGCGAGGTGAGCATCCCCGCCTTCACCGGCTGCGGGGCCGGTGGCGAGAACCTCGACCGCCTGCTGACCGCCTCGGTCTCCGGCCCCGGCAACTACGTCAAACAGACGCAGGGCCAGACCTGCTACGTGGCCGCCGATGTGCCGAACCCGGACGAGTGCACCACGGATCTGCAGCCCCTCAGGATTCCCGTTCCCGAACGCTGAGTCCCTCCCCTCCGCCAGGACCCCTCACGGAAGGCCACCTCATGAACCGGTTCCCGCTCCGTGCCAGACTCGCCACCACCGTCACCGCGCTCGGCACCGCGCTCGGCGCCTTCGCCTCGATGGGCACGGCGACCGCCGCCACGGCCCAACTGAGCGGCGAATGGGCGCCGTTCACCCGCTGCCCGGTGGACGCGCCGCTGATGCTCGGCGCGGACGGCCTGGCCAGGACGCCGCAGTGCGTGGTCTCCAGCTCGCCGAACGGCTCCATCACGCTGGGCAACACCACCGTGGTGACGGGCCGGACCGACCTCCAGCTGGGGATCGTGCAGAACTCCGACGGCACCAGCACCGTCGTGGCCCCGCCCGCCGGCGCGATCATCGCGGACTCCGCGTCCGTGCCCGGCGGGCTGCTGGGCCTGATGTGCCCGAGCGGCATCCCCGCGATCACGGCCATCTGCGAGCAGCTCACCAACAGCACGCTCAACAAGATCACGGCGACCGTGGAGTCCGTCGGCACGCCCTCCGACTTCGACCAGAGCGCGGGCGTCGTCACCGGCCTGCCGATCGTCGCCCTGCCGGTCCGCATCCACCTGGAGAACCCGTTCCTCGGGGCCAACTGCTACATCGGCACGAGGACCGACCCGATCGTGCTGCGGCCGAAGAACCTCACCTATCCCGAGTTCGGGCTGTCGTTCTTCAAGGGCGACGGCACCCTCGCCGACGACGGCGAGATGAGCCGGATCAGCCTCACCGGGGCGGCCCAGAACGACAGCGACTTCGCGGTGCCCGGCGCCGCCGGCTGCGGGCTCGGCGTCGGCCTGATCGACGCGGCGGTCAATCTCAAGACCGGGCTGCCGTCCGCCGCCGGGAGGAACAGCCTCACCCTCAACGACACCCGGACCTATCTCACCGGTCTGACGGCACCCGGCACCGTCGCCCCCGACGCCGGCAAGATCCTCGCGCGGAACTGGAACTCCGCCGTCAAGTGAGCGCCGTACAAAGGCGATTATCAGCCGTCCCGGCAGTCCGATCCCGTCTCGCTGCAGGAAACCGTGCACGACCTGTGTACGGCGCGTGAAACATGATTTAGCTTCAGCAGCCCAGACAGGCAGGCACCTGACGACCGGCCGGGCGTCCCCCTCGGCCCAGCAGGGGGCACCCGGCCGGTCTCCCCCCATCGGGCGCGCCGGAGAGCGAGGGACGACCAGTCATGCCTTCAACCGTACGGTCGCCGCAGGTCGGAGAACCGCTCGAACCCCTGCCCAGGGAGTTCGCGGCCTTCATGCGACCGGAGTTGCCCGGTCTCATGAAGGAAATACGCATCGAGGTCACCCGCGCCTATCCCGTCTACGGCCGGCTGCTCAACGGCCCCAACGCCGACGCCATCCGGCAGGGTGTCGAGGAGGCCCTGGCCGCCTTCGTGGACCGCGTCGCGGAACCGGACAAGAACTCGGCGCTGCGCGACGAACTGTTACGCAAGTTCGGGCGCGTGGAGGCCTATGAGGGCCGGGAGCTGGACACCCTCCAGGGGGCCTACCGGCTGGGCGCGCGCATCGCCCTGCGCCGCGCCAAGGCCGTGGGCCGTCAGTACAGCCTGTCGCCCACCGTCATCCTCGCCTTCGCCGACGCCCTGTTCGCCTATGTCGAGGAGTTGGAGGCGCTCTCCCGCGAGGGCTATGTGGAGGTGCAGTCGCGGGCCTCGTCCGAGGTCTCGGCGGTACGAAGACAGTTGCTGCATCTGATCCTCGCCGCGCCGCCGCTGCCCCAGGCGACCGTGTCCGGGCTGTGCGAGGCCGCCGCCTGGCCGCTGCCCGCGGAGGTCACGCTCGTCGCGCTGCGTTCGCCCGCGCCCGACCATCTGGAGGCGGGACTGGCCGGTGACGTCCTGGCGGACCTGGACATTCCGCAGCCCCATCTGCTCGTCCCAGGGGCCCTGACCCCGGACCGGCTCGCGATGCTGGACACGGCGCTGGCGGGTACGCGCGCCGTCGCGGGCCTGACGGTGCCGCTCGCCCAGGCCGCCGACTCCATCCGCTGGGCGCGCCGCGTGCTCCAGCTGATCGACGAGGGGGTCGTGGCCGACGCGCCGCTGACCCGCTGCGAGGACCATCTGGTGACGCTGTGGCTGTTGTCGGACCCGCCGCTCGTGTCCCATCTGGCGGCCCGCGAACTGGCGCCGCTCGACGGGCTGCCGAGCAGCAGGCGCAGCCGGCTCATGGAGACCCTGCGCGTGCACATCTCCACCCGGGCGCCCGCGGAGCAGGTCGGCGAGATGCTGGGCGTGCACGCCCAGACGGTGCGCTACCGCCTGCGGAACCTCGACGCCCATCTCGGCGACCGCCTCACCGACCCCGAGCACCGCTTCGCTCTGGAGGCGGCGCTGCGTTCGCTGCATCTGCGGGACGGCGACCACACCGAGTGAACCGCGGACGGGCCTTGCGGCGGGTGGCCGGCGACCGCGGGTCCCGGTCAGACCGGCAGGCGGGGCACGCTCTCGATCAGCCTGCGGGTGTACGGATGCGCCGGCTCGCCCAGCACCTGGGCGGTGTCGCCCTGTTCGACGATGCGGCCGCGTTCCAGTACGGCGGTGCGCTCGCACAGGGAGGCGACGACCGACAGATCGTGGGAGACCATCACCAGCGTCAGGCCCTGTTCCCGCTGCAACTCGGCGAGCAGGTCGACGACCTTGACCCGGGTGGTGACGTCGAGCGCGCTGACGGGTTCGTCGGCGAGCAGCACGCGCGGCCCGCACACCGTGGCCCGGGCGATGGCGATGCGCTGGCGCTGTCCGCCGGAGAACTCGTGCGGATAGCGGTCCGCCGCGTCGGCCGGCAGGCCCACGCGTTCCAGGGCCGCGGCCACCTTCGGCGCCGCACCGGCCCGGGTGTCGATGCCCAGGGAGCGCAGCGGCTCGGCCACGACGGCGGCGACACGCCGGCGCGGGTCCAGGGAGGAGTAGGGGTCCTGGAAGACGCACTGCACACTGCGCCTGAAGCGGCGCATCTGCGCCCGGTCGCCCGGGGACAGCTCGGCGCCGTCGAAGCGTACGGCGCCGGCGGTCGGCCGGGACAGGCCGAGCAGCAGCCGCAGCAGGGTCGTCTTGCCCGCCCCGGACTCGCCCACCAGGGCGAGGCTGTGCCCGGCCTCGACGGCGAGGGAGACGTCCTCCACGGTGTTGGCGGCGCTCCCCCGGTGGCGCAGTGCCACGTCCTTCAGTTCCAGTACGGGCGTCACCGCGGGCTCCTCAGGTCCAGGGCGGACTCCAGTGTCCGGGCGCTGGCCACGAGGTCCCTGGTGTAGGGCGCGCGCGGGGCGCGGACGAGGTCGTGGACCGTGCCCTCCTCGACGGCCCGGCCGTCCTTCAGCACCAGGGCGCGGTCGGTCACCCGGGCGACGACGGCGAGGTCGTGGCTGACGAAGAGCACCGCCATCTCCCGTTCCCGGACCAGGGCGTCGATCAGGTCCAGCATCTCCGCCTGCACGGACACGTCCAGGGCGGTGGTCGGCTCGTCGGCGATCAGCAGCCGGGGCGCGCAGGCCAGGGCCAGCGCGAGGGCGACGCGCTGCCGCTGGCCGCCGGAGATCTCGTGCGGGTAGGCGCGCGCGATGCGCTCCGGCTCGGGCAGGCGCACCTGTGCCAATGCCTCGCCCACGGCCTCCCGCAGGGCGGCGCCCTTCAGACCGGTGCGCCTGCCCAGGGGTTCGGCGACCTGGCGGCCCACCCGCATCAGCGGGTCGAGCGCGGTCAGCGGCTCCTGGAAGACGACGGCGGCGTCCCGGCCGCGCACGGCGGTCAGCTGCTTCTCGCGCGCGCCGACGATCTGGGTGCCGGCCAGTTCCACGCTGCCGGTGGCGGACATGCCGTCGGGCAGCAGGCCGAGCACCGCGAGCGTCGTGAGCGACTTGCCGGAGCCGGACTCGCCGATGAGGCCCAGCCGTTCGCCGCTCGCCACGCTGAAGGACAGGTCGTCGACCAGTGTCCGGCCGTCGCCGGTGCGGACGGTCAGGCCACGGACGTCGAGGAGGGTCATGTGCGCCTCCGGCGGGTCGCCGGGTCGAGGGTGTCGCGCAGCCCGTCGGCGATGAGGTTGACGCCGATCACGAGCAGGACGAGCAGGATGCCGGGGGCCAGGGCGCCGGCGGGGGCGGTGGTGAAGGTGGCCTGCGCCTCCTGGAGCATCCGGCCCCATGAGGCGTTGGGCGGCGGCGCGCCGAGTCCCAGGTACGACAGTCCGGCCTCGGCGAGCACGGCGAGCCCGAACTGCAGGGCCAGGTTGACGACGAGGGTGGGCCAGATGTTGGGCAGGACATGGCCGAGCACGGTGCGCGGCCAGGACGTGCCGGAGGTGCGGGCGGCGGTGATGTAGTCCTGCGCCAGGACCCGCTTGACGAGGATGCGCGCCAACCGGGCGACGACGGCGCTCTGCGCCAGTCCGATCGCGAGGACCGCGGAGCCGAGGGTCGCCGAGCGTGCGGCCACGATGAGCATCGCGAGCAGCAGGGTCGGGAACGCGATCAGGATGTCGAGGAACGCGGAGAGCGTGTCGTCGAGCCAGCCCTGCGCGAACGCGGCGAGCACGCCGAGGGTGACGCCGATCACGGCGGCGATGAGCACGGAGCCCAGGCCCGCCTCGACGGCGATCCGGGAGCCGGTCATCACCTGGGTGAACAGGTCACGGCCGAGCTTGTCGGTGCCGAGCAGATGTCCCTCGCCGGGACCGGTGAGCCGCCCGCCGGAGGTGTCGTCGGCCGGGAACGGCAGCCAGAACAACGAGACCAGGGCGAGCAGGGCGATGGCGCCCGCCAGGACGCAGCCGACGACGAGCGTGGCGGTGCCGCGGACCCGCCGCCCGGCGCGTGCCGCGTTCTTGGGCCGCGCCGGTTCGAGCGCGTCGGTCCCGGTCATCGGGCACCTCCCGACAGTCGGCCGCGCAGCCGCGGGTCGATGATCCGCTGGACCAGGTCGGCGGCGAAGCCGATGAGCAGCACGGCGAGGGTGGAGACGAACAGCACGCCCTGGATGACCGGGTAGTCGTGCTGGGCGATGCCGGTGGCGAGCATCGAGCCCAGGCCGGGCAGCGCGTACACGGACTCCACGACGACCGCGCCCAGCAGGGTCGAGGCGAGTTCGATGCCGAGCACGGAGATCACCGGTACGGAGGCGTTGCGCAGTCCGTGCCGCCACATGGCCCCTCCGAAGGAGGAGCCCAGGGCGCGGGCGGTGCGCAGATAGTCGCTGCCCAGCACGTCGAGGGTGGCGGAGCGGACGTACCGGATCAGGGACGCGCTCATCACCAGCGCGATGGTGACGACCGGCAGCACCAGCGAGCGGATCGCGTCCGCGGGGGCGGACCAGCCGTCCTGCGGGAAGCCGCCGGCGGGCAGCCAGCCCGCGTTCAGCGCGAACACGGCGATGAAGATCATGCCGAGCCAGAACACCGGGATGGCGATGCCGAGTTGGGAGACGCCGCTGAGCAGGGCGCCGTACCAGGTGTGCCGCTTGTGGGCGGCGACGAACCCGGCGGGTACGGCGATGAGGACGGCCAGGACGAAGGCCGCGAGGGTCAGCGGCACGGTGACGTCGAGCCGGGCGGAGACCTCGGGTCCGACGGGCAGCGAGCTGACGAAGGAGGTGCCGAGGTCGCCGCTCGCCAACTGCCCGAGCCAGTGGGTGAACTGCTCGGGCAGCGGCTTGTCGGAGCCGATGGCGTGCCGGGCCGCGGCGATCTGCTCGGGGCTCGCGCCCACCGAGGTGAGCGCGTTGGCCGGATCACCGGGCAGCAGGCGCAGCAGCACGAACAGCACCACGCTCGCCAGGGCCAGCGACACCACGAGGAAGACCAGCCGGCGCAGGAGGTAGCGCGCCATCAGCCCTTCTTCTTGATGTCGTAGGCGTAGAACTGCGAGTTGAGGCCGTTGAGCGGGTAGCCGGACAGCTTGCTGTCGGCGACGACGATCTGCGGGTACAGGTACAGCCAGTCGCTGGCCGCGTCCTCGGCGGTCTTGCGGTTGACCTTCTTCAGCAGTTCGGTCTGCTCGGCGGCGCTCCCGGCCTCCTCGGCCTGCCGCACCCACTGCGTGACCTGCTTGTTGTCGTAGCCCCAGTAGAAGTCGGGGTTGCCGTACCAGACGAGGTCGCGGTCGTTGACGTGTTCCTGGAGCGTGGCCGTGAAGTCGTGGTTCTTGTAGACCTTCGTGTACCACTCGTCCGGCGTGATCGTGTTGATCGTGACCGTGATGCCGACCTTGGCGAGTTCGGACTTGATGAAGGTCGCGGCGGTCGGGTGCGGGTCGTAGTTCGGGGTGTCGAGAGTGAAGTCGAAGCCCTTGGCGTAGCCGGCCTCGGCGAGCAGCTTCTTGGCGCGGGCCGGGTCATGGGCGTTGACCTCGGTGAGGTCCTCGTACCAGGGGTCGGTGGGCGGCACCATCGAGCCGATGAGCTTGCCGTAGCCGCCCCAGACCGACTCCAGGAGCTTCTTGTCGTCGATGGCCGCGGAGACCGCCTGGCGGACCCTGACGTCGGTGAAGGGCTTGGCCTTGTCGTTGAAGGCGAGCAGCAGCTTGGTGGTGGAGTTGCCGTCGTTGACCTTGTAGTTCTGGTTGTTCTTGAACTGGTCGAGGGAGTCCGGGGACTGCTCGCTGGTGACCACGTCGACGGCGTTGGTCAGCAGGGCGTTGTTGAGCGCCGTGGCGTCCTTGTAGTAGTGGAAGACGGCCTTCTGGTTGCGGGCGGCGTCGCCCCAGTAGCCGGCGAACCGGTTCAGGCTCAGGGCGGAGCCCCGGGTCCACTTGTCCAGCCGGTAGGGGCCGGTGCCGTCCTCGGTCGTCTTCAGGTTCTGCGCCTGGGAGTTGATGATCCAGACGTAGGAGAGGTTGTAGACGAAGGAGATCGACCGCTGCGACAGCGTGACCTTGACGGTGTGCGCGTCGGGGGTGGCGATGTCCTTGATGACCTCGAGGTTGCTCTTGCGGGCGGACTGGGAGTCGTCCGCGATCACCTTCTCCAGGCTGTACTTGACGTCGTCGCTGGTCAGCTGCTTGCCGCTGTGGAACTTGACGCCGTCGCGCAGGGTGAAGGTGTAGGTGAGCCCGTCGGCGCTGACCTTGTGGTCCGTGGCGAGGAGCTTGTCCACCTTGCCGTCGTCGGTGAGCTTGAACAGCCCTTCGTAGACGTTGCCGTTGAGGGCCTCGGTGACGCCCTGGCCGCCGCCCGCGGTGTTGTCGAGGTTCTGCGGCTCGTAGAGCGAGCCGATGTTGACGGTGGCGTTCTTGTCCCACGAGCCGCCGGAGGCGCTGCCGCCGGAGCCGGAGCCGGAGCACGCGGTCAGGGTGAGGGCGAGGGCGGCCGCGGAGGCGGTGGCGTACAGGGAGGTCTTCTTGATGTTCACGGTGATGTGCGCTTTCGTGCTGCGGTGCGGAGGGGGCTGCGGGATCAGTGCTGCGCGGGGACGCCGCCGCGGAAGACGGGGCGCTTCTCACCGGCCTCGACGGGCAGGTGGAAGCGGTTCTGCCGGGGCGGCATCGGACAGTTGTACTGATCGGAGAACCCGCAGGGCGGCACGAAGGCACGGTTGAAGTCGAGCAGGACGCGGTCCTCGTCCGCGGTGCGCTGCACGAAGAGGAATCGGCCGGCGCCGTAGGTCGTGTCCCCGTTGGTGGGGTCGCCGAAGACGAGCAGCAGGGTGCCGTCGTCGTCGAAGGCGCTGAGGGTGTGGTCGCGGCCGTCGACGGTGAGCGTGATGTCACCGGGGACGACGAGGTCACGGGTGCCGCCGTTGTCCCGGATGTGTTCGAAGGGCACCCGGCGGGCCCCGGGCACGGGCGTGTAGGTGGCGTGCAGCACCCAGGCGGGGTCGTACGGGAAGGTGTCGACCCGGTCGAAGCGGCGGATGGCCGGCGAGTCGGCGTCCCAGAGGCGCAGGCCATGCTCGGGCTCGCCGGTGACGAGGTCGGTCCGCCGGAGTGTGGTGACGGTCACGGTGTCCGGCCGGCCGGCGCCGGCCCGCTCCGTGTCCGGACGCTCGCCGGCCGGGAGCCAGCGGGTCTCGACGAGCGCGAGGTTCCCGGTCGGCGCGGTGAGGGCCCGCAGGCGCTCGGCGCGCCAGGCGTGCCAGCGCGCGACGGCATCGGTGGCGGGCTGGTCGGTGAGGGCACGGGACACGGTCGGACTCATTCGCGTAGCAGGGACGGCGGCCTCACACCGCGGACATCGGGCTGCGCGACTGAGTGACCAAAGCATGCTCTTTATCTGCCATAAGAGGATCTAATGTCAAATGCCACCGACGCATGGTGAGACGACCGGCGCGCTCACCGGGCGGCGCCCGCCCGGCGCCGGGCCGCCGCCCGGGCAGGGGCGGCACCGTCGAGTCTCAGCGGTGCGGGTCGATCAGGTGCGGCACCACCCGGGTCAGCCGCAGGACGCCCCACAGGATCAGCAGGACGCCCGCCAGCTCCGGCAGCAGCCACCAGCCGGTGCGGACATGCTCGCCGAACAGCGCCACGCCCAGCAGCAGGCTCACCGTCGCGTCGCCGAGGGTCAGCGCGGGCTGCGAGGCGACCAGCGCGCCGGCCTGGAGGGAGTTCTCCAGCAGCAGCAGCGCGCCGACGCCGGCCAGCGCGAAGCCGTAGGTCTGCCAGGTGCGCAGGAAGGCGGTGAACCCCGAGTCGGCGAGCACGCCCGTGGCCGACTTCATCAGCGCGGCCGTCAGGGCGTTGCCGATCGCGGCGGCCGTGGCCAGGGCCGCCGCGCGGAACAGGGAGGAGCGCGCCGGACGGGCCAGGAGGACGGCGAGGACCATCGCGCCCAGGGTCAGGGCCAGCACCGGCAGCCAGCGCACCATGGCCGCCTCGTTGCGGGTGCCCGAGGGCGCCGCCGCGGCCAGGACCAGGGCGAGCCCGCCGACCAGCCCGGCGACGGCCCGCCAGCCGGCGGCGGGCAGCCTGCGGTGCATCAGCGGTGCGACGACCAGCAGGGCGAACGGCAGTTCCAGCACGAACAGCGGCTGGACCAGCGCCATCGGCCCGTTGACCAGGGCCAGGGCCTGGAAGACCGCGGCGCCCACCACCCCGGCGATGCCGATCGACCAGGCGGGCCGCCGCACGAGGGCGATCATCAGGCCGAGGCCGCCGCCCCGGGACACCGTGGAGGCGGCCTTGCGCTGGAAAGCCGTCCCCACGGCATTGCTGGCGGCCCCCGCGACGGCACAGACGACGGCGAGCGCGATCACATCTCCACCATGCCTCGCCGTCCCGCCCGATCTCGACAGGGACCCGCCCCGATCCGGGGGTCAGGCCAGGGGTACGGTCACCTCGCCCGCCCCCGTGGCGCTCGCTCCGCCCGCGACACGCACCGTGAACCGCGCGTCGGTGCCTTCCGCGGTGACCCGCAGCAGGTCGCCCTCGCGCCGGAGCCGGAACACGGCCGCCGGCGCGCCGGTCAGACCGGGCACGGTGACCGTCCGGGTGTACGCGGGCGCGGCCGAGGGGTGGACGAGCAGGGTCGGCTCCGCCAGCCAGTCGCCGTCCGGACGGCTGTCGTCGCCGGCCAGCGGCAGGACGGCGCCTTCACGGACGTACAGGGGCAGGCTGTCGTAGCCGTGGCGTTCGGTGCGCCACACCGGGCCGGTGACCCGCTCGCCGGTGAGCAGGTGCGTCCAGGTGCCCTCGGGCAGGTAGACCTCCACCTCGCCGTCCTCGGCGAACACCGGCGCGACCAGCAGGTCGGCGCCGAGCAGATACTGGCGGTCCAGCGGGCGGCACGCCGGGTCGTGCGGGAATTCGAGGACCATGGGGCGCATCATCGGGACGCCGGTGCGGTGGGCCGTCACGGCCGCCCCGTACAGGTAGGGCATGAGGCGGTGCTTGAGCCGGGTGAACCGGCGGGCGACCTCCACCGCCTCGTCGCCGAACTCCCACGGCACCCGGTACGACGACGAGCCGTGCAGCCGGCTGTGCGAGGACAGCAGTCCGAAGGCCAGCCAGCGCTTGAACACGGCCGGGTCGGGCGTGCCCTCGAAGCCGCCGATGTCATGGCTCCAGAAGCCGAACCCGCTCAGGGACAGCGACAGGCCGCCCCTGAGGGACTCGGCCATGGCCTCGAAGGAGGACCAGCAGTCGCCGCCCCAGTGCACGGGGTACTGCTGGCCGCCCGCGGTCGCGGACCGGGCGAACAGCACGGCCTCGCCCTGCCCGCGCTCCTTCTCGAGGAGTTCGAACACGGTCCGGTTGTACAGATGTGTGTAGTAGTTGTGCATCCGCTCCGGGTCGGAGCCGTCGTGCCAGACCACATCGGTCGGGATGCGCTCGCCGAAGTCCGTCTTGAAGGAGTCGACGCCCTGGTCGAGCAGCGGCTTGAGCTTCGACTGGAACCAGGCGCGGGCGTCGGGGCTCGTGAAGTCGACCAGCCCCATGCCGGCCTGCCACAGGTCCCACTGCCACACGTCGCCGTCCGGCCGGTGCACCAGGTGCCCGAGCCGGGCGGCCTCGTCGAAGAGCGGGGACTTCTGGGCGATGTAGGGGTTGATCCAGAGGCTGATCCGCAGGCCCTTGGCCTTCAGCCGGGCGAGCATCCCCGCCGGATCGGGGAAGACGTCCGGGTCCCAGGCGAAGTCGCACCACTGGTACTCGCGCATCCAGAAGCAGTCGAAGTGGAACACGGACAGCGGGATGCCGCGCTCGGCCATGCCGTCGACGAACGACATGACCGTCCCCTCGTCGTAGGACGTGGTGAACGAGGTGGTGAGCCAGAGGCCGAAGGACCAGGCCGGCGGGAGCGCGGGGCGGCCGGTGAGGGCCGTGTAGCGGGCGAGGACGTCCTTGGGGGTGGGCCCGGCGACGACGTAGTACTCCAGCGTCTGGTCCGCGACGCTGAACTGAACCTGCCCGACCGCCTCGGAGCCCACCTCGAAGGAGACCTTCCCGGGGTGGTTGACGAAGACGCCGTAGCCGCGTGAGGAGAGGTAGAAGGGGACGTTCTTGTACGCCTGCTCGCTGCTGGTGCCGCCGTCCGCCTGCCAGACGTCGACGACCTGGCCGTTCTTGACGAACGGGGTGAAGCGCTCACCGAGGCCGTAGACCTGCTCGCCGACCCCGAGCGCGAGCCGCCCGATCATGTGGTGGGCGCCCTCGGCGGTGGTGGCGAACGCGGTGCTCTTGGCGTTCGCGCGGGTCAGTTCGCGGCCGTCGGCGTCATGGAAGGCCAGCGTCCAGGGGCCGGAGCTGTCCAGGCGCAGAGTCAGCGGGCCGCTGGCCAGTTCCGTGACGGTGCCGTCCCGGCGCACGGCACCGACGCCGTCCGCCGCGCCGGCGAGGGCGAAGTCGGGGCCCGGCCGCCGGGTGCCGGAGTGATGGGTGATGCGGACGCCGATCACGCCCTCGGCGGGCGAGAAGCACTCGGCCGTGATGAGAGGCGCGTTCAGCGTGTCCCCCCGCCGCGTCACCTTCTTCACCGCCGCATAGGTGGTGAAGCGCTTCGCTTCGGCGCGTACGTCGCGCACTTCGGTGGCGTACGAGATCTGTACGCCTTCGCGAATGCGCCAGAAGCCATCGGTGAACTTCATGATCTTCCTCGGGGGGAGCAGCGACCTTCGGATGGTATGCGGGAGCGTCACACAGGATTTGATCGTACACAAAACAAATGCAGCCGACGAGCCCTGAACCTTGTTGGCAACCCGCTGAACAGGCATGATTACAGAGACAGTAGATCCCTTCACATCGAGCCATGAAGAGATACGGGCCACCGGGGGCTAGCGCGGTGACACCGACTTGACGTATTAGTCATCACATCAAACAAACCCGTCCGGCGCCGCTGCCGGATCGCACGACTGCAAGGGCCGCAGATGTCGAAGCGCTTCAACCCCACCCCTGAGGACCGGTTCACGTTCGGCCTGTGGACCGTCGGCTGGCAGGGCAGGGACCCGTTCGGGGACGCCACCCGCCGGGCCCTGGACCCGGCCGAGTCGGTCCGGCGCCTGGCGGAACTCG
>NZ_PENI01000024.1 GCF_003688995.1 Streptomyces shenzhenensis | reverse complement strand
GCAACGTCAACCTGAAGATCCTCCTCTTCAACAACCGCATCTACGGCCTTACCAAAGGCCAGTACTCGCCCACCTCCGAAGTCGGCAAGATCACCAAGTCGACACCGATGGGCTCCCTCGACGCGCCGTTCAACCCCGTCTCGCTCGCGCTCGGCGCGGAGGCGTCGTTCGTGGCCCGGACCATCGACTCCGACCGCAAGCACCTCACCGGTGTGCTGCGGGAGGCCGCGGCCCACCCGGGGACCGCGCTGGTGGAGATCTACCAGAACTGCAACATCTTCAACGACGGCGCCTTCGACGCGCTCAAGGACCAGCGCAGCGCCCAGGAGGCGGTGATCCGGCTGGAGCACGGGCAGCCGGTCCGGTTCGGCCCCGACGGCAGCCGGGGTGTGGTGCGCGACCCGCTCACCGGCGATCTGGAGATCGTCACCGTGACGCCCGGCAACGAGGAGCGCATCCTCGTCCACGACGCCCACGCGGCCTCGCCGGCCACGGCTTTCGCCCTGTCCCGGCTGGCCGACCCGGACACCCTGCACCACACGCCGATCGGCGTCCTGCGCAGCGTCGAGCGTCCGGTGTACGAGACGCAGATGGCCGACCAGCTCGACGCGGCCGTCGAGCAGCACGGCAAGGGGGACCTCGCGGCCCTGCTCGCCGGCAACGACACCTGGACCGTCATCGGCTGACCGTCGACCGGTCGGCTCGCATCCGCCGTGGGGCGACCGGACCGGCGAGGCCGGTGTCCGCTCGGCACGGCGGGGCCCGGACGCACCACCGCGTCCGGGCCCTCGTCATGTCACGCACGGGCGGCCCGAACCACGCGTCCGGGCCGCCCGAGCCGCCCAGGTCAGGCGCGCGGGTCGTCCTGCGTGGCGGCGCCCAGGGCACGCTTCGCCGCGTCGTACCTCTCCCGGGCCTCCCCCACCTCCCCCATCCGCGCCTCGGTCCACAGCGCCAGCGCCCGCACCTGCTCGGCCACCTCACGGCCCAGCGCGGTGAGCGAGTAGTCGACCCGGGGCGGGATCACCGGCTTGGCGTCGCGGTGCACGAACCCGTCGCGTTCCAGGGTCTGGAGGGTCTGGGTGAGCATCTTCTCGCTGACGCCCCGGCCGAAGCGTCCGACCGCCCGGCGCAGCTCGCTGAAGCGGTGGGGGCGGTCCAGCAGCTCGATCAGGATCAGGACGCCCCAGCGGCTGGTGACATGTTCGAGGACGAGCCGGTGGGGGCACATCGCCTCGCCGGTGTCGCGGGCCGTCTTCTCCACAGCGCTAACTCCCATGCAAGTACCTTACTTCAAAGTGGGTACTTTCCCTGAGTTAGCGCTACTCCTAGGGTTAGCGACAGTCGCACCCCACTAGGAGTTCTGAATCATGAGCATCGTCGTCACCGGAGCCACCGGGCACCTCGGCCGTCACGTCGTGGACCAGTTGCTGGAGAAGGTCCCGGCCGAGCAGATCACCGCCGTCGTGCGCGACGAGGCGAAGGCCGCCGACTTCGCGGCGCGCGGCGTGCGGATCGCCGTGGCCGACTACAACACGCCCGAGACCTTCGACGGCCTCTTCGCCGCCGGCGACCGGGTGCTGCTGATCTCCGGCAACGAGTTCGACAAGGGCCGGGTCCAGCAGCACACCGTCGTCATCGACGCCGCCAAGGCGGCCGGCGTCGCCCTGCTCGCCTACACCAGCGCCCCCGGCAGCCTGACGGCCGCCCTCGCCGACGACCACCGGGCCACCGAGAAGGCGCTGCTCGCCTCCGGTCTGCCCTACACGCTGCTGCGCAACGGCTGGTACCACGAGAACTACACCGAGAACCTCGCCCCGGTGCTGGCGCACGACGCCGTGGTCGCGGCGGCGGGCGAGGGCCGGATCTCCTCGGCCTCGCGTGCCGACTACGCGGCCGCCGCCGTCGCCGTCCTCACCGGCGAGGGGCACGAGAACCAGACGTACGAGCTGGGCGGCGACGAGGCGTGGAGCCTCGCCGAGTACGCGGCCGAGCTGAGCAGGCAGACCGGCAAGGAGATCGCCTACAACTCCGTGCCGGGCGAGACCATGCAGGGCATTCTGACCGGCGCCGGGGTGCCCGAGGCGATGGCCGCGATCCTGGTCGGCGTGGACGCGTCGATCGCCGAGGGCGAGCTGGTCGTCTCCACCGGCGATCTGTCCCGGCTGGCCGGACGGACGACCACCCCGCTCGCGGAGGTCGTCACCGCCGCGCTCAAGGGCTGACCCGCCCGACCCGGAGCCTCGGCGCCACACACCCCTGCCTGTCATGACCGTATGGCGATACGGCAATGACAGGCAGGGGCGTGCGGCGCTACCTTCGTGCAGGCGAACGCGCGCGCGAGGACATGAGAGGGAGGGCCCGTGGCCGTCGAGTCGAGGGGTGAACGGCGGACAGGACTGCTGAACGGCCTCGCCGCGTACGGGATGTGGGGGCTCGTCCCGCTGTTCTGGCCGCTGCTGAAGCCCGCCGGAGCGGTGGAGATCCTCGCCCACCGGATGGTGTGGTCCCTGGTCTTCGTGGGCGTGCTGCTGCTCGCCGTACGGCGCTGGGCCTGGGTCGGGGAGCTGCTGCGCCAGCCGCTCCGGCTCGCGCTGATCACGGTCGCGGCCGCGGTGATCACGGTCAACTGGGGTGTCTACATCTGGGCCGTGAACGCCGGGCATGTGGTCGAGGCCTCCCTCGGGTACTTCATCAATCCCCTGGTCACCATCGCGATGGGCGTGCTGATCCTGAAGGAACGGCTGCGGCCCACGCAGTGGGTGGCCGTCGGGGTCGGCTTCGCCGCGGTGGTCGTGCTGACCGTCGGCTACGGCCACCCGCCGTGGATCTCCCTGAGCCTCGCCCTCTCCTTCGCCGTCTACGGGCTGGTGAAGAAGAAGGTCAACCTCGGCGGCATCGAGTCACTGGCCGCCGAGACCGCGGTCCAGTTCCTGCCCGCGCTCGGCTATCTGCTGTGGCTGACCGCGCACGGCGACTCCACGTTCACCGGTGGCGGCGCCGGGCACGCCGCCCTGCTCGCCGCCACCGGTGTGGTGACCGCGCTCCCGCTCGTCTGCTTCGGCGCGGCGGCGATCCGCGTGCCCCTGTCGACGCTGGGGCTGCTGCAGTATCTGGCGCCCGTCTTCCAGTTCCTGCTGGGCGTCCTCTACTTCGACGAGGCCATGCCGCCCGAGCGCTGGGCCGGGTTCGCGCTGGTGTGGCTGGCGCTGTCGCTGCTGACCTGGGACGCCCTGCGCACCGCCCGTCGCGCGGCCCGCACGCTCGCCGACGCGGGCACCGTGCCCGGCAGGACCATGACCACCGGCACGGCGAGCGCCGCCCGCAAGGCGGAGAGCCTCGCCTCGGGACCGGAGCCGGATCCGGAGGCCGCCAGGCCGTAGACCGCGGTCACGGCCGGGAACCCGACGCCGACTGGAACAGGACGGACCGGTGAAACGCGCCGTCCGGCTCGTGGTCAGCGACGGGCCGGGCTGTCAGAGGTGTCGGATATAAGTGGCGGTATGACGCAGACACCCGCACCAGGGCCCGTCCCGCTGCACTGGAAACTGGTCGTCGACGCCGCCGATCCGCATGCGCAGGCCGACTTCTGGGCCGCCGCGCTGCACTACGAGGTCGAGGACAACAGCGCGCTCGTCGAGCGGCTGCTGGGGCTCGGCGCGCTGCCCGGCGCGGCCACCGTCGAGCACCACGGCCGCCCCGCCTTCCGTGACCTGATCGCCGTACGGCATCCCGACGACCCGTACGACCAGGACAGCGGCACCGGGCTGGGACGGCGGCTGCTGTTCCAGCGGGTCCCGGAGCCGAAGGCCGGCAAGAACCGGCTCCACATCGACGTGCACGCGCCCGCGGGCGGACGCGATGACGACGTCGGACGGCTGGAGCGGCTCGGTGCGCAGGTGCTGCGGCGGGTGCGGGAGAACGGCGGGGAGTGGGTGGTGATGACGGACCCGGAGGGCAACGAGTTCTGCGTGCAGTGACGGCGGCGGCGGATTCCGCTGCGGTTCGGCAGCGCCCTGAAGGGGCGCGGGGAACTGCGAGGCCGGCCACGATGGTGCCGCGGACGACCGACGGCACCTCGCGGCATTTCCAGCGGAGCGCTCAACCGGCCGCCCGGGCCGCGCGTTCGGTCAGGCGGACCATGCGGGCGCGGGCGGACTCCAGTTCCTCGATGTCGTCGGCCGCCGGACCCTCCTCGGCGGTGAGTTCCGTCCACAGGGCGATCAGGTCCCGGCCGAGGCTGAGCCCCTGCTCCGGATCGCGTACGGCACGCCAGGCCGCCGCCGCGCTCTGGACGTTGCCGTAGGCCGCCTCGGCGTCCCGGCCGCTGCGGCGGAGCCGGGCGAGGTCCAGCGACAGCTGGAAGGCGTGCAGCGGATCACCGGACAGGTAGGCGATGTAGGCGGTCAGTTCGCGCAGCCTGAGCACGTCGGGGTGGTCGGGTCCCAGGTCGGCGGCGGCCGTCTCGACCGTACGCTTCGCCAACTCGGCCGCCGCGTCGATCCGCCCCGCCCTGACGGCCTCGTTGATCCGCGCGGTCGGCTCCCCGAGCGCGGCCCCGCCGTCGTCCCCGTCCCCCAGCACGGCCTCGGCCACGGCATCGAACCCCCGGGCCGGCGTGGGCCTGGGGTCGGGATCGGTGCCGGCGGGGAAGTCGGCGACGAGCGGTCGGGGGGCGCGGGGTGGCTCGGGAACGGGGAGCACGGTGGTGGGGGCCGCCCCCGAAACAGCCGCCTGGGCCACCCAGTCCGGCGCGGAGCCGGTCGTACCGTCCGCCCCGGGCGTGCCGGCAGGCCTCGGCACCGCGACCGGGATCGGCCCGGTGGACCGCGGCGGCTCGGCGGGGCGGGGCGGGTCCGTGGGGCAGGCCGGGGTGGCCGGGCGGGCCGGGGTGACGGGCATGACCGGGGGCGGCCCGAAGACACCGGTGGGGGGCTGGACCGTGCCCGGGGCGACGCCGGTCACCGGGCGCGGTGCGAACGTGGCCGCAGGCTCCGCGTGCGGCGTCGGCTCCGGCACCGGCCGAGGCGGGAACGCCGGCGCCACGTCCCGCGCCGGCTCGACGACGGGGCGCAGGGAGGGGGTGGGCCTGTCGCGGTACGGCGCCGGTTCGGCGGCGGCAGCGGCGGAGTCATGACCGGAGCCCGCGGAGGAGCCGTCGGCCTGCTCCCCCGGAGTCCCCGGCTCCCCGGCCGCCCCCGGCTTCCCCGATGCCTTCGCCGTCGCTTTCGGAGTCAACCTCGCGGGGTCGCCGGTGAAGTGGCTGGCGCCGTTGGTGTCCACCTGGAGGGGGACCACATAGCCGATCCGGGTGTCGTGGATCGCCGCCTGTACGGGGTGGCCGAGCGTGCGGGCCAGACGCTGGAGGTGGTCCAGGACGGCATGCTGGATCTCCCGGCCGGGTGGCGCGGCGAGCGGAACGCCGTCGACCGTCGCCTCGCCCGTGGCGGAGACGCGGACGTCCACCCGTGCCGCCGGATCCACACCGCGTCCTTCGTCCCGCTTCTCCTCGCGGCTGAGTCGAGACATCGGTCCCCTCACTCCCCCGGCGTCACGATCCGGTCGTACTCATGCGTGCTGTCGAGTGTCGCCGCTCGCCACCGCTCCCAGGTCACCGCGACGTCACAGACTCGCACCAGGAACTCCCCCGGCTCCGCAGCACACTCCGCACCCTCGACGAAAGATGCTTGCGCGTGCATATAATGCGCGAGCTTGTATTCCTCGCACGCCGATCATCTGGGGGACCGATGACCCGTCGTTTCCTGTTCGTGCTGGGCAGTACCCGTCCCGACGGCAACACCGAACTGCTGGCCCGCAGGGCCGCCGCGCAGCTGTCCGCGGACGTCGAACAGGAGTGGATCCGTCTGATCGACGACCCACTGCCCGAGTTCTCCGACCTGCGCCACGACAGCGACCATGTGCGGCCGCCCTCCGACACCGCCGCGGGCCGGCTCCTGGACGCCACGCTCGCCGCCACGGACATCGTGATCGCCTCACCGCTGTACTGGTACGCGGTGTCCGGCCCGGTCAAGCGCTACCTGGACCACTGGTCGGGCTGGCTGCGCACCCCGGGCGTCGGCTTCGAGGCGACCCTGGCCGGCCGCACGCTCTGGGGCGTCACCGCGCTCGCGCACCGCGAACCCGGCGTCGCCGCCCCGCTGGTCGGCACGCTCACCAACTCGGCCGCGTACCTGAAGATGCGGTTCGGCGGCGTCCTGCTCGGCAACGGCAGCGCGCCCGGCGACGTGCTCCAGGACTCGGCGGCGCTGGCGCGCGCGAAGACCTTCTTCGCGCAGGAGGCGCCGCTGGCGCGCTTCCCGCACGAGACGGGCGCGGCCGTCCGGCAGCCGCCCCGGCCCCGGGAGGAGGGCGCCCTTACGCGGTGATGTCCTTCGTCGTGAACCGCGCCCAGGCCGCCGAGCCGAACACCACCGCGTACAGCGCCTGCAGCCCCAGGTTCTTGACCAGGTCGTCCCAGTAGACCGGGTCGCGCATCAGGTCGGCGAAGGACAGCCAGTAGTGCGAGAAGAAGTACGGCTGGAGCGCGTGCAGTTGCGGTATCTGGTCGAGGATCTGCACGGTGATCAGCAGCCCCACCGTGGTGGCCATCGCCGCGATCCCGCTGTTGGTCAGAGTGGAGACGAACAGACCGAGGGCGGCGACACCGATCAGCGACGCGGCCACGACCAGGGCGATCAGCAGCGCACGCGCCAGACCCTCGGCGAAGCTGATCCGTGTGCCGGAGATGGTCGTCAGATCGCCCAGCGGGAACAGCAGCGCCCCGACGGCCAGCGCCGAGACCGCCACCACCAGCGTGGCGACCAGGCAGAACGCCATCGTCGTCGCGTACTTGGTGAGCAGCAGCCGGGTGCGGCCCGCCGGGGCGACCAGGAGATAGCGCAGGGTCCCGGCGTTGGCCTCGCCGGCGACCGCGTCGCCCGCGACGACCCCGATCGCCATCGGCAGGAAGAACGGGAGCGTCGCGGCCAGCGCGGTGAACACCAGGAACAGGCCGTTGTTGGTGATCTGCGCGATGAACGCCGGCCCCTCGCCGCCGCCACCGCCGCCGGCCGACGAGCCGTCCCGCGTCTCGATCCTGACCGCGATCCCGACCAGGACCGGCACCGCCGCCAGCACGCCCAGCAGCGCGAGCGTGCGCCAGCGCCGGAAGGTGGTGACCAGTTCGCTGCGGAGAAACCCGAAGGTCCACAACGGGCTCGGGGCGCGTCCGGCCCCGGGTCCCGCCGTCGGCGCCGCGGCTGCGGCCTCGCCCGCCCCGGCGTCAACCTGTGACATCGAAGCCCTCTCCGGTCAGTGCCACGAACGCGTCCTCCAGCGATGCCCGCTCGACCCCGAAGCCGCGGACGCGGACTCCGGCCGACACCAGCGCGGCGTTCAGGTCGGCGAGTTCGCCCTCCGGGGGCTCCGCGGTGACCCGGTCCTCGGCGACCACGACGTCGCCCACGCCCCGCTCCTTCAGCACCCGGGCCGCGTCCCCGGTGTCCGGCGTGGTCACGACCAGCCGGCCGCGCGCCCCGGCGGCCAGGTCCGCCACCGCGCCCTGGGTGATGAGCCGGCCCTGCACCATCACCGCCGCGTGGGTGCACACCTGCTCGATCTCGTCGAGGAGATGGGAGGAGAGGAAGACGGTCGTGCCGTCGGACGCCAACTCCCTGACCAGGGAGCGGATCTCGCGCATGCCCTGCGGGTCGAGCCCGTTGGTCGGCTCGTCCAGGACGAGGAGCCTGCGCGGCTGGAGCAGCGCGGCGGCCAGCCCGAGGCGCTGTTTCATGCCCAGCGAGTACGCCCGTGCCTTCTTGCCCGCGGCGGCGGCCAGGCCGACCCGGTCCAGCGCGGCGGCGACCCGGGCGTGCCGGGTGCGCGGGTCGGCGGTCGGATCCGCGGCGTCGTAGCGTGTGAGGTTGTCCCGGCCGGAGAGGAAGCCGTACAGGGCGGGGCCCTCGATGAGCGCGCCCACGTGCGGCAGCACCGCGCGCGCCGAGCGGGGCATGGGCCGCCCGAGTACCCGCGCGGTGCCGGAGGTGGGCTCGATGAGCCCCATCAGCATGCGGATGGTGGTGGTCTTGCCGGAGCCGTTCGGACCGAGGAAGCCGAAGACGCTGCCCGCCGGGACGGTCAGGTCGAGACCGTCGACGGCGAGCTGTCCGCCGCGGTAGCGCTTGGTGAGGCCGCGGGTGTCGATGACGCCCTGTCCCGCGTCCTCCGGCTCCCGCGCCGTCGTTCGCCCCGTGGCGGACGGTTCGTCCATCGGCTCCCTCGATTCGTCGTGCCCGCAGGGTACTTACTGCCCCGAGTCCGCCGCCTTCACCAGGGCGTCCTTGGTCACGGCGCCGACGTAGACCGTGCCGTCGTCCGTGATCAGGGCGTTGACCAGCCGGGTGGAGAACACCGTGCCCTTGCCGAACTTGCCGCTCACCTGGTCGCCGAGCGAGCCGAGGAAGTCGCCCAGGTCGCCGCCGGCGGAACCGGACGGCAGGCCGCCCTTCTGACCGGTGTCGAAGGTGGCGATCGAGTTCCAGCCCTTGCCGAGCACCTCGTAGCCCTCGGCGCCCTGGGTTCCCTGGGCGAGGTCGTGGCCGGAGCGGGGCTCCGGTGCCTCGGCGGACTTGTCCTCCTCGGTGACCTTGGCGCCCTTCGGCGGGGTGAAGTCGAAGGTCGAGGCGGCCGGCTTGGCGAAGCTGACCTGGGTGAAGCCCGCGTCGAGGACCGCCGCGCCGCCGCTCGCCGGGGTCAGCGTGAACTTCAGCGGCATGCCGGTCTTCGCGTCCACCGCGATGCTGATCGCGCCGACCGTGGTGCCGGACTGCTTCGGCTTGACGAGCAGCTTGTAGGCGTCCCGGCCGGCGACCCGCATGGTGCCGTCGACGGTCACGGACGTGGTGTCGTCGACGGACTTCAGGGCCTCGTCGGCGAAGTCCTTGGGCGTGGCCGGAGCCTCGTTCCCGTGCTCCGCGCCGTCCTGGGCCGCGGTGCCGTGGTAGACCTCGTTCGACTTGCTGTCGTAGCCCCAGACGTCCTTGCCGTTGTGGATGAGGCTGTACTCGGCCGCGCTCTCGATCAGCGACAGCTTCTGCCTGTCCGGGCCGTCGGCGGCGACGCGCAGGGTGTGCGTGCCGGAGACCAGCTCGGTGAGCTTGGACGTCGGGTCGGCCGAGGAGCCGTCGCCGGACGGGGCGACGCCCGAGGCCAGGCTGCTCTCCAGGCCGCCCAGGTTCGGCAGGCCCAGGTCGGTGCTGATCTTCACCGTGCCGGACAGCTGCTCGACGTCCGACTTGGCGATCTTCTCTATGAGCTGCTGTGCGGTGATCTTCGGCAGACTGGGGTCACCGGAGTCGGCGAGCGCCGGGACCAGCCCGATGGTCGCCGCCGTCACCCCTATGACCGCGACCGGGACGACGTACCGAGCGGCTTTGCGCCGGCCGGAGCGCAGTTCCTCGGTCTCCTCGGCACCCGAGTTGTCAGCGGATTCGTTCCGTGCCATGTGTGGCTTACCTCCGTCGTCGGCGGCGGCCTTCTACGCACCGATGCACCGGTCCCACCCTGAGCCGCCATTCTCACCCGAATCGGTGAGGAGTGGTGATTTCCGTGGCTTCCATCTGACCAAATCCGCCGAGCGAATGCGTCAACCCGCGGACTCAACTCCACGTACACCTCCGGTATGACACACGGAGGAGGAGCCTCCACCGACCCGTAGGGGTAAGGGCCGCTTCCCCGGCTGCTTCCCAGGTCAACGGGGTCGAAGGGGGTGGGGGTCGAGGGTGGAGCCGGGTCGGACCGCCGGCACGGGCGGCGGATCCGGCGGACGGCCCAGGTGCCGGGACCGGGGGCCGGTGGCGCGAGCGGTGGCGGGGCGGGGCGGGTCACCGTACCTGGTGACCGTCCCGCCCGGTAACTGTCCCGTCCGGTGGGCGTCCCGTCCGGTCGCTATCCCGCCCGGTGCACCACCGCGTCGCACAGCTCCAGCAGGGCCGTCTTCGCCTCGCACTCGGGCAGCGGGGCCAGCGCCGCCCGCGCCTCCTTCGCGTACCGCACGGTGTCCCGCCGGGCCTGCTCCAGTGCCGGGTGCGCCCGGAGGGCGGCCAGCGCCTGCGCGTGCCGGCCGTCGTCGGACAGGTCGGAGTCCAGCAGCTCGCACAGCGCGAGGTCCTCGGGCAGCCCCAGCCGCGCCGCCCGCTCCCGCAGCCGCAGCACGGGGAGCGTGGGGACGCCCTCCCGCAGGTCCGTACCCGGGGTCTTGCCGGACTCGTGGGAGTCCGACGCGATGTCCAGGACGTCATCGGCGAGCTGGAAGGCGACGCCCAGCCGCTCGCCGTACTGCGTGAGCACGTCCACGACCGTCTCGTCGGCGCCGGACATCATCGCCCCGAACCGGCACGACACCGCGACCAGCGAGCCCGTCTTGCCGGAGAGCACGTCCAGGTAGTGCTCGACCGGGTCCCGGCCGTCCGAGGGCCCGGCCGTCTCCAGGATCTGGCCGGTGACCAGCCTCTCGAACGCGACGGCCTGCACCCGCACCGCCTCGGGACCGAGGTCGGCGAGGATCTGCGAGGCGCGGGCGAACAGGAAGTCGCCGGTCAGGACCGCGACCGAGTTGCCCCAGCGGGTGTTCGCGCTGTCCACCCCGCGCCGTACGTCGGCCTCGTCCATCACGTCGTCGTGGTACAGCGTCGCCAGGTGGGTCAGCTCCACCACCACGGCCGACGGCACGATCCCGGGCGCGTACGGATCGCCGAACCGCGCGGCGAGCATCACGAGCAGCGGGCGGAACCGCTTGCCACCCGCCCGCACCAGGTGCTGCGCGGCCCCCGTGATGAAGGGCACCTCGCTCTTGGTGGCTTCGAGCAAGCCTTCCTCGACAGCCGCCAATCCGGCCTGGACATCGGCTTCGAGAGCCTGGTCCCGCACGCTCAGCCCGAACGGCCCGACGACGGTCACGAGGGGTCTCCTGTCTGCTGGTGTCTGCTGGCGATTACACGGTTTGTCGATAGGTCGTTGCCATCACTCAAGTCAGCGTATCCGGTCAGGTTTCGATCACCGATAGCGCCCACCGTCCAGCCCGGGCGGTATCGGAACACGACCGGTATGTTGCTGATCAGCTGATACAACCCGATATTCATCGACTCAAGGGGATGTGACACTTTTTGCCCCGCTAATGCCCCGGAACGCCGCCCATGCACATCCGTACGTCCTTCCCGCACGAAACCGCTCACACGGACCTCTGGATCCCCCTCGCCGACGGGACGCGGCTGTACGCGCGCGTGTGGCGCCCCCTGACGGACGGCCCCGTACCGGCCCTCCTCGAGTACGCCCCGGACCGCCTCACCGACCGGACCGCGCCGCGCGACGCCCAGCGGCACCCCTGGTACGCGGGGCACGGCTACGCCTCCGTCCGCGTGGACGCGCGGGGGTACGGCACCAGCGAGGGGGTGCCGACGGGCGCGGGCGCGACGGCAGAGGCAGCGGAGGCGGCGGACGGGGTGGAGGTCGTCGAGTGGCTGGCCGCGCAGCCGTGGTGCGACGGCAACGTGGGCGTGTTCGGCATCTCCCGGGGCGGCTCCGCCTCCCTCCGGATCGCGGCCCTCGCGCCCGAGCCGCTCAAGGCGGTCGTCGCGGTCTGCTGCGCCGACGGCCAGAACGAGAACGAAGGGCACGACCCCGGAGGTTCCGCCTTCGCGGCCCAGTTGCACGCGCGGTCCGCCGCGGCGCTCACCACCGCCGCACTCCCGCCCGACCCGCGGTACGCCGGCGACGCCTGGCAGGCCCTCTGGCCGACGCGCCTGGAGGCCCTGGCCCCCGCCCTCCACACCTGGCTCGCGCCCCGGAGCACCGGCGCACAAGGGGACGACAGCAAGGCCCCGTACGGGCACGCCGGCCCGCCCCCGGGCCCCGGTGCCGTCAAGGCGGCCGTGCTGGCGGTCGGCGGCTGGTACGGCCCGCACCACGACACTGTCCTCCGTCTGGTCGAACGCCTCCCCCGCGACCGTGTCCGCGGGCTGATCGGTCCCTGGTCGCACCATTACCCCGACCAGGACCTGTCACCCGGACCGGCGATCGGCTTCCTCCAGGAGACCCTGCGCTGGTGGGACCACTGGCTGAAGGGCGGCTCCCCGACCGGCACTTCCCACGACCCCCCGTCCGACGCCCTCCACGGTTCCGTGTCCGGCACTTCCCACGGCTCCGTCGGCACGCGACCGGTGATGTCCGAGCCGCTCCTGCGCGCATACGTCACCGGCTCCCGCCCGCCGGCCCCGGCCGGGGCCGGCTCCCCGGGCCGCTGGGTCGGCGAACCCGCCTGGCCTTCCCCCGACGTGACGAGCGTCGTGTACGAGCTCCGGGGCGACCCGGTCCTGGTGCGCTCGCCCCTGCACACCGGCGTGGACGCGGGCCGCTTCCGACCGGCCGGCGACGACGCCGATCTGCCGCTCGACCAGCGGGCCGAGGACGGGCGGTCCCTCTGCTTCGACTTCGAGGTGGCCGAGGAGACCTGGGTGCTGGGGCGGCCCAGGGCACAACTGCGGCTGATCCGCCCGGCGCCGCGGACGCAGCTGATCGCGCGGGTCTGCGACATCGCCCCGGACGGCGCGTCGGCCCTGGTCGCCCGGGGCGTGCTGGAACTGGCGGCACCGCCCGGCCGCGAGGGGCCGGCGCCCCGGACGCCGGGCGGCACGGCGGACGTGACCGTCGAACTGGGCGGCGTGGGCCACGTCTTCCCGGCCGGTCACCGCATCCGCCTCGCGGTCTCCTCCGCGTACTGGCCGTCGGTCTGGCCACGGCCGGAGTCGGCGGCGGGCTGCACGCTCGACCCGGTGGGCAGCTCGCTCGAACTGCCGGTGCGGGCCAGGACGTCGGACTCGGCCATCGTCTTCGGGGCACCCGAGCAGGCCGAGCCGCTGGGCGCGAGCGAGTCCGTCACGCTGGACGGACCGCGCCCGAGGCTGCTGGTGGTGCGGGACATCGCCGAGGACGAGTGGCGGGTGGAGGTCGCCCCGTGCGCCGCGGGCACGCGCGCGTACCCGGACGGTCTGGAGTGGACCGAGGACGCCCTGGAGACGTACACGATCACCGGGAACGACCCGCTGTCGGCCCGCGCCCGTTCCGACCGCTCGGTGCGGCTGCACCGCCCGGATCTGGCGTGGGACACGACGGTCCGGGTCCGTTCGGAAATCTCCTGTGACGTCGGCCACTTCGTCACCGTCGACGAGGTGGTCTGCACGGCGGGCAGCGAGGTGGTCTTCCACCGGACGTGGGAGAAGCGAATTCCACGGACCACGGAATGAAGTGACCGATTTGCCGCAATTGGCATCTCAATTCCTCTTGATGCCGAATGAACTTGAGTCACCGAGGAGAGTGACTTGGGTCACCCTTTACCGTCGCACGGCGCCTCGCTCATAGCCCCCACCACCCCTCCCCCGAAGTCCAGTTGAGGCTTGGCAATCGCAAAGGATCAAGCGGCGCATACGTCTCAATCGCATGTCAATCGGCATGATCTATGAACCCACCACTTGTTTCCGACATGTGCGGTCGCATAGCTTCCGGGCCAAGTCGGGTGGACGCCGAATCCTGCCGCCACCCGTCGTGACCCATCGACGAACCACATTTCGTACGGCAGGAGCGGGGGACCCAGGTAAGTCGCCGAACCGGACGGCCCAGCCGACCGGAACGGCTAGGGGTGAAGTCGAGTCGCCTTCCGGCGGCCCGGCCGGGCACCTCCCCCGCCCGAACCCGACAGCTCACCTCGCAGGCGCCGGAGAGGAACATCGCCATGTCTGCTGCCGCTCACCACCGCCGTACCCGCACCCACCGTCTCGTCCGCACCCTCGCCGTGGCCGGCACCGGCGCCACGCTGCTCGCCCTGCCGCTCCTCGGCGCAACCGGCGCCCACGCGGCCACCCCCGGGACCGCCGCGACGGTCGGCACGACGCTTGCCGGATATCCGAACAACCTCGACGGCTGGATCCGCGAGTCGCTCGCGATCATGGCGGAGAAGAACATCCCGGGTACCTACAACGGCATCCACCGCAACATCATGCGTGAGTCCTCGGGCAACCCGCGCGCCATCAACCTCTGGGACTCCAACGCCGCGAAGGGCATCCCGTCCAAGGGCCTGCTCCAGGTGATCGACCCGACGTTCAACGCCTACCACGTGGCAGGCACGTCGTACGACATCTACGACCCGGTCGCCAACATCACCGCCGCCTGCAACTACGCCGCCAAGCGCTACGGCTCGATCGACAACGTCAACGGCCCCTACTGACGCACCCCGTCGGGAAACAGTCTTTCGAGGACGACGGCCACGCCGTCGTCCTCGTTCGACAAGGTGATCTCGTCGGCCACCGCCTTGAGCTCGGGGTGGGCGCCGGCCATCGCCACCCCGTGGGCGGCCCAGTCGAACATCGGGATGTCGTTCGGCATGTCACCGAAGGCGACGGCCCGTTCCGGGGCCAGCCGCAGGTGCTCGGCGGCCAGCGCGAGACCGGTGGCCTTGGTGATGCCGCACGGCTGAAGCTCGACGGTCCCGGGCCCCGACATGGTGACGGTCGCCAGGGAGCCCACGACCAAGCGCGCCGTCGTCGCCAACTCGTCGTCGGACAGGGACGGGTGGCGCAGCAGCACCTTGCTGATGGGCGCGCACCACAGATCGTCGCGCCGCTCGACACGGACCGCGGGCAGGGTCGGATGCGGCATCAGATACCCGGGTTCGATGAGTGTGAGCCCGCGCACCCCGTCCTGGTCGACGGCCGCGTACGCCTGCCCCACCTCGGCCTCGATCTTGCCGAGCGCGGTCTCGGCCAACTCCCGGTCCAGGGTGACCGACCACAGCAGGCGGTCCGTGCCGGCGTCGTACAGCTGCGCGCCCTGGCCGCACACCGCGAGCCCCGTGCCGCCCAGGGTGTCGAGCAACGGCCGCACCCGTGGTGCCGGGCGCCCCGTGACCACCAGGTGCCGGGCGCCGGCCCGTGTCACGCGCGCGAGCGCGGCGAGGGACCGGTCGGAAAGGGTGTCGTCGCCACGCAGGAGCGTTCCGTCGAGGTCGGTGGCGACGAGTGAATACGCGGGAGGAACGGCCATGATCAGAGAATACGGACAGCCGGCCGCTCCGACTCACCCCTCTTTCCAGCCCCTTGTGTTCCTCTTGCCCCGGCCGCCCGGCCAAAACCCGGCTGTCAATGGTGGGCATCAGGTTGTGTTCACTGCCTGGAGCGCTTCCCGGCCGAGCTGAGACCCGAGGTCCACGCCTGAGCTCCGAGGACCCGGCCGGCGCCCCGCTGTACGTCGAGGAGGTCGAGCGGCTCGGCCTGTGGTTCGACGGGGAATCCGGGGACGACCCGGATGACGACGAGGCGCTCGCCCGGTGCGGCGCGCTCGTCCGGTGCCGTGCGGGTCTCAGCCGTGTGCCGCCACCAGGTGTTTCGTCAGCCGCGGCGAGGCGAACCCGGTGCCGCACACGAAGCGCATCACCGGGCCGTAGGAGGCCGCGGCGGGCAGGCCGGTGAAGTAGAGGCCGGGGACCGAGGAGACATAGCCCGGGCCGAGTTTCGGAGTGCCCCGGCTGACGGCGAGCCGGGAGCGGATTCCGTGGCCGAGAAAGCCCATCGCGCCGATGTCGACGCGATAGCCGGTCGCCGCGATGACATGGTCGGCCGGCAGCCGGCCGGTGGCTCCCGTGCGGGTGCGGACCGTGAGGACCGGTGTGCCGTCGGGGGCCTCCGCGCCCATGACGCGGTCGATCTCCTCGACCCGCACCTTGCCCTCGAAACGGTCGCGCAGCCACCAGGCGCCGAGCGGGCCGAGCACCCGGCGGGCCAGGTAGTGCCGGGTGTGAGCGGGGAGGTAGCGGTAGGGGTGGGGGTAGTGGCTGAGGGCCCACAGCGACCAGGCCCGGCCGAACGGCGACTCGGGGCGCAGCCGCGGCTGATGCCACGGCGGGGCGCCGAACCCGACGCGGCGCCGCGCGACCACGCGCACGCGTGCGCCCGCCTCGGCCGCCAGCGCCGCGGTCTCCAGCGCGGACTGCCCGGCCCCGACGACGATCAGCTCCTTCCCGGCGAACCGGGTGAGGTCGTGGTGCTGCGAGCTGTGCGACACCGGGCCCGTCGGGGCGGGTCCGTCCGCCGCTGCGGCGGCCAGTTCCGGGGGCAGATGGGACAGGCCCGACAGTCCCGTGGCGACCACCACCGCGCGGGCCGGGAACAACTCACCCGATTCCAGCTCGACTTCGAAGCCGCCGCCCGGGTGCCGGCCGACCGAGACGACCCGGACCCGCTCCAGGTCGGGCACCAGCTCCCGCTGGAACCACTCGCCGTAGGAGGTGAACGTCTCGACGGGGATGATGTCCTCGTCGGTCGCCAGCCGGGGTATGCCCGCCGCGGCGCAGTAGTCGGCCAGGGTGTGGCCGGGCTGCGGGGCGCCGATGGTGGACGCGGCCGGGGTCGACTTGAGGAGCATCCCGGCAGGCATGTGGCCGCGCCAGCTCACCATGGGGTCGCCGAAGACGCGCACGGGGATCCCGCGCGCCTTGATGTGGGCGGCGGTGGACAGGCCGAAGGGGCCGGCACCGATGACTGCTACCGGTTGGATCACGAAGTCCCTCCCCAGGACATGGCGCCTACTTCATGGCGGTGGTGGTGCCGCCGCGGCGGTTGGTCCGCCACAGCCGATAGAGGTGCTTCGCGCCGGGCCGCACGAAGCGCGCGAGCATCGTGAGGAACGGCAGCGGGTCGTCACCCGCGAACCAGGCCAGCTCCGTCCCGCTCGGGCGGTGCGGCGCGTGCGGCGTCGTGTAGCCGCTGCGGCGGTAGGCGAGGAGGGCGGGCAGGTCGATGTTCTCCACGACGTACCGGTGACCGGCGCGCTGCTCCCCCGCCGGTACCGGACGGCCGGTCAGGTCCAGGTGCAGGGCGCGTACGACGTCCACCCCCGACCCGCTCTCGAAGAGCCGGAACTGGGCGCCCATGCGGGGGTTGAAGTCGAGGAGCTTGTACCGTCCGTCGCGCCGGTCGAAGCGCAGGTCGAGGTCGACGATGCCGCTGAAGCCGATCTGTTGGATGAAACGTGCGGCCAGGTCCGCGAGTTCCGGGTTGTCGACGACGTACGCGTTCGCCGTCATGCCCGCGTGCGGCGGCCACGAGCGCACCTTGACGCCCGTGAACAGGGCGAGCGGCGTCGAGTCCGCGGCGAAGCAGGCGTGCACGATCCAGTCCTCGGCCTCCTCGCGCGGCAGGTACTCCTGGAGGACGACGCCGGGGCGCTCGCCCCAGTCACGCGCAAGGGTGAGCAGACCGGCTCGGGTGGCGATCTTCGTGGTGCCGTTCACGGCGGGCCGTGTCCGCCGTACGAACGCCTCGCGGTTCTTGGCCACCACCGGGAAGCGGGCCTTCTCGGCGAACTCCACGATGTCGTCGTACGACCGCGGGAAGGCCGCCACCGGGCTGGGCACGCCGTGCGCCGCGCACAGTTCGTGCAGCCCCTGCTTGCTGGCCAGCCGGCGGGGCAGGCCGGGCTCGACGCGCGGGAAGAGGAACCGGTCCGCGAGCGCGTCCTGATGCTCGGCGATCAGGACGGCCGCCTCCTCGTCGGTGGGGATGAGGACGGCGGGCCGGCCGATGCGCCGGCCGACCCGCAGCAGGCCCTCCACCAGGTAGGCGGGTTCCTCCGCGCCGCTCGTCGGCCAGACGAAGGCGCGCTCCAGATAGCGGGAGCAGGCCGCGGGCGTGTAACGGTCCTCGGTGATCGCATACATCGGGACGCCCAGCCGGCCCAGGCTGCGGATCGCCCCGACGCCACCGTGGTGCAAGGGATAGTCACCGAACTTGACGATCAGGCCGGGCACTTCACGGTCCGCCCGGAAAGGCACGCGCACGGCATTCCTGGCCACGGGTCCCCCCACGTGTCCCCTACGGACCGGATCCACCCCGCCTGTGTCCCCTCAAAGGACACTAAGCCGGAATTGCGCTCTCCGACAACAGGGCCTATCCGGACATGGCGAACTCTTCAGACACTGCCCGAGGAGGGCACCTCACCCGTAACGTGTGCCGCGACCCATGGAACGCATGGCCAGGTACGGCACGGATGAGAGCGAGGCAGCACCCATGCCCCCCTTCGACGTCCCCGAGGGCGATCCTTTCGGCCCGCACAACCTTCCGTACGGCGTGTTCTCGCCCGCCGGCAGCCAGGAGCGGCGGGTCGGCGTCCGGCTCGGCGACCACGTGCTCGATGCGGGCGCCGCGGCCGCCGCGCTCGGTTCGCCGTATGTCTCCCTGCTCGCGCGGCCCACCCTCGGCCCGCTGCTCGCGGCGGGCCGCACGGCCTGGTCGGACGTGCGGCGCGCGCTGACGGCGTGGCTGACGGTCCCCGCGCACCGGGAGACGATCGAACCGCTCTTCCACCCCCTGTCGTCGGTGACGCTGCACCTCCCCTTCGAGGTCGCCGACTACGTCGACTTCTACTCCTCCGAACACCACGCCCGGAACGCCGGCCAGATCTTCCGCCCCGACGCCGCGGACCCGCTGCCCCCGAACTGGAAGCACCTGCCGATCGGCTACCACGGCCGCTCCGGCACGGTCGTGGTCTCCGGCACCGATGTCGTGCGGCCGTCGGGCCAGCGCAAGGGCCCCGCCGACCCGGCACCGGTCTTCGGCCCCTCGGTCCGGCTGGACATCGAGGCCGAGGTCGGTTTCGTGGTCGGGGTGCCGTCCGCGCAGGGCGAGCCGGTGGCGCTCGGCGATTTCCGGGAGCACGTCTTCGGGCTGTGCCTCCTCAACGACTGGTCCGCGCGCGACATCCAGGCCTGGGAGTACGTCCCCCTCGGCCCGTTCCTCGGCAAGTCCTTCGCCACCTCCGTGTCGGCGTGGATCACCCCGCTTGAGGCCCTGGAGGACGCCCGGGTGGCACCGCCGCCGCGCACCCACCCCCTGCTGCCCTATCTCGACGACTCCGGCTCCGGCGACGAGCCCGGCGGCTACGACCTGCGGATCACCGTCGCCGTCAACGGTCACGTGGTGTCCGAGCCGCCGTTCTCCACCATGTACTGGACCGCCGCGCAGCAGCTGGCGCACCTGACGGTGAACGGCGCCTCGCTGCGCACCGGCGACCTGTACGGGTCGGGAACGGTGAGCGGGCCGGAACCGGACCAGCGCGGCTCGCTCCTCGAACTGACCTGGAACGGCCGGGATCCGCTCGAACTCCCCGACGGCAAGCGGGCCTTCCTGGAGGACGGGGACATGGTCACGCTCTCGGCGTGGGCGCCGGGCCCCGGCGGGGTCCGGGTGGGACTGGGCGACGTCACCGGCCGGGTGGTCGCGCGCGCCTGACCTTGCGCGTCCGACGCGGGCATCCGGCCCGCGCTGCACCCGATACCGACGGTCCCGGCCCGCCGGTCGGCGGCGAGGTCGTCAGCGGCCGGGCAGGCGGCCACGGAGCGGCGGCGGCCGGGCGGGGGCCGGACCGAGGCAGGCGCGAGCCCGGTTCGGCCTCGACTCCTTACTCCTGCCGCCTGTCCCCGTCATACTGGCGGAAGAGCCACCGCGCCGTCCGACGCACCGATTCCCGCGCACCATTCAACACCCGCCCTTTCTCCGACCAGGAACCGGAGCCCCCGGCATGACCGTCTGCCTGCTCCTGCTGAGCGTCGTCGCCGTGACGTCGGCCGTGCCGGCGCCCCGCGCGCTGACCCGGGCCGCCTGGCCCGAGCGGGAACCCGTGGTCGCGCTGTGGGTGTGGCAGTGCCTGGTCGCCACCGTGCTGCTGTGCTGCCTGACCGCGCTGACCCTGGGTGCCGCCGCCGTCTTCCACACCGTGCGCGACCACGTCTTCGCGCCCGCTCCGCCGGCCGTCACCGCCGCCTACGACCTCTCCACCGCCCCGGTCTGGGCCGTCGCCCTCACCGTGCTGCTGGCCTGCGGTGCCGCGTGGACGACGGCGATGCTCGCCCGCGAGCTGGTCGAAGCACGCAGGCACCGCGGCCAGACCCGCGCTCACCTGCGCGAACGCGCCCCCGACCTGCCGGCGGGGCTGCCCATGGCGCGCGGCCCCATGCTGGTGCTGGAGGACGAGTACCCCGACGCCTGGTGGATGCCGGGCCATCCGCCGCAGCTGGTGGTCACCACCGGGGCGCTGCACCGGCTCACCGACCACCAGCTGGACGCCGTCCTCACCCATGAGCGCGGCCACGCCCGCGCCCACCACGACTGGCTGCTGCACCTGTCCACCGCGCTGGCCACCGGTTTCCCCCGGGTCCCGCTGTTCGCCCACTTCTGCGACCAGACCCACCGGCTGGTCGAGCTGGCCGCCGACGACACGGCGTCGCGCCGCTGCGGCCACCTCACCACGGCCCTCGCCCTGATCGAGCTGAACCAGCACCGCGGCGTCCTGTCCTGCGCCTCCAGCCGACGCCTGCTGGGCGAGCGCGTGGACCGCCTGCTGGAGCCCCCGCCCCGGCTGCTGCGCAGGCACCGGGCTCTGACGACGACAGTGGCCGCGCTGGTGCCCCTGCTGCCGCTGCTGATCACCTTCGCCCCGGGGCTGACGGCGCTGTCCTGACGCTTCCCCGGGCCATGGCTGGAACCGTGGCCCGGGCAGCACCTCCGGTGCCGGCCTAGAACCAGTCGTCCGGTTCGGGCTCGGCGTCCTGGTCGGGCCAGCCGTCGTCGTCCGTCGCCGCACCGCCCGCCGGGGCCGGGACGGCGGCGGAGGGTGCGGTGGCGGTCGGGTCGGCCGCGGCCGGGGCATCGAGTGCGGACAGCACCCCGATCACGCCCTCCCCGTACGTCGCCAGCTTCTTCTCGCCGACGCCGCTCACCGTGCCGAGGTCCCGCACCGAGCCGGGCCAGCTGGTGACGATCTCCCGCAGGGTCGCGTCATGGAAGATGACATAGGCCGGAACGCCCTGCTCACGGGCCTGTTCGGCGCGCCAGGCACGCAGCGCCTCGAAGGCGGGGAGCAGTTCGTCGGGCAGCTCGGCCGCGGCAGCCCTGGACTTGCGGTCGCCCCGGCCGGACGAGGAGGACGTCGTGCGCGCGGCGGCCTGCTTCTTCGGTTCCTTGCGCAGCGGCACCTCACGGTCGCCCCGCAGCACCGAACCGCTCGCCTCGGACAGCGCCAGCGTGCCGTACTCCCCCTCGACCGCGAGCAGCCCCTGGGCCAGCAGCTGCCGGACGACACCCCGCCACTCGCCCTCGGTCAGATCCTCTCCGATGCCGAAGACGGACAGCTGATCGTGGTCGAACTGGATCACCTTCGCCGTGCGCTTGCCGAGCAGGATGTCCACGATCTGCACCGCGCCGAACTTCTGCCCGCGCTCCCGCTGCAGCCGCACGATGGTCGACAGCACCTTCTGCGCGGCGACCGTGCCGTCCCAGGTCTCGGGCGGGGTGCGACAGGTGTCGCAGTTGCCGCAGCCCGCCGCATCGGGGTCCTGGCCGAAGTAGGCGAGCAGCTGGCCGCGGCGGCAGGTGGCCGTCTCGCACAGCGCGAGCATCGAGTCCAGATGGGCGGCGGCCCGGCGGCGGAACGCCTCGTCGCCCTCGCCGGACTGGATCAGCTTGCGCTGCTGTATGACGTCGTTGAGCCCGTAGGCCATCCAGGCCGTGGAGGGGAGTCCGTCGCGGCCCGCGCGGCCCGTCTCCTGGTAGTAGCCCTCGATGGACTTGGGCAGGTCGAGATGGGCGACGAACCGCACGTCCGGCTTGTCGATGCCCATGCCGAAGGCGATGGTCGCCACCACGACCAGGCCGTCCTCCCGCAGGAACCGGGACTGGTGCGCCGCGCGCATGCCCGCGTCCAGGCCCGCGTGGTAGGGCACCGCCTCGATGCCGTTGCGGCTCAGGAACTCCGCCGTCTTCTCGACCGAGTTGCGCGACAGGCAGTACACGATGCCCGCGTCCCCGGCGTGCTCCTCGCGCAGGTAGGCGAGCAGCTGCTTCTTCGGGTCGGCCTTGGGCACGATCCGGTACTGAATGTTGGGCCGGTCGAAGCTGGCCACGAAGTGCCGGGCCGACGGCATGTTCAGCCGGCGGGTGATCTCCTCGTGGGTTGCGCGCGTGGCCGTCGCGGTCAGCGCGATCCGCGGGACGTCCGGCCAGCGCTCGCCGAGCAGGGACAGGGCGAGGTAGTCGGGCCGGAAGTCGTGGCCCCACTGGGACACACAGTGCGCCTCGTCGATCGCGAAGACGGAGATCTTGCCGCGGGAGAGCAGGTCGAGGGTGGAGTCCAGGCGCAGCCGCTCCGGGGCGAGATAGAGCAGGTCAAGCTCGCCCGCCAGGAACTCCGCCTCGACCATGCGGCGCTCGTCGAAGTCCTGGGTCGAGTTGACGAACCCGGCGCGCACGCCGAGCGCGCGCAGCGCGTCCACCTGGTCCTGCATCAGTGCGATGAGCGGCGAGACCACGACGCCCGTACCGGGTCTGACCAGGGCCGGGATCTGGTAGCACAGCGACTTGCCGCCGCCGGTCGGCATGAGGACGACCGCATCGCCGCCCGCCACCACATGCTCGATGATCTCTTCCTGCTCGCCCCGGAATGCGTCGTATCCGAAGATCCGGTGCAGCGTGGCCAGCGCCTCGCTCTCGGTCACCCCTGGCATCTCGTCGATCCCGCCCGTCCCACCCATCGCCGTGTCCCCCGTACGTCGTCCCTCGACCACTGCCTCCACGATAGGGGCCCGGACCGACAGCCCCGTAGTTATCCACAGGCTCTGGCTTCACACTGCGTCAAGGACACGGCAGTCGTTCACACGTTTGCGGGAGACCTGCCCGTTTCCGGCCGATAGTCTGATTGAACCGGCGAGACTCCGTCCCATGGGAGCACAGACGAGCGTCGCGCCGAAGGCGTCCGCGTCCAGCTGGCCGGTCCCGCCTCAAGGCGGCTGGACCGCCGACGACCTGGACCGGCTTCCGGATCTTCCTCCGCACACAGAACTGATCGACGGGAGCCTGGTCTTCGTGAGGCCGCAGACCATCTTTCACGAGCGTGCCACCGACTACTTCAAGTGGCAGCTCCAGTCCCTGGCGCCTGCGGATTTTGAGGTGTTCCGCGAGCTCACCATCGATATCGACCGGCAGAACCGCCCGGAACCGGAGGTGGTCGTCGTGCGTGGGAACGTGGTCGAGGACGCGAACCAGACCCGCTTCCCGGTGGCGGCGGTGATCCTGGCCATCGAGGTCGTCTCCGAGGACTCCGTCTCCCGCGACCGCGAGACCAAGCCCCTGAAGTACGCCCGGGCGAAGATCCCCCACTACTGGCGGGTCGAGAACGAGAAGGGCCGTGCCGCCGTGCACGCCTTCGAACTGGAGCCGACGACCGGCACCTACACCAGCGTGGGGATCTTCCGCGAGCGGATGAAGACGGACGTTCCCTTCTCCGTGGACCTGGACCTCACCCAGATCAGGACGCGCCGCGCCACGCCGCAGTAGCCCGGCACGAGACGGACAGCGGCCCGGCACCTCCCAACGGTGCCGGGCCGCCGCGTACCGCATGCGACGCGACGCGTCAGCGCACGAAGACGCCCGCCTGGTTCGCCAGGTCCAGGAAGTACTGCGGCGCCACACCGAGCACTACCGTGACGGCCACACCGATGCCGATCGTCGCCATCGTCAGCGGCGAGGGCACCGCGACGGTCGGGCCCTCCGGCCGGGGCTCGCTGAAGAACATCAGCACGATCACCCGGATGTAGAAGAACGCCGCGATCGCCGACGAGATCACACCGATGACCACCAGCGGACCCGCGCCGCCCTCGGCCGCCGCCTTGAACACGGCGAACTTCCCGGCGAACCCGGACGTCAGCGGAATGCCCGCGAAGGCCAGCAGGAACACCGCGAACACGGCCGCGACCAGCGGTGAACGCCGGCCGAGCCCGGCCCACCTGGACAGGTGCGTCGCCTCGCCGCCCGCGTCGCGCACCAGGGTGACCACGGCGAACGCGCCGATCGTCACGAAGGAGTACGCGGCCAGGTAGAAGAGGACGGAGGAGACGCCGTCCCTCGAGGTCGCGATGACACCCGCGAGGATGAAGCCCGCGTGCGCGATCGACGAGTACGCCAGCAGTCGCTTGATGTCGGTCTGGGTGATCGCGACGATCGCACCGCCCAGCATGGTGACGATCGCGACCGCCCACATGACCGGCCGCCAGTCCCAGCGCAGACCGGGCAGGACGACGTACAGCAGGCGCAGCAGCGCGCCGAACGCCGCCACCTTGGTGGCCGCCGCCATGAAGCCGGTCACCGGGGTCGGCGCGCCCTGGTAGACGTCCGGGGTCCACATGTGGAAGGGCACCGCGCCCACCTTGAACAGCAGGCCCATCAGCACCATCGCGCCGCCGATCAGCAGCAGCGCGTCGTTGCCCATCGTGTTGGCCAGGGCCGGGTCGACGTCGGTGACCGTGCCGTCGACGACCTGCGCGATCGTCGCGTACGACACCGAGCCCGCGTAGCCGTAGAGCAGCGCGATGCCGAACAGCGTGAACGCGGAGGCGAACGCGCCGAGCAGGAAGTACTTGACCGCGGCCTCCTGCGACATCAGGCGCTTGCGACGGGCGAGCGCGCACAGCAGGTAGAGCGGGAGGGAGAAGACCTCCAGGGCGATGAACAGGGTCAGCAGGTCGTTCGCCGAGGGGAAGACCAGCATGCCGGCGACCGCGAACATCAGCAGCGGGAACACCTCGGTGGTGGTGAACCCGGCCTTCACGGCGGCCTTCTCGCTGTCGCTGCCCGGCACGGACGCGGCCTGCGCGGCGAAGGAGTCGACCCGGTTGCCGTGCGCCTCGGGGTCCAGACGGCGCTCGGCGAAGGTGAACAGGCCGACCAGACCGGCCAGCAGGATCGTCCCCTGCAGGAACAGCGACGGCCCGTCGACGGCGATCGCGCCCATCGCCGCGATGTGCGCCTTCGTCGTGCCGTACCCGTCGGCCGCGAGCGCGACCACCACGGCGAAGGCGGCGCACAGCGCCACGACGGACACGAACACCTGGGCGTGGTAACGGGATCTGCGCGGCACGAACGCCTCGATCAGCACCCCTAGGATCGCCGCGCCGACGATGATCAGGGTCGGCGACAGCTGTCCGTACTCGATCTTCGGCGCGTCGATCTTCGAGATCGGGTCGGCCGCGGTTGTCCACAGGCTGTGGACGGCTGCTGCGCTCACTTGGCCGCCTCCACCTCGGGCTTGGGGTCGGTCTGGTGTACGTCGGACATGGTCTGCCGCACCGCCGGGTTGACGATGTCCGTGACGGGCTTCGGGTAGACGCCCAGGAAGATCAGCAGCACGACGAGCGGTGCCACCACCACGAGCTCACGCACCCGCAGGTCGGGCATCTTGGCGACCTCGGCCTTCACCGGGCCCGTCATCGTCCGCTGGTACAGCACGAGGGTGTAGAGCGCGGCGAGGACGATGCCGAAGGTGGCGATGATGCCGATCGCCGGGTAGCGCGTGAACGTGCCGACCAGGACCAGGAACTCGCTCACGAAGGGCGCCAGGCCCGGCAGGGACAGGGTCGCCAGGCCACCGATCAGGAAGGTGCCCGCGAGCACCGGGGCGACCTTCTGGACCCCGCCGTAGTCCGCGATGAGCCGCGAGCCGCGCCGGGAGATCAGGAAGCCCGCGACCAGCATCAGCGCGGCCGTGGAGATGCCGTGGTTGACCATGTAGAGCGTGGCACCGGACTGGCCCTGGCTGGTCATCGCGAAGATGCCCATGATGATGAAGCCGAAGTGCGAGATCGACGCGTAGGCCACCAGCCGCTTGATGTCGCGCTGGCCGACGGCGAGCAGCGCCCCGTAGATGATGCTGATCAGGGCCAGTACGAGAATGACCGGCGTCGCCCACTTGCTCGCCTCCGGGAACAGCTGGAGGCAGAAGCGGAGCATCGCGAAGGTGCCCACCTTGTCGACGACCGCGGTGATGAGGACGGCGACCGGTGCGGTGGCCTCGCCCATGGCGTTGGGCAGCCAGGTGTGCAGCGGCCACAGGGGCGCCTTCACCGCGAACGCGAAGAAGAAGCCCAGGAACAGCCAGCGCTCGGTGCTGGTCGCCATGTGCAGCGAGCCGTCGGCCCGCGCCTGCGCGATCTCCTGGAGGCTGAAGTTCCCGGCGACCACGTAGACCCCGATCACCGCGGCCAGCATGATCAGACCGCCGACCAGGTTGTAGAGCAGGAACTTCACCGCCGCGTACGACCGTTGTGTCGCCGCCGCTTTCTCCCCGTGCTCGTGGGCACGGTCCCCGAAGCCGCCGATGAGGAAGTACATCGGGATCAGCATGGCTTCGAAGAAGATGTAGAAGACAAAGACGTCGGTGGCCTCGAAGGAGATGATCACCATCGCCTCGACGGCCAGGATCAGGGCGAAGAAGCCCTGGGTCGGCCGCCAGCGGCGGCTGCCGGTCTCCAGCGGGTCGGCGTCGTGCCAGCCCGCGAGGATGATGAACGGGATCAGCAGGGCGGTCAGCGCGACGAGAGCGACCGCGATACCGTCCACGCCCAGCTCGTACCTGACCCCGAAGGCCTTGATCCAGGCATGGGACTCGGTGAGCTGGTAGCGGTCGCCGTCCGGGTCGAAGCGGACCAGGACGACGATCGCCAGGGCGAGCGTGGCGAGCGAGACCAGCAGCGCCAGCCACTTGGCGGCGGTGCGCCGCGCGGCCGGTACGGCCGCCGTGGCGATCGCCCCGACGGCCGGGAGCACCGCCGTCGCTGTCAGCAGGGGAAAGGACATCGGTATCAGACCGCCCTCATCAGCAGGGTCGCGGCGATCAGGAGTGCCACACCGCCGAACATCGAGACCGCGTAACTGCGCGCGAAGCCGTTCTGCACGCGGCGCAGCCGTCCGGAGAGGCCGCCGAAGCCGGCGGCCGTGCCGTTGACGACCCCGTCGACCAGGGTGTGGTCGACGTACACCAGCGAGCGCGTCAGGTGCTCTCCGCCGCGGACCAGGACGACGTGGTTGAAGTCGTCCTGGAGCAGGTCGCGCCGGGCGGCCCGGGTGAGCAGCGAGCCGCGCGGGGCGACCGCGGGGACCGGGCGGCGGCCGTACTGGGCATAGGCGATCGCGCCGCCGATCACCAGCACCACCACCGTGGCGAGGGTGACGGTGAGGGCGCTGACCGGCGAATCGCCGTGCGAGTGGCCGGTGACGGGCTCCAGCCAGTGCAGGAAGCGGTCGCCGATGCCGAAGATCGCGCCGCCGAAGACCGAGCCGACGGCCAGCACGATCATCGGGATCGTCATGACCCTGGGCGACTCGTGCGGATGCGGTTCGTTGCCGTTCTCGTCGGGCTGCCAGCGCTTCTCACCGAAGAACGTCATCAGCATCACGCGGGTCATGTAGTACGCGGTGATGGCCGCGCCGAGCAGGGCCGCGCCGCCGAGGATCCAGCCCTCGGTGCCGCCCTTGGCGAAGGCCGCCTCGATGATCTTGTCCTTGGAGAAGAAGCCGGACAGGCCCGGGAATCCGATGATGGCGAGGTAGCCGAGGCCGAAGGTGATGAAGGTGACCGGCATGTACGTCCGCAGACCGCCGTACTTCCTCATGTCGACCTCGTCGTTCATGCCGTGCATGACCGAACCGGCGCCGAGGAACAGCCCGGCCTTGAAGAAGCCGTGCGTCACCAGGTGCATGATCGCGAAGACGTAGCCGATCGGGCCGAGGCCCGCCGCCAGCACCATGTAGCCGATCTGCGACATCGTCGAACCGGCCAGCGCCTTCTTGATGTCGTCCTTCGCGCAACCGACGATCGCACCGAACAGCAACGTGACCGCGCCGACGACGGTGACGACGAGCTGCGCGTCCGGCGCGGCATTGAAGATCGCCGCCGAGCGGACGATCAGATACACGCCGGCGGTCACCATGGTCGCCGCGTGGATGAGGGCCGAGACCGGGGTCGGGCCCTCCATCGCGTCCCCGAGCCAGGACTGCAGCGGCACCTGGGCGGACTTGCCGCACGCGGCGAGCAGCAGCATCAGGGCGATCGCGGTGAGCTTGCCCTCGGAGGCGCCGCCCGCGAGGCCGGGTTCGGCGTGGGTGCCGAGCAGCGGGCCGAACGCGAAGGTGCCGAAGGTGGTGAACATCAGCATGATCGCGATCGAGAGACCCATGTCGCCGACGCGGTTGACCAGGAAGGCCTTCTTCGCCGCGGTCGCCGCGCTCGGCTTGTGCTGCCAGAAGCCGATCAGCAGGTAGGAGGCGAGGCCGACGCCCTCCCAGCCGACGTACAGCAGCAGGTAGTTGTCGGCGAGGACGAGCAGCAGCATCGCCGCGAGGAACAGGTTCAGATAGCCGAAGAAGCGGCGCCGCCGCTCGTCGTGCTCCATGTACCCGATCGAGTACAGGTGGATCAGCGAGCCGACGCCCGTGATCAGCAGCACGAACGTCATCGACAGCTGGTCGAGGCGGAAGGCGACGTCCGCCTGGAAGCCCTCGACCGGGATCCAGCTGAACAGGTGCTGGGTGAGCGTGCGGTGTTCGGCGTCCTTGCCGAGCAGGTCGGCGAAGAGGATCACGCCGATCACGAAGGAGGCCGCCGACAGGAGCGTGCCGACCCAGTGGCCGACGGCGTCCAGCCGCCGGCCGCCGACCAGCAGGACGGCCGCTCCGAGCAGGGGCGCCGCGATCAGCAGCGCGATCAGGTTCTCTGCGTTCATACGGTCCAGCGCCCCCTACAGCTTCATCAGGCTGGCGTCGTCGACCGAGGCCGAGTGGCGGGTACGGAACAGCGACACGATGATCGCGAGCCCGACCACGACCTCCGCGGCGGCGACGACCATCGTGAAGAAGGCGATGATCTGGCCGTCGAGATTGCCGTGCATCCGGGAGAAGGTGACGAACGCCAGGTTGCACGCGTTGAGCATCAGCTCGATGCACATGAACACGACGATCGCGTTGCGTCTGATGAGCACGCCCGTGGCGCCGATCGTGAACAACAGGGCGGCGAGATAGAGGTAGTTGACGGGATTCACTTCGACGCCTCCTCGGGCCGCTTGGCGATCGACGGCTCGATCTCGGTGCGCTCCAGCCGCTCCTCCGCGCGCCGCTCCAGGGCCCGCAGGTCGTTGAGCGCCTCCGTCGACACGTCACGGACCTGGCCGCGCTCGCGCAGCGTCTTGTTGACCGTCAGCTCGGACGGGGTGCCGTCGGGCAGCAGGCCGGCGATGTCCACCGCGTTGTGCCGGGCGTAGACACCGGGGGCCGGCAGCGGCGGCAGGTGCACTCCCTCGCGCACCCGCTGCTCGGCCAGCTCGCGCTGGGTCCTGGGCCGCTCGGTGCGCTCCCGGTGGGTGAGCACCATGGCGCCGACGGCGGCCGTGATGAGCAGCGCGCCGGTGATTTCGAAGGCGAAGACGTACTTGGTGAAGATGAGGGCGGCGAGGCCCTCCACATTGCCGTTCGCGTTCGCCCGGCCGGTGCCGTTGAACTGCTTCAGGGAGGCGTTCGCGATGCCCGCGAACAGCAGGATGCCGAAGCCGGCCCCGCACAGCAGGGCCAGCCAGCGCTGCCCCTTGATGGTCTCCTTCAGGGAGTCCGCCGCGGTCACGCCGACGAGCATCACCACGAACAGGAACAGCATCATGATCGCGCCGGTGTACACGACGATCTGCACGATGCCCAGGAAGTAGGCGCCGTTGGCGAGGTAGAACACCGCCAGGACGATCATGGTTCCGGCGAGGCAGAGCGCGCTGTGCACGGCCCTCCTCATGAAGACGGTGCCCAGGGCGCCCAGCACGGCGACGGTGCCGAGCACCCAGAACTGGAAGGCCTCCCCGGTGGAGGTGGTGTACGCGGCGAGTGGCGCGGTCATGCCTCCACCTCCTCTTCCTGGGGCTCTTCCTGGGGCTTCTCGCCCTTGGAGACGGCGGCCTGGCGCACGGTGCCCGGCGCGGCCTCGGTGACGAGCCCGCGGTAGTAGTCCTGCTCGTCCATGCCCGGGAAGATCGCGTGCGGTGTGTCGACCATGCCCTCGTCGAGACCGGCGAGCAGTTGCTCCTTGGTGTAGATGAGGTTGGCCCGGCTGGAGTCGGCCAGCTCGAACTCGTTGGTCATCGTGAGCGCGCGGGTGGGGCACGCCTCGATGCACAGGCCGCACAGGATGCAGCGGGCGTAGTTGATCTGGTAGACGCGGCCGTACCGCTCGCCCGGCGAGTAGCGCTCCTCGTCGGTGTTGTCGGCGCCCTCCACATAGATGGCGTCGGCGGGGCAGGCCCAGGCGCACAGCTCGCAGCCGATGCACTTCTCCAGGCCGTCCGGATGGCGGTTGAGCTGGTGCCGTCCGTGGAACCGCGGGGCCGTGGTCTTCTTCTGTTCCGGGTACTGCTCGGTCAGCCGCTTCTTGAACATGGCCTTGAAGGTCACGCCGAAGCCGGCCACGGGGTTCTGGAAACCGGGCTTGGTCTCCTTGGGCTCCTCAGCCATCGGACGCCTCCTTTCCATCCGAAGATCCGTCACTGACAGTGTCCGACCCGCCACTGACAATCAGCTCCCGCTCGCGGCGCGAGCGGCGCCTCGGCACCGGTGGCAGTTCCTGTCCGGGCAGCGGCGGCACGGGGAATCCGCCCGCCATCGGGTCGAATCCCGGTTCCCCGACCGGCCGTTCGGCCGCCTTCGCCTTCTCCATGAACATGTCGACGACGATGGAGAGAATCAGCAGGGTGAGGACGGCACCGCCCACGTAGAGGGCGATGTCGGTGAAGTTGTAGTTCTCGTTCCGCAGGGCCCGCACGGTGGCGACGAGCATCAGCCACACCACGGAGACCGGGATGAGGACCTTCCAGCCGAGCTTCATCAGCTGGTCGTAGCGGACGCGCGGGAGCGTGCCGCGCAGCCAGATGAAGAAGAACAGCAGCAACTGGACCTTGACGACGAACCAGAGCATCGGCCACCAGCCGTGGTTCGCGCCCTCCCAGAACGTGCTGATCGGCCACGGGGCCCGCCACCCGCCGAGGAAGAGCGTGGTCGCCACGGCCGAGACCGTCACCATGTTCACGTACTCGGAGAGCATGAACATCGCGAACTTGATCGACGAGTACTCGGTGTTGAAGCCGCCCACCAGGTCGCCCTCGGACTCCGGCATGTCGAAGGGGGCGCGGTTGGTCTCGCCGATCATCGTGACGATGTAGAGGACGAAGGAGACCGGCAGCAGCAGGATGTACCACTGGTCGTGCTGCCGTTCGACGATCGTCGACGTGGACATCGACCCCGAGTAGAGGAACACCGAGGCGAACGCCGCGCCCATGGCGATCTCGTAGGAGATCATCTGCGCGCAGGAGCGCAGGCCGCCGAGGAGCGGGTAGGTCGATCCGGAGCTCCAGCCGGCGAGGACGATGCCGTAGATGCCGACCGAGGCGACCGCGAGGATGAAGAGCATCGCGATCGGCAGGTCGGTGAGCTGCATCGTGGTGCGCCGGCCGAAGATCGAGACCTCGTTGCCGGCCGGGCCGAAGGGGATCACCGCGATCGCCATGAACGCCGGGATGGCGGCGACGATCGGCGCGAGGACGTAGACCACCTTGTCCGCGCGCTTGACGACGACGTCCTCCTTGAGCATCAGCTTGATGCCGTCGGCGAGCGACTGGAGCATGCCCCAGGGGCCGTGCCGGTTGGGGCCGATGCGCAGCTGCATCCAGGCGACGACCTTGCGCTCCCACACGATGGAGAACAGCACGGTCAGCATCAGGAAGGCGAAGCAGAACACCGCCTTGACGACGACCAGCCACCAGGGGTCGGTGCCGAACATCGAGAGGTCTTCAGCGGCGACGTAGGTGCTCATGCCTCCACCTCCTTGGGGGCCTGGTCGGCGGGTGTCGCCGGGCCGATACGGACGAGGGAGCCGGGCCGGGCCCCGGTGTCGGAGGCGACGCCGCCGCCCACGGAGTTCAGCGGGAGCCACACCACCCGGTCGGGCATCTCGGTGACCTGGAGCGGGAGTTCGACGGTCCCTGCGGGGCCGGTCACGGTGAGGACCTCGCCGTCCGCGACGCCCGACTCGGCGGCCGTCGCGGCCGACACGCGTACGCGTGCCGCGTGCCGGGTCCCGGCCAGCGCCTCGTCGCCCTGCTGCAGGGCGCCCCGGTCGAGCAGCAGCCGGTGCCCGGCGAGCAGGGCCTCGCCGACGGCCGGACGCGGCGGCGCGGCCGCCGTCTCCAGCGGATCGGCGGCCCGCGGCCCGTCCCAGGCGCCGAGCCGGTCCAGTTCCGCGCGCGTGGTGCGCAGGTCCGGCAGGCCCAGGTGGACGTCCATGGCGTCGGCCAGCATCTGCAGCACGCGCGCGTCGGTCGGCGGCAGCCGCCGGGTCATCTGGTCGGGCTTGAGCGCGGCCTCGAAGAAGCGGGCCCGGCCCTCCCAGTTGAGGAAGGTGCCGGTCTTCTCGGCGACCGCGGCGACCGGGAGCACGACGTCGGCGTGCTCGCTGACCTCGCTGGGCCGTAGTTCCAGCGACACCACGAAGCCGGCCTCGGACAGTGCCCCACGCGCGCGTGCCGGATCGGGCAGGTCGGCGATCTCCACGCCCGCGACGAGCAGCGCCTGCAGCTCGCCGCTCGCGGCGGCGGCCACGATCTCGCCGGTGTCGCGGCCGTAGCGGTGCGGGAGTTCGGACAGGCCCCAGGCCGCCGCGACCTCCTCACGCGCGCGCGGGTCGGTCGCCGGCCGTCCGCCCGGCAGCAGTGACGGCAGCGCGCCCGCCTCGATCGCCCCGCGTTCCCCGGCCCGGCGCGGGATCCACGCCAGCCGGGCGCCGGTCGCGGCCGCGGCCCGCACGGCGGCGGTGAGGCCGCCGGCCACCCCGGCCAGCCGCTCGCCGACGACGATCACCGCGCCGTCGGCGCGCAGCGCCTCGGCCGCCGTGGTCCCGGCGCCTTCCAGGCCGAAGCCGCTGGCGAGCGCGTCCAGCCATTCGGTCTCGGTGCCCGGAGCCGCGGCCAGCAGCGTGCCGCCGGTCTTCTCCAGGCCCCGGGTGGCGTGTGTGGCCAGCGAGAACACCTGCTGCTTGTGCTTGCGCCAGGCCTTGCGCAGCCGCAGGAAGACGCCGGGCGCCTCCTCCTCCGACTCGAACCCGACCAGCAGGACGGCGGGGGCCTTCTCCAGCAGGGTGTACGTGACGCCCGTACCGTCGAGGTCACGGCCGCGGCCGGCGACCCGGGAGGCCAGGAAGTCGGCCTCCTCGCCGCTGTGCACGCGCGCGCGGAAGTCGATGTCGTTGGTGTCGAGCGCCACGCGCGCGAACTTGCTGTAGGCGTACGCGTCCTCGACGGTCAGCCGACCGCCGGTGAGGACGCCGGTCCTGCCGCGCGAGGCCAGCAGCCCCTGGGCGGCGATCTGCAGGGCGTCCGGCCAGGACGCCGGCTTCAGCTCGCCCTCCGCGTCGCGTACCAGAGGAGTGTCGAGCCGGTCCTTCAACTGGGCGTACCGGAAGGCGAACCGCCCCTTGTCGCAGATCCACTCCTCGTTGACCTCGGGGTCGTTGGCGGCGAGCCGCCGCATGACCTTGCCGCGCCGGTGGTCCGTGCGTGTCGCGCAGCCGCCGGAGCAGTGCTCGCACACGGACGGCGAGGACACCAGGTCGAAGGGGCGGGAGCGGAACCGGTAGGCCGCGGACGTGAGCGCGCCGACCGGGCAGATCTGGATGGTGTTCCCGGAGAAGTACGACTCGAAGGGGTCGCCCTCGCCGGTGCCGACCTGCTGGAGCGCGCCCCGCTCGATCAGCTCGATCATCGGGTCGCCCGCGATCTGGTTGGAGAACCGGGTGCAGCGGGCGCACAGCACGCACCGCTCGCGGTCGAGCAGCACCTGCGTGGAGATGGGGACGGGCTTCTCGTAGGTCCGCTTGCGCCCCTCGAAGCGGGACTCGGCGTTGCCGTGCGACATCGCCTGGTTCTGCAGCGGGCACTCGCCGCCCTTGTCGCAGACCGGGCAGTCCAGCGGGTGGTTGATGAGCAGCAGCTCCATCACACCGTGCTGGGCCTTCTCGGCGACCGGCGAGGTGAGCTGGGTCTTCACCACCATCCCGTCCGTGCAGTTGATCGTGCAGGACGCCATGGGCTTGCGCTGGCCCTCGACCTCCACGATGCACTGCCGGCAGGCGCCGGCCGGATCGAGGAGGGGATGGTCGCAGAAGCGGGGGATCTCGATGCCGAGTTGCTCGGCGGCCCGGATGACCAGGGTGCCCTTGGGCACGCTGATCTCGACGCCGTCGATCGTCAGCGTGACGAGGTCCTCCGGCGGGACCGCCGCTTCTCCCCCGCCTGAGGGAGCGCTGGTGGTCACGGTCATGCGTTCACCTCCGGGCGATCGGCCCAGGCAGTCGACTTGGCCGGGTCGAAGGGGCAGCCCCGGCCCGTGATGTGCTGCTCGTACTCCTCGCGGAAGTGCTTGAGCGAGGAGAAGATCGGCGAGGCGGCGCCGTCGCCGAGGGCGCAGAAGGACTTGCCGTTGATGTTGTCGGCGATGTCGGCGAGCTTGTCGAGGTCGGCCATGGCACCCTTGCCGGCCTCGATGTCCCGCAGCAACTGCACGAGCCAGTACGTTCCTTCGCGGCAGGGGGTGCACTTGCCGCAGGACTCGTGGGCGTAGAACTCGGTCCAGCGGGTCACCGCGCGCACGACGCAGGTCGTCTCGTCGAAGCACTGCAGGGCCTTGGTGCCGAGCATGGAACCCGCGGCGCCCACTCCTTCGTAGTCAAGGGGGACGTCGAGGTGCTCGTCGGTGAACATCGGCGTCGAGGAGCCGCCCGGCGTCCAGAACTTGAGGCGGTGGCCGGGGCGCATCCCGCCGCTCATGTCGAGGAGCTGGCGCAGGGTGATGCCGAGCGGCGCCTCGTACTGGCCGGGGCTCGCGACGTGGCCGCTGAGCGAGTAGAGCGTGAAGCCGGGAGACTTCTCGCTGCCCATCGCCCTGAACCATTCCTTGCCGTTTTTCAGGATGGCGGGAACCGACGCGATGGATTCGACGTTATTCACCACAGTCGGGCAGGCATAGAGCCCTTCGACAGCAGGGAAGGGGGGACGCAGCCGCGGTTGGCCGCGGCGGCCCTCGAGCGAGTCGAGCAGCGCGGTCTCCTCACCGCAGATGTACGCGCCGGCGCCGGCGTGCACGGTGAGGTCGAGGTCGAGTCCGCTGCCCAGGATGTTCTCGCCGAGGTAGCCGGCCGCGCGGGCCTCGCGCACGGCCTCGTGCAACCGCCGCAGAACGGGGACGACTTCACCACGCAGATAGATGAAGGCATGAGACGACCTGATGGCATAACACGCGATGACAATGCCCTCGATGAGGCTATGCGGGTTCGCGAAGAGGAGCGGGATGTCCTTGCATGTCCCGGGCTCCGATTCGTCGGCGTTGACAACTAGATAGTGCGGTTTTCCATCCCCCTGGGGAATGAACTGCCATTTCATTCCCGTCGGGAATCCCGCGCCGCCGCGCCCGCGCAGACCGGAGTCCTTGACGTACGCGATCAGGTCGTCCGGCGACATGGCGAGCGCCTTGCGCAGCCCCTCGTACCCCTCGTGCCTGCGGTACACGTCCAGCGTCCAGGACCTGTCCTCGTCCCAGAAGGCCGACAGCACGGGTGCGAGCAGCTTCTCGGGGCTGTGGTCCTTGAGTTCGGCCTCCACGGTCATCACTCCCCCTCCTCTGTGGCCTGGCCGGCGGGCGGCGTGTCCTGGGGCTCCTGGGCTCGCGGATGGACCACGCGCGCGGGTGCGGTCTCTCCCTTGGCCAGGCGGAGGCCCACCAGCGAGGCGGGTCCCGCGCTGCCGCTCTCCTCGACGGCCCCGGGCCGCTCGTCGGGGAAGCCGGCCAGGATGCGAGCGGTCTCCTTGAAGGTGCACAGGCGCGCCCCGCGCGTGGGCTCGACGGGGCGTCCCTCGCGGAGGTCGTCCACGAGACGGGTGGCGCTCGCCGGCGTCTGGTTGTCGAAGAACTCCCAGTTGACCATCATGACCGGCGCGAAGTCGCAGGCCGCGTTGCACTCGATGTGCTCCAGGGTGACCTTGCCGTCGTCGGTGGTCTCGCCGTTGCCGACACCCAGGTGCTCCTGGAGCGTCTCGAAGATCGCGTCACCGCCCATGACCGCGCACAGCGTGTTGGTGCACACGCCCACCTGGTAGTCACCGGACGGCTTGCGCCGGTACATGGTGTAGAAGGTGGCGACCGCGGTGACCTCGGCCGTGGTCAGGTGCAGCGTGTCCGCGCAGAACTGCATCCCGGTGCGCGTGACGTGGCCCTCCTCCGACTGCACGAGGTGCAGCAGCGGCAGCAGGGCGGACCGGGAGTCGGGGTAGCGCGCGATGATCTCGCGCGCGTCGGCCTCCAGCCGGGCCCGTACGTCGTCCGGGTACGCGGGCGCGGGCAGTTCCGGCATGCCCAGGCTGACGCCCCGCTCCGAAGAAGAGGTGGTCACCGGTCGACGCCTCCCATCACGGGGTCGATGGACGCTACGGCGACGATCACGTCGGCGACCTGGCCGCCCTCGCACATCGCCGCCATGGCCTGCAGGTTGGTGAAGGACGGGTCGCGGAAGTGGACCCGGTAGGGGCGGGTGCCGCCGTCGGAGACGACGTGCACCCCGAGCTCGCCCTTGGGTGACTCGACCGCCGCGTACGCCTGTCCCGGCGGGACGCGGAAGCCTTCCGTGACGAGCTTGAAGTGGTGGATCAGGGCCTCCATGGAGGTGCCCATGATCTTCTTGATGTGGTCGAGGGAGTTGCCGAGCCCGTCCGGTCCGAGGGCGAGCTGGGCGGGCCAGGCGATCTTCTTGTCGGCGACCATGACCGGTCCTGGCTGGAGCCGGTCCAGGCACTGTTCGACGATCCTGAGCGACTGGCGCATCTCCTCCAGGCGGACCAGGAAGCGCCCGTAGGCGTCGCAGCTGTCGGCGGTCGGGATGTCGAAGTCGTACGTCTCGTAGCCACAGTACGGCTGTGCCTTGCGCAGGTCGTGCGGCAGGCCGGCGGAGCGCAGGATCGGGCCGGTGGCGCCGAGGGCCATGCAGCCGGCCAGGTCGAGATAGCCGATGTCCTGCATGCGGGCCTTGAAGATGGGGTTCCCGGTGGCGAGCTTGTCGTACTCCGGGAGGTTCTTCTTCATCTTCTTCACGAACTCGCGGATCTGGTCCACCGCGCCGGGCGGCAGGTCCTGGGCGAGTCCGCCGGGCCGGATGTACGCGTGGTTCATCCTGAGGCCCGTGATGAGCTCGTAGATGTCGAGAATCATCTCTCGGTCACGGAACCCGTAGATCATGATCGTGGTGGCGCCCAGCTCCATGCCGCCGGTGGCGATGCACACCAGGTGCGAGGACATCCGGTTCAGCTCCATCAGGAGCACCCGGATGATCTCGGCCCGCTCGGTGATCTCGTCCTCGATGCCGAGGAGCTTCTCGACGGCGAGGCAGTAGGCGGTCTCGTTGAAGAAGGACGTCAGGTAGTCCATGCGCGTCACGAACGTGGTGCCCTGCGTCCACGTCCGGTATTCGAGGTTCTTCTCGATACCGGTGTGCAGGTAGCCGATGCCACAGCGGGCCTCGGTGACCGTCTCGCCCTCGATCTCCAGGATCAGCCGGAGCACCCCGTGGGTGGAGGGGTGCTGGGGCCCCATGTTGACGACGATGCGCTCGTCGTCGGCACGGGTCGCCGACTGGACGACCTCGTCCCAGTCGCCGCCGGTGACCGTGTAGACGGTGCCCTCGGTCGTCTCGCGCGCCGACGCCGACGCCGCGGATGCTGACTGCGTGCTCACGAGTAAGACCTCCGCTGGTCCGGAGCCGGGATCTGGGCGCCCTTGTACTCGACGGGGATGCCGCCGAGCGGGTAGTCCTTGCGCTGCGGATGGCCCTGCCAGTCGTCCGGCATCATGATCCGCGTGAGGGCCGGGTGACCGTCGAAGACGATGCCGAAGAAGTCGTAGGTCTCGCGCTCGTGCCAGTCGTTGGTCGGATACACGGCGACCAGCGACGGGATGTGCGGCTCGCTGTCCGGGGCGCTGGCTTCGAGGCGGATCAGCCGGTTGTGGGTGATCGAGCGCAGGTGGTAGACGGCGTGCAGCTCGCGTCCCTTGTCCTGCGGGTAGTGGACGCCGCTGACGCCGGTGCACAGCTCGAAGCGCAGCGCCGGGTCGTCGCGCAGGGTGCGGGCGACCTGGACCAGGTACGCGCGCTCGATGTGGAAGGTCAGCTCGCCCCGGTCGACGACGGTCTTCTCGATGGCGTTGTCCGGGACGAGTCCCTGCTCCTCCAGGGCGCCCTCGAGTTCGTCGGCGACCTCGTCGAACCAGCCCCCGTACGGGCGGGTGGCCGGTCCCGGGAGCCGGACCGAGCGCACCAGGCCGCCGTAGCCGGAGGTGTCACCGCCGTTGTTGGCGCCGAACATGCCGCGCTGGACGCGGATCTCCTCACCGCCCTCGCCGCGCCGGCCGGGCAGGTTGGCGGCGGCGAGGTCCTTCTCGGGGTTCACGCCGTTCGCGCCGCCGGTGCCGTTCGCGTCGCTCATCGCAGCAGCCCCTTCATCTCGATCGTGGGCAGGGCCTTGAGCGCCGCCTCCTCCGCCTCGCGGGCCGCTTCCTCGGCGTTCACGCCGAGCTTGGTGGACTGGATCTTCTGGTGGAGCTTGAGGATCGCGTCCATCAGCATCTCGGGCCGGGGCGGACAGCCGGGGAGGTAGATGTCGACCGGGACGATGTGGTCGACGCCCTGGACGATCGCGTAGTTGTTGAACATGCCGCCCGAGGAGGCGCAGACGCCCATGGAGATCACCCACTTCGGGTTGGGCATCTGGTCGTAGACCTGGCGCAGCACCGGCGCCATCTTCTGGCTGACCCGGCCCGCGACGATCATGAGGTCCGCCTGGCGCGGCGAGCCGCGGAAGACCTCCATGCCGAAGCGCGCCAGGTCGTAGCGGCCGGCCCCGGTCGTCATCATCTCGATGGCGCAGCAGGCGAGTCCGAACGTCGCGGGGAAGACGGACGACTTGCGCACCCAGCCCGCGGCCTGCTCGACGGTGGTCAGCAGGAAACCGCTCGGCAGCTTTTCTTCGAGTCCCATGTCCTTAAGGCCCCTCAGTCCCATTCCAGGCCGCCGCGCCGCCATACGTACGCGTACGCGACGAAGACGGTGAGCACGAAGAGCAGCATCTCCACGAGCCCGAAAACACCCAGGGCGTCGAAGGTGACGGCCCAGGGGTAGAGGAAGACGATCTCGATGTCGAAGACGATGAAGAGCATCGCCGTCAGGTAGTACTTGATCGGGAAGCGCCCGCCGCCGGCCGGCGTGGGGGTGGGCTCGATGCCGCATTCGTAGGCTTCGAGCCTGGCGCGGTTGTACCGCTTTGGCCCGATCAACGTGGCCATGACCACGGAGAAGATCGCAAAGCCTGCCCCGAGGGCTCCCAGTACGAGGATGGGCGCATAAGCGTTCACCGCTCCTCGCTCCTCTCAGTCGGCACTGACTGGTGGCGGTTGGCATCGGGCTCACAGCCGCCCCACCCGTCCCACGAGCCCCGCGCGTCCCGGGCGAAGATCGAGAACATGTGAAGCGGGTCACAAGCCCAACTGCCTCGCATCTTATGCCCGCCGCTCTGTGATCTGCGACACGGGGTATTACTCAAGCTTTGTGATCTCCACCACCTGACGAAGGATCATGAAGCCGGATGAGCGGTGATCTTCACACCTGAGGCGCTTGAGCGATCACCCGAGGTGACATTTTCGCTCGTCAAGCCAGGCCGGAGGGGGCATCTCAATATCAAGAGACTTCCCTTGCATGCAAATTGGTGCTGGACCGGACGCGCTGATAGAGGAGCGCGTTCACACATCAGGAGGAGGTGCGGGGCGAGGTGTGGACGCGTGCACGCGTTCACGAAGTCGACAGGGCGCAAACCGGACACCGGACGCGACGGCCACGGTAACCGTTCCGTGACCTCCGCCACATCGATGAGAGCCGCCTGAGAACGGGGCTTGGCCTCGACCTCAACCGATGGTAGGTGCGGGGCAATTCGGGCGTATCAGCGAAAGCCCATGATCACGGGCTTGATCACCTGCGTCCGCAATGTCCGTTACGGCGTCAATAAAGAACGACGCGCCCGAGATTCGCCGTCGCGATTGAGCAACTGTGGCACAGCACACGTTTCTTGAAGATATGAAGGAGCCCCTGGTACCGCTTAGTCCCATGTCCCACACCGCTCACATACGCAGCCACCGGAAGCCCCGCCGCAACGCGTCGAAAATCGCGATGCGGGCCGGAGTTGCCGGTGGCGTCCTCGGCACCCTGGCAGTCGCCGGTGCGTCCGGTTCGGCGAGCGCCGCCGAACCTGTGACGCAGACCCTCGAACTGCCCACCCTGACGGCCGACATGGCCGTCCAGGTCGCCCAGTCCGCGGAGGTCACGCAGCAGGCCGCCGCGAACTACCAGCTCCAGGCCGAGCGCGACGCGGCCGCCGCAAAGGCCGCGAAAGAGGCCAAGGCGGACCTGGCCGATGCCAAGAAGAAGGCGGAGGCGAGGAAGAAGGCCGCGGAGGCCGCCCGCAAGGCCGCGGCCGAGCGCGCCTCGCGCGCCGCCGAGCGGACCGCCCTGAGCGCCTCCACCTCCGCCTCGGCCTCCACCCCCGCCGCCGGCTCGGGCGCCTCCGCGAGCGTCTCCAGCGGCAGCTCCGCGGCGACCGGTTCGGCCGCCGCGGTCATCTCGTTCGTGAAGGCCCAGGTCGGCAAGGCGTATGTCTCCGGCGCCACCGGCCCGTCCGCCTACGACTGCTCCGGGCTCGTGCAGACCGCCTTCAAGCAGGTCGGCATCAGCCTGCCGCGCGTCTCCCAGGACCAGTCGACCGCGGGCACCCAGGTCTCGCTGAGCAACCTGCAGCCGGGCGACATCCTGTACTGGGGCGGCGCGGGCAGCGCCTACCACGTGGGGGTGTACGTCGGCGACGGCATGTTCGTCGGCGCGCAGAACCCCTCCACGGGCGTCGTCGAGAGGCCGCTGTCGTACGACCCGCCGTCCGGCGCGGTGCGGGTGCTCTGAGCACGGTCGCAGCCGGAAGGGCCGCAGCCGCTCGGGGGGCGGCGGCTCTTCCGCGTCATCCCAGGTCGAAGGTGTTGGGCAGGCCCAGCCGGTAGCGCACCTCGTCGAGACGCTTGAGAGGTTCCAGTTCCGGCGGGCGGAACAGTTCCCACAGCCGGCAGCGCTCGGCGTCCGAATTGTCCGCGTCCAGGAGTGCGTTGACGGCCCGGCGCGCCGACTCGTTGGCGCCCTCCATCGTCGCCAGGTCCACATCCGTGCGGACATAGTCGCCCGCGAGGAAGAAGTTCGGCACGGCGGTCCTGGCCGACGGGCGGTTGTAGAGCGTGCCGGTGGGATGGATGAGCAGCTGCTCGCGGTTCTGCGGGTCGGGACCGCCGAGCCCCGTCACCGCCGGGTCCATGAACCAGCCGAGCCGGTCCCCGTCGGTGAGCGTGGTCCTGCCCGGGTCGTTCAGCCCGTCCTTCAACTGCGCCCACAGCTCGGCGACGACCTCCTCCCGGGTGCACTCACGGGCCGTCTTGCCGTACAGGATGCCGGGCTTGTCCCATTCCGAGACGATGGCCGACAGACAGTCGTGGGCCTGCCCGTCCCCGTAGTCGCGCGCGAAGTCCCGTTCGTCCCAGAACTGCGCCTGCCCGACGGCCGTCACCGCCCAGGGCGAGTCCAGGCAGTTGATGTGCCCGTGCACGACGGGCGTCGGGGTGCGCAGATAGAACATCACGCCGGTCATCCAGTCCGTCCTCAGCGCGTCGCACCGGCCCAGCTGGGGGTCGGCGGCGCGCAGGGCCCGTCCCCAGGTCGCGCGGGCGTGTTCGACGGGCAGCGCGGAGACGTAGTGGTCGGCGGTGACGGTGCGCTCCTCGCCGCCGTCCCGCGCGCGGACCCGCACCCCGGTCACCCGGCCGCCCTCGTGGACCACCTCACGCACCTGGGTGCCGAGCACGAACTCGACGCCCCGGGAGCGCAGATAGGTCTCCCAGGGGTCGATCCAGGCCTCGCTCGTGGGGGCGTTGAGCACACGGTCGATATCGGCGTCGCCGTCCATGCCCCGGCCCAGCAGGCCCCACAGCAGCAGCGCCTCGACGATGACCCGGCCGACCGTGCGCGTGGAGGCGATCTCGGCGCGGGTGGCGACCAGGTTGCGGGTCTGGCCGATCCCTAGGAGCACCTGGTACTCACGGCTCATCTCGCCGGCCCGGATGAAGTCCCACCACGGGACCTGCTCCCACTGGCCCTCGCGGCGGGCGTCGCAGCTGGTGAGGTGGACCAGGAGACGGCCGGCGAAGTAGGCGGCCTCGTGGGCGGGCAGGCTGGTGCCCAGGTCGAGGACGGACAGGATCTGGTCGCGGATCCAGGACGGGGTGAGGTCGCCGGGCGCGGGCGGGGTGGTGACCCGGCGCAGCGGGAAGTGCAGATCGGGGCGGCCGGCGGCGCGCGCGAACAGCGCCTCCGTGCCGCTGCGGAGGTTGTCGTGGACTCCGCCGGCGTTGCCGGGGAAGGGGATGCGGCGCATCGTGTCCGGCAGGTTCCGGTAGAAGCCGGGGAAGAACCGGAAGCCGTGTTCGCCGGGGAGCGGTCTGCGGCCGCCGGTGCCGGTGCCGGGGACGTCCATCGAGCGGGCCTTGCCGCCGAGGGCGTCGTAGTACTCGTAGACGGTGACCGCGTAGCCGCGCTCGACGAGTTCGTGGGCGGCGCTGAGGCCCGAGACGCCGCCGCCGAGGACCGCGACGCGCTTGCCTGCGGCGCCCGGGGCCGCGGCGGCGCGTCCCGCTGCCGCCAGGGCGGTGGCCGCTCCCCCGGCCGCCATCGAGCCCGCGGCGGCCAGGAAGCGTCTGCGGGAGTGTCCGACGTGCGCCTGGGAGTGCTGGGCGTGTTCTGTTGTCATGGGAATCGGAGGGTAGGGAGAGGTCCCACAGGCCGGAACCCCGAAGCTCCGTCACCCACAGCATCCTCACAAACACAGGGAGCCAGGAGATGCCCGGTGTCTTCGTCCAGGGCAGGCCCGTCGACTCGTATCCGCGGCTCGCGCCCGAGGCCGGGCGGGGTGCGGTCCGGCGGATCACCGAGGTCGGCGAGGAGGTCCTGCACAAGCCCTGCCGGGACGTCACCGAGTTCGGTCCTGACCTCGCCGCGCTCATCGACGACATGTTCCTGACGATGTACGTCGCCGAGGGCGCCGGACTCGCGGCCAACCAGGTCGGCATCGGCCTCGGACTGTTCGTCTACGACTGCCCCGACGACGAGGGAGCCCGGCATGTCGGGCACATCGTCAACCCCGTGCTGGACCGGCTCGACCCGGCCGGCCGGCGGCTGCTCGACGAGGAGGAGGGCTGTCTGTCCGTGCCGGGCGCCGTGATGGCGGTACCGCGCCCGGACCGGGCCGTGGTGCGCGGCCTCGACCGGGACGGCCGCCCGCTCGTCGTCGAGGGCACGGGGTACTTCGCACGCTGCCTCGCCCACGAGACCGACCATGTGAACGGGCAGCTGTACCTGGACCGGCTCTCCCGGCGGGACCGCAAGGAGGCGCTGCGGCAGGTCGCGGACCGCCGGGCGGAGGTGTTCGCGCGGCGGGCCGCCCGCACCGCGGCCTTCACGAGCTGAGCGCTCCGCTGGAAGTGCCGCGATGTGCCGTCGGCCGTCCGCGGCACCATCGTGGCTGGCCGCGCCCGCACGCGCGAGGCCCCGGGCCGCACGAGCCGGCCGGGGACCGACCCGGAGCCGGGCGTCTCGGAGCCGGGCCCCGGGGTCAGGCCTTCGGTGCCACCTTGCTCAGGCCGTTGATGATCCGGTCCATCGCGTCGCCGCCCGTCGGGTCGGTGAGGTTGGCCAGGAGCTTCAGGGTGAACCTCATCAGGAGCGGGTGGGTCAGGCCGCGCTGGGCGGCGATCTGCATGACCTTCGGGTTGCCGATGAGCTTCACGAAGGCGCGGCCCAGCGTGTAGTAGCCGCCGTAGGTGTCCTTGAGGACGCGCGGGTAGCGCTGGAGGGCCAGTTCGCGCTGGCCCGGTGTGGCCCGCGCGTGCGCCTGGGCGATGACCTCGGCGGCGATCTGGCCGGACTCCATCGCGTAGGCGATGCCCTCGCCGTTGAAGGGGTTCACCAGGCCGCCGGCGTCGCCGACGAGCAGCAGGCCCTTGGTGTAGTGCGGCTGGCGGTTGAAGGCCATGGGGAGGGCGGCGCCGCGGATCGGGCCGGTCATGTTCTCCGGGGTGTAGCCCCAGTCCTCCGGCATGGACGCGCACCAGGCCTTGAGGATCTCGCGCCAGTCCAGGTCCTTGAAGGCGGCGGAGGTGTTGAGCACGCCGAGGCCGACGTTGGAGGTGCCGTCGCCCATGCCGAAGATCCAGCCGTAGCCGGGCAGCAGCCGGTCCTGCGGGCCGCGCCGGTCCCACAGCTCCAGCCAGGACTCCAGGTAGTCGTCGTCGTGACGCGGGGAGGTGAAGTACGTACGGACCGCGACGCCCATCGGGCGGTCCTCGCGGCGGTGCAGGCCCATCGCGAGGGACAGCCGGGTGGAGTTGCCGTCGGCGGCCACCACCAGGGGCGCGTGGAAGGTGACTTCCCGTTTCTCCTCGCCGAGCTTGGCGGTCACGCCGGTGATGCGGCCGGTGCGGTCGTCGACGACCGGGCCGGAGACATTGCACCGCTCGTACAGCCGGGTGCCCGCCTTCTGCGCCTGGCGGGCCAGTTGCTCGTCGAAGTCGTCGCGCTTGCGGACCAGCCCGTAGTCGGGGAAGGAGGCCAGATCCGGCCAGTCCAGCTGGAGGCGGACCCCGCCGCCGATGATCCTGAGGCCCTTGTTGCGCAGCCAGCCGGCCTCCTCGGAGATGTCGATGCCCATCGACACGAGCTGCTTGACGGCGCGCGGGGTGAGACCGTCGCCGCAGACCTTCTCCCGCGGGAACTCGGTCTTCTCCAGCAGGAGTACGTCGAGTCCGGCCCTGGCGAGGTGGTACGCGGTCGTGGAGCCGGCTGGCCCCGCGCCGACGACGATCACATCGGCGGTGTTGTCGGAGAGGGGCTCGGTCACGGCGGGATCTCCCCAAGGTTCGAAATGTACGTGCCGACCGGCACTGGACAGGGGCAGTCTATTCAGCGGCGCCGATCACCCGGCGAAGGGCCGCCCCGTGGGCCGAACCCAGCTCGGCGACAGCGGCACGACGCCGAGCGCGGGCCCTGTCCGCGCCCTGATCCGTGACGGACGGTAATCGTCTGTCACAGAAAGACACTTACCGCTTTCGGGCCGCCTGCGCCGGGGTTACCCTTCCAGTACCGCTGGGGGTGACATCTGTGCACATACCACCCAAAACACCCGAAGTCCGCGTGCCGCGCCTGGTCGGCCTGATGGCCGTGGACGCGCGCGAGCGGGCCCGGGCACAGGGCCTGTTCCTCAACGCGCCGGACCGCCCGGATTTCCACCGCACGGTCGTCGACTACGTCGTGCGCCAGTACCCGCAGCCCGGCGCCGAGGTGCCGCGGGAGTCCATGGTGTACGTGTGGTTCGACTTCGGCGAGGGCGACGGCGGCGGAGGCGTCCGCGAACCCCGCATCCCGAGACCGCCCTCGGGCGGGCTGCAGCGGGAACTGGACGAACCGGGCGGCGCCTTCGAGATGACCAACCGCTAGCGGCCGGCGCGGGCTCAGGCCTCCTTGAAGCCCCGGTGCAGGGCCACCACGCCGCCGGTGAGGTTGCGCCAGGCCACCTTCGACCAGCCCGCCGAGCGCAGCCGCCCGGCCAGTGCGGCCTGGTCGGGCCAGGCACGGATGGACTCGGCGAGGTAGACGTAGGCGTCCGGCTCGGAGGAGACCGCCCGCGCCACCGGCGGCAGCGCGCGCATCAGGTACTCGGTGTAGACGGTCCGGAAGGGCGCCCAGGTGGGATGCGAGAACTCGCAGATCACGACCCGCCCGCCGGGCCGGGTCACCCGGTGCATCTCGCGCAGCGCGGCGTCCGTGTCCTGCACGTTGCGCAGCCCGAAGGAGATCGTCACGGCGTCGAAGGTGTCGTCCTTGAACGGCAGCCGCGTCGCGTCGCCCGCGGTGAAGGGCAGCCAGGCGTTGCGCTTCTTGCCGACCTGGAGCATGCCGAGGGAGAAGTCGCAGGGGACGACGTAGGCGCCGGTCCGGGTGAAGGGCAGTGACGAGGTGGCCGTGCCCGCCGCGAGGTCCAGGACCTTCTGCGCGGGGCGCGCGTCGACGGCGCTCGCCACCTCCTTGCGCCAGCGCCGGTCCTGGCCGAGCGACAGGACGTCGTTCGTCAGGTCGTACCGGTCCGCCACGTTGTCGAACATCGAGGCGACTTCGTGCGGCTGCTTGTCCAGGGATGCGCGGGTCACCCGCCCATTGTGGCAGCAGGGGGTGCGCCGCGTGCGCAGCGCCCTCGGCGCCGTCACGGCAGCAGCCTCGGCCGCTTGCGCGCCGCCACGTCCTCCACCCAGCCGCACAGCAGGACGAAGACCGCGATCAGGATCCAGCCGATGCCGAACAGGAACCACTGGCTGTCCAGCGGCAGATACCTCTCGAAGGCGGGCACGTCCCAGAACCGGTCGATCAGCGGCACGGCCAGGACGAGCGCGATCTCGTGCCAGAGGTAGATCGTCACCGCGCGGGCGTTGAAGACCGTCACGAGCCGGTCGGTCCGGCGCAGGCGGGTGAGCCGGGCGAAGTCGATCCGGAAGTGCGCCTTCGCCCACATCAGCAGCGTGACGAAACCGGCCGACCAGAAGGCCTGCGCGAGCGGGTTCTCGTCCAGGTCGTACGTGCCGAACTCGGCCTGGTGCGCGACGGCGTACCAGCCGCCGTAGCCGAGCGCGGCGAGCGAGAGGGCGACGACCGCGGCCGGCCTGATCCGCTGGAGCACTCCGTCGTGGTGCGCGAAGCCCAGGATCCAGCAGAACAGATACGTCGACAGGTCCCACAGCGCGCTGCCCAGCCGGCCGTCCGGGGGCGACCGGAGGAAGTTCAGCACCAGGACGGGCGCGAGGGACAGCAGCAGGACGGGGACCGGCGCCCTGCGGAACAGCCACAGCAGGGCCGGGGAGAGCAGGACGAACCAGAGGTAGGTCCGCAGGTACCAGAGGATCTCCCAGGCCTGCTCGCCCCACGCGTCGCCCGGCGGATCGCCGAGCGGCACGATCCAGTAGACGATCTCCCGGCCCGGCATCCAGCCGTGCAGCAGCATCGCGAGGACGACGAAGAAACCCCAGAACCAGAACGGCGGGAGGAGTCTGCGCAGACGGCTTCGGAGCACGGCGAGCGCGGGCCGCTCCAGGGACCTGGCCATCAGCGTGCCGGCCAGGCCGAACATGATCCCCATGGACGGGAGGACCAGGCCGCACCAGGCCCAGCCGAAGGTGTGGTAGGTGACGACGCGGACGAGGGCGACCGCGCGGAGGGTGTCGAAGTACCGGTCCCGCTGGGCCGGCCCCGGCCGGGGAGCCACCGCCCGCGCCGGCCGGCCGGCGTCCGGGCCGGCATCCGGCACCGGGGCCGGCACCAGGGACCGGGTACCGCCCTTGCTGTGCGCGCCCACTCAGCCCACCCCCGCCGCGGTGCCGACCTCACCGGTCCGCTTCAGCTTCTGCCAGCGCAGCCGGCCACCGGTCAGGGCGGTGATGCTGGAGTGGATGAGGACGAGGTACATCAGCTGCCGGTAGGCCAGTTGCTGGAGCGGCATCATCAACAGGTAGCGGTACTTCTCCCGGTCCAGCCGGAAGGCGTAGGCGGCGCACAGCAGTTGGACGCCCAGGACCGCGAGCCACGCCAGCAGGGCGGCGCGGAGGTCGATGAAGACCATCGAGTAGACGGTGAACACGTCGATCAGCGGGGCGAAGAGGGGCGTGACGATCTGGAAGAGCACCACCAGCGGCATGCCGACCCGGCCGAACCGCCCCGAAGGACCCCGGTCCGTCAGGGACTTGCGGTGCTTCCACAGCGCCTGCATGGTGCCGTACGACCAGCGGTAGCGCTGCGACCACAGCTGCCCCAGCGAACCGGGCGCCTCCGTCCAGGCCCTGGCGTGCTCCTGGTAGACGACCCGCCGGCCCGCGCGGTGCAGGGCGATGGTGATGTCGGTGTCCTCGGCGAGGGTGTCATCGCTCATCCCGCCGACCCCGAGCACCGCCTCCCGGCGGAACGCGCCGATCGCGCCGGGGATCGTCGGCATGCAGCGCAACAGGTCGTACATGCGCCGGTCCAGGTTGAAGCCCATGACGTACTCGATGTGCTGCCAGGCCCCGATGACCGTGTCGCGGTTGCCGACCTTGGCGTTGCCGGCGACCGCGCCGACCTCCGGATCCGCGAAGGGCTGCACGAGCTGCCGTACGGTGTCCGGCTCGAAGACGGTGTCGCCGTCCATCATCACGACGATGTCGTGACTCGCGTGCCGGACACCGTTGTTGAGGGCCGCCGGTTTGCCCGCGTTCCGCTGCCGAACGACCCGCACGTTCGGCAGGCCGAGGGACTCGGCGATCTCGGCGGTGCCGTCGGTCGAGCCGTCGTCCACCACGATGATCTCGATCGGATGCGTGCTCCTCGCCAGCGATCTGAGGGTGCCCGCGATGCACTCCTTCTCGTTGTACGCCGGGACGATCACGCTCACCGGCCGGGTGACCGGCGGACCCCAGCCGAACCGGCGTCTGTTGCGCTGCCTGTGGTGGCGCCGGGCGAGGGCCAGCATCATCGCGAAACGGCCCATCACGGCGACACCGACGACGATCAGCAGGGCCGACAGCGCGGGCACCGTCCACTCGGCGACGGCCACCGCCGCGATGAGGGCCCTGCCCTCGTAGCGGGTCGTGCCGGTGGCGGTGTGGTGGGCGGCCTGCAGCCCGGAGAGGTCGGAGGCGCCGGCCGTGCCGTCGGCGGGGGTGCCGTCCCGCGGCGCGCCGGCCGCCCCCGTCGCGTTCCGCTGCCCCATGACGCCGCTGACGGTGGTGAAGGTGTAGCCCTTCGCCCGCATCTTCTCGATGTAGCGCGGCAGCGCGGCGACGGTCTGCGAACGTTCGCCGCCCGCGTCGTGGAAGAGGACCGCGGCGCCCTTGCCGTCCTTCGGGGTGGCCCACTTGATGATCTTCGAGACGCCCGGCCGCTTCCAGTCGTCGCTGTCGGTGTCGACGAAGACGCTCGTGTAGCCGTCGGCGCCGAGCTTCTTGTAGACGGGCCAGCTGTAGTTGTCGATGGCGTCGGTCTCCGAGGAGTACGGCGCGCGGAACAGGGTCGTGGTGATGCCCGCCGCGCCCGCGAGGGCGAGCTGCGTCTGCTCCATCTCACGCTTGACGCGCGCATCGCTCTGGTAGGACAGGTCGATGTGCGTGAACGTGTGGATGCCGACCTCGTTGCCCTGGTCGACCATGGTCCGCACGATGCCGGGATGGCGCGACACCATCGATCCGACGAGGAAGAACGTGCCGGGGATGTCGTACTTCCGCAGGATCTCGAGGACCTTGGGGGTCCACGTCGGGTCGGGGCCGTCGTCGAAGGTGAGCGCGATGGTCTTGGCCGGCACGGAGACGGAGGTCGCCCGGCCGCCCCGGAAGGTGAGGATCGGACCGCCGTCGAGCACCTTGTCCGGTACGTCGCCGGAGCCGGCCCCGGTGCGCACCCGCTGGTCGCCGCCGACCTCGGCGCGCAGATAGCCGTCGAGCAGCAGCACACAGGTCAGCGCGAGCAGGAGCAGCAGGGCGAGGACGACGCGCGGCTTCTGCAGGGCCGCGGCGCGGCCGGCCGCCCGCTCCATGCGGGTGGGGGCGCGGCGGCGGCCGCGGGAGGGCGTCGGATGGGTCATGTGGTGGCTGCGTTCCGGTCAGTTGGCCGCCGCGTACGCGGACGGCGAGGAGGGGGACGGGGAGGAGGGGGACGGGGACGGGGAGGAAGGGGACGGGGCGGCGGTGCCCGAGGGGGCGGCCGACGGCGTGCCGCCGGGCGGACCGGCCTGGCGGCCGATGCCGTCGCGCGGCCCGAAGCCGTCGGGGGCCTGCCCGCTTCCGCCGCCCGCGAAGGGCAGCAGGGAGGACGGGTTGAGCGAGGTGCCCCAGCCCATGAAGGCCGCGCCGAGCACGCCCGCGTACGCGAGACAGACGACGCCGACGAGGACGCCGATGCGGCGGAGCACCTTCGACCGGCGCCCGGAGGTGTCCACGAACACGGGCCCCTCGGCGGGTCCGTTGCCGCGTTTGCGGCGGCGACCGCGCCCGGCGGCACGGCTTTCGATGGCAGTCTCGGAATGCATTCCCCGGACATTAGGGAGCCTTTATGTGTTCCCTTCTCGGGAATTCTTGTGAACCGCCCATGAGAGAACGGCCAACCTGTCGCTTTCCTGAGAGATTCCCCGGGGACCCGCTGGTGTGTGAGACATTTCCCCCGGGAAAGGCGGTCCGTTGCCGTCCCGAGACGGAACCTGAGACGGACATCACTGGAGCGGGAGCATGCGCGATGAGGAGATTCCTGATGCCGGCGGCCGGGTTCGCCTGGGTGTTTGCACTGGCCGTCACGGGATGCTCCGCGGGCTCCGGCGGCACCTCGGACGCGGCGCCCGCCGCGACCGGCTCGACCGGCTCGACCGGCAAGTCCGCCTCCTACAGAACCGCCTACGCCCCCTACGTCAGCGCCACCGAGGCGTCCGGCAACGACGCCACGGGCTCGCCTGCGGCGTACAACCTCGCCTTCGTGCTGTCGGACGGCAGCGGCTGCACGCCGAAGTGGAACGGCACGCGGTCGGTCACCGACTCCGCGGTGGCCTCCCGTGTCTCCCGGCTGAAGCGGGACGGCGCGACGGTCCGGGTCTCCTTCGGCGGGGCGTCAGGGAAGGAACTCGCGCAGACCTGCGACAGCGCGTCCGAACTGGCCGCTGCCTACGGCAAGGCGCTGGACGCGGCCGGTTCCGACCAGGCCGACTTCGACATCGAGGGCGACACGCTGGCCGACTCCGCCTCGGTCACCCGGCGCTCGGCGGCCATCGCGCTGCTGCAGAAGGAACGCACCGGTCTGAAGGTCTCGTTCACCCTGCCGGTGATGCCGTCCGGGCTCGACTCCGACGGCCTCGCCCTGCTGGAGTCCGCGAACACGCATGACGTCCAGGTGTCGACCGTCAACATCATGACCATGAACTACGGCGAGTCCTTCACCGGCGACATGGGCGACTACGCGCTCGCCTCCGCCAAGGCCGCGCACACGCAGCTGACGAAGGTCTTCGGCCTGACCGACGCGGGTGCCTGGCGGGGCATGGCCCTCACCTCGATGATCGGCGTCAACGACGTCCCGGGCGAGACGTTCACGCTGTCCGACGCGGCGCAAGTGCGTTCCTTCGCCGAGGAGAAGGAGATCGCCTGGGTGTCGATGTGGTCGACGTTCCGCGACCGGCAGTGCGCGGACGACACGTCGGCCCAGGACGAGGCGGCGACGGACTGCAGCGGCGTACCCCAGCGATCGGGGGCGTTCGCAACGGCGTTCGCGGGCTGACCGCTCAACGCCCGCGGTACACCAGGCGGCCGCCCAGGACGGTCGCCACGCAGGCGGCGGCCCCGCGCTCGGCGAGCGCGGCCTCGTCCGGGACGTCGAACACCGCGAAGGTCGCGTCCCCACCGACGGACGGCAACGGCCGCGGGATCGCCGCCGCGAGGCCGCGCCCGGCCAGTGGATCGAGGGCCGGCGGGCCCACGGGGTCCGCGCTCCGTTCCGTCTCCGTCAGCCCCGCCCGCCGCACGGCGTCCACCACCGCGGGCCGCCACAGCGCCCCCGCCACGGCCACGGTCCCGTGCGCGAACATGCGCTGCACACCTCGCCGCGCGCTCGCGCCCCAGCGGGCCTCCGTCATGGCGAGCGCCGCGAGTCCCTCGCCCGTGATCGGCTCGGTGCCCAGCTCGTCGGCCTCGCGCGGGTCCGGATGGTAGGCCTGCGCGAGCAGTTCGGGCCCGTACCGGTTGACCAGGCCCGGGGTGAGCAGACCCGGCCAGCGCCGGACCCGGGCCGTCGGATGCGCGGCCACCAGCTCCTCGTACGAGCCGAGAGCCGCGAGCTCCCGGCCGTCGACCAGAACCGCCCCGCCCGGCACGGACAGCCGGCGGTCCCCCGTGACGAGCAGATCGGCGGCGTGAATCGTCGGCACGGGCGGCTCAGTTCGACGAGAGCAGCTTCAGTTCGGGGTGGGCCGTGCCGCCCTCGATGGCGGTGGAGGAGATGTGCGAGACCACGCGGTCGTCGACGGGGTCGTTCGCCGGGTCGTCGTGGACGACCAGGTGCTCGTACGTCGTCGCGCGCTGCGCCGGGACCCGGCCCGCCTTGCGGATCAGGTCGATGATCTCCAGCCGGTTGGAGCGGTGCTTGGCGCCCGCGGAGGAGACCACGTTCTCCTCCAGCATGATCGAGCCGAGGTCGTCGGCGCCGTAGTGCAGGGACAGCTGGCCGGTCTCCTTGCCCGTGGTCAGCCAGGACCCCTGGATGTGCTGGACGTTGTCGAGGAAGAGGCGGGCGATCGCGATCATCCGCAGATACTCGAAGAGCGTGGCCTGGGTGCGGCCCTTCAGATGGTTGTTCTCGGGCTGGTAGGTGTACGGGATGAAGGCCCGGAAGCCGCCCGTGCGGTCCTGCACGTCCCGGAGCATCCGCAGGTGCTCGATCCGCTCGGCGTTGGTCTCGCCCGTGCCCATCAGCATGGTCGACGTGGACTCCACGCCCAGCCGGTGCGCGGTCTCCATGATCTCCAGCCAGCGCTCGCCGCTCTCCTTCAGCGGCGCGATGGCCTTGCGCGGCCGCTCCGGCAGCAGTTCGGCGCCCGCCCCCGCGAAGGAGTCGAGGCCCGCCGCGTGGATCCGGGCGATGGCCTCCTCGACCGTCACCCCGGAGATCCGGGCCATGTGCTCGACCTCGGACGCGCCCAGCGAATGGATCACCAGCTGCGGGAACGCCCCCTTGATGGCCCGGAAGTGCTTCTCGTAGTACTCGACGCCGTAGTCCGGGTGGTGCCCGCCCTGGAACATGATCTGCGTGCCGCCCAGCTCGACCGTCTCGGCGCAGCGCCGCAGAATGTCGTCGAGGTCGCGGGTCCAGCCCTTGGCGGTGTCCTTGGGGGCGGCGTAGAAGGCGCAGAACCTGCACGCGGTCACGCAGACGTTCGTGTAGTTGATGTTGCGTTCGATGATGTACGTGGCGATGTGCTCGATGCCCGCGTACTTGCGCCGGCGTACCGCGTCCGCGGCAGCGCCCAGCGCGTGCAGCGGGGCGTCGCGGTAGAGGTCGAGCGCTTCCTCGGGGGTGATCCGCCCCCCGGCGGCCGCACGGTCGAGGACGGACTGGAGGTCGGCCTTCTCGGTCACCGGGGCGTCCCTTTCGTCAAGGAAATCAAAAGGTGCGCGCGAAGCGCTCGGTACAAGAGTGGTGGTGGGCGGACCGGACCAGCCTACGCCAGGCCTCTCACCGGCCCGGCTTCAGCCCGCGTACGCGCCGACCAGCACCCCCGCGTACGCCCCGGCGATCAGGAACGGCCCGAACGGGATCGCCGTCTTGCGGCCCGCCCGCCGGGCGACCACGAGGGCACCGGCGTACACCGCGCCGAACAGGAACCCGGCGAAGGTGCCGAGCATCAGGGTCGGCCAGCCGTACCAGCCGAGCGCCGCGCCCGCGCCCAGGGCCAGCTTCACATCGCCGAAGCCCATGCCGCCGGGGTTGATCAGGAACAGCACGAAGTAGCCGGCGCCGAGCGCGAGGGCGCCGTAGAGCGCGGTGAGCCAGTGGCCGGCGTGCTCCGGCAGGAGGGCGGCCAGGGCGAGCAGGCCGAGCGCGGCGGCGGCCAGGGGCAGGGTCAGCGGGTCCGGCAGCCGCTGCACCCGGAAGTCCACGACCGCGAGCAGCACCCCGAGGGGGGCGAGCAGCAGCCAGACACCGAGTTCGGGACGGGTGCCGGTGGCGGCGGCCAGCGCGGCGCAGACGAGCGCGGTGACGGCCGCGAGGGCCGGCACCCGGGGGCCGTAGGAGCGCGCGGCGCACTCGCCGCAGCGGGCCGGGCCGAGCCAGCCCCGTACCGGGTGGCCGGCCGGGCACAGGTGGCGCCAGGGCTCGCCCGCCGGGGCGGAGAACCGGTAGGCGGCCCGGGGCAGCAGCGCACCGGACGCCACGCCCCACAGCGCGGCGGCGGCGATCACCGCGAGGTCGCTCATCCCGCGGCGGCGACGCCGTCGCGCCACGACGGCAGCAACTCGTCGAGGAGCGCTTCCGTGCGCGGCGGCAGGCCGCGGGCGCCGCTGCGGGCGAGCAGGTCGGCGGCGCGCGCACGGATCCGGGCGGGTTCGCCGGTGGCGTGGGTGGCGCGCAGCAGCTCGTGCCACAGCCGCTCGTCGGACGGCGCGGTCCGCAGCGCCGCGTCCAGCGCCTCGATCGCCTTCTCCGCGCGGTCCTTCTCCAGGTGGAACGCGGACAGCGCGAGCCCGATGTCCGCGACCAGCAGCGGGAGCTGGGCGTCGATGATCTCGTGGGTGAGCCAGCGGTAGCGGTCCTCGGGGCGGTCCGCGAGCAGCGGCCCGCGGACCAGGACCAGCGCGTCGGTGAGCAGCCGCCCGCGTACGGCCCGGCTGTCCACGCCCTTGCCCTGCGTGGCCTCGTGGTAGAGGGAGCGCAGCACGTCCAGGTCGGAGACGACGGACTTGGCGAGCGTGAGCCGGCCGGACTCGTCGGTGCCGAGGCGGGCCGTGCCGTCCGGGTCGCTGCCGAGCCAGCCGCGCAGCCGCTCGACGAGCGCGTCCCGCACGTCCTCGGTGACGCCGCGCGGCCACAGCGCGGAGGCCAGCACCCGCGGGTGGACGCCCTCGCGGTGCAGGAGCAGCAGGGCGAGCGCCTCGTGGAGCAGCGCGCTGCGCTCCCCGTCCGGGGTGTCGAGGCCGATGATCTCGTACGGTCCGACGAGGCGGGCGTAGACCGCGGGCCGGCCCTGCTCGCTGATGTCGACGAGGAACGGCGGGGCGTTGACCGGGCCGTCCGGATCGCGCTCGGGGTCGGCGTCGGCGAACAGTTCGACGACGGCGCGCTGCTGGACGGCCGGCAACAGCTGGGCGTCCAGCTCAAGGCCGAGCAGCGGGGCGAGCAGCCTGCCCTCGGTCGTGATCTCCATCTCCCAGGCGGCGCCGGGCAGTTCACCGGTCTCGGTGCCGACCAGATAGCCGATGCCGAGGCGGCCGGCGTCGGCGGCGAGTTCGGCGAGCCGCAGGGCGTCCTCGGCGGAGGGCTGTGCGGCGAGCAGGACCAGGTGCGGCGCCCAACGGGTGTGCTGCGCGGGCCCGGTACGGCCGGTGAGGACGGAGTCGTGCCCGGCGGCGCCGAGCGCCCCGCGGCGCTGCCGGGTCTCGGCCTCCATGGTCTCGATGAGCGCCTCGATGCCGTCGAGGTGGCGCAGCCGGTTCGGGGCGAGCGGAGTGAGGTCGGCGCCGAAGCCGACGAGGGTGATGGTCATCCGGTCCGACCAGCCGTTGGTGGCGAGTTCGGCGGCGACCGAGGCGAACACGGCGGCCCGGTCGGCCTCGCGTCCGCTGAGCGAGACGAGGCCGGGCACCGCCTCCAGGTTGAGCAGCAGCCGGGAGTCGTCCATGGTGCCGAGGCTGACGAGACCCGGGTAGGGCGCGGCGGTGTCCACGTCCTCGTACCGCTCGGCGTCGGCCCGCGCGAGCATCCAGAACGTCTGGTCCTGCCCGAGCTGCCAGGGCGCGGGCGGCTTTCCGGCGGGCTGGGCGAGCTGGAGGTGCAGATCGCCGTTGCTCAGCCAGGCGGCGTAGACGACGGGCAGGGCGCGCGACTCGGCGGCGAGCCCGGCGGCCAGGCCGCGCAGCGAACGGTCGAGCAGCCGTACGCCCTCGGGGTCGGCGCCGACCAGCAGCGCGTCCTGCGCGTCCTGGGCGTCGCCGGTCGGCGTGGGCGGTTCCATGCCGCGCCGGCCGCCGACGGCCCCGAGCGCCGACTGCCACAGCGCCTGCCGGCGCCGGCGTCCGAGGGCGCCGAGCAGGCCGGCGGCGAGGAGCGGCGCGCCGATGAGGGCTTCGGGCAGACCGAAGGCGTGCCCGCCGGCCTCGCTGCCGGAGCCGGGCTGTGCGGGGCCTTCGTGCTGCTGTCCCTGCCCCTGCCCGTGCGCGTCCCCGTGGTCCGCGCCGCCGTCCGCGCCGGGCCGCTGCTGCTCGGGCAGCGCGACCTGGGAGGCGTCCGTGCCGCCGCCCTCCTCGGCGTGGTCCTGGCCCTGGTCCCCGGACTTGGCGTAGTCGTGGATCTGCTGCTGGACGTCCGGGGAGACCTGGGCGTCGGGCATCTCGACCAGTTCGCCGCCGCGCGCGTCGGCGGGCATCTCCATGATCCAGCCGGGCCGGATCAGGCTCGCCTCGGACAGCCGTGAACCGTCGGGCTGGACACGGTCCTTGTTGAGTTCGTGGATCTCCTTGTACCGGCGGCCGTCGCCGAGGTGGCGCTGCGCTATCTCCCAGAGGGAGTCGTGGTGGCGCCCTTCGGGCGGCTGGATCCGGTAGTACTTCGTCCCGGCGTCCCTGGCGGCGGAGGCGCCGCCGGGGTCCGCGTGGGCGGCGGCCTGCGCGGCCTGCGCGGCCTGCTCGGCGAGGGCCGCGGCGGTGCCGGATGCCTGCTCCTGCTGCTGGGCGAAGAGTCCCGGGGTCTGCTGGGCGGCGGCCACCGTCCCCCTGTTGTTCCCCTCCAGGCCCTGTCCCAGCTGCGACAGTCCCGGGGTGAGGCTGGCCGCGGTGGCGCCGAACAGCAGCAGCGCGGCGACGAGCTGGCGGGCGAGCAACTGGCTTGGGCCGGCGCCCGGGACGCGTCCGGCCAGTCCCACGCCGGACAGCGCGGCCTTGGCCTCGACGAGCACGCAGGCGGTGAACTGGGCCCAGGCGAGCCACACGATCACCGTCAGGACGTTCAGGAAGGTCTGAACGGTGATCTCCTGCCGCAGCCAGTCCAGCGTCGGCGCCCCGCTCGGCAGCGGCCAGCCGACGGTGAGGGCGAGGGCGCCGGGTACGCCGACGACGAGCACGAGCAGGGCGATGAACGCGAGGAATGCCTTGACGAAGTCCCCGAACGTACGGCGCCGCACGCGTACCGGCTGCGGTGTCCGATTCCTCGGGCCCGTCGGGCTTCCCGTCGAGCTTGATGTGCTGCGTCGCGCCATGGCGGGTGTCCTGGGTCGTGGGTGGGAGGAGTTGGTCGGTGGGGGGCGAATGGAGCCTACGGAGATCCTATTGAGCCCGGCTGAGCGGCGCCGGTCGTCGGGTCAGCCGACCTGGTTCTCTGCCAGGGCTCTGCCGTGTACGGTCACCGCTCCGCCGTAGAACATGCCCGTGAACACCGGTTGGTAGGTCAGCTGGATCTCGACCTCGACCTGTTGGGTGTCGGCCGCCACGCAGTGGCTCGCGGCGATGTCGGGGCCGGTCATGTTCATCTCGCGGGCGAAGGTCTTCACGCGCGCGTCGCAGTTCTGGAAGTTGATCGGCGCGGGGCCGCCCTCGTTCTCGTAGAGGGATTCCTTGTCTATGTCCTGGGCGGCGTAGCGGGCCGCCTGCTCCGCGATGTCGGCGGCGCGTTCCCGCTTGGAGATGGACAGGCCGCCGTCGATCACGAACGCCGACAGGGAGAGAAAGACGAGGGTGAAGATGATCACCGCGCCGGCGCCCGAGCCCCGGTCGGCCGGCCCCGACCGGTGGGCGGACCACCACGCGCGTACGACTGCCGTCCTCACGCCGTCCTCCGGTACGGATCCAGCGGGGAACTGAAGCTCGCCGACAGCCGGGTCGGGACGTCGAGGCCCAGCATGGCCAGGCCCCGCACCTGGCAGCTCACCTCGACCGTGAAGAGGGTGTCGGGTTCGAAGCCCTGGCTGGTCTGGACGACGGACACCGGTCCGGAACAGACGTCGGCCAGGTCCGCCTCGGCGGCCCTGCGGGCCTCGGCCAGGGCGGTGGCGTGGTCCTTCTGGATCGAACCGGCCCGCGCCGCGTCCCGCGCGGCGCCGTCCAACGCGCCCCGCCCGTCGACGAGTTGCCCGAAGGCCACCAGGACCAGGATGAACAGGATCATCACCGGCGCCAGGATCACCACCTCGACCGTCGACAGCCCGCGGTCGCCGTCGGCCGACCGCCCGCGCGCGGTGCGGAACCGGGTGAAGGGAGTGGGCATTCAGTTGCCCCCTTCCGGTACGAATCGCTCCACCGGCCCGGAGGACTGCGCGTGCACCGTCAGGTCGAGGCCGGGGAACACCGTGGGCACCCGGGCCGAGATCTCCACGCCCACCGTGTTCGGCTCCGGCTGGAGCAGCTTCACGTCCGGGGCCAGCACCAGTTGCGGGCCGAGTTGGCGGATGTAGGAGTCGACGACGTCACGGGCCTCGCCCCGCCAGCCGCCCGGCTGTTCGTCGGCCGTGGCGCGGGCCTTCCGGGCGCCCGCCTGGGCCGCCGCCTGGGCCACGTGGTCGGCGAAGAAGTACAGCGCGAACTGCACTGTGGCGAAGATCATGAAGAACAGGACGGGGGTGAGCAGCACGAACTCGATCGCGGTCATGCCGGAGTCACCAGCCTCGCCGCGCACGGCCCGCGCGCGGCGGCGCACCCATCTGCCCACGCCCACCATCAACCCCGTCATCCCCGTCGTCGTACGTCGTGCGTCAGCAGGTCTTGCCCGCGTCCGCGCCCTTGATGCAGTCGCCGACCTTGTTCGCGCCCTCGCTCAGCGCGGCGTTGATGATGGCGGCCACCACGCCGACGATCGCCACGACGACCGCGGAGATGATGACCCACTCGACGGCGGAGGCGCCGCGGTCCAGTTCGCCGGAGCGGGCGCGCTGCACACGCGCCTGCAGGAAGGTGACCAGGAAGTCCACCGCCGGGATTCCGGTGCGGACGGTGCGTTCGGTCATGGGAGTCGTCCTCTCAACTCAGCTCAACTCGGCCGGCGGTTCGGGCAGTGGAGCGATGGAAGCGGTGCAGGCAAGAGCGGCCGTGGCAGCCGCGGGTACGGATCGTAGGACGAGCCGCACGTATCGGTCGGTTCACACCTGGAACACCCGCACGGCCGCAGGGAAGATCAGGAACACCAGGAAGCCGGCGCACAGCAGCAACTGCGCCACCAGCATCGACTGCGACTTCTCGCCCGCGCTGCCCTCGATCTCGGCGAGTTCGCGGTGCCGCATGGTCTCGGCGCGGGAGGCGAGCGACTCACGCACCTTGGCGCCGTCGTCCGCGACCAGCGCCAGCGAGGCAGAGAGGTCCTTCAGCTCCTCCACGCCCAGTTCCTCGCCGAGTTGGCCGAGCGCCTGCCACTGGCTGATGCCGGTGATCCGGGCGTCGGCCAGGGCACTGCGGATGCGCTGGTTGGCCCAGCCGTCGGACACGTCGGCCGCCGCCATCAGCGCCTCGGGCAGACCCCGGCCGCCGGCCAGGCTCATCGACACCAGGTCCAGATAGGCGCCGATGACGCGCCGCAGGTCCCGGCGCTTCTCGGCCGCGTCCCGCCGTACCTCCAGGTCGGGCAGGAAGAAGAACAGCGCCGCGCACAACAGGGCCAGCCAGACCGGGATGAGCGGGCTGCGGCCCACGCCCAGCGTCCAGACCACCGCGAACAGGAACGGCCCGAAGAACAGCCCGGCCGCGGCCAGCAGCACCTTCGTCGCCAGGAACTTCTCCCAACTGCGGTCCAGGACCGCCAGGTCCGCGCGCAGCGAGCGCTGCTCCCAGCCCTGGTGGAGGTAGAACTCGGAGACGCGCGCGCCGACCTCGGCACGCAGCGAACCGAAGCGCCCGGTGTCCTGGGCCGGTCGCGCGGACTCGTACGCCGCTCCCCGCGCGCGCATCGCGTCGATGCGGGCGACCTGGGCGACCGCGCTCCGCTTCGACGGCATGAGGGCGCGGACGAGGGCGTAGACACCCAGTCCGAAGACCACGCCGACCAGGATCGGCATCGTCAGGTTCACCGGCGTACACCTTCTTCCGACTGGAACGGCTGGGGCTGCTGAGGCTGCGGCTGCTGGGCGGTCGGGGCGGCGGTGCGGGGCCGTACGAACTGCACCGAGGACTCGTCGCGGACCAGGAAGCGTTCGGGCGTCTCGATGGTGGACAGCTTGCGCAGCCACCAGAAGCCGAGCGCGAACAGGGCGCAGACGACGGCGAGTACGAGCTGGCCGACCGCGGTGCCGTACGGGGACACGAAGTCGCGGTTGAAGACGGCGAGGCCGAGGACGAAGGCGATGGACACCGCGACCACGATCTGCACCGAGCGGCGGGTGGCGGCGCGCTGGGCCATCACGCGCTGGCGCATGTCGACTTCCTCGCGTGCCGACTTGGCGAGCGCGCCGAGGACCTGGCGCAGACCGGGGCCGCGCAGCCGGGCGTTGAGGATCAGCGCGGCCACGATGATGTCGGCGGACGCGTCGTCGATCTCGTCGGCGAGGTGCTGGAGCGCCTCGGGCAGCGGGGTGCGGGCGCGCAACCGGTCGACGAGGGCGTCGAGATGGGGGCGCAGGATGGGGGCCGCGGCGCGCGCGGACGCCGGGATGGCCTGCTCCAGGCCGACCGCGCCCGCGATGGTGTCGCGCAGGGACTCCGTCCAGGAGGCGAGGGCCTCCACGCGGCGCATGGCGGCCCGTTCCTCCGCGGCGCCGCCGAAGAGGCGGTCCCAGAAGAAGACGAGGACGCCGGCCGCGAGCCCGGCCACCGCCCAGCGGGTCAGCAGCAGGACGGCGAGGCCGACGATCGCGGCGAGCGAGCCGCGCTGCCCGGCGAACCGGATCAGTTCGGCGAACCGCTCGTCGGCCTTCTGCTTCTCGTGCGCGGGTTTGGCGGGCAGGCCGCGTACGGCGAGTATCAGCAGCGCGAGTCCGCCGCCGACGGCGACGCCGCTGCCGATCGAGTACAGGACGGTGGTGGAGAAGAGGCCGCCCATGGAACCGAGCGAGCCGAGCGCGGTGTGTGTGGCAGGGCCGGCGGCGAAGTGCGTCATGGTCACCCCCACGCCCCGTGCGGCTGGTAGCCGTAGGCCATCAGGTCCTCCAGGCAGGCTATGGGCGCGTGCGGTACGACCCGGCCGTCGGGGGTCTCGGCGAACACCTCGCTGGACAGCACACGGCCGTCGACGCCGTTGACCTCGCGCACGGAGGTCACCATGCGCTGGAGCCCGCCCCCGGTCCGGTAGTTGTTGCGCCGCTGGATGAAGACGACGAAGTTCACCGCGCCCGCGATCAGCATCTGGCTGGCCTCGATGGGCAGCCGCTCGGTGGCCTGCAACGCGTACGTGGAGATGCGGTTGAAGACCTCGCTGGAGCTGTTGGCGTGGATCGTGGACAGCGAGCCGTCGTTGCCCTGCGACATCGCGTTGAGCATGGTGACGATCTCGTCGCCGAGCACCTCTCCGACGATCACCCGGGAGGGGTTCATCCGCAGTGAGCGGCGGACCAGTTCGGCCATGCCGATGGCGCCCTGGCCCTCGGAGTTGGGCAGCCGTTCCTCGAACGCCACGACGTTGGGGTGCAGGTCGGGGAAGGTGTCGAGCCCGAGTTCCAGGGCGCGTTCGACGGTGATGAGCCGTTCGCCCGGGGGGATCTCGTTGGCGAGGGCGCGCAGCAGGGTCGTCTTGCCCGCGTTGGTGGCCCCCGCGATCATGATGTTCTTGCGGGCGCGGACGGCGCAGGCGAGGAAGTGCCCCAGCTCCGGGCCCAGGGTTCCGTTGCCGACGAGGTCGGAGATGAACACCTTGCCCATGCGGGCGCGCCGGATGGACAGCGCGGGCCGCCGGGCGACGTCCATGACGGCGGAGAGCCGGGAGCCGTCGGGCAGCCGCAGGTCGAGCTGTGGGTTGGCGGAGTCGAAGGGCCGGGAGGACAGGCCGGAGTAGGCGCCCAGTACCTGGATCAGCTCGATCAGTTCCTCGTCGGTCTCGGCGACCGGATCGCCCGTGGCCTCCCGCCCGTCGGAGTAGCCGACGAAGACCTGGTCGCAGCCGTTGATGTCGATGTTCTCGACGTCGGGGTCGTCCAGCAGGGGCTGGAGCCGGCCCACGCCGAAGAGCGCGGCGTGCACGGCGGCCGCGTACTGCTCCTCGGTCTCGGCGTCCAGCGGCGTACGGCCCGCGTTGATCTCGGTGCGGGCGTACTCCTCCAGGATCTGCGCGATGACCGCGCGGGCGTACTGCCGCTCGTCCTCCGTGGACATCGGCGAGACGCCGTTGACCTGGTCGAGGCGGCGCTGCTCGGCGATGCGGTCGCCGGCCTCCTGCCGGAACCGCTTGACCAACTGGTGGTCGACAGCGGTCATCGGCCGGCCCCCGCGTGACCCTGCTGGGGACGCTGGGCCTGATGGGGCTGCTGGGGCTGGTGCGCCTGGGCGGCTGCGGCCCAGGCGGTGCCGTACTGCTGGTACAGGTCGGCGGTGACCTTGCGGGCCGAGCGGATCAGCAGGGACTTGTCGAGACGGCCGCGCTTGCGGCCGGCCAACTGGTCGGCGCCGGTGGGGTCGTCCGCGAGAGTGCCGACGACCCGGGCGCCGGTCTGGGCATGCACCAGCATGTCGTTGACCTGGCCGGCGATCTTCGCGGAGCTGTTCGGGTCGGCGATCAGGACGACGCCGATGAGCGGGGTGGCGAGGGCCGCGGCGCCGCGCGGGCCGCCGTGCAGCTTGGCGGAGAGGGCGGCGGCCCGGTCCCGGACGCGGGCCAGCGACTCGGGTTCGGTGCGGGCGATCAGGAGGACGAGGGCCGCGTGCGGGAACAGCTCCATGGCCGGGGTGTCCCCGCTGATGCGTCCGCAGTCGGCGATGACGTCGGCGGGCGCGTTCGGGGAGTCGGCGAGGGAGGCGAAGGCGTGCCCGAGCGTGGGCCAGAGCCCGGCGAGCCCGGTGGCCTGCTCGGCGATGCCGAGCCCGACGAGCACTTCCAGTCCGCCGCTCAACGGCTGTACGTGGTCCCAGAGTTGGTCGGGCACCAGGCCCCGGCGGGCGGTGGCGGCTATGGACAGCATGCCGGTGTTCGGGTTGAGCGGTCCGCCGTGCGCGGCGGCGCTGCGGTAGACCAGGTCACCGCCCGCCGGGTCGGCCTCGGCGAGCAGTGCGCGCCGGGGCCAGACCGCCGCGAGGGCGACGGCCGCGGTGGTGACGCCGGGGGAACCCTTGTCGGCGGCGAGAGCGATGAGCGCCATGGGGTGGGTTCCGCCTCTTAGTCGTTGCCGGGGGCGTTGTTGCCGGGGACGCGGACGAGGGCCACTTCGCCGGCGGACGCGGCCTGCGCGAGCGCGGCGGCCTTGTCGCCGTCCACGGCCAGGGTGACGGCCAGGTTGGTGCTGCTGACGAGGCTTTCGCTGTCGCCCTTCTTGTCCGGGACGAAGGTGACGCGTGCCTGGTCGACGATCATGGAACTGCTGCTGCCGGCCGCGGAGGAGTCCGCCGAACCGCTGCCGGAGGAGCCGCTGTTGCCGCCGACCCGGTACGCGGCGACGGTGTCACCGACGGCGAGCCTGGCCGGGTACTGGCCCGCCTTGAGGGACAGGCCGACGGTGGCCTTGCCCGCGGCCAGCCCGCTCTCCGTCCCGAACATCTCGCCGACCGCCACCACCCCGCCCGGGATGGTGCTCTTGGCCTTGAGCTTCTTCAGGCTGTCGACCTGTTCCCACCGGACGTAGTTGATCTCGCTGTCCTCGGCCACCATCACGGAGGTCACGTTGCTGTCGGTGACGGATCCGCCCGCCGGGATCTCCTGCGTCACCTTGACGACCTCGATCCGGTCACCGGCGCGCAGCACGAGCGTCGTCGCGCCCAGCGCACCCAGCAGGATCAACAGCACGGCGAGCGCGGCCAACGCCGGTTTGCGCTCACGAGGCGGAGTGGGCAGCCGGTCACCGACCGGCGGCTGAACCGGAGCGGCGGCACGATTCGCGCCCGCCCCCGTACGCTCCTGGATCTTCACGCAACCGCTCCCCGTACGCCCAAGAAATGTCTGGCAAGTTCCGTGCACAAGCGGACACTTCACCCCCGAACGCTCGCGCGCGACGCACGAGACGCGCTGGACGCACCGCTCGACCTGGGCGAATACCCAGCGCCAGAGTGAGTGTCAAGCGATCGCACCGTATCAGCCACACATAAGCCCCTCAAGGCACGTTCCAGGTCCCCGGCCCCGCCCGGATCGCCGTTGCGCTCTGCAACTTCGGGCGTATAGGGACCAGTTGCGCCAAGGGGGCCCAACAGGCCCGTCACCTGCGCCGGCGAAGGACCGCCGGACCCGCAGCCGGACGACCGCCCACGGGGTGAACACGACGCCTGCACATGTCACTCACAACGGGGACGGGGAGTTCAACGGGGCCGCCACGGACCGTCCGCGCGGAAGGCCGATGCGTGTCCGCGCCGCACTCCGCTGCACCGGCCGGACATCGTTCCCGCACGATTTGCTCACATCGGTTCGGGGTGCCCATGTCATCATCCTCGGGTGACTGGGACAACACCGACACCGGCCGAGCAGCTCCCCCTCGAAGGCACCGCACTGGCGTCCGATCCCCGGCTGCTCACAGCGGTGCGCGCGATAGGCACCCGCCACGGCCTCGACTACACCGACGACAGCGCGGTGACCGCACTGCTCACCGAGCGCCGCGGAGCACTGCGGTCCGCCGAACGCGGCCCGCTGGTCTGGCTCGGAGCGCTGGCCCTCGTCATCGCCCTGCTGCTGCCCTTCGCCGCGTCCGCCGCGTCCACACAGGCCGCGAGGGCGAGCCTCGCCGCCTCCGGTCCCCTCCTGGTCATCGCCGTGGCCGCGCTCGTCCGGGTGCGGGACCGCTGGAAGCAGGAGCTCAGGCATCCGGCGCTGGCCGGCTACCGCGAGGTGCTGGGCACGGCGCGGGCGCACGGGCTGGCGCTGGCGTACGCGCCGGGATGGCTGGAGGGCCGCCGGAAGGACTCGGCCGGGTCCTGGTCCGAGAAGGCGGTGGCGCCGATCCCGTCGTACGAATCCGTCGAGCCGCAGGCGGGCACGGCCGGCGGGGAGGCCGTGCCGCACCCGGCCGAGGACCCGTCGGCGGCCGGCCCCGCGGCCCAGGTCCCGGCCAAGTCCCAGGCGGTCACCGCGTACGAGACGGTCGCCGACCAGGGCGGCTGGCACGACGAGACGGGCTGTCTGCTGGTGCTCGCCGCCGGAGGCGGTGCGGTGTGGGGCGCCACCTCGGACACCCCCGCCGGCTACGCCGCCCTCGTCCTCGTCCCCGTCGCGATCCTGGTCTGGCTGCTCGGCAGGCGCCAGGGGCTGGAGAAGGAACGCCTCCGGGCCGAGGCACTGAGCTACGTCCGGGCGGTCAGGTCGGCGCAGGCGGCGGGTGCCCGGGTCCCCGAACTGTCGCCCGCACTGAGGAAGTTGCTGGACGACTAGCCGAAGTCGCCTTTCACAGCCCTCCGGCCGCGCGTGCGCGCCCGGCCTGGCGGAACCACCTACCGCACCGCTACCTTCATCATCTCGACGCAGACGCACCGATCCTGGGCCGCACGGGGGTACACATGGCTGACAGGACGCGAGCAGACCTGGACACCATCAGGGACTGCTCCGACTCGTTGTTCCGCATTCATCGCGAATTCAAGGAGCACGGGAATCCCGCCGACGAATTCCGCGACGACCTCGGCAGCGAGAGACTCCGCGACGTCTTCGACGACTTCTCCGACACCTGGAAGAAGACGCGCAAGAAACTCATGGAGGACATGGAGAACCTCGCGGAATACACGAAGACGGCGGCGGACACGTACGACGACGTCGACCGCAAGCTGGCCCAGGCACTCCGGGACGCCCGCAAGAAGGGAAAGAAGTGACTCGCCCGCGCGACTGGGAGCCCCTGCACGACGGCGATCCCATACCCGGAGACCCGTACGAGGTCGCCAGGCTCGGCAAGGAACTGCGCGGCATGGCCGACGAGATCGAGAAGCAGGCCGGCAACATCCGGGCGCTCGCCTCCGTCGAGGGCTGGGACAGCGACGCCGGGCGCGCCTTCCACGAGATCGCCGACGGCACGTCCGGGCGACTGAAGCGGGCCTTCGACCGCTACGACGAGGCCGCGAAGGCGCTGGGCACCAAGGTCGTGGACGGCGGCGAGTCCAAGGAGTACGCCAGCGAGCTGCACCGCGCCCAGAAGGTCGCCGACAAGGCGCTGAGCGACTTCCGCGCGGCGGAGGGCGACCACAGGACGGCCCTGTCCGGACTTGAGCAGTACCGGGACACCGTGCCCGGCAAGGACGACTTCGCCGACCGGAACCGGCTGGAGAAGAAACGTGACGCCGCGTGGGACGTCATCCGCGAGTGTCACAGCGAGATCGGCCGCGCGAAGATCATCCGCGACGACGCAGCCAAGGCCGCCGAGAAGCACATCAAGAACATCATCCACCACGACGGCGTCCGCGATCCCGGCGGCTTCATGAACTGGCTCGCCGACTGGGCCGACATGTTCGCGAACCTCTCGGCGGTCTTCTCCGTCCTGGCCGTCATCTGCGCGTTCGTGCCGCCCCTGCAGTTCCTCGCCCCGGTGTTCGCCGGGCTCGCCATCGTCACCAGTGCCATGGCGCTCGCCGGGCACGTCTACGACATGACGGTGCGCGGCGGCGAGTTCAACGGGGTCAAGCTGTTCTTCGACACGCTCGGGGTGATTCCGGGCGTCGGCGCGCTCAAGGGCTTCACGGCCCTCAAGGGCCTCAAGGGGCTGTCCAGGCTGCGCGGCCTACGGTTCAGCGGCGCGGCGGCGATGGCGGGCGTCCGCTTCAAGTTCTTCAACGGCGTCGCCGTCACAGCCGTGAACTCCATCCTCACCAAGGCCGGCAAGGCCGCCATCCCGGGCGAGAAGATCACCGCCGCCATCAAGGGCGGCAGCTTCGTCAACGCCGTGGTGAAGGTGTTCACCGGGCACAACGGCGAACGGACCGGCGACCCCGGCGACTACCCGACCGTCACCCCGAGCCCGTCGCCCCAGGCACCTCCGCGGCCGGCGTCCGCGCCCTTCCACGCGGCGCTCGCCTACTAGCACCCCCATGACGTTCCGTCACCGTCATTTCCGTCCCGGCGGCGGAGGCCGGCGGCAGCACCGCGGGCCCCGGCCTGTCTGTGGGCCCCCGCGGTTCGCCGTCGCCCCGCGCGCCACCCCAGAGGAACTCGAACTGCCCAGCGAGGCGGACAGCCGATGAGCACAGTCACGACAGAGACCGAAGCCACGTCGGTGGTGGACGGCGAGGCCGTCCATCTCCGCTGGATCATGCCGGAAGGATTCTTCGAACTACCGATGGACGTGGAGTCCGTCGAGGAGCTGGCCGACGGGCTGATCGAGCTGGCCCGCGAGGTGATGCCCGGGGCGCCGCCCGACATGCAGTACCAATGGGCCGCCCTGTGCGCAGGGAACTACGACACGTTCATCGAGGCGGGCGTGCAGTACGCCGGCTTCGTCATCACCGAGGTCGACGGGACCCGCTGCACCGCCACCGTGCACGTGTCCCTGTTGGACGTCCCGGAGGAGGCCCGCTTCAACCCCGTGCACGCCACGATCGGCGCCCTGACCGCGCTCGACCAGGGCGAGGTCGCCGAGATCGGCCTGCCCTGCGGCCGGGCCGTGTCCTGGATCGGCACCCGGCAGGCGGCCATCGACGCGGCGCTCATGCCGTCGGGCCACGACGAGCCGTTCTGGACGTCGTTCATCCAGGTGCAGGTCCCGCTGCCCAACGGCACCACCGTGGTGCTGGAGATGGTGACCCCGACGCAGGAGGGCTGGGAGGTCTTCTCCGCGATGTTCGCGGGCATCCTGAAGAGCCTCTGCTTCTTCGACGACGCGGGCAACCCGCTGGGGCCCGCGGCGTGACCGGTCCGACGAGCACACCGCCCCCGGAGGACTACCGGCTCCTCGTCCCCCGCGACTGGTTCCGCGTCGACCTCACGCTGGACCGCTGGCGGCCCCAGCTGAAGACGTTCGTCGACCGGCAGACGGCGGGCCGGCCGCTGTCCGCCGAGGCCAGGCACGAGGTGTGGGCGACCCTGCGCAACACCGCCGAGAGCGGGGTCGCGCGGGGCGCCCTGGAACTCTTCCTGCGCGCGGAGGCGCAGACCGCGACGCCGGCGACCCTGCTGGTCTCGCTGCTGCCGACGCGGGGAGCCCTGAACGCCCCGCCGAAGGAGTTCGCCGCGGCGCTCGCGGCCCGCCGCGGCGACGGCGCGGACGTCACCGTCGTCCCCCTCCCGGCCGGCGACACGGTCCGCGTGACCACGGCGACGACGCTGGACCTCTACGTCCGCGTCCCCGGCTCCGCGGGCTACCTGCTGCTGGCCTTCACCGTCCCCCTGAGCGGCGTCAAAAGCCCGATGGGAGAACTGTGCGAGGCGATCGGGGGGTCGTTGCGGTGGGTGTGAAGCCGATGGCTCTCGCTGCGCCCGGGAGCCGTGGACTGCGCCGGTGGCCGGCGCCCTCGGACACGGCCGGCACGCCTCCGGTGCGCCGGGTTGCCCCTCCAGCGCCTCGAACAACCGCCTGTCAGGTGACGTTGGTCCTGGCAAGCCGCTCGACCACGCCTATAACGTCAGAGTTCTTGACTCACTTCTTGTCTCACGGGGAGCCCAGTGTGAAGCGCCGCCCTCTGCCCATCGCTGCCGCGCTTGCCGCAGCCGCAGCCTTTCTGCTCACCGCCTGCGGCAGCAGCGACGATTCCAAGGACAACGACAAGATCGCCGGCGCGGACAGCGGAAGTTCTTCCGCGTCCACGTCGCCGAGCGCAAGCGGTTCGGCCGACCGTCCCAAGATCACACTTCCGGACGACCTCAAGGACACGTTCGAGGGGTGGAAGACCGGGGACGCGACCGAGGACGCCGTCCTCGCGGATGTGGCACAACGCGTCGATGCCACCAACTACGCCATCACACAAGGAAACGTCGATCTTCCGGCGCTCTCTTTCTACTACCGCGGCACCGCCCTTGCCGACGCCAAGGACTGGGTCCAGTCCATTGCGAAGGACGGGTACAGCATCACCGGGACCAACCGCTATTACAACGCCAAGATCGAGGTTTTCGATTCCTCGTCAGCGGGCGTCGTCTACTGCGAGGACCAGGGCAAGGCCTACGCGAAGGACCGCAAGACCAACAAGGTCCACAAGACCGAAGTGACGAACAATTCCTACGTCCTCTACTCAACTCGCGTGGAAAAGAACGAGCAGGGTGTCTGGCAGACGACGAAGCTCACTTCCCAAAGGGGCCACAAGTCATGCACTCCGTGACGTCACGCGGCAGGATCGTCTTGGCAGCTCTCCTTGCGGGGGCTCTCACCCTCACCGCCTCCGGCGTCGCGTTCGCCGACTGGCCGCCGAGCAGCGGCACGCAGGGACGCACCGAACAGTCCGGAAGCGCGAGCGGAGGAACTCTGACCTCCCGGGTCACGTACTCCGGCTCGGTACGCGGAAGCGGAACCGGTTCGTCGGTACGGCCGGTGACGAACTGGACCCCGCCCGCGTGCTGGTACGAACCTCGGAGTGCTGAGGATTTCGCGCAGTACGTCGAAGACATGTACACCGAGACGATCAACACGCCGGGACAGCACAGCTACGCCAAGACGTCCGTCGGCATGTTCCGGAACGACTACAAGGACGGCACGTACAAGAACTACAACCTCGACGTGAAGGACGAGGGCAACTGGTGGGTGGCGGTCGTCGACGAGGACCGCTGGATGGAACCCGCGGCACAGGCTTGCAACAAGCAGCCCTTCTGGGTGGAGACCGGTGACGCACCGCCCGTGGACAACGCGGTGACCCCCCAGATCCTGGCCGAACTCGCCTACAACCGCATCCAGCTCCCCGCCACCGAGGTGACCCTCGCACCGCAGAACACCACCAAGGTCAACCTGGCCACCTGGGCCTGGCTCGACAAGGCCAAGTTCGACGAGGTCTCCGTGACCGCCGCGCTCAACGTCGCCGGCCTCGACATCCAGGCCACGACCACCGCCAGACCGGTCGCCCTCAGGCTCGAACCCGGCACCCCCGACGCCACGACCTACCCCGGCTCGGGAATCTGCCGCGTCAACGCCGACGGCTCCATCGGCGAGCCCTACGCGAAGGGCAAGGCCGACAGGACCCCGCCCTGTGGTGTCAAGTACCTGCGCTCCTCCGGCAACGGCACCTTCGACCTCCGGGCCACCGTGACCTGGGAGATCACCTGGACGGGCACGGGCAGCCCCAACCCGACGCGGCTCCCCGACGGCACGTTCGGCAACGACCAGGCGGTCACCGTGCAGGAGATCCAGTCGGTCAACCGCTGACACCCCCACCGACCCGGCGGGCCCCTACCCGCCGGGCAGCGGAACGGACGGACCGTCGAGGTCTCTTCACAGGAGCAGTTCGCCCTGGCGAAATCACGGAACCCATGGATACCGTCGGGACTCTCGACCAGCACCTGCCGCACGGGAATCCCCCTGTGCGGCTGTGACGGAGACCGGAATGCGACATGAGTGACCTGCGTCTCGAGGACACCGTCTTCGAGCATCTGAAGAAGACCTTCTCCTCCATCAGCGACCGGATGGAGGACGCCCGTCGCAGCCTGCGCAGCGCCGACGCCTCCGCCGTCGGCGAGAGCAAACTCATCGAGGACGTCAAGGACTTCGCCGACGACTGGGGCTACGGCATCAAGCAGCTCGGCAAGCACACGCACGGTGCGGTGAAGATGATCAACACCATCGGCGATACATTCGACGGACTCGACCAGGAGCTTGCCGAATCGCTCAAGGTGAAGAAGAAGGGCAAGTGACGTGACCGTAAAGCGGCCGGCCTTCCCGCGCATAGGGTGGGACCCCACCCCGGGGGACGTGACGGACACCCGGGAACTCGCCAAGCGGCTCGGCGGTCTGGCGAGCGAACTGGGCACGGCCGTGCGCGAGCTGGAGCGGATCGAGTGCGGCGCCTGGAAGGGCAAGACCGCGATCGCCTTCACGGAGTACATCGGGCAGGACGTCACTCCGCTCATCCGCAAGAGCCACGAGTCCTTCGACAAGGCCTCGCGTGCCCTGCACCGGTGGGCAGGTGAGCTCCAGGACTTCCAGGACGAGGCGGATCTGCTGGAGAAGCTGGCCGGGGAGAAGCTCAGCGCCCAGGACAAAGCCAAGGCGGAGGCCGGGAGCGAGGGCAGCGAGGAACTCGGCGAGGCCTCCAGCGCCGTCAACGAGGTCATCAACAAGGTCCATGACCTTGAGGAGCGTTACAGGCTGGCCGCCGGCAAGATCGGCAAGGAGCTGGACAAGGCCGCGGACATCGCCCCCGACGAGCCCGGTTTCTGGGAGAAGCTGGGCAAGGGCATAGCGGACGCCTGGGACGCAACCGGCGACTGGCTCAAGGACCACGCCGATCTCATCAAGATGGTGGGTGACGTACTCAGCGATGTCACAGCTGTACTGGGCATGCTGGCCATCGTCACGCTCCCGTTCCCACCTCTCGCGGCCATCTTCGGCACGGCCGCGCTCATCGGCAGCGGTCTTGCCCTGGCCGCACACGGCGTCGCCAAAGCGGCGGGTGCAGACGTGAGTTGGATGCACGTCGGACTAGACGCCGTAGGACTGCTGCCAGGAATCGGATTGTTCAGCAAGGGCGTCAAGGTGATCGGCGCGGCCAAGGCGACGACCACGGCCGGCAGGCTCGGCAAGGGATTCACGTCCACGAGAATCGGAAGCTCACGAATCCTGATGTCTTTCGGTAAAGAATCCTCGAATCTGACGGGAGGGCTCGGCAAAGCCGGCATCGTGAGGCTCGGCGGCATGTCGGACGACGTCTACCAGGTGACCCACGGAACCAGTGGACTCATGTCACGGATGGGCGGTCTCGCCGTGGCCGGCTATCACCAGGGGCAGTTCATCGGCACCAAGGGAGCGAATCTCATTCCGGGCGTGAACATCAACCCGTTCGGAGCCGGTATCGCACTCGACGCCGGTCTCAAGATCGCTCCCAAGATCTACGGTCACGTGTCGGGAGACTAGTCGGCTCCGATACGCCGTTCAGGAGGATTCACATCGAGATGAGTGTCTGGCAACCCGGCCCCGGAGAAGTTCTGCTCGCCCGTGTTCCCCTCACGTTCGCCACCGGCGCCGCCATGCGGGTCAGGGGTATGCGGTGGTTCCGTGACACCGAGCGCAACGACATTCAGCACGAACTCGCGGGCTGGCCCGAAGGACCGGTCTACACAGCCCGTTCCACGGGGGACACGGTCGCCCGGAACACATTCAAGGGCGCCGCCATGGCCGTGGGCGTGGCCATCATGGGCGTTCTCACCTCGCAGGGGGGAAGTACCCCGGGAGGCCCTTCCGAAGAGGGGTCGGACACGTCCGACGACCGGGGTGACGAGGTGGAGGACTTCCCCGTGATGTGGGCGGCTCCCGCTACCGTCGCCCGCACTCTGCCCTGGCAACTCGACCCGGGTCGTTCCTCGGCCAAGCGCTATCGCACCCACGCCGTCATCACTGATCGCCGACTGGTGATCGTGGGGTTCCCCTACGTCAAGCACAACGACCGGCTGATCGACGACGAACTCCTCTGGGAGATTCCGCGTTCCACGATCACCGAGGTCGTCCCACGGGACTTCAGGGACGGACAGGACGTAAAGATCGTATTCGCCGACGGTTCCTGGTGCCGGCTCAGCAGCATCAAACGGATAAGGCTCATTCGGCATCTCGACAAGGACGTGCAGTTCATTCCGCTCGACACGCTCACTCCCGCGCAGCGGAACACCGTAGAGCGCTTCGCCGCCGCCCAGCCGCCGGATTCTCAGGCTCCTCTGGTGTCACAGAACGCGTGCGGCTGCTTCAGAGTCCACGTCGTGGCGCCGAGCACCATCCATGCGTTCTTCGGTGATTCCGAGTTGAGCACGGTCATGGACGCGCAGGGCACCGAACTCCCACTCACGGAGTACCACCAGGAAGACTTCCCGAGTTGACGCTCTCCCCGCTCCCGATCAGAACGGCCGACCACTTCAGATGAGCCCTGCCACCCACTCCGCGAACGATCTGTACGTCAGTTCTGCCGACGGCGGGCTTCCCCCGGTCTGGTTCCTCGTCCCTGAGGGCTTCTTCGCACTGCCTGTGGCCGCCACTGCGGAAGAACGCGCCGAACGTGCCCGCTCGTTCGTGCGAGAACTGTATTCCCGAAGCGACGAGACCGTCTGGGAGCCCGCCGCCCCCTACTATGCGGCGATAGCCGAACTCATGGCGGACACCGGTGTCTCCTATGCCGCGATGGGCCTGTTCTCCACGGTGGAGGAAGGAGCCACGTCCGAAGAATCGGTCGTCCGACACGAGCCGGCCGACGGTGTGGCCCAGTGCGCTTTCACCGTGGCCACCGTGGCAACCGACCAAGAGGACGGCGACACCGACGTCGTGGCTCAGGGCGTCCTCGCGGCACTGTCCAGTGATCCGTACAACGACGCCATCTGGCTCGATCTGCCGTGCGGACCGGCTGTGTCCTGCATCAGCCTGCGCGAGTACCGGATCAGTCCAGAGGCGACGGCGAGCGGTGAGGAGACGAAGCTCCTCACCGGACAGATCCAGGTCCATGTGCCCTTTCCCACAGGACCGTTCACCGCGATCTTCACTCTCTACACGGCGTCCATGGAGCAGTGGTCCGAGATCTACCGCCTGATGTCCAGCATTCTCCAGACGGTGTCATTCATCGATCCGACCGACGACGGCTCGCCCACTGTGTCGGCTGAGTGATCGATGTCCTCGTACGCCTCGGCCACAGCCCCGGCAGGCCGGGTGGGCCGTGCGGTGTCGTGTCCGCACGGCACCGCACCCCGTCAGCCGGCGGTCACCGGCTCTTGGCCGCCTTTGCCAGTTCCTCGTCGATCTGCTCGAACTTGTCGGCCGCGTTGGTCAGATAGTCACCCATGCCGTCCAGACCGTCGAGCGTGTCCTTGGTACCGCGGGTGAACTCCTCGAAGTTCTCGTCGAACGCCTTCGAGGAGCTCTTGGTGACGTAGCCGGACTCGACCAGGTTGGCGATGTACTTGCGCAGGCCGTCGAGCTTCTCCTGGAGCTTTTCCTTCTCCTTCACGACATGCTTGGCTGCATCGCGCATGTCCTGGTATGTGACATCAAGGTCCTTGGCCATGAGACCGCTCCTCTTCACCCATGCCGCAGGGCCAACCCCCGTGGCTCCCTGTGAGCGGACGAGACGGCCGGGCCGCGTGGTTCCAGCCGGGTGATCGTCCGCTCCTGCGGGCAGCAGCTTACGGGGGTGAACTGACGTGCCACATCCCCGAATCCCGCACAGGATCGGTGAACGGGACGTCGTGAGCTCGTGCACAGCGCGTTGCCATCGGAAAGAGCACGCGGAAGCGCCGGTACCCCCGCCTCCCCATTGCCCCGCCCCGGCACCGAACGGATATCGTCGCTTCCACTGTGACCTGCGGGAGGGAGCGGTCACGGGGGCTTGGGGAGGACAAGCGTGCGCCTGACTCTGACCGTCGTCGACCCGTTCGGCGGGGGCTCCGCCGATGTCGTACTCGATGCCGACCCCGAGTCCAGAGTCGGGGACATCGCCCAGGAACTGGCCAAGCAGGTCGGGGTCGGTGGTGCGCAGGTCATTCCGATCGGGCAGCACCAGGCGGTCCCGCCGGGCGGTGCGCCCCTCGTGTACGTGGACGGGTACGCCGTCGATCCCGCCGCCACCGTCGTCGGTTCGCCGCTGCGCGAGGGCGCCGTCGTCAGCCTCCAGGACCCCGCCGGCTGTCTGCCGGGCGAACCGACCGGGCTGGTCGAACTGCGGGTCGTGGGCGGCCCGGCCGCCGGCCATGTGCACCGGCTCGGCGTCGGCCGCTACGACATCGGCAGCGGCCCGGCCGCCGCGCTGCGCGTCGACGATCCCGAACTCGACGCCCGTGCCCTCACCTTGTCAGTTGCAACCGATGGCACCTGCCAAGTCGCCGTGCACACCGGCACGGACGACAACGACGGCAACGACGCCGAGGACGCCAAGGACGCCAAGGGCACAGTCACCCTCGACGGGACGGAGATCTCCGCGGCCGACGGCGGCGCCTGGCCGCTCGGCGCGCAGATCGCCGTCGGCAACACCCTCCTCGAACTCGGCCGTTACAGCCCGCCCAACGCGGCCCTGAAGTGGTCGGAGGACGGGATCGGACTCGACTACAACCGGCCGCCCCGGCTGCGCCCGCCCGAGCGGCAGACCAAGTTCCGGCTGCTGTCGCCGCCGCGTGACTACGAGGCCCGCCCGCTGCCCTGGCTGATGGCGCTGACGCCGCTGGTCGGCGCGGTGGTGGCCGTGCTCGTCTTCCACCGCTGGTACTACCTGATCATGGCGGCGCTCAGCCCCGTCCTGCTGTTCGCCAACTACTCCATGGACAAGAAGCACGGGCGCAAGTCCCATGCGAAGCAGGTCAAGGAGTACAAGGAGCAGAAGGAACGGATCGAGAAGGACGCACAGGACGCGCTGGTCGCGGAGCGGCAGGACCGGCGCCACGCCGTGCCCGACCCGGCCGCCGTCCTCTCCCTCGGCACCGGCCCGCGCACCCGGCTGTGGGAGCGGCGGCGCACCGACCGGGACCATCTGCTCGTGCGGGTCGGTACGGGCCGGCTGCCCTCCGAGGTGGTGCTCGACGACCCGGAGCAGGACGACCACCGCCGCCAGGTCACCTGGCACATTGAGGACGCGCCGGTCTCGCTCTCGCTGCGTTCCCTCGGCGTCATCGGCATGGCGGGGCCGGGCGACTCCGCCCGTGCCCTCGGACGCTGGGCGGTCGCCCAGACCGCCGCGCTGCACAGCCCGATGGACGTCCAGTTCTACGTCCTGAGCGAGAACAGCGCGCAGCGCAGCTGGGACTGGGTGCGCTGGCTGCCGCACGCCAGACCGACCGGCGGGCAGGACGCCAACGTCCTCATCGGCACCGACGCCGAGACCGTGGGCGCCCGCATCGGCGAGCTGACCCGGATCCTCGACGCCCGCAAGCAGGCCGCCGAGCAGAACCGCGGCCAGCGGACCGACTTCTCCGACCCGGACATCGTGGTCGTCTGGGACGGCTCGCGGCGGCTGCGGTCGCTGCCGGGCGTGGTACGGCTGCTGCGCGAGGGTCCCGCGGTGTCGATGTACGCGCTGTGCCTGGACGCGGAGGAGCGGTTCCTGCCCGGCGAGTGCCAGGCGTTCGTCGTGGCCGAGCCCAAGGCGCGGGAGTACGACGACCCCGCGCAGCCGGCGGTCCGGCAGCAGGCGCCCGGGGGCTTCCCGTCCTTCCACGCCTGGCACACCGCGAGCGGCCAGGAGACCGAACCGGCCGAGCAGGCAGCGGAGTTGCGGCTGCGGGTCGAGGAGGCGGGCGCGGAGCGCATCAAGGACGTACGGCCCGACTTCGTCTCCGCCCCCTGGTGCCTGCGCCTGGCCCGCTCGCTGTCCCCGCTGCGGGACATCAGCGGCGAGACCGAGGACTCGGCGCTGCCGGGCGCGAGCCGGCTGCTGGACGTGCTGCAACTGGAGCCGCCGACCGGGGACGCGATCACCGCCCGCTGGCGGCTGGGCGGGCAGTCGACGCTCGCGGTCATCGGCGAGTCGTACGACGGTCCGTTCGGCATCGACATGCGCAAGGACGGCCCGCACGGTCTGATCGCCGGTACCACCGGTTCCGGCAAGTCCGAGCTGCTGCAGACCATCGTCGCCTCGCTGGCCGTGGCCAACACGCCGGAGAATATGACGTTCGTCCTCGTCGACTACAAGGGCGGCTCGGCGTTCAAGGACTGTGTGAAGCTGCCGCACACCGTCGGCATGGTCACCGACCTCGACGCCCACCTCGTCGAGCGCGCCCTGGAGTCCCTGGGCGCCGAGCTGAAGCGGCGCGAGCACATCCTGGCCGCCGCCGACGCCAAGGACATCGAGGACTACCAGGACCTGGTGCGCCGCGACCCCTCGCGCGCGCCGGTGCCCCGACTCCTCATCGTCATCGACGAGTTCGCCTCGATGGTGCGCGACCTGCCCGACTTCGTGACCGGCCTGGTCAACATCGCCCAGCGGGGGCGTTCGCTCGGCATCCATCTGCTGCTGGCCACGCAGCGGCCGAGCGGTGTGGTCTCCCCCGAGATCCGGGCCAACACCAACCTGCGGATCGCGCTGCGCGTGACGGACGGCGGCGAGTCCAGCGATGTCATCGACTCGCCGGAGGCCGGACACATCTCCAAGAACACGCCGGGCCGGGCGTACGTCCGCCTCGGGCACGCGTCGCTGGTGCCGTTCCAGTCGGGACGGGTCGGCGGCCGACGGCCCGGTGCCGCGGACCCGACCGCCCTCGCGCCCTGGGTGGGCGAGCTGGGCTGGGCGGACCTGGGCCGGGCCGCGCTGGTGAAGCCGAAGGCCGAGGCGCGCGAGGACGAGGAGATCACCGACCTGAAGGTGCTGGTCGACGCGGTCCGCGACGCCAACACCGCGCTGGGCATCCCCGCGCAGCACAGCCCGTGGCTGCCCGCGCTCACCGAGACGCTGCTGCTGGACGAGATCGAGACACCGGTCCCGGCGCTCGCTCCGGGCCGGCTGCCGCCCGCGCCGTACGGCGTGGCGGACCTGCCCGCCGACCAGGCGCGCCGCCCGGTCGTGGTGGACTTCGCCACCTTCGGCCATCTGATGATCGGCGGCGCCCCGCGCAGCGGCCGCTCGCAGGTGCTGCGCACCATCGCCGGCTCCCTCGCCCGCACGCACTCCTGCGCCGACGTCCATCTGTACGGCATCGACTGCGGCAACGGCGCCCTCAACGCGCTGACCCGGCTGCCGCACTGCGGCGCGGTCGTCGGCCGCAACCAGACCGAGCGGGTCATCCGTCTCGTCAACCGGCTCAAGGGCGAACTCTCCCGCCGTCAGGATCTGTTGGCGGACAAGGGCTTCGCCGACATCGGCGAGCAGCGGGCCGCGGCGCCCGAGGACCAGCGGCTGCCGCACCTCGTCGTGCTCCTCGACCGCTGGGAGGGCTGGGTGCCCACGCTCGGCGAGATCGACCACGGTGCGCTGACCGACGAGCTGACCACGATGATGCGGGAAGGTGCGAGCGTCGGCATCCATCTGGTGCTGACCGGTGACCGCACGCTGCTCGTGGGCCGGATCGCGACGCTCACCGAGGACAAGTACGGTCTGCGGCTCGCCGACCGCAGCGACTTCTCGACGCTCGGCATCCCCGCCCGCAAGGTGCCCGAGGAGATCCCGCCGGGGCGGGCGTTCCGCAACGAGTCCGGTACGGAGGCGCAGTTCGCGCTGCTCGCTCAGGACACCACGGGGCAGGGGCAGGCGGCGGCGATCGCGGCGATCGGCGAGGCGGCGACGGTCAGGGACGCGGGCGTGCCACGCTCGCGCCGGCCGTTCCGGGTGGACAGCCTGCCGAGCCGAATCTCCTTCGAGGACGCGTGGGAGATGCGCGAGCCGGAGGCCGCCCGTTCGCGGCTGTGGGCGCTGGCGGGCATCGGCGGCGACGAGATCGTCGGCTTCGGCCCCGATCTCGCGGACGGCGTCCCGTCGTTCGTGGTCGCGGGCCCGGCGAAGTCCGGCCGCTCCACGGTCCTGATGAACTTCGCCCAGTCCTATCTCGCCCAGGGCATACGTCTGGTCGTCGCGGCCCCGCGCCAGTCGCCGCTGCGGCAACTCGACGGCAGGGACGGTGTGTTGAAGGTCTTCACCGGGGACGACATCGACGAGGACGAGTTCGAGGAGGCGATCGACTCGGCGTCCCTGGAGGAACCGATCGCCGTGCTCGTCGACGACGGGGAGATCCTGGAGGACTGCGATGCGGAGTCCCATATGAAGCGCATCGTCTCCCGCGGCGCCGAACGCGGCCTCGCCCTCGTCATCGCCGGCGACGAGGAGGACGTGTGCAGCGGCTTCTCGGGCTGGCAGGTCGACGCGAAGAAGGGCCGCCGCGGCATCCTGCTGTCCCCGCAGGAGTCCTCCAGCGGCGACCTCATCGGCGTACGCCTCTCCCGCAGCCTGGTGGGCGGCCAGATCGCCCCCGGCAAGGGCATGCTCCACCTGGGCGACGGCGAACTGCGCACGGTGGTGATCCCGGGCTGACCCGCCTTCGCCGACGCGAGTGGCGAGGGCTAGTCGGTCCTGGACATGCGGGAGGTCGGGTTGCCCTCCGCCGTGCTGTCCGACGTATACGTGAGGTCGTCGCCCACCGGGGTGAGCCGGATCGTGTGCGGGTCGGGGTTGCAGCCGGCGTGGTTGTCCTCGGCCCCGACCGACGTCGCGACGAGTGCCGTCGCGGTCACCTGTTTCAGGGTGAGCAGGTCCGTGCAGACGCCGCCGAGCTGGTCGGTCTGGCGCAGCCGGCCCAACTCCTCGCCCACGTCCGCCGACCGGACGGTGAGCCGGAAGGTGCCGATGGGCAGTTGGCCGTCGAGGGCGGTGGCCTGGCCCTGCCAGGTGCCGAGGTAGGGCGCGAGGACGCCGGAACCGGGCGCCGGGCCCGCATCGCCCGAACCGGTTGACGCCGTGGGCGGCTTGGTGCCGGCCCCGGCGGTGTCGTGGGCGCCGTCGCCGCCGATGAGCGGGCGGAGCAGGAAGCCGAGCCCGACCGTGACCGCCGCGAGCGCCCCGGCGACGGCGAGCGCCACCGTGCAGCTCATACGGCGTCCCCGGCCTCCCGCGCCCGGAGCGGAGGTGGCCGCCATGGTGACGGAGACCTTGCCCGGCCGCTGCTCCCCGGGCACCGCGTCCCGTGGCCCGGGAACCCCGCCGGTGCCGCCGCCGAGGCCCCCGGCACCGGCACCGAATCCCCCGCTCGCACCGGCCCCGACCGCGACTCCGGGTCCAATCCCCGTCCCGGCTCCCGCTGCCGCCCCGGGCATCACCGGCGGCGGTCCGAACTCCCCCGCCGGTGCCTCCGTCCTGCCGGTCACCGAGGGGCTGCTGAACGCGACCGGGCCCGACGGCGCCGGATCCGTCGTCTCCAGGCCGAGGAGCCGCACCGCGTCCCGGCTGACCTGTTCCACCAGCGGCCCCGGCAGCCAGCCGCCCGCGACCAGGCGCGCGGCACCGTCCGGGGCGAGCCGGCCGGCCACCGCGCCGGGGGCCGGCCGCGCACCGGGTTCCTTCGCCAGGCAGGCCGCGGCCACCTGCCGCAACTCGCCGTGCAAAGCCCCCAGTTCGGGCTCCTCGTGGACGACCTTGTAGAGCAGTGCGGCCGAGGAGTCCCCGGGGAAGGGCGGTGCGCCGGTCGCCGCGAACGCCAGCACCGCGCCCAGGGAGAAGACGTCCGCGGCCCCCGTGACGCCCTTGCCCAGGATCTGCTCGGGGGACATGTAGCCGGGCGAGCCGATGGAGACGCCGGTCGAGGTCAGGGAGGCCGTGCCGTCGGTGGCCCGGGCGATCCCGAAGTCGATCAGCAGCGGGCCGTCCAGGGTGAGCAGCACGTTCGGCGGTTTGACGTCCCGGTGCACGAGACCCAGCTCGTGCACGGCCGCGAGCGCCTCGGCGAGACCCGCGCCCAGCGTCCGTACGGAGTGCTGGGGCAGCGGCCCGTGGGCGGCGACGGCGGCCGCCAGGGAGGGTCCGGCCACATAGCCGGTGGCGACCCAGGGCACCGGCGCGTCGGGGTCGGCGTCCAGGACCGGTGCCGTCCAGGCGCCGCCCACCCGGCGCGCGGCGTCGACCTCGCGCCGGAACCGGGCGCGGAACTCCTCGTCCAGCGCGAAGTGCGGATGCACGATCTTCACGGCGACCGTACGGCCGCCGGTGCTGCGGCCCAGATAGACCCGGCCCATCCCGCCGGAGCCGAGCCGGCCGAGGAGCCGGTAGGGCCCCACGGCGGTGGGCTCGTCGGCCGCGAGCGGCTGCATCGGCGTCCCCCTCTTCCCCGTCACGCCTCGGTCAGCAGGGTAGTGCCGCGGAGCCGTACCGTGGGAGCGCCCGGGCGGCGCGACCGCCGGTCTATGCCAGCAGCTCCACCTTCACGTCCGCGGGGAAGCCGGTCGTCGGGCCGACCCGGCGGGCGAACTCGGCGACCGCCGCCAGCTGCGGGGCGCCGAAGCGGAAGTCGAGCGTCGTGAAGTACTGCGCCAGGACCTTCTCGTCGAAGGCCTCCCAGCGGGCCGCCTGCTCGGCGACCTTGCCGACCTCCTCCAGGGAGAGGTTGCGGGAGGACAGGAACGCCTCGTGCACCTGCCGGGTGATCGCCGGCTCGCGCTCCAGGTAGTCGCGCCGGGCCGCCCAGACCGCGAAGACGAACGGCAGGCCCGTCCACTCCTTCCACAGGGTGCCCAGGTCGTACACGTCGAGCCCGTAGTGCGGACCGTCGAGGAGGTTGGCCCGCAGCGCGGCGTCCCCGATGAGTACGGCCGCGTCCGCCTCCTGCATCATCAGGCTGAGATCGGGCGGGCAGCTGTAGTAGTCGGGCTGTACGCCGAACCGCTCGGCGAGCAGCAGCTGGGCCAGGCGGACGGAGGTCCGGGAGGTCGAGCCGAGGGCGACCCGGGCGCCGTCGAGCCGGTCGAGGGGGACCTGCGAGACGATCACGCAGGACATCACGGGGCCGTCGCAGCCGACCGCGATGTCCGGGAAGGCGACCAGGTCGTCGGCGTTCTTGAGGAACTCGACCAGGGTGATGGGCCCGATGTCGAGGTCCCCCCGCACCAGCTGCTCGCTGAGCTTCTCCGGGGTGTCCTTGGTCAGCTCGAAGTCGAGGAGGGTGCCGGTTCTCGCGAGCCCCCAGTAGAGGGGCAGGCAGTTCAGGAACTGGATGTGGCCGACGCGCGGCCGGGTGCGAGAATTGTCCACATCGCGAGACTAGACCTCATGAGGTACGGTGCCGACAACCGCCCCCTCCGTCAACCGGCCTAGCGGTGTTCAAACTTCCGAGTGGCGTGATCTTGACCCCTATTGCTTCCGGCTGCCTGCGTGCTAGGCTCGCCGCAAGTTGCAGTTTGGTTTCCCTTGCAGTACAGAGCCTGCGGAGCATGTAACCGCGGGCTCTCGTCGTTTTCAGACATATGCACTTGTGCGGCACTGTTTCACACTTGCAGGTTCTGGAGCAGGGCAACCCTTTGTGAGCCCAAGGAGGGCTTATGGCTACCGGAACCGTGAAGTGGTTCAACGCCGAAAAGGGCTTTGGCTTCATCGCCCAGGAAGGCGGCGGCCCCGACGTCTTCGTTCACTACTCCGCGATCAACGCTCAGGGTTTCCGTTCGCTCGAAGAGAACCAGCAGGTGAGCTTCGACGTGACCCAGGGCCCGAAGGGTCCGCAGGCGGAGAACGTCACCCCCGTCTGAGCAGCGATCCGATCGCAGCCTGAGAGAAGTACCCAAGGAGCCCCGCGCCTTCCGGCGACGGGGCTCCTGCCCTTTTCCTGCGCCGGCCGTAGCTGTGCGTGCTGCATGATCAGCGCGCCCGTTCCCCAGATCGTGTACGGGGCCGCATGGCGTTCATGAACTCCATTCACCCTATGGATACGACCATTCACTGAGCGTTCGCTCCACCGAACACCGCGCGGGCCGGCCCTGCGGGTCCCCCTGCCGCACGGCAGAGTCACGGTCCCGGCCCGCCTCCAGGAACTGACCTTGTACTGCCCACGAGGGCGCGCTGCCGCGGGCTGGGCAAGACCCGCCTGGGTCCTCCGTTCGCGGTGGTGGTGCTCGGGGCTGTGGCTGCTGGGTGGGCAGGGGGCCCTGTCGGTGGCCTTCGTCGAGGACTATGCGGCCCACTTCCCCGCCCCGCTGACGACCAGGCCGGCTGGACCGAGCGGTGCCGGCCGGGTTCGCGGAGCTGGTGGGTGACGGCCCATCTGGACTCGCTGGGACTGTCGGTCCTAGGCCCTGTCGGCAAACTCCCTCCCCCAGCCTCCGGCCGGGAGGTGCCCCCAGCCCCACGACGCCATGCACGCTCCCCCAAGCTCTCGGCTCCGCTCGACCAGGGGGGACCCCCACGATGCCGCAGGGCCCGCCCTCCGGGCGAACGACGGGAATCTGACGACAGGACCGAGGCGTCGGCCTGTCGGCGGGTGTGGTGGAGTTCGCCCGTCGAGGGAATCCGCGGCCGGTGTTCCGGCCGGGCTCGATGCCGGTGCTGGATCTGCCGGACGGCGGCCTTGCGGGTGTGGTCGCCTGGTACTCGATCAGCCACACCCCGGTGGACCGACTGCCCGCGCTCTTCGCCGAGTTCGCCCGGGTGCCGGCGCCCGGCGGGCAGCTGCTGCCGGCCCTCCAGGTCGGCGACGAGCCGCTCCGTCCGGACCGGCCGTCCCTGGACTTCCGCCGCCGCCGGCCGGACCACATGGCCGGGCTCCTGGAGCAGGCCGGCTTCTCGGTCCGGGCCCGGCTGGACCGCGCACCGGACCTCGCGGAGGGCGAATCCACCCACCTGGTGTTCCTGATCGCGGCCCGCGCAGCCGGCTGACCGACCCGGCCGGCTGATCCGCGGGGGCGGCTACCCCGCGTACAGGCCCTCCACCGCCTCGGTGAAGTCGCGCATGATCTGGTCGCGGCGCAGCTTCATCGAGGGGGTGAGGTGGCCCGCCTGCTCGGTGAAGTCCTTCGGCAGGATGGTGAACTTCCTGATGGACTCGGGGCGGGACACCAGCCGGTTCGCCTCGTTCACCGCGCGCTGCAGGACCGCGGTCAGGTCCGGGTCGTCCACCAGGAGTTCCGGTGGCACCGGGTGCTTGCCGTTCATCTGCCGCCAGTGGGTGATGCCGTCGACGTCGAGGGTGATGAGGGCGCTGACGTAGGGGCGGGCGTCGCCGACCAGCATGACCTGGGAGATCAGGGGGTGCGCGCGCAGCCAGTTCTCCAGCGGGGCCGGCGCCACCGACTTGCCGCCCGCCGTGATCAGCAGCTCCTTCTTGCGGCCGGTGATCGTCAGATACCCCTCGGCGTCCAACTGCCCGATGTCGCCCGTCGCGAGCCAGCCGTCCCGGGTCGCCGGGACCACCCCGCCCGCCTGCGGATCCCAGTAGCCGCGCAGGACGTGCTCGCCCGCGATCAGGATCTCACCGTCCGCGGCGATACGGATCTTGGCGCCCGGCATGGGCCAGCCCACCGTCCCGAGCCGGGGCTTGAGCGGCGGGGTCACGGTGGAGGCGCCGGTCGTCTCGGTCAGCCCGTACCCCTCGAAGATCTCGATGCCGGCGCCGGCGTAGAAGGCGCCCAGGGGGCGGCCCAGCGGGGAGCCGCCGCAGATCGCGTACCGGACCCGGCCGCCCATCGCGTTGCGGATGCGGCGGTAGACCAGGGGGTCGTAGAAGGCGCGGGCCGTGCGCAGGGCGCGGCTCGGGCCGTTGCCGGTGCCCGTCTGCCGGGCCTCCAGTGCCTCGCCGTAGCGTCTGGCCACCGCCGCGGCGCGGTCGAAGGAGGAGGCCCGGCCGCCCTTCTCCGCCTTGGCGCGCGCGGTGTTGAAGACCTTCTCCAGCATGTACGGGATGGTCAGCAGACAGGTCGGCCGGAAGGCCGCGAGGTCCGGCAGCAGGTACTCCGGCTTGAGGCTCGGCGCGTGGCCCAGCCGTACCCGCGCCCGGATGCAGGCGATCGCCACCATGCGGCCGAAGACGTGGGACATCGGGAGGAACAGCAGCACGGACGCCTCTTCGGAGGTCCTCGCCTTGAAGATCGGGTAGAGCAGCTCGATGGCGTTGTCCACCTCGGCGAAGAAGTTGCCGTGGGAGAGCGCGCAGCCCTTGGGGCGGCCGGTGGTGCCGGAGGTGTAGATGAGCGTGGCGAGGGTGTCCGGGCCGAGCATGGCCCGGCGGACGGCGACCTCCGCCTCCGGCACCTGGGCGTCGCCGAGTTCCGCGATCCGGTCGAGATGCTCCTTCTCGATCACCCACAGGTGGCGCAGGTCGGGCACCCGGTCGAGTTCCGGGCCGAGGGCGGCGGCCTGGCCCGCGGTCTCCGTCACCAGGGCCACGGCACCGGAGTCCTGGAGGATCCAGCGGGTCTGGAAGACGGACGAGGTGGGGTAGACGGGGACGGTCACCAGGCCGGCCGCCCAGGCGGCGAAGTCGAGCAGGGACCACTCGTAGCGGGTGCGGGCCATGACGGCGATCCGGTCGCCCGGTGCCAGCCCCTCCGCCAGCAGCCCCTTGGCCAGGGCGAGCACCTGCTCGGCGAAGGCCGCCGCCGTCACGTCCGCCCAGGTGCCGTCCGCCGTCCGGCGGCTGAGGACCACGGCGCCGGGGTCCGCGGCCGCGTTGTCGAAGGGCAGGTCGGCGAGCGACCCGTGCCGCACCGGCGGGGCGAACGGCGGTACGGACACCTCGCGCACGGCGCCGTCCAGCCGCTGGGTCTCGGGCTCGACGAGGATCGGCGCGCCGTCGTAGTCGGTGGCGGAGACCGTCATGCCGGAGGAGACGGGAACGTTCGGGTACGGGGTGGACACGGGCGGCTCCTCGGGCGTGCAGCGGTGCACTGCTTGCTGCATGACGTACGTGCCTCGCGCACCGAGGCGTTCACCGTCGGCGGGCCGGGCGGCCGTACATCAGGGAGCGGCCGTACATGAGGGATGACCGGCGGTTGACTGATGATCGTACGGCCAGGCTGTGGCGGGGTTGTGCGGTTTCGGGAAGGGACCGGAGCCGGGCCTGTGCAACCTCGAAGATTATGTGAGGGACCCTCACGTTCGCTCCAGGACCGCCGTGACGCCCTGCCCGCCCGCCGCACACACCGAGATCAGCCCGCGGGCCGGACCCTCCCGTTCCGACAGCAGCTTGGCCAGCGTCGCCACGATGCGCGCGCCGGTCGCCGCGAACGGGTGGCCGGTGGCCAGCGAGGACCCCGCGACGTTCAGCCGGGCCCGGTCCACCGGCCCCAGACCCCGCTTCTCCCAGGCCGCGAGCGTCGCCAGCACCTGGGAGGCGAACGCCTCGTGGATCTCGACGAGGTCGAAGTCCGCCAGGCCCAGTCCGGCCCGCGCCAGCATGCGCGGCACCGCGTACGCGGGCGCCATCAGCAGGCCGTCCTCGCCGCCCGCCACATCGCCGTGCACGAAGTCCACGGCCGCCGTCTCGTACGCCGTGAGGTAAGCCAGCGGCTCCAGGCCCCGCTGCCGCGCCCACTCCTCCGAGGCCAGCAGGACCAACGCCGCGCCGTCCGTGAGCGGTGTCGAATTGCCCGCGGTCATGGTCGGGTCGGGGTCGCCCAGGCCGAACACCGGCTTCAGGGCGGCGAGTTTCTCCGCGGTCGAGCCGGGACGCAGGTTCTGGTCGCGGGTCAGGCCCCGGAAGGGAACCACCAGGTCCTGGAAGAAGCCCCGTTCGTAGGCCGCCGCGAGCCGCTGGTGGCTGGTCGCCGCGAGGTCGTCCTGCGCCTCGCGGGACAGGGCTCTCTCCTGCTCCGACGGAGGAGAGAGCTCGGGGAGTGCCCAGGTCCGGGCCGTCACGGCCGCGTGCTCGCCCATCGACAGGCCGGTGCGGGGCTCGGCGTTGCGCGGGATGTCCGGGACGAGGTGCCCGGGCCGCACCTTCGCGAGGGCCTTGAGCCGGCCGCCGGCCGTCTTCGCCCGCCGCGCCTCCAACAGGATGCGCCGCAACCGGTCGTTGACGCCCAGCGGGGCGTCGCTCGCGCTGTCCGCGCCGCCCGCGACCGCCGCCTCGGTCTGGCCGAGGGCGATCTTGTTGGCGGCGGCGATGACGGCCTGGAGGCCGGTGCCGCAGGCCTGCTGGATGTCGTAGGCGGGGGTGCGGTGGTCCAGTGCCGAGCCGAGGACCGTCTCGCGGGCGAGGTTGAAGTCCCGGCTGTGCTTGAGGACCGCGCCCGCCACGAACTCGCCGACCGCGCCCGGACCGTCGAGCCCGTACCGCTCGACGAGCGCGTCCAGGGCGGCGGTGAGCATCTCCTGGTTCGAGGCGGTGGCGTAGGGGCCGTCGGCGCGGGCGAACGGGACGCGGCTGCCGCCGATCACCGCGACCCGGCGGACCCGCGGCGGCTCAAGGGGACTCATCTCGACCTGCTCCTCCACCCCGACGTAGGCTTACCTCCGGTAACCTTACTCCAGAGTAAGTCGACCGGGTATCGCACGAGTACCTCGGCGTACCTCGGTACCGCACCGAACCCGTGGGAGTTGGAGACATGGCCGACCGCTATCTGAGCTTCACCGGCACCGCGCCCGGCCGCTTCCTCACCCGTCGGCTCGGGCTGCCCCAGCCGGCGGCGCTGCGCCGCTGGTCGCCCCGGTCCCCGGCGCTCGACGGCGGTCTGCTGCACCTCACGGCCGGCCCGTCCGCCCTCGACCTCGCGCCCGTCCTGGCCCGCACCGGGCCGGCCGGCGGCGACGAGCGGCCCGCGGCCGTCGTCCTCGACGCCACCGGGGTGCGGGACGTCGACTCGCTCGCCGGAGTGCACGCCGCGCTGCACCCGGTCGTCCGGTCCGTCGCCGAGAGCGGCCGGGTGCTGGTGCTGGGCGCCCCGCTCGACCCGGCCGACCACCACCAGTCGGCCGCCCAGCAGGCCCTGGAGGGCTTCACCCGGTCCCTGGGCAAGGAGATCGGCCGCGGCCGGACCGTCAACCTGCTGCGGCTCGGCGACGCACCCGCCGCCGAGTCCACCCTCCGCTTCCTGCTCTCCCCCAGGTCCGCCTACGTCAGCGGCCAGGTGATCCACGTCGGCACGGGCCCGGTGGCCGGGCCCGGCGACTGGGACCGGCCGCTGGCCGGGCGCACCGCCCTGGTCACCGGCGCCGCCCGCGGGATCGGCGAGGCCGTCGCCGAGACGCTGGCCAGGGACGGGGCACAGGTCGTCGTCCTGGACGTGCCCGCCGCCGAGGCCGACGCCCGCCGGGTCGCCGAGCGGCTCGGCGGCAGCGCGCTGGCGCTGGACATCAGCGCCGCCGACGCCGGCGAGCGGATCGCCGCCGCGCTCCCGGGCGGCCTGGACGTGCTCGTGCACAACGCGGGCATCACCCGGGACCGCCGGCTGGTCAACATGCCCGCCGAACGGTGGAGTTCGGTGCTGGAGGTCAACCTGGGCAGCGTGCTGCGCACGACGGACGCGCTGCTCGCCCGCGGAACGCTGCGGGCCGGCGGACGCATCGTGGCCACCGCCTCCATCGCCGGCCTCGCGGGCAACGCGGGACAGACCAACTACGGTGCCGGCAAGGCGGGGATCGTGGGACTGGTGCACTCCCTCGCCCCGCGCGCCCTGGCCGACCACGGGATCACCGTCAACGCGGTGGCACCCGGGTTCATCGAAACGAGGATGACCGCGGCGATCCCGCTGTTCATCCGGGAGGCCGGCCGGCGCATGAACTCGCTCGCCCAGGGCGGGCTGCCCGCCGACGTCGCCGAGACCACCGCCTGGCTCGCTCATCCGGCCTCCGGCGCGGTCAACGGGCAGGTCGTGCGGGTGTGCGGCCAGAGCCTGTTGGGGGCGTGATGTCCGTCGTCCTCGCGCGGTCCCCCGCGCTCGCGCCGCTGCTCGCCCGCGGCGCCGTGCTGTCGCCCTTCAAACGGCCGCGTCCGGACGCGGACTTCCCGCAGGAGCGGCTCGTGCTGCCCGCCCTGCGCATCGACCTCGCGCGGCTTGCGGCCTACGAGCGGGTGTGCGGCTTCACGACCGGTGACGACGCCCTGCCCGTGACCTATCCCCATGTGCTGGGCTTCCCGCTGGCCATGCGGCTGATGAGCGACCGCGCCTTCCCGCTGCCGCTGCTCGGGCTCGTCCACACATCGGTGGAACTGACCCGGCACCGGGCCCTGACGGCCACCGGTGAGTACGAACTCGGCGTGCGGACAGAGGGGTTGGCGCCGCACCGGCGCGGTACGGAAGCATCCGTGGCCACCGTGCTGAGGGCCGACGGCGAGGTCGTCTGGGAGTCGCGGAGCACCTATCTGGCGCGGCACCGGACATCCGGCGCTGCCGGGGCCGAGCGGCCGGAGCACGGGCCGCTGCCCGCGCTCGCGCAGTGGCGGCTGGCCGGGGACCTCGGCCGGCGCTACGGCGCGGCCTCCGGCGACCGCAACCCCATCCACCTCCATCCGCTCACCGCCCGCCTGTTCGGTTTCCCGCGGCCCGTCGCGCACGGCATGTGGACGGTGGCCCGCTGCCTCGCCGCGCACGGGACACCTCAGGCGGTGCGGGTGCGGGCGGAGTTCCGGGCGCCGGTGCTACTGCCGGGGACGGTGACGTACGCGGCCGGCGGCGGGCGGTTCGAAGTGCGCGGCGGGGACGGCCGGATCCAGGTGACCGGCGCCGTCTACCCGGGCTGAGCCACCGGCTCGCCGAGTTCCCCGGGCGCTTCGGGCGCTTCCGGCTCTTCGGGCGGCGTCCAGGGGCGGTCGGCCATCAGGTTGGCCAGGCCCGCCCACGCAAAGTTCATCAGGGTCTCCGCCGCCTCCCGCGCCGTGACGCCCGGGGTGGCGTTGGCCCAGGCGGCGAGCGACTCGGCCGCGCCCACCAGCGCCTCCGCGAGCCCGGCGACCTCACGCTCGGGCAGATCCGGGTTGCGGTGCGCCTCCCGGGCCGCGACCACGATCAGCTGCGTCACGAACGCGACGATCTCCTCGCGCATCGCCGTGACCTCGGCCGCGAAGGTCGCGCCATGGGTGCGGGCCTGAAGGTGCAGCACGGACCAGGCGTCCGGGTGCTCGCCGGTGTGCGCGAAGAACGCCCGCAGCCCGTCCCAGAGCTGGCGGTCGGCCGGCAGCCCGGGCCGGACCCCGGAGCGCACCGCGCCCGTCAGCGCCTTGGCCTCACGCCGGATGCACGCCGTGAACAGGTCTTCCTTCGAGTTCAGGTACAGGTACACCAACGGCTTGGACACGCCGGCCAGTTCGGCGATCTCGTCCATCGACGCGGCCGTGTACCCCCGCCGGCCGAAGATCCGTACGGCGGCGTCGAGCATCTGCTGCTCCCGGACCGCCCGCGGCATCCGCTTGGTCTTCACGGCACCCATGGGGCCAGACTAGTTGGCCCCGGACGCCCGGTGCGGGATCAGGACGGCTGGCCCTGGGCGCGGGTGGTGTCGTCGGCCACGTCCTCCTGGCTGCGGTTGGCCTCCAGATCGGCCTTCGCCCGGTCGACCTTGCGCACGATCTGCACGGAGGCGCGCTCCCGCTCCCGGCGCAGCACGACGAAGCTGATCGGCGCCGAGATCACCATCGCGAGCAGCAGCACCCACAGGAAGTTGGAGTCGCCGAAGCCGCGCGGGAAGGCACCGGAGTAGACGAGGCCCCAGACGGCGAGGAGGCAGCCCGCGAAGATACCGAGGCGCATCAGCGTGTAGCGGAGCATCTCAATCCACTCTTCCGTTTCTGGCGGTCCTCCGCTCGACGGAGCCGGAGGAGGTCGGAACACCCCAAAGGGCATCATCCAGTGAAGCACGCCAGCCGCCCGGTCGTGGCGGCGGGTGTCGGGTGTCACGTGAGCGGCAGCAGCATCGTGATGTCGTCGCGGTCGTCGCCGTCGGCGACGCGGATCGCGCCGGGCACCCGGCCGACCTCCTTGTAGCCGCAGCCGCCGTAGAACCGCTCGAGGCCGAGCCCGCCCCGGCAGGTCAGCCGGATCGCGGTGATGCCGTCGATGCCGCGGGCCGCGTCCGCGGCGGCGGCCAGCAGGTCGCGGCCGTGGCCGCGGCCCTGGTGCTTCGGGTGCACCATCACCGTGTACAGCCACACCCAGTGCCGCATCAGCCGGTGCGTGTTGAAGGTGAGGAACGCCGTCGCGGCGACCTCACCGGCCGCGTCCTGCCCGACGAGCAGCCGGGTGCGGCCCTCGGCCATCGCCACCAGGTGCCTGACCAGCTCCGGGCGTATCTCCTCCCGCGACACCGGCGGCACGAAGCCCACGGCACCACCGGCGTTGGAGACGTTCGTCCACAGCTCGACGACGCCGTCCCGCAGGGCCGGGGTGACGACGGGATCGAGCGTAAAGGTAAGGGGCATGAGGTGATTGTATCTATTACCCGAACACCACTGTGCGACCACCCGCCTGCACGCGCGGGCACGGGGCTCGGCTGCGGGCGGACGGCGGCTGGTCGCGCAGTTCCCCGCGCCCCTCAAGCCGATCCCCCGAACCCCCACCACCCAGGCACCACGCACTCGCGCACGGCGCCCGGACCGGATGGGACCGGACCACACCCGGCCGCGCGTGGACGGTGGTCGGGCGCGCAGTTCCCCGCGCCCCTCAGGCACCGCACACTCGCGCACGGCGCCCGGCCCGGATGGGACCGGACCACACCCGGCCGCGGGTGGACAGTGGCCGCACCCCTCAGGCAGGTCCCTTGGACGACCGCCACACAGGCACCGCACACTCTTCAGACGCGCATCGGCTGCGGTGACTCGCGGCGCAGGGGGTCCGGGCCGGCGTACTCGCGGATGATCTCGTACCGCGTGTTGCGCTCCACCGGGCGGAAACCGGCGTCGCGGATGAGGTCCAGCAGGTCCTCGCGGGTCAGCTTGTTCGGGGTGCCGAAGTTGTCCGCGTCATGGGTGATCTTGTACTCGACGACCGAGCCGTCCATGTCGTCGGCGCCGTGCTGGAGCGCGAGCTGGGCCGTCTGCACACCGTGCATCACCCAGAACACCTTGACGTGCGGGACGTTGTCGAACAGCAGCCGGGAGACGGCGAACGTCTTCAACGCCTCGGCTCCGGTCGCCATCTGCGTCCGGGCCTGGAGGCGGTTGCGGACCTTGCCGTCCTTCAGGTCGACGAAGTCGTGCTGGTAGCGCAGCGGGATGAAGACCTGGAAACCGCCGGTCTCGTCCTGGAGTTCACGCAGCCGCAGCACATGGTCCACCCGGTGCCGGGGCTCCTCGATATGGCCGTACAGCATGGTGCACGGGGTCTTGAGCCCCTTCTCGTGCGCCAGCCGGTGGATGCGCGACCAGTCCTCCCAGTGGGTGCGGTGGTCGACGATGTGCTGCCGCACCTCCCAGTCGAAGATCTCCGCGCCGCCGCCGGTCAGCGACTCCAGACCGGCGTCGATCAGCTCGTCGAGGATCTCGGAGGCGCTGAGCCCGGAGATGGTCTCGAAGTGGTGGATCTCCGTCGCCGTGAACGCCTTCAGCGAGACGTCCGGCAGGGCCGCCTTCAACTCCCGCAGCGAGCGCGGGTAGTAACGCCACGGCAGGTTCGGGTGCAGGCCGTTGACGATGTGCAGCTCGGTGAGGTTCTCCGCCTCCATCGCCTTGGCCAGCTTGACGGCCTCCTCGATGCGCATCGTGTACGCGTCCTTCTCGCCCGGCTTGCGCTGGAAGGAGCAGTAGGCGCAGGACGCGGTGCACACGTTCGTCATGTTGAGGTGCCGGTTGACGTTGAAGTGCACGACGTCGCCGTTCTTGCGGGTGCGCACCTCGTGGGCGAGACCGCCCAGCCACGCCAGGTCGTCCGACTCGTACAGCGCGATGCCGTCCTCGCGGGTCAGGCGGACGCCCGCCCGGACCTTCTCCTCCAGCTCGCGCTTGAGCCCGACGTCCATGCCGTTACCTCTCTCTCGAAGACTCCGCCCACCGTACGCCCCTGCGGCTACACCTCCTCGGGCAGCACACCCACCCGGTTCTCCCACTTGGTCGACAGCACGATGGTGGTGCGGGTGCGCGAGACGCCCTTGGTCCCGGACAGCCGGCGGATGATCCGCTCCAGGCCGTCGACGTCCGTCGCCCGCACCTTGAGCATGAACGAGTCGTCGCCCGCGATGAACCAGCAGTCCTCGATCTCGGGCAGGTCCTTCAGCCTGCGGGCCACGTCCTCGTGGTCCGCCGCGTCCGACAGGGAGATACCGATCAGGGCCGTGACACCGAGGCCGAGGGAGGCCGCGTTCACGGTGGCCCGGTAGCCGGTGATGACGCCGGCCGCCTCCAGCCGGTTGATGCGGTCGGTGACGCTGGGGCCCGACAGTCCGACGAGGCGCCCCAACTCCGCGTACGAGGCCCGGCCGTTCTCTCTCAGGGCCTGGATGAGCTGCCTGTCCACCGCGTCCATGCGATCGAAGCCTTCCGCTGAGGAGATCCGATGTGAGATCTGCCGAGTTCCTGAAGTTTTCCGAAGAGGTGAGCGCTGCCGGCGCCGTCTGATACTCACTCGGTCCGGCTGCCACCGCCGAGTTCGCCCGCCCAGCGCCGGTAGAGCCGGTGCGGCACGCCCGCCGCGTCGAGGACCCGGCCGGCCACGAAGTCCACCAGGTCCTGGATGTGGCCGGCGCCCGCGTAGAAGGCCGGTGAGGCGGGCAGCACGGTCGCGCCCGCGTCGTCCAGGGCGACCAGGTGGCGCAGCGTCTGACCGTTCAGCGGGGTCTCCCGTACGGCCACGACCAGCGGGCGGCGCTCCTTGAGGGTGACGCTCGCCGCCCGCTGGAGCAGGTCCTTGGACAGGCCGAGCGCCACACCGGCCACGCAGGCCGTGGAGGCGGGGACGATCAGCATGCCCCGCGCCGGGTACGAGCCCGAGGACGGCCCGGCGGCCAGGTCCCCCGCGTTCCAGTACCGCACCGGCTCGATGTCCACGGCGAACGTCCCGGGCTTGCCGTCGGCCCCACGCGACAGCCATTCCCGCAGGTCGTCCTGCCAGTGGCCGTCGCGGAAGGCGATCTGGGTCTCGTCGAGCAGCGTGAGCCGCGAGGCCCGGGACACGACGAGGTCGACCCGCTCCCCCGCGGCCAGCAGCGCTCGCAGCACGGCCGCCGCATACGGTGTTCCGGAAGCTCCGGACACCCCCACGATCCAAGGCGCGCGCTGCGTTTCTCCTGCGTTCACACCACGAGCGTACCGGCGCGCCCCATCGTGTTCAGGACGGGGCGGCAGCCTGGGCACGATCCCCGCACCAGCCGTCCGCCCTCCGCCACTCGAAGGGGCGAGGGAGCTACACGGTCAGCCCCCGCATCAGCAGGTCGATCAGGGCGCAGACGAAGAGGCTGATGCCGATGAAACCGTTCGTCGAGAAGAACGCCCGGTTGAGGCGGGACAGATCGTGCGGGCGGACGATCGTGTGCTCGTAGCCGAACGCGCCGGCCACGATCAGCAGGCCCAGCCAGAAGAAGGCGCCCGCGTCCGTGGCGACCGCGTACCAGACGAACAGGGCCGTCGTGATGGTGTGGCAGACCCGGGCGCCCCAGATCGCCGCCGGGATGCCGAACCGGGCCGGCACCGACATGACGCCGATCGCCCGGTCGGTGTCCACGTCCTGGCAGGCGTAGATCAGATCGAAGCCGCCGATCCAGACGCCGACCGCGAGCCCGAGGATCACCGCGTTCCAGGACCACTCGCCACTGATCGCGAGCCAGCCGCCGACCGGACCCATCGCCTGGGCCAGGCCCAGGATGGCCTGCGGGAAGTTCGTGAACCGCTTGCCGTACGGGTAGACCACCATCGGGATCACCGCGACGGGGGCGAGGGCCAGGCACAGCGGGTTCAGCAGGGCCGCCGCGCCGAGGAAGACCACCAGCGCGACCAGGGCGCCGGTCCAGGCATGCCGCACGGACATCGCGCCGGTCACCAGCTCGCGGTGCGCGGTGCGCGGGTTCCGCGCGTCGATCTCACGGTCGATGATCCGGTTGACCGCCATCGCGAAGGTGCGCAGGCCCACCATGCAGACGGTGACCAGCAGCAGCCGGGCCCAGTGGATGTTCCTGTCCCACTCGTACATCGCCGTCAGCGACGCGATGTAGGCGAAGGGCAGCGCGAACACGGAGTGCTCGATCATCACCAGGCGCAGGAACGCCCTGGTGCGTCCCGGCTGCGGAATCGCGGCGGAAGCGCTGCTCACAGGACGTACTCCGGATCGCCCCCGCGGCGGCCGGGAAGTCCCGTCCCCGCGCTGCCGCACCCCGTCATGTCGGTGCCCTTCACAGTCCGTACTCCTTCCAGCGGCGGTCCACCAGGGCCGCCGTGTCGGGGTCCGACAGGACCATGTCCGGCCAGCCCCCGTCCCTCGTGTAGCCCTCCTCGGGCCACTTCCTCGTCGCGTCGATGCCCGCCTTGCCGCCCCAGAACTGCTGGTAGGAGGCGTGGTCGAGATGGTCGACGGGGCCCTCCACGACGCTCAGGTCGCGGGCGTAGTCCGTGTTGCCGAGGGCCCGCCAGGCGACCTCGTGCAGATCGTGCACGTCGCAGTCCGCGTCGACGACCACGATCAGCTTCGTCAGCGACATCATGTGCGCGCCCCAGATGGCGTGCATCACCTTCTGGGCGTGCTTCGGGTACTTCTTGTCGATCGACACGATCGCGCAGTTGTGGAAGCCGCCCGCCTCGGGCAGGTGGTAGTCCACGATGTCCGGGACGATGATCTTCAGCAGGGGCAGGAAGAAGCGCTCGGTCGCCCGGCCGAGGGGTCCGTCCTCCGTCGGGGGGCGGCCCACGACGATCGACTGGAGCAGGGGCCGGCTGCGCATCGTGACGCAGTCGATGGTGAGCGCCGGGAAGGGCTCCTGGGGCGTGTAGAAGCCGGTGTGGTCGCCGAACGGGCCCTCCGGCAGCATCTCGCCGGGTTCCAGCCAGCCCTCCAGGACGACCTCCGCGTTGGCCGGCACCTGTAGGGGCACGGTCTTGCAGTCGACCATCTCGATCCGCCTGCCGGCGATGAACCCGGCGAAGAGGTACTCGTCGATGTCGCCGGGGAGCGGGGCGGTGGACGCGTAGGTCACGGCGGGCGGGCAGCCGAAGGCGATGGCGACCGGCAGCCGCTCGCCCCTGCGGGCGGCGACCTGGTAGTGGTTCCGGCTGTCCTTGTGGATCTGCCAGTGCATGCCGATGGTGCGCCTGTCGTGGCGCTGGAGGCGGTACAGGCCGAGGTTGCGGATCCCGGTCTCCGGGTCCTTGGTGTGGGTGAGCCCCAGATTGAAGAAGGAGCCGCCGTCCTTGGGCCAGGTGAACAGCGCGGGCAGCGCGTGCAGATCGACGTCCTCGCCGTGCAGGACGACCTCCTGCACGGGCGCGCTGTCCGACTTGACCTTCTTCGGCGGTACGTGGGTCATGGCGCCGAGCTTCCCGAAGGCCTCGCGCACGCCGACGAAGCCGTGCGGCAGTTCGGGGCGGAGCAGTCCGCCGATCTTGTCGGAGATCTCGCCGTACGACTTCAGGCCCAGGGACTTGAGGAGCCGTCGGTCGGTGCCGAAGACGTTCATGGCGAGCGGCATGCGCGAGCCGCGCACGTTCTCGAAGAGCAGTGCCGGGCCGCCGGACTTCTGCACCCGGTCGACGATCTCCCCGACCTCCAGATGGGGATCGACCTCGGCCTTGATGCGCTTGAGGTCCCCCTCGCGCTCCAGAGCCCTGAGCAAGGAGCGAAGATCGTCATAAGCCATGGGGTCCAGTATCCCCGAGCGGCTACCCTGGCCCCGTCACGGGGGGCCGGTGCGGAACCCCTCCATCATTTCCAGAGGACTTCTCGACATGCTCAGGCTGCTGATGTACCTCGTGCCGCTGGCACTGACGATCTTCGCGCTGATCGATTGCCTGAACACGCCCGAGGACGAGGCGCGGCATGTGCCCAAGATCGCCTGGGTCTTCATCATCCTGCTCTTCTGGATCGTCGGCCCGATCGTCTGGCTGGCCGCGGGCAAGGTCCGCCGGCCGCCCGCGGGCGGCCGCACACCGTCCGAGTGGCACCGCAACCACCAGTTCGAGCAGGTCGCCCCGGACGACAACCCCGAGTTCCTGAAGTCCCTCGCCGAGGACAACAAGCGGGACGAGCAGCTCCTGAAGAACTGGGAGGCGGACCTGCGCCGCCGCGAGGAGGAACTCCGCCGCAAGGAGACCGGCGAGGAACCGAAGGACAACTGACCCGGGCCGGGCGCCGCGGGGTGCGGCTGCGGACCGTGGATCTTGCGCGTGCCGTCGGTGTCTCGACGCAGCAGATCCGCAACTATGAGGACGCAGGGGTGCTGCCCCCGGCCGAGCGGTCGGCGGCCGGGTACCGGAGCTTCCGGGAGGTGCACCGGCAGGCGCTGCTGACGTACCGGTCGCTGCCGGCGGGGTACGGGACGGCACAGGCGGCGAGGATCATGCGGGCGGTGCACGCCGCGGACGTGCCCGGCGCGCTCGCCCTCGTGGACGCGGCGCACGCGGCGCTGCACGAGGAGCGCGCCGCGCTGCGGGCGACGGGCGAGGCGCTGGAGTCCCTCGCCAAACAGCCACCGAAAGCCGTGCCGCGGGCGGGGCTGCGCATCGGGGAGGTCGCGGACCTGCTCGGCGTCCGCACGTCCACGCTCCGCGTCTGGGAGGACGCCGGCCTGCTCACGCCCGGCCGTGAACGGGGCACGCGCTACCGCCGCTACTCCCCCGCCGACGTGCGCGACGCCCGGCTGATCCACACCCTGCGCCGCGCGCACCACGGCCTCGGGCAGCTCCGCCCGGTCCTCGACGACCTGCGCCGGGAGGGCAGCGGCGAGGCGCTGCGGGCCGCGCTCGCGCTGCGCGCCCTGACGCTCACGGCCCGGTCGCGCGCGATGCTCGCGGGCTCGGCCCGGCTGCACGCGTATCTCGACCACCTCGGCGGGCTCGACCGCCGCGACCGGCTCAGCGCAGGCGGGACGACGACAGGATCGACAGGAGGTGGGCCGGGACCATCACCCAGGTGATCACGGCCAGCGCGCCGAGCGCCCAGCGCGTCGGTTCGAGCCCGTCGGTCACGGCGTCCGCGACGGCCGCCACCAGCAGCACCAGCGACGCCTCGATGCCGTTCGTCACCCGGTGGATCTTGAACGCCGCCGCCAGCCGCCGCACGTGGGCCACGCCCTGCGAGCGCGGCCTGGTCGACTCGTCGTCGGCGACGCCGAGCCCGCGCCGGGCACGGGCCACGTCCACCAGATCGGTGGAGGCCTTCAGCAGGACGACACCGAGCGCCGTCGCGATCCCGACCGACAGCCAGCCGCCGAAGCCGTTCTCGGCGGCCCGGAACCCGGCGCCCGCCAGCAGCGCCGCGTCCGCGAGGTAGGCGCCCAGCCGGTCGACGTAGATGCCGGTGGCGCTGTTCTGCCCCTTCCAGCGGGCGACCTCGCCGTCCACACAGTCGAAGAGCAGGAAGAGCTGCATCAGGATCACGGCGAGCACGGCCCCGGGCAGGCCCGGTATCAGCAGCGCGGCGCCCGCCGCGACCCCGCAGCCGACCATGGTCCAGGTCAGCTGGTCCGGCGTGATGCGCGTGCGCACCAGTTGGCGGGTGAAGCGCAGCGAGACGCGCCGCATGTACAGGCGCCCGGCCCAGTGCTCGCCGTTACGGCTCGCCAGCTTGGCCTGCGGCTGACAGACCTCTCGCAGCTCCTCCAGAACCGGCGCAGCACCCATGACCGTTCCTCCCACCCGGGGCCCAACTGCCGCTCGCGCGGCGACGATCGGGCCAGGGTACAGAGTGTGTTTCCCGCTGCTTCACCGAGGCCACCACGGGAGGTCGGCCATCGGTAACCTCGGTTCGCGGCCCGTCGGCGCCCCCGGCCGCATCCGGGCGAAATGTCGGCGCCGGTGAGCCCCCGGGGGTACTTTCCGCACGTTGCCCCGGAGTTGGCGCCGAAGGAGAGTGGACACATGGACCGCACGGAGCGCCAGGACCTGGCACGGGCCCGCGGCTGGCTCGCCACCGCCGTCGCCGAGGCCCGCGCCGGGCTCGCCGAGGGCGGCATCCCCATCGGCGCCGCCCTCTACGGCCCCGACGGCACTCTCCTCGGCCGCGGCCACAACCGCCGCGTCCAGGACGACGACCCGTCGATGCACGCGGAGACGGCCGCCTTCCGCGCCGCGGGCCGGCAGCGGACGTACCGGGGCACGACGATGGTCACCACCCTGTCGCCCTGCTGGTACTGCAGCGGTCTGGTGCGCCAGTTCGGCATCTCGCGGGTCGTGATCGGCGAGGCCGTCACCTTCCGCGGCGGGCACGACTGGCTGGCCGCGCACGGCGTGGAGATCCTGGTCCTGGACGACCCCGAGTGCATCGGACTGCTGCGCGCCTTCGTCGAGGACCACCCGGCGCTGTGGAACGAGGACATCGGCGAGTGACGCTCACATCCTCACGACCGGTCTGCCGCCGCGGCTCCCCGACGACCCCGGGCACGGGGTGACTCCGGGGCTGCGCGCCCGGATCCGGACGGCGGCCCGCGCGTTCGCCCTGCGCGAAGGACGTCTACGCGGCGAGGGTCGGCGAGCGCGGCCGGCGCGGGCCGGGCGCCGAGGCCAACGGCTACGCGGAGGGCACCGAGACCTCGCCGGACCTGAAGGAGTCGCGCGGTACGCCCTCGGCCTCGAACCCGACTTCGTCACCCGGCACATGGAGCATGCGGCGTACGGCTTCACCATCCGCCGCGCTCTACGACGCCGACTCCACGTGTTCGATCAGGCGTTCGAAACGGGCCCGCCAGCGCTCCTCCGACTCCGTCTCGCCCCGGAACTCATGGGTGAAGCGGAGCACGCTCCCGCCGGATCTGCCCCGCTCCAGGTGGAACCTGAGCCGGCCGCCGCCCTCCAGCGTGTACTCCGCGACCCGGTCCACGTCCCATGCGGTGACCCGCCCGGCGCCCAGCTCACGCAGGGTGACCGCGCCGCCGAGCCGGGGTTCGAGGACGTCGACGGCGGTCAGCCAGCCCGCGAGCCCGTCGGGCGTGGTCAGCGCGCGCCAGACCGTCTCCATGGGCCGCGGCAGACGCACCAGGAAGTGGAGCAGATGAGCATTCCCACGGGTCCGGCTGCTGCCCTGTTCGATGGATCCGGCCATGACACCAGCCTGGACCGGCGCGGAACGTTCCGCACCCGGGTCAGACGCCCGAGTAGGAGTGCTTGCCGCTCACGAAGATGTTCACGCCGTAGTAGTTGAACAGCCAGCAGCCGAACGCGATCAGCGCGAGGTAGGCGGCCTTGCGGCCCTTCCAGCCGGCGGTGGCACGGGCGTGCAGATAGCCGGCGTAGGCGACCCAGGTGATGAAGGACCACGTCTCCTTGGGGTCCCAGTTCCAGTAGCGGCCCCAGGCGTCGCCCGCCCAGATCGCGCCCGCGATGATCGTGAACGTCCACAGCGGGAAGACGGCCGCGTTGACCCGGTAGGCGAACTTGTCGAGCGAGGCGGAGGCGGGCAGCCGCTCCAGCACCGAGGTGGCGAACCTGCCGGGCCGGCCACCGCTCTGGAGCTTGCTCTCGTACGAGTCCTTGAACAGGTAGAGGATCGTGGCGACCGCGCCGACGTAGAACACCGCGCCGCAGAAGATCGCGGTGGAGACGTGGATGTACAGCCAGTACGAGTGCAGGGCGGGAACCAACTGGTCGCTGGCGGTGTACAGGACGGTGACGGCGAGACCGAGGTCGAGGAGGACCGCGGTGGTGAGGAACAGCCCCAGCCAGCGGACGTTCTGCTTCAGCGCCAGCAGCGCGAGGTACACGCCGACGGCGACCGTGGAGAAGGTGATGTTGAACTCGTACATGTTGCCCCACGGCGCCCGCTCCACGGAGACCGCGCGGGCGATGACCCCGCTCAGCTCCACCAGGAAGGCGAGCACGGTGAGCGAGATGGCGATACGCCCGTAGAGATCGCCCTGTTCGTCACCGCCGTGGGCGCCGGGGCCGTCCGGCACGTCCCGGGTGCCGGCCGCCGCGCGGACGACGACCTTGGGCCGCTCCAGCACGGCGGTGCCGCCGGCGCTCTGCACGGTGACGGCGGGCGCGTCCGCCTTCTTCGTCCCGGCGGCGGTCAGCGCGGCGGCCGTGCGGCCGACCTTGCTGCGGCTGCCGAGCAGCCATTCCGCGATGTATGCGAAGAAGGCCAGCGTGTACACGGCCATCGACGAGTAGATCAGCGTGTTGCTGACGCTCGCGAGATGTTCGTTGGTCGCGGCGGCGAGATCGATTGCGGCGGCGGAAGTCACTGCTTCTCAGCCCCTTCGGCGGGTACGGCTGGGGAGTCGGCGGATGGTGCAGGTGCGGCGTCGGGGGCGGGTGCCCCGGGCGCGCGGTCGTAGAGGGCGCCGGCGAGGTCGCCCAGTTCCTCGGGGACCTTGGCGGACTCGCTGCGGCCGAGTCCGGCCATCTCGACGACGGTGACCCCGTCGGGGCCGGGCGCGGCGCGCACCCAGACGCGACGGCGCTGGATGAACAGGGACGCGGCGAGGCCGAAGATCGCGGCGGTGGCACCGCCGAGCGCCCAGCCGGCACCGCTCTCCTGGACGATCTCGAAGCCGGCCCACTCCTTGATCTCCTTGTCGAAGGTGACCGAGCCGGCACCGTCCGGGAGCGTCATGGTCTGTCCCGGCGTGAGCTGCTTCTTCAGGAGCTTGCCCTGGGAGTCCTTGAACTCCTTCATATGGCTCTTGTCGAGCTGGTACACGCTCTGCGGCAGCCCGGAGTCGACGCCGAGGTCGCCGTGGTAGGCGTTCACCGCCAGCATCGGGCTGAGCAGCGCCGGGAACTGGGAGAGCATCGTGCTCCCCTTGCCGCCGTAGGTCGGCAGGAAGAAGGCCTGGAAGCCGAGCTGTTCGCTGACGCCCTTGGGGTTCTTGTAGCCGTCCATGACCTTGACCACACCGGACGAGGTGACATTGCCGTCCAGCGGCAGCAGGGGGACCGCGTCGTGGAAGACGACCTTGCCGTCGCCGTCGCGGACGGTGATGACCGGCGCGTAGCCATGGCTGACGAGGTAGACCTTGGCGCCGTCGATGTCCAGCGGCTTGTTGACCTTGACGGTCGCCGCGGTCTCCTTGCCGTAGGCGCCCTTGCTGTAGGTGATCCTGGCCTGGAAGGTGCGCGGGGTGCCGCGGTTCGGGCCGGTCAGCTCGTAGGTGCCCGTGAAGTCCTTCAGGTCGAAGCTGAACGGCACCAGGTCGTCGTTGGTGAAGAGGCTGCCGGACTTGAAGTCGTCGTACTGCAGGATCGAGTTGGCGAACCCGTCGCCCTCGACGATCAGCTTGGTGCCGTCCGACTTGTACAACTGGCCCGAGGCGAAGGCGAGCAGCATCACGATCAGCGCGATGTGGAAGGCCAGGTTGCCCACTTCACGGGCGTAGCCCTTCTCGGCGGCGACCGCGTCCCCGACGAGGTGGGCGCGGAAGCGGCGCTTCTTGAGCAGGGCGAGCGCGGTCCTGCGGACCTCCTCGGGCTCGGCCGTGGTGCGCCAGGTGGTGTAGGCGGGCAGCCGGGTCAGCCGCTTGGGCGCGCCCGGCGGACGGCCGCGCAGTTGGCCCACGAACTGCCAGGTGCGGGGCACGATGCAGCCGATGAGGGAGACGAACAGCAGGATGTAGATCGCGGAGAACCACACCGAGCTGTAGACGTGGAACAGGCCGAGCTTGTCGTAGATCGGCGCGAGCGCGGTGTGGGCCTTGCGGAAGTCGTCGACCTTGGTGGCGTCGACGCCGGTCTGCGGGATCAGCGAGCCGGGGATCGCGCCGAGCGACAGCAGCAGGAGCAGCAGCAGCGCGACCCGCATGGAGGTGAGCTGCCGCCAGAACCAGCGGGCCCAGCCGATGACGCCCAGCGTGGGCATGCTCATCGGCTCCTCGCGCGGGGCGGTGGACAGCTGGGCGCCGGCGTCCCCGAGCCCCTGCTCCTCCGCTCCGTCCGGGGCGTTGTCAGGCGCGGTCTTCGAAGTCGTGCTCATCGATCAGATCCCCACAGTGAAGCCGTTGGACCAGGTCTGCATCTCCTGCACCAGGCGGTCCCAGGCGCCGGTCAGCAGGAGGACACCGGTGACGATCATCATCGTCCCGCCGATGCGCATCACCCAGACATAGTGGCGCTTGACCCAGCCGAAGGCACCGAGGGCCTTGCGGAAGGCCACGGCGGCGAGCACGAAGGGCACGCCGAGGCCGACGCAGTAGGCGACCGTCAGCAGGGCGCCGCGGCCGGCGCTGGCCTGGTTCATGGCCAGCCCCTGCACGGAGGCCAGCGTCGGGCCGATGCAGGGCGTCCAGCCGATCCCGAACAGCGCGCCGAGCAGCGGCGCCCCGATCAGCCCGGTGCTCGGCCGCTGGTGGAAGCGGAACTCGCGCTGGGTGAGCCACGGCATCAGACCCATGAAGAACACGCCCATGACGACCATGAGCACGCCCAGCACCCTGGTCAGGATGGACTGGTGGTCCAGCAGGGTGGAGCCGAAGTAGCCGAACAGCGCGCCGCCGGAGACGAACACGACGGTGAAGCCGAGGACGAACAGCGAGGCGCCCGCGACCATCCGCCCGCGCCGGGCGTCCGCCAGATCGGTGCCGGCGACTCCGGTGACATAGGAGAGATAGCCGGGGACGAGCGGCAGGACGCACGGGGAGAAGAAGGAGAGGAGACCGCCGAGGACCGCGATCGGCAGCGCGACGAGCAGGGCGCCGCTGAGGACGGTCTGGTTCCGGCCCGTCTCCTCGGCGAGCGTAAAGAGCGCACTCACGTCACTTCTCCGCGAGGACCGGCTTGATCATCTTGAGCAGGTTCTCCTCACTGAGGGCCTGCAGGGCACGCGCGGCGATCTTCCCGTCCCGGTCGATGACGAGCGTGGAGGGGATCAGCTGCGGATTGAGCGTGCCCTTCTTGAAGCGGAGCATGAGCTTGCCCGTCGGGTCGTACAGGCTGGGGTAGGTGATCCCCTGCTCCTTCTCGAAGGCGAGTGCGGAGGTGGTGCTGCCGTCCCGGGTGTTGATCCCGAGGAACCGGACGCCCCTGCCGGCGTACTCCTCGGAGACCTTGGCGAAGTACTTGCCCTCGGCGCGGCACGGACCGCACCACGAACCCCACACGTTGACGACGACGACCTCGCCCTTGTAGTCGGCGATGTCGAGCGTCTTGCCCTCGAGCGTCTTCCCGGACAGGTCGGGCACCGCGTCCCGCGAGCCCTTGGCGGCGGTGTCGATGCCGTTGTTCCCGGTGATGAAGTTGGTGTTGCCGCCGCCCCCGGAGATGCCGCCGGAGCCGCACGCGGACAGGGTCAGGGCCGCCGCGGCGGCCACGGCGCTGAACAGGACGGCGCGGCTGCGGGTACTCATGTGAAAAGTTTCGCATGCCCGTTCCGGGGATCTTGCCCACCCCCCTTGCGGGTGGAAACCCGCATTTCAGGCAGGGTTCACGGGCTCTCCGGAGGGCGCAGAGTCCTCGGCGAGGAACGTCTTCCAGCCACCGGCCGGGCGCTGTCCGACGTCCAGCGTACGGAGCCTGGCGAGCACCTCGGGGCGCTGTACGTCGAGCCAGTCGGCGAACTGCCGGAACGAGACAAGGCGTACGTCGGCGCCCTTCTCCTTCTCCCGCGCCATGTGCTCGAACGCCTCCTCCACGGCGTCCATGTAGATGCCGCCGTTCCACTGCTCGAAGTGGTTGCCGACGAAGAAGGGTGCGCGATTTGTCTCGTACGCCCGCTTGAATCCGGTTATGTACGCCTGTGTCGACTGCCGACGCCAGCCGGGATAGTTGTGCGCCGGCGCCTTGGTCGAGTTGACCGACTGGTTGGCGAGCATGTTGTAGTCCATCGACAGGACCTCGAAGGAGCGCCCGGGGAACGGGATCTGCTGCAACGGCAGGTCCCACACGCCCAGCTTCTTCCCGGGCCACACCTGACGGCCGCCGGGCGAGGAGGCGTCGTAGCGCCAGCCCAGCTCACGGGCGGTCGGCAGCAGGTTGTCCTGGCCGAGCAGACAGGGCGTACGGCCGCCGACCAGTTCCTTGTCGTAGTCGAAGGGCAGCGCGGGCAGCTCGCTCCAGCCGCTGTTGGTCCGCCACTGCTGCACGAACGACTTGGCCTGCTCGATCTCGCTCCGCCACTGCCGCGGGGTCCAGTTGCCGACGGTGCCGTGCCCGGCGCAGAAGTGCCCGTTGAAGTGGGTGCCGATCTCGTGGCCCTCAAGCCAGGCGCGGCGGACGTTCTGCAGCGTGGCCTTGATGTGCTCGTCGGTGAGGTAGCCGATGTCGGAGGCGCCGCGCGGGTTGTTCGGCGGGTCGTAGAGGCGCTTCTTCGACTCGGGCAGCAGATAGAGCCCGGAGAGGAAGAAGGTCATGCTCGCGCCGTGCTCCTCGGCCAGGTCGAGGAAGCGCGGGAAGAGCCCGTTGCCGACCTCGCCGGCCCCGTCCCAGGAGAAGACCACGAACTGCGGCGGCACCTGGCCGGGCTCCAGCGGCTCGGGCGGTCCTGGCTGGTGCGGCTGCTTGCCCGTGAAGGCCGTGGAGCCGTCGCCGATGGGCCGCGCGGTCGGCGCGGCGTGGGCGTCCCCCTTGCCGTTCCCGCGTGCCCTGTCGTTCCCGCCCCCGTTCCCGCCCCCGCCGGAACCGGAACCGTGCTCGCCGCCGTCTGATGACCTGAGAGTGCCGCATCCCACGAGTCCGGCGGCGGCCACGGCCCCTGCGCCGAGGCCGAGCGTTCCCCTCCGGGAGAAGGTGCGCATGGAGATCCCCGATTCGTCACGTCCTGCTGGTGGTCACCCACTCAGAGGGCATGACGAACGGGGAGGTTCCGAACATTCTTATATTTTCTTACCAACGGCATAAAAGCGCCGTAGACCACCTGATCGGCCCAGAAAACCTCGCGGGCGCCCGGCGGACCCCTCGTCCGCCGCTCAGGCCCCGAAGGCCTTGCCCTTGCCCGGCACCGGCCTGGCGCCGGGGAGCAGATGGGCCGGGACGAGGTCACGGGCGGGCTCGGTGTACCCGACCGAGACGATCCGGTCGCCCTGGTAGGTGAAGGTCGTCAGCGAGGCGAGCGTGCACTGCCGCTTGCGCGGGTCGTGCCACAGCCGCCGCCGCTCGACGTACGACCGCACGATCCAGATCGGCAGCTGATGGCTGACCAGCACCGCCTCGTGCCCGCGCGCCCGGTCCCGGGCGGCGTCCAGCGCGCCCTTCATCCGGACCACCTGGTCGATGTACGGCTCGCCCCAGGACGGCTTGAACGGGTTGACGAGGTGCTTCCAGTTGCCCGGCTTGCGCAGCGCCCCGTCGCCCACCCCGAACGTCTTGCCCTGGAAGACGTTCCCGGCCTCGATGAGCCGCTCGTCGGTGTCCAGGCTCAGCCCGTGCGTCTTGGCGATCGGGGTCGCGGTCTCCTGCGCCCGCTCCAGCGGGGAGGCCACGACGTACGTCACATCGCGGGACGAGAGGTGCTCGGCGACCCGGTCGGCCATCTGCCGCCCGAGGTCGGACAGGTGGTAGCCGGGCAGCCGCCCGTACAGGACCCCCTCCGGGTTGGCGACCTCGCCGTGCCGCATCAGATGGACGACGGTGATGTCCTTGTCGGTGCTCATGCGGTGGCCTCCGCGGCAGCTCGGGCCGCCGCCGGAAGGGCGTCGGCGATTCTCTGGACGGCCCGCTCGTCGTGGGCCGTGGACACGAACCAGGACTCGAAGGACGACGGCGGCAGATAGACGCCGTTCGCCAGCATCGAGTGGAAGAAGGCGGTGAAGCGGAAGGACTCCTGACGCTTGGCGTCCTCGTAGTCGCGCACCCGCCGGTCGGTGAAGAACACGGAGAACATGTTGGCGGCCGTCTGCACCCGGTGCACGACGCCCTCCTTGGCCAGCGCCTCGCTGACGAGGGAGCGGATCTGCGCGGAGACGGCGTCGACCGTCTCGTACGCGGCGGCGTCCAGCAGCCGCAGCTGGGCGAGGCCGGCGGCGGTGGCGACCGGATTGCCGGAGAGCGTGCCCGCCTGGTACACCGGCCCGGCCGGGGCGAGATGAGCCATGACGTCCGCACGACCGCCGAAGGCCGCCGCCGGGAACCCGCCGCCCATCACCTTGCCGAAGGTCATGAGGTCGGGCTTGACGCCGTCGATCCCGTACCAGCCGCTCCTGCTGGTCCGGAAACCGGTCATGACCTCGTCGGAGATGAACAGGGCGCCGTTCTTGGCGCACGCGTCCTTCAGCCCCTGGTTGAAGCCGGGCGCGGGCGGCACGACGCCCATGTTGCCGGGCGAGGCCTCCGTGATCACACAGGCGATCTCACCGGGGTGCCGGTGGAAGGCCTCCTGCACGGCCTCCAGATCGTTGTACGGCAGCACGATGGTGTCGCCGGCCTGGGCGCCGGTGACGCCCGGGGTGTCGGGCAGCGCGAAGGTGGCGACGCCGGAGCCGGCGGCGGCCAGCAGCGAGTCGACGTGACCGTGGTAGCAGCCGGCGAACTTGATCACCTTGGACCGCTGGGTGAACCCGCGCGCGAGCCGGATGGCCGACATGGTGGCCTCGGTCCCGCTGGACACCAGCCGCACCTGCTCGACCGGCTCGACCCGGGCGACGATCTCCTCGGCGAGGGCCACCTCGCCCTCCCCCGGCGTACCGAAGGACGTACCGCGCGCGACGGCCGCCTGGACGGCGGCGATCACCTCGGGGTGCGCGTGCCCCAGGATCATCGGCCCCCAGGAACACACGAGGTCGACGTACTCCCGCCCGTCGGCGTCGGTCAGCCAGGGCCCGGAACCGGACACCATGAACCGGGGCGTGCCGCCCACGGCGCGGAAGGCGCGCACCGGCGAGTTCACGCCACCCGGGGTGACGGCGGACGCGCGGTCGAACAGTGCCTGCGAGATGGGCGCTTCATAGGGGTAGGGCGCACCTGAAGGGGACGATTCACTCATGACCTGCGACTTCTCCGACCTCTCCGACCTTCTCCGAGTTTCTCGGCGTTTCTCGGACTCCGGTTGCGTAATGACCTCCTCAGAGTAGGCCGACCCCGCCACCGCTCCCGCAAACACGTGGTCGATCGCCCGCCATCTGCGAGACTGGGGCCCGAGGCGACCTGATACACAGAGAGAAAAACAGCTCATACGGCACACGGTGATCAGCAGCCACGAAGATCCTGCGGACTGAAGTTTCAACGCACGTTTCGGCGGGCGGCCGTGGGGGAGGTCACTGACACGATGATCGGGTTGCGCGGCGGGGGCCACGCGTCCTAGAAAAGCAGTCGGGTGGAGATATGCATCGCGGTGGCGGACTGGGCGAGGGGACTGATGACCTGGGTCCTCGACGCGCCCGGCGGGGAAGGCACCGGCGCGACGCGGAGGAGACGACCGAAGCACGTCAGACACAGGGTGTACCGGGAGAGCCCGAGCGGCCCGACCGCCGGGTCGACCGCCTCCGGGCGGGGAACAGAAATGGTGGTCGGGTGGGGGTGACGTACAAATACTTCGGCGCGCCGGACGGCGCGACCGCGGCCCGCGTCCCGATCTCGATGCGCCCCGAGGAACTCGGCGGCGACGAGCTCGGCATGAACGGCATGTTCACCAAGATCAAGCCGGAGACGGTGGCCGCGATGGTGCTGACCGGCATCGAGGGCGTGCCCCTGCACAAGGTGCCGCCGCTCGAACTGGTCGTCCTGCACCCCGACTACGCGGTGGTCAGACTGCCGATGACGGTGGTCGACCCGCTCCGCGGCATCGGCGAGGAGGCGGTGGGCGCGGCGGCGTTCATCTGGTCCACGGTCCCGGACCGCGGCGGCCCGCGGGACGCGTTCAACGTGTACCAGCTGCTCCACGAGTGGCAGGACTTCTCGCACCGGCTGCATGAGGCGGGGCATCAGCCTTATTGCCTGGTGTGGCCGTGACCTGAGGTCTCACGGGCGGGGCGGAGCTTTCGGGCTCCGCCCTTGTCGGGTGCGGGAGCTTTCGGGCCGCCGGGGCACATGGGCCGGCAAGGGCACTGATGCGACCCCAAGCCCCGGCGTGGAGTTCGCTGTGAGCGGAGGCGGGGGCATGCCGACTTCCGGGGCTGCCTGGAGGGATGACCCCGACGGCGGCCAAGGCCCGCTTCCCGTCACCTGATGCGGCGTCAGAGGTCGCGTTCCGACCGGCTGTGGCGGGCTCAGCCCGCGTCTGCCGACCTCAGCACCGCCAGCAGCGTGCGGGCGTCCCGCACCGTGGGGTGTCCCTCACCGAGGTGGACCGCGGCATCGTTCACCACCTGCTCGGCGTGCGGCACTGGCCGTCCACCCGGCGGCCCAGGACCATTGCGATCCGCTCGCGCTGGACGGCGGGGTCGTCCTGGGTGTTGGTGACGAAGGTGGAGAGCCCCCGCATGGTCGCCTCGGCCTCCACACCCTCGTAGATGGTGGCCACCACGATCTCCGACAGCCGGGGGAAGAGCACCCCGACCAGATTGCTGCGCCGGGTGCGCAGGCTGGTGGCGTGCGGGTTGGGCCGGTAGCCGAGTTCCTCGGCCAGCTCGCGGATCCGTCGCGCCGTCTCGCCCGACGCCGCGCGGCCCCGCTCCCCGGACGGGCCGTTGAGGACTCGGGAGACCGTCGAGACGTGCAGCCCGAGCCGTTCCGCGATCCCGCGCAGTGTCACCGGGCCGCCGTCGCCCGCCATACTCGCCTCCCCACTCGCCGTCCTCGAACCGCCCCCATTCTCCTCAACACCACACCTCGGCGAGCCCGGCGGACGACTGCACCAACTCCTGCCGTCAGCAGGAGGCCGTGGTCCAGAATCAAGAAATGGACGTCCCCGAGCTGCTGGAAGCCGCTTCGCTGCTGGTTCCCGAGGAGATCGCCACCGAGAACGACATCACGGTGAACGATGTCTGGGAGTACCTCACCGGGGACGAATGGGAAGTCGCCCTCGGGCTGTTGGAAGAACTCGGTGACGTCCGTCCGCTTCCGCTCAGCTTCTGGGAAAACCTGGCCACCGCGGCCGAGCAGCTGCGGCTGGAGAAGAGCGCGGCCTGGTGCCATTGGCGCTGCTACGAGACCCGTTACGGGATCATCCGAGCCGACCTCACCCTCCGCCCCGCCGGCGAAGCGCGACGGCGGACGCCGTTCTCCGGGGCCGGTGTCCTGCGACCGATGTGGACCATCGGAAACCGCACTCCGACCGGCGAACCGGCCCTCGACACCGCCCGGCTCTGGGTGGAATTCACTCCCTTCCTGGCGCCTGGCGGTCAAGCCTCGGTACGGCTTGCTCCTCTTGACCCCTCGCAGTGGGGGCACCTTCGGCCCGGCCGAGTCATCACGATGCACGAGGACCGATCCGTGGCCGGCACGGCGGTGGTCCTGGAGGTACATCGACCGGCGGCCACGGCGACCACATAGAAACGTGGGCGGGAACCCCCCGCCCTCACCCGTCCGTTCACCCATCGACGTGATGTTCCCGGACGGCGGGGAGGTGACCCTTGTTCATGGTTCTGTGCCGGGCGCACGGGGCCGTCTTCGTGGGCGGGGCCCTCTGTGTCGTGGTCAATCGGCAGGGGCTGGGGCCCCTGTGGTTCACGGGGGTCGCGCTGCTGGTGGCCGGTCTGGTGATGCGGTGGTCGCTGTGGCGGGCCCAGCGGCCGCCGCTGGGGCGGGTGCCGGTCCGTGTCGGGGTGCCCGTCGCCGGGCGCTGGCAGGCGCTCAACGGTCCCGCCGCCAAGGTGCCGAGTCACACCCACATCTATGCGCAGAGCTACGCCATCGACCTCATCCATCGCCCGCCGGCCGCGGAAGCCGGGGCCGCCGCACCGGAGTTCGCGTCCGTGTGGCCGCTCGCCCGGCGGCCGGAGCGGTACCCCGCCTTCGGCCGGCCCGTGACGGCCCCCGGGGACGGGCGGGTCGTGACGGTCGTCGGGCGGCACCGGGACCATCTCTCCCGCTCCTCGCTGCCCGGCTTCGCCTATCTGTACCTGGAGGGTTTCGTACGGAGCCTGGGGCGGCCGGGGCATCTGCTCGGCAACCACGTCGTGCTCGACCTCGGCGACGAGGTGTACGCCTGCTTCGCGCACCTCAGACGCGGCTCCCTGCGCGTCTCCGTCGGCGACCGGGTGTCGGCCGGGCAGCAGTTGGCCGAGTGCGGCAACTCCGGCAACTCCTCCGAACCGCACCTGCACTTCCAGCTCATGGACGGCCCGGATCCGGTGACCGCGCGGGGCGTGCCCTTCGAGTGGGGGTACGTCGATGACGACGGCGGCGTGCGCGTCGGTGTTCCCGGGGACTCGGCGTGCTTCGTTCCCGTCCCCGCGCCGGAGTCGGCGCGTTGAGCGGCTGCGGCTCGGAGGTCAGCAGTACGGCGGCTGGTTGGTCATCGATGTCGCCACCCGCATCCAGATTCCGAACTGGCGGTAGAGATAAGGGAGTTGACCACTGGCCTGGACGGTGCGGCTGTCGGTGGCGGTGACCCCGGGGATGCCCGGCAGGGTGGCGGCCACCGAGGACGACTGCCAACGGACCGTGAGGGTGACGTCGTCGGCGATCGCGGCCGGCCGCAGCGGCAGGGGCGTGAGGGCCGCGGCGACCGTGTCCTCGATCGCCTGCCGGGCCTCCGCCTCGGGGCGCAGCTCCGCCGCGAAGCGGTCGTGCGCGTACTTCACCGGGACCGCGGCGATCCGGTCGTCCCACGACGTGGCCTCCGCGCAGGCCACGTCGTCCCCGGTGAGGACGGCCACCGGGACGCCGAGTGCCGCCGCGGTGGCCTGGGCCAGGCCGATCTCGCCGACGGGGCTGCCGTCCAGCCAGATGTCCTCGATCTCGTGACCCATGAAACTGTGGCTCAGTACGCCGAGGGCGCCGGCCCGGGAGTGGTAGCCGACGCAGATCATCGCGTCGTGCGAGGCGGTGAGCCCCTCCAGCATGCCCATCTGCTTCGGCTTGCCCCGGACCAGGCGGGCCGCCGGGTGCAGCGACTCGGGCAGCAGGTTGCGCATGGGGCCGTGGGCGTCGTTGACGAGTACGTCGGTGGCGCCGGCCGCGAGAGCGCCCCGTACCGCGGCGTTGACGTCCTGGGCCATCATCGACCGGCCGCGTTCGTAGTCCCGGCCGTCGGGCTGGACGTCATCGCGGTCGACGAGCCCGGTGATGCCTTCCATGTCCACGCTCAGATAGATCCGCACGGCGCCAAGCCTAGGCCCGAACAACCCTACGTGATGTAGGTTCCCAGCTGTCCAGGCGCCGTACGACTCGTACACGGGGGCATGATGCAGGGCACGAACGCGGACACGAACGCACAGGGGGCGCGCCGCCCGCAGCCGGGCGCACGGGCGGCGGCCGACGGTCTCGGGCCCACCATCGCGGTGCTCGTCGTGAGCCTCGCCATCGCCGCCGTGGGGGTGTACGAGCTGTGCGGCTTCGGCCTGCACAGTCTGGAACGACGGCCGCACCTGTTCAGCGACGGGCTGGCCACCGGCGGCGTGATCGTCGCGGTGGTGGCGGCCGGGGCGGCGGTGGGGAACCTGGCCTGGCATCTGACGGCGGCGCGCCGGGGCCCGGACTAGGCGCTCCGCTGGGTGGGCCGGGATGGGGTCGTCGGTTGGCTGCGGGTGCGTCGTGGCTGGTCGCGCCGTTCCCCGCGCCCCTTCAGGGCGCGGCCGGTCTGCGAGGCGTGCGGTGACGGGCGGGGGGACGGTTTCGTGGCCCTCATCCGTCCGTTACCCTACAAGTCGTAGGGTCGACGACGGCCCACCCCCGTCCCCAAGGTCACCATGCCCGCACAGCAGTCGACACTGGCTCCCCCGCAGCTCCCCGCCCCACCCAAGCGCCGCCGGATCGCCGTGCCCGCCCGGCTGCGGACGCGGGCCGCCGTGGCGACCGTCTGGTACCTGCGGCTGCTCGCCGTCCTCAACATCGTCGCGGTCGTCTCGCTGCCGTTCCGCGAGGAGGTGCACGAGCACAACGCGGGCGAGTTCTTCACGCCGTACCTGGCCACCGCGGGCCTGGTCTCGGCGGCGCTCGCGCTGTTCCTCGCGGTGGTGATGCGCCGCCGCAAACGCGCGGCCTGGGTCTTCAACCTGCTCCTCGCCGGCCCCCTGTGCTGCCTCTACACGCTCGCGCTCACCACCGACGCCTACGGCAGGCACCTCTTCAACTGGCTCTCCGCCGCGCTCACCGGCCTGTTCGTGGCCGCGCTGCTGGTCGGCCGCCGCGAGTTCGACGCGATCGGCGACCGCTCCAACCCGCGGCTCGCCCTGGCCGTCGGCGCGGGCGGCGTCCTGGTCAGCGGCGCGCTCGGCACGCTGCTGGTGAGCGCGACGAACACGCAGCCGGGCGCGAGCCTGGCGGACCGGATCGCGTACACCCTGCTGCGCGGCGTCAGTGTCGGCCCGCTCGCCGACCGGGTCGACTCCGTGAACGCGCCCCGCTGGGTGGACATCATCGTCAACGTCCTGATCGCCGCCACGTTCCTGCTCGTCCTGTACGCCTGCTTCCGCGCCCCACGCGGGCAGGCGCTGCTCGGCGCGGCGGACGAGGAGCGGCTGCGGGCGCTGCTTGAACTGCACGGCGAACGCGACTCCCTCGGCTACTTCGCGCTGCGCCGGGACAAGTCGGCCCGCTTCTCGCCGAGCGGCAAGGCGGCCGTCACCTATCGCGTGGTGGGCGGCGTCAGCCTGGCCTCCGGGGACCCGATCGGCGATCCGGAGGCCTGGCCCGGTGCCATCGACGCCTGGCTCGCCGAGGCGCGCCGGCACGCCTGGACGCCCGCGGTGATGGGCGCGAGCGAGGAGGCCGGCACGGTCTACGCCCGGCACGGTCTCGACGCCCTGGAGCTGGGCGACGAGGCCGTCGTGGAGCTCGCCGACTTCACGCTGGAGGGGCGGGCGATGCGCGTGGTCCGCCAGGCGCACAACCGGGTCCGGCGGGCCGGGTACACGGTGCGGGTGCGCCGCCACGCGGACATCCCCGAGTCCGAGATGGCGCTGCTGGTCGACCGCGCCGACCACTGGCGCGACGGCGCCACCGAGCGCGGCTTCTCCATGGCCCTCGGGCGCCTCGGCGACCCCGCCGACGGGCGCTGCGTGATGCTGGAGTGCCGGGACGCGGCCGGGGAACCGCGGGCGCTGCTCAGCTTCGTCCCCTGGGGCGAGTACGGCCTGTCGCTGGACCTGATGCGCCGGGACCGGGCGTGCGAGAACGGGCTGATGGAGTACATGGTCGTGGAACTGCTGCTGCGCGCCGAGGAGTTGGGTGTACGGCGGGTGTCGCTGAACTTCGCGATGTTCCGCGCCGTCTTCGAGCGGGGCTCCCGGCTGGGCGCGGGCCCGGTCCTGCGCGTGTGGCGTTCGGTGCTCACGTTCTTCTCGCGCTGGTGGCAGATCGAGTCCCTGTACCGGGCGAACGCCAAGTACCGGCCCGTGTGGGAGCCCCGGTTCCTGCTGTTCGCCAAGAGCAGCGACATCCCGCGCATCGGACTGGCCAGCGCGCGGGCGGAGGGCTTCCTCACCCCGCCCGCCCTGCCGTCCCTGACCCGACGCGCCCGGACACCGAACCCGGACATCACACCGCCCCCACCACCCACGACACCGTGAGCCCCGGGGGCCGCACCACCCCCACCCGCACCACAGCGGACACCGCCCACTCACAAACCACCACTCATCACCCCACGAACGCCGCCCCGAACCGGCGTCCGCGCATTCCGGCCCGTTCGTAGACGGCGATCGCGGGCGAGTTGTCCGCGTCCACCATCAGCGCGGCGCGGCCGTGTCGCCGTACGAGCGCGTCGACGACGAACGCGGACACGGCAGCGGCCAGCCCCCGGCCGCGGGCCCGCGGATGGGTCACGACCCCGGCCAGGAACCCGCAGCCGGCCGCCGACCAGGCATCCGCCGCGACGGCGACGACCGCCGCGCCTCCGCCGCCCACACCGGCGTACGCCCCGCCGGTACCGCCGTCGCCCGCGCTCGCGTGCCCGCCACCCGCGCCGCCGCCCTCACCCCCGTGGACCCCGGCCCACCGTCGCACCCCCGGCCGCCCCGGCCGCGCGTAGGAGTCGGGGAAGCACAGGTCGATCAGCGCACCAGCCGCCCGCTCGCCGTCGGGGTCCAGCCAGCGCACGCCGGTGGCCGCGCCGGGTGCCGTCGCCGTCTCCATCCACAGGAACCCGGCGCCGCCGGGCAGCAGCCCGGGTGTCCCGCGCACCAGCGCGTCGATCAGCCGCGCGTCCCCGAACGGCCGGTACGTCGGGCCGACCTCCCGCAGCGCGTCCCGGACCAGGGGCAGCGCGTCCGAGGGGTCGCCCGCCACCGCGAGCCGGTCCCGGCCGGACAGTCCGGGGCTGGCGACCGCCGTCGCCGACCCGTGCCGGAAGACCCGTACGCCCGGCCCCGGGCCGCCGTCGTCGCGGGACTGCTCGGCCCAGGTCAGGTGTCCGTCATGGTCCGTCACGGGTGTCCCCCGTGAGTCCCCCGCCCACCGTGAATCCGATCACCGTGCCGCCGCCCTCGCGGCGCAGGGCGAACGGAGTGCCGCCGTGTGCCATGGCCACCTCCCGGACGATGGACAGGCCCAGCCCGGAGCCGGGCAGGGAGCGGGCGTCGGCGGCGCGGTAGAAGCGGTCGAAGACGCGGATCAGGTCGCCGTCGGCGATGCCCGGCCCGCGGTCGAGTACCTCGACGCGGACCGGTCCGGTGGCTCCGGCGCCCGTACGGGCCGGGCCGTGGCCCCTGGGGGGCACGGGGCCGGTGACCCGGACCTCGATGGGCGAACCGCTGTCGCGGTCGAACTTGGTGGCGTTCTCGACCAGGTTGGAGATCGCGCGCTGGAGCATGGCGGGCCGGCCGTCGGTGCTGGTGTCCCCGGCGGCCCGCAGCACGATGTCCCGGCCGGTGCGGCGGCGGGCGAGGCCCACCACGTCCTCGGCGAGGTCCGCGAGGTCGACCCGCTGCGGTGGCTCGGTGTCGGACTGCCCGGCGGCGAGGTCGACCAGTTCGTTGACGAGGTCGGTCAACTCGCGGGCCTCCTGGGTGAGATCGGCGACGAGTTCGTCGCGGGTGGCGGGCGGCAGCTCGTCGATGCGGCGCAGCAGGGAGATGTTGGTGCGCAGGGAGGTGAGCGGGGTGCGCAGCTCGTGGCCGGCGTCCTGGACCAGCCGGCGCTGGTCCTCCTCCGACTGGGCGAGGCGCCCCAGCATCCGGTCGAACGCCCGGCCCAGACGGCCCACTTCGTCGAGTCCGGCGACGGGCACCTCGATGCCCAGCCGGCGGGTGCGGGCGACGTCCTCGGCGGCGGTGGTGAGCAGGACCAGGCGCCGGGTGATGCGGCGGGCCAGCCACCAGCCGAACAGTCCGGCGGCGACCACGACCGCGGCCATCAGGATCAGCGTGCGCTGCTGGAGCGCCCGCAGCAGGTCCTCGGTGTCGCTGAACTCCTGCGCGACCTGCACCGCGCCCCGCCCGTCGCCGAGCGCGACGGTGGCGATCCGGAACAGGTCCTCGCCGACCCGGACGTCCGTGTACTGGACGGTCTTCCCGGCCTCCCTGGCGGTGGCGACCGCCCGGTCCCCGGCGGTGACGGGCAGCCCCGGGCTGCCGTGGTCGACGATCTGGCCCTGGGCGCCGAGGACTTGGACGTCGGTGCGGCTGGGCCGGACCACATCGTGTCCCGGCCGGGCGGAGCTGAAGTCGTCGGGGACCATCTCCTGCTGCCGCACCTCGGCCTGTACGTCCTGCACGACCTGGGTGAACACGGACTGCTGGTCCACGCGGACCAGCCGGGCCGCGGCGCCGTAGGACAGGATGCCGACGAGGACCGTGACGACGGCGGTGACCGCAGCGAAGGACACGGCGAAGGTGGTGCGCAGCGAGACCAGCTTGGGCCGGCGCAGCGCCGACAGCCGACGCAGAGGCGGCAGCCGACGCAGGGCCGACAGCCTGCGCAGGACCGGCAGCCGGCGCAGGCGGCTCATTCAGTCCTCCCGCAGCACGTAACCCACGCCCCGCACGGTGTGGATCAGCTGCGGTGCGCCGGGCTCGTCGAGCTTGCGGCGCAGGTAGCCGACGTAGACGGCGAGGTTCTTGGAGCCGGGTCCGAAGTCGTAGCCCCAGATGCGGTCGTAGATGGTGGAGTGGTCGAGCACGATGCCGGCGTTGCGGACCAGGAGTTCCAGCAGTTCGAACTCGGTGCGGGTCAGCTCCAGCTCCCGCTTGCCCCGCCAGGCCCGGCGCGCCTGGAGGTCCATGCGCAGCCCGGCGGCCTCCACCTGACGGTCGTTGGCCTGGGCGCCGCGGACCGGGTCGGCACCACCGCCGTTGCCGCCACCACCGTTCCCGCCGCCGTTCCCGCCCGCGGTCACCGGGGTGGTGCGGCGCATCAGGGCGCGCAGCCGGGCGAAGACCTCCTCGACGTCGAACGGCTTGACGACGTAGTCGTCGGCGCCGGCGTCGAGGCCGGCGATCCGGTCGGCGGTCTCGACCAGCGCGGTGAGCATCAGGATCGGGGTGCGGTCGCCCTCGGCGCGCAGCACCCGGCACACCTGGAGTCCGTCGATGCCCGGCATCATCACATCGAGGACGAGGACGTCCGGCGGCGTGCGGTGGGCATGCGCCAGCGCCTCCACCCCGTCGGCGACCGCCGTCACCTCATAGCCCTCCAGGGTCAGGGCACGCTCCAGGGCGTGACGGATGGCACGGTCGTCTTCGGCGAGCAGCACAGTCTGGGGCACGCCCCCAGTCTGCCAAGGCCACCGGCGGTTCGGCCGTGCCGAGCGTGCCTACGATCACCCTTTTTACCTGGCTCTCACCGTCCCGGACGCAACCCGGAGCCGGCACCTACCGTCCTCTCACCGTGGGCCCCGCCGCGCGGCCGAGCGGCTGTCAGGCGGCGCCGAGCCGCGCCAACTGCTCCTCGAAGGGCACCACTCGCAGGGCGTCCGCGGTGTCCGGCGCGCTCCCGGCGCCCGCCTCGCGCCCGGTGACCGCGTTGCTCCCGATGGCCGCATCGCTCCGCGTCAGGCCGGTCATCAGCGCGGCCAGCTCCGCCGCCGCCCGGTCGATCCGCTCCGCCAGCCCCGGCGCGCCCCAGTCCTCCGAGGCGGCGTACACGGCGGTGGGTACGACCACCGCCCTGAGGTAGGCGAAGAGCGGGCGCAGGGCGTGCTCCAGGACCAGGGAGTGCCGGGCCGTGCCGCCGGTCGCGGCGATCAGCACCGGCTTGCCGGTCAGGGCCGCCGGATCGATCAGGTCGAAGAAGGACTTGAACAGTCCGCTGTAGGAGGCCGTGAACACCGGGGTGACGACGATCAGCCCGTCCGCCCCGGTGACCGCGTCCAGCGCGGCGGACAGGGCCCGGCCCGGGAAACCGTTGGTGAGGTGGTGCGCGATCTCCACGGCGAGTTCGCGCACCTCGACGACCTGGACGTCGACCGGGGTGTGCCGGGCGGTGGCCGCGGCCAGCCGGTCGGCGAGCAGCCGGGTGGAGGACGGGACGCTCAGTCCCGCCGAGACGACGACGAGCTTCATGCGACGGACACCTCCTGGGCGGCGAGCAGGGACGCGTGGGTGGGGGCCTCGGGCACGTCGGCCGGGCGGCCCGCGGCGAACTCCTTGCGCAGCACCGGTACGACCTCCTCGCCGAGCAGGTCGAGCTGTTCCAGCACCGTCTTCAGCGGCAGCCCGGCGTGGTCCATCAGGAACAGCTGGCGCTGGTAGTCGCCGGCGTACTCGCGGAAGGACAGCGTCTTCTCGATGACCTGCTGCGGGGAGCCGACGGTCAGCGGGGTCTGGTCGGTGAAGTCCTCCAGGGAGGGCCCGTGCCCGTAGACCGGCGCGTTGTCGAAGTAGGGGCGGAACTCGCGCACCGCGTCCTGCGAGTTCTTCCGCATGAACACCTGGCCGCCGAGCCCGACGATCGCCTGCTCGGGTGTGCCGTGCCCGTAGTGCGCGTACCGGGTCCGGTACAGCTCGACCATCCGCTTGGTGTGGTCGGCCGGCCAGAAGATGTTGTTGTGGAAGAAGCCGTCGCCGTAGTAGGCGGCCTGCTCGGCGATCTCCGGGGAGCGGATGGAGCCGTGCCAGACGAACGGCGGTACGCCGTCCAGCGGGCGGGGCGTGGCGGTGAAGCCCTGCAACGGGGTGCGGAACTTGCCCTCCCAGTTCACCACGTCCTCCCGCCACAGCCGGTGGAGCAGGGCGTAGTTCTCGATGGCCAGGTTGACGCCCTGGCGGATGTCCTGGCCGAACCAGGGGTAGACCGGTCCGGTGTTGCCGCGGCCCATCATCAGGTCCACCCGGCCGTCGGCCAGGTGCTGGAGCATCGCGAAGTCCTCCGCGATCTTCACCGGGTCGTTGGTGGTGATCAGGGTGGTGGAGGTGGACAGGATCAGCCGCTCCGTGCGCGCGGCGATGTAGCCGAGCATCGTGGTCGGCGAGGACGGCACGAACGGCGGGTTGTGGTGCTCGCCGGTCGCGAAGACGTCCAGGCCGATCTCCTCGGCCTTCAGCGCGATGGCGACCATGGCCTTGATGCGCTCGCGCTCGGTCGGCGTACGCCCTGTGGTGGGGTCGGGCGTGACGTCGCCGACGCTGAAGATCCCGAACTGCATGGTCGCTCACCCTCCAAGTTGTTTACGGTTCAACTATACCCTCCCAACGGTGGGCCTCCGTCCGCTATTCCGGCGGTCGTCCGTCCGGCGGATGTCGGTGCCCCGATCTACGATCCCGGCATGGCCGCCCCACGCCGTGACACCCGAGGCATCGTCGACGCCACGGAACTCTTCGCCCACGTGGACTTCCGCCGCCGGGAGCCCTTCCCCGAGCTCTCGGCTGCGCTCGACCAGGGGAGAACCCGATCTCCGCTGCGCCCGTACCTGGAGCACTACTGGCTGATCGACTGGGACCTCGCCCGGCCGTACGCCTCCCATGTCGTCCCGCACCCCTCGGTGAACGTCGTCTTCCAGCACTTCGCGGGCCAGGAGCCGTTCGCCGAGGTCGCGGGCGTCGGGCTCGGGCTGTTCACCCAGAAGCTGGCGGGCAGGGGCCGGGTCTGCGGGATCCAGTTCCGGCCCGGCGGCTTCCGGCCCTTCGCACCGGACCGCCCGGTGGCCGCGTGGACGGGCCGCCGCGTCCGCTTCCCGGACGTCTGGCCGGACGCCGACCCGCGGGCCGTGCTCGATCCGGACGACGAGGACGCCCGCGTCGCCGCCCTGGACGCGTTCCTGCTCTCCCTCGGTCCCCGGCCCGATCCGCAGGCCGACCTCGCGGCGGGTCTGGTGGACCGGATCCGCACCGACCGCTCGATCCGCCGCGTCGCGGACTTCGCCCGTGCGGAGGGGGTGTCCGTACGGCTGCTGCAACGGCTCTTCGCCGGGTACGTCGGGGTCGGGCCGAAGTGGGTCATCCTGCGTTACCGCATCCACGAGGCGCTGGAGCGTGCCGAGGGGGAGGGCTCGGTGGACTGGGCGGCCCTGGCCGCGGATCTCGGGTATGCGGATCAGGCTCACTTGGTGCGGGATTTCACTTCGACGGTGGGGGTGCCTCCGGCGGTTTATGCAGCGGGGGGTCGTTGACGGCTTGCCGAGTGCCTGGTGCGCCGTGTTGTGGGGGGGCTATCGGTTGTCTGCGGGTGCGTTGTGGCTGGGCGCGCCGTTCCCCGCGCCCCTTCGGGGCACTGAACCGCCGTAGTTGTCTGCGGGTGCGTTGTGGCTGGGCGCGCCGTTCCCCGCGCCCCTTCGGGGCACTGAACCACCGTGGTTGTCTGCGGGTGCGTTGTGGTTGATCGCGCCGTTCCCCGCGCCCCTTGGGGGTCAGTTGCCGTGGCGTACTGCGTAGATCATTACCCAGGCCAGGATGTGGATGCCGAAGAGGAAGTATGCGAGGAAGTACCAGACCTGGCGCTCGTTCTTCGTCTCCTGGGCGAGCCGGCGCTTCTCGGCGGCGCGTTCCGGTGAGAGATCCTCGGACATCAGCGCTCCCTGTGGACCTTCGTGTTGGACGCCTGGGCCCGCGGACGCAGAACCAGCAGGTCGACATTGACATGGCTGGGGCGGGTCACCGTCCAGGCGATCGTCTCCGCCACGTCCTCGGCGGTGAGCGGCTCGGCCACGCCCTCGTACACCTTCGCCGCCTTCTCCGCGTCGCCGCCGAAGCGGGTCAGCGCGAACTCGTCCGTCCTGACCATGCCGGGCGCGATCTCGATGACGCGGACCGGCCGGCCGACGATCTCCAGGCGCAGGGTCTCGGCGAGGACGTGGGCGCCGTGCTTGGCCGCGACATAGCCCGCGCCGCCCTCGTAGGTGCCGTGGCCCGCGGTGGAGGAGACCACCACGACCGTGCCGTCGCCGCTCGCCTCCAGCTTGGGGAGCAGCGCCTGGGTGAGGTTGAGGGTGCCGATGACGTTCGTCTCGTACATCGAGCGCCAGTCCGCGGGGTCGCCGGTGGCGACCGGGTCGGCGCCGAGCGCTCCGCCCGCGTTGTTGACCAGTACGCCGACCGTCGTGAAGGCGGTCGCGAACTCGTCGACGGCGGCCCGGTCGGTGACGTCCAGCGGATACGCCGTCGCCGCGTGCCCGGCCGCGTTGATCTCCTCGGCGAGCGCCTCGATGCGGTCCTTGCGGCGGGCCGTGAGGACGACCCGGTACCCGGCGGCGGCCAGCGCACGGGCGGTGGCGGCGCCGATTCCGCTGCTCGCACCGGTGACGACGGCGATGCGGGAGGCGGCGGACGGTACGGCGGTGGCCATGGGCTGCTCCTCGGGCGGGCCTGCGCGGGTCTCTGCCTAGGGTAGGCGACGGCCGCCGCCGTGTGCCGGGCGGTGCCGGGCGGCGGATCAGCCGGCGTCGCGCGGCGCCCACATGATCACGGCCATCCCGACGAGGCAGATCAGCGCGCCGGCGATGTCCCAGCGGTCGGGCCGGTAGCCGTCGGCGACCACGCCCCACAGGATCGAACCGGCCACGAAGATCCCGCCGTAGGCGGCGAGGATGCGGCCGAAGTGGGCGTCGGGCTGGAAAGTGGCGACGAAGCCGTAGGCGCCGAGAGCGAGCACGCCGCCGGTCATCCACAACCAGCCGCGGTGCTCCCTCACCCCCTGCCAGACGAGCCAGGCGCCACCGATCTCGAAGAGGGCGGCGACGACGAACAGGGCGGCGGAGCGGAGGATCAGCATGGGTGCAGCTTGGCATGCACGGTGTCACCTGATGGACGGCGCCTGCCATCCGCTCCGCGTGGGATACATCCCTGCGTACGTGATGACGTGACACGGGATCGCACGACGGAGTGGGTGGCATGCGGAGGACGAGGGTGCTTGCTGTGTGGGGCGCCGCCGCGCTGGCGGTGGCCGCGGCCGGGCCGGCCGGGGCGACCGGGGTGCCGGAGGCGGACCTGGCGTACCACGGGTCGGCGATGCTGACCGGGGACCGGGTCGACATCTGGTTCACGCCGCGCAACCACGGGCCGTCCGCGGTGCCGGGCGCGAGCGTGCAGCTGAGCTGGTCGGTGCCGCTCGCGGACCGGCTGGAGCTGCCGGCCGGGTGCGCGCGCACCGGCGAACGGGAGCTGGTGTGCGGGACGGGACCGCTGGCCGCGGACGGGATCGGGGAGCAGATCCGGCTCGGGGTGACGCTGCGGGACCGGCCCACGGAGGTCTCGGTGGAGCTCGACACGGTGTGGAGCGGCGGCACGGTGGACCACAACCGGGCCAACGACCGGGAACGGCTGCTGGTCCTGGCCACCGGGGACCCGTACTCGTTCTGACCCGCTGCGGCCTGTGCAGGACGCGGACGAAGACGCGGACGAACACGCGGACGAAAGGGAGCGCATGACCGGGAACGGGAGCGCGCGGGCACGGCTGCTGGCGGAGCTGTCCACCGTCTCCCGCCGGTACGTGGCCTCGTACGCCCTGTTCAATCAGGCCGTCGCCGACCATCTGGGCTTGCACCCGACCGATCTGCAGTGCCTGAACCTGCTCACGCTGGAACGGGCGCCGGTGACGACGGGCCGGGTCGCGGAGCTGACCGGGCTGACGACCGGGTCGGCGACCCGTCTGGTGGACCGGCTGGAGCGGTCGGGCTATGTGGTCCGGGAGCGGGACGCGTCCGACCGGCGGCGGGTGCTGGTGGCGGCGGTGCCGGAGAGGACCGCCGAGTTCGGGCGGACCTGGGAGCGGCTGGGCGGCGACTGGTCCACCCTCTTCGAGGACCTGGACGACACCGAACTCGCCACGATCGTGAGCCACATGAGACGAACGGTGGCGTTCAGCACCGAACGGATCGCCCGGCTGCGCACGGCCCGGGCGCAGCCCCCGCCGGGCGGGTGAGACCCCGGCGCCCGGCCGGGGTCCCGGGCCTCAGCCCTTCACGCACACGACCTGCTTGAGCTTCGCGACGACCGCCACCAGGTCCCGCTGCTGGTCGATGACCTGCTCGATCGGCTTGTAGGCGCCGGGGATCTCGTCGACCACACCGGAGTCCTTGCGGCACTCCACGCCGCGTGTCTGCTCCTCCAGGTCCTTCGTGGAGAAGCGGCGCTTGGCGGCGCTGCGGCTCATGCGCCGGCCGGCGCCGTGCGACGCGGAGTTGAAGGACTTCTCGTTCCCGAGGCCGCGCACGATGTACGAACCCGTGCCCATCGAGCCCGGGATGATCCCGTACTCGCCGGAGCCCGCGCGGATCGCGCCCTTGCGGGTGACGAGCAGGTCCATGCCCTCGTAGCGCTCGCGGCTCACGTAGTTGTGATGGCAGCTCACCTCGGGCTCGAAGGTCACCTTGGCCTTCTTGAACTCCTTGCGGACGACGTCCTTGAGGAGCGCCATCATGAGCGACCGGTTGTACCGCGCGTACTCCTGGGCCCAGTACAGGTCGTGCTCGTACGCCGCCATCTGCGGGGTGTCCGCCACGAAGACGGCGAGGTCGCGGTCGATCAGGCCCTGGTTGTGCGGCAGGCCCCGGGCGACACCGATGTGGTGCTCCGCGAGTTCCTTGCCGATGTTGCGGGAGCCGGAGTGCAGCATGAGCCAGACGGAACCGGACGTGTCGACGCACACCTCGCAGAAGTGGTTGCCGGAACCGAGCGTGCCCATCTGCTTCCGCGCCCGCTCCGCCCGGAACCTGACCGCCTCCGCGATGTCGTCGAACCGCCCCCAGAATCCCTCCCACTGGCCCGTGGCGAGGCCGTGGAAACGGGACGGACGGACGGGGTCGTCATGCATGCCCCGGCCCACCGGAATCGCTTCCTCGATCTTCGAGCGGAGCCGGGACAGGTCTCCCGGCAGGTCGTTCTCGGTCAGTGACGTCTTCACCGCCGACATCCCGCAGCCGATGTCCACGCCCACCGCGGCCGGGCACACCGCGCCCCGCATGGCGATGACCGATCCGACCGTCGCGCCCTTGCCGTAGTGGACGTCCGGCATCACGGCCAGACCCTTGATCCAGGGCAGCGTAGCGACGTTGCGCAGCTGCTGCAGCGCGACATCCTCGACCGTGGCGGGGTCGGTCCACAGCCGGATGGGGACCTTGGCGCCCGGTATCTCCACGTACGACATGTCTTCCTCATTCCCCCGAGAAGTCAGCAAAAGCCCTGGAAGCGACAAACCGCAAAACAGACGCCAAGATCGACGAAAAGCGACAACGGACCGGCGTGTACGGCAGCGCGTGCGATACACATTGTCTCCAGGGGGCGCCCCGCTGCGGCAAGCGAATAACCAGCGGGGACACTGGAACACCGAACGCACCGACACCGTCGAGAGGACCCTGACCGTGCAGCGGAAGGCGTACGCAATCGGCACCGCCGCTCTCCTGACGGCGCTGCTGGCCGGCTGCACCGGCGGGTCCGGCGACAAGGGGTCGACGGACAACGCGAACCCGGGCGACGCCGGCACGGCGGCCGCGGCGGCCCAGCCGGGCAAGTACCGCACACTCCCCGAACCCTGCGGCGTGATCGGCCGCGGCACCCTCGACTCCCTGCTGCCCGGCATCAAGCAGATGACCGACCAGGACCAGCGGACCAGGGCGTACGAGGGCACCGCGACACTGACGTACGACACCGACCGCAAGGTCGGCTGCCGTTGGAAGGTCGAGTCCACCGACGCCACCGACCATCTCCTCGTCGACTTCGAGCGGGTCGTGTCGTACGACAACGCCGTCAGCGACGACGACCAGGCGCAGAACCTGTTCGCGGCCAAGGAGACGGCGGCCGACCTGCCCGAGCCCAGCGCGTCCGGCTCTTCCTCCTCTCCCTCGGCTCCCTCGGCGCCCGCGGCCGGCGGCGAACCGTCCACCGGCGCCTCGCCCAGCGTCTCGTCCTCGGCCTCGCCCGCCTCCCCCTCGGCCGGCGCGTCCGGCGGTGCCACTTCGTCCGGCCTCCAGCCGCGCGTGCTCGACGGCCTGGGCGACGAGTCCTTCCTCGACGACCAGCTCGGCGGCTCGGGTTCGACGGCCGCACAGCGGACGGTGACTGTGGTGTTCCGCACGTCCAACGTGATCGTGACCATCGAGTACGCGGAGCAGCCGGCGACCGTCGGCGTGACCCCGGACAGCGAGGAAATGCAGGACAGGGCGCGGAATCTGGCCGCGCAGCTGGCCGATTCGCTGGGCGGCTAGCCGCCCGTTCGCCCGCCTCCGGGGCGCTCCGCGAGGCGCGCGTACCGGAACCGCACAGCTCCTTCACCGCGTACCGTGGCCCCCCGGACCCGATCAGACCGCAGGACCACGAGCGTCATGAGTGAAGGAACCATGCAGCGAGCAGACCAGCGAGACGACCAGCGTGATCAGCGTGACCGGCGAGCGGGGAGGCTGCGCCGTGTCCTTGTCTGCGCGGCCGCCGTTCCGGCGGTATTCGTCGCCGCCGGCTGCTCCTCGGACTCCGGCTCCCAGGACGGCGCGTCCGCACCGTCCCCGAGCAGCAGCGCGAGCGGCAGCTCCGTGAGCCCCTCGCCCACCGTGCAGGCCGCCGCGTACCGCAAGCTGCCGGAGTCGTGCGCCGTGCTGTCCAAGAAGACGCTCGGCGAACTCGTCCCGAAGGGGATAGCGTCGGGCAAGGAAGGCGGTTCGAACGACACCACGTCCCGGGCCAGTTGCTCCTGGACCAGCCTGGCCGACAACGGGGTGAAGGGCTCCCAGTTCCGCTGGCTGAGCGTCTCCCTGCTGCGTTTCGAGTCCGACACCCACCGCGGTGCGGCCGACAAGCAGGCGCAGGAGTACTACACCAAGCAGGTCCAGGACACGAAGGCCGTCGACGGGGCCAAGAACGTCACGTCGCAGCCGCTCGCCGGGGCGGGCGACGAGGCGACGGTGGTGCGCTACGACCTGAAGAAGAAGGAAGGCGCCTTCAAGCAGCAGACGGTCGTGGCACGCGTCGAGAACGTCGTCGTCACCCTCGACTACAACGGCGCGGGCCTGGCCGGCGAGAAGACCCCGGACGCCGGCGACCTGGCGAAGTCCGCGGAGAAGGCCGCCAAGGAGGCCGTGGCCGCGGTGTCGTCGGCGAACAGCGGGGACAACGCTCCGTCCGCGTCGGCGTCCAAGTCACCCTCCCCGTCCGAGCCCGCCAAGAAGAGCTGACCAACGGCCTGCTGACGGACCGGCGACACGCGCGCCGCACACATGTGCCACCCTGTTGCGCGCAACCACACGCAAGGGGAGGGGAATACGGGTGGCCGCGCCAATCCAGCTGACCCGGATGCACCGCGTTCTCATCGGCGTGGTCGTGACCGGCGCCGTGATCATCGCCGGCATCGGCTTCGCCGGGTCCTACGCGGCAGTCCGCGAGCTGGCCCTCAAGAAGGGGTTCGGGGATTTCTCCTACGTCTTCCCGATCGGCATCGACGCGGGCATCTGCGTCCTGCTCGCCCTCGACCTGCTCCTGACCTGGATCCGCATCCCCTTCCCGCTGCTGCGCCAGACGGCCTGGCTGCTGACCGCGGCGACGATCGCGTTCAACGGCGCCGCGGCCTGGCCGGACCCGCTGGGCGTGGGCATGCACGCGGTGATCCCGATCCTCTTCGTCGTGTCGGTCGAGGCCGCCCGGCACGCCATCGGCCGTATCGCCGACATCACGGCGGACAAGCACATGGAGGGCGTCCGCCTCACCCGCTGGCTGCTCTCGCCCATCCCGACGTTCCTGCTGTGGCGCCGCATGAAGCTGTGGGAGCTGCGCTCCTACGAGCAGGTGATCAAGCTGGAGCAGGAGCGTCTCGTGTACCAGGCGCGGCTGCGCTCCCGCTTCGGCCGGGCGTGGCGCAGGAAGGCGCCGGTGGAGTCCCTGATGCCGCTGCGGCTGGCCAAGTACGGGGTACCGCTCGGGGAGACGGCGCCCTCGGGCCTGGCGGCGGCGGGCATAGAACCGATGCTGATACCCGCGCCGCCCCAGCAGGCGGAGCTGCCTGCGGCCGTCGCCCCCGACCGGACCGCCGAGCCGGCGCCCGCCCAGCAGCAGCCGGCGCCCGCCGTCGAGGAGCCCCCTGGGCCCGTCCGGCAGGAGGACGGGCAGCCGGAGTCCGCGCAGGATCCGGAGCAGAGCCCCTGGTTCCAGAAGAACCCCCAGTCCGTCGACTACCAGGGCGGTTACGACCCCGCGTTCGACCCGGGCTACGACCCGGCGTACGAGCCCGGGTACGGCCCCGGCCACGGTCCCGACGCGCAGTACGAGCAGCAGTGGTTCGAGGGTCAGCAGTACCCGGACCAGCGGCCGGGCGGGCCGTACCAGGAGCAGCCGCACCAGGACCGGCAGGTCGACGTGCCGTACCAGGAGCAGCGGTACCAGGAGCCCGAGCCGCCCGCCTTCTCCCCCGAGGACACCGGCAGCTTCCCGATCCCGGTGGGCCCGAACCGCACCCGGGAGCTGGGCGAGGGCGGCGGCACCCCGGCCCCGGAGCCGGACGAGGACGCGTACTACCAGGTGTTCAAGAAGTCGATCAACGGCAGCTATCCGACCCCGCGCGAGTTCGGTGACAACGTCGAGGCCGAGTACGGCACGCCGCTGCCCGCGGAGGAGGCCAAGCGCATGGTCAACCGCTTCACCAACCGCCACACCGCGGAACTGGAAGAGGACCACATCGCCTGACCTGCCCCGGCCGGCGGGACCGACGGAAAACCGACGGAAAACCGACGGAAAAGGGGGGCGCCCGGTGTTCACCGGGCGCCCCCTCTCATGGAGCCGGGGTCACTCGCCGAGCAGGGCCCGTACCCGGTCCTGGCCGACCGCCAGCAGCAGCGTGGGCAGGCGCGGGCCGGTGTCACGGCCGACGAGCAGGTGGTACAGCAGCGCGAAGAACGACCGCTGGGCGGTCTTGATCTCCGGCGGCAGCTCCTTCGGCGTGGCGTCGGCGGAGAACCCGGCCTGCACCTTGGGCACGCCGTACACGAGGTGGGTCAGCCCGTCCAGCGACCAGTGCTCGGCCAGCCCGTCGAGCAGCAGCCGCAGCGACTGCTGCCCCTGCTCGTCGAGGGACTTCAGCAGCTCGGCGTCGGGCTCCTCGCGCACGATGGTGCGCTGGTCGGCCGGGACCTGCGTGTTGATCCACGCCTCGGCCCTGTCGTACCGCGGCCGCACCTCGTCGAGCGAGCCGAGCGGGTCGGCCGGGTCGAGCTCGGACAGGATGCGCAGGGCCTGGTCCTGGTGACCGGCAGTGATGTCGGCGACGGACGCGAGCGTGCGGTACGGCAGCGGACGCGGCGTCCTCGGCAGCTCGCCGGCGGCCGTGCCGACCGCGCGCGTGTAGGCGGCCACGTCCCCGGGGAGCGCGGCGCCCTCGGCGACCTTGCCCGCGAGCTTGTCCCACTCGTCGTACAGGCGCTGGATCTCCTGGTCGAAGGCGATCTTGAAGGACTGGTTGGGCCGGCGGCGGGCGTACAGCCAGCGCAGCAGCTGCGGCTCCATGATCTTCAGCGCGTCGGCCGGCGTGGGCACGCCACCGCGGGACGACGACATCTTCGCCATGCCGCTGATCCCGACGAAGGCGTACATCGGCCCGATGGGCTGCTTGCCGCCGAAGATCCCGACGATCTGGCCGCCGACCTGGAAGCTGGACCCCGGCGAGGAGTGGTCGACACCGGAGGGCTCGAAGACGACCCCCTCGTACGCCCACCGCATCGGCCAGTCGACCTTCCACACCAGCTTGCCGCGGTCGAACTCGCTCAGCCGGACGGTCTCCGTGAAGCCGCAGGCGCCGCAGACGTACGTCAGCTCGGTGCTGTCGTCGTCGTACGCGGTGACGGTGGTCAGGTCCTTCTCGCAGGCGCCGCAGTACGGCTTGTACGGGAAGTAGCCGCCGGAGCCGGAGCTGCCGTCGTCCTCGCTCGCCGCGCCGGAGCCCTCCTCGGCCTCCAGTTCGGCCTCGTCGACCGGCTTCTGCGACTGCTTCTTGCCCTTCGGCTTGGTCCGGTACTGCGCGAGGATCGCGTCGATGTCACCGCGGTGCCGCATCGCGTGCAGGACCTGCTCGCGGTAGGCGCCGGAGGTGTACTGCGCGGTCTGGCTGATCCCGTCGAACTCCACGCCCAGTTCGGCCAGCGCCTCGACCATGGCGGCCTTGAAGTGCTCGGCCCAGTTCGGGTACGCGGAGCCCTTCGGCGCGGGCACGGAGGTCAGCGGCTTGCCGATGTGCTCGGCCCAGGACGGGTCGACGCCCGCGACGCCGTTCGGGACCTTGCGGTAGCGGTCGTAGTCGTCCCAGGAGATCAGGTGCCTGACCTGGTGGCCGCGGCGGCGGATCTCGTCGGCGACCAGGTGCGGGGTCATGACCTCGCGCAGGTTGCCCAGGTGGATCGGGCCGGAGGGGGAGAGGCCGGACGCGACGACGACCGGTTTGCTTGGGGCCCGACGCTCCGACTCCTCGATGACCTCATCCGCGAAACGGGAGACCCAGTCGGTGGTCTCGGTGCTCTGAGCCACGATCGGCACGTCCTTCTTTCTGCACGGGTGACACTCCATTGTCACAGACGGGCCTGCGACCGGGAAAACCGCTTTACCCCCCATGGGATACTGACGGGGACTATCCATCCCCACGAGGAGAACGGCACCCCTTCCTATGGCCTCGGTCACGTCCCTCAGCGACTCCGTACAGCAGCGTCTCGCGGCGGCCCTCTCGGCGGCACTGCCGGACGCCGACTCCACGGACCCGCTGCTGCGACGAAGCGACCGGGCGGACTTCCAGGCCAACGGGATCCTGGCGCTCGCCAAGAAGGCCAAGGCGAACCCGCGGGAGCTGGCGACGGAGGTCGTCTCCCAGGTCGTCACCGGTGACGTGATCGAGGACATCGAGGTCTCCGGGCCCGGCTTCCTGAACATCGCCGTCGGCGACGGCGCGATCACCCGGAACCTCGCGGAGCGGTACGCGGACGAGACGGACCGCCTCGGCGTGCCGTACGCCCCCGCCCCCGGCACGACGGTGATCGACTACGCCCAGCCGAACGTGGCGAAGGAGATGCACGTCGGCCATCTGCGCTCGGCCGTCATCGGCGACGCGGTGGTCCAGATCCTGGAGTTCACCGGCGAGAACGTGGTCCGCCGGCACCACATCGGCGACTGGGGCACCCAGTTCGGCATGCTCATCCAGTACCTGGACGAGCACCCGCACGAGCTGGACCACAAGGCAGGCGCGGACGCCGCGGTCTCGGGCGAGGAGGCGATGTCGAACCTGGACCGCCTCTACAAGGCGGCGCGCAAGCACTTCGACTCCGACGACGAGTTCAAGACGCGGGCCCGGCGCCGGGTGGTCGACCTCCAGGCCGGGGAGCCGCACACGCTCGCCATGTGGCAGAAGTTCGTGGACGAGTCGAAGATCTACTTCTTCTCGGTCTTCGAGAAGCTGGACATGGAGATCCGCGACCCGGACATCGTCGGCGAGTCCGGGTACAACGAGATGCTGGCCGAGACCTGCCGCCTCCTGGAGGAGTCCGGCGTGGCGGTCCGCTCCGAAGGCGCGCTCTGTGTCTTCTTCGACGACGTCAAGGGCCCGGACGGCAAGCCGGTCCCGCTGATCGTGCAGAAGTCCGACGGCGGCTACGGCTACGCGGCGACGGACCTGTCGGCGATCCGGGACCGCGTCTTCAACCTGAAGGCGGACACGCTGCTGTACGTGGTCGACGCCCGCCAGTCGCTGCACTTCCGCATGGTCTTCGAGACGGCCCGCCGGGCGGGCTGGCTGAACGAGGACGTGAAGGCGCAGCAGCTGGCGTTCGGCACGGTCCTCGGCAAGGACGGCAAGCCGTTCAAGACGCGTGAGGGCGAGACGGTCCGGCTGGTCGACCTCCTGGACGAGGCGATCGACCGGGCCACGTCGGTCGTCCGCGAGAAGGCCGAGAAGGTGGGCCTGACCGAGGAGGAGATCGTCGAGAACGGCCGGTTCGTCGGCATCGGCGCGGTGAAGTACGCGGACCTGTCGACGTCGGCGGTGCGGGACTACAAGTTCGACCTCGACCAGATGGTCTCGCTCAACGGCGACACCTCGGTCTATCTCCAGTACGCGTACGCCCGTATCCAGTCGATCCTGCGCAAGGCGGGCGAGGCCCGCCCGGCCGCCCATCCGGAGCTGCCGCTGGCGCCGGCCGAGCGCGCGCTGGGCCTGCATCTGGACCAGTTCGCCGAGACCATCCGCGAGGTGGCCGCGACGTACGAGCCGCACAAGCTGGCCGCGTACCTCTACCAACTGGCCGCGCTGCTGACGGCGTTCTACGACCAGTGCCCGGTCCTGAAGGCCGACACCCCGGAGCAGCGGGCGAACCGCCTGTTCCTCGTCGACCTCACGGCCCGCACGCTGCACCGCGGCATGAGCCTGCTGGGCATCCGCACCCCCGAGCGGCTCTGACCCACGCCACCCCACTCAGACGCGAGCGGCCCCCGCCGGAATCCGGGGAACCACCGGGCGGTGGGGGCCATTTCGTCATGCCCCGATGGCAGCAACGACCCGGGGCACATCCGACAGGTCACCCAGCACGACATCAGCACCTGCGTTGCGCAGGTCGCTCGCCGAGGCGCGGCCGGTCGCAACAGCCAGCACCCGCACCCCGGCCTCGCGTCCGGCCGCTACGTCGGCGCGCGTGTCTCCCAGCAGCACTGCGGCTTCCGGAGGGACGGCCGCGCGCTTCAGTGCTGCACGCAGTAGCTCGGGCCGTCCTTCACCGTCCTCGCCGTACGCGCCATCGTCCAGGCTCAGGTAACTGTCGAGACCGAACACCGCCAACTTCACCTCTGCGGCCCCACGCACGTTGCCCGTCACCACGGGCTGGCGCACGCCCCGCTCCGCGACGGCCGAGAGGACGGCGGCGGCCCCGGGGAGAGCGTGGCCGCGCTCGCGCAGCTCGGCGGCACGACAAAGTGCACGGCCCCGAGCGCTTCGGCGAACGCCGTGAACAGGTCGTCGGTGTAGGGCACATCGTGCAGCCGCGCCGTCTCGCGTTCCGTGGACCCGGTGACGTCCGCCTGCTCACGCATCCTCACGCCGGTCACCTGGTGAAACGCCTCGGCCTACAGCTCATGCCCGAGGCCCCGCGTCGCCATCAGCGTGTGGTCGATGTCCCACAGAACCAGCCCATCGGGGACCGGATCAGGCACTACCGCGGCAGACGCCGACAGGACGCGGTCGCCGGACTGGTCGGCATCTCGCCCGACTACCTGTCGCAGATCGAACGGGGCCTCAAGGTTCCGTCACTGCCGATCCTGTACGCGCTCGCCCAGGAACTGGGCGTGCCCGCCGCCCTCCTCTCCGGGCAGGCCCCCTCGGAGGAGACCGCGGTGGATACGGCGGAGGCCGCGGTGGGCCGGGACATGAGATGCAGGCGCGCCCGCAACGCGGGGAAGGGGTGGGCATGGCGCGACCGGGGCGCTCTACTGCCGACGATGGCGATCTGTTGGAGACAATCAGCGCTGACCATTCAAGACCTGCGGTTTGCCAGAGCTGGAATCTCCGCGATCATCTCCGGGTTCAGAGAGTCCCAGATAATCCCCCGAGGCCGCTCATGGGGCGGGCATTCAATGATTCTCTCCGGCGTGATAATTAGGTCGACCCGGAAGTCATGGGTAGATTCCGGAAGCCCTCTATCGATCACTTGCAACTCATGCACCGTAGTCGCGATGAGCACGTCAGGCCCTATCAGTCCAGCTTCTTGCAGAAGGGCCACTTCAATATCCGCGTAGCCAGCACCTTTGCCGAGTCGAGCACCGCGCGAGTTGACGGCCACACTGCCGCATACCACCAGATCAACGGGCGGCATTTCATCAAGGTCTACAGGGATTGCATATTGAGCCGCTGTTCGCCTGTCGGCGGCTTCCCTGGCAGAAATGGCTAGAGTTTCGGGATCCAGAAAATAGAAGGGCTTGGCGGCGGCAAGTTTTGGTGCAGCCATGTAAACCCGCTTTCCTTCTTCGAGAGCCCGCTCTCTCACTGCCATCTGAGCTTTGTCCGGAACTGCCTTGATGACACGAGCCGCCTTCCAGGCAGGATGGGCGGCGAGACGGAGAGCGGCGGAATCTGCGCCAAAGAAAAACGGGATGCGGCCGGCCGCTTCGGTCAATACTGCTTTCTTACTGTCAAGCAGCGACCACACCCCTTCCCGAATCTTCTGCTTTTCCTTCCGGATTTCATCGGCATTCACTCGCCATCCCCTCCCTTAAGCTGCGATCAATCCAAAAAGTCGACTATTAAGGTCCCGCACACCTGAAAGGTCGTTCCAGGATTGCAGTTCCTTACCTGCCTTGAAGATCAGGTTCAGTCCACCACCACCGCGGTTTCCTTCCACGACTTCAATCGCCCTGTGGAGGGTTCCAACAGCCTCGTCAACCTTCTTCTGCTGGATACGCGCCAGCGCCAGATTCCCAAGGACGATCGCTTGAGACTTTGACTTTTCCCGAACCTCCGTGACGCTTTCTTGTAGTAGAGCCTCGGCCCTGGGGGCATCACCGAGGAACAAAAAACACGAACCGGCAAGGCGGCCGAATTGCCCCGGGGACACCATGGAAAATCCCGCATCATTCGGCTCGGCCCGCCCGAGGAACCTTTCTGCCGCACGCAGTGATTTCTCGCACTCAATTCGCCGCCGCAGCATGGCGTGCGCTTCTGCGGAATGCAGGAACGCAAGTCCGCTCAGAATGTTGCTGGATTTTTGCACCTTCTCCGCCGTTTCCAGGGTCAGCTTAAGTCCTGCGGAAGGATTCTTCTCTCCGTAGAGGGCTACGAACGACGTACGAAGCAGCGCCAGCCCTTCCGATACGGGATCTCCCAATTCTCGTGCTGCGTTGACCGCCTGGCCAAAGTAAGCACGAGCCGTGACGTGGTCATTTCTCCCCGAAGCGTCCCAAACTAATTGCCCCATAAACGTGGAGGTTTCGGCCACAGCAGCCTGCACATCTCGGCTTACAGGGTACGGAGCACTGCGACCCAGCCACTGAGTGAGCTTTCCCAGGAGCCTTCCGGTTTCGGCAACCAGCACAGTAGACGGCTCAGTCGCATACCGTGAATCCAAAGTCTGAACCCGTTGCCGCAGGTCCGCAACAGTTACTAGATCAGGGTTTTCGACAGCCTCGACTGAGTAATGCGGCTCTGCGTTTCTGTTTGGCATAAGGTCAGCGACCGGAAGGGATTGCTCCCACGGCCGTTCAGGAACGCTCAGCATTTCACCGGGGATGCCAAATCCATCACATACCCGTTCGATCACTTCTTGTCCGCGAATGCTGCGGACGCCACGGATAATGTCACTCACGCGGCCACTGGTCATCTTGCCGACTGCTGAGGCGATCACCGCATAACTAGACCCTGTACGCCTGTTAACGAGACGGAAGATCTCTTGGAAGTCGCGGGCGGCGCAGGCTCGGCGCATGCCGTCACTGTGAAGCAGCGTGTCAGGGATCGTCAGCGCATACCGGCTGCGTCGACTTGTGCGGTCATCCATGAGCGTCCCTGGAGAGACGGAAGTGATCTCCCCGTCAGGGTAGCCCCGTGAGCCCCAACAGGGTTCCCCAAATGCCTTGCGGGGTTCCCCGTTCGCGGTTCCCCGAGGCACTCTGCCCGGCTGAAGCTCTTCAGACGGCACAACCTGTGTGCCGAACAGCAAGGACCCCCGCGACGCGGCGAACGTCCGGGGGCTTGGCCACCAACCATCAAGGGGTTGACGACAGTGCCCAAAGCTACAACCGGACTCGCGCGAAGTCTCCAGCGCGCCGAAGTAGGCAGCGACGCGCGGCAGATGGAATACACGACGTACGCCCCGCCCGGTGAAACGTGCCCGTCATGCGGTAACCCGATCAAGAGCCTTGAGGCGTGCCGCCGGGGGATGCTGGCCCGCCGTGACGCTCCTCCGCTGGTGGCGTACTGGCACACGGACTGCGCCCCGAAGGCAGAGCGATGATCTCCGTGGAACAGCCCAACACCCGTCTGCCTCACAGATGGCCCGCTTTCAACTCGACGCCCCCATCGGGAGGAGCGGCAGCGATGCGCATGAGGCCAGACAGTCCGAAGGGCCAGTTCCTCTACGCGCTGGTCCTGGCCGTCCTCATGGGCGCCCTCGTGGCCGGATTCGGCCGCTGACCCCATGACCGGCTCCGGTCGCTCGCGCCCCAGGGGGCGACCGGAGCCCCAGGCGCCCGCCGGTTTCCCGCTCCCGACTCTCCCCGCGGGGGCCGGCGGGCCCGGCCCGGCACACCCGACCCCGTGATGCCCCTCGGTGTGCCGGGCCGTCACCCTCGTTTCGACAATGGAAGGTTCTCGATCGTGTTGCCTCCGGCCCCGCCAGGCCTCGTCCCGTACATCGCCGGATGGAGCGAGGAAAGACTCCTGTCGTGTCCGATCACCCGCCGCCGCGGCTTCCCGGGGATCGCGTACGCGGATGAGACGCCGTACGACCGGGACAGCTTCGGTGTGCTCTGGGTCCGGTACGTCCTCCGGCCGAAGCGGCGCCGGGGCAGCCCAGTGTTCCGGAACGTTCACCCGTACCGGCAGCGCCGGGCCATGCTCAACATGATGTGTCAGGTCTGCGCTCGCATGCCGCCCGACCCACACGGCCCGCACCTCTTTCTCCTGAAGGACTCCGGCGGCCCGATCCGGGAGGGGGAGCTCACGACGAGCCCGCCGGTGTGCGTACCGTGCGCCGCGATCTCCATCCAGCTCTGCCGTGCCCTGCACGGTGGGCGATTCGTGGCGGCGTGGGCGAGGCGCGTACCCGCGTGGGGAGTCGTCGGCCCCCTCCATCATCCGCGGACGCTCCAGCCCATCCCGGGGTGTGCCATGGAGCAGGTGAAGTACGGCTCGGAGTGGGCGCCGTGGGTCCGGGCCGCCCGCACGATGGTGGAACTCCGCGGAGTGACACCGGCAGACCTGGACCGCGAGTTCGCGGCCCTCGGACGCGACCGCCTGGAGGAGGAGTTCGCCCGGATCGCGCAGCTGACGGCAGTCGCCTGACGGCCCGGCCCGCACCTTATGGCACGGCACACATCCGGTCGCGGCGAAGTGACCGGCTCCCCATGCCGCAGGACCCGCATTCGTTCCGCGTGGTCCCGGCCCTCGAAGTCCATCGCACTCCCCGAGCTGGGGTGTTGCGACGATCACTAGAACTCAAGAGTTCCGACGGGGGCCGTTCGCGTTGTCAGTGGCTCCCCTTACAGTCGCCGCATGGCGACTCTTCCCAACCCGCTGCCCAAGCTGGCGGCCGACCCGAGCGGGCGTTCCCTGGGGCTCCGGCTCCCGCCCGGAAGACTGATCGACGCGACGGACGACGGGCCCTGGCCGGAGCCCCTGCTGTGGCATGCCGAGAAGTCGGCCGGCCCCGGCAGCTGGGCGGCGCTGGGCGCACCGGCCGGCCGGGCGGGCCTGCTGCCCGTGCTCCTCGATCTGGGCGGCCCCCAAGGCGGCCCGGAGCAATGGGAGTTGTCCCCGGCGGACACCTCGTACCCGGGGGACCACGACGCCGAGGACGTTCTCCTGGAGTGCTGGGAAGGCGCGGGCGACGACGGCGAGGAGGGCTTTGATCCCGAACTGGCCCGGTTCCTGGCGCCGTTCGGGGCGGACTGGCCCGGGCCGGCCCCCGCCGGATCGCTCACCGTCGAGCCCGGCGTCTGCGCCGCCCGGATCGCCGACCAGCTGAGCGGCGCCGACGGGGACGGCCGCCCGCACGCCGGGTTCAAGGATCCGCATCTGGCGCTGGTCCCCGCCCGCCGCTCCGCCGACATCCCCGCCGCGATCGGCTGGTCCGGGCCGCTCAACCACGAGAACGACGTGGCCCGGCTCTGTGCGGTGCTGCGCTCGTGGGAGGACCGCTTCGGCATACGCGTGATCGCCCTCGGCTTCGACACGCTGGTCGTCTCCGTGGCCGCGCCGCCCGCCACCCGGGCCGAGGCGGAGGCCCTGGCGGCCGAGCACTTCGCGTTCTGCCCGGACAACCTCACCCAGAACGGACCGGGCGACCTGCGCGACTACGCCGCGACGCTGATCGGCGAACGGGCCTGGGTCTTCTGGTGGGACTGACCCCCTGATCCCCTGACCCGCACGCGCGAAGGTCCGCGTCCTGTCTCCCCGCGTCCCGTCCCGCGGTCCGGGACGGACGGTCCGGGCCGGTCACGGCGTCGGGACGGTCCAGGGCGTCCCGATCTCGCCCCCGGTCCTGGCGCGGCAGGCGCCGCCCGCCGCACGCTGGGCCCGCGCCCTTCGCCCCCACCGCCGGGAGGACCCATGCCCGCACGCAGTGCCCGCGCGGCGCTCGTCGCCCTGGCCGCCCTCGTCGCCCTGAGCGGATGCCACGACGGACTGGGCCTCCGCGACGAGGGACCGTCGGACCGCACCCCCGCCATCGCACGGCAGGCGCCGACGGCCGCTCGCCTCGCGGACGCGGACAGCCGGAAGCCCGCCCGGAGAGCGGACCGGGCGGGCTTCGGAAGGATCGGGCGCGTACCGGCCCTCGGCGTCAGCTGTGCGCCGGGGAGTACTCGCCTTCCTTCGGGTCCGCGCCGTACTCGTTCTGCCCCTTCGTGCCCTCGCTGACCGTGAAGATCAGCAGCACGATGGCGCCCACCAGCGGGATGATCCCGATGAGCAGCCACCAGCCGGTGCGGCCCGTGTCGTGCAGCCGACGGACCGAGACACCGAGGCCGGGCAGCAGGACCGCCAGGGCGTAGACGACGGACGGGATCTGAGTGCCCAGGACGGCGTCCACGATGGCGAGCACGATGGCGATGACCACATTGACGAGCGCGAACATCCAGTACTCCTTGCGGCGCGCCCGCCCCTCGAAGACCGCGTACTTCTTGAGCACCTCGATGTACCAGTTCATTACGTCCCCCCAGGGATCGACATCCGGGGCCCACCGGAATGGATCAGGCCAGGCGCAGAGGATATGGACCTTGGCCGGAACCTGTCGCCCTGGTTGCCGACCTGGGATTCCTCACCCGCGGACGACGATCTCCCGTGGATCTACGTCGATTTCAGGACAGACTCACCGTTGATCACCACGGATTCCCCCGCCGGCCCCCGGACGTTTCGGTCACCGAGTTCGTTTCGTGGCCGAACCGCAGGCACACCGATACCGCTCCGCCGCCCGTTCGGTACCGGAACGACTTCGAACCGTGTCCGGCCGACCCCGGAGGGCGAGGTCGTCAGCGCAGTCGCCGGGCCACTTCGGTGGCCCAGTAGGTGAGGATGTTGCGTGCCCCGGCCCGCTTGATGCCGGTCAGCGTCTCGATGATCGCCCGGTCCCGGTCGACCCAGCCCTTCTCCGCGGCGGCCTCGACCATCGAGTACTCGCCGGAGATCTGGTAGGCGGCGACGGGCACGTCCACCGCGTCGGCGACGCGGGCCAGGATGTCGAGGTAGGGCCCGGCCGGCTTCACCATCACCATGTCGGCGCCCTCCTCCAGGTCGAGCGCCAACTCCCTGAGCGACTCGCGCCAGTTGGCGGGGTCCTGCTGGTACGTCTTGCGGTCGCCCTTGAGCGAGGAGGCTACGGCCTCCCGGAACGGCCCGTAGAAGGCGGACGAGTACTTGGCGGTGTAGGCGAGGATCGCCACGTCCTGCCGCCCGATCTCGTCCAGCGCGTCCCGGACGACGCCGATCTGCCCGTCCATCATCCCGCTGGGCCCGACCACATGGGCACCGGCGTCGGCCTGCACCTGGGCCATCTCGGCGTACCGCTCCAGGGTGGCGTCGTTGTCGACGCGCCCCTGCTCGTCGAGCACACCGCAGTGCCCGTGATCGGTGGTCTCGTCCAGGCACAGGTCGGACATGACGAGCAGCTCGTCACCGACCTCGGCCCGCACGTCGCGGATCGCGACCTGGAGGATCCCGTCCGGGTCGGTCCCCGGAGTACCGACGGCGTCCTTCTTGGCCTCCTCGGGCACCCCGAACAGCATGATCCCGGAGATCCCCGCCTCGACCGCCTCCGCGGCGGCCTTCTTCAGGCTGTCACGGGTGTGCTGCACGACACCCGGCATGGCGGTGATCGGCACGGGCTCGCGCACGCCCTCCCGCACGAACGCGGGCAGGATGAAGTCCGCAGGGTGCAGCCGGGTCTCGGCGACCATGCGGCGCATGGCGGGGGTGGTGCGCAGCCGACGGGGACGCGTACCGGGAAAGGAACCGTACTTCGTCATGCCGTCAACGCTACGCCCGCCCCGACCCCCCTCTTGCCGACGCCCAGTCGGCCCCCGGCCCGGCGAAGACGACGAACGCAAGCCAGTGCACGTCCCCGCAGGAGTGGGTTGGCCGGTCACCGACGCAACGAAGACCGCCGGCAGAGCCACGGCCCACTCCGGACGCCCACCGCAAAGGCCCCCGGCCCGGTGGACGACGGCGGCCCGACGGGCGCAAGCCGGTACTCGACCCCACAAGAGCGGATGAGCCGGCCGGCAGAGCCACGGCTCGCTCCCCGAGGCTCGAAGTCCAATCCCGCCCACGCCGACCTGAACGGCACCTGGCCAGCCGGTCGATACGGCGAGGAACAGGTCATCTCGGTGCAAGGGGCGGCGCCTTCCCGCCCCGGGGACCCCGGCCGCTGCTCTCCCCCGCACCGCGGAGATCGTGCCGTTCCGCAGAAACGGTTCGCCGTACCGGATCGGAGCCAGTCCGATGCCGTACGGCGAACCGTGTCAGGGTCGGGCCGTCAGCCGGAGTTGCGCCGCCTGCGTGCCCCGGGCCGCCGCTCGCTGGGCCGCGTCACCGGATCCCCCGCCTCCAGTGCCGCGGTCCGCCGCTTCGTGCCGAAGTCGGCCAGCGCCTCCGCCAGCCGGTGCACGGACGGCTCCGGAGCCATCACGTCCACCCGCAGCCCGTGCTCCTCCGCGGTCTTCGCCGTGGCGGGGCCGATACACGCGATCACGGTCACGTTGTGCGGCTTGCCGGCGATGCCCACCAGGTTCCGCACGGTCGAGGACGACGTGAAGAGCACGGCGTCGAAGCCACCGCCCTTGATCGCCTCCCGGGTCTCCGCCGGCGGCGGCGAGGCCCGCACGGTCCGGTAGGCCGTGACGTCGTCGACCTCCCAGCCCAGCTCGATCAGCCCGGCGACCAGCGTCTCGGTCGCGATGTCGGCCCGCGGCAGGAAGACGCGGTCGATCGGGTCGAACACCGGGTCGTACGGCGGCCAGTCCTCCAGGAGACCCGCGGCCGACTGCTCCCCGCTCGGCACCAGGTCCGGCTTCACGCCGAAGGCGATCAGCGCGTTCGCGGTCTGCTCCCCCACCGCGGCGACCTTGATCCCCGCGAAGGCCCGCGCGTCGAGCCCGTACTCCTCGAACTTCTCCCGCACCGCCTTCACGGCGTTGACGGAGGTGAAGGCGATCCACTCGTACCGCCCGGTCACCAGGCCCTTCACGGCCCGCTCCATCTGCTGGGGCGTCCGCGGCGGCTCGACGGCGATCGTCGGCACCTCGTGCGGCACGGCCCCGTAGGACCGCAGTTGGTCGGAGAGCGACGCCGCCTGCTCCTTCGTACGCGGCACGAGGACCCGCCAGCCGAACAGCGGCTTGGACTCGAACCACGACAACTGGTCGCGCTGGGCGGCGGCGGAACGCTCACCGACCACGGCTATCACCGGGCGCCCGCCCTCCGGGGACGGCAGCACCTTCGCCTGCTTCAGGGTCTGCGCGATGGTCCCGAGGGTGGCGGTCCAGGTGCGCTGCCGGGTCGTCGTACCGGCGACGGTCACCGTCATCGGGGTGTCCGGCTTGCGGCCCGCGGCGACCAGCTCACCGGCCGCAGCGGCGACCGAGTCCAGCGTGGTCGACACGACAGCCGTGCCGTCCGACGCGCCCACCTCGGTCCAGCACCGGTCCGAGGCGGTGCGGGCGTCCACGAACCGGACGTCGGCGCCCTGCGCGTCCCGCAGCGGAACCCCCGCGTACGCGGGCACGCCGACCGCGGTCGCGACGCCGGGTACCACCTCGAAGGGCACCCCGGCGGCGGCGCACGCCAGCATCTCCTCGGCGGCGTACGTGTCGAGCCCGGGATCCCCGGACACCGCACGGACGACCCGCCTGCCGCCCCGTGCGGCCTCCATGACAAGATGAGCGGCATCCCTCGTCGGCGGGATGCCGGCGGTTGTTGACACACCGTCAATAACCGCTCGTTGAGACGTGCCCGGGGCCGGCTGCGTATCAGTGGAGGAATCCACTTCGACGCGCAGAACGGAGACGCCCTGTCTGGCATGACCGCGGACCACGTCCAGCACATCGTGCTCGACGACGAGGACGTCCGCGTTCGCCAGCGCCTCCACGGCGCGCAGAGTCAGCAGTCCCGGATCACCGGGTCCGGCACCCAGGAAGGTGACGTGACCGTGTTCAAGGCCGGCGGGAAGGGTGGTGGGGCTCAATGTGCTCGCTCCCCCATCAGACCGGCCGCGCCCTGGGCAAGCATCTCGGCGGCGAGTTCGCGGCCGAGCGTCTTTGCCTGGTCGTCCGTGTCGGGCACGGGACCGGTGGTGGACATCTGCACCGTACGGGTGCCGTCGGTCGTGCCGACGACGGCCCGCAGGCGCATTTCCTTGACAATCTGCCCGTCGGCATGGGGGTCCCCCCGCTCGAGCGGAGCCGAGCGTGGGGAAAGGTCGGCCAGTGCGCCCACAGGGGCGCTGCAGCCGGCCTCCAGGGCCGCGAGCAGTGAGCGCTCGGCGGTGACGGCGGCCCGCGTGAACGGGTCGTCGAGCTCGCCGAGCACGGCGATCAGATCCGCGTTGTCCGCGGCACACTCGATCGCCAGGGCCCCCTGGCCGGGGGCGGGCAAAACCGTGTCGACCGACAGGAAGTCGGTCACCTCGTCGAGGCGGCCGAGGCGGCTCAGGCCGGCGGCGGCCAGCACCACCGCGTCCAGTTCGCCGTCGCGGACGTACCCGATGCGGGTGTCGACGTTGCCGCGTATCGCGACCGTCGCTATGTCCAGCCCATGGCCGCGCGCATACGCGTTCAGCTGGGCCATGCGGCGCGGCGAACCGGTGCCGATGCGCGCCCCGCGGGGCAGGTCGGTGAACTTCAGCGCGTCCCGGGCGACGAGCACGTCACGCGGATCCTCGCGCTCGGGCACGGCGGCCAGCACCAGCTCGTCGGGCTGCGTCGTCGGCAAGTCCTTGAGCGAGTGCACGGCGAGGTCCACCTCGCCCTGGTGCAGCGCCTCGCGCAGTGCGGCCACGAACACGCCGGTGCCGCCGATCTGCGCGAGATGCTCGCGGGAGGTGTCGCCGTACGTGGTGATCTCGACCAGTTCCACGGGCCGTCCGGTCACCCGGCTCACGGCGTCCGCCACCAGCCCGGACTGGGCCATGGCGAGTCTGCTCCGCCTGGTCCCGAGCCGCAGCGCCGTTCTCTTGCTCATGCTGGCCCTCGGTCCTTCTCGTCTGTGCTGTCCTCGGCCCGGGAGACGGAGGCCACCGTCTCGGGGTCGAGGTCGAACAGGGTCCGCAGCGCGTCCGCGTACCCGGTGCCGCCGGGCTCGGCCGCGAGCTGCTTGACCCGCACGGTCGGCGCGTGCAGCAGCTTGTCGACCACACGGTGCACGGCCTGCCTGATCTCGCCGCGCTGGCGCTCGTCCAGGCCGGGCAGCCGTCCGTCGAGCCGGGCGATCTCACCCGCGACGACGTCTGCGGCCATGGTGCGCAGGGCGACCACGGTGGGCGTGATGTGCGCCGCCCGCTGCGCCGCCCCGAAGGCGGCGACCTCGTCGGAAACGATACGCCTGACCTGGTCGACGTCGGCCGCCATCGGGGCGTCCGCGGACGCCTCGGCCAGCGACTCGATGTCCACCAGCCGCACCCCGGCCAGCCGGTGCACGGCCGCGTCGATGTCGCGGGGCATGGCGAGGTCGAGGAGGAAGAGGGCGGGCGCCGGGCGCGGGGCCTCGGCGACCGGTTCGGGCCTGCGGCGCTCGGGGACGCGACCGGCCACCGCGACGGTGGCGGCCAGCGCGGCGATGGCGTCGGCGTCGCCGGCCGGGTCGGTCCCGGTGCCCGGCCCGGGCTGGGCGCGCACGGCGACGTCGCCCTTGTCGGCCCAGACCGCGTGCTGCTCCAGCTCGGCGGCGGCCATGCCGGCCACGGCCGCCTCGCCCAGCACGGAGAAGGCGGTGGCGCCCGGCACGACGGAGAGGTCGAGCGGGCAGTTCTCCTCGCGCTCGTCGCCGGCCGGTCCGGCGTACCCCGCCGCGTCGCGCGGGGCGGGGGCACGGTCCCGGGCGCCGTGGTGCGGCCCGGCCGGAGTGGTCCGGACGGCTTCGGCGGCCGGGGCGCCCGTGCGGCCGTCGGTGCCGACGGCAGGCCTGCCCGTGCGGCCCTCGACGCCCGCGGCGATCGTCTCCGCCGTCAGGACGAGTCCGGTCGCGCCGGTGCAGGAGACGGCGACGTCGGCACGTGTCAGCTCGGCCGGCACCGCGTCCATCGCCACCGCGCGGGCCACGACACCCGTGTTGCCGGCCGCGGCGAGGATCTGCGCGAGGCGCTCGGCGCGCTCGACGGTCCGGTTGGCGACGACGACCTCGGCGACACCGGCGCGCGCGAGCGTGGCCGCGGCCAGCGAGGACATCGAGCCGGCGCCGATGACCAGCGCCTTCTTGCCGCGCGCCCAGGACTGCACGGCCTCGCCCGCGGCCAGCTGCTCCAGGCCGAAGCTGACCAGGGACTGCCCCGCGCGGTCGATACCGGTCTCGGAGTGGGCGCGCTTGCCGACCCTGAGAGCCTGCTGGAACAGGTCGTTCAGCAGACGGCCTGCGGTGTGCAGCTCCTGCGCCCTGGCCAGGGAGTCCTTGATCTGGCCGAGGATCTGGCCCTCGCCGACGACCATCGAGTCCAGTCCGCAGGCCACCGCGAAGAGGTGGTGCACGGCCCGGTCCTCGTAATGCACGTAGAGGTGGGGGGTCAGCTCGTCCAGGCCCACCCCGCTGTGCTGGGCGAGCAGCGTGGACAGCTCGGCGACGCCCGCGTGGAACTTGTCCACGTCCGCGTACAGCTCGATGCGGTTGCAGGTGGCGAGCACCGCCGCCTCGGCGGCCGGTTCGGCGGCGACCGTGTCCTGCAACAGCTTGACCTGGGCGTCCGCGCTGAGCGCGGCCCGTTCCAGGACACTGACCGGGGAGCTGCGGTGGCTCAGTCCGACGACGAGGAGACTCATGCCGGCATCACGGCGGGTACGTCCCCGTCGGGCCCCTGGTCGGTGGACTCCCTGCGGGTGACGGCGGCCGGCCCGGCGCCGTCGGGAGTGGCCTCCTCGCCGGCCTTGCGCTGCTCGTGGAAGGCGAGGATCTGCAGCTCGATGGAGAGGTCGACCTTGCGCACGTCGACGCCGTCCGGGACGGACAGCACGGTCGGCGCGAAGTTCAGGATGGAGGTGACGCCGGCGGCGACCAGGCGGTCGCAGACCTGCTGGGCGGCGCCCGCGGGGGTGGCGATCACGCCGATCGACACGCCGTTGTCCTCGATGATCTGCTCGAGGTCGTCGGTGTGCTGGACGGGGATGCCCGCGACCGGCTTGCCCGCCATCGCCGGGTCGGCGTCGATGAGCGCGGCGACCCGGAAGCCACGCGAGGCGAACCCGCCGTAATTGGCCAGCGCCGCGCCCAGATTTCCGATACCGACGATCACAACCGGCCAGTCCTGGGTCAGACCGAGTTCGCGGGAGATCTGGTAGACGAGATACTCGACGTCGTAGCCCACGCCCCGGGTCCCGTAGGAGCCGAGGTAGGAGAAGTCCTTGCGCAGCTTCGCGGAGTTGACCCCCGCGGCGGCGGCCAGTTCCTCGGAGGAGACCGTGGGTACCGAACGCTCGGACAGCGCCGTCAGGGCGCGGAGATACAGCGGAAGCCTGGCGACGGTGGCCTCGGGAATCCCTCGGCTACGGGTCGCCGGTCGGTGAGTTCGGCCAGTTGCCACAGTGCTCCTGCGGGTAGAGCGGGGCTGCGGGCGGTCATACGTCCCCGGACCGCCCCGTCGACAGCAGGCTATGTCTTTGTGAACGCGTGCACAAAGATGGTGTCCGATTTGTCCGGCCAACGTGACCGGGGTCACGCGCCCCCGGCGCGGCCGTACGGAACCGGCACACCTGCGACGACGCTCCTTTTCCGATGGGGGCAAAATCGAACACTCTCCTCATTGAATCCCGCCCCCGAGACCAAACGCGCTCGATCCTAGGCGACTTTCCCGGCCACTTGGACTAGCCGGTCAGCTCCTTCCGCAGCCGGTCCTCGTTCACCCGCCAGAAGGTGTGCTGTTCACCGTCGACGAGCACGACCGGGATCTGCTCCCAGTACTGGTCGTACAGGCGTGCGTCCTCGGTGATGTCCTGCGGTTCCCAGGGCACCCCGAGCTCGCCGCACACCCGTTCCACCACGGCCTGCGCGTCATCGCACAGATGACACCCGGGCTTGCGGATCAGAGTGACGCGCCGGTCCTGGGCCGGCGGCTTCCTGCGGAAGAGGGGACTCATAACCGCCATTCTCGCGCGCTCACGGTCACATCGGGACCAGCTCTCGACTCGGTTCTTTAACGACTCGGTCGTGGAGAGTTCACACCGTCCAAACCTCTCGACTCCGGAAGCACCGAACAAACTGGCTATGCTCACGCCATGGCCGCTCTCGGATGGCTCACTCCCCGTAGGCGCTCCGCCACGGCGCGGAGCGTGTTGGCAGGCGAGGCCTCGGCGGAGGCAGCGCGCAAGTCCTCGCAGGACACCCAGGACGTCCAGGACACCTCGGACGCCACCGCGCAGGAACCCGAGTTCCCGGTGCTCGGCGACGACAAGGCCGCGGCCTTCTTCGACCTGGACAACACCGTGATGCAGGGCGCCGCGCTGTTCCACTTCGGCCGTGGCCTGTACAAGCGGAAGTTCTTCGAGACCCGCGACCTCGCCAAGTTCGCCTGGCAGCAGGCGTGGTTCCGGCTGGCCGGCGTCGAGGACCCCGAGCACATGCAGGACGCCCGCGACTCAGCGCTGTCGATCGTCAAGGGCCACCGCGTCGCCGAGCTGCAGTCGATCGGCGAGGAGATCTACGACGAGTACATGGCCGAGCGCATCTGGCCGGGCACCCGGGCACTGGCCCAGGCCCACCTGGACGCGGGCCAGAAGGTGTGGCTGGTCACGGCCGCCCCGGTGGAGATCGCCACGGTCATCGCCCGCCGGCTCGGCCTGACCGGCGCGCTCGGCACGGTCGCCGAGTCCGTCGACGGGATCTACACCGGCCGGCTGGTCGGCGAGCCGCTGCACGGCCCGGCCAAGGCGGAGGCGGTCCGCGCGCTGGCGGCGGCGGAGGGCCTGGACCTGGCCCGGTGCGCCGCCTACAGCGACTCGCACAACGACATCCCGATGCTGTCCCTGGTCGGCCACCCCTACGCGATCAACCCGGACACCAAGCTGCGCAAGCACGCCCGCGAGAAGGACTGGCGGCTGCGCGACTACCGCACGGGCCGCAAGGCGGCGAAGGTCGGCATCCCCGCGGCGGCGGGCGTGGGCGCGGTGGCGGGCGGCACGGCCGCGGCGATCGCGCTGCACCGGCGCCGCCGGTGACGGCCGACACCGGCGCGCCGCACCGCCGGCGGGCGCCGGGCCCCGGCGCCCGCATGATCCCGCACGCCGACCAACACACCCCCACTCCGCCGAAACGTGCACGTTTCTGATCAACAAGCGGTCACTCTTCGACACTTGATGCGGCGTCAATCGGTTACGGAAGCGACGTAATCGATGATTTGAGCAACTGGGCGTAGCAGCACCTACACGAAGCGTTATTCTCCTCAGACGCAAACCGGTACCCCTCCGTCGCCACGACGGGTGAACGGTCCCGCACTGCACGTGATGGAAGCTCTGCCTCTGGGAGTCCCGTGTACCCACACGTCGGGGTTGACGCCTCGGGCCTGGCTACGCTGCGCACAACGGTCGCAACGGCCCACGAACTGTTGCGCGGCCACGTCCCCACCGCGTACGCCGCCCCCGCCTTCGCCACCGCCACCCCCGTGGGCCCGTGCTACGCACTTGCCGACGGCCTTGAGCAGGCGCCGGCGCGCAGCGCCGTCGTCGAGGGGCGGCGATCGGTCGACGGACGGCCTGCGGGCAGGCGGGGGCGCGCGTCCGGCGCGACCACCGCCCGCCGGCCGGCCGCGGACAGCGACAGCGCCCGGATGATGGACCTGGTCGAGCGCGCCCAGGCCGGTGAGGCCGAGGCCTTCGGCCGGCTCTACGACCAGTACAGCGACACCGTGTACCGGTACATCTACTACCGGGTCGGCGGGAAGGCGACCGCCGAGGACCTCACCAGTGAGACCTTTCTGCGGGCCCTGCGCCGCATCGGGACCTTCACCTGGCAGGGCCGCGACTTCGGCGCCTGGCTGGTCACCATCGCCCGCAACCTGGTCGCCGACCACTTCAAGTCCAGCCGCTTCAGGCTGGAGGTCACCACCGGCGAGATGCTCGACGCCAACGAGGTGGAACGCTCGCCCGAGGACTCCGTCCTGGAGTCCCTCTCCAACGCGGCCCTGCTGGACGCCGTACGACGGCTCAACCCGCAGCAGCAGGAGTGCGTGACGCTCCGCTTCCTGCAGGGCCTCTCCGTCGCGGAGACCGCCCGCGTGATGGGCAAGAACGAAGGCGCCATCAAGACCCTCCAGTACCGGGCGGTGCGCACCCTCGCCCGACTCCTGCCGGACGACGCACGCTGACGCCCGGCAGGGCACCACCACCCAGCGCAACATCCAACTCACGTTCCGTGAGAGCCCGTTGACTTTCCCAGCCGATCAACCGTCGTCCGTAACCCAAGTGCCGCGCCAGTCGTTGTGCGGAATGCAGGCTCCCTGTAGTCACGTCATGGCCGACCCTGATCACCTGATCGTGTGGAAGTGGTCATGGGCGTGCAACCCTCAGGACCCCCTGGGGAGTCCGACCGTCATGACGAGAGGAGGTGCCGCCAGTGATCGCGAACGTATCGGCGCACCGGCGGGCGAACGCCTTCGCCCAGGCCCTGGAGGAGCAGTCCGCCCGGGACACGGCGGCCGAGCAGTCCGAGGGACCGGCCCCGGCCGGCGAACGGGCGGAGCAGGGCGAGTTGTTGGCCCTCGCCACGGATCTCGGTGCACTGCCCAAGCCGCAGCTCGACCCGGAGGTCAAGGTCGTCCAGCGAGCCCAGCTCGTGGCCGCGATGGAGGCCATGCTGCAGGAGGGCGGCGCGACCGGGGCGACGGGCGAGCCTTCGGTGCCGGAGCAGCGGTCCTACCGGGCCAAGGGGGCGCACCGGGCGAGCCCGTTGGGCAAGTTGCGACCACGTACCCGGCTGACCAAGGGACTGGCGGCGGGCGGCCTCAGCGTCGGAGTCGCCGCCGGAGCCTTCGGGGGCGTCGCCGCCGCGAGTTCCGACGCCCTGCCCGGCGATTCGCTGTACGGCCTCAAGCGAGGCATCGAGGAGTTCAAGCTCAACTACCTGACCGACGGGGACGACGCGCGCGGCCAGACCTACCTCGACCAGGCCTCGACCCGGCTGAGCGAGGCCCGGCGGCTGATGGAGCGCGATCGCGGCGGCCAGCTCGACCATGAGTCGATCGGTGAGATCCGCCGCACCCTGTCGGGCATGCAGCACGACGTCACCGAGGGTCACCGCCTGCTGCACGAGGCGTACGAGCGCGATCCCGAGTCGCTCGGCCCCATCCAGGCGCTGTCCACGTTCTCGCACTCCCACCGCGAGGTGTGGGGCGCGCTGCGCGACCGGCTCCCGGTCCAGCTCGGTGACGTCAGCGACCAGGTCTCGTCGGTCTTCGACGCCATAGACGAAGAGGTCGCGCCGCTCCAGTCCCTGCTCCCGCGATCCCCCGCCCACACCGGCGAGGACACACGGCAGGACTCCGGCGCCCCGTCCGACGGGCCCTCCGGCACCCGCCACTCGCCGACGCCCAGCATCGGCGACGGCTCCCCTGCCGACCGCGGCTCCAGCAGCAGCCCGAGCGACTCGGCCACCGGCAGCGCGCACGACGGCCTGCTCGGGGGCAGCACGGGCGGACTGTTCGACCCGCCGAAGAGCAGCGGCAGCGCCGCCTCCCCGTCCACCAGCAGGACCCCCAGCAGCGAGCCGGACGTCACCCTCCCGCCGCTGCTGCCGGGCCTGCTGCCCGGCCTGGGCATCGACAGCGAGGACGTGAACTAGGGTCTTTCGTTTGGATCAGGCCGGATCAGGGAGCGGGGTCTGGTGCCGTGGATCGCAAGGCGGAGGAGGGCGGCAGGGCGGAGCCCTGACAACCGACGACAACGCCGCGAGGCGCGGTGCCAGGGCCCGCGAGCCCGGCATGATCCAAACGAGAGGCCCTAGCCGCACGCATACGACGGTGGGGCCCCTCCCGTGCGGGGCCCCACCGTCATGCGGCGGACTCCCCGTTCACCCTCTAGAAGAACACCGACCGGCGTTGCACCAGCAGCTTGTACAGCGTGTGCTGGATCTGTTCGCGTACCTGATCGGTCAGGTTGAACATCAGCATCGGGTCGTCCGCGGCCTCCGGCGGATAGCCGTCCGTCGGGATCGGCTCGCCGAACTGGATCGTCCACTTCGTCGGCAGCGGGATCGCGCCCAGCGGCCCCAGCCAGGGGAAGGTCGGCGTCAGCGGGAAGTACGGGAACCCCAGCAGCCGCGCCACGGTCTTCGCGTTGCCGATCATCGGGTAGATCTCCTCCGCCCCGACGATCGAGCAGGGGATGATCGGCACGCCCTTGCGCAGCGCCGTGGAGACGAAGCCGCCCCGCCCGAACCGCTGGAGCTTGTAGCGCTCGCTGAAGGGCTTGCCGATGCCCTTGAAGCCCTCCGGCATCACCCCGACCAGCTCACCCGCCGCGAGCAGCCGCTCGGCGTCCTCCGCGCAGGCCAGGGTGTGGCCCAGCTTGCGGGCGAGTTCGTTGACCACCGGCAGCACGAAGACCAGATCGGCCGCGAGCAGCCGCAGATGCCGCCCCGCCGGATGGTGGTCGTGCACGGCGACCTGCATCATCAGCCCGTCCAGCGGCAGCGTCCCGGAATGGTTGGCGACGATCAGCGCGCCGCCCTCGGCCGGGACGTTCTCGATGCCCTTCACGTCGACCCGGAAGTAGTTCTCGTACACCGGGCGCAGCACGGACATCAGTACCTGGTCGGTCAGCTCCTCGTCGTAGCCGAAGTCGTCGACCTCGTAGTCCCCGGTCAGCCGCCGGCGCAGAAAAGCCAGGCCGCTCGCGACCCGCTGCTCCAGACCGTGGTCCGGCTGCGGCGGCTGATCCTCTCCGGTCACGGGCACCTCGTCCTGCTCCGGGAACCGTCCCGGGAGGGGCTGGACCTCGCGCACCGCCGCGGGCTCGCCCGAGCGCCGGCTCGCCGCGCTCCGGCGCCGCGTGGACCGGGCCGCGGCGGAACCGCGGGACCGGTCGTCGTCGAACGGAATGACCTTGGCGTCCGCCATCGTTGCTGCGCTCCTCAATCGGCGCTCTGCGTCTGGGGGTGGCCGCTGCCCCGCAGGGACAGCGCGGCGATCCGGTCGATGGCCCCGGCCAGGGCCTCCGGCGGCAGCAGCCCGGGACCACGGCTGCGCGCGAAGTCCGCGAAGGTCTCCGCGGTCGTGTACTTCGGCTGGAAGCCGAGGGTCTCGCGCATCTGGTCCGTCGACACGACCCGGCCGTGGGTGAGCAACCGGATCTGCTCGGGTGAAAAGTCCGTCATACCCAGCGTACGCACCAGCGAGCCGGTCCAGGTGACCGCGGGCAGCAGCAGCGGCACCGTGGGCCGCCCGAGGCGCCTGGAGCACTGCGCGAGCAGCAGGACACCGTCGCCTGCGATGTTGAAGGTGCCGCTGTTGAGCGTGGACCGGGCCGGCTCGTGGGCGGCGATCCGCAGAACGTCGATCACATCGTCCTCGTGCACGAACTGCAGCCGCGGGTCGTAGCCGAACACGGTCGGCAGGACGGGCAGCGAGAAGTACGCGGCGAGGGGGGTGTCGGCGTTGGGCCCCAGGATGTTGGCGAACCGCAGGACGCACACGGCCACGTCGGGCCGCCGCCGCGCGAAGCCGCGCACGTACCCCTCGACCTCCACGGTGTCCTTGGCGAAGCCCCCGCTGGGCAGCGACTTGGGCGAGGTGGTCTCGGTGAACACGGCGGGGTCGCGGGACGCCGACCCGTACACGTTGGTGCTGGACTTGACGACCAGCCGCCGCACGGTCGGCGACTTCTGGCAGGCCCCGAGCAGCTGCATGGTGCCGATGACGTTGGTCTCCTTGACCGTGGCCCGGCTGCCGCTGCCCAGCGCCGTGCCGGTCACGTCCAGGTGCACGACGGTGTCGGCGGCCGTCTCGGCGAGGACGCGGGCGATGGTGGGCTGCCGGATGTCGGCCTGGATGAAGTCGGCCCCGCCGAGATGGTGCTCGGGCGGCACCGCGTCCACGCCGACGACCCGGTCCACCTGGGGGTCACGCTGGATCCGCCGCACGAAGCGGCCGCCCAGCTGCCGGGCCACGCCGGTCACGAGCACGACCTTCCCCAAGATCAGCGCCTTTCTTCCGTATGTCCCCGTCTTCGAGCCAACTTAGCGGGTCGACGTTGCGCCGTGCTGACCACCAGATGCCCGGGGCGCCGGAAATTCCCCGGTCGGAATACGCCTGTGGCCCCCCACCGCTCCGGGTGGGGGGCCACAGATGTAGCTCTCGCGGCTCGCGTCGAAGCCTTACTTCTTGTTGCGACGCTGAACGCGCGTGCGCTTGAGCAGCTTGCGGTGCTTCTTCTTGGCCATCCGCTTGCGCCGCTTCTTGATAACAGAGCCCACGACTACCCTCGCTCACTTCTCATCACTCGGTGCTGGGCGCCATGGGCCCATACGACCTACGAGGGGCTAGCCTACCCGCCTGAGGGCTGAGGTCGTAATCGAGGTGCTCCGGGCGGACGCCCGGAGCCGCCGTCAGGCCGTTTCGACCCCCACATAGCTCTCGCGGAGGTATTCGTGGACCGCTTGCTCCGGGACGCGGAAGGACCGCCCCACCCGGATCGCGGGCAGATGACCGCTGTGCACCAACCGGTACACGGTCATCTTCGACACTCGCATCACCGCGGCAACCTCCGCCACGGTAAGGAATACGACCTCGTTCAGAGGCCTCTCGCCAGCAGCCATGACACACCTGAACCTTCCGCACTCGACGGCCACCGGCTTCCCCTTCCGGTGACTCTTCGTCGTTGCGTGCTCACTCCCCAGACTAGATGCGGGTGATGCGAGTGGGGAAGAGGTGCACCCATCGGCGGCCTACTGTGACAGACACGCTCGATTGAGTACGTAGCGGGTGAGCGGGCGGTAGTAAGCAGACCGCACTCCGTCATCAAGTGGAACGACGACGGACACCCGCCCCTCGGCCTCGCCCACGAACGGCGCGGGGTCGTCGGTGTCCGCAAGCCCCATGGCCTCGAACCCCAGTTGACCTGCTCCGCAGACCCAGCCGTGGTCTCCGATCACCAGCCCGGGCAGCGGCCCGCCGGCCTCCGCCGCGGCGGCCAGCACGGTCCGAACCGGCAGCGGGGAGTGCGTATGTGCGCCGGGCTCACCACCGGGGCGTTCACCGGCGCCTTCCCGGACCAGCGCGACTCCCCGTACGTAATCAAGGTTGTGCGTACGTAGTCCGAACCGGGTCGTTATGTCGACACGGCGACCCTGCGCGGGGGTGAGGACGTCACATCCCGCCGCCGACAGAGCGTCCGCCAAGGCTGCGTAGAAGCCGAGCAGGCGGTGCGGGTGCCCGGTGCCGAACAGCACCGGGGTGCCGCACCGGGCCGCGGCCCCGATGCGCTCCGCGAAGGCGTCCAGCGCGGCGACGGTCAGCTCCGGGTCGATCACATCATGGCCGGAAGTGTGCCGGGGATCAGCCGAAACCCCGCATCTCCGCGCCATCAGCTCGATCAAGTCCCGTTGTTCCCACGGGAGTTCGGGATCGATCCCGATCAGTGCACGGGGATCGCGAGCGGCGAAGAGCCGGTAACTGCGCAGGCTCTCCTCCCGCGAGGTGGCCACCGGCCCGGCGATACGGGCGGCCAGCAGATGCGCGCGGAGCGCTCCGATGCTCAACACGCCACCGATCCTGGCCCACCACAGACCCCACCGCACCCAAAACCCCGCACCACCGCTCCAAAGGGGCGCGGGGGAACTGCACGACCGGCGGAGCGCTCACGCCAGCAGCCCGCGCAGCGGGAACACCGCCCGGCGGGTCGCCCGTACGGCCTGGTCCAGGCGGTCGGCCGGGTCGTACCCCGACTCCCAGTCGGCCCAGGACACGGGCCAGCGCCCGTCGGTCATCCGCACCGGCCCCAACTGCCGCGTACGGGCGTACACTTCCTGCCGCCACCCCTCGGGGATCACGGTCTCCGGCGCCACCGGCCGCCCCGCCGCGATCCCCACCAGATGCGTCCAGGAGCGCGGCACGACGTCCACCACCTCGTACCCGCCCCCGCCCAGCGCGATCCACCGGCCGCCCGCGTGCTCGTGCGCCAGGTCGTGGCAGGCCAGTTGCACCGCCCGCTGCGCGTCCAGCGAGACCGCCAGATGGGCCAGCGGGTCCTCGAAGTGCGTATCGGCCCCGTGCTGCGTCACCAGCACCTCGGGCCGGAAGTCGGCGACCAGCTCCGGCACCACGGCGTGGAACGCCCGCAGCCACCCCGCGTCCCCGGTACCGGCCGGCAGCGGCAGGTTCACCGCGGACCCCGCCGCCGACTCCGCCCCGGTCTCCTCCGGCCACCCGGTCTGTGGGAACAGCGTCCTGGGGTGTTCGTGCAGCGAGATCGTCAGGACCCGCGGATCCTCCCAGAACGCCGCCTGCACCCCGTCCCCGTGGTGCACGTCCACGTCCACGTACGCGACCCGCTCGGCGCCGAGTTCCAGCAGCCGCGCGATCGCCAGCGCGGCGTCGTTGTAGATGCAGAACCCCGACGCGGCCCCCGGCATCGCGTGGTGCAGCCCGCCCGTGAAGTTCACCGCGTGCAGCGCGTCCCCGTGCCACACCGCCTCCGCGGCCGCCACCGACTGGCCCGCGATCAGCGCGGACACCTCGTGCATCCCGGCGAACGCGGGATCGTCCACCGTCCCCAGGCCGTACGAGCCGTCCGCCGATCCGGGATCCGCCGAGGCCGCCTTCACGGCCTCGATGTAGTCCTCCCGGTGGACCAGCCGCAGTGTGGACCGACCGGCCGGCTTCGCCGCGACGATCTCCACCGCGCGATCGAGCCCCAGGGCCCCCACCAGCCTCCGGGTCAGCTCCAGCCGGACCGGGTCCATCGGATGGTCCGGGCCGAAGTCATAGCCCGTTACTGCCTCGTCCCACATCAGCTGTGCGCGACCGCTCATGCTCGCCACCGTATCGGTCAGGCCGAGCCTCGAAGGACCTGGCGTACACCAGTGTCACCAGCACCAACACCATCGGCACGAGCATCGCCCAGCGGTATCCCCAGGCGTCTCCGAGCACCCCCACCAACGGCGAACCGACCAGAAAACCCACGTAGTTGAAGACGTTGAGCCGGGCGATCGCCGCGTCCGAGGACCCCGGGAACAGCCGTCCCGCCGCCGCGAACGTCTGCGGCACCAGCACACACAGCCCGAGCCCCAGCAGGGTGAACCCGAGCATCCCGGCCCAGGCGCCCGGCGCAGCCGCCACCACCGCGAACCCGGCCGCCGCCGTCAGCGACCCCAGCCGTACGACCGCCACCGCCCCGAACCGCCGCACCCCGAAGTCCCCCACGGCCCGGCCCACCAGCGTCGTCACCATGTATACGTTGTACGGAACCGTCGCCAGCTGCTCCGAACTCCCCAGCACGTCCTTCAGATACTTCGCGCTCCAGTTGGAGACGGTCGAGTCCCCGATGTACGCGAAGGCCATCACCAGACACAGCGGAAGCAGCGCCCGGAAGACGACACCCCCGCCGTCCGCGCCGTCGTCCCCGCCCGTTCCGTCCGCCGCGGGCGCCGGTCTGCCGTCCACGTACCACCGGCTCGCCACCAGAACCGCCGGCAGCAGCACGGCCACCACCGGCAGATACGACACCCACAGCGCCAGCTTCCAGTGCGCGCCCGCCCAGGCCAGCGAGGCCCCCACGATCCCGCCCAGGCTGAACACGGCATGGAAGCTGAGCATGATGCTGCGCCCGTACGCCCGTTGCAGGCTCACCCCGAGCATGTTCATCGAGGCGTCCAGCGCCCCGACGGCCAGCCCGAACGCCGCGAGCGTCACCGCCAGCACGGCCAGGTCACCGCCGGCGCCGACACCGAGCAGCGCCAGCAGCACCGCGGGCTGGGACCAGCGCAGCACTCGGCTGGGCCGTATGCGCTTCACCACCTGCTCGGTGGTCACACTGCCGATCCCCGCGAGCACCGGTACGGCGGCCAGGAACAGGGGCAGCAGCGCGTCGGAGACGCCGTACCGGTCCTGGATGGCCGGAATGCGCGTCACGAGGAGGGCGAACGCGGCGCCCTGGGCGAAGAAACCGAACGCCAACGAGGCCCTGCCGCGCCGCAGCACATCAGTCATGGCGGCGAGCGTAGGGCCCCGGGCTACCCGTGGGTAGATCCAGCCAAAGATGAATTTCCCTCACCTTTTCTTCGGCGAGGACGACGCCCGCGACCCCGGCCGGATGCCCGGGTTCATATCAGCAGGTCGGTCAACTCCCGCATGTCGGAGAAGAGTTGTCCGGCGCCGGCCAGCTTCTCCGGTGGTGTCATGGCGGTGAACCCGTACACGTCCATCCCGGCGGCGACGGCCGCCCGCACACCCAGCGGACTGTCCTCCACGACGACACACCGCTCCGGAGCGACCCCCATCCGTTCGGCCGCGTACAGGAACAGATCCGGCGCCGGCTTCCCGCGCCCCACGTCCTGCGAGCTGAAGATCCTGGAGTCCTCGAACCAGCGGTCGAGCCCGGTCGTCCGATGCCCCACCCGGATCCGCTCATGGCTCCCGGAGGACGCCACGCAGTACGGCACCCCGTCCGCGGCCAGCTTCTCCAGCACCTCGACGGCCCCGCTCACCGGCTTCAACTCCCGCTCGAACGCGGCGAACACGCGCGCGTGGAAGACGTCGTCGAAGTCGTCCGGCAGCCGCTGTCCGGTCCGGTCCGCCACCAGATCGTGCACGCGATGCAGGGCGGCCCCCATGTAGTCACGCAGGGAGTCCTCGTAGGAGGTCGGATGGCCCAGTTCGGTGAGATAGGCGGCGAGCAGCCGGTTGGAGATGGGCTCGCTGTCCACGAGCACACCGTCGTTGTCGAAGACGACCAGGTCATAGCGCATGTTTCGACCCTAGACGCAGAAAACCCCGCATTCAAAGAATGCGGGGTTTCCCTCAATTTTTGTTCGGCGGTGTCCTACTCTCCCACAGGGTCCCCCCTGCAGTACCATCGGCGCTGTAAGGCTTAGCTTCCGGGTTCGGAATGTAACCGGGCGTTTCCCTCACGCTATGACCACCGAAACACTACG
>NZ_PENI01000023.1 GCF_003688995.1 Streptomyces shenzhenensis | reverse complement strand
TTCCCGGAGTTCCGCGCTCTCCTGGCTGGTCGTTCCGGGTTTCACCCCGTCGTCGATGTCCGCGCGACGCATCCATTTCCACAGCGTCATCGCGTGCACTCCGAAGTCGGCGGCCACCTGCTCCACCATCACGCCCGGGCCGCGGTTCCTTGCGACCCGTACGACATCCTCGCGGAACTCCTCCGGATAAGGCTTGGGCACAGCGACATCCTTCCCACCCGCCCCACAGGGCAAGCCAGTTCAGGCGGGGCCTGACCAGTCTCATCGACAGTTCCTGGCAGAGCCAGCTCGGCCAGGGCCCGGTCATAGCGGTCGGGATCCACATGCCGTTTCCCGGGGCGCGTGCTCTGGAAGACCCGGCCCGCCCGGCGTTGCTCGCGTACCGCCCGGTGCATGGTCGCCAGCGAAGGCAGCGGGACGGGCAGGACGGAGTCGTCACCTGCTTGGGACAACTGCCGGTGCAACTCGGAGACGTTCCCGTCCAGCTCTTCGAGTCGGGCCACAGCGTGTCGTCCAGCAGGAACCCTCCACGCCGGTAGGCCGGCTGGGTCTGGCCCTGACGAGCCCTCGCGAGCCAACGCCAGGCTGTGCGTACGGACACTCCGACCGTCTCGGCCGCGATCCTGACGTGTACCGATTCCAGCGTGCCGGTCTCGTCCAGCGCGAGAAGCCGGCGTACCAACACCTGCCGTACCAGCCCCTTGTCCTGCGAAGGCGACGCGAGGGGCATGGCCTGGGCGGCAGGGCGACCCACATCCGAACGTTCCCTCGGACGGGGAGACACCGACAACGATGGCTGAGCAGTCATGCCCACCAGCACACTCGGGCGCCCCCCACCGTGCACAGGAATGGGTATCTACACGTCAGCACCCACCAGCTGTGCTACACGGAATCCGCAGCACGTGACAGCCTTTTAGTCACTCCATGACAGCCGCAACCCGCGGGTACCAGGGAACGAAAGGACAGCTCAGCGCGCTGTTCCCCGTATCAGGCCAGGGTGACACCCAACCCGCTGACACCACCCCACCCATTCACAGCCCGGTTCTTCACGGGACTCGATCTGATCGACCCCGGCGTCCAGGTAGTCACCGACTGGCACCCAGAGCCTGCGGACAGCATGATCCTGGCGAGCCCGATCTCAGGAGCCCGGTCTCCGAATGCCTGACCGCGGTGAATTATGCGCCCGCAATTACATCGTTCCTTACCCATGAATACCTTGGCACGGATAGAGTCGCCTTATGAGCAATAACCCCGCCATATCCCGTGTGGCCCTGAAGAAGACCACCCCCGACGTATCCGCAGCGATGGGATCCCTGCACGCAGCGGCCGTGTCCGCGGCGCAGGACGCCAAGCTTCAACCGGAAATCCTGGAACTGATCAGGATCCGCGCCTCGCAGCTCAACGGCTGCGCCTTCTGCCTCGACATGCACACCAAGGACGCGCGCGCCGCGGGCGAGACCGAGCAGCGTCTCTACGCGCTGAACGCCTGGCGGGAGACCCCCTTCTTCACTGAACGCGAGCGTGCCGCACTGGCGTTGGCGGAGGCCGTGACCCTGGTGCACGACGGGCACGTGCCCGACGCGGTCTACGCCGAGGCCGCGGAGGTGTTCTCGGAGGAGCAGGTCGCGGCGCTGATCTGGGCGGCGACCGTGATCAACGCGTACAACCGGATCGCGATCGCGACGCGGATGGTGCCGGGGGGTTATCAGCCGGTCAAGAAATAGCGTGCGGAATGCGGGCATCGGCCAGTTCGGCCGGTGCCCGCATTTCTTTTCGCTGTTCTTGGTCCGCTATTTCTCCGGCAGTGGCTGCATGATGTCCTCCAGCCATGTCCGCCATTCCGGGGCGCGTTCCGCCGGCGCGGCCCGGAGGAGGCCGCCCATCCATGCCGTCACCGGCCGGATGCCGTGCAGCGAGTTCACCAACCACACTTCGCGACCGTCAAGTTCGGTCACGGTGCGCTCGCGGTGGGCGACGCGGATGCCGACGTGCAGAGCCCGTTCCTGGATGAGGCCGAGGGTCACTCCGGGCAGGACGGGCAGTTGCGGTGAGGGCAGGCAGAGGATGTCGTCCTCCCACCACAGTACGCTCGCGGTGGCCGCCTCCAGTACGACGCCGGAAGGTGTGACGAGCACCGTTTCCTCCGCGCCCTCCTGCGAGGCACGCCCGCGGAGAGTGGAGAGAGTATCCAGGTCCGGGCCCTTGCGGCGGGGGACGATCCGCGGGTCCGACTGACCGGTGGCCCAGACGCGCACACCGGTGCCGAGTGGTGGCGCCTGCCGCATCAGGAGCCGCAACTCCTTGGAGCCGGGGGCCAGTTCCACCCGTGGGAACCACTCTCCGGTGCGCGGCAGCGCATCCGTCATGTGACTCCAGAACTTCAGCAGCTGGTGCAGCCGTGGTCCGCCGACCTCGCCGCAGGAGCGCAGGAACCGTTCCTGGTGCCGGTCGAGGCCGCGCACCCGGCCGTCCCGCACCAGCCAGGAGTCCGCAACGAGCAGGCGCCCCTCGGAGGCCTCGGCAGGTGTCAGCCCGTGGTCCGGTGACCACACCGACAGGCCCTCCATGATGACCGATTGAGTCACAACTACTCCTATCTGTTCAGTACGTGCGGCCCGCGACGGCTGCGGCTCCGCGCCGTGGCCCGTACGGCGCGTGCTCCAGCCACGATCCGCACCACGGCAGCATGGGCGCGAGCGCGGCGGCCGTACGCTGCTTCACGCGGACGATCAGGCGCCGGGGACGCAGATGGTCCAGCGCGGCTCCGGCCGCGGCGCTGTTGAACAGCGCGGCGGAGCGCCGTACTTGATCGAACCGCTCGACCGTACCGGTGGCGATCGCCTCGGCTGCCGCCGCCGCGTCCGCGATGCCGCTGTTCATGCCGCGCGCCCCGAACGGCGGGAAGAGGTGGGCCGCCTCGCCGACGAGCAGCACTCGCCGGTGCCGGTCGGTGAACGTGTCGGCCACCTTGCGCAGGAAGCGGTACGTCGACACCCACAGGACACGGTCGTCGTACCCCTCGCCCACGACCGCCGGCAGCCACTTCCGTACGGTCTCCTCGGTCCCGAACTCCTCCTGGACATCGTCGTCCCGGCACTGAAGATCGATCTGGAAGCCCCCGGTGAACGGGACCCGCATCACACTGCGTCCGCCGACGCCGGGATGTTCGTAGTGGAAGACGCGCTCCAGCGGCAGTTCGGCACCGGGGATGTCGGCCACGTCCACGACGACGTGGAAGCCCTCGCCCCGGGTTCCCTCCATGGTGATGCCCAGCGAGCCCCGAACGACGGACCGGGCGCCGTCCGCGGCGACCGCGTAGGCGCACTTCCACTCCCGTCCATCCGCGCCTTCCAGCGCGACGCCCGTCGGCGTGGTGCGGACGTCCCGCACCCGTGCGTCCCAGACGAACTCCACCCCGGCGCGCTCGCACGCGGCCCGCAGGAAGCGCTCGGTGTCCACCTGGCGCAGACTGGTGAAGGGCGGCGGACCGGACGGGGGCGGGAAGGTACGGGAGTACACCTCGCGTCCCCGGTACAGGGTGCGCCGCGTCTGCCAGGTCCGTCCGTAGGAGCTGATCTCGGCGGCGAGTCCCGGTCGCATTCCGTCGAGCAGTGCGAGGGTCTCCCGGTGCACGAACAGGGCGCGGCTGCCGGGTCGTTGACGGTCCTTCGGGTCCGACTCCAATAGCAGGACCGGCAGTTCGCGCGCCCGCAGGGCGAGAGCCGCCGAAAGACCCACCGGTCCGGCGCCGACCACCACGACGGGCTTCACGTGCGTACGCCCGTCGTCAGCATGCGGGTGATCTCGACCCGCTTCACCTTCCAGGTCGCGGTCATCGGCAGTTCCTCGAACCGCCATTGCCGGGGTTCGGCCATCGCCGGCAGATCGGCCGTGGCCTTCCGCCAGCGCTCGGGGTCCAGCGGGTTCTCGCCGCGCACGCACACCACCGGCACGGGCTCGCGGTCGGCGCCGGGGACGATGACGACCTCGCGCAGTTCCTCCAGCCGTTCCATCAGGGTGTCCTCGACCTCCAGGTTGCTGTGCACGGAGTCGATCTGGTCGACCTCACGGTCGATCAGGTACAGGGCGCCGAGCCTGCTGCGGTAGCCCATGTCGCCCATCTCCCACCAGCCGTCGTGGAGTTGACGGTCGTAGCGGTCCTGGAGGCCGAGGTAGGTGAGGATCCGGCCGCGGGTACGGGCCTCGATCCGGCCGGGTGTTCCGGGTGCCGTGGGCCTTCCGTCGGGGCCGGTGATCCGGACGCGGGTGAAGCCCGGTATCCCGATGCCGACCCGGCGGCCGTCGGCCCGGGCGGCGCTGCGCCGGGTGAACCACTGGAAGGCGACGGGCCCGGTCTCGCTCTGGCCGTAGAGCTGGAGCAGCCAGGGGGTGCGCCGTGTGGAGGCGTCCAGCAGCCGTCGTACTGTGCGCGGGTGGATCGCGTCGAACGTCGAGCCGTACGACCGCACCCGCGACAGCGGCGCACCGGGTGCGTCGGCCAGCTCCTCCCACAGGACGAAGGTGTTGGGGTGGGTCTCGACGATGCCCGGCCGGTGGTAGGCCAGTAGTGGTGCCACCGCCGCGGGGTCGGGGTCGGTGATGAGGACCAGCGGGCTGCCGAAGCGGAGCAGGACGCCGAGCAGGTGGTAGAAGCGCGAGTGCACGAACGACATGTGCAGGGCGGCCGTCTCGCCGCGTGTGGGCCAGCCCATCGCCTGCTGCGGGATCAGTCGGTTCCACATGGTGTTCGCGCAGTGCACGGCGAGCTTGGGGAGTCCGGTGGTGCCGGAGCTGTGCGTGATCAGGGCGGGTTCGCGGGGGTGCAGGCGTACGGCGGTGGGAACGTCGACACCGGCGTACTTCGCGAGGGGCTCGGCCCCCGGTGCCTCGTCGACGGACAGGACGCGCCGGACCGGGACCTCGACGCCCTTGAGCGGTCCGTCCAGGGTGGCCCGGTCGGTGATCAGCCACGGCCGGCGCAGCTTTCCGACGAGCTGGGCGGCGACCGGTCCGGCCAGTGCGGGCGAGAGCAGTACGGGAACCGCGCCGATGCGGGAGATCGCGCAGGTCAGCAGCACGATGTCGACGTTGTCGGCCTTGTGGACGACCACGCGCTCGGAGGGCCGTACGCCCGCCTCCCACAGCCGTCCGGAGAGGTCCTCGACGAGGTCCGCGAGGTCCGCGTAGGTGAGGTCGACCTTGTGGGCGGGGTGGGTGTCCAGGGGCCGGTCCAGGGTGACGGGGACGGCGCCGTGGCGCTCGGCCGCCTGTCGGAAGAGCGGGCCGAGGTAGAATCCGCGGTCGGCGAGCGTCGGGTGCAGCTCTCGCATCTGGCCGTTCCTTTCTGTCGTGGTGACCACGTCTGCCGCCGTCACCAGGCGCCCTGGCGGACCAGGTGGCGGCGGAGCTTGCCGGTCGAGGTGCGGGGCAGGGACGGGACGAGGCTCACGCTGCGCGGCACCTTGAAGGCGGCGAGCCGCTCGCGGGCCAGCCGGAGCAGGTCGTCCTGAAGTCCCTCGGGGGCCCGGGTGACGGGGACGACGAAGGCGCGCAGCCGGCTGGCTCCCTTCCCGTCGGTGACGGCCGCGACCGCGACCTCCTTCGCCTCGGGGTGGGTGCGCAGGACGGCCTCCACCTCCAGCGGGGAGACGGTGATGCCGCCGACCATCTCCATGTCGTCGGCGCGGCCCAGGTGCCGGAAGGCCCCGTCCGGTTCGCGGACCGCCCGGTCATGGGTGGCCAACCAGCCGCCGATCAGGGTGCGTTCGCTGTCCTGCGGTCGGTTCAGATAGCCGGGGGTGACGGTCGGGCCGCGCACCCACAGCTCGCCCTCGGTGCCGTCCGCTACCGGGCGGCCCGCGCTGTCGCGCAACTCCACCTCGAAGCCGGGGACGGGGCGGCCCACGGTGCCGGGGTGGTTGTGTCCGAGGCCGTTGGCACAGAAGGCGTGACCGGCCTCGGTGGATCCGATCTGTTCCAGCACCGGTGCGCCGAGCAACTCGGTGATCTGTGCGCCGAGTTGCGTCGGGAGGCCCTCACCCGCCGACACGGCGGCCCGTACCGAGGCGAAGCAGGTGCGGTGGCCGCTGCCGCGGTCGGCGACCAGCGCGGCGTAGGCGGACGGCACGGAGTAGAGGAGGGTCACCCGGTGCCGGGCCACCAGCTCGTCGACGGCGGCCGGGGTCGGGCGCCGGTCGACCAGGACGGCGGAGGAGCCGGAAAAGAGCGGGAAGACGAAGGTGTTACCGAAGCCGTAGGCGAAGTACAGCTTGGACACCGACAGGGTGACGTCGTCTTCGGTGATCCGCAGCAGCTGTCGGCCGATGAGGTCGTGGTACGCCTTCGGGTCACTGTGCGTGTGCACGGCGCCCTTGGGGCGGCCCGTGGTGCCGGAGGTGTACTGGATGTACAACGGCGCGTGGGCGTCGACCGGGTGGGCAGGGGCTTGGTCGGAGGCGACGGTGAGGGCGAGCAGCTGATCGGCGCCGAGCCGCGGCCGTTCAGGGAAGCGGCTTTCCAGGCCCGGTCCGGTCACGCAGAGCACGGCGTCGGCGTCCGCTGCCATGAACTCCTGGTCTGGTGCCGGGAGTTCAGGGTTGACCAGCACGGCGACGGCGCCGAGCCGGGCGGTCGCCAGGAAGGCGGTCACCCAGGCGATGCCGTCGGGCAGGGCCAGTACCACCCGGTCGCCGGGGTGCACTCCGTGACCGGTGAGCACCGTGGCGGCCCGGGCGGCGAGCGCGTGCACCTCGCCGTGGGTCCAGGTCCGATGGCCCTGGTGGAAGGCGGCCCGCCCGGACCACCCGCGCCGCTCGGCCAGCCCGGCGAGCTGGGCGGCGAGATTGCCGGGGGCCTCGGCCTCGGCCGGCCGGAGCACGGTCTGCGGAGTCGTCATCGCACGGGCTCCTCGGTGACGGTGTGCTCGGCGCGGACCGGCTCGCCGCGCAGGGCGGCGCGGGTCACCGCGTGGTCCCGCTGCTCACGTATGCGGTCACCGGTGTACCGGTGAAGGGCCCGCATCTGGGCGGCGGTCTTCAGGAGCATCTCGTCGTACTCGCCGGCCGGATCGGAGTCGAGCACGATCGCGCCCCCGGCGCCCAGGTGCATCAGCCCGTCGGCGAGGACGGCCGTACGGATGACGATGTTGAGGTCCGCTCCCCCGCTGCACCCCAGATAGCCGAGGGCACCGGAGTACGCGCCGCGGGCCTCGGTCTCCAGCCGGTCGATGATCTCCAGGGTGCGCAGTTTCGGCGCTCCGGTCATCGAACCGCCGGGGAAGCAGGCCCGTACGCACTCCACGGCGCCGACATCCTCCCGCAGCCGGCCCTCGACGGTGGAGACCAGTTGATGCACGGTCGCGTACGTCTCGGTGGCCATGAGCCGGGTCACGCGCACCGACCCGGTCCGGCAGACCTGGCCCAGGTCGTTGCGGAGCAGGTCGACGATCATCAGGTTCTCGGCACGCGTCTTGGCGTCCACGGCGAGCGCGTTCCGCAGCCGGGCGTCGTCCTCCGGTCCGTCGCCGCGTGGCGCGGTGCCCTTGATCGGGCGGGCCTCGGCCACGCCGTCGCGGGTGATCCGCAGGAACCGCTCGGGGGACGAACCGGCCACGTCCACGTCGCCCAGCCGCAGGAAGGCCGCGTACGGGGCCGGGTTGATCCGGCGCAGCTCTCGGTAGAAGGCAAAGGGGTCCGGCGGGGCGGGTAAACGGGCCGCGTTCGTCAGACAGATCTCGTAGCTGGTGCCTGCCCGCAACTCGCCCTGGCAGGACTCGATGTCCGCGAGATACGTCTCCCGGTCCCGCACCAGCCACGGCTCGGCGGCGCCGGGGTCCGCCTCAGCCCGGGCGGACAGCGGCGGGCGTTCGGGCTCGGGGGCGACGAAGCTCAGCTGAGCCAGCGCGCTCTCCAGCCAGTCGGTGGCCTCCCACGCAGCCTGCGGGGTGTCCTCGGCGAGACAGACCGCGTAGGTGAAGCCCTTCAGATGGTCCACCGCGATCAGCCGGTCCGCGAACAGCCAGCAGGCGTCGGGGAGATCGGACGAGTGCCGGTTCGGTGAGCCGCAGTCGGCCTTGGTCTCGTAGCCGAAATAGCCGACATACCCGCCGGTGAAGTCGAAGGGCAGGTCACCCGCTTCGACATGACGTGTCGCCAACTGCCGTTTCAGGTAGTCGAAAACGCTGGCCGCGACCTTGCGTGTGGGCCGGCCCGGCCGCTCGATCTCGCAACTGCCAGCCTCGACGTCGTAGCGCACGAACTCCGCGAGCGGACCGCTGTCGTCGCCGAAGAACGAGAACCGCGCGAGTCCCTCCTCGACCAGGGCGCTGTCCAGCCAGAACGCCCGGTGCGACGCCCCGTACATCCGGGTGAAGGCGGCTTCCGTGTCGACCGCGCCGGCGATGCGCCGGGTGTGCAGCCGGTAGGCGGGGCGGACCGCTTGCCGGGGGCGCGGTATCGCGGCGGCGGCCGGTGTGACGGCGGTGTTCTTGGTACGGGGCCGGCCGGCCCGTTCCGCCGTGAGATTGCGGAAGTTGACGAACATGCGGTGGCCGTACTCGGTCAGCACGGACTCCGGGTGGAACTGCACGCCCCACAGCGGCCGGCTGCGGTGCCGCAGCCCCATCAGGACACCGTCCTCGGCCCAGGCGGTGGCCTCCAGGGTGTCCGGCAGTGGCTCGGGCACGGCCAGCGAGTGGTAGCGGACGGCGGTGAAGTCCTGCGGCAGGCCGCGGAACAGGTCGCGTCCGTCGTGCCGGACCATGGACAGATGCCCGTGCCGGGGCTGTGGCGCGGGCATCATGCCGCTGGCCCCGATCGCCCAGATGGACCTGGAGACCTTCGACCGCATCCAGCGCGTCAACGTCCGCGGGACCTTCGTGATCGACCAGCTCGCCGCCCGCCAGGTGCGCAACGGCGGGGCGATCATCAACTTCTCCACCACCATCACGCGCCTGCAGGCGCCCACGTACGGCGCCTACGCCGCGTCCAAGGGCGCGGTCGAGGCGATGAGCCTGATCCTGGCCCGCGAGCTGCGTGGCCGTGACGTGACGGTCAACGCCGTCGCCCCCGGCCCCACCGCCACCCCGTTGTTCTTCGAGGGCAAGTCGCAGGAGGCCATCGACCACATCGCCTCGCTCAACCCGATGGAGCGCCTCGGCACCCCGGCGGACATCGCCGAGGTCACCGCGTTCCTCGCCGGCCCCGGCCGCTGGGTCAACGGCCAGACCATCTACGCCAACGGCGGCGCCGCGTAAGCGCCGCACGAGAACGGAAGGCCATCGGATGTCCGTCATCCTCATCACCGGCGCCGCAACCGGCATCGGCCACCTCACCGCCAAGCAGCTCGCCCACGACGGCCACACCGTCTGGGCCAGCATGCGCGACCCCCAGGGCCGCAACGCCGCCCACGCCGCCACGCTCACCGACTACGCCACGGCGAACGGCCTCGACCTGCACGTCGTCGACCTCGATGTCAGCTCGCAGGAGTCCGCGAACCAGGCCGTCGCCGCCGTCGTGGAGACCAGCGGCGGCCTCGATGTCGTCGTCCAGAACGCAGGCCATCTCTACGTCGGCTACGTCGAGGCGTTCACCGACGAGGACATCGCGCACCTGCTCGACGTCAACGCGATCGGCGCCCACCGGGTGAACCGCGCGGCGCTGCCCTACCTGCGCACGCAGCGCTCGGGCACGCTGCTCTATGTCGGCAGCACGATCATCGTCACCACGCCGCCGTTCCTCGGCCCGTACGTCGCCTCGAAGGCCGCGTTCGACGCGCTCGCGGTCGTCACCTCCTACGAGGCGGCGCAGTTCGGCATCGAGACGAGCATCGTGATGCCCGGCGCGATCACGCAGGGCACGTCGCACTTCCCGAACGCGAGCCGTGCCTCGGACGCCGAGGTCACCGCCGCCTACGCACGGCTGGACCCGCTCGTGGCCCGCAACGAGGAGGCCACCGCCTCCCTCGTGCGGCCCGGCGTACGGGCCGACCCGCAGGGCGTGGCCGACGAGATCTCCCGCGTTCTCGCCCTGCCCCGCGGTCAGAAACCGTTCCGCACCGTCGTCGACTTCACCGAGGCCGGCGTCGACCACGTCATGGCCTTCGCCGACCTCACGCGCGAAGCCTTCGTGAACCGCATGGGCTTCGGCGAGACCCTGCAGCTGCACAACTGACGCGATCCTGCGGCGCGCACGGCGACGGACATCCACCGCCGCCGTGCGCGCCGCTTTCCGCTTCGAGCGCGTGGGCGCGATCCGCGTCGACCTTCCGCGGTGCACGCTGACACAGATAGGCCTCCACGTCCCGCAACGTCATGCCTGCCCTTTCGAGGCGGGAAGCCTCGGGTCCGGGAATCATCGACGGCGGCCGAAAGCGCACCCTCAGGCACCAGCCGCACCGTGCAACGCGACGATGTCCGCGACGTGCTCGCGCCAAGGAGGCCAGGGGATGCCGGGATGCTCCATCCGCGCGGATACCAGTCCATGGAGCGACGTCCACAACAACAGTCCCGCGCGTTGGCGCTCGTCGGGCTTCACGTCGTCCCCGTCTGCGAGAGGGTCAGGGAGTGCGGCGGTGAGGACCGCGAGAAGTCCGATCCCCGTCTCGTGCGACGCCACCGTGACCCCGGCCGGGATTCTGCCCCCGAAGAGCGTGCGGTATTCGCCGGGATGGTCGAGCCCCCAGCCGACGTAGGCTGCGCACAGACCCATGAGCCGCTCTGATCCGTCCAGGCCCTCGCTGGCCGACCGCAGCGCTTCGGTGAGCTCCCGGTAGCGAAGCTCCAGCACCTGGTCGAGGAGTGCGCCGAGGTCGGGGAAGTGACCATAGATGCTCGCGGGCGCGACGCCGACCTCACGGGCGACGCTCCGGAGCGTGAGCGACTCCGGCTGATCGGCGTCAGCGAGCAGGTGCGCCGCCGCCTCGACCAGCTGTTCGCGCAGGCGCCCACCCTGGCCACGCGGGTTGCGCACGCGTGCTGTACGGGGACGCCCCGTCGACTCCGCCATCGCATCTCCCCTCGTCATCACCTCTGCGGGCCATGCTCACACGCCGAACCCGCGACCGATTGACAATCTTAGCGAACAGCTGTTCACTCATGAGTGACCTACACCTGTTCAGTTACTTCCGGCCAGCATCCTCTGGTTCGGGACATGGGAGGATTCTCGTGCCAGAGCAGCACCTCGTCGTCGGCGCCGGGCCCGTGGGCCGGCACGTTGCAGCGATCCTTGCGGAGAGGGGCGACCGCGTCGTGCTCGGAAGCCGCTCGGGCCGGGGGCCCGAGATCGCCGGGGTCACGAACGTGGCACTCGACGCGACCGATCCGGACGCGCTCACCCGAGCCGCCGACGGGGCCAGCGCGATCTTCCACACGGCGAACCCCGGTCCGTACCCGGTCTGGGACAGGCAGTGGCCGTTGATGTCCTCTGCGCTCCTGACCGCGACGGAGCGTACGGGCGCGGTCTACGCGATGGCAGGAAACCTCTACCCTCTCGGCCCGGTCACCGCCCCCATGCATGAGGGAATGCCCGACGATGCGCGCGATCACCTGGGCGCACTCCGTGCACGGGTGTGGGCCGATGCCCTCGCAGCGCACCGTGCGGGAAGGATTCGCGCGTTCGAGGTCCGCGGATCGGACTACATCGGCGGGGAGAGCGCCGCCGGGCATATCGGCCGCGCCCTCCCCACCGCGCTGAAGGGCAAGACGGTACGGATGGTGGGACGCGTCGACACGCCCCACACCTTCACCGATGTCAACGACGTCGCACGCCTGCTCGTCACCGTCTACGACGCCCCCGATGCGCATGGAAGGGTGTGGCACGTTCCCAGCCACGCACCGAGAACACAGCGGCAGATGATCGACGAGTTCCTGGACCTCGCCGGAATCCCCCGCGTCGCCGTGCGCGGGATGAGTCCGGCGTCGCTTCGCACGCTCGGCCTCTTCTCTCCGCTGCTGCGGGAAGTCGCGCAGCTCAGCTATCAGCTGATGCGCCCGTACGTCCTGGACGCCACGGCGGCGACGGAACGCTTCTCCTTCGCCCCCTCGCCGTGGGGGGACACGCTTCACCGCACCCTGCGAGCGGCGGGATGGCAGCCCGATCGACCCCGCCGGATCTGACCACTTCTCGACGAACGATCGGTGGCGTCGGGGCGTGCCGCCGGCAGCCGACGCCGCCGCGGCTCTCATCGCGGGGCAGGTCTACGTGATCGCAGCTGGGGCACCCTCTCCTCGCCGCCCGAGCAGATGGTCGATCTCACCCTCGGCACCGGTCGCATCCAGCCTTCCGGCACGAGAGGCGTCCACGGCGCCAAGCGGTGCGGCAGCCTCGCCGACTGCCCCTCTGACACGCCGACGAGCTCGACCACTTCCGTTCGACGCCGCTCACCACATCGTGATCCAGCCGTCCATGACGACGGGAGTCTCGGTGATGAGCTCGGGCGGGACAGCAGGGCGAACCGACCCAGCCACACACGCATTCGGCACAGGCGCGACGAGCTACGACCGGTGCATGACGAAGTCCGCATGGAACAGCGTCTCGCGGTATCGGACACCGAATGCCCAGAAGCCGCTGTCGTCGAGGTAGACGATGCGGTCGCCACGGGTCCAGTACCTTCCGGTGTAGGCGTCGGTCCGTCCGCTGCGGGTTTCGCTGTACCGTCCCCCGGGCAGGAGGTGCTGCTCGAGGGTGTAGGACGCGTCTTCCCATACCCCCTCCCAGTCCTCGGCAGCATCGGCAGCCACCTCGACGACGGGCACGCCCTCCCACGCGACGATCTCACCCGCGACGACGATGGCGATGAGATCGGCGGGGCGGATCATCAGCATTCCTCTGACCTCGGCGCCGCGGACGCGCCGCGAGACGATCGCGAAGGTCGCGGAGTTCCCCGGCACGAGGTCGTACGCGTGGGGGTCGGCACCGCGCCTGGCCCGCACGGCGCCGTCGACCTGGAGGGGCACGACCGACGCCCCACGCAGATCGACACGAAGTCGAGACGGCGCCTCGTCGCTGGCTGCTTCCGGCCCGACGTGTGTGATCACGCCGCTCTCGATGTGAAGGTCGCCCCGGATGGCGCGGACGGGATCGATGTGCACACGCGCATCGGCGAGCCGGACGGACGTCATGTCAGGACGAGATCCCGCGGTCGGAGTCACGCTCTCTCCCTCATCGGTTCGACTGCGCGCCGAGGGCGAGTCGTACGTCGTCGTTGACCGGCCGCCGCGACGCCCGGCGTCCGTCGACCGTCTCACGCCAGTTCGAACCGTAGACCATGCCGATCATGTCCTCACCCGCCATGACGTCCCGCGGAAAGCCGAGCTCCGGTGCGCTCGCGACGTCGAGCCGTTCGAGCGCTTCGTCGTCGAGCACGATGTCGGCGGCGCTGAGGTTCGCCTGGAGCTGCGCCTCGCTCGTCGCCCCGAGCAATGGGATCACGGTGCCGGAACGTGAGCGAAGCCATGCGAAGGCGACCTGAGCGGGAGTCCATCCGCCCTCATCGGCGACGCGCAGGACCTCGCGCACGATGTGGTCGCTCCTCTCGCCGCTGAAGTCCCACCCTCCGCGGGTGAGCCGCCCCTGTCCGCCGTCGAGGTACTTCCCGGTCAGGCGGCCCTCGGCGAGCGGCCCCCACGCGAGCACCGCGAGGTCGTGCGCCTCCGCCATCGGCGTGAGCTCGGACTCCACCGATCGACTCAGCAGGTTGTACCGCAGCTGCACGCCGACGAAGGCGGACCAGCCACGCAGCTCAGCGAGAGTGTTGGCCTGGGCGATCTCCCACGCCGGCCAGTCCGAGACGCCGACATGCAGGACCTTCCCGGCTCGCACCTGATCGTCGAGCGCACGCATCAGCTCCGGCAGCGGAGTGAGCGTGTCCCGGGCATGCACCCACAACACGTCGAGGTAGTCGGTCTGCAGCCGGCGCAGGCTGCCCTCCAACGAGCGGACGAGGTTCTTTCGGTGGTTGCCCGCCGTACCCGGATCGGTCGGATCCGTCTGCATCGTGAACTTCGTGCCGAGGACGAATCGGTCACGACGCCCGCGCAGCGCATTCCCGATGATCGTCTCGGACGTCCCACCCGTATACGCGTTCGCGGTGTCGATGAGATTGCCGCCGGCGTCAGCGTAGAGATCGAGCATTCTGACGCTGGCCTCCGGAGATGCTCCCCATCCCCAGTCGTCGCCGAAGGTCATCGTGCCGAGGGCGAACTCCGACACGCGGATGCCAGAGCGGCCGAGCAGGGTGTAACGCATGGGACTCCTCTTCATCGGTTGCACAGGAGGGCGCACTGCGCGCCCCATTCATCGTGTCTCGGGCCGTGACCTCGCTACAGACCGCGGTGTTCCTGGGTGCAGGCCACCCAGGAACACCGCACGCCGCGCGACGTAGCGTGGGTGGATGGACGACAGCAACCTGGGCGACTTCCTCCGCACCCGCCGTGCCCTGACGATGCCGGAGGACGTGGCGCGCAAGTGGTCTGGTCATCGACGGGTTCCCGGCCTCCGACGCGAAGAGGTGTCCGTGCTCGCCGGAGTGAGCGTCGACTACTACACCCGACTGGAGCAAGGACGCGAGCGGCATCCGTCCGAGCAGATCCTCGACGCCCTCGCACGCGCACTCGAGCTCGACGCCGATGCACGCGACCACTTGCACCGACTCGCCGGACGCACGCCATCCGCGCGGCAGGCGCACCGAGAGCCTCGTCTCCGACCGGGGCTGACGTCTCTGCTCGACTCCTGGGGCACTGCCGCCGCCTACATCATCGACCGCACCCTGGACGTGCTCGTCGAGAACGATCTCGCTCGCGCCCTCCACTCCGGCTTCGATGATGGCGACAACCTGGCGCGGATGACCTTCATCGACCCGGCAGGGCACGACTTCTACGTGGACTGGGACCGCGCCGCCCACGCCGCGGCCGGGCACCTCCGGCTCGCTGCCGGGCACGATCCCGATCATCCACGACTGCGCGCACTCGTCGACGAGCTCCTCGATCAGAGCGCCGAGTTCCGCGCGCTCTGGAAACGGCACGACGTCCGCGGCAAGACCAGGGAGTCCAAGCAGTTCCGTCATCCGAATGCGGGACTGCTCACGCTGGACTACGCCACATTCGAGGTGCAGGGGGACCCCGGCCTGCAGCTGGTCGTGCAGCACGCGCCACCCGGATCGCCGAGCGCGGAGAACTGGGGACTTCTCCGGTCGTTCGCCGCCTCTCTCGACGCACCGTTCCGCACTCCCCCGCGGTGAACGGGGCAGCAGTCAGCGTGACGGCTGAGCCGCTCGCTGTCGAGTGGCGTACGCCCGCGCCTTCATCCGGTTTCCGCACGTCGACATCGAGCACCACTTCGCCGTTCCCGGGCGCGTGCGATCGATGAGGAAGAGGTTGCACTGCTCGTTCGCGCAGGGCCTCAGACGACCGGGGCGACGCTCGTTGACGAGCGTCCACGCTTGAGCGACACGCGCCGCAGGCGCGAGCTCCGGCGGCGCGTCGAGCTGCCACCGGATCCCGTCGACCTCGAAGAGGGGCGTCATCCGAACCCCCCCGAGGAGTGACTGCAGCGCGGCAGTCGCACCGTCGCGCCCGGCGATGAGGTGCTGCAGCGCGTCGCGCACGCCACGGAGCGCGCGCAGCTCCTCATCGCTGCCGGTCCCGCCGAGTCGCTTCGCCAGCACGACGCCGTCCCGCCCGACGAGCTGCTCGACGGGCTCGCCGTCGACAACCGGAGCGGTGTTCAGCACCTGCAACAACAGCTCTTCGTCCCCAGACATGATCGACCTCCTGCACACTATGCTACCCTCTCGATAACCGTTAAAATCACTTTAGGAGGTTACCCATGGCCAAGGTTCACCACAGGACCGTCGCCGTCGGCGGACACGAGATCTTCTACCGCGAGGCAGGTCCTCGCGACGCACCGGTGCTGCTGCTGCTCCACGGCTACCCGACGAGCTCCCACATGTTCCGGCACCTCATCCCCGCGCTGGCCGACCGATACCACGTCATCGCTCCCGACCACATCGGCTTCGGGCGCTCCTCCGCCCCGTCGGTGGACGAGTTCGACTACACCTTCGATGCGCTCGCCGCCATCACCCGCGGATTCCTCGACGTCATGGGCGTGACGCGGTTCACGGTCTACACCCAGGACTACGGCGCACCGATCGCCTGGCGGCTCGCACTCGGCGCTCCGCATGAGATCGAAGGCGTGATCAGTCAGAACGGCAACGCCTACGAAGACGGATTCGTGCCGGACTTCTGGGCGCCGATCTGGGCATACGGAGAAGACCCGTCCCCCGGCAACGAAGCAGCATTGCGCCCCGCCCTCGGACGCGAAGCGGTCGAGTGGCAGTACCTCCACGGCGTACTCGACCCGTCGACCATCGATCCCGACGCCTGGGAGCATGACCTCGCGCTGCTCGCGCGCCCCGGAAACGATCTGGCACAGCTCGCCCTCTTCCGCGACTACCGCAGCAACCGCGTGCTCTACCCGCGTCTTCACGAGTGGTTGCGCGACTCGCAGGTGCCGGTTCTCGCCGTGTGGGGCAGGAACGACGAGATCTTCGGCCCGCGCGGTGCTGAAGCATTCTGCCGCGATGCGCCTGACGCGCGCATCGAGCTCCTCGACGGCGGGCACTTCCTGCTCGAGTCCCACCTCGACGAGGTGGTCGGGCACATCCGCGACTGGTCCGATTCACGACGTGCACGGTGATGCGCCGCACCTGTGACCCTCGCCCCCATTAACGCCGAGGAGGACGCGAATCGCCTGCGGGCGCTCCGGCTCACCCAGGCAGGCGGCCGTCTGCGAAGAGGTCCAAGGCGTCGGCCAGGAGAACCTCCCCGAGTTCCACCGGCACACGTCCGGATCCGATCAGTGCAGCGATGCCCTGCGTCAGCGACGACATCAGGAGCGTCGTACGCAACGGGTCGACACGCTCGCCTCGGAGCATTTCGAGACTCGTGGCGACGACCGTGCTCGACGCCGCGTGCAACCGCTGCACCCCGGGTTCGACGGCGGGCGACGGCCCGTCCGCCTTCGCGGCGTACATCAGGTCCGCGAGAGCCGCGTCGCGTAGCGCGAAGTCGAGTTGGGCGCGCCCGAGCGCCAGCAGGCGCTCTCGCGGGGCGAGATCCGCATGGACGAGCGCCTCGGCTCGATCGGCCAGCCGCTCATAGCCGCGGGCGACGAGAGCGTCGAGCAGCGCCGCCCTGTGCGGGAAGTGGCTTCGCGGCGCCCCATGGCTGACGCCTGCGTCGCGAGCGAGCTCGCGCAGGGACAGCGCTTCGATCCCGCGCTCTCGGAGAACGACCTCGGCGCGGTCGAGAAGCTCCTGTCGGAGATTCCCATGGCGGAAGGGGCGATCGGGCATGTCGCCATGCTACTGGCGCCACATAGGCGTTGACACCATTCTAGACAGTGCCTAGTCTCACCGTCGTGTCATCGAACGAGCAGCCTCTCCCCCGGAACCAAGCCCTCTGGATGCGCAAGCGTCGTGCGCGTTTCGAGCTCGGCCCGGCACCGTACACAGCGCCAGGTCCGCACGAGATCGTCGTACGCACGAGGGCGGTCGCCGTGAACCCCGTGGACGCGATCGCGGGCCCCGCGTACCGGGTCGTCGTGCCGTGGCTGCGATATCCGGCCATCATCGGCTCGGATGTCGCGGGTGAGGTCGTCGAAGCGGGTGCAGCCGTCACGCGGTTCGCACCAGGCGACCGCGTGCTCGGCCACGCGATGGCGCTCGAGAAGTCCCAGAACCGCGCCGCCGAAGGTGCATACCAGCACTACGTCGTCGTCATGGAGCACATGGCCTCGGCGATCCCGGAGTCGCTGTCGTTCGAACAGGCGGCCGTTCTCCCGCTGACCCTGTCGACGGCGGCGACCGGTATGTTCCAGCGCGATCATCTCGGGCTGGAGTTCCCTACCGCTGCGCCCGCTCGCCAGAACGCCGTCGTCCTCGTGTGGGGCGCGGCCACGGGTGTCGGGATGAACGCGACCCAGCTGGCGAAGAACGCCGGGTACGACGTCGTGGCGACGGCCTCCCCGCGCACGGCCGAGAAGGTCCGAGCGCTCGGCGCGGATGCCGTGGTCGACCGCACCGTTCCGGACGTCGTCGAGCAGCTCGTGCGGCACATCGGCGATCGCGCCCTCGCGGGGACCATGGCCATCGGTCGCGGCTCGCTCGCCCCGTGCATCGACGTGGCTGCACGGACGACTGGTTCCCGCCGCGTGGCATCCTCGCAGCCCGACCCCGCGAGCAGGTTGCGAGGACGGCTCGCCGCCCGACGCGCCATCGACGTCAGCTTCATCTGGGGCGGGACGCTCAAGGACAACGAGGTCGGCCCGGCCGTCTACCGAGATTTCCTGCCCGGCGCACTCGCATCCGGAGCCTTTCGCGCCGAACCGAGGGCGAGGGTCGTCGGCGAGGGGCTTGCCGCTCTCCCGGACGCCCTCGCACGAGTCCGCGCGGGCGGCATCTCCGCGGAAAAGATCGTCGTCACCGTCTGACTGCTTCGCGCCAGGGCGGGCTCCCGTCGCCCCCACATCTCCGCACGCCGAGCGAGCGCACGGAGAATCGTGCGAGGGTCCGGCGCCGGGCACGAGAGATGTGCCGGCATGAGGGGGAAGGCTTCCGAGCGTGCATCATCGGCGGACTCACCAGCCCGGTCCGGCCATCCCGGTACCGAAGGTGAGGGGACCGAGCGCGTTGGTGATGACGAAGATGGCCGCGACGCCTGACCAGACCGCGAACCCGCGGGCGTCCATCGCCAGGGAGAGTCGTTCGGCATGCCGAGCGCCGCCGGCCAGGAGCGGGATGAGCGATCGCCAGGTGCGCGTCAGGTAGCCGACAGGTCCCCGCCGGTCGATGATGCCCCGCGCTCGTTGCGCGGCACGGATGGTGAGCAGATCCTGTCGATAGCGTGGGGCGAAACGTACCGCGGCGACGGCGCCGTACGCGAAGCGGTACGGGACGCGACCCTGGCGGACGAGCGCGCTCACCAGGGCGCTGGTGGTGGTTCCGAGAGAGCCGACAAGGGCCAGCAGCATCATGGCGATCAGTCGAAGACTGGTCGCCATTCCCGTGCAGAGGGCTCCGGCATGCAGGGTGATCCAGCCGTCGATGACGACGGGAGTCCCGGCGACGACCTCGGGACGGGTCAGCAGGGCGAAGGACGCCGTAGTCCACGCTCCGGCGAGGAGGATGATCGCACCACCGATCAGGATCGCCCGAGGCCGCAGGCGGGCTCCGACGATGATGACGAGGGCGGCGGCGATGACGATGACCGCGGGAGTCGCCATGTCGCGCGTGAAGAGCACCAGGACGACCGCCGGGAGGACCGCCGCGAGCTTCGCGACAGGGTTGAGCGCGGCGAGCTGCGGGCGCCGCCCGACGCTCTGGGTGGACGTGCTCACGATGAGATCGCCTCGATCTGCTCGGAGCGGTACACCGCGCTCCATTCCGGCCGTCGCTGCGCGAGGCGCCGCGCGATGCGGTGGACGGGGGGCATACGCAGTCCGGCGCGTTCGATGAGCGCTTCGTCGCGGAGCACGTCGGCGGTGGGGCCTTCGCGAAGAAGAGCACCGTCCGCGAGGACGACGATGCGGTGCGCGTGATCGGCGATGAGCTGCATGTCGTGGGTGACCATCAGAATGGTGATACCCGTGGCGCCCAACTCGTCGACGACGCGGATGATCTCGGTGGCGCGTTCGTGGTCCTGACCGAAGGTCGGCTCATCGAGGATCAGGATGCGCGGCTCGGTGATCAGAGCGGTCGCGACCGAGAGGCGCCGCTTCTCGCCGTGCGAGAGAAGGAAAGGGTTCAGGTCCGCGTACCGGCGGAGGTCGAATCGGTCCAGCATCGCTTCGACGCGCTCTGTGATCTCCGCGTCGGGTCTGCTGCGGACGCGGAGGCCGTACCCGATCTCTTCGCGCACGGTGCGTGCGAGGAACTGGTGCTCGGGATTCTGGAACACGTAGCCGACCTGCTCACCCAGCCGATGAGCGTGCATGTCCGCGACCGGGATGCCGTCGAGGTCGATCGTTCCGGAACGTAGAGGGACGAGACCGGCGATCGCGCGGGTGAGGGTGCTCTTGCCCGCACCGTTGACGCCGGCGATCGCGAGGAACTCGCCGACGGCGATGCTCAGGTCGATGCCGTGCAGAACCTCTGCGCCGCCGAGGGCGACGCGGGCGCCGGAGACGTTGATATGGATGGCAGCGGTCGCGTCGTCGAGACCGCCCTGCGGCCGGTCTCGTTCGACGACGTGCAGCTGCGGTGGGGTCTCGTCCAGGATCGAATCGAGTTCGGCAGCGGTCAGCGGCAGCGCGCGGTTCGGGTCCGAGTCGAGTCCGAGGCGGAGGGCCATCTGCGTCGCGATCGGGAGCCACACACCGCGCTCGAGAAGTTCGCGGCCGTGCTGTCCGAACACTTCGGCGGGTGTTCCGTCGTGGGTCACGGTTCCGGTCCGGGAGAGCACGACGACGCGGTCGGCCAGCTCGAGCGCGTCATCGAGCTCATGCTCGATCAGCACGACCGTGCGGGAGCGGCCGGAGAGCGCGGCGAGGGTGCTGTAGAACTCGGCAGAGGCAGCAGGGTCGAGGTTCGCGGTCGGCTCGTCCAGCAGCAGTACCGACGGATCCAGGGCGAGGGCGCATGCGATGGCAAGGCGCTGTCGTCCGCCGCCGGACAGCTCAGTCGGCGGCCGCAGAGCTTGTTCGCGGGTTTCGGCGAGGCCGACCTGTCGCAGTGCCGCGAGGGCGCGCGGCTCGATGTCCTCCGTCGGCGCGAGGAGGTTCTCCAGTCCGAAGCACACCTCGTCCAGCAGCGTCCCCGTGACCACTTGCGCGTCGGGGTCCTGGAGTACGACCCCGACGTGCGTCGCGAGCTGTCCTGCCTTCACTGTCTGGGTATCGATGCCAGCGCAGAGGATCGTGCCGCGCAGCTCTGCGTCGATGCTGGCCGGTATCAGCCCGGACAGGGCCAGCAGGAGCGTCGACTTGCCGCAACCGGATGGTCCCAGCAGCAGGATCATCTCACCCACGTCCGCATCGAACGTTATCCGGCCGCCTATCCAGCGCTCGCTCGCGGGCCAGCGGATGCTGGCTCCGCTGACGGTGAGGCCGGGTGTCAGGTCAGACACCTGTCGTCCGCCGCCTGGAGCTTCCGATGCCAGCGCGTCGCAGCGCACGGGCGATCGCGTAGGACAGCGTGCTTCCCGTGACCGCGGACAGCAGCTGTCCACCGCAGACCAGCACCAGCAGCGCCGGCTGCATGCTCGGCAGGTCGTAAGTGAAGATACTGATCCCGCAGGACAGCACTCCGAGGCCGAGGCCGGCGAAGAACAGCGTTCTCGGCCCGAACCAGCGGTATCGGGTGATCAGGAAGGGCAGCTCCGTGAGCGCCCCGAAGAAGGCCATCATCACGAGAATGAGCGGACCTGCCGGCGAGACCATGGTCACGACGCCGGCGGCGACCGCACCGATGACGCCGGTGCCGCCGCGCTGCAGCACCGCGAGCGGGGTCAGCGCCGCCATGCTCCATAGACCGAAGCTGAACCCAGCCGCTGCCGGCAAGGGGCCGCCGCCGTCATGATCACGAACAGCACGGGCACGAGCACGATGCCCACGGCGGCGCCCAGCGCGGCCGCGGTGAGGATGGTGCGCGTCGTGTATCGCCGCCGACGGGACATGACCGCGGCCGCCTCGTTGATCTCGGAAGCGCTCACGTCCGGCTCCGCCTCTCGTCCACCATCGCCAGGAGGCGAGGGCCGGCCCGCCTCATCGCACCTCGACGCAATGCCGCCACGCGACCAGTCTACTTGGTCAGTGCACAATACGTCGCGTGGCAGCCGTCCGGTTCTCCGGGGATCGGCAGGCTATCGGGCGGCGGTGAGCATGGCCTGGTTGATCAGGGCCTCTATGCCGAACTCGGTGCGTTCGGCGAAGGAGTCCTCGTCGAGCAGCCTGCCGATGTGCGCGAGTCCCGGGTGGTCGTCGGGCGATACCTGGGCGCGCGGATTCAGCCGGTCGGCCTGCTCCTCTTCGACGAGGCCGATGATCAGGCAGTGCAGCGCCACACTGGCTCGGGCGGCGACGATATCGCTCACACCGGCTTCCAGGAATGCGGAGATGGTCACGTTCGCGTAGGCGCGCGCGTTGACGTCGGCGGTGTCGGTGCCTCCGACCACACGTCCGCCATCCCGGTGGGAGAGCATCGCGAGCCGCAACCGCCTGCTGACCTCGGCGATGCGCTCTCGCGGCTCCGGGGGCAGGTCGTCGAGAGAGAGCTCGCCGAAGATGACCTCGGCCATGAGCTCGAACAGGCGGGCCTTGCTGGTGACCTGGAAGGATACCGAGTTCAGATGCAGTCCCATGCGCTTGGCGACGCCTCGGAGGGTGACGGTCTCCATGCCGGACTCGTCGAGCATGGCAAGGGCCTCGCGCACGACATCGTCCCGGTTATGACGCTTCTTCGCCACAGCGCTCCTTCGTATCCGTTGGTCTCCCCTACCAGCCTACGGGCGCCATCCAGCCGCGCGGGCGGGCGCCCGCGCGGCTGGATGAGAAGAGCGCTCTGCGGTCAACCCCTCGTCCCGAGGCGCCAGCCCCGCGCACGGCTGCGCTCGCGCCAGAAGTCGGCGTAGCGCCCCTGCACGTCGATCAGCTCGTCATGCGCGCCGCGTTCGACGATCTTCCCGTGCTCGAGGAAGAGGATCTGATCGGCGGCGGCGATGGTCTGCAGCCGGTGAGCGACGACGATCAGGGTGCGGTTCGCGGTCAGCGCGTTGAGCGCGTCCTGGACGAGTGCCTCGTTCTCCGCGTCGAGAGCGGCGGTGGCCTCGTCCAGAAGCACGATGGGGGCGTCCTTCAAGATCGCCCGGGCGATCGAGACCCGCTGGCGCTCGCCACCGGAGAGCGCGCTGCCGCCCTCGCCCACCGGCGTGTCCAGGCCGTGCGGAAGCCGGCTGGTGATCTCGTCGACCCGAGCCAGGCGGATCGCCTCGCGCAGCTGATCCTCGGTGGCGTCCGAGCGGGCCATCAGGATGTTGTCGCGGATGGTCCCGGAGAACAGGTACACCTCCTGGAACACGAACGACAGCTGTCCCATCAGGTGCTCGACGGGCATGGACCGGACGTCTTCTCCGGCGATCCGCACCGCACCGGACCCGATGTCCCAGAATCGGGCGACGAGCCGGGTGATGGTGGTCTTGCCCGACCCGGAGGGGCCGACGAGCGCGGTCATGGTCCGAGGCGCCGCCGTGAACGAAACGTCGTGCAGCACCTCACGGTCGTCGTAGCCGAAGCGCACGTCCTCGAACTCGACGGAGGGCTCACCCAGACTGACCGCGCTCATGGGCTCAGGCAACGGCGAGGTGCCGAACACCGTGTCCATCCGGTCGAGGTTGTTGCGCACGGTGCGCATGGCCCCGCCCGCGGCGGCGCCTTCCATCAACGGCTGCACGAATCGGGTCGCGAGAATCAGCAACGCGATCAGTTGCACCGGCCCGATGGTCGTGCCGGCCGTGAGGGCGATGCCGGTGAGCAGGATGGCGGTGAAGGCCGCCTGGACGGTGAGGCGGAAGATCCCGTCGCCGACCACGCCGCCCCACGCGATGAGGGTGTTGTCGGCCTTGCGCTGTGCGACCAGGGCATCGTCGAGGAGCTTGTGGCCCTGCGCGGTGCGGCCGAAGGCGCGCAGCACCGGCTGGGTCTGGGCGAACTCGATCAGCCGGTTGGCGGTGCGGACGTTGGCGCCGTGGGTGCGCCGGTCGACGGCTGCCACGATCGCTCCCGCGATCTGATACGCGGCCCACAGCAGCGGTGCGGTGATCGCTGCGACCAGGGCGAGCTGCCACTGGAACACGAACATCAGGGCGACGACCACGGCGGGAGTCACGAACGCGTTGATCAGCATGCCGAGCATCTGCGTGGGGAACCCGCTCACGCTGAACACGCCGACGCTCGCCAGCCGTGAGACCGACCCGACCTTCTCGGCGTCGAACCATCCCAGCGGCAGCTTCGCGATGTGGTCGCCCAGCCGCTGCCACAGGTGCAAGGTCAGCGAGGCCGACGAGCTCAGCCCGAGCATCTTGGTGCGGTAGTTGAGCACGCTGAACACGACGAGGATCGTCGCTTCCAGTGCGATCCAGAGCCAGAGCCGGGAGAAGTCGCCCTCCAAGAGCGCTTGGATGAGGGGGACGAGAAGGGCGAAGGCGACGCCCTGGAGCACGGCGCCGACGACCGTCAGTGCGATCAGCAGCCGCAGAGTGGGGGCATCGTCTCCCATGACGCGCAGCATGCGGCGGATCATCGGTTCACCTTCCTTGCAGATTCCGCGCTGGGGCGGATTTCGGGATGCCATGACCTCGATCGCTCGTGGTTCGCCCACAACGTGGCGTAGGTGCCCGCCCGGGCGAGCAGCTCGTCGTGGGTGCCACGCTCCGCGATGCACCCACGATCGACGACGGCGATCTGATCCGCTCCCTGAATGGTCGAGAGGCGGTGCGCGATGACCAGCAGCGTTCGCCCGATCGCGAGCGCGGAGAGGGCGTCCTGGATGAGGGCCTCGGATTCCGGGTCGGCGAAGGCCGTGGCTTCGTCCAGGACCAGGATCGGCGGGTCGGCGAGGAACGCCCGCGCGATCGAGATGCGCTGCGCCTCGCCGCCGGAGAACAGGGCATCGTCGCCGACGACGCTGTCGTAGCCGCGGGGCAGCTCGAGGATGCGGTCGTGGATCTGCGCCGCGCGGGCGGCGGCCTCCACTTCTGCGCTCGTCGCGGTGGGCTTGGCGAGGCGGATGTTCTCGGTGACGGAGGTGCTCAGCAGTTGCACGTCCTGGAACACGAACGTCACATGCCGGTGCAGCTCACTCGAAGCGATGTCGCGAAGGTCGACGCCTCCCAGGGTGATCCGGCCGCTGTCGGGGTCCCAGAACCGCGGGATCAGCTTCGCGATCGTCGTCTTGCCCGAGCCCGATCGGCCGACCAGCGCGGTCGTGGTTCCCGGCTCCAGGCGGAGGTCGATGCCGTCCAGCGCGGCGTACTGCCCGTCGTAGCTGAACCGCACTCGCTCCAGGGCGATCGTGGCGTCAGCCGGCACGCGCGGCGCGTCCGACTCGGGCAGCGTGTCGGTCGCGAGGAGGGCGAGGACGCGTTCGCTGGCTTCCGCCGCTTGCGTCGTCGCGGTCGCGCTGAAGAACAGCGCCATCAGCGGGGCGGTCACCCCGAGGCCCAGCAGGACGAACGGGATGACATCGACCGGGGGGATCCATCCCGCGCCCGAGAGCACGGCGCCCGCAGCGGTGATCACCACCAGCGACGTCAGCGGGGCGAGCACGACCTCGGCGAGAGCTGCGGAGCGCAGCGTGCTCCTCATCACGCCCGACATCAGGTCCATGAAGCGTGCGGTGGCGTCCAGGAACCGTCGGTATGCGCGCCCGGTCTGCCCGAAGGTCTTGACCACGCCGATGCCCTGCACGAACTCCACCGCAGTGCCGCTGATCTCACCCATCGCGGTGGAGTAGTCCGCCATCCGCGGCCTGACCTTCGCGAGCTGCGCCCCGTAGAGGCCGATCCCCACCAGGAGCGGCAGCATCACGAACAGCGACATCGCCCCGTTGATGCTGAACAGGTAGGCCAGCGTCACGACCGGCACCACGACACCATCGACGATCTCCAGCGCCGTGTGCGCGACCAGGTGGTGCATGTGCAGCACGTCGTCCGAGACGCTCTTCTTCACGGTGCCCGAGGTACGCGCCGTGAACCACCCCAGGGGAACCTTGCCCAGGCGGGCCGCCATGCGTCGACGCACGATCAGTTGGAAGCGGGTGTCGGCGAAGTGCGTGATCCCGCCCGCCACGAAGACGCACAGCAGCCGCAGAAGCAGCGCGCCGACAGCGATCCAGCCCCACTGCCACACGGCGGCCGTCGCTCCCGCGCCCGAGGCGAGCAAGACCTGCGCCAGCTGCGCGACCGCGATGAACGGAACGATGGACGCGGCGGCACCGATGGTTCCGATCACGCACGCGATGATCAGCCGCCCACGGATCGGCCTCAACAGCCGCCACAGTCCGCCGACCCCCGGAATCGCGAGACCGCCGGCATCGCGCATCTCACCTTTGGCCTGTGTCCTCGCGGCATTCATGCCCGCCACCTCCTAGATCGGGGTCCGTCCCGGTGCATGAGCGCCGGAACGGATGACTGACGAACGCACTGTGCCGTGTCATCTCGCCAGCAAGGAGCTTCTACTTGGTCAGTGAACAAGTCAAGGGCTAAGTTGTTCCCTGACCAAGCGAGCGAGAGGACATGGTGATGGGCAGGCAGCAGTCCCGACCGCCAGCAGCGGAATGCCGATCTGCCATGAGGTGTTCCGGGCTCCGCCAGCTGGCCGCCCCTGCACCACCTGCGTGAGTAACTGATGTCAGTCGAGATCTTGCCTGCCCGCCCCGCACCTCTGGAACGAATCGACCGATGACTGGACAGCAAGCTCGAGCCGCTGAACACCGAGCACGCCGCACTGATTCGGCCGCTACGTCCGCTGGCACGCCGTACGCCACCCGCACCGCCACGCAGACGCCGGCGAGATCACGAAGGGCTCCACCGATACCCGTTACGACAAGCTCGCGACCGCGTTCCACGCCTCGGCGCCCCTGAACGCGGTCGGCGCCTGGAGCCAGCAATGCTTATGAAGTACGCCCTACCTGACCGGCTTCGCCGCGCTCGCCCGGCGAAGCCAGGGCTCCAGATCGCCGACCGGCGTGCGCGCCCGGCCCCGAGCAAGGTGGTTCGACCGCAGCAGGAGCCCGCTGCTCTGCGGCCACGATCGCACCCATGAGGCCGGGGAATCGGTCCTCCATGTCTGCGGTCCGCAAGGCGTTGAGGATCCTGTTGCCGTCGTAGTGCTGGGTGATGACGCCGGCTTCGCGCAGGACCCGAAAGTGATGGGTGGACGTCGACTTGGCAACCGGGAGATCGAAGGCGCCGCAGGCCTGAGCTGCTTCCGACCGCGAGAGCTGGACGACGATCCGCCGACGGATCGGATCCGCCAGGGCGGCGAGAACGGCGTCGACACTGACCTCGTCGAGGCGTGGATGGGCCAACGTTCGCATGCTTTGACCATACCGAAAGACGCCTGGTACGGTCACCGTCGTACTACGATCATCGTCGTACTAGTTCATCGCCCGGATCCCGGGTCGATGCCATTCCCCAGTCTCGCGGCAGGCCACCAAGGCCTTCTGACCACCTCTTGTTCAAGGAGCCCCCATCATGCAGATCGCCATCGTCCTGTTCGACCGGTTCACGGCGCTGGACGCCGTCGGGCCCTACGAGACCCTCCAGCGCCTCCCCGGGGCCGAGATCGTCTTCGTCAGCCACCAGCGAGGTGAGGTCCGGACGGAGAACGGCTTCCTCGGCATGACCGCAGACAAGTCCTTCGACGAGGTCCAGTCCCCGGATGTCGTGATCGTCCCCGGCGGCGTGGGCGCCCTGGACTACCTGGAGGACGAGGCGCTCCTGAACTGGTTGCGGAAGGTCCACTCCTCCAGCCGGTTCACCACGTCGGTCTGTTCCGGCGCTCTGATCCTGGCCGCCGCAGGCCTGCTGCCCGGCATGGAGGCCACCACCTACTGGGCCTTCCTGGACAAGCTCACCGCCCTTGGCGCCGTTCCCACCGAGGCTCGACTCGTGGAGCACCTGGACCAGCGGATCGTCACGGCCGCCGGGGTATCGGCCGGCATCGACATGGCGCTGCGCCTTGCGGAGATCCTCACCGACCGGAAGACCGCCGAGGCCATGCAGCTGATCATGGAATACGACCCCCAGCCACCGTTTGACGCAGGCTCCGTGGCGAAGGCCGGACCCGAGGTCGTGGCGATCGCCCAGGAGATCTTCAAGACGAAGGGCTGACGGACCGCCTCCAGATCGGGCACCTCCTCCACGAAGGGCCCGCGCGGAGACGCCGTATCACGTGCATTCGCCGCGGCACCTAGTACTCCAGTCTGATTTCGGGATCTTGTCGCGGACCCGGCTGGGAACAGGTACGGCCACCGCGTGATCATCGGGGGTTGTGTGGACTCCTGAAGATCGTGCGGTGGCCGCGGGCCATGGCGTAGACCCTGCCCGCTGGCTGGCGATGTTCGACCAGGTCATGACCCGGATCGCGAGTCGCTTCGGCCGAGTTGAACCCCGGGCGAGTGCCCGCTCCTATCTGCTCGCGCTGCTGTCGAAGGCGGAGCGGAAGAACTGCCGGCAACTGGCCGAACAGGCCGGCCTGGCCCGGCCGGGACCGATGCAGCGGCTGCTGCGCTACGCCCGCTGGGACGCCGATGCCGTCCGTGACGACCTGCGTGCCTACGCCGTCGAACACCTCGGCGCCGATGGCGGCGTGCTGATCGTCGACGAGACCGGCTTCGTGAAGAAGGGCCACGCCTCGGCGGGCGTGCAACGGCAGTACACCGGCACCGCCGGGCGCATCGAGAACGCCCAGGTCGGTGTCTTCCTCGCCTACGCCACCAGCCGGGGCCGGGCACTGAACGACCGCAGGCTCTACCTGCCCGAGCACTCCTGGTGCGGCGATCCCGGGCGCCGCGACGCTGCCGGGATACCCGAAACGGTCCAGTTCCAGACCGAACCCCGCCTGGCCCGGGAGATGATCGCCGCCGCGCTGGACGCCGGGGTGCAGGCACGGTGGGTGACCGGCGACGAAGCCTACGGACAGGACCCGCGGCTTCGTGCCGCCCTGGAAGCACGCGGGACCGGCTACGTGATGGCCGTCGCCTGCTCGACGAGGGTGCGGATCAACCACGGCCGCACCCTCATCCGCGCGGACACCGTCGCCGAACGCCTGCCCGCCACCACCTGGCAGCGGCACAGCGCGGGCAACGGCGCGAAGGGCCCACGCCACTACGACTGGGCCTGGATCCACACCGGCACCGACGAACACCGCCACCTCCTGATCCGCCGCAACCGCACCACCGGAGAACTCGCCTTCTACCTGTGCTGGTCACCCACCGCGGTTCCTCTTGCGGAATTCGTCCGCGTCGCCGGTGTCGGCTGGAGTGTCGAGGAATGCTTCCAGGCCGCCAAGGGCCAGGTCGGACTCGACCACTACCAGGTCAGGCACTGGACCTCATGGCACCGGCACATCACCCTCGCCATGCTCGCCCTGGCCTTCCTGACCGCCCTCGCAGCCAGCACGGCACCCACCACGTCTGCAGATCCGCACCACCCCGCCCACAGCAGCGACCCGATCAAGCTGACCGTCCCACAGGGCAAGCCAGTTCAGATGTCACCCGATCGTGCACCAGACCCATCCGCCACCTGTTCTCAGCCGTCTTCACCCCGCCGTCCCTGTCAGCAACCAGGCTGCTGCACTGGTCAAACTGGCGCAGACGCCACCAGGCAACAGCCCGACGCAGCCACTACAAACGGCGGTCCGCCGACGAACCTGCTGGACAGATCACGAAACCGCACTGGAGTACTAGCGCCACAAGTCGCCGGAAAGACTCTGGCCGGACACCAATTGTGTGTATGCCAGGAACGCTTAACGCAGGTCAGACGCTTGTTGTCTGAGAGCAGCGACGGCCGCGTCGGCCTCGGGGGAGCGCTGTTCGTTGGTCACAGCGATGGTCGCGTGTCCCTGCCAGTGGCGGTCCTCGACCCGCGCGATTGTCACTCCGGCTGGGGCGGAAGGGACTGTCATGCCTGGCAGCAGACAAATGCCGAGACCAGCAGCCACCATTCCCAGGCGAGTGGACCAATCGCGCGCCTGATGGGTAATTGTCGGCTGAACGAGGGTGGGCCAGGCACCGTAATACGGGGAATCGCCGACAGCACTTTCGACGATCCAACTCTCGTGGCGCAGCTCGTCGGCCCGCACCAGGGAGCGGGTAGCTAGTGGGTGACGTGAAGGCAGAGCAACACGCAGATCGTCTTCCAGAAGCGTTTCCTGGCGCAGCCCATCGAGATCATGCTCCTGGGGCCCGGCGCACACGCCCACCACGGCGACGTCCAAACGGTTTGAACGGAGCTGCCGCAGAAGGCCGGGAGTTGAGTCCTCCACGAAACTAACGGTCACATGCGGGTGCTCGTCGGCTAGTTGCGCGAAAGCTCGGGAAACCAGAGAAGGAGCTGCGGCCGAGATCGCGCCGACCGCGACACAGCCCGTGATGTGTTGACGCAGCGCGTTGACTTCACGGAGGGCGGTGTCGAGGCTCGACAAAATATCCGCCGCGTGGCGCACGAAAGCCAAGCCGGCTTCCGTGGGCGTCACCCCCCGCGCCCCCCGCTCGAAGAGATTCGCGCCCAGGGCGGACTCGACAGCCTTCACCTGTCGCGAGACGGCCGACTGTGTGTAGCCGAGGGAAGCTGCCGCCTCGCTGAATGAGCCTGTCGCAGCAACCTCGCGCACTACCCGCAGCCCCACAAGTGTCACACCGGTCATACTCCCACCCTAAGCCGAGACATTCCCATCCGGCATGCCTGGGGTGCACAATCATCATTTGCGCGCAAGTCAGGGGTCCTGCACGCTGGGCTCTACACATCGGCCACGAACCACCGGAACAGGGAGACATCTGATGGACGATGCACAGAAGAAGGCAATCGTCGAGCACTTCTTGGGCCTTTACGGCCAGGGGCGATGGGGAGCAGGCGACAACACGGAACCGTTGGACCAGCTCCTGGACTGTCTCACCGACGACGTTGAATGGTGGATGAGCGGGGCCCCAGGGGATGGCTACATCACCAAAGAGCAGTTCCGCACCATGCTCAAGCCGCTCGACTCGATCACGGACGGCCCGCTGGTCATCACGCCGACGGCATGGACCATTCAGGGCCCCCGGATCGCCGTGGAGGCGTACTCAACCTTGAAGCTGAAGAACGGGCGCGACTACCGCAACCACTACCACTTCCTCTTCGCCGTGAGCGGCGACAAGATCAGTAAGTACCACGAGCACCACGACACGGCGCACGTGAACAGCACCATGTGGGCGGAGTAGCATCTCAGCGGCTCGCGACATGGGCAAACCGCCAGCAATGCCGCATTCGGGACACGCCCACGTTCCAGTTGTTCAGCGCGTCCACGGCGCCGCGCCCCCGACGGTGCCAGCGTGAGAGCCGGCCGTCGAAGGTGATGTCGAAGGCGTTCAGTGCGGTCTTCCAGCGCATGGTCCAGCGGGCCTGGCCCTTGCCGGTGGGATCGAGGGACATGATCGCCCTGTAGACGCACTTCAACGCGGCTTGCTCGCTTGGAAAATGTCCGCCGGCCTTTACTGCCCGGCGGATGCGGGGGTTCACCGACTCGATCGCGCGACGCCCGACAGCAGGCCGAGGAGATACGCGCGGGCGGTGGCCGGGGTTCCACTCGTCGGAACCGGCCCGCGATCCGGGCCATGGCCTGGTCGAACATCGTCCGCCAGCGGGCGAGAACACCGGCGAGGTCACCGCGGAGGTCGGCTCCCTGGGCAGTCCCCGCATCAAGACGTACGTCTGCACCGACCACTGAACCACGGCCGAAGGGGGGCCGGTCCTGCGTTACGCGGAACCGGCCCCTCTTCGCTGTTCCTTCATCTGGCCTCTCTGGCCTTGTCCTCCTCGCCCGCCGCGCCGGTGTCCGGGCCGCCCGGTCCGGCGTCCGGGCCTGTGCCGGGCGCTGATTCGCCGCCGGGACGGCTGGGGTCGGGCTAGGGCAGGTTGGTGAACTTCGACGTCACGGTGCCTCCTGTGGGACCAGGGCCCGGATCTCGGCCTGCGCCGGGCGGGTGGTGGAGCGCAGCGCGCGGGCCAGCGGTCGGCAGGCCAGGACGGCGACCAGGACGCGCCCTCCGGCGTCGAGGGCCAGGGCGATCCCCAGCGGCGGCAGCGAGGCGATCGCACCGGCCCCGCTGAGGACGGCCTGGTAGCGGCCGGTGGCGCCGGCGGGCACCGCGGTGGAGATGAACGCGCCGACGGCGACGCTGTAGCAGATCTCCCCCGGGACCAGGATCGCCGCGGCGATCGAGTAGCCGATCGTGGTGTGCTGCATGGCGGCCAGCGTGATGCCCAGCCCAAGGATCGCTGAGCCGACGGCGAGGATCGGAGCGAGCGGGTACTTCAGCTGCTCGCCGCGGCCGACGAGCACCCGCATCATCGGCGGAGTCAGGACCAGCACGCTGACGGTGTTGGCGATCATGGCCGTGCCGTACGCGGACGGCGGCAGTCCGTCCGAGGTCATCAGCAGCGGCAGTACGGACACCAGGCCCCAGGCGCAGACCATGGCGAAGACGGCGGCCAGCCCGATCCAGCGCAGGGCGGGGTCGGCGAGTACTTGCCGGTAGGAGTGGGCCTGCGGCTCGGCGGCCGGCGGCCGGGCCGAGAGGGTACGGCGGGCGACGAGGGTAAAACCGAGGCAGACCAGGCCGTTGACGAGGAACAAGCCGCGGTAGCCGTGGTGGTGGGCGATGTAGCCGCTGGCGCCACCGCAGACTGCGATGCCGACGTTCGCCGACCAGTACAGCATCGCCTGGGCCCGGGTGCGTCCCGCGTCGGAGTCGATGGCGTCGTTGATCGCCGAGGAGACCGCCGGGCGGTGCGCCTCCATCGTCATGCCCAGGAAGGCGACACCGTCAGCAGGGCTGGCAGGGAGCGGACCAGGGCGAGCGCGAAGCACGCGGCGGCGGACAGCAGCATTAGCACGGTCAGGGCGGTGTGCTGTCCGACCCCGTCGGTGAGCCAGCCGCTGCCGGCCTGCCCCAGGCACCAGCCGACGCCGAAGACGGTGAGCGCGCCGCCGGCGGCCGCGGTGCCGTGTCCGGTTCCGGTGGCCACGTAGTAGGAGAGGAAGTCCCATGCGAAGCCGCCGGCCTTCACAGCCAGGGAACTCGCAAGGAGGATCCAGACGACGGAGCGCGCCGTGCGGGCCGGCGCGGTGAGGAGGGTGCCCAGGGGGGCGTCGGTGGGCATGACGGGGTCTTCCTGGAGAGGCTCTGGCGGTGGGGGCGGCAAGAACGAAGGCGGCCGACCCCGGTGGGGTGCGGCCGCCTTCGGTGGGGCGGCTCGGTGGGTCAGGCCACCTTGTGCACGGGCCAGATGGGGCGGACGCTCTTGTGGTAGGGACGCATGACTACCACCTCTCACGGGCCGGGCCCCGGGGAACCGGGGTTGGCAGCAGGGTAGGAGGCACGTGCCGGGGGCGGCGTGCGTGATTCCCGTCCCGGAGATCTGCTGCTGTGCGCCCTCTCCTCGTCGGGGAATCGGGCGTTTCGGACGTGCGGCCGCGGGGGCGGTCAGGCGGCGCTGGCTGAGGCGGCTGCGGCCCGGCGGGCCGGGTCGGCGAGGAGGCGGTGCAGCTGCCGGAGTGGACCGAGCGCGGCGACGGCGCGTTCCTGATGACCACCGGCGCCACCGCGGTCCACCCGAGGCCCCATGCAAGCGGAGTCGGCCCGCTGATGGCCGCCGCCCGAAACTGGCTCTACTCCCTCAACGGCGAACTCGCGGAGTCTGGCATCTACGCCGGCACCCTCTCGGTCGCCGCGTTCATCGGTGGAAGCGAAGCGGCGGAGGCGGCCGGCGCGTCCGAGCCCACGGCCGCATTCCCGGTCGTCGACCCTGTCGACCTCGCCTCGCTCTACTGGGACATGTACACCAAGCGTGACCGCGTCGAGGAGGTCTACCCCGACTTCAAGACCGGCTGTCACACCACGCTGGCCCCACTAGGAGTGCGACTGCGCCCTTCCCCCGTACCAAGGCCGCAGCCGCACTCCTGACGAGACATGCCGGACGCCTGTCGAAAGGCCGACCCTGGTGCCCGGACCGCTCCGCTTCCATCAGTGGTGGCTGTGCGACGCCGACACCGCACAGCCACCACGTCTCATGCCACGCACCCCTGACCGGGGTCGAGTTCGAAGAAGCCGAGCCCCGAACGGTCCGCGGACTCGACGGTCATCCGACGCACACCGCCGGCACGGCCTGCTTACGCATGATGACCGGGTAGGCGGCCGCCCCGTCGGGATAGTGCGCCAGCGTGCTCTGGAACTTCTCGGTCATGAAGGCGTTGCGCAGGCAGGTCAGATTCTCCCAGACAGCCACGTTCGTCAGTACGTGGCTGTCGCCGATTCCGCGGTACAACTGCGCGGAGATGAGCCTGAAGCACTGCCAGGAACGCGTCCGAGGGGTCCAGGTTCTTGAGCTCGATCACGCTTACTCCTCAGGGGTGTTAGGGCGTGACAGCTGATGCGCCGAGAGGAATCCGGGCCACTCGGCGCCGCGCCTCCTCTATTTCCAGAGCGGGGCGCCGTCGGAGAGTTCGCGGTCCCCCAGTGCCTCGTACGCCCGGGCCGCGGCCGGATGCAACGGCAGCGGGGAGCGCACCATGTCGTCGGGGACGAGCGGGTACGTGACCGGCGAGTGATCGGCCGGCAGATGTGCGTACTGGGCCTCCAGGGCCCGGCGCGTCATCACCATGCACCAGGTGGCCAGGGCGGCGACGTCGTCCTCCATGTCCTTTCGGCACAGGATCGCGAAGTCCGAGAAGTCAAGCGTGCGAAGATCCTCGGTGAGGCCGGGAAAGTAGCCCGCCTCCACCACGGCGTCCTGCCACCCCTCGGCTGCGAAGGCCTGGAGTACGTTGTCCCCCCAGGGCAGGTACTTGACCGGCCGCACACGGTCGAGCTGCTGCCACCGCGGAGTCATCACCGCTTCGTGGATGAGGACGTTCGCCTTGCCCTCGATGAACTGCTCCAGCGGCGGGAACGGACGCTCGTGGTAGAAGAACGACAGCTTCTCGGGGTCGACGCCGGCGATACGCAGCGCCTTGTGCGCGGCCAGGCCGATGAGGTTCACACCGTCGTCGAGTGAGGTCGCCACGGTCAACTGGTCGGCGACGGAGGCAAGATCGGCCACCGTGGTGACGGGCAGGGACGCGTCGACCGCGACAACGAGCCGGTCGCGCTGACCGATCACACCCAACGAGGCCAGCCCCTCCATCTTCCCCGCACGCTCCAGCATCCGCACCGCGGCTGTCGGCGTGACAATGGCGATGTCGGCCTCTCCGACCTGCAGCGCCTCGATCTGGTCGATCCCTCCCCGACCGTTCCAGATGGCGAAACGGGAGCCCTCCGGAGCTCGGTCCCCCATCTCCTGGGCCAGCCAGCCGCAGATCCGGTGCATGTTGGCCTGCCCCCAGTCGCCTCGGAGGTGGAGGGTGACCGGACGCTTCAGCGCGGGTGCCTCAGACATGATCACCCTGCCGCACCATCTCGGCCAACTCCGCGGCGTTCTGCGTGAAGTCGATCTCGTTGATGGAGTCGAAGGGGAAGCCGATCCGCTCGAACTCCTCCTCCAACGCCTTGGCGTCGTCGGCCTCGTAGACCGAGACGATGAACCCGGAGCCGGTGTTCACATACAGCTGCCGAAAGGTCGCGTGCACCTGCTGGGCGACCTCCGGCGCGTTCCCCGCGATCTCCTCCACCGACAGGCCCGGGGCCTGGTGAAGGCTCAGGTACAGAGGCATGGCAAGACTCCCTCGTCGTTGCTATGTGTCACGATACAGAACACTGTCCCGTTCATAGGAACGTAATGGCAAGGGCGTAGAGGCTGGAAATCTCTGCGCTACTGTGCTCTGTGTGGATCGAAAAACGGCGAACAACAGCGAAGAGCCCAGCTCTGAACGCCGCCCGGCGGGCCTGATCGGAGCCGTCGACAACGTGTTGCGCATGCTGCGCATGTTCCAGGACCACGAGATGATCCGCGTGAACCAAGTCGCCCGCGACATGGGCCTGTCACGGTCGACGGTCCACCGCATGCTCGCCACGCTCAGCCACCACGGCTTCGTGACACAGGACGACTTCTCCCGCGCCTACAAGCCGGGCCCCGCGCTCGTCGACATCGGCCTGTCGGTCGTCGCGAACATGGACATCCGCTCGCTCGCGCACGGAGCCCTGGTGCACTTGCGCGACGAGACCGACGAGACGGTTCACCTGGCAACCCTCCGCGGGGCCGAGGTGCTCTATGTCGACAGCGTCGAGAGCAATCAGGTCGTGCGCACCGGAAGCCGGACCGGCTGGACTCTGCCCGCGCACGCGACAGCCGCCGGCAAGGCCCTGCTCGCCGAACTCGACGACGAAGCGCTCGCAGCCCGCTATCCGGAGGAGGACCTACAGGCTCCGACGTCCCGCGCCCCACAGACGCGCGAGGACCTCAAGAAGCAGCTGACCGACGTCCGCCGCCTGGGCTACGCCGTCAACAACGCCGAGAGCGAGGCCGATGTCAGCGCGGTCGCGGCAGTCGTCCGGGACAAGCACGGGCACGCACGGGCCGCCATAGCCACCACGGCCCCCCAGTCCCGCGTCGACGACGACTGGATCGACAGCGCAGCAGCCGCGACCGTACGCGTCGCCCGTGAGCTGGGTGAGCGCATCAACTGACGCGGACCCTGCCCGCCACAACGGCCGCCCCGGAGTTTTCCGGGGCGGCCGTCGGCGTCCGCACACCTCGCGACCTGCACTTTCGCCGCCTCTACCCGCACCGCACACAGGCACCCCGGGGCAGATTGGCTGTCGCTCGGCGCTTGCCATGCTCCAGATTTTAGTACCAAAATAGCGATCACCGTTCCGCATGGCGCGACACTTCCAGGAGAGGGACAGCCATGAGCGAGCCCACCACGGAGTCGGTCCCGTTGGAAGAGACCCAGCAGATCTCTCCGGCCGACCCCGACCGCGAACCACTCAAGACCAACGTTTTCGAGCACATGGCCAGGTCCGCAGGACAGCTGATGCCACTGTTCCCGTACGACCATGCTGGTGCGATCGTGCCCTGCGGCGCAGTTCTCATCGGCAGTCCGGACGCCGATTACGGCCACTTCTTCCACTGGAACACCGTGAACGAAGTCGTCGTCGTCTACGGCGCGCACCGGTCGGTGATGGCTACCGGACAGATCATGGCGACTCAGAACCTGCACGGAGTCAACTCCTACCTCCGCGACGAGAAGGAGGAGGGCGCCTACGGGCTCATGGTGGTCACCCAGCACCAGGCAGAGGAGGGGGACCAGTCGGAGGCGATGATCGCCCGCTGCCAGGAGTGCAAGGCCGAGATCGTGCGGCACGAGTACGACGCGACTCCGGCCGGCCTGCCCGGCTATGACGCGACCCGGCACGGTGGCGCCGATGACGACCGCGTCTCGCAGTTCCCGACGACCGTCGGATCTTCCAGGTTCGCCGACATCCGCAACTCCGACGCCGGACGCACCTGCAAGGAGTGCGGCCACGTCAACAAGCCGTTCACAACTGCCCCTTGGGGCTGGCACCGGACGGTCACCCAGACCACCGCGGTGAATGCCGCGTACCGCGCACTGCAGGAAGCCGGACAGCCCGCACTTCAGGAGGTCTCCCGATGACGAACCGCCGACGGATGCTCCACGCACTCAAGGTCGCACCCGAGCTGGGGAACTACGCCGATGCGGCCGTGCTCCCTGCGGACACCGACCCTCAGCTCTACTTGTCGCACAACGAGTTGCCGCAGCCGTTCCACCTGGTCTGCGAGAAGGACACCGTCCTGAGCCAGATGTCCGGCAGCAGCGACGTGCTCCTGCGCGACAGTTCGGTGAACCGGTTCCGGATGAAGATCGGGGATCACGTCTACGTCCCGGCCGGCACCCCGCACCAGATCGTCCCTGTCGAGGCGGGCACGGCGATCCGCTTCATGGCGCTCAAGGCTGGGCGTCAGGGTGCGGTCTGGTACTGCCCGGACTGCCAGACCGAGCTGCACCGTTACGAGTGGGAGCACGACAACGACGTGACTCCGTCCAGCTTCTACGCGGCCGCGTGCGCCAGGTTCTCGGCCGATGAAGCCGCGCGCACCTGTGGCTCGTGCAAGGCCGTACACCCCGAAATCGATCTCGCCGCGTTCGGCTGGTCGAGCCCGGTGCCCGCCTGAGGGCGGGCGAGGTCAGCGCGTACCGCCGCGTGTGGATCGCCACCCCGAGGGGCCGGCGGTCCACACGCGGTGTACGGCGGCCCAGCCGCATCCCCTCGGTCTCCAACGTTCCAGGGGCCAAGGAGTTTCCGTGGGGGCCGCTCCTGAAGTCGTCACCGTCATCGGCTCCGATCAGCCGCCCCGCATCGTCGAACGCGACGAGCACCTTCTGCCGTCGGCTCCGCACCCGAATTCCACCCCCGTCAAACTGTGGCGCGACCACGAGCTGCTGACGATGCCTCGGCCTGGTGACCGTCGGCCCGACATTCCGGCAGTCCCAGGCAGAGCGGCGTGCCGCAGCAATGGCGTCGCGCCGACACGTGCTAATCGAGCTTGCGTGCGCCGTCAAGGAAGATCGTCACGGCAGCCTCGGCGGCTTCCTCGGGCGTCACGACTTCGTCGGCCGCCAGCCAGAGGGCACGGTCCACGATCGCGGACAGCATGGCGAACACCGCCTCAACACGCAAGTCGTCACGCAGGAGCTTGGCCCGGACACCACGGGCGAGCGCATCCCAGACAGGATTGATCGTACGTTCGATTTCGCCCGGGTCGCAGTAGTCACCGGCCTACCTAATCACTGCGGCGTACTTGGCACCCTCCCGCAGGTAGACGGCAATGATCCTGGCGATCGCCCGGTCGGCCGGGAGCTCTTCGAGGTGCGCGGCGTCGAAGGCGTCTGCGAGTTCCGCGATCCCGACCTTCGCCACACCCCGCAACAGCGACTCGCGCGTCGGGAAGTGCCGATACAGCGTCGCGCGTCCCACGCCAGCCTCGTCCGCGATCTCCGCCATCGCCGCATCCTGTTGATGTTCGACGACGAGCGTCTGGCACTCTCGGCCACAGAGGTCGCATCACAACTCGGCGTGGCCCGTTCCACGGCGTACCGCTATCTCCAGAGCCTCACCTCCAACGGGTTCCTCGAAGAGAATGCGTCGGGCTCGGGGTTCCGGCTGGGGCCCCGTGTCCTGGATCTGGCCCGCCTGGCCCGTAGGGGCGTCGGCCTGTCCGACCTGGCCCGCCCGGTCATGCGCGAACTCGTCGAGCGAACCGGCGTGCCCGCCCTTCTGACCCGGCGCACGGGTTCCGCCGTGGTCTGCCTCGAGCGAGAAGAAGCCGGCAACGCCCTTCGCCTGTCGTACGAGCGAGGCCAGGTGCTGCCCGTCAACGCCGGGGCCGCCGCTCTGACCTTGCTGGCCTGGGCGCCGCCCGAGCAGATCGACGAGTTGCTCGCCCAGCCGCTGCCGCGCTTCACCGAAGCCACTCACACCGATCCCGACGAACTGCGCACCCTGCTCGCCGAGATCAAAGAGCAGGGGTACGCAGTCGCCCGCGGTGAACTCGACGCGGACGTACTGGGGGTGGGCGCGCCGGTGCGCGCAGAGGGCGGTGGCGTCATCGCGGCGATCAGCATTGCGGCCCTCTCTCACAGGGTGCCCGACCAGGAGCTCCCGCGGTACGTAGAAGCAGTCAAGGAAGCGGCTGACCTCCTGACGGAGCAGGCGGCCCGATGGGGAGTCGGCTGAGCCCCGTCCGACGACCGACACCCCGGCAGGCCAGGCGGTCGACTGGCACGTTCCAGGTCCTTGCCGTGGCGGAAAATAACCTGTTCGCATTCCATTGGACGACGCTGGTGCTGTTCCTCGCCACGTTCATGTCCTCCGTTCTCATCTACAGCACCAGCACGTGGCTGCCGACGGTGATGATCCGCTCGGGATACGACCTCAGCTCGCCGTTAGAGTTCTCCATCGCCTTCACCGTCGGCGCCGTCATCGGCAGCGTCAGCCTGTCCGTGCTCGGAGACATGGGGCATTTGCAGGCTGTCACCGTCGGAGGGTTCCTGGTCGGCGCGGTGGGCCTCCTGACGCTGAGCACCCAGCAGCCACGTCCTGTGCTCCTCCTGCTCTCCGTCCTTGCGGGGTCGGGTCGATGGGGACACAGAGCCTCGTAGTCGCCTGCATGGCCACGCACTACCCGCCCGCGCTGCGCGCGACGGGAATGGAGTTCACCCTGGGCCTCGGTCGCGTCTGGGCCATCGTCGGCCTGATCTATCCGTCAGTGGCCACCGCGCTGTTAGCCGCCCAGAGCATGACAAGGTCCCACCCGACTTCCCACTGTCGGGCGGGACCTCTCTGCGAGCCCAGCAATCAGACGGCTGTCGCCGTGCCGTGATCGAGGACCTGGACGCTGCACTCCTGCGGCCCCAGATTGGAGAAGAGTTGCTGGTGCAGCTGCTGGTGGACGGCGGCGAGTCCCGCCTGGTGGATGGGGATCGCTGTGCGCGGAGCGACGGCTCGCAGGTAGTCGATCGCCTCGCTCACCTTCATCCACGGTCCGCCGGTCGGCAGGAGCAGGACATCCACCTGCTGGGGCGGGAGAACGAAGGCGTCACCGGGGTGGAACAGCCGCTGGTCGACGAGGTAGCCGTTGTTGTGGACGCACGGCAACTGCGGGTGGATGACCGCGTGATCGCCGGCCACCACCTGGACCGGCACCTCGGCGACGGTGATGGTGTCGCCCTTGCCGACGGTCTCGTGCTGCAGGTCGTCCTCTGCCAGACGGGCGCTACTGCCCTCATCCACGATCAGCCGGGCCCCGGAGTTCGCGCCGAGGAGCGGTGCGAGGCGCTCGATGTCGAGGTGGTCGGGGTGCTCGTGGGTGATCAGTACGGCATCGAGATCGCGTATGTCCTCGAAGCCGGTCGCGTACGTACCCGGGTCGAACAGCAGGCGGGCGGTCCGGCCGTTGCGCTCGATCTCGACCAGCACGCAGGCATGCCCGAAATGGGTGATCTTCATGGTGTGCTCCGGTGAGTGGAATGGGGTGTCGGGACTACAGCCACGCGGGCAGCTCAGGCAGACCCACCGGCGCGCAGGCGAGCCCGGCACCAGACGCTCGGCCGGTGAGCCAGCCGAGCAAGTCGGCTGTGGTGCCTTCGACTTCGGCCGAAGTGGCCGCGGCGTCGGTCAGCCTGGTCGTCAGCGGCAGTCCCCCCGACCAGGGGCGTACGACCAGAGCTGGGCAGTCGTCCCGGCCGGCCAGTGTGGTGACCACATCGGGCAGTAGTGCCGCGGCCAGGTCGTCGGGCAGTGCGGTGAACGTGACTCCGGTTCCCAGGTCGATGAGGTGGATCCACACTTCCCGGATCCGCAGCCAGGGAATGAGCGAGGCCGGGACGAGGCGCCCCTGGGCGGTGCGCACGGTGCGTCCCCAGGCAATGTCCGGCAGGGCGTCGAGGGACTGCTGGAGCCAGGTCGCGCTGTCGTGGACGTCCTTGACGACGACCTGTGGCTTCCGCTGAGCGCCTTCCTCGATGTCGCGCAGGCGCCCGCTGACACCGTGCGGGTACATCGGGGTCTCGACGCCGGTGGCGGCCCAGGTGACCAGGTTGTTCAGGGCGTCGGCGTTGCGCGCCAGGTGGGTGAGCAGGTGGGCTGTGGTCCAGCCGGGCAGCGTGGACGGGCCGGTCACCCATGACTCGTCCGCCTTGTCGAGTTCACTGCGCAGGAGACTCGTGCCCTGCGCGAGCCAGTCGAGCAGGAGGGGACGCGGAGCGGGCTCACGCGTCATGCGGCTTCTCCTGGACACAGTGGTTACGGCACTCGCCGAGCCCCTCGATCCGGGTGGTGAGGACGCTGCCGTCGCCGAGGTACTCCTTCGGGGCCCGGGCCTGCCCGACGCCGCCGGGGGTGCCGGTGGCGATGACGTCCCCGGGCTCCAGGGTGATGATCGTCGACAGATACGACACCAGGGCCGCCGCGTCGAAGACCAGGTCGCCGGTGTCGGCCTGCTGCTTGGTCACGCCGTCGACCTCCGTGGTGAGCTGACGCGAGCCGGTGCCCGCCTCGTCCGAGGTCACCAGGACCGGTCCGAACGGCGTCGTGGCCTCGAAGTTCTTGCCCTGCAGCCACTCCTTGGTGCGGTATTGCCAGTCCCTGGCCGTGACGTCGTTGAGAACGGCGTATCCGGCGATGCGTGCGCCCGCCTCTTCCACGGTGACGTTGCGAGCCCGGGCTCCGACGACGACCGCCATCTCGCCTTCCCAGTCGATGGCCTGGGAGGCTGCGGGCAGCACGATGTCGTCGTAGGCGCCGATCAGGACGGCGGGGAACTTCGCGAAGACCGTGGGGTATTGGGGCAGGTCACGACCCATCTCCAGAATGTGGGAGCGGTAGTTGAGGCCCACGCAGAAGATCTTCTGCGGGCGGGGGACGACGGGCGCGTAGTCGAGTCCGTCCAGCGCGTGCCGTGCGCCGTCAGCCGCGGCGGCCAGCTCCCGCCAGCTGTCCTGGGCCAGCAGGGCACCGACATCCGCATAGCCGGTCTCCACCGCTTCCGTCTCGTCGACGCGGACGGCGGCCGTGCCGGTGCCGGTGCGGATGGTGGCGAGCTTCATGAGTACTCCCTGCGGGCGAGGTTGAGGCGTTCGAAGATGGGGGCGTCGCTGAATCGGAAGAGGTCGAGGTCAGTGCGGGCCTCGATGGCGACCTCGCACCACGAGGGCACGGCGATGACGTCGCCGCGTACGAGGTCGGTGCGCTTGCCGTCGAGGGTGATGGCGCCGGTGCCGTCGAAGACCTGCCACACGCTCGATCCGGTCTCGCGGACCGCGGCGGTGCGCTCGCCTGCGGCGATGCGGTGCATCTCGGTGCGGATGGTGGTGAGCGCGTCGCCTCCCGTGGTGGGGTTGCTGAAGCGCACGGCGGCGTGGCCGGGTTCGGTCACGACTCCGGGGTGTCCTTCGGCGGCGACTTCGAGTTGGGCGGTCAGGGCCGCGTCGGTGTGTTCCCAGCGGTAGGCGGCCAGCGGCGAGTTGGGGGTGTCCGTGGCCGTCGCCGCGAGAGGGCGCAGGCCCGGGTGGCCCCAGATCCGCTCGGAGCGGGAGCGGTGCGGGGTGGACCGGTCGGTCACCCCGTCCTCGCCGAACTCGAAGAAGCCGGTGTCGGTGGCGGCGACGAACGGGATGTCAAGGCCGTCCAGCCAGGCCATCGGCTTCGGGTGCGGGTTGTGGTGACCGTGGAACTGCCACCCGGGGGTCAGCAGAAGATCGCCCCGTCGCATGGCCACGGGGTCGCTGTCGACGACCGTCCACACGCCTTCGCCTTCGAGGACGAACCGGAAGGCGTTCTGGCTGTGCCGGTGGGCCGGTGCAACCTCGTTCGGGCCGAGGTACTGGATGGCGGCCCACAGGGTGGGGGTCGCGTACGGGAGTCCGGGCAGCCCCGGGTTGGACACGGAGATGGCGCGTCGCTCGCCGCCACGGCCGACGGGGATGAGGTCGCCGGCGCGGGCAGCCAACGGATACAGGTCGTCCCAGTGCCAGACGTGCGGAACGGCCTGCGGTGCGGGCGTCATCGGCATCAGGTCTTCGCGCTCGGTCCACAGCGGAATGAGCCCGAACCTGTTGAAGTCCTCGTACAACTGCTTCTCTGCAGTGGAGAGTTCAGCGTCGCGGTCCGCCTTCGCGGGTGTCTGCGTCATTGGAAGGTCCTCTCCGAGAGCCGGTTCAGGTAGTGCCAACCGGCGTCGCGTTGGGTGGGGTTCCAGATCTGATCGCGTTTGAAGGCCGCTTCCTCGGCGTCGGACCAGACCTTGAGCTCGCCGGCGGCCATGGCCATGAGTTGCGTACGGCAGGCTCGCTCGAGCAGGACGGCGTACATCACGGCGGTCGCGGCGTCCGGTCCGGCGGTCACGGCGCCGTGCTTGGGCAGGAGGCACGCGGGCGCATCGCCGAGCGTGTCGGCGAGCGCGGCGCCGAGTTCGGCGGTCGCGATGAGCGCGCCGGTGTCGGTGAAGCGGGGCACCTGTGGGTCGCTGAACACAACGCCGTCGTGCGAGAGCGGCAGCAGCGGCACGTCCAGCGAGGCGAACGCGCTCAGAGCGGGGGCGTGCGTGTGCACGACGCAGCCGGCGTCGGGGCGCCGCGCCATGATCTCGGTGTGGATCGGGTATTCGATGTGCCGCTTACCCTCACCGTGCAGGACCTGTCCCTTGCGGCTGACGAGCAGGACGCGCTCGGGGCTGATCTCTTCGAAGCCCCAACCGGAGGCCTTCATCCACACGCCGTCGTTGTTGGCGTCGCGGACCGCCGCATGTCCCCAGACCATGTCGGTCAGGCCGGCTGCGGCCAGGGCGCGGCTGGCGCGGACGGTCTCCTCGATCTCTTCCTTCATCACGGTCCTCGGGCTCAGAGGGCGATCGGCTGGTACAGCCAGTCCAGGTCGGTGTAGTCGTCGGCGCTGCGGCGTCCGAAGACGCGGTCGCGCAGGGCAGAGGTCGTGGTGTCGTTTCCGGCGTGCCAGACCTGGCCCCAGCCGCGGGCGACGCGCTGCACCAGCGCGGTCCGCGGGATCCGTTCCGCCTGGTAGGCGGCGAAGCCCTCGTCGATGTCGCCGTTGTGCTTGGTCAGTTGGCGGGCCAGACAGCCAGCGTCTTCGATGGCCTGGCAGGCGCCCTGGGCGAGGTACTGGAACATGGGGTGCGCGGCGTCGCCGAGCAGGGTGACGCGCCCGCGGGTCCAGTTGGCCAGGGGCTCCCGGTCGTACATCGGCCAGCGTCTGGACCTGTTGAACATCGTGACGGAGGTGCGGACCTGCTCGCAGGCCCCGGCGAAGGCCTGGTCGAGCTCGTCGGGTCCGCCCCACTCGTCGGTGTGCTCGATCTCGGAGCTGTAGCTGGGGCTACGGAAGACGGCGACCTGGTTGTAGAGCTCGCCGCGCCGGATCGGGTACTGCACCAGGTGCTTGTTCGGACCGATCCAGATGATCTCGTCGTCCGGTTCGACCGGCAGGCTGACCTCGCTCATGGGGAGCGCGCCGCGGTAGGCGACGTACGCGTCCGTGATGGGACGGTCGTCGGAGAGGAGCTGCCGGGCTCGGGACTTCAGGCCGTCGGCCCCGATCAGGGCGTCGGTGTGGTAGCTCTCACCGTTGGCGAAATGGACGATGGCAGTCGTGGTGTGGTCCTCGATGTCGACGACCTGGCGGTCGTTCTCCAAGGTGACCTTGGGATGCTCACGGCAGGCGGCGAGCAGGACGTCGAGCAGGTCGCCGCGGTGCAGCACGCTGTACGGCTGCCGGTAGCGCTCGAGAAAGGCAGTGCCGAAGTCGATCGTCGTCAGGTGCTTGCCGGTGTCGGCATGCATGAACACCAGGTTCCGCGGGCGTACAGCCACCTCGTCGATGGCGTCGAGGACGCCGAGGGAGTCGAGGACTCGCAGGGCGTTCGGGGCGAGCTGGATACCTGCGCCGATCTCGGCGAACTCCGGTGCCTGCTCGACGATATGAGCTTCAAAGCCGGCCTGCGCGAGGGCCAGGCCGGTGGCCATGCCACCTATGCCGCCTCCGATGATGAGCAGTGGGACGTGTCGCACGGTCACTCCTTGGTCCAGTTGGCGACGAGCGGGGTGTCCACTCCGATGGGGCCGGTTCCGTACGCGCCGCCGGGGCTCTCCAGCGGGGCGTCCTTCCCGGGCAGCGCCACCGAGAAGAACTCGGCGTTGTCCTGTGCCCAGGTGGGGTCGGCCTTCTTGGGGGTGGTGATGGCGTCGACCGGGCATTCGGGCAGGCATGCCCCGCAGTCGATGCATTCGGTGGGGTTGATGTAGCGCTTGGTGAGTCCCTCGTAGATGCAGTCCACGGGGCATACGTCGACGCAGGAGCCGTCGAGTTCGTTGATGCACTTGTCGTTGATCACGTAACCCATGAGGCGTCCTCCTTCAGAGGGTCGGAATCGGTGGGCGTTCGCTCGAGTGGCCGGGAAAGAGGTCCTCGTCGGGCCGGAGGCGTACGGCGATGTTGTTGACCGCGGTGGCGGCCTCGCCGAAGCCGACGACCATCAGCCGGACCTTGCCGGGATAGGTGGTGATGTCGCCGGCGGCGTAGACGCGGTCCACTCCGGTGCGCATGTCGGTGTCCACCTGGATCTGCTGCTTGTCGAGGGCCAGCCCCCAACTGGTGAGGGGTCCGAGCGAGGCGATGTGCCCCAGGGCGGGGATCAGGACGTCCGCGTCGACCATCTCCACCCCCTGGGTGCCGCAGTCGCGTACGGTCACGGCCTTGAGCGACTCGTCGCCGTGTACGTCGGCGATCTCGCTGTTGGTGAGGACACGTACCGGGGATTCCATGAGCCGGCTCACCGAGTGCTCGTGGGCGCGGAACCTGGTGCGGCGGTGCACGAGCGTCACCTGACGTGCGTGTGGAGCAAGGGTGTTGGCCCAGTCGACGGCGCTGTCGCCCCCTCCGACGATCACCACCTCGCGCTCGGCGTATTCATGAGGAGGCGCGACGAGGTGGTGCACACCGTCGCCGGTGAATCCGTCCAGCGCGGACAGTGGCCTCGGGGTGAAGCGGCCGATGCCGGCGGTGATCAGCACGGCGCCCGCGCGGATGACGCGTCCGGCGTCGGTGACGACCGTGACCGCGTCCGCATCGTGCTGGAGGTCTACGGCACCCTCCCCGAGCACGATGGACGGCGAGGCGCTCTCCGCCTGCCGGGTGAGCCGCTCTACCAGCTCGCGTCCGGTGACGGCCGGGAACCCGGCGACGTCGAAGATCTCCTTGTCCGGGTAGAGGGCGGCCACCTGACCACCGAGATGGGGCAGGCTGTCCAGGAGGGTCACGTCGAGCCCTCGCATCCCCGCGTAGTAGCAGGCAAAGAGCCCGGCAGGACCAGCCCCGACGACCAGGAGCTCGGTCTCGCGGACGGCAGGCGCCCCTGGCATCAGGACGGGTTCGGGCATCATCGGCTCCCAAGGAATTCGTCGGTGACGAGGTCGGCGTAGGCGCGCGCGGCTCCCGGATGCAGCGGAAGCGGCGTCTGGACCGCTGCGGCGACTTCCGCGGGGCGGCATCCCCGAGTCAGAATTCGGGCGATCAGGCGGGCGAGTTCGTCGTCCAGGTCCGCACGGCACAGGACCGCGAAGTCGGAGCAGTCCAGGGCAGTCACGTCCTCATCGAGTCCGGGGAGTTGACCGGCGGGAACCGTGCGAGGAAGCCAGCCTTGGACGGCGAGGCCGTGAACGACCCGGTCGCCCCACGGCAGGTACGTCACCGGCCGCAGAGCTGCCACTCCCGCCCACCCGGGGTCGGACATCGGATCGTGGATCACGACGTCCGCCTCACCGCTGGCGAGGCGCTCGAAGCAAGCGGCCGGCTCGTCGTCATAGATGAAACGCACGTCCCCCGCGCTCACGCCGGCCAGGCGCAAAGCCCTGTGGACGGCAAAGCCCACCAGGCTCACGTCATCGTCCGCCGGCGTGGCGACCGTGAAGCACTGGGTGCCGCCCGCGAGGTCGGCGACGGTGCGGAGAGGCAGCTCCGCGTCGGCCGCGGCGACGAGACACCCGCGCCGCGGCACCACTCCCAGGGCGAACAGGCCCTGGAGATCACCGAACTGACGCAGCAGACAGAGTGCAGCGATCGGTGCGACCACAGCGATGTCGGCCCCACCGGTGAACAGCGCAGTGGTCTCGTCCAGACCACCCCGCCCCACCTTGACCGCGAGCTGCACATCGCGTGAAGCGTCACGACGTACACCCTGCTCGATGAACTCGCAGATGCTGCGCGCGTCCACTCGATCACGCAGCCAGTCGACCTCGACACTCATGCCGAACCTCCGCCAGCAGGGCCCATTGCCGCTTGACGCCAGCTCCGCGCCGACGACGCGGCGAGCAAATCCAGACGCTGGAACATGGCGGCTCCTCCAGATCATCAACCATGACGCATCATGCGGAACACCGTTCCGTAGTGTGGCCCTTTTTCGAAGGAGAGGCAAGGCTGGAAATCGGTGGGATAACGTGCTCCACGTGGCTGGAGAAGACGACACCCCCGACAGGTCGGGCCGGGCGAAGAACCCCTCGGGGCTCATCGGTGCAGTCGACAACGTCCTGCACCTACTGCGGATGTTCGAAGAGCACGAAACGATCCGCGTCAGCCAGGTGGCACAGGAGATGGGGCTGTCGCGCTCAACCGTCCATCGCATGCTGGCGACCCTCAGTCACCATCAGTTCGTGGAGCAGGACGCCGGGTCGCGGGCCTACCGGCCGGGGCCGGCGCTGGTCGACATAGGCCTGTCCGTCGTCACGAACATCGATCTCCAAGCGATCTCCCGCGATGCCCTGGTGCGGTTGCGGGATGAGACGGGCGAGACCGCCCATACGGCCTGCCTGCGCGGCCCTGACGTGGTCTACCTCGACGCCGTCGAGAGCACCCAGGCGGTACGGGCGAGCAGCCGTGTCGGCTGGTCCCTGTCCGCGCACGCGACCGCGATCGGCAAGGCGATACTCGCCGATCTGCCGGACACGGAGCTGGCCGCGCTCCACCCGACGGGCGAGCTCCCGACCCTCACCGCGCGCACCATCTCCACACTCGATGCCCTACTCACCGAGCTGGCAGCGGTCCGGGAGCGCGGCTACGCGACCAACGACGGCGAGAGCCAGCTCGAAGTCCGCTCGGTGGCCGCCTCCGTGCGCGACCGGCACGGCCGCACCCGTGCCGCGGTCGCGGTGACGGCACCCAGCTCACGCGCGGGCGCCGGATGGGCGGAGGGTGTCGCACCGACGGTGATCCGCATCGCGAAGGAACTGAGCGAGCACATCGGCTGACACGCGGCACCTCGTCAACACCTCTGGCGTTTGCCCGACCACTGACGTCCGGCCGCCCTTGCGCGCCGCGACGGTATCTTCGGCATGCAAGACGGTTGCCTCCAACCTTGCCTGGTATCACACTTGCGGCCAGTGTTCCGTATCACGGTACGGAGCGAACGGCATGCGTTGCTGGCCTGCCGGTCCGGCAACGGCACCACGTCGCCGATTTCGACTCAACCACCGTCGCCGACAGGGCACTTCGTCATGCCGCGCGATCACGACCAGGGGAGATGCCCGTGCCCGCCCAGGAGCCCAGCGTCGAAGAGGTCGAGGAGTCCATAAAGGAACTGTTGCGGGACGAGCCGGTCGCCACGCTCGCGACGCTCGACAGTGACGGGAACCCCGCCACTTCGCACATGCACTACGGAGCCGACGGGCTGAGGGTGTACATGCTCACGTTCGGCTACACGCGGAAGCATGCGGAGATCCTCGCGAATCCACGGGTGAGCTACTCGGTGCATCACGCCCCGCCGGGCGGATTCGCAGAGCGCCTGCAGAGCCGCTCGCTCCAGGTGAAGGGGCGCGCGTGCGTGGTGCACGATGCCGAGGAGATCGCGCATGCGGTCAAGGTGATCCGCGAGCAGCTCCAGGAGCCCGGCCCTGACTCGATGTTCGACAACGTCAAACCCCCGGAGCAGGGGGGTCAGCAGGTGATGCTGCGCGTGGACCCGGTCGAGGCTCTGTGGGCGGACACCCGGGTACGGCTGCTGTGGCGCATGCTGCTGGAATTCAGCGAGGGCGGGAAGCGCGTCACCGGCATGCGCTCGTACGACTCGGTGATCGAAAGAAAGAAGGGGCGCTGACGATCGACCGCGCGGAGCGGCCAGGGCGGGACTTGGAGGCCCGCCCCTCAGCGGCCACCTGAGCCCGCCGGGTTCGGCATCGTCCTGGCGGGGTTTCTGTTCGGGATGATGACGTACCAGATGGCGCCCCGGCTGACATATGCCTGGCGCATGCTCAGCCTGGCCCTGTTCAGCGTCCTCGGCGGCGTGATCGTCGCGCTGATCACCGGCAGTCTCGCATTCGCGGCGCTGCCCGGCCCGTTCCTCGGTATTGCGGGCATCGTCGCGCTGATGGCCGCCGCAGTCGGCGGGGCGACCATGTTGTGCATGCGCCTGTTCGGCAAGGCGGGGATGTCGGTGGCCTCGGTGGTGCTGCTGACCTTCGGCAACGCCACCAGCGGCGGCACCCTGCCCAGCGCATATCTGCCGGACTGGCTGCACCCGCTTTCCGGGATCCTGCCGGTCGGCGTCGGCGTGCGCGCCTTGCAGGGCATCTCCCATTTCAACAACGCCGGGTTGGCGGCTGGCATCGCGGTTCTAGCGGCGTGGACCGCGGCGGCCGCAGCGCTCCTCTACTGGCGAGACGTCCGCGACGGACGCCGGCGCGCCACCGCCTGACAGTCGCGCATTCCTGACCTGCTGGCTGGGAGCCGGCGGATGTGGTGGGTCATCCGGTGTGGTTCTGTCCGCGTGAACGGTGGCGTGACGAGCAGTTCAGGCTCGGTGCGCAGCACGACGTGCTGCGGGAGGCCATCGGCAGCGAACTGGACCGGGACGTTCCAGGCCCCGTCGACGGCACCGCGGTCGCCCCTTTCGGTGAGACGGCCGCGGTGGCGGCCTGACGGGGTGTGGGCGCCGTTACGGGGTGACCGGGCCGAGCCGATACCGGCCGCCGCGGCGCGTGCCGAAGGACACCACACCCCGCTCGGGGCGGTCCACGTCGGCGCCCTCGACGCGCACCGGGTGCGGGGTGCGGATCCGTACGGGATTGCCGAGCAGCGAGCGCACCTCCGCGCGTGTGATCCCCTCCGCCGTCCACTCCAGGTCGATCTCGAAGCCGCCGCGCGCCCGCAGTCCCCGGAAGGATCCGGTGGGCCATGCCGCGGGCAGGGCGGGCAGCAGTTCGATCTCGCCGGCGTGGCTCTGCAACAGCATCTCGGTGATGCCGGAGACGCCGCCGAAGTTGCCGTCGATCTGGAAGGGCGGGTGCAGGTCGAAGAGGTTGGGTGCGGTGCGCGCCGGGGTGAGCAGGTCCGCCAGGTGCTGGTAGGCGCGCGCCGGGTCCAGCAGCCGGGCCCACATGTTGATCTTCCAGGCGAGGGACCAGCCCTGTCCCGCGGCACCGCGCAGCTCCAGGCTCTTCTTGGCGGCCGCGGCGAGTTCCGGCGTGCCCCTCGGGGTGATCTGCGCGCTCGGAAACACCCCGTACAGGTGGGACACGTGGCGGCTTCTGACCAGGGCCGCCTCCTCCCAGTCCACCAGCCACTCCTGGATCTGGCCCAGGTAGCCGACGCGGGTGGGAGCGAGCCGGTCGCGGACCTCGGTGACTCGTTCGACGAGCCGGGGGTCACGGTCCAGCACCTTGGCGGCCTGCCGGTAGGCGTCGAAGAGGTCCCGCAGCAATTGCATGTCCATGGTGGGGCCGGCGCAGATGCTGACACTCTCGCCCTCGTCCTGGTGGTGGGTGACCTCCGGCGACTGCGAGGGGTTGGTGACCAGCCAACCGGTCTCCGCATCCACCTGCAGGGTGTCGAGGAAGAACTCCACCGCGCCCTTCACCACCGGGTAGTTGCGGCTCAGCGCGCCCGTGTCACCGGTGAACTGGAAGTGCTCCCACAGCATCACGCACAGCCAGGCGCCACCGGTCGGCCACATACCGTACTGGGCGGCGTCCACCGGTGCCGTGCCGCGCCAGCCGTCGGTGTTGTGGTGCAGCACCCAGCCGGGGGCGTCGTAGAGGGCCTTGGCGGTGCGGGTACCGGACTCGGCCAGTTCGTGCACCATCCGCACCGCCGGGTCCCAGCACTCGGCGAGGTTGCCGGGGCCGGCGGGCCAGTAGTTCATCTCGAAGTTGATGTTGACGGTGTACTTGGACTCCCAGGCCGGGTTCAGGCCGTCGTTCCACAGGCCCTGGAGGTTGGCGGGCTGTCCGGGCGATCGGGAGCAGGAGGCGAGCAGGTAGCGTCCGTAGTGGAAGTAGAGCGCGGCCAGTTGGGGATCCTTGCCGTCGGCGAACAGCGGGATGCGTTCATCGGTGGGCAGACCGGCCCGTTCCGAGGGACCCAGGTCGATGGCAACCCTGTCGAACAGGCGCCGGTGGTCGGCCACGTGCCGGGCGCGCAGGTGTGCGTACGGCTTCCTCGCGGCCGGTGCCAGGTGGTTGCGGGCGCGGGAAGCGGGGTCGGCGCCGACGTCCAGGTAGTTGCGGTAGCTGGTCGCCATGGAGATCACAAGGGTGACGCCGTCGGCGCCCTCGACGGTGAGTGTTCCGCCGTCGGTGGACACCCGGCCGCCCTCGGCCTCGGCGCGCGCCAGAGCCCTGAAGCGCACCGAGCCGGGCAGTCCGTACCAGTCGCCGCTGACACCGTCGAGGGCGATGGTGTGCGCGTCCACGGCCGAGTCACCGGAACGCTGCGGGCTGGTGAAGCGGGCGGAGAAGCCGACGGCGCCTGGGGTGTCCGTGGTCATCCGGACGACGAGGACCTGGTCGGGTGCGCTGGCGAAGACCTCCCGGACATGGCGTACGCCACCCCGTGTGTAGGTGGTGCGGGCGACGGCGGTCTCCAGGTCCAGCTCGCGTTCGTAGTCGCTCACCTCGCCCTGGCCCGCGAGGGTGAGTTCGAGGTCGCCGAGCACCTGGTACGCGGCCTGCTCCGAGGGGCCGCCCAGGAACTCGGCGTCGATCAGCCGCTGTGCCTGGTTCCACTTCTCCTCGACCACGAGGCGGCGGATCTCCGCCAGGTGCTTCACGGCGTCGGGACGGGCGTAGTCGTTGGGACCGCCGGCCCAAAGGCTGTCCTCGTTGAGTTGGAGCCGTTCGGTGTCGGTGCCGCCGAAGACCATGGCGCCGAGCCGGCCGTTGCCGACCGGCAGGGCCTCCAGCCACTCCCCCGCCGGGGCGCGGTACCACAGCCGCATCAGGTCGGCGGCGTGGTCCCCTCCCCGCGCCGCCGACGCGCTGGTGTCCGCCATCTCCGGCGCGGCCTGCGCGGGAGCGGCGCTCAGCGCGGTCGCCGCCGCGGAGGCTCCGGCCGCGGCCAGGACGTTTCGTCGGGACAACTCGGGCATGGCAATGCCTCCAGACATGTGTTGAGGGCGGTGCGGGTGCCTGTGCTCTCGGCACGGGTGGGCGCGGGCCCGCGCCCACCGCACCCCGGGCAGCGGCACGTTCGGCACGCTGCCCGGGGGCGCTCGTCGGACGCGACCGCTCAGCGACCGCTCACTGGGTGTCCCCGTCGGGCAGCGGGTAGGGGAAGTCGGCGGTGACGCCGATCTTGTCGTACTCCATCCTGGAGGCGTCGTACCCGTCTTCCCAGTTGGCGTTCTTCACGTCGTTGCACCGGTAGCTCTGGTACGACTGGTCGGTGGTCCTGCCGACCTCGATGTCCTCGAAGGTGAAGCCGCAGCCGCCGGCGTCCATGTGGATACCCCGGGTGCCGCTGTCGGGCATCGACCCGTCCGGGATCACGTCGCCGACGACCATCTGGCGCACGTGGTTGTCCATCGGGTACGGCTCGACGTTGTTGACGCCGTAGGTGTAGAAGGCGCCCATGTCGCCGCTGTCCAGGCCGGCTTCGTCGATCCGCAGGTACTCGAAGGTGTTGCCGCGGGCGTAGTTGTCCTTGAGGGCCACTTCCGGTCGGACCTCGAGGCTGATGCCATAGCGGGCGCTGTGCTTGACGTGGCTGTGGCTGACCGTGTTGTGCCCGGTGTTCATCAGCTCGATGCCGGAGGCGTCACCGGGGTTCAGTTCACCGTAGTGGGTGATGTAGTTGTTGGTCAGCAGGTGGCCGTTCGAGGTGTTTCCCTCTCCCGGGTAGGGGCCCTCCACCTTGATTCCGTCGGCGCCGATGTTCTCCAGCAGACTGTCGCGAACCGTCAGTCGGTCGTTCGCGGCGAGCGCGTAGACGGCGTGGTAGCCCGTGTCGGAGATCTTCAGCCGGGACAAGGTGATGTCCTTGCTGTTGGTGACGGAGACGGCTCCGAAGCGGTTGCGCGGCATCTCGATCTGCCGGTCGTACTCCGGGTACTTGTGCACCTCGCCGGAGTCGCCGTCACTGATCCACCCGTTGCGGTACCAGTCGACGAAGTCGGTGTACTGCAGGGCGAGTCCGTCCAGGGTGATGTCCTGCGCCCGCCGGTCGGGGTCGGTGCCGGCCAGCTCGAACAAGGTCTTGACCGTGGGACGCAGCACGGTGACGTCGTTGATGTCGCCGCGGGGCTTGTAGTAGAGCTGGCCCTTCTTGAAGTCCAGGTAGTACTCGCCCGCCTGGTCCAGGAAGTCGAGCGAGTTCTGGAGGAAGTAGCGCGAGCCGCCGCGGGAGTTGTTGAGCGCGTACCGGGTCCAGTACTTGAGCGTCATCTGGTTCTTGGCGGGGTTCCAGTCCCGGATCGGGACCGTATCGGTGAACCAGCTCCAGCTGCCGCCGGACCAGACCACCGCCTGGGCGTTGCTGAGGTCCCACTCGGCGTCCCAGTCACCGGGGTTGGAGTACAGCCACTGATGGACGGCCTCCTTCTCCGGCTCCGGCAGGGTGGACGTGAGGTACGGGGCCCACTCGTCGTCGGACTTGCGGTTGGGGTAGCGGGCGGTGGTGGCGCGCGTGCCGTCCTCGAAGAGGGTGTAGAAGGGGTTCTCCGTGCCGACGTCGGCACGGTAGATGCCGTCCTTGTACTCCTCCCAGCCGGTCACCGGCTCGGCACCCATCACCCGGGCCTTGCCGGGGCCGTCGTAGGAGCGGTAGACGACCTGGTGGCCGCCCGTGCCCGAGTCGCGGTCGTCGAGCTCGACGGTCCGGCTCACCGGATAGTCGCCGGCGCGCAGGTTGACGTGGATGTCGCAGCGCATTGTGCCGGGCCGGTTGAGGCCCTTGTCGCGGATGTGGTCGCGCGCCTTCTCGATGGTCTTGAAGGGATTGCTCCTGGTGCCCTTGGCCTTGTCGTTCCCGTCGGGGGACACGAACAGCTCGGTGGCCTTGCAGCCGGCGGCCTGGGCGCTCGCGTCGGGCGTGTCCAGGGTGGCGCCGCCGACCAGCAGGGCGCCGGCCGCGAGCAGCAGGGGGAGTCTTCTGGTCCTTCGTCGTACGGGTCGTACCTGGGTGGTTGGCACGAGGTCTCCTTGCCGCGTGGAGTGCGTGATGTCGTCCTCCGGATCTGCGTGGACCGGCCGGTGTGTTCCGTGCCGTCACGGGCGCTGTGCCACGCGGGCTCGTGTTTCTGGTGCGGGACGTCGGCGCCGTCCGGGGGCGTCGCGTCGGCCGCCGATGGCCCCGGGGGCCCACAGGGGGCGGGCCCGCCCCCTCGGGGTGCTCGTTCCGGAGGAGCACGTGCACGGCGTCGCGTGCACGATTAGTGGGTCACTGATCGAGCAACGATAGTTAATATGTTCGTGCCGTGGTGACGTCAATACGCATGGCTGACCCTGAAATTGATGACCTGAGAGGCGACGAACCCGCGGCCCGTGAGTCATAAGTTCACGCACCCCAGGAAGCGCGGTGCCATGGCCGATCCCGACCTGCCGGCATTTCCCCAGCTCAGTGCGGAGGACCGGGCGACCCTTGCGGACCTCGCCCGGCAGCCGCAGGCCGGCCTCCGGCTGCGCGGCCGGATCGTCCTGGCCTGTGCGGAGGGGCTGACCAACGCGGAGGTCGCCCAGCGGCTCAGCTGCGCTCCCACCACGGTGGCCAAGTGGCGCGAGCGCTATCTGCGCCGGGGCGTCGCCGGTCTGCACGACGCGCCTCGCCCGGGACGGCCCCGCAGCACCAACCGCCAGGAGGCGGAGGCCCGGGTCGCGGCGGTACTCGAACAGGCCCGTGCCGGTGCCCCGGTGCCCTCGACCCGCGCGCTGTCCGACACGCTGGGCCTGTCGCAGTCCACGATCGCCCGGATCTGGCGGGAACAGCAGGCCAAGCTGCCCGTTCCGCCGGACGCGCGTCCGAGCAGGCCACGCCGGGGGGCGGACGGGGAGGCGGGCCGGACCGAGGGCGGTCCCGTGCCGGGCACGCCCCGCATGCCGCGGCAGTTGCTCTCCGACCACGTGTACACGCTGCTGCGGGGCTGGATCGTCAACGGCCGGCTGGCGCCCGGGCAACGCCTGGTCGAGTCGGAGATCGCGCGTGGTTTCGGCACCAGTCAGGCCCCGCCCCGCGAGGCGATCAAACGCCTCGCGTACGAGGGTCTTGTCATCTCCCAACCGCATCGCGGTACTTATGTCGTGCGGGTCTCCGAGCGGCAGGCGCAGGACGTCCGGGACATCCGGGTGATGTTCGAGGAGTACGCGGCCCGCCGGGTGGCCGGCCGACTGGACGCCGAGCACACGCGGCTGCTCACCGAGGACGTGACCCAACTGCGCCGGGCCGCGGCCGAGGACGACATCGGTGCCTTCCGCGACGCCGACATGTCATTTCACCGGCATGTGTGCGAAGCTGCCCGCAACGCGGCGCTGATCCGCCTGTGGCACATGATCGAGTCCAGCCTGTGGGACCTGCACGTCCTGGGCGACCCGCGTTACGCGGGCGGCTGGGGCGCGATGGCCGAGCACCACGCCGAACTTCTGGACGTCCTGCGCTCCGGTGACCCCGATCTCGCCGGGCCCATGTTCGCCGACCATGCCGCGGGCGAGGCCGCCCGCTACCTTCCCGACCCTCCTGGGCCCGCCGCCGGGCCCGGGCGGTGAAGCGAGCACCGCCACCACCGGTTCCAACTCACCGAGGGGCACAAGCATGACCGATCCGGCCCGCAGACGACTGCTCCGTCTCGGCGTCCTCACGGCCGCCGCCGTCCCACTGGCCCGCGCCACCGGCGCGACGGCCGACGACCGGGGTCGCCCGCACTTCCCCGACGCCTGGTTCCCCGTCACCGACCACGGTGCCGTCGGCGACGGCACCACCGACTGCACGGCCGCCGTCCGCGCGGCGGTCCGAGCCTGCCACACCGCGGGCGGAGGACACGTCCTGGTCCCGCCCGGGCGCTGGGCCACCGGCCCGATCCATCTGCTCAGCGGCGTCGACCTGCACGTCGCCGAGGGCGCCACCGTCCTGTTCAGCACCGACCCGGCCGCCTACCTGCCGGTCGTACGCACCCGCTGGCAGGGCATCGAGGTCTACAACTACTCCCCCATGGTGTACGCCCACGGTCAGCACGGCATCGGGGTCACCGGCCGCGGAGTCCTCGACGCACAGGCCGACGACACGCACTGGTGGCCGTGGAAGGGCTCCGGGAAGTACGGCTGGAAGCCCGGCATGCCCAACGAGTTCGCGGACTGGGCGACGCTGGAGCAGTGGGGTGCGCAGGGCGTCCCGGTACGCGATCGCGTCCTCGGTGCGGGGCACTTCCTGCGTCCGAGCTTCGTCCAGCCGCACTCCTGCGAAAACGTCCTGATCGAGGGCGTCACGTTGCGCAACTCCGCGTTCTGGAACATCCACCCGGTGCTGAGCCGGAACGTCACCGTGCGCGACGTGCGGGTCGAGTGCGAGGGACCCAACAGCGACGGCTGCGACCCCGACTCGTGCGAGAACGTCACCATCGAGCGGGTCACCTTCGCCGTCCACGACGACTGCATCGTCGTCAAGTCCGGGCGGGACGAGGACGGGTGGCGGGTCGGCGTGCCCTCCCGGCACATCCGCATCCAGGACTGCGTCTACCTCAGCGGCGGGGCCGCGGTGGCGATCGGCAGCGAGATGAGCGGCGGCGTGTCGGACGTGGTCGCGCGGCGCCTGCGCCTGCCGCTCGACCCGGGCCTCGACGAGGCCTCCGTCGCCTCGGTCCTCAACGTCAAGTCGACGCCCGCGCGGGGCGGGTACGTCCGGGACGTCCGCGTCACCGACGTCGACGCGCCTGCCTGGACGTACGTGCCCTTCGAGGTGACCTTCCAGTACGCGGGCGGCACGGGCGGCGACCGGCCGGCCGAGGTGTCCCGGCTGACTGCCGAGCGCTGGTCGGTGCGCGGGCACTGCGAGTACGCGGTGCGCGTGCGGGCGCCGGCCGACGCGCCGGTCGACGAGGTCCGGCTCGACCGACTCGCCTTCGACGACGCCGCCCAGGACATGCTGCTCCAGTCCGTCACGGGCCTGTCGCTGCGTCATGTGACGGTCAACGGGCGCGCGCAGTAGGAGCGCAGACGGCGCTCAGGCCGCCGCGCCCATCCTTCGCACGACGTCCTTGATCAGTGCGGCGAGCGCCGCCACTCGCACGGGTGTGGCCTGGGACTTGAGCAGCGAGGAGCTGACGGCGAAGGGCCGGCCGCCCGGCGGAGGTCCGGGCACGGCCGCCGCGACGCACACGACGCCCTCGGCGGCCTCCTGGTCGTCGACGGCGTGACCGGCCGAGCGCACGTCGCGCACTTCCGCGAGCAGCGCCTCGAGCGTCGTGACCGACCAGGGCGTGCGCGCCTCGAACGGCTCCCGGTCCGCCAGCAGTTCACGCACTCCGGTGTCGTCCAGGCCGGCCAGCATGGCCTTGCCCAGCGCCGTGCAGGTGACCGGCAGCCTGGCCCCCGCCCGGCTGGTGAGGCGCATCAGGACGGTGCCTTCGTGCACCGCCAGGTAGACGACGTCCGTGCCTTCCATGGTGGCCAGTTGGAGCGTCTCCTCCCGGTCGCCCAGGCGGCTCACCTGCTCCCGGAAGCTGCGGACGGGATCGAAGGCGTCGAGGTAGGACTGGGCGAGCCGCAGCAGGCCCGGTCCGAGGGCGAAGCCGCCGTCCACGGCCCGGACCAGTTCTCGTTCGTGCAGGGCCGCGCAGATGTTGACGACGGACGCCCGCGGTATGCCGCCTGCGGCGGTGGCCAGTTGGGCGGGCGACAGCGCACGGCCACGGGCGTCCGCCAGCGCGTCGAGGATCGCGCCCGCCCGCAGCACGGCCGGCGCCGGTGCGGCACTGGCCCATACCGATCCGTCCCGAGTACTCATGGCGCCACACCCTAGTTGTCAGCCTGTTGACAGTAAAGCAGTCCATTGACAACCAGCGGTGCCGTACACCGATACTGGGCCCGCAAGCCCCGGAGCGGCGGCGCCGGCACGGCGCCGATCACGGCGGACACCCGCGCGCACCCGGGAGTTCGACACCTTCCCGTCACCGCGACGGCCGCCTTCGCCATCTCCACGACCGGCCGACCGGGACAGACGCGTCCGGCACGACCGGCGGCCACGGCCGGACCCGGCCCTCGACCAAGGAAAGCAGCACATGAAACTCGTACGGCTCGGAGACCCCGGGCGGGAACGCCCCGCCGTCATCGACGACCGGGGCGTCACCCGGGACCTCTCCTCCCTGACCTCCGACATCGACGGCACCTTCCTCGCCGCGGACGGCATCGCCCGCACCCGCCGGGCCCTCGCCGAGGGTGCCCTGCCCGTGCTGGAGACCGACGGGCTGCGCTTCGGACCACCCGTCGCCCGGCCCGGCGCGGTGGTCTGCATCGGGCAGAACTACGCGGCGCACGCGGCGGAGTCCGGCAGCGAGCCGCCCACCCGCCCGGTGATCTTCTTCAAGCCCCCGAACACGGTGGTCGGCCCGCACGACGAGGTGGAGATCCCGCGCGGCTCCGCCAGGACGGACTGGGAGGTCGAACTCGCCGTCGTCATCGGCCGGACGGCGCGCTACCTGGACTCCCCCGAGCAGGCCCTGGACCACGTGGCCGGCTACGCCGTCTCCAACGACGTCTCCGAGCGCGACTTCCAGCTGGAGCACTCCGGCGGCCAGTGGTCCAAGGGCAAGTCCTGCGCCACGTTCAACCCGCTCGGCCCCTTCCTGGTACCGGCCGACGAGGTGCCCGACGTCCAGGACCTGCGGCTGCGGTCCTTCGTGAACGGCGAGCCGCGGCAGGACTCCCGCACCGCGGACATGATCTTCTCCGTCGCGCAGATCGTGTACGACCTGAGCCAGTACCTCGTGCTGGATCCGGGTGACGTCATCAACACCGGAACCCCGGAGGGCGTCGCCCTGTCCGGCCGCTTCCCCTACCTGGAGCCCGGTGACGTGATGGAGATCGAGATCGAGGGGCTGGGGCGTCAGCGCCAGACACTCGGCACCGCCTGACCGCCGTCCGACCCCCACGCGGGTCCCGGTGGAACCTCCGGAACCGGTGCCCGAGACCTCTTCTCAGTCATCACTTGTATGATACGTTACGACTAGATGAGGGCACGGTTGCGGGAGTGATTCCCGACGGCCGCACAACGCCCGTTCCCCTGGCCCGACGGCACGCTCCCCCGCCTCCCACGCCCCCTCGGTCTTCCCTGGCGTGGGGTGGGTGGGCCGGCGGGCGGGACGGCGAGGAGAGCACGAAGAGGGGGGAGCAGTTGAAGATCACCGGATTCCGGAGCCTGACGACCGTGCACCACTGGGGGCGTCCCGTCGGAGACGCCAACGGCTTCGTCGCACAGGGCGTCACCGAGGTCCCGGTCCTGCTCGTCGAGACCGACGGCGGCCTCACCGGAGTGGGCCTCGGCGCGCACGGCGACGCCTCGCGGGTCTTCCCCGCACTCGACGGGCAGGATCCACGGGCCGTCACCACGCTCTACGACCGGATGCTGGCCCACACCTTCAAGAGCGGCCACGCCGGCACCGCCTTCGGCACCATCGGCGCCTTCGACATGGCGCTGTGGGACCTCAAGGCGAAGATGGCCGGCGAGCCGCTGTGGCGCACCCTCGGCGCGGCGGACCGATTCGTGCCCGGCTACGCGTCCGGCCTCGACATCGCGCTGGACGAGGAGGAGTTGGTCGCGCTGTACTCCGGCTGGGCCGCACGCGGCTTCACAGGCGCCAAGCTCAAGGGCGGCCTGGACACCGAACGCGACATCGCCAGGCTGCGCGCGGTCGCCGGAGTGCTGGGCGCCAACACCCGCTCCCCCGCCCTGATGCTCGACGTCAACGAGTCCTGGGGCAGGCACCAGGCCGTACGGCTGCTCGCCCGGATCGAGGACCGCGTCGAACTCGCCTGGATCGAGGAGCCGGTGCGCCGCTGGGACGCGAGGGGACACCGGGCCGTGGGCCGGGCCGCCCGTACCGCCGTCGCCAGTGGCGAGAACCTGACGGGCCTGGAGCAGTTCCGCCCCCTGCTGGCGGCCGACGCGCTCCAGGTCGTGCAGACCGCCGGCGTCTGGGGCATCACCCACTTCCTGCGGGTCGCGACCCTCGCCCACGGCCACGACCTCCCGGTCAGCCCGGTCGGCTACCACGCCAACCCCTTGGCGCACGCGGCCGCCGCCACTCCCAACCACCTGGTCACCGAGGTGCAGGACACCGGCACACCGGCCGGGCTGACCGTGGACCAGGCGATCGAGGACGGCGGCATCGTCCTCGGCGACGCGCCGGGACTCGGCATCACGGTCGACGAGAGCGCACTCGCCGCCCCGGAGGAGAACGCCGGCTGGGCCCGCCCCGACGGTCCCCATGTGCGCCCCCGCGACGCCGGTCTGCGGCTGGTGCCCGAGCCCGGTCCCGCGGGTCCGGCCCCCCGCACCCCCGCGGGCACCGCCTCGCCCGCCGTTCCCGGCCTCGTTCACCGTCCCGCGCGCAGTGAGCACACCGAGAGGGAGAGCACGCCGTGACGCGACCATGTGCCGTCTTCGCCATGAACCCCCGACTGGTCCACGCCGTCTTCGACGAGGACGCCCTGGCCCGGCTGCGCCGCGCGGCCGACATCGACACCTCACTGGTCCTCTGCGAACTGGACTCCGCCCGTTCCCGCGACGCGCTGGCCGGTGCCGAGATCCTCGTCGCGGGCTGGGACGCACCCCTCGTACGGGCCGAGCACCTGGCCCGCGCCGAGCGGCTGCGGGCCGTGGTCTACGCGGGCGGGGTCGCCGCGACCTGCCTGGAGGACCCGGCCGCCTTCGCCATCCGCGGCGTGGTCGCGGCCAACGCCCGCGCCGCCAACTCCGGGCCCGTGGCCGAGTACGCCCTCGCCATGATCCTGCTCGCCAACAAGCGCGTCATCGCCGAGGAGCGCCGCTACCGCGCCTCGCGGACCCTGCCCGACCACTTCGGCGCGTACGCCGGGCGCGGCAACTACCGGCAGACGGTGGGCATCGTGGGCGCCTCCACTGTGGGCCGGGCGGTGCTCGCCCTGTTGCGCCCTTTCGACCTGGACGTCCTCCTGTACGACCCGACGCTCACGCAAGAGCAGGCGGCCGCCCTCGGTGCGCGCCTGGTGCCGCTCGACGAACTGATGACGTACAGCCGGGTGGTGTCCCTGCACCAGCCGCTGACTCCCGTGACCCGCGGGCAGATCGACGCGGGACGGCTGGCGCTGATGCCGGACGGGGCGACGCTCGTCAACACCGCGCGCGGTGCCGTCGTCGACCAGGACGCCCTGCTCGCCGAGGTGCGCACCGGCCGCATCGACGCCGTCCTCGACGTCACCGATCCGGAGCCGCCCGACCCCGGCAGCGAGCTGTGGACGCTGGACAACGTCGTGCTCACCCCGCACCTGGCAGGTTCGCTCGGCGGGGAGCTGCACCGCATCGGTGACGCTGTCGCCGACGAGGTGGAGCGGTTCGCGGCGGGCCGGCCCTTCGCCCACCCGGAGGACCTCGCGGCCTCCGCGCGTACGAGGGTGTGGTGAGGCCGATGCGTTCCCGTACCCTCGCCCGCGGTCCGGTGCTGACCGAACTCGGCCTGGGAGCCGCCCAGTTGGGGAATCTGGCCCGGGAGACCAGCGATACGGACGCCCAGGGTGCCGTCGACACCGCCTGGGACAGTGGCGTCCGCTACTTCGACACCGCCCCGCACTACGGACTCGGGCTGTCGGAACGCCGCCTCGGCGCCGCCCTCGCTCGGCGTCCGCGGGCCGAGTACACCGTGTCCACCAAGGTGGGCCGACTGCTGGTGCCCAGCCCCGGGACCGCGCACCGGCAGGACGACGGCGGCTTCGCGGTGCCCGCCGCCTTCCGGCGCGACTGGGACTTCTCCAGGGACGGCATCCTGCGCTCCCTGGAGGGCAGCCTGACCCGGCTCGGGCTCGACCACGTCGACATCGTCTACCTGCACGATCCCGACGACCACTGGCACCAAGCCTCCACCACCGGCGTCGACACCCTCGTCGAACTACGCGACCAGGGGGTGGTGAAGGCGGTGGGCGTGGGCATGAACCAGGCCGCGATGCTGACCGAGTTCGTCCGCCGCTCGGACGTCGACCTGGTCATGGTGGCCGGGCGCCACACCCTGCTCGACCGGTCCGCGCGGGACACGTTGCTGCCGCTCGCCCAGGAGCGCGAGGTCGGCGTCGTCGCCGCCGCCGTCTACAACTCCGGCCTGCTGGCGGCCGACCGTCCGCCGGCCGACGCCACCTACGACTACCTGCCCGCACCCCACGAGCTGATCGCCCGGGCCGGCGCACTCGCGGACGTGTGCGAGCGACACGGCGTCACTCTGCCCGAGGCCGCGATCGCCTACCCGCTGCGGCACCCGGCGGTCGTGTCGGTGGTGCTCGGCGCCCGCGACGCGCGGCAGTCCCGTACGAACGCGGGGCGGCTCGCGGCCCGCGTACCCGACGCGCTCTGGTCGGAATTGGCGGACCTCGGCCTGGTCCCGGACGTCCCCAGCGCACCGTCCGCGCCGTCCGCCGCGAGGGAGCGGTCATGACCGTCGTCGACACCCATCTGCACGTCTGGGATCCCGGTCGGGCCGCCTACGACTGGCTGGGGCCCGCGATGTCGCCCGTCGACCGCGCCATGCGGTTCCGCGACGCCCGTCCGGCCCTGCGCACGGCCGGCGTCACCGCGGCCGTCCTCGTCCAGGCGGCCGACAACCACGCGGACACCGACCTCATGCTGGCGACCGCCGCCACGAACCCGGAGGTCGTCGGCGTCGTCGCCTGGGTCCCGCTGGACGACCCGGACCGGGCCCGGGCCCGCCTCGCCGTACTCCGCCGCGACCCGCACATGGTGGGCGTACGCACCCTGCTCCACGAGCGGTCCGACCCGGACTGGATCCTTGGCCCGGACGCCGGCGCGGGCCTCGCGCTGCTCGCCGAGGCCGGCCTCACCTTCGACTACTCGACCTCCTCGCCCGCCGCGCTGCGCCACCTGCCCGAGCTGGCGGCCCGGCACCCCACCCTGCGCCTGGTCGTCGACCACCTCGGCAAGCCGCCCGTCGGCGGCGGCCGCGAGGACCGGGCCGAGTGGCACCGGCTGATCGCCGCCGCCGCGAAGCACCCTCGCGTCCACGCCAAGGTGTCCGGGCTCTACTCGGCCTCGGGCGCACTCGACGCGTGGACCACCGACGAGGTGCGGCCGTACGTCGAGGACGCGCTGGAGCTGTTCGGGCCCGAGCGGCTGATGTACGGCGGCGACTGGCCGATCTCTCTGCAGGCCGGGGGCTACGCGCGCACCTGGGAGGCCGTGTGCGAACTCCTCGCCCCGCTGGCCCCCGACGACCGCGCCGCCGTGCTCGGCGGCACCGCCGCCCGCTTCTACCGCCTCGACCCCGCCCTGCTGAACACCGCGCACGGCGCGGCCGTGTGATCCGCTCCGGAAGGAACGCCATGGAACACCAGACCACCACGCCGGACACGGCCGCGCTGGCCGGCTGGCTGCACAGCTGGGTGACGGACGAAGGGGCGATCAACGGCTTCCACAACCACAGCGTGTGGGGCACCAACCCTGCCACCTTCCTGGACTTCACCAGTGGGCACACCACGTTCGCCGGTCCGGCCGTCGGCGCCTGGGCCCAGGCCCTCGCCGCGCGGCCGGACGAACGGGGCGTCGCCCTGCTGCGCCGGCTGCTGCGCCACCAGTGCGCCGAGGTGCAGCCCGACGGGCAGTACCGGCATATCGGCTTCCAGGTCGGCGAGTCGGCGACCAGCGGCCTCATCCACAACGCCGTCGGCAGCCTCGGCATGCTGCTCGCCGTGCGCCACGCCGGTCACCTGCTGCCGGCCGAGGAGGTCGCCGCCGTACTGGCCGCCGTACGGCGCAACCTGGACGCCTGCGAGGTCTACGGCGGCGGGCGCCCGGGCGAGGACGGCACCTGCAACCAGGAGTACGCCCGGGTCTGGGTCAAGCAGCTCTACACGGAGCTGAGCGACGACAAGACCTACGCCGACGAGATCGCCGAGGACCTGGCGCAGTTGATCCGGCTCTTCCACCACCGTGGAGTGCCCGACGCGGAGAGCGCCGGCACGTTCCGCACCGTCCGCGACCGCGTCGAGGGCGGCATCCTGGAGCCCGCCGAGTACTACGGGCTCATGATCGTGCCCCTGGTGCTCGGATACCGCGCCCAGGGCGATCCGGAACTGCTCGCCGAGGCGCGGCGGTTGTGCCGGCACGTGGCCCGTTCGGCCTGGACCGACGGGACGGGCGCCACCCGATACCACCGCTACTGGTACGTCCAGGGCGAGCGCGCACTGAAGACGGACACGCCGATGCTGATCGCCGGCATGGGGCTGACCCTGTACGGCATCCACGAGGTACTGGCCGAGGGCCCGGACGCCGAGCTGGAGGCGTTCACGCGGTGCTGCCTCGCCACCTACGCCCGCTACCAGACACCGGCCGGCTACTTTGCCTCCGCGAGCGGCTGGCACAACGAGGCCGACATCGCGCCCAGCACCGCCTGGCACGCGCACGACCTGCTGTTCCTGATGGCCCGGTACGGCCCGGACGAGGACTTCTGGGACCGGGTGACCGCGCCACGCGAACGGCAGTCGGTGCTGGTCAGCGATCGTGCGCACTGGGCCGAGTCCGGCGTCCACTGGTCCGTACGCAGCCCGCTGACCGCGGGCGACCTGCATCTGTACGGCCGCAAGGACCGGGCCACCTTCGCCCGGGAGTTCTTCGCCTGGACGGACCGCGAGCCGCTGCCGGAGGAACTGCGCTATCCGGACGTCCCCGAGTTCTTCGTCGCCGACGACGGCATCTACCGCGTCGACCGCGGCGAAGCCCCAACCGACATCACGGCCGTCGGACCCCTGCCCTACCGGGGGCGACTGTGACCACCGAACGACACCGCCGGCTTTCCCCACCGAGGAAAAGAGAGATGACAATGACGTCGACCAACAGAGGGAGCAAGGCGCGCGGTGCCGCGCTTGCCGCCGCGGTTCCGCTGCTCCTCGTCGCGGCCTGCTCGTCGGGCTCCGGCTCGGCGGGGGGCGAGGACGGCGAGATCCGGATGATGGTGAACCTCACCGACAACCTCAACCAGGCCTACTGGGAGAAACTGGTCAAGCCGTTCGAGGACAAGACCGGCCTGAAGGTGAAGATAGAGGGCCCGACCGGCAAGTCCGTCGCCGAGTCCTTCCCGCAGCAACTGGCCGCAGGCACCGCGCCCGACGTCATCCAGTCGATCTTCCCCGACGACGACACGGCGCCCGAACTGATCGACCTCAGCGGCGAGGCCTGGGCCAAGGGCACGCCGATGTTCGACGAGTACGCCATGGGCGATGCCCACTACGCGGTCGGCGTCGGCACCCAGACGCAGTCGCTGGTCTACTACAACAAGAACGCCTTCGAGAAGGCCGGGATCAGCAAACCGCCGACCACGTGGGACGAGCTGACCAAGGACCTCGGCGACCTGGAGAAGGCCGGTTACACGCCGATGCAGACGGCCGGCGACTTCCAGACCGGTCTTCAGCTCCAGCAGATCTACCACCCCACGCTGAACCAGCTGCACCCGAAGTGGCAGACCGCGGTCTTTGACAAGAAGCTCTCGGTAGGTGACGCGTACAAGCCTGCGTTCCAGATGTACGCCGACTGGATCAAGGCCGGCTACATCGACAAGAGCGACGTGGGGCTCAGCCCCTCCCAGGCGGACGCCAACTTCACCGCGGGCAAGGTGGGCCTCTACACCAACGGCAGCTGGTTCGCGGCCACCCTGAACAAGGCCGGGGACCTGCCCTTCGAGGTGGGTGTGTTCTCCCCGCCGGCCGCGGACAGCCAGGCGTACCCGGGTCCGCAGGGCGCCACCATGGCCAACCCCTACATGATCCGCAAGGGCATCGGCGACGAGGACGGCGCCAAGCAGCTGGTGGAGTACCTGGTCACCGACGCCAAGGCCATCGAGGCACAGCTCGGCTCGGACGGAGTGTTCCGCAAGGGCTCCGAGCGGAAGCAGTCGAAGGTCGACGCGCAGATCCAGGGCATCCTCGACGACGCCCCGGCACTGGTCGCCGTGGGCGAGGGCCAGGGCAACGTCCGGCTGCCCGTCACCGGCTTCAACCCGAAGTTCACCGAGGTCGCGCAGAGCCTCTACACCGGGGCGGGCCCGGCGGACGCCGCCAAGAGCATCGACCAGTGGGTCGACGAGAACCGCTGACCCATGGAACGGACATCAGTCTCGAAGCCGCGGGGATGGCGCGACCTGGGCGCCCGCGTCAGCATGGTCGTCCCCGCGGTGCTCATCTACATAGCCCTGCTGGTCGTACCGGTGATCTACGCGATCTACTACAGCTTCACCGAGTACAACGGATTCCCCCATCGTGTCCCCGAGTTCGTCGGTCTGGACAACTACAGGACCATGTTCGAGTCCGACGACATCACCGGCACCATGGTGGTCACCGCCGTAGTGGCCGTGGTGGGCGCGGTCGCGGTCAACCTGGCCGCGCTCGGTCTCGCGCTGCTGCTGCAGCGCACCAACCGGTTCAACACCTTCGGCCGGGTGGTCATGTTCTACCCGCACGTGCTCAGCGCGCTGGTCGTAGGCTTCCTGTGGCAGGCCATCCTCGGCCCGCAGGGCGTGGTCAACACCATGCTGGAGAAGGTCGGCACCGACAGCCTGCCGTTTCTCAGCGATCCCGACTGGGCCCTGTGGTCGATGATCCTCGTCATCGTCTGGTCACTCTTCGGCGTCCAGCTGATCCTCTACCTGGCGGGTCTGCAGGCGGTGCCGGCGGATCTGCTGGAGGCGGCACGGATCGACAACGCGAGCAGGTGGCAGACCTTCCGTGCAGTCACCTGGCCCTCCCTGGCGTCCACCGTGACGGTCGCCGTCATCACCTCGGGCATCTCGCTGCTGAAGACGTACGACGTGGTCGTGTCGCTGACCGGGGGCGGTCCGGCGGGATCCACCAAGACCCTCGCCTACTCGATCCTCGCAGTCTCCTTCCCGCAGCGGGACATCGGCGTCGCCTCGGCCCAGGCCGTGCTGCTGATCGTCGCCGCCGCGGTCCTGGCCATCACAGTCCTCGTCCTGCGCAGGCGCGCCGAGGACGACGCGGAGTCCATCGGATGAAGAAAACACTCACCTCGGCCGCCACCGTCCGGGTCGCGTTCATCTCCCTGGTGTCCCTCGGCATGCTCGTGCCGATGTACCTCCTGGTGGTCAACGCCTTCAAGAGCCAGCAGGAGATCCTCGCCAACCCGTTCTCGCCGAGCTTCGGCACGGCGACCTTCCAGTACCTCGCGGACGCCTGGAACAACCCGGACTTCAGCATCCTCAAGGGCTACGGCGTCACCATCGCGCTGGTGCTCTGCGTGAACGCCCTCGCCATGGCGGTGTGCGCGCCCGCGGCGTACGTGCTGGCCCGCACGCCGAAGCTGATCTCGCGGCTGCTGCTGTTCTTCTTCATCGCGGGCATGTTCATCCCCACCCAGGTGATCCTGGTGCCGGTCATCTTCGTGCTGCGTGCGATCGGTCTGATGGGGACGCTGCCGGGGCTCATCCTGTTCATGACGGCGACCACCATCCCGTTCACGCTGTTCGTCTTCTTCGGCTACATCCGGGTGCTGCCCAGGTCGTTGGACGAGGCCGCGGCCATCGACGGGGCCGGCAGGTACTACACGCTCTGGCGGATCATCGTGCCGTTGATGCGGCCGATCATCGCCACGATCTTCATCCTCAACTCGCTCAGCGTCTGGAACGACTTCGCCAGCCCGCAGATGATTCTCGGCCCCGGCAGCGGCGTCTACACCGTCACCACGGGTGTGTACGCGGCCGTCGGTCAGTACTCCACGGACTACACCAAGGTGTTCCCGACCCTGCTGCTCGCGGTGATCCCGATCCTGGTGATCTTCATGGTGATGCAGCGGCACATCATGAGCGGGCTCGCGGCGGGGGCGGTCAAGGGCTAAGCGCTCCGCTGGAAATGCCGCGATATGCCGTCGGTCGTCTGCGGCACCGTCGTGGCTGGCCGAGCCCGCGCGGCGGAGCCGCATATCGATACAGCCCCGCGCCCCTTCGGGGCGCTGTCGAACCGCAGCGGACTTCACTGGACCTGCTTAGTCGCCTGCCGCCCGTGCCGGGCCCGTCGCACCGAGAAGTGACCCGTTTCGCGAAGGAGTGACCAGCCATGCCCGCACCCCGCACACCCCGCCGGGTCGCGTCCGTGATCCGGCTGCGCCCCGAACACGCCGAGGAGTACCTGGAACTGCATCGTTCGGTGCCCCGGCCGGTGCTGGACACCCTCTCCCGCGCACACGTCACCAACTACTCCATCTTCCTGCGTGACCACACCCTCTTCGCCTACTTCGAGTACACCGGCGACGACTACGAGGCCGACATGGCCGCCATCGCCGCCGACCCGCAGACCCAGCGGTGGTGGACGCTCACCGATCCTTGCCAGCAGCCCCTGGACTCGGCGCAGCCTGGGGAGCGGTGGGTGACCGGCGAGGAACTCTTCCACCTGGACTGACCACCACCCCATGCGAAGGAACACCGTCATGCCGCACACCCCCTCTCCCCCGTCCCCCGAACTCGACGGTCTCGCGGCCGTCGTCACGGGCGGCGCGTCGGGGATCGGGCTCGCCACCGCCAGGATCCTGGCCCGCCGCGGCGCCCGGGTCGCCGTCCTCGACCTCGTCCCGGACACCCTGCCGGCCACCGACCGTGAGGCCCTGTTCCCCGTCCGGTGCGACGTCAGCGACGACGCCTCGGTCCGGGCCGGCGTCGCCCGGGCGGTGGACCTCCTGGGCGGCCTGGACATCCTGGTGAACAACGCGGGCATCGGCGCCCAGGGGACGGTCGCGGACAACGACGACGCCGAGTGGCGGCACGTCCTGGACGTCAACGTCCTCGGCATCGTGCGGACCACCCGGGCCGCGCTGCCCCACCTGCGTGCCTCCCGTCACGCGGTGGTGGTCAACACCTGCTCGGTCGCGGCGACCGCGGGGCTGCCCCAGCGGGCGCTGTACAGCGCGAGCAAGGGCGCCGTGCAGTCCCTGACCCTCGCCATGGCCGCCGACCACATCCGTGAGGGCATACGGGTGAACTGCGTCAACCCCGGCACGGCGGACACCCCGTGGATAGACCGCCTGCTGTCGAGCGCCGACGACCCGGGGGCCGAGCGCACCGCGCTCAACGCCCGCCAGCCGACCGGGCGTCTGGTGAGCGCCGAGGAGGTCGGCGCGGCCATCGTCTACCTGGCGTCCCCGGCGGCAGCGTCCGTCACCGGCACGGCCCTCGCCGTCGACGGCGGCATGCAGGGTCTGCGGCTGCGCCCCGAGGGCAGCTGACCGAGGCACCGCGCACCAGCCCCGTCCGTACATCGCACCCCCCACGTCAGCCACATGAGAACCGACGAAAGGGCAACCTCCATGCTGAGAATTCGGCGACGACCGTCGCGGACACTGATGGCCGCGGTCGCCCTGGCGCTGACGGCGGGCGTCGGTGGACCGGCGGCCGGGGCCGCCGCCGCGGCCGGCCCCTGGACCGCTCCCGGGAAGCTGACGGTCTACGTCTCCGCCACCGACGGGGACGACGCCAACAGCGGCGGCAGGAAGGACCCGCTCCGGACCATCACGGCGGCCCGGGACGCACTGGCCGGCCACACGTCGGCCAAGGCCCGCGGCACGGTGCTGATCCGGGGCGGCACCTACGTCCTCGACGACACAGTCGAGCTGAAGGGCGCCGCGAACTCCTGGGTCACCTACGCGGCCTACCGGAACGAGAAGGTGACGATCACCGGGTCGCACGAGCTGCCCGCCGAGGGATGGAAGAAGCTCACCGACCTCTCCGAGGAGACCCTGGACCAGCCGCAGTACTCCTCCCACACCCGTCTGAACACCCCCGCGCTGCGTGAGGGCGTGTGGGTCTACGACCTCGGCGCCCAGGGCATCGACCCGGGCACCCTGTACAAGAACGGCTTCAACTGGGTGCAGGACCCCTTCGCTCCCGAGCTCGTCGTCGGCGGTGACACCCAGGTCCTGGCCCAGTACCCCAACGGCAACTCCTGCGCCACGACGGAGACCGACTGTCACCTGTGGGGCACGGGCGACAAGTGGCACGCCGAGGGGCCCCGGGACCTCATGAACGTGGACCTCGACGCCCGCTTCGGCCTCCAGGACGACTGGAACTCCTCCGGCACGACCCCGCGGGCCCAGTTCGAGGACAAGAAGCAGCAGCTCAAGGACCCGGAGCAGCGCGACACCTGGTCGCCGGAGGAGATGCGGCGCATGACACCGCAGATCTTCACGGTCGGGGGCCGTGCGCTGGCCGACGACCGCTACAAGAGCTGGGCGCCCGAGGCGGTTCCGACGGTGGACGACCTCGGCACCCGTGGCTTCGGCGAGTACACGGACGTACCGGTGCAGCTCGACCCGCGGTGGATCGAGCACATCGACAACACCAAGGCCGAGACCGAGGGCTGGCTGTCGGGGTACTTCGGCAACAACTACGCCAACGACATGGTGCGGATCCTGTCGTGGAGCGACGACCGGATCTACACCAAGTACCCGTCGATGTACATTCCGCAGGACGCGTGGACCAAGGTCAAGGTCCTCAACGTCCTCTCGGAGATGGACACGGCCGGTGAGTACTACATCGACCGCTACGACGACAACGACGTCCTGTACTACCGGCCCGAGGGCGGGACGATCGAGGGCAAGGACACCACGCTCCAGACCTTCGACAAGAACTTCTTCCTGCTCGACGGGACGCGGGGCGTGACCCTGCGGGGCCTGGCCATGACCGGGTCGCTCGTCAGCGGCGTGCAGCTCCTCGACGCCGTGGGAACGCTCATCGACGCGGTCGACATCTCCAACGTGAGCATGGACGCGATCCGCATCGGGCGGACGACCGACACCATCACGAGCATGCCCGACTACGAGACCCTGCGGGGCGGCCACGACAACGTCGTGCAGAACTCCTACCTCCACGACCTGGGCGGCGGCGGGGTTCTGCTCGGCGGCGGCGACCGGGCCACGCTGGAACGGGGGAACAACGTCGCCCGTCACAACGAGATCGCTCGTTTCTCGAAGCTGGCCACCTACACGCCGGCCGGCTACCTGTACGGGGTCGGCAACTCCTTCGAGTACAACTACGTCCACGACGCACCGCACATGGCCGTGCAGATCATGGGCAACGACATGCGGGTCAACCACAACCACTTCTACGACGTGGTGAAGAACGCCGGGGACATGGGGGCGGTCTACGCGGGCCGGGACTTCACGTACCTGGGCAACGAGATCGCGTACAACCATTTCGAGAAGATCGGCGGTTCCAACGACGCGCTGTACATGGACGACGGCGCGTCCGGTGTGCGCTTCCACCACAACGTGGTGAACGGCTCGAACTCCGGCGTCAACCTCAACTCCGGACACAGCAACACCGCGAACGACAACGTGTTCATCGGGGTGAAGCACGTGGGCCACGGCGGCATCTACCACAAGAAGGGCGAGACACGGCTGCCGCTGGACAACAGCTGGGTGCTGCAGAGCAGGTTCAACGCTTCCTCGACGTCCGTGAGGGCGAGAAGTACAGCGCTACGCCCGAGACCGTGGCGGCCTGGCACAAGCACTACACGAGCGGGGAGGCGATGTATTCCGACGGGAGGCCGATCGCGTACCCGCAGGTCGAGCGGTGGTACGTGCCGAGGGTGACCGCGACGGGCCGGGACTGCACGGCGGCCGACTACTCGACGGCGGGCACGAACGGCTGCAGTCGGGCGACGGTGTGGGACGACGCCGACTCGCTCTACGTACCGTCCGGTGTGGAGATCGACCACGCGGTGGTCGTCGGGGGTGGCTCGGGATTCGTGGAGACGACCGCGGCGTTCACGGAACCTGCGGCGGAGTACAACCTGTCGCGCTGGAGCGACAAGGTCAACACCCGGTCGGTGGAGGCCACTTCGGTGGCGGAGACGGGCCTGGACCTCGACACGCTGAAGTTCTCCGGCTCCGGTGCGGTGGCCGAGGCGTACGGGGCCGCGTGGGTCGCGGAGTGGAACCGGCATGTCAGCGCGGAGGGGATCGGCCGGCCGTGACCGGCTGAGCGCGGCCTGCCGCGCGGCCGAGGGGTCCGTCGGGCGACGGGCCCCTCGGCCGGCTCGTCGTGGCGCCCTACGCGCCCGGCACGTCGGCCGGACGGCGGCGGGCCCACGACGACGTGATGTGCTCGCGCATCGCCTCGGCGGCCGCGTCGCCGTCCCCCGCGAGCACCGCGGCCGCGACCCGGGCGTGCGCCTCGTGCGTGAGCTCGATGTCCTCGCGCGTCGGGTCCCCGCTGTACTGCGGCGAACGCACGGCCTTGCCCTGGATGCTGGAGACGATGGCCCGTCCGAACGCGTCCCGGGAGGCGCGGTGGATGATCTCGTGGAACTCGATGTCCGAGCGCGAGTAGGCCTCGGGATCGTTGATCAGGCCCGCGAGTTCGTTGAGCTTGGCCGAGAGCGCCGCCGACTGCTCCTCGTCGATGCGCCCGGCGGCCCGGGCGGCCATCGCGCACTCCAGGGTGGTCCTGATCTCGATCAGGTTGTCCAGGTAGACCAGGCGGTCCTTGCGCTGGAACAGCGCGTCGAGGACCAGCGGGTCGAGCAGGCTCCACTGGTCCTGGTCCAGGACGACGGTCCCCCAGCCCTGACGGGTCGCCACCAGTCCCTTCTCGGCGAGCGTCGTCGTCGCCTCCCGGATCACGGTCCGGCTCACCTCGTACTCCTCGCAGAGGTCACCCGCCGACGGCAGCGCCGTGCCCGGCGGGTACTCACCGAGCACGATGGCCGTCGCGAGGCTCCGGACGACGGCCGCAGCGAGCGGCGGCCGGCGTCGTTGAGGGCGGGACACGGCGGTGGTGTCCGCGGATGGCTTGATCATCTGGTCAGAGACTCCCAATGTTCGTGCAGGTTCGCCCGGCCCCCGCTGTCCAATGACCCAAGGCTAGCCGAAGCTGCTAAGGTCATCACTCGTATCACAAGTTATGACTTGGCCGTGGGGCGCGCCGGCCGGGAGCGGGTGCCGCGCGGGCGCCGCGCGCAGACCAGGGAGAAGCGCGATGCGAATCACCGGATACCGGTCCCTTGCCACGGTTCACGAGTGGGGACGACCGGTGGGCGACGTGAACGGCGTCGTCACCGCCGGCGTCACCGAGGTGCCGGTCCTGCTGGTGGAGACCGACGAGGGCCTCACTGGCGTGGGCCTCGGCGACCACGCCGACGTGGAGCGGGTCTTCCCCGCGCTGGAGGGCCAGGACCCCCGAGCGGTCGCCTGGCTCTACGACAGGATGCTCGCCCACGTGTTCAAGTCCGGGCACGGCGGGCATGTGTTCGGCACGATCGGCGCCCTCGACATGGCGCTGTGGGACCTCAAGGCGAAGATCGCCCAGGAGCCGCTGTGGCGGACGCTGGGCGCCGCCGACCGCTTCGTTCCGGGTTACGCCTCCGGCCTGGACTACGCGCTGACCGACGACGAACTCGTCGCGTTCCACGAGCGGTGGGCGCGGCGCGGATTCACGGGCGCCAAGGTCAAGGGCGGCCTCGACGTGGACCGGGACGTGCGGCGCCTGGCGGCGGTCCGCGACGTGTTCCGGGTCAACAGCGACCGTCCCGCGCTCATGTACGACGTCAACGAGTCCTGGGGACGGCACCAGGCGGTGCGCCTGGCCCGGCAGGTCGAGGAGCGGGTCGAACTCACCTGGATCGAGGAACCGGTCCGGCGCTGGGACGTGGCGGGACATCGCGCGGTCGCGACCGGCATCCGTGCCGCCGTCGCGACCGGGGAGAACCTGACGGGCCTCGAACACTTCCGGCCGCTGCTGGCCGCGGACGCGGTGGGGGTCGTGCAGACCGGCGCCGTGTGGGGCATCACCCACTTCCTGCGCGTCTCCACGCTGGCCCTCGGGCACGGCGTGCCGGTGAGTCCCGTCGGGTACAACGCCAACCCGGTCGCGCACGCGGCGGCCGCCGTGCCCAACCACCTGGTGACCGAGGTGCAGGACCTGTCCTTCCCGGTCGGGCTGCGGGTGGACCAGGAGATCGCCGACGGCGGGATCGTCCTCGGCGACGCCCCGGGCCTGGGTATCGAGGTCGATGAGGACCGGATCGTCGCGCGGGCCGCGTCGGGCGGGTGGTCCCTCCCGTCCGGACCGCACGTCCGTCCGGCCGACGCCGGCCTCAGACTCGCACCGCAGGCGCGATGAGGACGCGTTGAGGACGTATTGAGGACGTGAGGAGGGAGCAGGACATGAGGACGCGAAAGGCCCTGGTGGTCCGCGGCGGGTGGGAGGGCCACGACCCGGTCGGCTGCACCGAGGCGGTGCTGCCCGGACTGGAGCGCGCGGGGTTCGAGGTCAAGGTCGCCGAGGACCTGTCGGTGTACGAGGACCCGGGACTGCTCGCCGCCACCGACCTCGTCGTGCACTCGTGGTCGGCGGGCGGGCTGACGGCGACCCAGGAGGCGAACCTGGTCGACGCGGTCGAGGCCGGCACCGGCTTCGCCGGCTGGCACGGGGGCGTGGTCGCCACGAACGTCGCCAACCCCCGCTACCTGCGGATGGTCGGGGGCCGCTTCCTGTGGCACCCGGACGGCTTCCAGGAGTTCACCGTGCGGATCGCCGCCATGCCGGACCGGGACGGCGAGATCACCGAGGGCATCACGGACTACGACGTCACGACCGAGCACTACTGGGTGCTCACGGACTCCCTCAACACCGTCCTGGCCACGTCCGTGCTCACCCCGGGCGCGGCCGACCCGTGGGACGGCCCCGTCGAGTTCCCCGTGGTGTGGACGCGACGCTGGGGAGCGGGGCGGGTCTTCGTCTGCACCCTCGGACACCGCGTCGCGGACCTCCGGGTGCCGCAGACGGCGGCGATCGTCGGCCGCGGGCTCCTGTGGGCGGCGCGCGCGTGACGCCCGGGGGTGTCCGGGCCGTCCGGCGCTCTCACCCGCGACGGCCCGGTACCCCCCGCGTGTCAGGTGCTCTCGCGCGCGACGACCCGGTACCCGACGTCCCGGTGCGGGACGTCGACCGGGGCACCGCGCATCCGCATGAGCAGCAGTTCGGCGCTCAGCTCCCCGATCCGCGCGCTGGGTACGGCCACCGTGGTCAGCGCCGGGACCAGGTGCCGGGCGAGTTCGAAGTCGCCGAAGCCGGCCAGGGCGAGCGTGCCCGGCACGTCGATGCCGCGCCGTACACAGGCCTGGAGGGCGCCGGCGGCGAAGACGTCGCTGGAGAACATCACGGCGTCGGAGTCCGGGTGGCGCTCCAGTGCCAGGTCCAGCAGGGCGACACCGGTGTCCATGGTGACCGGCTCGGGACCGGCGTCCACGGTGCGCGGTTCGCTGCCCAGCAGATCGCGGACGGCGCGGGTGTAGCCGTCGAGGCGTTCCGCGGCCCGGGGGTCGCCCGAGGTGTGCCGACCGGCGAAGGTGATCCGCCGCCGGCCGCGCTCGACGAGGTGGCCCACCATCGCCGCTGCCGCCGCCGCGTTGGAGAATCCGACCAGCAGGTCCACCGGGTCCTCGGACCAGCCCCAGGTCTCCACGACCGGCACCCCGGCCGCCCCGAGCAGCGTCAGCGTGCCCGGGGTGTGGCGGGTCCCCACCATGAGCAGTCCGTCCGGCCGCCGGCCCAGGAAGCTGCGCAGCACCTCCTCCTCGTGCTCGGGCCGGTAGTCGGTGGTGCCGACGAAGATCTGGTAGCCGTGGGCCGCCAGTGCCGTGGAGAAGGCGTGCACGGTGTCGGCGAAGACCGACGCGTTGATCTGCGGCACCAGGGCGGCGACGGTGCGGCTGCGGTTCGACGCCAGGTTGCTGGCGGCCAGGTTGGGCACGTAACCGGTGGCCGTGAGGGCCGCCTGGACCCGCGCGCGTGTCTCGTCGGACACCGACAGGGGGTCGCGGACGACCCGGGAGACCGTCTGGGCCGACACCCCGGAGGCCGCCGCGACGTCGGACAGGGTCACCGAACGGGTCGCGGATCGTTTGCGGGGACGGGGCGGCGGCTGGGTCACGCCGGAAACGATATCGGCCGTCACAGTGCTCCCCGCGCCACCAGCGCCCGCATCAGATCCGCGATGCCGAACGTCCACGGCACGCACGCGTCGCTCGGCCGGATCCGGTTGACGAGCGTGCCGAGCTTCGGCGTGGCGATGGCGACCAGGTCGCCGTCGTGATGCGTGAACCCCTGTCCGGGCGCGTCGCGGTCCTCCACGGGCGCGAACATCGTGCCGAGGTAGAGCACGGCGCCGTCGGGGTACTGGTGGTGCGGGCCCAACAACTGCCCCACGAGGTCCAGGGGGTCGCGACTGATGGCGGCCATCGAGGACTCGGCGTCCAGCCGGTACCCGTCGGCGCCCTCGACGGTCAGGGTCACCGTGGCCCGCCGTACGTCGTCGATGCGGAAGTCCGGTTCGAACAGCCGCAGGAACGGGCCGAGGGCGGCCGAGGCGTTGTTGTCCTTGGCCTGGGGCAGCAGCAGCGCGGAACGGCCCTCCACGTCACGGAGGTTGACGTCGTTGCCGAGTGTCGCGCCGACCACGGCCCCGGTGGAGGAGACGGCCAGCACCACCTCCGGCTCCGGGTTGTTCCAGCGCGAGCCGGCGTGCACCCCGGCGTCGGCGCCGCTGCCCACGGCGGCCAGCACGGGCGCCTTGGTGAAGATCTCGGCGTCGGGGCCGATGCCGACCTCCAGGTACTGGCTCCACGCTCCCTGCGCGACCAGGATCTCCTTGAGCGCGGCGGCCTCGTCCGAGCCGGGCCGCAGTGAAGCGATGTCGTCGCCGACGAGCCGGCGGATCCGTTCCCGGGCCTCGGCGGCACCGGCGGCGTCACCGCGGACGCGTTCCTCGATCACCCGCTCCAGCATCGAGACCACGAAGGTGACTCCGGCGGCCTTCACGGCCTGCAGGTCCACCGGCGCGAGCAGCCACGGCCGGCGCGGGTCCTGGGCGTCGACGGGCGTGTTGGCCAGTACCTCGTCGAGTCCGGCGATCCGCTCGCCGCGGGCGGCACGCAGGCGTGCGGCGGGATCCGGCGTCTCGCACAGGTCGCGCACGGTCGGGAAGGCCGCGGTGACATCGTGCAGGCCGTCCTCGCGGACCGCCACGACGGACGGCCCGAGGCCGGGACGCCAGACCCGGCCCACGAGCGCGCCCGCGGTGCCGTCGGCGGGCAGGGTGGTCTCGGCGTCCGGCCACTGGTTCATCGGGTTCCTTTCGTGGATGCCCCGGCCTCCTCCAGGAGGGGGCGATGCAGTCCGGGCAGGGGCGTTGACACTGCGAGCGACGCCCGCCTAGCGTGCATGTTAGCGCTGCCGATAGCGCTAACAACAGGGTCTGGGCGGTGATTGCCACGCACACGGACGCGGCGGCGTCGCACGACGGCCCGCACGTCCTCTCCTCCGGTCCCCTCCCGCCTCGACCGGCGCCCCCGTCCGCGCCGGTGCCGCCCGCCGCCTCCAAGGAGCCCCATGACCTCGCGCGACAAACCCGGCGTCCTGGCCGGGTACCGGGTCCTCGACTGTTCCATCGCCATGGCCGGCCCGTTCGCCGCCCAGCGCCTCGGCGACCTCGGCGCCGACGTCGTCAAGGTCGAACCGGTCACCGGGGAGTGGCAGCGCCACGCCGCGGCCGGCGGGGCGGCGGGCAACCGAATCAACGTCTCCTTCCTCTCCCTGAACCGCAACAAGAGATCCCTCGCCGTCGACCTCAAGGACCCGGCGGGCAAGGAGGTCCTGCGCCGCCTCGTCGCGGGCGCCGATGTCTTCCTCCAGAACTACCGGCCAGGCGTCGCCGACCGGCTCGGCGTCGACTACGCCTCCCTGGCCGCGATCAACCCCTCCCTCGTCTACGTCTCCATCTCCGGGTACGGCGAGGACGGCCCCTACGCCCAGCGCCCGGGCCAGGACCTGCTGCTCCAGGCGATGTCGGGGGCCATGCTGTCCAGCGGCCGCTCGGGCGAGGCACCGCGGGCGGCGGGCCAGTACCTCGTCGACGCCGTCACCGCCTCCACCGCGTTCGAGGGTGTGCTCGCCGCGCTGCTGCACCGCGAACGCACCGGCGAGGGCCAGCTGGTGACGGTGAACATGCTCGACGCCGTCACCACCCTCCAGATGCAGGAACTCTCGGTCCACACCGTCGGCGGGCTGTCCCAGACCCGCTCCGCCGAGCCGCACGCCCACGTCTACATCCGCTCGCCCTACGGCGCCTTCCAGACCTCCGACGGCTATCTCGTCCTCGCCTTCCCCCCGTTGAAAAAGCTCGGCGAGATCCTCGGCGAGGACACCTTCCGGTCCATGGAGGACGAGGAGCACGGCTGGACACACCGCGACGAGATCTTCGCCCGAACCGCCGCCCGGCTGCTGACCCGGTCCTCGCGGCACTGGCTCGACGCCTTCGCCGCCGCCGGCATCTGGGCAGGCCCCGTCTACGGCTACGCCGACCTGGTCCAGGACCCGCAGATCCGCCACAACGGCACCTTCGTCACCTACGACCATCCGACCGAGGGCCGCGTGACCGTGCCCGGCTTCCCCTACAAGTTCTCCGCCACCCCGCCCCGCATCGACCGCGGCGCCCCGCTCGTCGGGGAGCACACCCGCGAGGTACTGACCGAAGCGGGCCTCGCGGAAGAGGAGATCGAGGAACTGCTCGCCACCGGCGCCGTGGCGGAGACGACCTCATGACGCAGACCCGACCGACGCACACCGGACCCGCGTACACCGGACTGACATGGGACCACCCCCGCGGGTACGACGCCCTCGCCGCCTCCGCGGGTGGCCTCGTCCACTGGGACGTACAGCCGCTGGAGGGCTTCGAGTCCCACCCGATCGACGAGTTGTGCGCCCGCTACGACCTCGTCGTCCTCGACCACCCCCACCTCGGCGAGGCTCTGCACACCAGGTGCCTGCGGCCGCTCGACGACCTGTTCACCCCGGAGGAACTGGCCCGCTGGGGCGCCGCCTCCATCGGCCCCACCATGCGGTCGTACGCCATGGACGGCCGTCAGTGGGCGCTGCCGCTGGACGCCGCCACCCAGGTCGCGGCCACCCGGACCGACCTCGTCGGCGCGGCGCCCCGCAGCTGGGACGAGGTCCGCGGCCTGGCCCACCGGGCCCCCGTGGCCCTGTCCCTCGCCGGGCCGCACGCCTTCCTCACCTTCGCCTCCGTCGCAGTCGCCATGGGAGAGGAGCCGGCCACCGACCCCGACGAGCTGATCGGCGACGACACGGGGCTCGCGGTCCTCGACCTGATGGCCGCCCTCGATGCCCTCGCCCCACCCGAAACCCGCACACTCAACCCGATCGGGTTGCTGGAACTCATGGCCGCCACGGACCGGCTGGCACACTGCCCGCTGGTGTACGGCTACGTCACCTACGCCGACCGCCTGACCTTCACCGACGCCCCCAGCGTGACGGCGGGCGGGCGCCCGGGCTCCACGCTCGGCGGCACGGGAATCGCGCTCAGCGCCCGCTGCACGCCGTCCCCCGAACTCCTCGCCCACGTGCGCTGGCTGATGTCCCCCGCGGCACAGGGCAACTTCCTGCCTCGGCACAGCGGACAGCCAAGCGCCCGCACCGCCTGGACCTCCCCCGAAACCGTCGCCGCCGACTTCTACCGACGCACCGCCGCCACCTGCGAGCAGGCCTGGGTGCGCCCCCGGCACGCCGGCTACATCGGCTTCCAGACCGCCGCGTCGGCCACCGTGCGCGCCGCGCTCGCCGGCGAGACCGACCACCGTGAAGCACTCGCCCGGATACGCACCCTGTACCGGACGAGCCGGACCCCCAAGGAACGACAGTCATGACCGACACCGGCCCCCTCGAGCCGCCCGAACTCGGCACTGAGCACGTCCTGCTGGACGTCTCGGACCGCGTCGCCACCCTGACCCTGAACCGGCCCGCCAAACTCAACGCCGTCACCCCCGAGATGTCCCGTGCGTTGGTGCGGGCGATCGAGTGGTGCGACGCCACGGACGACGTCCGGGCCGTGGTCGTCACCGGCGCCGGAGAGCGCTCCTTCAGCGTCGGCTCGGACATTGGCGCACTCGACCAGTACGCCACCCCGTGGGACTTCCGCAACCGCGTCGACTACTGCGACGCCATCCGCACCGCCCGCACTCCCACCGTCGCCGCGGTCGGCGGCTACGCACTGGGCGGAGGACTCGAAACCGCGCTGTCCTGCGACATCCGGCTCGCCGCGGACACGGCGTCCTTCGGGGCCCCGGAGATCACGCTCGGCTGGATCGGAGGCGGTGGCATGGCCGCCTTCCTCAGCCGCGCGGCCGGGCCGAGCAACGCGGCGCTGATGCTGCTCACCGGCGAACGCATCGAGGCGAACAGGGCACTGGACTGGCACCTGGTGAGCGAGGTCGTGCCCCGCGCCGGGCTGCTCGACCGGGCCCGCACCCTCGCCGCCGTGATCGCCTCCCGCGCCCCCGTGGCGGCCGAGACCGCGAAGATCAACCTGCGCGCCGCCGGGAACCTGCCCGAGGACCAGGCGCTCGCCTACGAGCGCGACCTGCAGACCATCTGCTTCGCCACCGAGGACGCCGCGGAGGGCCGCCGCGCGTTCACCGAGAAGCGCAGCCCCGTCTTCCGCAAGCGCTGAGAGGAACGTCATGAAGCAACCCCGAGCCGCACTCGTGACCGGTGCCGGCGGCGCCCTCGGCCGGGCCACCGCCGTCCGGCTGGCCACCGACGGACACGACGTCGCCGTACTCGACCGCGACACCGAGTCCCTGGAGAGCACCGCCGCGCTGGTGGAGAAGACCGGCGCGCGCGTGCTCGCGCTCACCACCGACCTGCGCGACGCGCAGGCGATCGAGGAGGCCGTCGGACGGACGGTGACCGAACTGGGCGCGCTGCGCGTGCTGGTCAACAACGCGGCCGTGTACCCGAGCCGGGCCTTCCTCGACGTACCGCTCGCCGAGTACGAGGAGGTCGTGGCGGTCAACCAGCGTGCGTACTGGGTCGCCGCCCAGGCCGCCGCGCGGCACATGACGGACGGGGGCGGCGGGGCGATCGTCAACGTCGCGTCGATCACCCTGCACGGCGGCTGGGACTCACTGGCCGCCTACATCTCCACCAAGGGTGCCGCCGTCGCCCTGACCCGCGCCCTCGCCCGGGAACTGGGTCCCGCCGAGATCCGCGTCAACTGCGTCTCCCCCGGAGCCTTTCCGACCGCGGCCGAGAACATCCACGAGGACCCCGAGGCCTACCGGCACCACGTGCTCGACCACCAGGCCCTGAAGCGGCGCGGGCGGCCGGAGGAACTGGCCTCGGTGGTGTCCTTCCTCACCGGCCCCGACGCCTCGTTCGTCACGGGTCAGTGCGTCGAGGTCAACGGAGGGTGGGTGATGGCGTGAAGCTGTACGGACGTTCCCACGACCAACAGTCCCTCGCCCGGCACGCGGGCGACCTGAGCGCGGCGGGCGGGGTGCGGTCCGTCGTCCTGGACGACGGCTCCGAACGCGGCGTCCGCACGCTGGAGTTCCGGACCGGTGCCGGACTGTCGTTCGACGTGCTCGTGGACCGGGCCATGGACCTCGGCGGGGCCGAGTTCGAGGGCCGGGGCTTCGGCTGGCGCTCGGCGACGGGCTTCAGGCACCCCGGACTGCACGAGTACCGCGACGACGACGGCCTGTCCATGATGCGCAGCTTCTCGGGGCTGCTGCTCACCGCGGGCCTGGACCACACGCTCTTCGGCGCCGAGGTGGACGCCTCGCAGTACCGCTATCCGCCGCGGCGCACGGCCGTGCACGCCCTCCACGGGCGGGTCGCCAACCTGCCGGCCCGGCTCACCGGGTACGGCGAGCGGTGGCAGGACGACGGCCGCTGCGTGCTCTGGGCGGAGGGCGAGGTGCGCCAGGCCGCGATCTTCGGGGAGCACCTGCGGCTCACCCGCCGCATCGAGGCCGACCTCGGCGGCAGCGAGATCCGCCTGATCGACCGGGTGCGCAACGCCGGCTTCGACCCGACACCGCACATGTACCTGTACCACGTCAACGTCGGCTGGCCCTTCCTCGACGAGGGCGCGCGCTACGAGTTGCCGCCGCACCGCACCCTGTGGCGCAGCAGCAGCGTCGCCGAGCAGGGTGTGTCCCACACCGAGATGCCCGCCCCGCTGCCGGGCTTCGTCGAGCAGGTCTACGAGCACGAACTGGAGCCCGACGCGGCGGGCCTGGTCCGGCCCCGCCTGGTCAACGAACGCCTCGGCGTCTACTTCGAGTTGGAGTTCGACACAGCCCAGTTCCCGTCCTTCTTCCAGTGGCTGCACCTGCGCGAGGGTGCCTACGCGGTCGGCTTCGAACCGTCCACGCACCATGTGCAGGGCGAGGCCGCGGCCCGGGAGGACGGGTCCATGACGTTTCTGTCCCCCGGTGAGGAGCGGGAGTACACGACCACGTTCCGGGTGGGCCACCTGGGCTGACCACCGGATCGCGGCTCGGGCGGACACGGGGGCGCGGCGCGTCACGGCCGGCGTTGTCGGCGTGCGGCGTAAGGAGCGGGGCGACGTCCCTGATGCTGGCTGCCAGTTGGGTCATTTCAGGGCAGGCAATGGTGATCTTCGCCAGGAGCTGGTGTTGCTCGGCCTTGAGGTTGTCGGGTCTGGTCAGCAGCATCCTGGCGAGCCTGCGCGGGGAGATATGGCTGCGGTCGGCGTCCGCACGGCCCTGGTTGATGTACTTGTGCCAGGGGGTTCAGGCAGCCCGTGAAGCCGAGGGCTTTGATCTCTTCGAAGAGGTGCTTGACGGGGACCCCGGGGTCCCCGGCCAGGCGTTTGCGCAGGTGCTCGCGGTAAGGGTCGACGAGGCCGACGCGGTACTTGGGGACGCGGAGCACGCGCTCGGGCCGGTCGGCGCGTGGGTAGCGTTTGACGGTGTTCAGGGCCAGTTGGAGGCGGCGGGCACATTCGAGCAGGCCGACGCCCTGGTCGAGCAGGCCGTGGACCTGGTGCCAGCGTTCCAGGGTGGTCTGGGCGCGGGGCCCGTCGTAGATGGGTGCGTCCAGCACGGTGGCCCAACAGGTGCTGTGCGCCTTGACCTCGCTCAGGACGGCTTCGCACAGGTTGTGCCACGCATGCCACCGGTCCGCGACCTGCACCGCGTCAGGCAGGGCACGACGGATGGCTCAGCGTAGGTCGCCGAGCCGTCACGGCATACGATCTCGACGCCCGGATGCTCGCGCAGCCACGCCTCCAGAGTGTCAGCAGCGGTGCCGCCGACGCAGTGCGAAGTCGTCGACGCCGATCACACGGGACATCCGCCCCGTGGGCAACGGGATCCGCAGCAGGGCGCGCAGGGCTGTGTGACGCGACAGGCTCATTGCCAATATCGCCGGCAGACGTGCCCCGGCCCGGCCCGCCAACTCCTTGACCACGGCCTTGACTTGCCTGGTCAGGCGGGTCGTACGTCGCTGGTACCGGCCCAGCACACCGGGCACCTGTTCGCGGAAGGTGTGGCGACAGCCGCGGGTGGGACACACCAGACGCCGCACCCGCACACGGACCACCACCCGTCGTTCATCGACCGGCACGTCCGCGATTGTCCGCCAGTGATAGCCGTGAACGCGTTGCGACGGAGCCCCGCACGCCGGGCAGACCGCAGTGTCCCGCCCAGTCCGTGCCCGCACCACGATCCGCACACCCTCGTCGACCACATCCTCGATGACCAGCGGGGACAGGCCCGAAAAGACCGCCTGCGCGAAGCAGGACCGGATGCATGGCGCCCGACAGTTCAAACCACTCCTCGGCCTGGTCCCACTGGATCACCTCGGCCGACTGACCGCGGTACTGCTGAAGGTGGAGTGCCTGCCGCATCATCGCCCCGACGAGGCAGGAGCGATCAAGTGCGCCGAGGCGACTGGTCACCGTCTCGGGCAGCCACTTGCACTTCCGTTGCAGGGTCGCCTACGGCCTTGCAGCCAGATGTGCTCAGACGACGGGGACACCGCTGTCGACGACCGGCTCCTGCCGAGCGGCCGGATCCCTGGGGGCACGTGCGCTCCGCCGTCCGAGGACGGCCGAGAGGGCGGCAGCGAGGACGACCCAGATGCCGAGTTGCAGCAGCCAACGGGCCACGCCGTGTCCTTCGAAGTACACGATGGACCGGAGCGTCTCCAGGGTTCCGGATCCGAACCAGACAAAGTGGATGAACTGCCAAAAGTCAGGCAGCATGCTCGCCGGCACCGCTCCGCCGGCACTGGGGAAGTTCAGGAAGACCACGAGGGCCATGACGAGCATCATGGCGTTCGCGCCGAGGAGTTGCTGGCTCAGGATCCCGATGGTGCCGCACAGGAAGGTATAGGCCGCGGCGACCCCGAGCACCTGCGCCATTCCGCCCAGGCCCAAGCCATAGGTGCCCAGGAAGTACGAGGCGATCGCGAAGGCGATCACCGGCCCCACCGCGGACGCGCCGGCGATGACGGCGTATTTCGTCCGCAGCCGCAGGTGCGCTGCGGCCTGGGTGAGGATCGTGCTGGTGAGATAACCGGCCATACTGCAAATGATCAAGAAGTAGAAGATCCCCGTGCCCGTGGTGTCGGTGCGGGGAAGCGGGCTGACGTCATCGGTGGCCATGGAGAGTTTCGCCTGGGTGGCGATCGCCGAGCCGGCCTCGGTCACCGCCGCCTTGAGCGATGCTCCGCCACCGCCGGCGACGAGGACCGTCACGTCCCGGCCGATGATGACCGCGCCCGCCGCCTGGCGGTTTTCGACCTGAGTGCGGGCCTCACCGGCGTCGACCACGGTGGTGATGTCGAAGGCACCGGGACTGGCGGTGTCCAGTGCTTGTGCGATCGGTTCGGTGGTCGCGGCGGGACCTGCCAGCACGAGCCGCAGATCGTTGGGGTGGGGCGCATGGAAGGCGCTGACGTAACAGAGGCTGAACATGATCACGAAGTAGAGCGGGAAGGACGCCAGCGCCTTGGCGATGATCTTGGGTGGGACGGTGACGGTGGGGCGCGCGGTCTGCTGGTCGGTGGGCGATGACAATGGGGTCCCTCGTACGCTTCCTGATGAGAGCTGGTGGGTGCCGTCGACTGCGCCGACTCGGGAGCCGTGGGTGCGGACGACGGGATGAACCCCGGCCAGGCCGCCTGGCCGTTGGCCCGGGCCGAGGTCGGGGTCGGGGCCGGGGTGAGAATCGGGGGCCTTGGTCATCTGGCTGATCACCGTCCGTATGCCCATCGTAGGAGCGGATCGGCATGCCTCAGCAGGTCGGACGAACCGCCGCTCTTCAGCACGGCATGACCACCTCCCCTGCCTGCTCATCCAGGCGTTCGGCGGGTCACTGGCCGACGACGAAGCCGGAGACCAGCCGGTTGAACTCGGTGGCGTGCTCGATCTGGGCCCAGTGGCCGCAGCGGTTGAACAGCACCATGCGGCTGTCGGGGATCCGAGTCACCAGGTGCAGGCTGTTCTCGTAGTGGACGACCCGGTCGTCGCGCCCGTGGATGATCAGCGAGGGGGCGATGATGGCGCCCATCCGCCCGGCGAGCTCGAAGTACGGGGGAATCCTGGGCGGTCCGTCGAACTGGGAGTTCCAGCTGTCCAGGTGCTCGGGGCGTGCCAGCGCGGCGGCCGACCGTGCCTGGGCGAGCTCGTCCGTGGCTACCTGCTGATCGAAGCACATGACCTGGACCAGCCGCTTCATGTTCTCCGGCGTCGGTTCCCGGTAGGCGTGCATGAGGATCTTGAGGCCCTCGGTGAGGCCGCTCGGGGAGAACGCCCCCTGCAACGGCGCCGGCGTGCCCATGGTGATCAGGTGCGAGACCCGGTCTGGGTGCAGGATCGCGGTCGATACGGCGGTCGTCCCGCCCATCGAGTTCCCGACCAGGGCCGCCTTGTCGATCCCGAGCTTGTCCAGCAGATCGACCAGAACCCGTACATGGTCGCGGCCGGTCTCCTCGGTCTGGGTGTCGCTCTCACCCCACCCGGGCATGTCGACCGCGATCACGCGGAACTTCTCCGCCAAAGGCCCGATGTTCGGGGCGAAGTTGGTCGTTCCCGTGGCTCCCGGCCCGCTGCCGTGCAGCAGCACGACCGGGTGCCCGGTGCCGGCCTCGACGTAGTGAACTCGGAAATTCGGGACGTCGACGAATCCGGCAGCGACCTGAACGGCGTTGGTATCAGTCATGTCCTTCTTCTACGGCCATCCGGGCGGGGCGGCCCGAAGGTGTTCCGGACACCGGAACCCTGGATTCGTCGCCTGCCCGGCTCCCGCCCCGGCACTGGGACACCGGCCTTGGCGCCGTGACGCCGCACACCGTCGTCTTCCGGGCCCACGCCGAGGATCCGTTCCGGCCGCCGGAACGCCACAGCGGCAGGACGTGCCCGGCGGCACATACTCCTCGGCACCGGCGAGTGCGCCGCAGAGCCTCCCCAAGGAGAACCATGAGCAAGATCGAATCCCTCGGCTATCTGGTGGTCCGTGGTCCGCTGGACCAGTGGAAGGAATTCGGCACCAGCGTGCTCGGTGCGCAGCTGGTCGCCGGACCCGACGACTCGACCTTGATGTTCCGCACCGACGAGCGCGCGTTCCGGCTCGTGGTCGAGGACGGGCAGGCCGGGCCGGACTCGCTGCTGGCGATCGGGTTCGACGTCGCGACCCTCCAGGCCCTCGACGAGCTCGCCACCACCTTGACCGACCGGGGGATCAAGGTCGACGAGAACCACGAGCTGGCCCGCGCCCGCCGCGTCCAGCGCCTGATCACGTTCAGGGACAACGACGGCTTCCTGATCGAGGCGCACGTCGGTCACGAGCTCAGCAACGAGCCGTTCGTGTCGCCGCGCGGCGTCAGCTTCGTGTGCGGCGACCTCGGCCTGGGCCACGTCTTCCTGTTCGCGTCTGACGCGCAGCAGTCCTCTGCCTTCTACCAGGACGTACTCGGGTTCCGTCTGTCCGACACGGTTGCCATGGGCGACAACGAGGCCTACTTCCTGCACTGCAACCCCCGCCACCACACCGCGGCCTTCGGGACCTTCACCGGCGTGCCCGCCGGGATCGGACACCTGATGATCGAGGTCGGCACGCTGGACCAGGTGGGACGGGCCCTGGACATCGTCCAGAAGAGCTCCTACCCGGTGCAGATGAGCCTCGGCGAGCACACCAACGACCGGATGACCTCCTTCTATGTCGTCACCCCGTCGGGCTTCGCGATCGAGTACGGCTACGACGGCCTGCTCGTCGACGACGCGACGTGGAAGGTCGGCCGCCATGACGCGGGCAGCATCTGGGGCCACCAGTTCAACATGGACTCCCTGGCGGCCATGGCCGGAGGTGAGGCGTGATGACGCCGCCGGTCAACGAACTGGTCGACGCCGACCGCGGTTACATCAACCCTCTGGTCTTCACCGACCAGGGCGTCTACGAGCAGGAACTGGAGCAGGTCTTCGGCCGCAGCTGGCTGTTCCTGGCCCACGGGTCGCAGGTGCCCAAGCGCGGCGACTTCATCCAGACGTACATGGGCGAGGACCCCGTCCTGGTGGTCCGGCAGAAGGACGGGTCGGTCAAGGCGTTCCTCAACCAGTGCCGCCACCGCGGGATGCGCATCTGCCGCAGCGACCAGGGCACCAGCAGGACCTTCACGTGCAGCTATCACGGCTGGGCCTACGACCTGGAGGGCAACCTCGTCAACGTCCCGCAGGAGGAGCGGGCCTACCGCAACGAGATCGACAAGAGCAAGTGGGGCGCTCTCAAGGTCCCGCGGATCGCCGAGTACAAAGGGTTCTACTTCGGCACCTGGTCGGCCGACGTCCCGGAGTTCGAGGACTACCTCGGCGATATGGCCTACTACTTCGACGCCGTCTTCGGCCGCTGGGACAACGGCGTGGAGCTCGTCGAGGGAACCTCGAAGTGGGTCATCGACTGCAACTGGAAGTTCGCCAGCGAGCAGTTCGCGAGCGACATGTACCACGCCGAGGTCTCCCACGCCTCCGCGCTGATCGCCCTCCACGAGGACCCCGCGTTCTGGGCCGGGACGAGTCACCAGACACTGATGCCGGGCCGCCAGTTCGGCGGCAACGGTCACGGCTCGGGGAGCTTCTGGGCGGACTCGATCGGCTTCTCCGAGTCGATGTACAACAGTCCCGCACTCAGCGAGTGGGTCACGGCGAACGCCGACGAGGCGCTCCGCAATGTCAGCGAGCAGCAGCTCCTCAAGGTGGCCGGGCACAACACGATCTTCCCGAACTTCTCGTGGCTGGCCGGTCCCGCCACCATGCGAGTCTGGCACCCGCGCGGGCCGGGCCAGATCGAGGTCTGGGCATGGACCTACGTCCCCAAGGACGCACCCGACGAGGTCAAGGCCGCTTACCGGCGTATGACCCAGCGGACCTTCAGCCCCGCCGGCTCCTTCGAGACCGACGACGGCGAGAACTGGACGGAGATCCAGCAGGTGCTCCGCGGGTGGAAGGCCCGCAACAACACCTTCAACGCCCAGATGGGCCTCGGGCACGACGAGCGCGACGTCCACGGGCTGCCCGGCAGAACCAGCGACGCCCTCAGCGAGAGCGCGGCCCGGGGCTTCTATCAGCGATGGAGCGACCTCATGGCCGGGCTGTCCTGGTCGGACATCGCCGAGCTCGACGCTGCCCGCCAGGCCAAGGAGGCCCTTCACCAGGAGGTTCAGGAAGCGTGACCGCGATGATCGAACACTCCGGCGGCGCCCAGCGGGACCAGCCCGACGCCGGTGCGGGTTCGGCGTACCGCCGAACCGACGTGCTCACCCAGCACGCCGTCGAGCAGTTCCTGTACGCCGAGGCGCAGTTGCTGGACGAGCACCGCTACGTCGAGTGGATCGAGCTGTTCGCCGACGACGTGCACTACTGGGCGCCCACCCGGATGACCCGCACCCACCGCGAACGCGACCGCGAGATCTCCGACGTGCATCAGTCCGCCTACATCGACGACGATCTGCAGTACCTCAAGGGCCGCGTCCGCCGTCTCACCTCGGGCGTCGCTTGGTCCGAGGAACCGCCGTCGCGCACCCGCCGCCTGATCACCAACGTGCGGATCACGCCGCGCGAGGACGGCGAACTGGCGGTCACGTCGAACTTCTACGTCTACCGCAGCCGTCTGGAACGGCATGAGGACTGGTGCGTGGGCGAGCGTTTCGACGTGCTGCGGCCTGTGGACCTGGACGCCACGGGATACCCGTACGTCGTCGCCGACCGCAGGATCGTTCTGGAGCAGACGACCCTGCTCATGCCCAGCCTGTCGATCCTGCTGTGAACGCCATCATCATCGACGATGTCGCGCCGCTGCTGGAGGAGATCGAAGGCCGCACGTGGTGGCGGGCCTGTTCCGCGGGAGCGGTGCCCGACGACGAAGGGCTGAAGCTCGGCACTCTCCCGCCGGCCGCGGTGTTCACCCAGGACGACAGGTTCTTCTGCCTCGACGACACCTGCACCCACGACACCTACTCCCTCGCCGAGGGATGGGTGGAGGACGGCACCGTCGAATGCACGCTGCATCTGGCGAAGTTCGACCTACGCACCGGCGCACCCCTGCGCCCGCCGGCCACCGCCCCGGTGGCCGTTCACCCCGTCACCGTCGTCGACGGCGCCGTCTACGTCGCGCTCCCCACCACGTATCTGATCAAGGAGGAGACCGCATGAGCTGGCTCGAGGACAACTCCGTCGTCGTCACCGGCGCCGGATCCGGTCTCGGACGTGCCATCGTACGCCGGTTCGTCGAAGAGGGCGCCCAAGTGGTCGCCTTCGACAAGTCCGAGGACAAACTGCACGATCTCAAGGACAAGCTCGGCGACACGGTCGAGACCGTCGCCGGGGACGTCCGGAGCACCGCCGACAACGACCGCGCCTGCGCCCGGGCCGTCGAGGCGTTCGGCAAGCTCGACACCTTCATCGGCAACGCCGGCCTGTGGGACTTCAATCGCTCCCTGCCCGACACACCTGCCGAGCAACTCGCCTCCGGCTTCGACGAATTGTTCGGCGTCAACGTCAAGGGCTATGTCCTCGGTGTCAAGGCAGCGCTGCCCGCGCTGCGGGCATCCCGCGGCTCGGTCGTGCTCACGCTGTCCAACGCCGCGTTCTATCCCGGTGGGGGCGGCCCCCTGTACGTGGCCTCCAAACACGCAGGTGTCGGGCTGGTCAAGCAGTTGGCCTACGAGCTGGCACCCGAGGTACGGGTCAACGGCGTGGCGCCGGGCGGAATGGACACCGATCTGCGGGGCCCGGCGGCACTGGGCCTGTCCGACACCGCGATCGGCGAGGTCATCCCGATCAACGACCTCATGGCGCAGGGCTCGGCCCTGCGCATCGCCCCCCAGCCGGAGGACTACGTCGGCGCCTACGTGCTCCTGGCCGCCAAGGCCCAGTCCGTCACCGTGACCGGTTCGGTGTTCGACGTCAGCAGCTTCGGGATCTTGCCCCGCTTCAACGGATGAAGGCAGCGCACGCATGAACAGCACCCTCCAGCACGTCGTCATCGGCGGCAGCGCGGCCGGCGTGGCGGCGGCCCTGTCGATGCGTGCCTCGGGGTTCCAGGGCCGCATCAGCATCATCGACGCCGGCACGGACGAGCCCTACGAACGGCCGCCCCTGTCCAAGACATTCGAGGATCTGGCGGCCCCACGTCCGATCGTCCCGGCCAGCTCCTATGCCCAGCACGGGATCGACCTGATCCTCGGCGCCCAAGTGGTGAAGCTCGATGAGCAGCACCACCGGGTGGTCCTGGACACCGGTGACGACCTCCTCGCCGCCGCCGTCCTGCTGGCGACCGGGGTATCCCCCCGTCGGCTCGACATCCCCGGTGAGGATCTCGGCAACATCCTCACCCTCCGTGACATCCATGACGCCCGCGCCATGTCGCAGCGCCTCGACGCCGGAGGCCACCTGATGATTATCGGTGGCGGGTTCATCGGCCTGGAGGCCGCGGCCGTCGCCCGCCGCAGAGGGCTCGACGTCACCGTCGTGGAGGCGTTGCCGATGCCCCTGGCCGGAGTCCTGGGAACCGAACTCGCCCAGATCCTCCAGCAGATGCACACCCGCGAAGGCGTGCGTTTCCTCACCGGCCGGACCGCTGCGCGGTTCCACGGCGGCACCGAGGTCGAGGAGGTGCTGCTCGACGACGGGACGCGCTGGGAGGCCTCGACGGTGCTGGTCGGATGCGGTGTAGTCCCCAACGATCGGCTGGCCGGCGAAGCCGGCGTCTACACCCGGGCCGGCGTAGTCACCGACGCCCACGGACGGACCAGCAGCCCGTGGATCTGGGCAGCGGGTGATGTGTCGAACTATGTCAGCCCCTACACCGGCCGCCGTCAGCGCATCGAGCACTGGGACGTCGCCCAACGTCACGGCACCGTGGTCGGGGCCAACATGGCCGGCCTTGAAACGGTCAATACTGCGGTCCCGTACTTCTGGTCCGACCAGTACGGAAAGCGCCTGCAGATGTACGGTCGCCGCTCGGCCGGCGACCAACTCGTCATGCGCCCGGCCTCGTCGGGCGAGGACTTTCTGGCGTTCTGGCTGCGCGAGGGCCGGCTCGTGGCCTCCGCCGGCCTCGACCGGCCCAGGGAGTTGCGCGCGACGAAGCCGCTGATCGAACGCCACGCACTGGTCAGCGCGGTGGACTTGGCCGATCCGGCCGTGCCCGTGCGAAGGCTCGGCACGGCGTAGGGCGACCAGGGTCAGCCGGACCCGGCGATCATCTGTTGCAGGACTGGATAGAAGTCCGCCATGTGACGCAGGTAGAGATCCTGATCATCTCCCGCGATCATGATCGCGGCCCGGCTGTAGGTCGTGGTGACCCGCGCCATCCGGTCCGCGCGGTCGTCGGCGTCCGGCATCCCGGCCGCCGACGCGAACGTGGCGAGCGCCGCGGCGATGTGCTGCTCGAAGGCCTGCGTGTCGGCCTTCATGATGGCGGCGATCTCGGGATCCTCGTGGCTGATGCGCAGCAGTTCGAGGTTGAGGGTGAAGTAGGGGTAGTCGTCCAGGACCGCTTGGACGGTCCCGTTCCAGAAGGTCATCAGCCCTTCCTCGGCCGTACGCGCGCTCTGCACGGCCTGGGTCAGGTTGTCGAAGAACCGCTTCTCAAAGCGCTGGTACACCGCGGCGAGCAACGCGGCCTTGCTGCCGAAGTGGTAATAGAGCGAACCGACCGGATAGCCGGACTCACGGCAGGTCCGCGCTATCGACGCCCTTTCGTACCCTTCGGCGATCATCAGGCGTTCCGCCGCCGACAGGATCGCCTCACGCGTCTCAGCCCCGCCGGTCTGGACGCCTGCCGTACGTCTGCGGGTCATGACGTCAGCGACGGAACGACGGCTGCCGTCCGCGAGATCGCAACCGCGGTCTCGCGCAGCGGGTTGAGGAACACCCGACCATCTCCCTCTTTGGCGGCGAAGGCGACAGAGACCGCGGCCACCGCGCGATTCCCCACGAGGATCGGGACGGCTACGCACGCCAAGCCGGGAGTCGCTTCCTCCCTGTCGGTCGCGAAGCCGTCGCGCCGGACGCTGTCCAGACGGGCAGCGAGCGCGGAATCGATCCGGCTGCGGCCGTCACCGAACGCGAGCAGCACCTTCCCCACTCCGGTCCGATGGGCGGGCAGACGGCCACCGACCAGCGCCGGAGTATGCGGTGAGACCAGACTCGGCAACTTCTCCAGGTAGACCGACTCCTCGTCCCGCAGCACCGCCAGGTGCACCGTCTGCCGTGTCATCCCACGCAGTTTCTCCAGACGCGGAAGCGCGAGCTCACGCAGCGCCATCTCCGCCGACATCGACCCGACCGAGAACATCCGAAGCCCCACCGTATAGCCACCGGGCACCTGCTCGACGGCCTGCACCCTCATCAGCATCAACAGCAGGCGGTGGACTGTTGATTTAGGCAGGCCGCTACGCCGCGCGATCTGGCTGAGCGTGAGCACGCGATGACCGTGACTGAAGGCGTCGAGCACGTCGAAGGCCTTCCACAGGACGGACGGAGCTTGGTCGAGTGTCGTCATCGATGCACCTTCCTCGCGAAGCTGTAGAGCATCCCTCTAGAGCGACGTTCTACAGTGAAGTTACCGCACCGAAACATCTGTCACAACCGGTCGTGGGGCGGAGGACGAGGGGGCCATCGCAGTCCCGATAGTCGGTGTCATCCGTTTCCGACGACATCCCGAGGACCTTATGACCGCCCCCGTCGCCGGGCGCGCCACCGCTCGGGTGCCTCACGAACAGGAGCGCCAGACGGCGCGCAGGACGTGCCGACCCGCCAGGGGACGACTGCCGTCGGTCGCAAGATCAGGTCGACCGCACCTCCGTACAGCGGCAGTTGGGCATCGACCAGAGCCAAGGGTTGCGTCCAGGGAAGTGGTGTACGGTTTCGACCTGATCCGGGGGTTTGCCCCACCCAAAACGCAACAGGCTCGGTCCCGGCCCTGGTGTCCCACTCGCGTGGGCGGTAGCCGTTGCGCGCCTACTGGGTGACCGGCGCCGTCTGCACCGCGGTCGCCGCCCGTCTTCCCGGCTCCGTGCCCAATGAGGCAGCCACCCGGGCGGTGTCCGGCGGACTGTTCCGGGTCCGGCATCCGGCCGGAGCCCTAGACGTCGAGGCCGACGTGGACGGCACCACCCCGAAGGTCCGCAGGGCCGCCCAGCCGCAGACGGCGCGGCGCCTCATGGACGGCGTGGTGAGACTTCCGGCCGGCTGACCGTCGCCCCCTGTCCGGCTGGCGCCCGGGGATCCGCTCACCCACCGGTACGACGGTTCGAGGTTCCCGCACCGGTCCGGCTCGCCCCTGGGCGGCGCGGACCCTGCCGGGTCTCACCCTGTCCGCGGCCGAGCGGCCGTCGAAGGTGATGCCGAAGGCGTTCAGTGCGGTCTTCCAGCGCATGGTCCGGCGGGCCTGGCGCTTGCCGGTGGGGGCGAGGGACATGATCGCCATGTAGACGCATTTCAGGGCGGCTTGCTCGTTGGGGAAGGGGCCGCGGGCCTTGACCGCCCGGCGGATGCGGGCGTTCACCGACTCGATCGCGTTGATCGTGCAGACGATGCGGCGGATCTGGGTGGTGAGGATGTGCAGCCCGTGCTTGGCGCCCTCGCCGCCGTCGCCGGCCCACAGCCCCAGGATTCAGCGCCGGCCCTCCGCGGTGACGGCCAGGGCGACATAGATGGGCCGGTTGGCGACCGCACCGTCACGGATCTACACGTGGATGGCGTCGATGAAGACGACCGGATAGACCAGGTCCAGGGAGGGGTCGACTCTGTCATTCGGCCATGCCCTGGAGGACTTTGTGGGTGATGGGGGAAATGGTCCGGCGGGAGACGTCGGCTCCATAGACCTCCGCGAGGTGGGCCTGGACCTCGCCGGTGGTCAGGCCCTTCGCGGCCAGGGAGATGACCATCTCGTCGACGCCCGTGAGCCGTTTCTGCCGCTTCTTGACGATCTTCGGCTCGAAGGTGCCGTCCCGGTCACAGGGCACCGCGATCTCCACCGGCCCGACGTCGGTCAGGACGGTCTTGCCGCGTTTGCCGTTACGGGAGTTGGCACCGTTCTTACCGACCGAATCGTGTTTGTCAAAGCCGAGGTGGTCAGTGATGGTCAGCTGCAGGCCCTCGGCCTGGGCCCGGCCTACCAGTTCGTCGATCTACTGGTCGTCCACCGACTTGGCCGACACCGGCCCAGCGACCTTGGCTACCTCGGGCTTGTCCGCGTTATCACTGGCCATCGATGCATCTGCCATGACCGGGAGTTACGCCGAACGCCTCACAGCCCCCTTCGACGCAGATGTGGAGTTCGGGGCCAACGTCGACCTCGCCCTGCGCGCCGTCGCGCCCGCTGGGGAGGTCGTCAGGTTCCGGTGTCGGGCGCCGGCGGCTGGTGCGCGCGCACGAAACCGGTCTGGTAGGCGATCGCGATGAGCTGGGCTCGGTGGCGGGCCTCGAGTTTGGCCATCATGCGCTGGACGAAGGTGCGGACTGTCAGCGGGCTGATGCAAAGGGTCTCGGCGATTTCGTCGTTGGTGAGGCCGTTGGCGATCTGGGCCAGTACCTCGCGCTCGCGGGGTGTGAGTGTCTCCAGTATGCGTGGCACCGCGGTGGGTGGACCGGGGGTGGCGAGGTAGCGGTTGATCACGACGTGTGTGGCGGAGGGAGAAAGGATCATGTCTCCGGCCGCAACGGTGCGGATGGCGCTGAGGAGTTCGGCGGGCGCGACGCCTTTGCCCAGGAAGCCGCTCACGCCGGCACGGAGGGCCCGTGTCACGTACTCGTCGGTCTCGAACGTGGTGAGGATGAGGACACGGGCCCGACCGGGTGCTTCGGACCGGGTGATCTCTTCGGCGGCGTCGAGACCGTCCTTGCCGGGCATCCGGATGTCCATGACCACGACATCCGGCGCCGTGGCACGAGTCAGCTGCACGGCTTGGGTACCGTCTCCAGCGACTCCGACGACTTCCATGTCGTCACTGGCATTGATGAGGATCTGGAAGGTACCGGTCAGGAGCGCCTGATCGTCGGCGAGCAGTACCCGGATGGTCATGGGCTGTCCTCCCGGTCGCGGGGCGCCGGCGGTGTGGTGGATGGGTGGGGAGTTCGGCGATCACCTCGAAGCCGTGGACCGCCTGCGGCCGGGCCTGGAGGCGTCCTCCCACAGCCAGGGCCCGCTCCCGCATGCCGATGAGTCCGTACCCGGTGACCGTGTCCGCCGCTGCGTGTGCGGGGCCGTCGTCTCGGATCGTGATGGTCAGGAGGCGGGTCGTGTAGGCGAGTTGAAGCGAGGCCCTGGTGGTGTCGGCGTGTTTGGTGACGTTGGTGAGGGCTTCCTGCACGATCCGGAAGGCGGTGAGGTCGACTCCGGGGGACAGCGGTTGTTCGGGGCCGTCGTCGATGACGTCGACGGTGAGGCCGGCGTGTGCGAAGGACGCGAGAAGGGCTGGGAGCTGGGCCAGTCCGGGCGCAGGCTCCAGGGGGGCTTCGTGGCCGCTCTGGCGCAGCAGTCCCACGGTTGTGCGCAGTTCTTCCAGCGCGGAGAGCAAGGTGGAGGTGAGGTGACGCAGGGCATCCTGCGCCTGATCGAGCTTGGCGGGGAGTAGGTATTCGGCGGTGGCGGCTTGGGCGTGGGCGAGGGTGATGTGGTGGGCGACGACGTCGTGGAGGTCGCGGGCGATGCGCATCCGCTCGGCGCCGACCCGGTGGCGTGCTTCGTCCTCGCGGGTGCGTTCGGCGAGTTCGGCGCGGGCTTCGACGGCAGCGACGTAGCCGCGCCTGCTGCGCGTGGAGTCGGCGACCGCGCTGGCCAGGAGTACGAAACCGACCAGCCCTACCTGTTCGGGCTGCATGCGGGGGCCCTCCGGTGCCCAGAGGACGGAAGCCGCGAGCAGGGTGAGGGCGCAGGCGGCGGTGTAGCGGATGGTGGTGCGCTGGTCGCTGTGCAGTGCGAGGGAGGCCAGTGCGGCCATGACGGTACAGGCGGTGGTGGAGCCGAACTCGTAGTTCAGCGTGGTGCTCATGGCGCCCAGAGCGGTGCCGCACGCGGTGGTGGCAACCACGGTCAGGCGCGGGAGGCGGCGGTGGGCGAGGAAGGCACCCGACGAGAGCAGGGTGACGACCAGCGCGGGCCATGGTGGCCATTGGCGGATGTGCGGAGGCTGGTCCATGGCCGTGGACACCAGGGTGATGCCGCACAGCAGGAGCGCGAGGGTGATGTCGACCCGGCGGGGATGACGGCGGGACCACAGCCGCAGTGCGTCGATCACACGTACCTCCTTGACCGGCCGCGGCGGTGTTCTTGTCCTGTGCCGGGGCCTGTCTTCTGCCAGGGGGCGCGCCGGGCCGCCCAGCTGGCCGGGCGGCCCGGCGCGCTGTGGGTCATCCGTGCACCGACTCCCGTTGCGGGGCCTGCGCCGGGAGGTCGGTACCGGCCCGCAGCCGGCGGCTGAGTTGTTCGCCTTCGATGTCCAGGTCGGGCAGCACCTTGCCGAGCCGGCGCGGGAGCCACCACGCCGAGTGGCCCAGGAGTGCGAGGGCGGCGGGCACGATGGTCATCCGGACGACAAAGGCGTCGAAGAGGACAGCGGACGCCAGCCCCAGACCGAGCATTTTGATCATGGAGTCGGTCATGCCGATGAAGCCGGCGAATACGGCGATCATGATGACGGCGGCGGCCACCACGACGCGGGCGCTGTGGCGGAAGCCGGTGGTGACGGCCTGAGAGGGCTCTTCACCGTGTACGTAGGCTTCCCGGATGCGGGTCACGAGGAAGACCTCGTAGTCCATGGCCAGCCCGAAGACCACACCGATCAGGAAGATCGGCATCATGCTCATCACGGGGCCGGTCTGGGCGACTCCCAGCAGGTCGGCCAGCCATCCCCACTGGAACACCGCGACGATCACGCCGAAGGCTGCGGCGACGGAGAGCAGGAATCCCAGTGCGGCCTTGATGGGAACGAGGATCGAGCGGAAGACGACCAGCAGCAAGAGGACGGCCAGGCCCACCACGACGGCGAGGTAGGGCAGGAGCGCGGCAGTGACCTTGTTCGACACGTCGATGTTCATCGCGGTCTGTCCGGTGACCACCATGGATGCGCCGGTGGCGGTCTTGAGCTCGGCTGCTTCGGCGCGGATGGTCTTGACCAGATCCTTCGTCGCGGTGGCGCTGGGGCCGGTGCTGGGCACGGCGGTGACGACGGCGGTGTCCTCGGCCTTGTTGAACATGACGGGCGACACCTCGACGATGCCGTCGGTGGCACTGAGGGTCTTGCGGGCCTGTGCGGCCACGGCTTTCGCGTCGTCGGCCTGCCGGGTGTCGATGACGATGGTCAGGGGTCCGTTGAAGCCGGGGCCGAATCCGTCGGCGAGTGCGTCGTAGGCGCGGCGCTGGGTGGTCGAGGTGGGCTGTGCCTCGTCGCCGGGCAGGGTGAGCTGCAGGTCGAGGGCCGGTACGGCGACGATACCCAGGCCGACGACGCTGAGCAGCAGCGCAGCCAACGGCCTGCGGACGACGAAGCGGGCCCAGCGGCTGCCGGCAGGCTCCTTCGCCCCGACAGCGGCCGGGTGGCGTGCGGTGCGGTGGGCGCGGGGCAGGACCGCCCGGGGAAAGAAGCCGAGCAGGGCGGGCAGCAAGGTCAGAGCGACCAGAACCGCGATCACGACGGTCCCGGCGGCGGCCAAGCCCATGTCGGTCAGCATCGGCACGCCCGCGACCGCGAGTCCGGCCAGCGCGATGACGACGGTGGCTCCGGCGAAGACGACGGCGGAACCGGCTGTGCCCACGGCGCGGCCGACGGCCTCTTCAGCGTCGTGTCCCTCGGCCCGCTCCGTGCGATACCGGGAGAGGATGAACAGGGCGTAGTCGATTCCCACGGCCAGACCCAGCATGAGCGCCAGTGTGATCGTCGTGGTGGACATGCCGGCGGCGATGATCGCGCAGACGCCCGCGCCGAGCCCGACGAGTGCGGTGAGCAGCGGCAGGCCAGCGGCGACCAGGGCCCGGAAGGTGATGACCAGCACGATCGCCGCGACACCGATGCCGATCAGTTCGGTGATGCCGCCGAGTTCTGGCCCGGCGTCCACGGCCGACCCGCCGACCTCGACCGTCAGGCCCGCGTCCCGGCCGTCCTGAACGGCATCCATGAGCGCCTTGCTCGTGGCTTCGGACAGTTCTTCACTCGGGGCGGCGTAGGTGACGGTCGCGTATGCGGTGGTGCCGTCCTTGCTGACGGCGTCCGCTGTGAAGGGGTTCTGGGCCTCTGCCACCTGAGGGCCGGCGGCGACCTCATCGACGGCCTTGTCCACCACGGCCCGGTGATCGGCGGCCGTCACCTTCTGCCCGTCCGGGGCCGCGAAGACGATGCGTGCATCAGCCCCCTCCGAATTCCCGCCGGGGAATCGCTCGTCGAGCAGGTCGAAAGCCTTCTGCGACTCGGTGCCCGGCATCGCGAACCCAGCGTCCTCGGCCTCTGGGGCCGTGGCCGCCATCAGGGCACATGCCGCCAGGAGCACCACCCATACGAAGGCGAAATAGCGGCGTTGCCGGAATGACAATCGACCAAGTCGATAGAGCAATGAAGCCATGACGAGGAGCTCCAGTCGGGAGGAAGGGACATTGCAGCGGCACGAAGGCCGCGCTCCGGCTACGGCTCGGAAAGCATGAGCGGGAGCCTTCCCCCATCGTTTGCTGCGCGGCACGTCCTCGTCGTCCCCCGCATGCTGACACTGCGTCGTACTGCAGGAGCAGTACGGGGCAGGGTGACGCGTGCCCGGCCGTGGTCCCGAGCAGGGCCGGACGGACCGAGCCGTGTGCCGTGCGGGTGGGAGGCGAGGAGCGGCACGGTCAGGCGGCTCGCAGTTCCGGGCGATCCGGGAGCTGCCAGTCACCGCCGCGGTCCTCCTTGGAGAAGCGTGCCGCCAGATCCGGGATGCGCAGGGCGGTCGCCACACTGGTGACAGCGAGGAAGGCGTCGATGGCGCGCTGGGTCATCGGCATGCCGATCCGCAGGAGGCGCGGATTGACCTCGGCCTGGATTTCGTTGACGAAGGGCCGCAGCACGGTGTCGTAGTTCGCCAGTGCGGTCGGCAGATCGTCCGGGTGCCGGTTGATCTCGTCGGCCAGGACGTAGGCGCCGACCAAGCCGCCGGAGACTCCCATGCCGCTATAGGGGGAAGCACAGTGCGCGGCGTCCCCGGCCAGGACCACGCGGCCCTTGGACCAGGTGTCGGTGCGCACCTGGGCGATCTCCTGGGAGTAGAAGAAGGGGCTGGTCTTCATCCCGTCGATGAAGCGCTCGGTCTGCCATCCGGCGTCGCGGAACCTGCGCGCCCAGAACTCCTGCTGGCGCTCGACGGGTTCCCGGTGGATCGCCGAGGCTTCCTCGGATTCTTCGCGGAGCACGAAGTAGACCTGGGTCTCGGTCGGATTGTGGCTGCGGCGCATGATCTGACGGCCGCCCGGGGCCATGTAGGTGTCGCGGATGTCGCTGTCGGAGGCGATGCGCGGGACGAACCAGTACGCCATGTGGATGCCGACCCGCCAGTACGGGTCGAAGCCCTCCGGGAGGATCGCCCGGCGGATGCGTGATCCCTGTCCGTCCGCGCCGACCAGGAGGTCGAACTCGCCGGACGACCCGTCGGAGAAGTGGGCGACGACCTTGTGCTCGTCCTGCTCGAAACCGTCCACGCTCTTGCCGAAGACGTACTCGGCGTCGTGCTTGGTCGCATCGTTGAGGATACGTACGAGGTCGCCGCGCATGATCTCGTACTCGGACGTCAGTGTCTGGCGGCCCTGCCCGGAGGTGTTGGCCATGATCGTCGCTTTGGCCTTGCCGCGGGCGTCGACGAAGGCGACGCCCTTCTCGTCCACGAGCTGGGACCGGACCTCGTCGAGGAGTCCCATGCGGCGGACGGCCTCGATGCCCTGACCCCGCAGGTCGACCTGGGTGCCGGTGGCCCGCAGCGCGGGGAAGCGTTCGACGACGGTCACCTGGTGGCCGCCCCGCGTCAGCCAGAAGGCCAGCGCCTGCCCCGCGACTCCGCCGCCGGCCATGAGGATCCGCAAGGACCGCGTTCCCGACCTCTGTGTCATGTCCACCACCCAAAATCTATCGGTGAATGATTCCTTTTCAGAGTCATCTATCAGCGATAGATTGTCAACGTGACGAAGATGAACCGTGAGATCGTGGTCACCGAGGCGCTCAACCTGCTCGACGAGGTCGGCCTGGATGCCGTCAGCACACGACAGCTGGCGAAGCGCCTGCGCGTCGAACAGCCGTCGCTGTACTGGTACTTCCGCACCAAGAAGGACCTCCTGGCGGCCATGGCGCAGGCCGCGATGGCGCCCCATGCGAACGCACCGCTGCCGACGCCTGAGGACGACTGGCGCGCATGGTTCCTGGAGAACACCCGCAGCTTCAGGCGCACCCTGCTGATGCGCCGCGACGGCGCACGCCTCCACGCCGGCTCCACGCCCACGGCAGACCTCGACCGGATCCGCCGCAAGATGTCCTTCCTCATCGACTCCGGCGTGCCCGAGCGCGACGCGCAGATGGCGATGCTGACCGCCAGCCGGTTCACGGTCGGCAGCGTCCTGGAAGAACAGGCGGACGCAGGACCCGGCGACAGCCCGGACCTACCGCCCGACACGCCACGAATCGATCACGAATCGGCGTTCGCGGCGGGGCTGTCCCTCATCGTGGCCGGCTTGACCCAGCGCGTACCGACATAGGAGTCGGACCTGCACTCTGCCGTGCGCGGCTTGCGAAGGCCACCGGGGCGCGGACGCACACCACCGCGCCGGCCCGGGCCTCCGCGTGGATCATCACTGCATGGCGGCCACCACGTCACCGACTGGCCACTCGCCCAGATCGGTAGCGGCGCCACGCCCTGGCCGGCGCCACTGCCCGTCTCCGCCCCCTGGCGCTATCGGCTGTGGGCTCTGGACATTGCCCTGGGCCTGGTCGCTCTGATCGCCTTCACCCGCGAGCGCACCTGGCACGCCCAGACCAACCGCCTGCGCGCGAGCCGCCCCGAGATCTCCGGCCTGATCGACCGCCCCGACGGACTGCTCTTCGCGCCCGCCGACGACCTCGGCGTCACCCCGGGGGAACGGCTCACCCTGGCCGTCTACGTCGCTGCGCTGCACTCCGCGGAGTCCGCCGACGGCTACGCTCGCCGCCTGCGTGAGGCGGGCGCGTCCGACGCGTACGCGGCCGGTGTGCGGCGCACCGCCAGCCGCGACGTGGCGCCGGGACCGTACGGCGTGCACAAGGGCGGCGGCGCGCTCGCCGCCGAGAGCCGGCCCGGCCCCTCCCTCACAGTGACACCGGAGCTGACCGCTTCGGTCGGGGCCAGGACCGCCCAGGCACTGCGATACGCGCACCTGCTGGTGCTGCACCCGCGCGACGCCCGCCCCGGCGACCTCCAGGAGATGTTCGACGCCGGGTGGACGCAGCGCCAACTCATCGTGATCGCCCAACTGGTGTCGGCCCTCACCCTGCTGCTGCGGGTGCGGGCGGGAGCCGCGGTGGCCGCGGCCTGGCAGCGTACGAACGGAGTCCGGGCATGACCGACGAGGCAACAGAACACGTGTCAGAGCACGGGGCAGACCACACAGCCGGCCAGGAGACCGGGCGAGTGATCGGCCCCGGTCCGGTCCAGCGGCCCGACCGGTTCGCCCGCGGCTACGACGGCTGGATCGCCTGGCTGGCCGAGGAACCGGACGACGGCTTCGACTGGGCCGCCGCGTTCGGCGAGCAGCGGGCGGCCCGGTCCACGTCCCGGCTCAGCGCCGGCGACCGCACGGTCGCCCGCACGATGGCCTCGATCGAGGACGGCGTCTTCGGCCACGCCCCGGACCTCCACCGCGCCCCGGACCTCGACCGCGCCGCGGACCGCCAGGACAAAGAACTGTCGCCGATAGAAAGGGAGTTCGCCGCCTTCGTCACCTCACGGGTCAACAGATGCCTGTACTGCACGGGCGTCCACGCCCTGCGCTTCGGGCAGTACAGCGGGGACTGCGGATCGGCCCGCCGGGTCCTCGACGACGGCATCGACGCCGAACTGCCCGAACACCTGCGGGTGCTGGCCGACTGCGTGGCGGCACTCACGGCGACACCGGCCACCTTCGGCCCCGAACACGCTGCCGCCCTGGCCGAACAAGGCCTGGACGCACCTGCGATGCTCGACTTCATCCACAGCGTGGCCTACTTCATCTACGCCAACCGCATGGTCCTCACCGTGGGCAAGCTCACCGGCCCTCCCCCGAACCCCACCGCGCAGGACGCCACCTGACCAGCGTCCCCACGGCCGTTGATCCAGCACAGACTCACCAGGCACACGTCAGCTGTTTATCGAGCCGGGGACGCCGGCCGTCCCTGGCCAATTGGCTGACGCGACCACGGAAGGAAGCAGCCATGGCGCCTCGGTTTCCCGTCGCTTCCCTCGTCGGAGCTCTGATGGTTTCCCGTGTTCGGCGCGATGGAGTTCCGACCGGGGCGGGTCCTTCCTGAGTCGACATGGCCTTCGGCCTGTAGTTGTGTGGTTTGTCGGTGTCGCCCGCGTGGGCCCGAGGTGGGCTGTGTGGGAGCGGCAGTGCTCCCGCACAGCCCGTCTAGGGAGCCCTGGTCGGCGTCGGTGTGCGCCGTAGTCGCTCGATCAGGGCGCGGACCGTGTCACGGCCGGCGCGGTTGGCGCCGACGGTGGATTGGGAGGGGCCGAAGCCGATCAGATGCACGCGGGGTTCGGCAGCGACCTGGGTGCCGCGCATCGCGATGCCGCCGCGCTCGTTACGCAGATGCAGCGGATCGAGGTGAGCGAGGGCTGGTTTGAATCCGGTGGCCCACAGGATGACGTCGACCGGGGTGAAGGAACCGTCGGCTTCGCGGACGCCGTCGGGCTCGATCGCGGTGAACATGGGACGACGCACGAGCGCCCCGCGATCACGCGCCGCGACTGCGTAGGGCAGCCAGGCCAGATCGGTGTAGGAGACGACGCTGCCGGTCGGGTTTCCGGCCTCGACGTCAGCGGCGACCTTCGCGACGATCTGGACGCCGTCTTCCGGGTGGAACTCGCCCTCGCGGAACACCGGCTCACGTCGCGTGTACCAGAACACCGTCGCGACGCGGGAGATCTCCTCCAGCTGCTGGATCGCGGAGATGCCGCCGCCGACGATCGCCACCCGCCCACCCGTGAAGTCCCGCAGGGAGACGAAGTCACGGGTGTGCAGCTGCCGCCCGCGGAACCTCTCCTGGCCGGGATAGTGCGGCAGAACGGGGTTGGTCCAGGTGCCGGTCGCATTGATCACCGCCCAGGTCCGCCAGGTGCCGGCGCTCGATTCGACGAGGAGGTCGCCGTCCGGGTCCTGGTCGGCACGGCGCACTGCGGTCACCGGGACGGGACGGAGGATCGGCAGGCCCATGGCGCGCTCGAACTCGGCGAAGTAGGCCGGGATCGCCTCACGGCTGGGGCTCTCCGGGTCGATGGGCGGTTTCGGATAGCCGGGCAGGTCGAAGATGTTGTTGACGGTCGCCATCGTCAACGAAGCCCACCGGTGCCGCCAGGCGCCGCCCGGAGCAGCCTCGGCGTCGAGCACCACGAACGTGCGCTCCGCAGCAGGGTCGTCCAGCGCGCTGACAAAGCCGTGCCGCTGCAGGTGGTACGCGGCGGAGAGGCCCGCCTGCCCGGCGCCGATCACGACCACCGTCGCAGACCGCACCCCCACACCACTCTCGGCGGCGCTCATCGCGGCAAGGAGGCGAGGACCGCCGCGGCCACGCCCACGCTGATCAGGAGCAGGTTGACCGAGAGGGCACGGAACTCCCTGCGGGCCACGTGCACGCCGGGCGCGAGCACCTGGATGCGGGCCGGCCCGACGACCGCCGTAAAAGACACCCACCGCGCCCATTGCCGTCCGGCCACGGTGTACGCGAGGGGCAACGGGACGATCACACCGGCCGCGCCGGCGATCTCCGGCCACGGCGCCATGTACGCCCGTCCCTTACCGGTGGACTGGGGCCATGGCATCCGCTTCGGCAGCTGCTCCCCCGAGGTGAATGTCTCCACGGCGCCGGTGAGGCGATTGAACGCGCCGAGCACGCCGGCCACGGTCCACACGGCGATGACCATCTCGATTCCGTCCTCTCATCGGGTCTGCTCAGGGTGGTCCGGGGAGGCAGACCGGCACGCCTGCCTCCCCGGACCGGCGGCGTCAGCCGCGCAGCGGCTTGAGTGCTGCGGCCCACCGCTCGAGCTGGTCGAACAGCGTCGCAGCCAGCGGCGCATGGTGGTCGCCCGGGGTGAACGTGCTGAAGTTCTCGAAGTCGGTGATCAGCGAGAAGCCCAACTGCTGACGCACATGCGCCAACTGCAGCTCCGACGCGATACCGCGCAGGTGCTCGACCGCGCGAGCACCGCCCAGTCCGCCGTAACCGACGAACGCGGCAGCCTTGTCGTTCCACTCCGTGTAGACGTAGTCGAGCGCGTTCTTCAGCGCACCCGAGGTGGAGTGGTTGTACTCGGGGGTCACGAACACGAACCCGTCGTACTGCGCGATGGTCTGCGCCCACTCCTTGGTGTGCTCGCCCTGGTACTGCCCGGCCGACGGCGGGATCGCCTCGTCCAGCAGCGGCAGCGAGTAGTCGGCGAGGTCGACGAGTTCATAGCTCGCGTCGCGGCCGGCGGCCTGCTCGATCACCCAGTCGGCGACGGCCTTGCCGTTGCGACCCGGACGAGTGCTTCCGAGGATCACGGCGATACGAAGGTTGGTCATCTGTATTCGTTCTTTCTTTCTCTGTTTTCTCACAGGCCCTGCGCACGGGATCGTACGGCGCAGGGAGCACATGGGCGCGGGCAGTCCGCCGCGGTCAGTTGCCGCCGCGGGCCAGGCGCATCAGGTCGGTGTCGAAGTCGACGTCGGCGGTCGTGCGTTCGGCGCGGGTGGCGTTGCCGCCGAAGGCGTGCTGGTAGCCGCCCCATCCGCCGTCGGCGATGTCGCGCCCGATACCGCTGACGATGAGAGCGGCGAGCTCGGCGGCTGCGCGGTCGATGCGCTTGCCGAGATCAGGCGATCCCCAGTCCTCGGGGGCGGCGAACAGCGAGGTCGGTGCGGGCAGTGCGCGCAGGAACGCGAACAGGGGTCGCAGCTGGTCGTCAACCACCATCGCGTGCCGGGCACTGCCTGCTGTCGCCGCCAGCAGCACCGGCTTGGCGATCAACAGGTCGTTGTCGAGCAGGTCGGCGAACGACTTGAACAGACCGCTGATCCCGGCCTTGTAGACCGGTGTGGACACGATGAGCGCGTCGGCGACGGTGAGCTGCTCGATCGCGTTCTGCACGGCCTCGGCCGGATATCCGCTGACGAGGCTCTGCGCGATCTCGGTCGCGCTCGGGGCAAGTTCGATGACCTGCGCCGATGTGTTCCGTCCCGACTCCCGCAGACGCGCCACCACCGCCTGCGCAGCCCGGTCTGCGAGCATCCGCGTTGTCGACGGGTCGCTCGTGCCGGCACTGATCGCGACGAGCCGGAACGGCGCCTCCCCCAGGCTCATACGACCCTCGGCATGTTCGCGGGCCGCTCCGGGTCGCTGTCGAGATACGGCAGCGGCCCAGAGGTGTTGTCACCGGAGTTCGGGCGGGGCCGCGCCTGACGCGTCTCGCCGTCACCGTAGGCGGCCTGCACGAGCGAGGCGTGCGTCGGGGCATCCGGGACGCCGGGCGCCCGACGGGCGTCCATCTCCTTGCGGAGCACCGGGACGACCTCGGTCGCCAGCAGCTCCACCTGCTCCAGCGCTACGTCGACGGGGAGCGAACCGATGTCGATCGCCCACATCTGCCGCTGGTAGTCGCCGAAACCCTCTTGGAACGTGAGAGTCTTGTCGATGACCTCCTGCGGAGAACCGACCGACAGCGGCGTGTTCCGGACCATCTGCTCGAGACTTGTGCCCTGGAACATCGGGTAGCTCTCGAAATACGGGCGGAACCGGTCATACGCGTCCTGCGACTTCTTCGCGATGAACGCCTGACCACCCAGACCCACGATGGCGTCCTGGGCTCTGCCGTGCCCGTAGTGCTCGAACCGCTGCCGGTAGAAGTCCACCAGCGGCTTGAAGTGGAAGTTCGGCGCCAGGATGTGGTTCGCGAAATACCCGTTGCCGTAGTACGCGGCCTGCTCGGCGATCTCCGGAGTGCGGATCGCGCCGTGCCACACGAACGGCGGGATGCCGTCCAACGGCCTGGGGGTCGCGGTGAAACCCTGCAGCGGTGTGCGGAACCGGCCCTCCCAGTCCACGACGTCCTCGCGCCACAGCTTGTGCAGCAGGTTGTAGTGCTCCAGCGCCAGCGGGACGCCCTGGCGGATGTCCTGCCCGAACCACGGGTACACCGGCACCGTGTTGCCACGGCCCAGCATGAGGTCCATGCGACCCTTCGCCACGTGCTGCAGGAACGCGTAGTCCTCGGCGATCTTCACCGGGTCGTTCGTCGTGATCAGCGTGATCGAGGTCGACAGAAGAATGTTCTTCGTCTCGGCGGCCACATACGCGAGCAGCACCGGCGGCGCGGAGGCGACGAACGGCGGGTTGTGATGCTCGCCGAACGCAAACACGTCCAGGCCGAACTCGTCCGCGGCCTTCGCCACCCGGATCGTGTCCTGGATACGCTGCGCCTCCGAGCGCGGGATGCCTGTAGCCGGGTCAGGTGCGATATCGCCCACACCAAAGATGCCGAAATGCAAAGCAAGGGTCCTTTCGCTGAAAAGAACACGAAGGGACCGTGCGGGTGCATGTATGCCGGGGCGCGCGGTCTCCTCTACGAGGATCGGGTCAGTCGCGTGCGTCTCTGTCGAGGTGTTCACGCAACGTGGTGGTCAACGTGTCGATCTGTGCGAGCTGCTCCGGGCTGAACGCGTCGATGAAAATCTCGCGGATGGCGCGTAGGTGCGGAACAGAGCTGGAGCGGAACGCAGTCGCACCCGCCTCCGAGAGGGCGACTTCCGCACCGCGGCTGTCGCCCGCGCACGCGCTCCGGTGGATCAGCTCGCGCTTCTCCATGCGCCCGAGATGGTGTGAGAGGCGACTGCGTTCCCAGCCGATCAACTCGGCCAGCTCTGAGGAACGCAAGGTCCGCCCGTCGGCCTCGCTGAGCGCCAGGAGCACCGCGTAATCCGCCGACGACAGCCCCGAGTCGGCCTGCAGGCGGCTTCCGATCAGCGAGCGCAGCACCTCAGCCGTCTCGATGTAGTCCCGCCACACCCGCAGCTGCTCCCGCGTGGGCAGCACACGACGTCGCGCCTGGGCCATGCCGACACCTCCCATGATTGACACGTCAATCATATGACCCGTGATTGATGTGTCAATCACCGGCCCGGCGCGAAGGCACCAGGCGAGGAAGGCCGTGGTTCTGCTGGGCGTGGGCGCAGAGCGGTTCCAATACGGGTTTGAACTCGTCCGGGGAGGTCGACACCGCCGGGGGCCGGGCGCTCGCGGATGTGGAGGGGCGCGCAGCCAGGTGGACTCCGTCACCCCGGTACTGCCGGCCGCCGCTGCGCAGGCGACCTCGCCGATCCGTCTCGGAACAGGGGAATCGGAAACGAAACCCCGTCCGACCGACCCCGAACCCGCCGCCACTGCAGCGCCACAAAGCCGGACATCGAAGACGGCCTGGTACTGGACCCGGAAGCACCGCTCACGCCCGCCCAGGCCGCGGAACGACTGGCCCTACGCAGCCTCGCCTACACCGGATCCCGGTTCCCCAAGGACGTGCGCAGCAACTCTCAACGGGCGCTGGAGACCCATCCCGACCTGATGCTTCACCCTGCGCTCTTCACCCTCACATGGTTCGAACCGCGCCAATGGGGCCTCATCCCCTGGGACACCGACCCCAGCAACGCCGACGCCACGCACCATGGCCGTCGAGAGCACCGACCCCGCGGACGCAAGTTTGCCGAGTACGCCCTGGCCGCCGGCCGGCTCCGGATCGACGCGCCAATCAGGTCGAGGCCCGGGGCACGGTCCATCGGATCCGCCGCGCCCGCCGACTCGTGCGCCGGGGCCTTCACGGCACGAAGGAGCACGCCCGGCCGGAGGTACGGCCCTGGCCGCGCGGCAAGTGTCCCGCGCTGTTCGTGTGGCCCGCCGGGCACCGGCACTACGGATCGGCCCGCTCGGCCAGAACCTGGTCGGCCGCGCGCAGGGACGGCCGGCATCAGTGCGGCGACGACCTGCTGCTCGACGAAGGCACCCACGCAGGCGGAGTTGAGCAGCTGTCAGCGCTCCTCTGCGCCGCAGTTGGCCACGTCCCGAGCACACACGTCTTCGGGCAGGGCCGGTTACTGCATCCGCAGCGCACGAGCCCGCCCGCGAGGCTGGGGCCGCCTCGGACCGTGCCCACGGCTTCAGCGCGGACGCGTTTGGCCACCAGTTTCGCTTCGTCCGCCTCGAACCAGGCCACCATGATGCAGGCGGGCAGGACTTTCGGGATCGTCACATGCCATCCGTCCCGGGAGCGGACAACCCGTCCGGTGCTCGGCCAGCACCGCACCGGACAGGGCGCACCAGCCCAGCGCGACCGCCCGGTCCGCCAAGACGTACTGCATTGGGTCGACTCCCGGTGGTCGACCAACTACTGGCGGGTGGGCTGTCGGACACACATCACCGCAAGTCGCCGCAGGTGACGGTCGTCGCTCTCGCTGCCGGTCCGCTCCCACGGCCTCACCGAGGTCATCACCGGTCCCGCTGACTCGCCGTCACGGCGCCACCGGAATCGTTCCCCAGGGCCGACGTCACTGTCGTCACGCATGACGACCTGTTCCCCTCGTCGTTCATCCGGCCCGCGGCCGTCGGGCCACAACGACCAACCGTTGCAGGCCCTCACGACCGAATTTCAGCGTCCGCTCACTGCTTTGACTATCCATAAGCGCACTGTGCTTGGACGATAGCAAGATCCTTTTCCCGGTTCCCGCGCAGCCGCCGCCCGGCCCGCGACTACGGGACTCTCCCCGCTCGCTCCGAGGCCATGATCCACGTCGCCGTGATCGACAATCTCGCCAAGCGTATAACGGCCGAGACGACGCCCACCTGACGAGGAACCCACCAGGAGACAAAGGGCAGTCCGCCTACATCAAACCCCCTCTCAGATCACCGGCACCATGCAAGCTGCCCTCACCCGCATCCGACTCGCTCAAACCGACGACGGAGATACCGCAGCCCCCGCTTCTGATTCCTTTGCTGCGTGACAAGTGGTAACTCTCCGGTTACTGTTGGCCTGGATTCAGAGGCGGAGCTCGTGCATTCATTGACCCCGCGCGTGCCCTGAGCGGCCATCGGGCTGAAACGCACAATCAGGGAGGAGGAACGTGCCACAGCCAGCTGACCCCCCAGGCTTACATCACCTCGGCGGGACCGTGCGGACTTCCCCGCCACGCTGCCGCGACCCGGGCTCTACCGGTTTCCGTGTCGCCGCGCGCACACCCCGGGCCCACTGTTCCCACGGATGTCACAGGACCTTAACGTGGGCATCGAAACCTGGCATCACCGGTCTGCGATAGTGGAACGGGCCATGGAACAGCTGTGCCTTGCACCGGGAATAGCACCCTCCAGGGTTATCTACGCACCAGTAATATCTGCTGGAAGAAGCATGCATTCCGCCTGAATACTCGGCGGACACCCCGGCAGTAATGCAGTCACGCGCCGAAGGGCGCGGTAATCCCCCTTCCCACCGCCCCGGCACGGACTTCCACCGGACAGGGAGGGCATCACCTCGAGAACGTGGTTCAGCACATTCACAATATATCGAACGAAGACGGCATCAGCCGTCGCTGTCGGAGCACGAGGGGTTCTGGTATGGCAGAGAAGGGCAGATGCGGACTCCTGGTCCTGCACTCGTCACCCTTGATACGCAAGGCGATTCTCGATCTGTTCCGGGGCGATCCGGGCGTCACCGTGCTGGGAGGCTGCCCGCACCCGACCGCCGTCGGCAGCCTCCCCGCACGCCGACCGGACGTCGCACTGGTGGAGTACGAGCAGTGGCAGGGGGTGCTCGGCAATCTGGCGTACTGGAGCGGTACCCGGGTCGTCCTCTACAGCAGGGACAACACCCCTCGCAGCGTGGTGAATTGCATCAGGGGCGGGGCTGCCGGGTTCGTGCACGAGTCCTGCCCGCCCGAGTCCATCGTCAAGGGGCTGCACGACGTGCTGAGCGGGCGCAGCTTCTGGCATCTGGGGGTCGACGAGTCCGAGCGCGCACCGGCGGCACAACGCGTCGACACGGGCGGGCAGTGGAAGCTGAGCGGACGCGAGGAGGAGATTCTCGGACTTTTACTCCGCCGGCGCTCCAACGAGGAGATCGCCCATGAGCTCTGCCTCACCCAGCAGACCGTCAAGAACTACGCGAGCCGGGTCTTCCACAAGGTGGGCGTGTCCGGGCGCAAGGAGCTGTTCAGGATGCTGAGGCACTGCGGATGAACCCCCAGGAGACGACCACCGGCACAGCGGACAGCCCTCTGCTGGTCGAGCGACACGGGCGGGTAGTCACCCTCACACTGAACCGGCCACACCGCCGCAATGCGATGTCCACCGCGATGTTGGGTCAACTCGCCCATGAATTAGGCAGGTTGACGGAGCGGGGCAGGGACGCACCGGGCGCGCTGGTGGTCACCGGGGCCGGCGGGACCTTCTCCAGTGGTGCAGACACCCGCGAACCCGACTGGCGGGACCTGTCGCGCCGCGCGGTGCGGCGGGCCTGCTTCCGTACCGTGTTCTCGGCGTTGCACGAGGCCCCCTTCCCCGTGGTGGCGGCCGTCGAGGGATATGCACTCGGGGGCGGGCTCGAACTGGCCCTGGCCTGCGACCTGGTGGTGGCCGGCGAGGGTTCCCTGTTCGGTCTTCCGGAACTGGGGGTCGGCGCCGTGCCGGGCGGTGGCGCGGTGCACTCGCTGGTGCGGCGGGCCGGCCGCGGAGTGGCCGCCAGGATGCTGCTGATCCCCGGGGAGCGCGTACGGGCGGACGAGCTGGCCCGACTGGGCGCGGTGGAACGCACCGTGCCCGACGGCGGGGCGCTCGCCGAGGCGCGGGCGCTGGCGGCCTCCGTGGCCGAGGGGAATCCGGCGCTGCTGGAGGCGGGGGTCCGGCTGCTGCGGGACTCCGGGCATCTGGACCGCACAGCGGCACTCGGTGTGGAGAACGGCTACTGGTGGCAGGCCGCTTCCGCCGCGAACCGTGACCCGTCGCACGCCGATGACCAGAGCATTTCGGGCCACGGAAGGTGAGTGCTTCGTTGCAGCAGGCGAGGCGCGTCGGTAATCTTATTGATCAGATTCAGTAATCAGTGAACGAACTGCCGCACCGTACGGCAGACCGCTGACGCCCCCACCCCCGATGCCCTCGAATGCCCGCCGGACGCCCCCGGCCGACCGCGGACGCAAGAGCCGTGGACGCAAGAGGAGAGAGCAGAAGAGACGTGACCCCTCTCATCGAATGCACTGATGTCACCAAGAAGTTCGGTGACTTCACCGCGTTGAGCCAGCTGAACCTGACAGTCCCCCCGAGCGTGGTCTACGGATACCTGGGGCCCAACGGAGCGGGCAAGAGCACCACGATCCGTATGCTCATGGGCCTGTCCCGGCCCACGTCGGGCCGGGTCCGGGTGTTCGGCCAGGATCCGACCGAACCCGAGGTCCGACGGCGCATCGGCTATCTGCCCGGCGAACTGCGGCTGGACGAACGGCTGACCGTCGGGCAGACGCTGACCTCCTGGGGGCGGCTGCGGGGGCTGCGCGACACCGCCTACCGCGACGAGTTGGTCCAGCGGTTCGGCGTCGACGTGTCCCGGAAGGTGCGCGGGCTCTCCACCGGCAACCGCCGCAAGGTCGGCCTGGTAGGCGCCTTCATGGCCCGGCCGGAGCTGCTCATCCTGGACGAACCGACCAACGGGCTGGACCCGTTGATGCAGCAGGTGTTCCTCACCACCGTCGAGGAGGCCCGGGACAACGGGCAGAGCGTGCTGCTCTCCTCGCACATCCTCTCCGAGGTCGAGCGGGTCGCCAACCTGGTCGCGGTGCTCCAGGACGGCAAGCTGGCCGCCTCCGGGCCGACGCAGGAGCTGCGCCGCCGGGCCGCACAGCGCTTCCACATCACCTTCGCGGAGGACGAGGACGTCCCGCTCGCCGCGCTGGCCGCCCTGGACGGGGCATCGGCCGTGGAGCGACGGCGGCCGGACGGCCAGGAGGTCTCCCTCACGTGGGCCGGCTCGCCCGACGCGCTGCTCACATTCCTGGCGGGCCACCGGATCAGGACGCTCACCGCGCCCGAACCGGACCTGGAGGAGGCGTTCCTGGAGTACTACCAGCAGGGCGTCCCCGGCAGCCGGAGCTCCACGGCCAAGGAGCCCTCCCCGGCCGCCGACCCGGTGCGGTAGCGACCGCCGGACACCAACGCCACGGGTCTCAGTCATCAAGGCCGTCCCCCCGGGCCGGCCAGAAGGGAAACACATGTCATCGCCCAGCTCGGAGATCTTCCGGCGCGGAGTACAGATCCAGCAGCGCACACTGATCGCCTGGTCGGCCGCGCTGGTCGTACTCGCACTCTCCGTCGTCGGCGCCTGGCCCTCGATGGAGAGCTCCGGCGCCCTGGAGGACTTCTCCTCCGGCGTGTCCCCGGACGTGGCCGCGGCGTTCGGGATCGACCAGCTCGGCAGCGCGAGCGGCTACCTCAAGGGGAACCTGTACGCGGTCCTGCTGCCGCTGCTCCTCGGCCTGATGGCCGTCACCGCCACCACCGCCCTGACCGGCGGGGACGAGGAGGCGGGGCGGCTCGAACTGCTGCTCGCGCTGCCGGTCGCCCGCCGCCGGGTCTTCCTGGTGCGCTTCCTGTGCGTGACATTCGGCCTGGTCCTCACCAGTGTCCTGGTCTGGCTGTCGGTGTACGGCTCGGTCGTCGCCTTCGACATGGACGTCTCCGGGGGCGGGGTGGCGGCGGTGACGCTCACGGTCGCCCTGCTGGCCGTGTTGCACGCGGGGGTCGCGTACGCCGTCGTCGGGTTCGGCTTCGGGCGCGGTCCCGCGCTGGGCGTGGCGGCGGGCGTGCTCGTCGTCGGGTACCTGCTGCACGCCATCGGGCCGATGTCCGACGCCCTGAAGCCGCTGGTGAACGTCTCCCCCTGGGAGTGGGCGCTGGGCAACGACCCGCTGCTCGACGGAGTCCCCTGGGGTGGGGTCGCGCTGCTGGTGGCTTTCTCGGTCGTGGTCGTCGCCGCCGGTACGTACGCCGTGGACCGGCGCGACATCAAGAACGCCTGAACCGGACACCCACACGATCCCGCAGCGGCCCGGCACCGCCTTCCCGGAGGTGCCGGGCCGTCGGTGTGCGTACGGGACGGGAGCGCCGCGGGCGATGGCGTTCGGGTGGCGAGGTGTCGCCGTACGGCCCGGGAGCCGAGTACCGGCAGTCATCAAATAAGGCGCGCATGAGTACTTGACGGCCATATCGAGGCTCATGTAAGGGCAGTTAGCTTCGGTCCATGGACAGCAGCCGAGCCCATTCCCCGGACCCCTCCGATCCCATCGTGCTGACCGGCATCGGGTGCGTGCTGCCCGGCACTCCCGATGTCCATGCCTTCTGGGGCCATGTCTCCACCGGCACCTCGCAGGTGAGCCGGCTGGAGAAGCCCGCGTTCGCCGCTGCCGGGCTGCCCGTCCACGCGGCCGCGCAGCTCGGTGAGTTCGACGTCTCGGCCCGGCTGCCGGACCTCCTCCCGGCGCACGCCGCCAAGTACAACCGGGACATCCTCGCGACCATGGCCGCCGTCAGCGACGCGCTGAAGGATGCCGGAATCGCCCGGGGCCAGATCGCCCCGGAGCGCCTGAGCATCGTCCAGTCCTCGTCCCGCGGGCCGCTGTCCTGGTGGGCCGAGACCATCGCGGCGGATCCGGAGCAGGATCCGTACGGGGGCAGGGCGACGGCCATGTTCCGCGGGCTGGCCGGCTGCCCGGCCACTCTGGCCGCCATCGACGTCGGCGCGAGCGGTCTGGTCACCACGCTCAGCAGCGCCTGCGTCGGCGGCCACCACGCGATCGGCCTCGCCCTGCGCGAGCTGCGCTCCGGCAGCGCCGACGTGGTCCTCGCCGGCGGGCACGAGTTCCCCATCGTCCCCGAGGTCGCCCGCTGCTACCTGGCCCTCGGTGACGGGGTGCTCTCGCCGGAGAGCGAGGATCCCGTCACCGCCGTGCGCCCCTATGACAAGAGCCGGCGCGGATTCGCCCTCGGCGAGGGCGCCATGACGCTCTGCCTGGAGCGGGAGTCGTCAGCCCGGTCGCGCGGCGCGCGGATCTACGCCCGGATCCTGGGCCACCGCGCCCTCAACGAGGCCGGCCACGCCACCAGCATGGACCTGGTCGGTGATGTCACCGCCTCGGTCGTCGCGGGCCTGCTCGACGACGCCGGGCGCAAGCCCGAGGAGATCGGCTACGTCTGCGGCCACGGCACCGCCACCCGGTACAACGACATCGCCGAGAGCCGGGCCCTGCGCCGGCTGCTGCCGCGCCACGACGACGCCGACCTGCCGCCGCACGGCTCCAACAAGCCCGTCTACGGCCACACGTTCGGCATGGCCGGGATCATCAACGTCGCCGCCACCTCGCTGATGCTCCACCACCAGCGGCTGGCCCGGACCGCCAACCACCTCACGCCGGACCCCGAGTGCGACTACGACCACGTCGCCGAGGGGCCGCGGGACACCGAGATCGACCTCGCGGTCTCGCTGTCCTTCGCATTCGGCTCGCAGACCTCCGCCATGGCCCTGGAGCACGCATGACAACAGCGCCCGAGCGCCCCTCCACCGCCGGCCGCCGGACCGCCCCCTACCTGGCCACCGGGCCCGACGACCTGGTGCGCCACTTCGTCCGCGAGGGCGACCACGTGCACGCGGCGGCGACCATGTCACGGCCTAACGCCCTCCTCAACGCGGTGTGCCGGGCCTTCGCCGGAAGCCACAGTCTGACGGTGAGCACCACCGCCGTGCACTCCAGCGCCCACGCGCTCGCCCTCTCCGGTGCCGTACGAAAGGTGATCACGGGCTTCGTCGGTGACACCTTCCCCTCGCCGCGCCCCAACCGTCTCTACCGCGAACTCGCCGAGGGCAGGCCGTTCGAGGTGGAGATGTGGTCGCTGCTCAGCTACACCCAGCGGCTGATGGCCGCAGCGCTCGGCCAGCCCTTCGCCACCACCGGCTCGATGCTCGCCGAGACCGACCTGCGCAACGGCAAGGAGGGCGCCCTCCACCTGGTGCCCCACCCCGAGGACCCCGAGCGGTCCGTCACCCTGCTCAGCCCGCTGCGTCCGCGCTTCACTCTGTTCCACGGCGTCGTCGCCGACCGCCGGGGCAACGTGGTGGCCTGTCCCCCGCTGGGCGAGGGTGCCTGGGCCGCGTACGCCGCCACCGAGGGTGTGCTGGCCTCCGTGGAGGCGATCGTCGACGACGAGGTGATCGCGGCGATGCCGGACCGGGTGGTCATCCCTGCCGCCCGTGTGCTGGGCCTGTGCGAGACACCGCTCGGCGCCCACCCGCAGTCGCTGCGTACGGGCGGACTGGCCGGTGTCGACGGCTACTTGGACGACTACACGTTCCTCACCGACATCGTGGCCGCCTGCAAGGCCCCCGAGACCGCCGCCGACTGGTACGAGAAGTGGGTCGGCGGGGTGGAGAGCCACGCCGACTACCTGGAGCGGCTGGGCGAGAAGCGCCGCGCCGCGCTGGTCTTCCCCGCTCCCCCGGGCACTCCGGAGCAGGTCCGGAGCCCGGCGGACGGGTCCGGCGCCCCCACCGAGCAGGAGCAGCTCATCGTGCTCGGCGCCCGCGCGGTCGCCGATCTGGTCCGGGAGCGCGGCTACGACACGCTGCTCGCCGGGATCGGCACCTCGCACATGTCCGCGTGGCTTGCGGCCCGGCTGCTGGCCGACGACGGCATCCAGGTGCAGGTGGCCGCCGAGCTGGGTCTGCAGTCCATGGACCCCGAGCCCGGCGATGTCTTCCTCTTCAGCCAGCGCCACGCCGAGCGCTCGCGGATGCTCGCCGGTGTCGCCGAGACGCTGGGCGGCGCGGTGGCCGCCAACCCGCGCTGCCTGGGCGTGCTCTCCGCCGCCGAGATCGACCCGGACGCCAACATCAACACGACGCTGCTGCCCGACGGCCGCTGGATCACCGGCTCCGGCGGGGCCAACGACATCGCCTCGTCCGTGGACTGCGTGGTGATCGCGGTCGCCTCGGCCCGCCGCTACGTGCCCCGGTTGACCCACCTCACCAGTCCCGGCCTGCGGGTCCGCGATGTGGTCAGCCAGTTCGGGCGCTTCACCCGGCCGGGGCCCGGCATGCCCTTCGAGCTGACGACCTGGCTGCCACCGGTGCCGGGCCGGGGCCGCACCGGGCAGGACCTCCCCGACGGGCCGGAGGCGGCGGTACGCGACCTCACCGGCTGGACCTTCCCCGATGCCTCCACGGGGGTCGGCCGGTTCCTGACCGTCGAGAAGGCCGTCACCACCGAAGAACTGGCTCTGCTGCGCACCATGGACCCGGAAGGCTGCTACCGATGACCACCACCACCGCCCCCGACCCGGCGACGGCCCGGCTCCGCCCCCTGCCGCCCACCGCGATCGCTCCCGTACGGCTCGCCGGGATCGGCCACTACTTCCCCGGCGAGCCGGTCACCAACGCCTACTTCGAGCAGCTCGACGCGCTGGGCATCGACGACGCCTGGATCCGCGAGAACACCGGGATCGTCAGCCGCCACTGGCCGGCCGACGAGAAGGAGCGGGCGGTGGAGATGGCGGCCAAGGCGGTGGACGACGCCCTGACCGCCGCCGGCCTGGACCCCGACGACATCGACCTCGTCATCGGCACGACCTCCACCACCCGGCCGCGTACCAATCCCTCCAGCGCGACCAACAACTACATGGACATCTCGCTGCCGCTGCAGAAGCAGGTCGGGCTGCGCCACGCCACCTGCTTCGACGTGACCTCGGTGGCCTGCGCCGGCTTCATGTACGGCACCGCCACCGCCGCCGCGATGCTCCCGGCGCTCGGCATGCGCAACGCGCTGGTCGTCTGCGCGGAGAACCCGCGCCCGATCCTGAACTTCGACTACCGGTACTCGGCGCTGTTCGGGGCGGGAGCCGCGGCGGCGGTCTGGTCGGCGCAGACCGAGAAGCGCGGTCTGCTGGACGTGGCGCTGCACGCGGACGGCTCGTACTTCGACGCCTTCGACATCGACGAGAACGACAAGATGCTGATGCGCGGCCGTGAGGTCGGCGCGGTCGGCCCGCAGCTGCTCTCCCACGTGGGCCAGGAGATCCTGGAGCGCAACGGGCTGTCGGTGGACGACATCGACTGGTTCGTCCCGCACCAGGGCAACCTGAACATGATCAACCAGGTGTGCCGGACGCTGGGTATCCCCGGCGAGCGGCTCCTCACCAATATCCAGGAGCGCGGCAACACCTCCAGCGTCTCCATCCCCAGCTGCCTCTCCGAGAATCTCCGCTCCGGGAAGATCCGCTCCGGCGATCTCGTCGTGACGATCGGCATCGGCCGTGGCTTCAGCTGGGGCGCGATGCTCCTGCGGATTCCGTGATCCGGACGACCCCTCATCCGCCGGGCGGCCCCCGGCAGCCACCGCACAGTACGGGAAGACGAGAGATGCGCAACGAGACCTCCCTGTGGCGCGAGAGCGGTCTGCGCCTGTCCGGATTCGGGCACTACTACCCACGCCTCCTGGTCGAGAACGGGAGCGCCGACGACCCCGCGGGCAACGCGGTGGACGAGGCCGTCATCGGCCGGCTCGACGTCCGCAGCCGCCATGTCGCGGACGAGGAGGAGACACCCGCATACATGGGAGTGCGCGCCGCGCGTGCGGCCCTCGAGCAGGCGGGTGTCACGGCCCGCGAGGTCGACCTGCTGGTCTTCAGCAACTGGACGGACCGCCAGTTCGTCCCCGAGTGGGGGCCGCACGCCGCGCACCTGCTGGGCGCGGACCAGGCGCTCGCCTTTGACGTGTGCGGTGCCTGTACGGGGTTCGTGCACGGGGTCCAGACAGCAGCGGCGCTCTTCGGGGCGCACACTGGCTGGCGCAACGCGCTGGTCATCTCCAGCGAGCGGTTCTCGCGCCGGGTCCGACCAGGCAGCAAGGGCGAACTGATCGTGGGCGACGCGGCCGGTGCGGCCGTGCTGTCGCGCGGGGCGGACGCGGACGCGGGGCTGTGGGACTCACTGCTGATCAGCGACGGCTCCGGCCGGGAGACGATCACCGTCTACCCGCCCAACGGGTGGATCAAGAGCAGCCGCGACCTGGTCTCCATCGCGGCCGACTCCCACGCCGACCTGGCGACCCGGATGCTGGCCCGCTCGGGCACGAAGATGGACGAGATCGACTGGGTGGTGCCGCACCCCGGGACAGGTCAGCTGCACACCGCCGTACGGGAACGTCTCGGCATCCCGGAGGAGCGCTTCGTCACCAACTACGAGGCGCGCGCGAACACCGGCAGCGCCTCGGTGCCCATCGTGCTCTCCGAGATGTCACGGGACGGCCGGCTGAAGCCCGGGGACCTCTGCTACACGCCGGCCGTGGGCTCGGGCTGGTACTACGGAGGGCTGCTCTTCCGTGTCTGATCAGCCGTCACACGCCATCCCTCGCACGAGGACGCGCGGCACCGCCCTGGTCACCGGCGGCAGCCGGGGCCTCGGCGCGGCCATCGCCCGCCGGCTGGCCTCCGTGGGCTGGCACACCGTGATCTGCGGGCGCGACCCGGAGAGCCTTGACGCCGGTGTGAAGACGGCGGCCGACGACGGTCTCGTACTGCACGCCGCACGGGCGGATGTCACCGACGAGCGGTCGGTGGGCGCCCTCTTCGCGCGACTGGCCGAGGATTCCCCGCCGCTCGGGCTCTGCGTCAACAACGCCGGAAACAACTTCTCCCGCCGTCTGGTGAGCGTCAAGGAACAGCCGGGCGGCCCGCCACTGCTCTCGCCGCATCCGCTGGAGGACTTCGAGCGGGTCGTGACGTCCCTGCTCACCGGCACCTTCCTGGTCGGCCGCCACGCGGCGCAGGCGATGCTGGCCGCCGGTACGCCCGGGGCCATCGTCAACATCTCCTCCACGGTCCGCCACGGCGCGTACGGGCAGTCGGCGTACTGCGCGGCCAAGTCCGGGGTGGAGGCGCTGACCCGCACCTGGGCGGCCGAGCTGGGTGAGCACGGCATCCGGGTCAGCGCGGTAGCGCCCGGCGTCATCGACGGCGAGGCGCTGCGCCGCCGGTCGGCGGCGAGCGAGCGGCACGCGGCCTACATGGCCGAACTCCAGCGCCATGTGCCGCTGCGCCGCTGGTGCGACGAGCAGGACGTGGCGGAAGCGGTCGCCTTCGCCGCCGACAACCCTTCTGTGACCGGCACCGTGCTGGAGGTCGACGCGGGCGGACTGCCTGCCCGCGTCCTGCCCCCGGCCGGCCGGACCGCGGGCCCGGCCGCTCAGGAACGGGCCGCGAGAGCGAGCACGGCAGCCGCGCGCGCGGACCTCCCCGAGAAAGCGGAGAACACAGCATGACCAGCGGCTTCGCACCCACCCTGCTCCAGGGCAGGACCACCTTTCTGACCGGTGCGAGCAGCGGGATCGGCGCCGTCCTGGCGACGATGCTCGCCGCCCACGGCTCCCGAGTGGCGCTCATGGCCCGCAGTGAGAAGGAGCTCCGCCTGCTGGCCGAGCACATCGAGGGCGACGGCGGGCGGGCGGTGGCGGTCCCCGGCGACCTCACCGACGCCGACAGCGTACGCGCCTGCGTCCTCAAGGCCGAGGAGCAGCTCGGCCCGATCGACCGGCTGGTGCATTGCGCGGGCGAGGCCCGCAATCAGGCGTTCCTCTGCGACCAGGACGAGGACCAGTGGATGGCCACCCTCGACGTCAACCTGCTGGGGGCTTTCCGGGTCGCCCGTGCGGTGGTGCCGGGGATGATGGAGCGCCGCGAGGGCAATATCGTGATGGTCTCCTCCATCGCAGGGAAGCGCGGGCTGCCCGCCAACACCTCCTACTGTGCCTCGAAGTTCGGGCTGAACGGGATGACGCAGGCGCTCGCCGCCGAGCTGGGCGCCTTTGGCGTACGGGTCAATGCGGTCTGCCCCGGGCTCACCGACAGCCCCGCCGCCACGGACGGCGAACGGTACGGTGACCCCTTCATGGCCGCCCTCGCCAAGCACCACGGCCCGCCGGACCTGACGTGGGAGCGGTACCTCAAGCGCGCGGTCAACAGCACCATCCTGCGCCGGCTGGTACGCCCCGAGGAGATCGCGGCCCAAGTGCTGTTCCTGCTCTCCGACCTCTCCGGCGGGATGACCGGACAGGCCGTCAACGTGGACGCGGGGGCTCTGTGAGCAAGGAGTACGGCCTGCGGCAGGGTGAGCCGCCCCTGCCGGAGCAGTTGCTCGCCCCGGCGGCCCGCCCCTGGGCTCCCGGCCCCAGGGACGCCCTGGTCACCGGGATGGGCTTCTGCCTGCCCGGCGCCGGCGACGAGCCGGTGCGCGAGGCCGAGCAGGTCTGGACGGCCGCCTCCACCGGGACCAGCCATGTCGCGCGCGACGGCTTCCACCACGGCACCGTACGCGGTGCCCGTGAGGCGTTCGGCGAGCTGCTTCCTCAGATGCCGGCCCGCTATCTGCGCAGCTACGCCGATGTCCACCTCTACGGGCTGATCTCGCTGGCCGAGGCGTGCAAGGACGCCGGACTCGACCACCGGGCGGGCGAGTTGAGAGGCGCGGACGTGCTGACCGCCCGGGCCGGGGTGGACAGCAACTACGACAGCTACCGCGCCTGGCACGACGCCGACCCGGCGACGGTCAGCCCGGCGGACGCCAAGTCCCTCTTCGTACGGCTGTTGGTGGCGGGCACCTCCAGCGATGTCGGCCCCGTCCAGGCGGCGTTGCTCGGTTCCACCGGGGCCAACTACACGGTGAGCTGCGGCTGCGCCTCCTCCTCGGTACTGCTCGGTATCGCCCGCATGATGATCGCCTCCGGCCAGAGCGACCTGGTCGTCGTCACCGGGGTGGACCGCTTCGACACCGAACGGGTGCTGCACGGGCACCGGTTGCGGGAGGTGGTGGAGCGCGAGGGGGTGACGGTGCGGCACAACGACGATCCGCCGGCCGCGCCCCGGCACGACCGGCCGATGCGCCCGTACGACGCGGCGGGTGACTGCATGAACTACGGCGACGGCTCGGTGACCCTGATTCTGGAGAGCCGTGAGCACGCTGCCGCGCGCGGCGCCCGGGCACACGGGGCGGTCCTCGGCCAGGCCACCACGCGCGGTGGACTGAACAGCGCGGTCGCCATCGACACCGGCGGTACGGGGCTGGCCGAGGCGGCCCGCCGGGCGCTGGGCGACCACACCTCGCTGGAGCGGATCCCGTACGTCAACGGGGGCGGCGAGGGCGACGCGCTGTTCACCCGGATCGAGTCCAACGCGGTCCGGGCGCTGTGGGGCCCAAAGTCCGAGCAGGTGCTGGTGAGTTCGCAGGAAGCATGCTTCGGCCACAGCGGGGCGCCGCTCGGCAATCTGGGCACGGCGCTGACGCTGATGATGATGCGCGAGGGCCAGGTCTGCCCCACCGCCAACTGCGAAACCCCTTCGCCCGTCTGCACGTTCGACCCTGTGCCGGGGACGAAGACACGTGCACTGCACTTCGACCGAGCGCTGAGCTTCAACTACCAGGTGGGCGGGGTCAACAGTGCCCTGCTGCTGGGCGGTGGCGATGCCTGCTGAGATACCTCTCCTGCGGCTGGCCGGGGCCGGCCTCGTCCTGCCGGGGCCGGACGGTCGCGCCTGCACCGACCTGGACACGTTCTGGCGCGTGGTGCGCGACGGGACCAGCTGTCTCTCCCCGTACCTGCATCCCGAGCTCCCCCTCCGCATCGCCGGGACGGTGAACGGCTGGGATCCGCAGGCCGTCCTGCCCCTGTCGGAGCGGCAGATCCGCCGCTCCTCGCGGGCCGGGCTGATGGCCACCGGGGCGGTGCACCGGGCCCTGGAGCAGGCGGGATTGAGCGCCGCCGCCCTCGATCCCGAGCGCACCGCACTGGTCGCCTGCTCACTCCAGTTCGCCTTCCCGGAGACCGAGCGCTACTACAACCTGGCCCGGGACAAGGGAGTTGCCGCCCTCGGCATGGAGTACTGGCTCAACGGCACCCCGCCCAGTGTGGTGGGCACGGTGGCATCCGGGCTCCAACTGCCCTGCCAGACACTGAGTGTGGCGGGTTCGTGCAATGTAGCGCTGCGGACGCTCCACCTGGTCCAGCAGATGTTCCGGTGCGGGGACATCGACCGCGCGATCGTCGTCGGCGTGGACACCACCGTGGACCCGGTCTTCGTCGCGGGCACCAGCCATACCGGGCGCAGCGGCTACCGTGCCTCCTCGCTCTCCGACAACCCCGCCGATGTCCGACCCCACGACGAGATCCAGACCGGCAACGCCACCGGGGAGGGCGCACTCGCCATCGTCCTGGAGGACCCGGCGGCGACCGGAGACCGCCCCGGACTGCTGCACCGCGCGCACCTGCACACCTCGCGCTCCAACGGACCCTCCACCGTCGCCACCGGCCCGTCTGCGAATGTGGTGCGCGATGTGCTGGCCACGCTGGCGTCGGCCGGGCGCGGTCTCGGCGATCTGGCGTTCGTCAACGACTACGCGGACGGCAACCGGTTCGTCGAGGACCACCTGTGCGAGGCGCTGACCGGCGTACGGGAGGCATCCGGGTACGGCGGCGAGCTGCGGCTGACCAACCAGGAGGCGGTCTTCGGTCATGTCGCCGGGACCGGCGGCCTGGTCAAACTCCTCGGCAGCCTGCTCATGCTGTACCACGGCCACATCGCCCCCAGCGCCAACACCCTTGTCCCGTACTCGGGTCTGCCCGGCGATCCGGTGCTCGCCGGCGGGCTGCGGACCGGCGGCGACAGCGCGCTGGTGCTCAGCTCCGGGGCGGGCGGCGACGCGACGAGCATGGTCATCGAATACGAAGGCGGCGACTTGCCATGACCCACGTTCACAGCACGGCGATGCGGCCCGGAGCGGCCGCGGGAGGGGATCGGCTGCGGGCGCCGATCAGCACCCGCGTGGTCGTCGACGCCTCGGGGGCCGGGGGCGGGGGCGCTGCCGCCGCGGTCCTCTCCGACGCGCTCACCGCGCTCGGCCTCGCGCCCGAAGCCCCGGACAGCGCCGCCGAAGCCCGCACCGGCGCCCCTGCCCCGGCCGCGTACTGCGCGCTGCTGCTCGGCGAGGAGGCATACGGCGCCGGGCGCTCGGCGGGCCTGGACCGCGCACGCGTTCGGGCCGCCGCGCTGGCGATGGCGGCGGCGGGCCGGGGCCGTCTCGTCCTGGTGACCGACGCGACGGACGAGACGCACGCCGGGACCGACCCCGACCGGTACGCCCGGCTGGCCGCCGACCGGGCATGGTGGCAGCATCTGGTCACCGAGGTGGCCGGGCGCGGCGTCACCGGCAACACCTTGGTCACCGGCTACTCCCCCGACCTGGGCCACCGCCTCTCCCCGGTGGCCGAGGCCGGGCTGCTGCGCTATCTCGTGCAGCGCCGCCCCACTGCGGCCGCCGATGTGGCGGCCAGTGTCGCCTTCCTGGTCTCCGAGGGGTGCTCCTACCTCGTCGGCGAGACCCTGCCGGTCGACGGGGGCGCGGGCCTCGGCCAGATCCCGTCCCTGCCCGCCGGCCCGCCGGCCGTCCCCGCTCCGCGCCGCGGCACCCCGCAGCAGCAGCCGCCGGAGCCGATCGGCGGCCAGGATCTGCTGGGGCACAAGGTCCTGGTGGCGGGCGCCAGCAGCGGCATCGGCCGGGCCGCCGCCCTGCACCTGGCCGGGCGCGGGGCCGACGTGGTCCTGGCGGCCCGCCGGACCCGGGCGCTGGAGGAGGTCGCCGCCGAGATCGCCGCACTGGGCCGGCATGCCTGGACCCTTCGCTGCGACCTCTCCGACGCCGAGGACGCCGCCACGCTGGGCGAACGCGCCTGGAAGGCAGCCGACGACATCACCACCCTGCTGTACGCGGCGGGGCATCTGGGCTTCAGCGCGGTCGGCGGCGACCCGGCGTCCGCCGACCGGACCTTCGCGGTGAACCTGCACAGTTTCGTCACCGTCACCGAGTACCTGACCGCGCGTTGGCGGGACTCCAAGGTCCCCGGCGCGGTGGTCGGGGTCACCTCGGTCAGCTCCACGCTCAGCCCGGTGGCGGGGCTGGAGTACTACGGGGCCAGCAAGGCCGCGATGGCGCAGTACGTCCGCTGTCTCGCGGTGTCGGTGGCGCGCCATGGCATCCGCGCCAACTGTGTGGCGCCCGGCATCATCGAGACACCGATGGGCGACGCGGCGGGGCCCGAGCACCGGCGCGGCTGGATCAGCCGGATACCCGCCGGGCGGGTCGGTGACCCGCGCGAGGTGGCGGCGGTTCTCGGCCATCTCCTGAGCGGCTCAGCCGCCCGGGTGACCGGTGCGGTGCTGCGGGCGGACGGCGGCTTCGGGCTCGGGGACGTGGCTCCGCTGCGGCCGGGGTTCGCGGAGCCGGCCGAGGAGGAGCGCCAGTGAACGCGGAGCCGAGCACGGGCAGGACGTCGGCGAGCGCGGAGGCCGGACCGGCAGCGGGCTCGGGACCCGGGGCAGCGGCGTCCGGCCGCCCCGTCTTCGGCCCCCCGGTCGCCCTGGTCGCCGGGGCCTCCTCCGGGATCGGCGCCGCCGTCGCCCGCCGGCTGGCCGCGCGCGGCAGCGCCGTGGCGCTGGTCGGGCGGCGGGAGGCCGAGCTGAAGGAGGTCGCCGAGACGATCCGCGCGGCCGGGGGCACCGCACTGCCGCTGGCCCTGGACCTGGCCGAGCCGGGTGTCCCCGCCGAGGCGGTCGCCGCCACCGCCGCCGGGCTGGGACCGGTCGGGCTCCTGGTCTGCAGTGCGGGCGCGATCCGGCTGGCCGCCATCCACGAGACCGAGGAACGGCACTGGGAACGGCAGCTGCGGGTGAACCTCACGGTCCCGTTCCTGCTGGCCCGTGAAGTGCTGCCCGGGATGCGGGAACGCGGCCGCGGCTGGATCGTGAACATCGGTTCGGGCGTGGGCTCGGAGGTGGTGCCGGGCAGCGGGGGTTACGGCGTCAGCAAGCACGCCGTACACCGGCTCACCGAGCTGGTCCACGAGGAGAACCGCGACCTCGGCATCCGCGCGGTCACGGTCGCCCCGGGCTGGGTCTCCACCCGGCTCGCGGCCCGCCCCGCCGACCTCGGCGTCTCCGAGGCGGAGGTGCTGGACGCCGAGGACATCGCGGACACCGTCGCGTGGCTGCTGGACCGTCCGGCCCGGATGAGCGTCGGCCCGCTGGTACGCGTCGAGCCGTCGGCGAGCCGGGCCGCGGCCGGTGACGCCATGACCCGCCATCTGACCCGTTCCCGCACGAAGGGCACCGGACCGGCTGCGAAGGAGACCCCGTGATGGGCAGGACCACCCTCATCGAGCACGACGTGCCGGTGGAGATGCGCGACGGGACGGTGCTGCGGGCCGATGTGTGGCGCCGCGCAGACGGTCCGGCCTCGCCCGCCGTGCTCTTCCGCACCCCGTACGGCAAGTCCTCGCTGGGGCTTGCCACGTTGACCCCGGCGCAGTGCGTGGACCGGGGGTACGCGGCCGTGGTGCAGGACACCCGGGGCCGGTTCGGCTCGGAGGGCGAGTGGGCGCCGCTGGACTGGTCGCAGGAGGGGCCGGACGGGTACGACACCGTCGAGTGGACCGCCGAACAGCCGTGGTGCGACGGGAACGTGGCCATGGCGGGCTCCTCGTACCAGGCCATCGTGCAGTGGCTGGCCGCCATGGAAAAGCCCCCGCACCTGCGGGCCATCGCACCTGCGATGTCCACCTCGGCGCCCTTCGACGCCGAGCAGCTCGGCGGCTCCCTGCGGCTGGACCACCTCACGAGCTGGCTCGGCCTGACCGCGTTGGAGTGGGTGCAGCGCCGGGCGGCGGCGGGCGATCCGGTGGACGGGCCGATCGTCGCCGAGGTGGTGCAGTTGCTCACCACGCCCGACGTGTCTCTGCGGCGCTGGCCGTTGGCCGCCGTCCTCGACTTCGAGAGATTCCCCGGGCGACTGCGGGACATCTTCGCCGGGCGGGTGGCGACGGTGGCCGACTACCGCCTCGGCGAGGTCGGCATACCCACCTTCTCGGTGGGCGGCTGGTACGACGTGTTCTCCTTCGGCACGATCGAGCTGCACCGCGCCATGCGCGCCCAGGACCCGGTGGCCGGACGGCACGAACTGGTCGTCGGCCCCTGGGTGCACTCCGGCCAACTGCCGCAGGTGCAGGGCGAGGTGAACACGGGGCTGTACGGTTCGGCGCAGGGCGCACACCTGGCCGACCTGCACCTGGACTTCTTCGACCGCCATCTCAGGGCGACCGGGGGGACCACCGGCCCGTCCTCCGGCGAGGACGTACGGTACTTCCTCTTCGGTGACGACACCTGGCGCCGGGCCGCCACCTGGCCGCCGCCCGAAGCCGTCGACTCGCCCTGGTACCTCGCGGGTTCTGCCGATGGCGGAGAGGGCGGCCGGCTGCTGCCCGCACCACCCCAAGAGGGCCCGGGCCAGGACGCATTCACCTATGACCCGGAGGACCCTGTGCCCTCGCACGGCGGGCGGGTGCTCCAGCTCGGCAGGCTGACGGCCGGCCCGCTCAATCAGGCACACCTGGAGACCCGACCGGACGTGCTCTGCTACACCTCCGAGCCGCTCACCGAGTCACTGGACGTGGTCGGCCGGCAGCGGCTGCAGCTCCGCTTCGGCTCGGACGCACCCGCCACAGCCGTCGTCGCCAAGCTCACCGACGTACATCCGGACGGGCGTTCGCTGCTGGTTGCCGAGGCAAGCCTCCGGCTGACGGCGGAGGGGGGCCGACCGCCGAGCGAGCCGTACGAGGCCGACCTGCTGCTCGGGGACACGGCATGGCGCTTCGCGCCCGGGCACCGGCTGCGGGTCCAGGTCACCAGCAGCAACTTCCCTCATCTGGACCGGCACCCCAACGTGCCGGGTCCGATCGGTGAGGCGGAATACTGCCGCACCGCCCGGCAGTCGGTCTGGTACGGGGGCCCGTACGAGAGCGTGCTCCGGCTGCAGACCCTGCCCGCTCCGAGCACCGGGGAGACCGCGTGAGCGCGGAACAAGACGGCGCCGAGGCGTACCCTTCCGTACCGGTCGCCACGCGGCCCGTCTCCGTACCGGTCCAGCGCGACTCGTCCGCCCTCCCCGCTCCCCCACACATCCCGGCCGATGTGCTCGACCCGGCATCGGCAGAGGTACCGACCGCCGAGCAGTGCGTGCTGGGCCCCCTGCTCAGGCGGCGCGCCGCCACGACGCCGGAGGCCCCGTACGCGCTGATGCCGGACGGCGACCTCTGGTCGTACACACGGACGCTCCGCGAGACCGAGGAGGCAGCCGCCGCACTTCAGGCACTCGGCGTCGCCCCGGGCGACCTGGTACTCAGTTGGCTGCCGAACGGGCCGGACGCGCTGCGTACCTGGTACGGCGTCAACCTGGCGGGCGCGGTCCTGGTCCCACTCAACATCGCCTACCGGGGCGCGATCCTGAGCCAGGTGATCGCCGACAGCGGGGCCGAGGTGCTGATCTGCCGGCCATCGCTGGCGGCCCGGCTGGAGGAGGTGCCGGACGGGGCGGGGTCGGTGCGTACGGTGGTCCTGCTGCCGGGGCCCGAGGACGTGCCTCAAGACGTCGAGGCGCTCGCCGAACGGCTCTCCGCACGCTTTCGCGTGGTGACCGAACTGAGCGCGGAACGGACGGAGTTCAGGGAACCGGTGCCTGCTGTGCAGCCGTGGGACCCGCAGACCGTCATCTACACCTCAGGGACGACCGGCCCGTCCAAGGGGGTCGTCTCTTCCTACGCGCACCTGTACAGCAGTTGCACCGCCGCCTTCCACGGCATGGCCGGTCCCGGGGACCGCTACCTGCTGCAACTCCCGCTGTTCCACGCGGGCGGCACGATCGGCGCGTACGGGATGCTGGTGCACGGCGGTTCGGTGACGGTCGTGCCCGCCTTCACCACCAGCGAGTTCTGGCCGCTGATCCGGCGTACCGGGACGACCCTGTGCACGCTGCTCGGCGTGATGGCGACCTATCTCCTCAAACAGCCTCCGCTGCCGCAGGACACCGGGCATCCGCTGCGGGCGGCCTACGTCATCCCGTTCACCGAGGGGGCGACGGAGTTCTCCAAGCGGTTCGGGGTCTCGGTCCGCGCACTGTTCAACATGACCGAGGTGTCGTGCCCGGTCCTGTCCGGCCCGAACCACCACCCGGGCGTCCCGATGCACTGCGGCCGGCCACGGCCGGGCATCACGGCCCGGGTCGTCGACGACCACGACCGCGAGGTGGCGGACGGCGAGGCGGGCGAGCTGGTACTGCGCTCGGACCGTCCGTGGTCGTTCCTCAGCGGCTACCTCGGGCGGCCCGCCGAGACGGCCGCCGTCTGGCGCAACGGCTGGTTCCACACCGGGGACACCTTCCGGCGCGCCCCCGACGGCGCACTGGTCTTCGTGGACCGCAAGAAGGACGCGATCCGCAGGCGCGGTGAGAACATCTCCTCCTTCGAGGTGGAGGCTCAGGCGGTGGCCCACCCGGCGGTGCTGGAGGCGGCGGCTGTGGCCGTGCCAGGCGACGAAGGCGAGGACGAGGTCCTGCTGGTGGTGGCGGACCGCGAACCGGGCGCACCGGTCGACCCGGCGGCGCTGCTGGAGTTCCTGCGGGCACGGCTGGCCCATTTCATGCTCCCGCGCTACATCCGGGTGCTGCCCGAGCTCCCGAAGACCCCCACCGGCAAGCCGACCAAGCACACGCTGCGCGCAGAAGGCGTGGTGGCGGGGACGTGGGACCGCGAGGCGGCGGGCATCCGGATACGCAGGGAGAAGATCTCATGAGCCAGGAAGCACTCCGGACGGGCCAGGAGCCTGTGGCCGAGTGGGCGGGCGCCGCCGTCGAGTCGTTCGCGGACTTCGCCGACCGGGTGGACAGCAAGGAGGACATACCGCTGCGCGCCTCGATGGAGGGCGGGGTCGCCACGCTGACGCTGGACCGGCCGCACCGCCGCAACAGCCTCGATCTGACGCTCTCCCGCCATCTGCTGCTCGGACTGATGTGCGCGGGCGACGACCCCCGGGTGCGTACGGTCGTCCTCACCGGTGACGGCGGGGCGTTCTGCGCGGGCGACGACGTCGAGAGCGTACGGCGCTGGCGGCTGGGCGACCGGGTCGCCACCCCCTTCGACCCGATCACCTCGGACGCCCACTATCTGCGGATCTGCGAAGCGATCCTGCACCTGCCGAAGCCGGTCATCGTGGGGCTGGCCGGGGCGGCGGCGGGCGCGGGGGCGGAGATCGCCTGCGCCGCCGACTTCCGGCTGGCCGACACCCGCGCCTCGATCGGCAGTTGCCTGGCCGGGGTCGGGCACGTGGGGAACGTGGTGCTGATGTCCCGGCTGACCGGTCCGGCGCGGGCGACGGAGATCTATCTCACCGGGCGGATGGTCTCGGGGACCGAGGCGGTGCACCTGGGGCTGTTCGACCGGCTCTGCGCACCCGAGGATTTCGACCGCGAACTCGCCGAGCTGGCACGTCGGTTCGCCGCGCTGCCGACCGCTTCGGTGGCGCTGTTCAAGGAGCTGCGGGAGCGGAGCTGGGGGCAGCCGGCCGAGTACGGGCTCCGGCTTCAGGACGCGTACCACCTGAAGACGCACGCCACGGTGGCCGACGCCCGCGAGGGGATGGCCGCATTCGCGGAAAAGCGACCGCCCTGCTTCACCGGCGGCTGACCGGGCGGAGGCCTCCGCGGTTGGGCACCGGCGACCGGGCGGGGGCTTTCCCGCCACCGCCGGCGCAGCCCGGCGGGCCGCCCTCCCCTTTGCACCCGCGGCGGAGAGTATTCTGATTCTGATGAACAAAGCGCTGTGGCACGACTGTCCGGCGGCCCCGCCGCCCCTGTCCCCGTTCGCCCGACTCATCAGCGGCCCGGACGAGGAGTACGCGCGATGACCGGCCCCGACAGCCGGGCCGATGCCGGGACCCAGGTCGAGGAGGCGGCGCACAGCGTCGACATCTCCGACGCCCGGCTGCACTACTGGACCGCCGGAGCCGCCGACCGTCCGACGGTCGTCCTCACCCACGGCGCGGGGGCCGACCACCGCATGTTCGATCCGCAGATCCCGGCGCTGGTCGACGCGGGCTACCGAACTCTGCGCTGGGACGTGCGCTACCACGGCGCGTCCGTCTCCGGCACCGGCAGATTCCGGACCCGCTACGCGGCACAGGACCTGGGAATGCTGCTGGACACGGCCGAGGCGCGCAGGCCCCTGGTGCTGCTGGGACAGTCGATGGGCGGCAACATCTCACAGGAGTACCTGCGCCAACGGCCCGAGGAGGTCGCCGCACTCGTGGTGATCGGCTCCACGTCCAACACCCTGCCCATCACGCGGGGCGAACGGCGCCGCCTGGCTCTGTCCCGCACCCTCATGCGGCTGCTGCCCTACCGCTCTCTGTCCCGGAGGATGGCCCGGGCGTCGGCCGAGGACCCCGGAGCCCAGGAGTATCTGCGCGAGACGTTCGAAGCGAACGGGCGGCGCTCCTTTCTCACCACCTGGGACGGCATGACCCGCACGGTCGACCCCTGCCCCGACTATCGTATCGAGCAGCCCGAGCTTCTGATCTGCGGTGAACACGACAAAACGGGTAACGTCCGCTCGGCGATGGAACGGTGGAGCGAACGCGATCCGCACAGCGAGTTCCGCCTGATCCCCGGCGCCGGACACGTCGCCAATCTGGACCGTCCCGACGAGGTCAACCGGCTGACCGTCGCCTTCCTGAAGGCCTGAGAACCCAGCGAGACCATGACTGACCACGACATCACGCCAGACGCCGGCTCCTCCCCGGCCCCCGGCCCCGACGGGTTCAGCGACGCGGAAGCCTCCTTCATCAGCGAGATGGGTTCGCTGATGGAGCGCTGGGGGCTCCCGCAGGCCACCGGACGCCTCTTCGGCTACCTGCTCCTGCGCAACAAGCCTGTGGACCTCGACACCATGACGCGCGAACTCGGCCAGGCCAAGAGCGGACTGAGCGTGGCCGCACGCCAGTTGGAGTCCTGGGCCCTGGTGCGACGCTCCACCCGGCCCGGCAGCCGACGGATCGATTACGAGGCGGTGGGCGACCTCCAGCACCTGCTGCTGGTGAACAACGCCCATATGCGCAAGTTCACCGAGACACTGAGCTCGGGGGTCCCGGTGGCGCGCGGCGAGGCCCGGGACCGGCTGGCCTCGCTCGCCGACCTGTTCAACGGGTTCGTGCAGCAGACCGAGGCGCTGGTGGCCGACTGGGAGGCCCGGCGCGCCGCCTCCTGAGACCACCGCTCCCGTACATGGCCGCAACGTGTCGTCTCCCCGTGCCGTTTCCCTCTTCCGACTTCCGACGGAGTGACCGTGAACGTGTCGTCCGGCCCCGCCCCGATCGACGGAACACCGGCGGGCCCCGGTGTCCGGGTCCGCCCGCCGGTCGTGGACGCCTGCTCGCTGGTGTACGACGACGCGAGCTGGCGGGTGTACCTGAACCGGCTGGGCACGATGGCCCCCGAGTACCTGGATGTCTTCTCCACCTCGTTCTGCCGGTACTTCGGTGCCGCGCACACCGCGTACCGCGAGGCGCTGGCCGTCCGCTGGCAGGACGCGGTCGACGTGCTCCTGCCGCCGGGCCGGCCTCCCTTCGACCTGACCGCGCACCTCGCCGACCGGCAACAGCAGGGCGTGACGGGCGAGTTCGCCATGGGGTCGGCGGAGCGGCGGCCGGACGGCCGTACCGTCAACGAATGGCTCCTTGAGACCGTCCGCGACGTACGCGACCGCGTCCACGTCTGGGCCGGTCTGTCGCTGCGCGACCCGGCCGCCGCGCTGCGCGAGCTGGAGCGGTCGCTGGCAGCGGGGGCAACCGGGCTGTGCGTGATCCCCTTCCTGGACGGCACCGACCCGGCCGATCCGCTGGTCGCCCCGGTCTGGGACGCGGCGGCCGGGGCGGGCGTGCCGGTCTGGCTGCACACCGGCCACCACTTCGCCCGCAGCCACCCCAGCGGCCTGGGCAGCTGGCGTACGGTCGAGGCGCTGGCGGGCCGCCACCGCGAGCTGCTGCTCGTCGCCGGGCACGCGGGCTGGCCCGATGTGCAGGAGATGCTGCTCACCGCCGCCCGGCACCCCGGCGTCTTCCTGGAGTTCTCCTCACATCGGCCCCGGCACATGGCCAACCCCGGTTCGGGCTGGGAGCCGCTGCTCCACCACGCCCGGGGGCTGGCCCGCGACCGGGTCCTGTTCGGCACCTCGACCTGGGTCAATCCGGGCCCGACCCGACTGCTGGCCGACGAGTTGGCGGCACTCCCACTGCCCGGCGAGGTCCTCACCGCCTGGCTCTCGGGCAATGCGGAGGCGCTGGTGGCCCGCGCGGCCGTGACGCCCCGGGGCTCAGTCTCCCGGAGGCCCTCCGGATGATTCGGACCGGGCGCTGCGGGCGGGCGATCCGCCGTCCCCGGCCAACCATCGCCGACCCGTCGGAACCCACTTTCCGGCACACGTCGGCGTCTCGTTCCGGTTCATCGAGCGCGAGGTCACCGTTGACCTGACCGGCGACGCGCTGGTCGTCTTCGATGCCGGCGACGCGCTGGGCGTCTTCGAGGACCGACGCGAGTTCGCCCGCCACGTCGGCTCATCGGCCGCAGCCCGGAGCACCTGGACGCCTGCTCGGCTCGATCCTCGGCAAGCACACCGGCCGCGAACTCGTCCGCCAGGACGCCGTCGTCGGTTTCAACGGCTACCTGTACCAGCTTGGCGGCATCGCGATCGCCTACGTTCCCTATCCGCAGTCACTGCCGCAGCAGGAACCTGCCACCATCTTCTCCTGGGTGCACAACAACATCTGGGACACGAACTTCCCTGTCCAGCAGGCGTTCGACCACGTCTTCCGGTACAGCGTCGCCTTCACCGGCGCCGAGGAGACTCCGGGTCTGCACGCGGGGAACAGCTGGCCGCGCGCACCTCGGCCGTCCTCGGTCACCCGCTCGTGGCAGTCCGAGCTCGCGCCGTTGGCCGTACTGAACCCACGGCGCAGCTGCAATTCCTGGCCCGGGACGATCCCCGCATCCGCCTCGTAGACCTGACCGCCCCGAGTGACGGCACGCTCCTGATCTGTCTCCAGAGCCTGGCCGACAGCGCCGTCATCTGCCGCCTGACCACCCCCTTTCCGTTCACCCAAGCCTTCCGCAGCGCCTGCCTCTGCCTTGCCCCGCAGCAACCCGGTGTCGTCACGGCCGGCGCCCTCCCGTCCTCCGGCGTCAACTTCATCGTCCTCGCTACCGGCACCGTGCTCCTGCTCGCGCTGCTCGACTTCCTCCCCGCCCTCGCCCTCGGACCACTGGCCGAAGGATTCAAATGCCCCTGCGCTGTGCTGTGACGCCCAGGCCCATCGCCATGGCGGCCGTCCGGCCGAGTCGGGATGCGGCAGAGGCGGGCAGAACGTCGGTCCGGGATCGCGCTCTGCCATCGGCGGCCGACGACCGCACGGCGTGTGCGCCGAGGCAGGATCCCCTTTGGCTGGGCAACGATACTGACCGGACGCGGCGGGCTGTCCGGGGTCTGCCGTACGGCCCGTCAGAGGTGCGACGTGGATTTTGCGACGTTGACGGTGATCTCACTGGCGGCGCTGCTGGGCCCGCTGCTTGCGCTGCCGCAGCACTGGCAGATGCCCGTGGTGGTCGGGGAGCTGACTGCGGGGGTGGTCCTCGGGCCGAGTGCCGTCGGCTACTTGCGGCCTGGTGACGGGACGTTCGCGTTCCTGGCCGACATCGGCTTCGCCCTGGTGATGTTCGTAGCTGGGTCACACGTCCCGGTCCGGGATCCGGGCATGCGCGCCGGACTGCGGATCGGAATCCTGCGCACACTGCTCGTGGCTGGGCTGGCCGTGCCGGTCGCCCTCGGTATCGCCGCGCTGTTCGACACCGGGCATGCCGCCTTGTACACCGTGCTGCTGGCCTCGTCGTCGGCGGCGCTGATCCTTCCGGTGATCGACTCGTTGCGGCTGAAGGGGACACCGGTGTTGGAGTTGCTGCCGCAGGTGGCCCTCTCGGACACCGCCTGCATCGTGGCGCTGCCCCTGGTCATCGAGCCGCAGCAGGCCGGTCGCGCGGCACTGGGTGCGCTGGCCGTGACGGGCTGTGCGGCCGTCTGCTTCGTGATCCTGCGTCACTTCGACCGGACAGGAAACCGACGACGTCTGCACCGGCTGTCACAAAATCGCAAGTGGGCCCTTGAACTGCGCATCAGCCTGACGATCGTCTTCGCCCTCGCGGCGGTGGCGGTGCGCACGCATGTCTCGATCATGCTGGCGGGGTTCTGCTTCGGGCTGGTGGTGGCGGCCATCGGAGAACCGCGGCGACTGGCCCGCCAGCTCTTCGCGGTGACGGAGGGGTTCTTCAGCCCGCTGTTCTTCCTGTGGCTCGGCGCCTCGCTCGATCTGACCCAGCTCGGCCGGCACCCCTCGTTCATCCTGCTCGGACTGCTCCTGGGAACTGCCGCGATCGCGGTCCACGCCACGATGCGACTGACCGGTCAGCCCGCCCCGTTTGCCACGCTCTGCGCGGCGCAACTGGGCGTCCCCGTGGCCGCCGCGACACTCGGCTCCCAACTCCACATACTCAAGCCGGGCGAAGCCGCCGCCCTGATGCTCGCGGCGCTGGTGACCATCGTGGCGGCAGGCATCGCGGGAAGCCTCGCCGCCCGCACCGCGCCGACGCCTCCGCCGGGCACGCAGGAGTAGCCCGTGGCCGACAGGGTCCGGGACGCGAGGAGCGGGAGTCCGTGGGCGTGATCGGGGTCTGGTCGCAATCGGGCTGATCGGGTGGATCGATGCCACACGACAGGCAGCTGCCGGTAGCGGCCCAGGGCGCGAGGGTCGGCGGTACGCCGATTGGCGGTAGCGGCGGTTTCGTTTCGAGGTCCGCTTGCCGGACGAGATGGACGCCGACACCGTCGACCGCGAGCTGTCCATCGCGCGCAGGGCATCGAGCGGCGCCCGATATCGCCGGGCCGCACCAAACCCCTCGCCGAGAGCCAGATCGCCCGCCGCGCCCATAGCCCGCTCTTGCCGAGCAGGGCACCTCACCCCCGATGCTGCCGGCCCACTCACGCCACGCCTCCGTCCGCTCCCTGGAACGGGCCCCGGCGTCACGCCTGCCCGTCCGGGGCTCCATGCCCAGGCCCACGTACCGAAGTGCCCGTTCGTCGTTCGCCTTGCCGTTCTCCCGGCCCACGAGCACGCTGGAACTCTGAAGGGCTCTTCTCGCGCCCTGGAGAGTGCGGGCCAGGGCCGGTTCCCTCGGGCGGATGGCGGAAGGCGCACGGCGCCCCCGATCGTTCGGTCCATCGGTCCACGCCGGTCGCTGCAGAAAGTCCAGACTCGATGGCATCGGGCCCCGGTCAGTGATGGGGCCTGGCAGTGGAGGTGCCAAGACAGGCAGACCGGCGTTGCAGTGCTACGAGAGAGGCAAGGGGCTCATGCCGTTCAACAAGAGTGACCGTGTGCGTTTCACACCCCGGCCCGACGTGCCGGAGAGAACTGAGAAGGGCACGGTTGTCGATGTCACCCAAGACCGTCATGGGCGAACACACTATGAGGTGCGTCGCGACGCGGATCCTTCCGGGACTTCCTTCTTCTTCCGGGAAGATGACATAGACAAGGCATGAGGGCCGGCCCCATGCAGCGGGCACACGGCCGTATCGGTATGCCCGCTATCAGAGCGATGGCATGCACCGGCCGCCACCCCCTTCCAAGGGCGGAAGTCCGGATGCCCGCAGCACCGCCGGTGCCACACCCATGCCCGCCGGTCGGGGCTGGTCAGCCGACGGCCCCGGAGACGTCTCGCCGCCCACCGTGCATGACCTCGTTACTTGCATGCGAGGAGCAAGTCACAGGTGCTGGTGCCCTTGTTCTGGTCCAGTGTTGTCTCGCTGTTCAGGACGTAGAATCCGAGCGGCTGTGGTGCCGACGTCGGGATCACAATCATTGTTTGATTTCCCATTTGGTTGGCTGGGACCATCTGCCGCAGGAGGTAGAAGAGGTTGTCGGCGGCGAGGCTCTTGACGAAGAGCACCCGATAGGAGCGCACCTGCGGTTGTGGTGGCGTTTGTGTATCTTTTCTCCCTGGCACACTCAGGATTTTGTTCGGCCAGTCGTCCGGTTTCATGGCAACTTTATTGAAGTTGTTGTCAAGATATTTCTTCGCGTCTCCCTCAAATTCGGCCATGTGGATGTGCAGTTGGTCCTCCTTGCGGGCGTACTGTGAGTTGACGCCCAAGCCGATGCTGAGCGGGCTCATATGTTTCGTGACGTATGTCCATGCACCCACCCAGTAGTTCGGGTCACGGTGCTCCCAGATGTCCTGGCATTCTATTCCTTTTTTTCGGTCGGTAGGGATCAATAGATAGAGCTGCTTACCGCCGATCGTCCCGTCGTTCCACAGGGCCCACTTATTGGTCGTGTCGACCTCTATGCAGGGATTGCAGGGACCGGCCTTTATGGGCGCCCAGTGCTGCACTTGGAGCCAAAGCCAGAGACCTTCCCCATCCTTGGGTGAGCCGCAGTCAGGAGTAACGGGGGCACCAGCGTGGTTGTCCCAGCCATTACCAGACATATGCCGCCTCCGTGATGGTCAAATATGGGGGCAGTTACCCTGGACGGGAGTCCTTGATCGAAAAATCAAGGAATTTACCCATGCTTCGTCACTCTGTCAGTATCAACAGGAAAATGTCATACCTTCAAGACTGTCATTTCCTTTCACCCGCCTGGAGTAATCGCGCCCTCTTCGACTTGACAAAGTCACCCCGGCCTTGGAGCGACCCACTTCACGAAGCTGTCGGCATCGAACTGGGGGCCGTCAAAGACACGAGCGGCTCCGGCCCGCAGTCGGCGGTGACGCTGACGTCCGCTGTAGTGCTGGCGGGGTCCTCTCGCAGGAAAGCGGCACCGCGGACGGCACTACACTCACCGAGCCCCGCCGAGTGGGATCCGCCGTCGATCAGTACCGCAGCGGGCTTGCCACCCCGCAGTTCAATGGCGTGGTGCGAGTGCGCTCCGCGTCCGCGGTCGGGCAGGCCGTGGCTACCGCCCGCGGGGACCTGGCGGGTCTTCCCTGGTGGTGGTGGGTCGGACCCGACGGTCCCGAGGACACCGCCGACGCCCTGCAGCGCCACGAAGGGCAGCAACTCACCGTCCTTCCGCTGATGGTGAGATCGCTCGACCACCCGGCCGGCCCGAACGACACGTCCACTCCGGCCGGTTCGGACAATGCCCACGCCGACCTGCGTGTGACCCCGGTCCGGGACGCGGAACGGCTGGCGGAGGTGGTCCGGACGTACCGTACGTCGGCGGCAGTGCTGCACGGCCGGGTGGTCGGGTCGACGGTGGTGATCACCGCCCAAGGGGTGGCCGGGATCTACCTCGTGCACGTGGCCGAAGCGCATCGCCGACGGGGCATCGGTACAGCGTTGACGGTCGCCGCACTCCGGGTGGGGCTCTACGTGGTCGGTGAGGCGGCAAGTGGTCTGCACGGCGCGAGCCGGTTGGAGGAGAACTCCCTGATCGAACTGCTCGTCTACGGCCGAATCGCCGGCCGGGCCGCGGCGGAGTACTCGGCCAGGCTCACCGCCCAGCATCGGTCACCGGCGGCGGTTCGCGCCGCGGCGGACGTGAGCCGGCTTCTGGCCGCCGACGGCGATCAGAACGTCCGCGCGCTGCTACGGTCGGTGCGCCACCTGATGACGGAGCGCGCCGGTGCGGTGCGGGACGAGACCGGGCTCGCCGCCGGACTCGACGCCGGGGCTGTCACAACCGGTCCGACTATCCCGACGCCGACCCGGACCTACAGGTCAATCTGGAGTGGTCCCCGTCGACCGGGGCGCGCCGCGAGCCCGTCCCCAGCCACATCGCCGAGTCGATGCACGACGTCTCAGCCGACGCCACGTCGCTGGAGTAGGAGACGAAAACGGTCTCTAGCCGCGGCTGCCGCGCTGCGGGGCCGTCGGCGTGTCCGGCAGGTGGCGGGACGCCCATCCGGCCAGTTCGCCGAGGATGGGCATCAGAGCCTTCCCGTCCGAGGTGAGACGGTAGCGGACCGTGACGGGCGGTCCGGTCTCCACCTCGCGGAGAGTGAGACCGGCAGCGGACAGTTCGGAAAGCCGCTCCGAGAGAACCGAGTCGCTGATGCCTTCCACTGCGCGCCGCAACTCGGCGTAACCCAGTGGTCCGTACTGCAGCGTGGCCAGGATGACGCCGTTCCACCGCTTGCCGAGAAAGCCGAACGCCTTGATCAGCGCACCGTCGCAGGCCGCCGGATGATGCTCCCCCGCGCCGGCGCCGCCCGAGTCAGCCGATCGAGTGCCCTTTGCTTCCTCCATGCCTCCAGGGTAGCCGGGTGCTACCCTGCCTGAGGTCGCTCTGTTTTTAGAAGCGGCATATATTTTTGAAGCTACTTCATTACAACGAGCACGGAGAGTCCCGTATGTCCGTTCCTGGAACCCTTCCCCGTATCAACGACGAGGCCCGCGCCGCGCTGTTCACCGACGCACGCACCGCGTACTCCTTCGCCGGCACGCCCGTCGGCGACGAGACGCTGACCGGCATCTGGGAGCTCGCCCGCTGGGCCCCGACCGCGGCGAACACGCAGCCGCTGCGCGTCCTGTACATCCGTACGCCCGAAGGCAAGGAGCGCCTGCTACCGCACCTCGACGAAGGAAACCGGGCCAAGTCGGCCTCCGCGCCCGCCGTCGCGGTCCTTGCCGTCGACCACCGCTTCCACGAGCACATCCCGCACATCCTGCCGATCCGCCCGGAGCTGAAGGACCACTTCGAAGCGGAGCCCGCCCAGCGTGACGGCATAGCCTCCTTCAACGGGCCGCTCCAGGCCGGCTACTTCATCCTCGCCGTCCGTGCCTTCGGCCTGGCCGCCGGACCGATGGCCGGCTTCGACCCGGCCGGGATCGACAAGGAGTTCTTCCCTGGCAGAGACTGGCACTCCATCCTCGTCGTCAACATGGGCCACCCGGCCGGAGCACCGGAGTTCGACCGCATGCCGCGTCTGGCCCACGAGCACGCCCTCGGCTGGGCCTAACACCCACGGCACATCCATGGCCCCGGTACCTCCTCGCGGCCTACGCTTCACCGGACGTACCGTCGCCGCCTCTGCCGAGCCCCCACCGGACCTGCGCCGTGGCCGCCGGGCCGGCTTGGCACGCTCTTCGGCAACTGCGCTGGAGTAGGGGGCCTTCGGGTAGAGCACCGCCACTCTTCGCCAGACCTGCCGACCGCCCGCACGTCACGCGGATCCCGGCGCGGGTGACAAAGCCCGCGAAATGGCGGGGGTATCAGCGCCGGGAAGCGGGACGGCAAGTATGAGCGGGGGCCCGTGGGTCCCCGCTACGGCGAGGCGGAGAGGCGCCGTACCGATCGCACCGGGCGCCCCGTGCCCGGAACGCGGGCTCCTGCATGGCAGTTGAACGGACGAGCCCATGTGCGGCCTTCTCCGCCTTACTTGTACGCGCTCTTCCTCACGGGCTGCCCGGGATGGGCGTTCCCTGGGTGATCGGCAGGAGGGACAGCAGTTGGAGGCTGGTGTGGCTCTCGGTTCCCGGCGTCGCGGTGTAGACGACCAGCCGCTGGGACTGGTCGGGGTCGACCAGCGTCTGGCAGTGCAGTTCCAGCAGCCCGACCTGCGGGTGCCGGAAGCGTTTGGAGACGCAGTTGGGCCCCAACACGGGGCGCTCACGCCAGATGCCGGCGAACTCCGGGCTTTCCCCGTTCAGCGCGTCCACGAGCTCGGCAGCACGCGAGTCGCCGCCGTCGCGGGTGTAGGCGCCGTGGAGGTCCGCCACCATCAGACGGCTCTGCTCGGCGTGATCGTCCTCGGGATGGACGAGGCGGGAGACCGGGTCGGTGAACCAGCGGTAATGGGCGCTGCGCGCCAGTCCGGTGTGGGCCGTCTGGTCACCCAGCAGCGCCACCGCCGGGCACGTCTGCTTCAGTGTCTCGCCCAGGTGGTTCATCACCTGGGCGGGGGTGTCCTCGAGCCGGTCCAGGATGCGCATCATCCCTGGATTGATGTGGTCGCCGTGCCGCGCGCGATGCGGCACGGCGTGGCCGGCGAGCTGGAAGAGAAGGTCGCGCTCCTCCAGTGACAGGTGCAGACCGCGGGCCATCGCGGCGAGCATCTGCTCCGAGGGGTGGGGGCCTCGCGGCTGTTCAAGCCGGCTGTAGTAGTCCACCGACATGTCACAGAGTGCCGCGACCTCCTCGCGGCGCAGCCCTCCGGTACGCCTGCGACGGCCGCGGGGCAACCCGACGTCCTCCGGCTGAAGGGCCTCGCGGCGCGCCCGTAGAAAGGCTGCCAGTGCCGCCCGGTCTGCCATGGTTGTCCTTTCTCACGGGACCGTGCCGTCGCCGGCGGTATGTACCGGACTGCGGATGTCCGAGACGGGCCTACGGAAGGGGCTTGGGGATGCATGCGCCGCCGGCCGCGGCCGTCACTCAGCACGTCGAGGATGTAAACAATGCGGCCGGGGCACCTCATTCCTCGGCACAGTGTGCTTCCCCGGACCGTCAGGTTGCGCTGCGTAGGTCACGGCGGTCGCCCCCCTGACCGGCGACGACCAGGTCCAAGACGAGGTCCGCACCCGCGGCCCTTTTCCAACCTGTCTTTGAAGAACCGCAGTTGGGCCGACAACGTGGTGAAGCCCCTGGTAGATGGGTTCTCGACCAAGCGAACCGTCTCCACCAGAGGCTTCACGTGCTTGTTCACCCGTCGGGCGTCGACGTGTCCAGCTCTGCCCTCCGATTCCTCACGCAGCGGTTGCCGCGGCACCGCCGTACGATCGGCTCCCGTTGGCGGGGCCTGAGCGTCGGCCGCCAGGCCCTGCCGACACTCGCCCATCTGCGCGTGGGGCACACATATGCCCAGCTCGCGTCCGGGTTCGGCGTCGGAACCACGACGGCCTACCCCTATGCTCCTGCCGATCGACCACATCGCCGCGGACCGGCCGTTCTACTCCGGCAAACACAAGAAGCACAGGGTGAACGTGCACGTCATCGCAGTCCCCTTCGGCCGGCTGCTGTGGGCCTCACCGGCCCTGCCCGGCACCGTCCACGACGTCCGCGCGGCCCGCGAACACGGCATTGTCGACGACCTCGCCGGGGCCGGCATCAAGTGCTGGGCAGACAAGGGTTCCCGAGGTGACGGCGGCACGGTCCGCATCCCGTGCTGGGGACAGCGGGAAACCCTCTCCGGGCCCTCAAAGACTCCGTGTGGGTCCGGTCGAGCTCGGCCGCGAAGAAACTCGCCGCGGCCTTCAGGATCTCGTTGGCCCGCTTGAGTTCGGCGTTCCCCTTGCGCACCGCACGGCGGCGGAGCTCAAGCGGGTAACGGGAAGGTCATGCGGCGGGGGGCTGCGGCTGTTCCATGATCTGCGGCGGCGGGGCGCGACGGGCGGGCCCTGCAAGCGGCTGATTCACTCTCTCTACCGCTTCGGTCCGGCGACGGCGTAGGCGGTCGTGCCAAGGACCGAAAGGACAAGTGCCGTCCAGGTTCCCGCAGCCGTGTCCGGTGGCAGGAGCATCCAGGTGGCCACTTCCATCGACACACTGGTAGCGGGCGGGGTAAATAGCGCGAACGCGAGCCAGGCGAATGGCAAGGACCACGCATACGGGCCACCCAGAACAACGGCGCCCAGCGCGGCCAGCCCCATCAAGCCCGCGCAGTTTCGGACCACGAGTTCGACCGGAACCATCTGCGCACTGATTGCCTGTGCTGTCATCAGCACCGTGCCGACCATCACGCCGGCGAGCAGCACATGCGCCGCTCTGCGGGGCAGCCACCGGATTGCGGCTGTTCGGTCCAGCGCAAAGTCCTGCCCGCTCAACCCGGTAGAGGCTGCCATCACCCCTGCACCGACAATGAGCAGAGGCAGCCGCAGATTGTCACTCCCCTCCCGGGCGAATGCCCAGCCGAGCGCTGTGACGATCACCACCGCCGCGAGCGACGCGGGTACTTGGCGTGAGCGTGCGTACAAAGTCAGCCATCTCATCGTGAAGCACCGCCGCCCAGCGCGGCGAAGGGATCGCCCTTGCACGCGACCGCGCCAAGGTACATCGTGCTGATCCGTGAACGCTGTTCGGCGCGTGGGAGACTTGTGAGTTCCCCGTACACCTTACGGATCTCGTCCTGTTGGCCGCTCGAAAGGTAGGCCATGTCGCTGCTGTGCGGCTCGGGTTCGTCGAGAACCCAGCTCGCAGCGATGCTCTGCGCCGAGACGTCACTGCTGCTGGTCGCGCCCAGGTACGCGGAACACCTCGGTACCAGGCTGTTGGCGATGAGGGCCCTGGTGAGTTCCTTTCCCTTGGCGGCGGCGATCTCATGGTCCTCGAAGTCGAAAAGAGCGGTCTGGCGGAACCGGCGCGGCCGCGAGCTGTCCGGCCACACCTCGGTGTCTTCCCGGATCAAAATCGGTGCCTGGTCCCCCAGAGCACTCCTCATCATGCGGAGTGCATCCCTTGCCGGGCCCGCGAAGTCGTTCAGCCGTGCCCGGTGCGTGTTGGTCACGCATACCGGGCCGTCGCACACCAGCCGCGCTGCGGCCTTGTCGACGACGTACACCTGACGTGGGTCGGACGGGAGAACGAGAAGGGCGATCACCGCACCCGCCACGACCGGCGCCAGCGCGATGAGCCGGTTACGGAGGTTTGCGGCGGTGAGCAGTACGAAGCCGGTCGCGGCCATGCCGCACAGCCAGATTGCCTGTCCGACGTGCACGGACACGGAGAGTGTGAGGAGTACATCGCGTGCTTCCTGTGCTGCCGGCGACAGCAGCGAGAACAGGTTCGGCTCCCAGGTCGAAAACCCCGTCGCCGCGTCCACCTTCTCCAAGGACAACTGCGCGAGTACCGTCAGTACCAGTATGCCCATGGCTACCGCAGGAGGGGTGAGTACGAAGGGCAGGGTGCGCCCCACCCCCATGCCCAGTACAGCCCCAGAGACCACAGTCAGCGCCCCCACCAGCGAAATCGGCACCCATCCGAGGTGTGTATAGCTGGTGTTGGTGAGGACTTGCACTCCACCGACGAGAACTACGGCCGTGAAAGCCGCAGCCAGTGTTATCGCCGTCGCGGCCGACAGCACGGCCGCGCGGTGCGAGGTGGGCCGCGGTGTGCTGATCAACAGCTCCGTTGCCCCGGAGCGGTGGTCACGCAGGCCCTGCCGTGCCCCGAGTCCCGCGGCAAGCGGCCACACGAAGTAAAGCGGGGCGCGGGTCTCGAGGGCCATGGAAGTCCACTGGTTCGTCCATCCAGTGGTGGTCAGGAAATCCTTTTCCATCACGAGGTACATGACGGCCAGTGACATCGTGAAGGCCGCGACTCCGGCCCACGGGGCGATGGAGCGCTTCAGCTCGATACGCAGGATGCGCATGTTCACCAGGATCCTCCGTGCTTGACGGGCCCCTGCAGCAGCGCCGAGTAGCCGCGCTCAAGCGGGCTGTCGCCCACGTGCTCGGGGCCGCCTGCCGCGGCCAGTCCTTCGGGGGTGCCCTGGAAGACCAGTCGGCCCTGGGCGAAGAGCACCACGTCGGTGCAGGCGGCGGCGACGTCCTCCACCAGGTGGGTCGAGACGAGCACACAGGTGTCCATGCCCAGTTCCTGCAGCAGCTCGCGGAAGCGCAGCCGCTGCGCCGGGTCCAGGCCGACCGTCGGCTCGTCCAGCAGCAGGATCGTCGGGTCATTGACGATGGCCTGGGCGATACCGACTCGCCGCACCATGCCACCCGACAGGGCCTTCATCCGCTCGTCGGCGCGGTCCGCCAGGCCCACCCGCTCCACAGCGCGCTGTACCGCCGCCGGGATGTCCGCCTTGGGCACCTCCTTGAGCCACGCCATGTACTCGACGAACTCGCGCACCGTGAAGCGCTTGTAGTAGCCGAACTCCTGCGGCAGGTAGCCGATCCGGCGGCGCAGCGCACGGTGCTCGCCCCGGCCGCCCACGGGCTCGCCGAGCAGTTCGAGGGTGCCCTCGGTGGGGCGCAGTACGGTGGCCAGCGCCCGGATGAGGGTGGTCTTGCCCGCCCCGTTGGGTCCGAGGAGGCCGTGTACGCCGGTGCCCAGCGACAGGTCGAGCCCGTCGACGGCCATCCGTTTCCGGCCGACTCTGACCTTCAGCCCGGCGGCCCGGATCTGCCAGGCGTAGGGTGTCGGTGCGATGTCGGCCACGCTTACCGCGCGCATCATATGGTCCCTTCCGATAGTCAACGATGTGCTCCCAGCACGGAGTAGGCGCCCTTGCGGGCGATCACGACACCGATGCCGAGCGCGAGGATCAGCCCCCACACCGACAGACCGTCCGTCTGCAGGGCGAAGGTCGTACGGCTCGTGGCCAGGGTCGGCGCCACGATCACGCCGGCCCACACGGTCACCAGCGCGACGGCGGCACGATTCACGCCGATGACACCGCCGAGCGCAAGGGTCGCCGAGGTGAAGGCCAGACAGGGCAGCAGCCACTGCCAGGCCGTCACCCCCGTCGTCCATCCCCCCACCGACAGCACGGGTACGAGCACGACGAGCACCGACGTGGTACGCCGCAGCACCAGGTGGAGCCCAGCCCTGGGCACCGAGGCTGTCAGCTCGTACGCCGGGTCGAGGCCACGCGACCACGACGCCGCGACGCCGAGCACGGGCAGGACCGGGGCGAGCAGCAACACCAGCGACACCTCGCCGGAGTCGGCGTCGACCAGGTCGAGCATGAGCGCGAGCAGCGTCACGCTCGCGACCATGGCCAGCCACGGCACCATCGTGGGCGTCAGCCACTTCGACAGCCGCGACGACCAGAACCGTCGGCGCGGCATCGGGACAGTGGCAGCCAGCTGGGGTTCGAGACCGGACCATACGGTGTCAACCAGCGCAGCGACGTCCGGCCCCCGCACCGCGGCGGCGGTCGCCTGTGCCCTGACGGCGGCCGACAGCCGGTCACGGCACACCCGGCACTCCTCCAGATGGGCCTCCACGGCCCACACCTCGTCGGCGGCGATGTCCGCGCCTCCGCGCACATATCCGTCGATGATCCGCATCGACGCGTGTTCCCCGCTCATGCCAGCGCCTTCCGCATCGCGATCCGGGCCCGACGAGCACGGGTCTTGACCGTGCCCTCGGGCAGCCCGAGCAGGACCGCGGTCTCCCGGACGGACAGCCCGTCGAGCACCATGGCCTGCAGTACCTGTCTGAGCTCCGGCGCAAGGCGCCGCAGCGCGTCCCCGACGTCACCGTCCACGGTCGCCGCGAGCACCTCTTCCTCGGCGGTGGGCGCCATGGGCTGCACGGCGGCCGCGAGTGGCGGCTCCGCGTGGTGGGCCCTGCGCCGGAACGCGTCCACGAGGCGGCGCGCCGCGATCGTCCACAGCCAGCCGACGGCCGTTCCTCCGACCGCGGATCCGGCGAACGCACCCGCCGCGCGCCACACCGCCAGATACGTCTCCTGCATGACCTCGGCGACAATCTGCTCGTCGGCGCAACGCCGGCCCAGCCGCACCGCCATCCACGGCGCCGTACGCCGGTACAACTCCTCGAACGCCGCGCGATCGCCCCTGGCCACGAGCCGAACGAGCCCTTCCTCATCCAGTTCGTCCGGTGCCTTCCTGAGTGTTCTCACACCCGCAAGACGCGGGGACCGCGAGACAGGTTTTCCCCTCGGTGTGACCTGTGTCACATATAGGACTCGGGAGCCTCGTCCCGTGAACGGGGTCGCTCTCGCCTTGCGCCGCCCAGGCGAGGGCGGCGCTCATGTTGCCGCCGACGGAGTCACCGGCGACGACCAGACGGGCGCCGTCCAGACCTTCTTCGGTGCCCTTGGTGGTGACCCACTGGGCGGTCGCGTACGCCTACTCGATGGCGACCGGGTACTTCGCCTCCGGGGCGCGGTCGTACTCGACGAAGACCAGGGCGGCCTTTGCGCCCACGGCCAGTTCACGCACCAGACGGTCGTGGGTACCGGAGTTCCCGAGAATCCAGCCACCGCCGTGCACGTAGAGGATCACAGGCAGGACACCGGTGCTGCCGACGGGCTTGATGATGCGCACCCGCACGTCGCCGACCTGGGCGGGGACAGTGATCCCCTTCTCGTCCACGTCGAGCTTCTCGACCGGCCCCGACTGAACGTCGTCGAGCAGCTTGCGGGCTCCCTCGACACCGAGTTCGTACAGCAGCCGCAGAGCGTCGCCGGGAAAGATGAAGATGCGGGTGCCGATCACGGGCGTGGTGTGGAAGTGATTCTCCGTCACGACGTGGTGCATGAAGTAGGTGTCGGCCGAGACATACGTCAGGCCACCTCGCCCGCAGCGCAGATCCTCATGGCACACACCAGCATGGTGCAGCGGACCGTGAGCGGCCTCAGCCCGGCGGGGGCGCACGCATCCCGCAACGCCCTGCTCGAACTCGCCAAAGGGCTGATCCTCGATCACTTCGACGACCGCGAGCCCACCTTCACCCCGGCGCTGGCACAGGCGGCCAAGAACCTGGCCGATGCCCGGCTCACTGACGCCGAGTTGTCGCCGACCACGATAGCCGCGCAACTGCACGTATCAGTCGCACCCTGCAGCGGGCCTTCGAGAGTCTGGACGAGTCGTTCAGCGCCTACATCCGCCGCCGACGCCTGGAGGAAGCGGCCACAGCGCTCACCGCCTCCGGATCACAACTCAGCGTCTCCGAGGCCGCCGCGCTCTGGCATTTCACCGACAGCAGCCACTTCATCCGCGCTTTCAAGAAGCAATACCATGCGACACCAGCGCAATTCGCACGCCGCCTGACGTGACGACTCAGCCGGCCGCCGCGCGGAGCAGCGCCGGGAGGGTCGCGGGCCTGTCCACCACGTGCCCCGCTGCGACCACGGCTGGTGCCGAGCCTGCAAGGTCTGGTGGCTGTTGTCGTTCCGATCTTGAGGGGTGGGCGTGGAACGGAAGTCTCGACGCGATCCGCTACCTCGTGGACAACGGCCCGCCGCCGGCACGACCACGGCCTGGTCAGGAAGTTCCACGACCGGCTGCGCGGACAGCCGCTGCGGCGACGACATGCGCGGCTTCGTGGCCCACCTGATGCGCACTGCGCCGAGGCGATGATCTACTGGTCGACGACCCTGCTCATGACCCGCCGCCTCGCCCGGCCGGGCCCTGGGCGAGGGTGAACTGGCCCGGCTGCCGCTCGGCCAACCGGCCCCGCGCGACCCGGTGTTCCGCCGCTTGCCCGTCCCGTCCGGTTCAGCCGGTACTGCACCAGGAGCGCAGACGGTCGGCGACTTCATAGGAGTCCACGTGCAGGGCGCGGATGTCGTAGATCAGCTCTCGCCACAGCTCGAACTTCGTGTCGACCCGTTGCCCGGAGGCCTCGAGGTAGGCGATAGCGACGCCGTAGCCGAACACCTCGTTGCGGGCGGGGAGAGGGCGTAGCAGAACGCACTCCTCCAGAAACACGGCGGCTCGCCAGTAGGCATCAGAGTGCTGGTCGTGCCGGGGCGGGTCGACCCGGTGACGGGCGGCCATGCCGACGAGGACGGAGAAGTCGTTCACGGTCAGGTCGTCCGGGAGAAGCTCTTCCTGACGCTCCAGGAACCACCGGTAGTCGACGTACAGTTCGGGACCAGACACAGGTCAGGCCGCCCGCGGGGTGTCGCGCGTCACCGTCGGGAGTCCGCCGAACTCGGCGTCGAAAGCTTCCACGAGGCCGGGCTCGTTGATGACGCGCCGGAAGGCCGCGGTTGCCGTCTCCAGGCGGCGCGTCGTTTCCTCCCGCCGGGCGAGGTCGGCGAGGTAGTCCTTCATGGACATACCGCGGTCGTCGGCCAGGGCCTTGAAGAGGTCCCGCGTCTCGTCGTCGATCTTGACACTGGTGTCTGCCATACCCCGGAGTATGCCGCCCGGCATACCCGTTGCGCTACCCGGACTGTGGTTGTTGTGACTCTCCGCCGCGGGAGCCGGGACCGGGCCCGGCCGGAAGAGCCTCGGCCCGAGTACGACCCGGCGCGCACCACGCTGACGCGGCGGCGCCGGGCGAAAGCGGCAGAGCTGAGAGGGATGGGGATAAGTGAGGCCGCGGATGCGGTCACCGCGTGACGGTGCTGTGCGGCAGCAGGCGACGGCCGGTGCGATCGTCGGAGATGCCGTGGTCATGGAGCGGGCCGACCTGCCAGCCGTATGCCTGGCAGGTGTCGAGGATGTGGGGCAGCGCTCCGAGGGTGGTACGCCAGGAACCGGCGGTGGAGGTGCAGTCGGAGTCGTGCAGCAGGATGGTTCCGCCGCCGCGCAGGTCCCGCAGGACGGTGTCGTGGACTGAGCGGACAGTGGCCTTCTTGCGCCAGTCCTCGCCCCAGCAGGTCCACAGTACGGGGGTCAGCCCGAGCCGGTGGCAGGCCAGGTGGGCGGCGGCGGTCATCACCCCGTACGGGGGCCGGAAGCGCGTCGGTTGCCGCCCGGTGAGCTCGGCGACGGCGTCGCGGGCGCGGGCAAGGTCGTCATGGGTGGCGCGGGGGCCGCGCATGAGCAGGGGGCGGTGGTGCCAGCCGTGGACGGCGATCTCGTGTCCGGCGTCGGTCATCTCCTTCGCCAGCCCGGGCGAGCGGACCAGCATCGAGCCGAGTACGAAGAAGGTCGCGTGGATCCCGCGTGCGTCGAGGAGGCGGAGGAAGTGCGGGGTGGATAGGTGGTCGGGGCCGTCGTCGAAGGTGAGGGCGATGTGGTCCGGTCGGCCCTGACCGGCCAGGCGGGGCATCACCTTGTTGCGCAGCGGCCCGAAGGTGGAGATCACGGGGGCGGCGTGCAGGACGGCGAGCGCGGGGAGAACGGCAGCTGCGGCCAGCAGAGCGGGGCGTGCCGGCGTCATCGTTCGTCAACGTCCAGGTAGTGGGCGACAGCGGTGAAGCGGGCAGGTGCTTCGGTGTAGGCGTAGGCGAGCGGGGCGGCGACACCGAGGGCGACGGTGGCCGCCGCGGCCGCCATCGTCAGGGAAAGCCGCCGCCTGGCCTGGGGGCGCGTCGTTACCGGCTGTCGACTTGGCGCAGGCTGTGCCCTGGACCTGGCGGCGATGGCGGGCACGGGGCCGGGGGCGGATCGGTGCAGGGCGAGTCCTGCCGCGCGCTGAGCCTGGCCGCGCGGTCCGTGGAGGAGTTCAGTGAGCACCGGGGCGAGGTCGGCCGGATCGCGGATCCAGGCTGCGAGCCCTGCCTCGTCCAGAGCTGCGGCGTTGGTGTGGCCGTGGCCGGGGATGCAGCGGTAGCCGGCCACCGGCAGCCCGGCGGCGAACGCCTCCAGCGAGGTCAGCCCGCCGGCGTTCTGCACCAGGACGTCGCAGGCGTGCATCAGGCCGGGCATGTCGTCCACCCAGCCGAAGGCGTGCGCGATACCGTCCCGGCGCAACCGCTCGACCAGGGCCTGATTGCGCCCGCACACCACCACAGGCACCGCGACCCCCGTCTCCCGTATCTCGGCAGCGGCCCGCCGCACCGAACCGACTCCCCACGAGCCCGCGACCAGCAGAGCGAGCGGTCCCTGCTCGGGCAGGCCGAATCGGGCGCGGGCGGCGGACCGTTGCCCGGCGGTCGCGGGAGCGAAGCGTGGGTCGGTGACCGGACCGGCGACGGTGACACCGGCCGCACCCTGCGCGTGAGCCTGAGCGGCGGGTATCGCGTGCACGGCGAGATGTGCGTCGATGCCGGGCGAGACCCACAGGGCGTGGACGGAGAAGTCGGTCAGGTAGGTGAAGGCCGGCACCGTCAGCAGGTCGCGCCGCCGCAGCGCGCCGAGAACCTGGCTGGCCCCCGGGTAGGTCGAGACGACCGCGCACGTCTCCGTTCGGAGTATCCCCAGCATGCGCCGCTCGGCGCCGTGGAACAGCGCCCGCCACACCAGGCCTGGGCGCGCGGCGCTCTCGGTGGTCCGGTAGAGGTGCTGGTAGCCGGCCGGCGCCCAGGTCAGCAGGCGGTGGTAGGCGCCGCACAGCAGCCTTCCGGTACCGGCGGGCAGCAGGTCGAGGAAGTCGTGCCGTTCCACCTCGAAACCGTGCGTGGTCAGCCGGTCGGCGAGCCCCGCGGCCGCACCGTCGTGCCCCGCGCCGACACTCGCAGAGATGATCGCGATCCGCCGGGGTCCTGCGCTCCGTGGCGGCACGGCGGCTGGCGAGGGCACCAACTCCGGCACCAGGTCGTCGCGTTGGGGCACGGTCGATCAGCCTCCTGACGGGATGGGCGCCCGGCCGGGCATGCCCGGGTGACGGCAGTGCCGTGAGCAACCCGAGGTCACGCCCTGCCCGGCCGGGCGACAGCGATGGGCGCGCCGGCACGAAAGCTACTACATGATGTAGAAGCTCGGGAGGCGATGGCGGCGGGATGCGAGGGCTTCCCGGACAAATACTTCTACAATATGTAGTAGCTTTGCTCCGTGATCACCTTCGCATTGCTCTGGCATCACCAGTGCTTCATCGAGGCGTAGGTCTGACCGGCGGCGCGGGCCGTTCCGCGCTGCCGCGATACGGAGGCGATGACCGTCGCGCCGGCCGCGCCGGTCACCGTCGTGACCGCCTTCGCCGCCGCTGAGGCCGTCAGGAAGATCGTCGCGAAGGTGCGGCCCTGCCGGTCGATGCCTCACGCCTGCCTTGTCGACGCCTGCCCTGCGACCGCTGCTGACCGCCGGGGTCGCCGCGCGGCCCTCCGGGTAGCCTCGGTTGCAAAGGTAATCCGTGATGACCGCACCACCTCCCCTGCCCGGGGTCTTCGCCGACCTCGCGCCGCTCCTGAACCACTGGGGCTACGCGGCTGTCGCCGGCCTGCTCTTCCTGGAGGACTTCGGTGTGCCGGTCCCCGGGGAGACAGTGCTGATCGCCGCCGCCGTGTACGCGGGAGCAGGGCAGCTGAACGTCGTCGCGGTCGCCGTGATCGCATTCCTCGCCGCCGTCTGCGGTGACAACATCGGCTACGTCATCGGCCGTTACGGCGGCCACCGCCTCGTGACGCGCTACGGCCGCTACGTACTGCTCACCCCGGCCCGCATCGCCAAGGCGGAGGCGTTCTTCGCCCGCAACGGCGGGAAGGTCATCACGGTCGCCCGCTTCATCGAGGGCCTGCGCCAGGCCAATGGCATCGTCGCCGGATTGAGTGAAATGCCGTGGCGCAGGTTCCTCGCCTTCAACGCCCTGGGGGCCGCGCTGTGGGTGGGCCTGTGGGTGACCCTCGGCGCCCTCGCCGGAAACCACATCGGCACCCTGTACCCGGCCGCCCAGCGGTACGAGCTGTATCTGCTCGGCGCAGCTGGTGTCGCCCTCGGCCTCGTGGTCGTTCGGCACCTGCTGCGCCGCCGGGCCATGGAGAAGGGCCGGCCGTCCCGGGACCCGGACGATCAGCACACCCCAGCCCGCTGACCCCCTTTCCCCTTCCAGGCCTGGCTTGCCGCCAGGGGCGCCCGTGAGATGGTCCGCGCCACCAGCCGCCTGTCCGCGACCACGGACCCGGCCCCCTCGTCCGCCCACCGTTCCATTGCGAACAGTGCCCACGGCGATCTCCCGACACTGCCGTCAGGCATCGACCAGCGTGCGCCCCCGCCGCCAGGACGCCACGGTCACCCTCACTGCCACGACCAGCACCGCACCGGCGCACACCGTGCAGCCTCCCGGCTCACCGGGGCCTCAGCCTTCAGCACACCCACCGACCACGGCACCTGCCCCACGACGGTGAACGCCCACGTGCCACGAGCGCCGGCACCGCGCTCACCAGCAGCGGCAGATACATCGGCACCGGTCAGAACGCAGCCCTACCCCCGCTCAGGCACGTCACCGTGCAGCAACTGCTCCAGCAGGCGCTCGTCCTCCGGCGACAGCTCCGACACGAAGCGGGCCAGCACCGTCGCACGGTCCCCGCCCTCGTCCAGCAGCGAATGCATCCCCGCCGCCGCAAGCCCCGGCTGGTCGTGCACGGGCGCGTACAGGTGACTGCGCCCCTCCTTCCGCCGGGTCACCAGCCCCTTCTCGCACAGCCGCGTCAGAATCGTCAGCACCGTTGTGTATGCCGTGCCCCCGCCCAGGTGCTCGTGCACCACTGCCGCCGTCGCCGGCCCGCCGGCCGCCCACAGGGCCGCCAGCACCTCGCCCTCAAGCTCCCCGCGCGCACGTCGCCCGGACCCTCTACCGCCCGTCACGCCGACACCTCCCTCTGCCCGGCCGCCCCTCCGCCCGACAGGGCTCTCTCCGGCCGGTCCAAACTACTATGAGACGTAGAAAGGCGAAGACCCTCAGGCGCCGTCTGGAACTCAGCAGGAGAAGCTCGCACGCGGGTTTGGCTACACCAACGTCGACAAGTTCGATGTCCCGCGAGCTTGGGCAAGGGCGCAGGGCGGACACCGCGTCCTGCGTACGCCGAAAGCCGGATGGTGAACCCCCGGTGCGGGAAGCGCAGTCAGGAGGCGGGACCAGACCAAGGGCTGGCGCTGGCTGGCAGGTGGAGTCGGCCACCGCGCCGAGGGAGCCGAGTTCGCGGCCCGCGCGGCCCGGGGACTGTTCTCATGTGTCACGCCGAGTGGCGGCGTGCACGCGTCCAGGCGCAGCGCCTGGCTGATCTCGTGCGGCTGCGTCGCGTCCATGCGTCGCGTCCATGAACCGGTCGGCATGCCGCCCGGGGCCTTCCGGCGCCAGGCGGCCGAGGCGGCCGACCAGGCAGGCGCCGCGGGTACGGCTGGCGGTGCGGGCTGGCGGTCGTGATGGAGGGGATGCCGGCATGTGTGGCGAAGCAAGCGACAAGATCGGTCAGGAATCGAGAAGCCCCGGCCGCCGAGCAGCCCCTAGCGTGATGGCCATGGCAATCACCACTTCCACCGCATCCCACACGTCCATCGCATCCGTCACCCTTGAGGTAGCCGACCCCGAGGCCGCCCGCCGCTTCTACACCGCCTTCGGAGTGGAAACGCGCATACGCCTGCGGGCGTCCGAGGCACACTCCACCGGCTTCCGCGGCTTCACCCTGGCTCTCACGGTGTCCCGGCCGGCCACCGTCGACCGCTTCGTCGACACCGCCATGGAGGCCGGTGCCACGGTGCTGAAGCCCGCCGCGAAGTCGCTGTGGGGCTACGGCGGTGTCGTCCAGGCCCCGGACGGGACGATCTGGAAGGTCGCGACCTCGGCGAAGAAGGACACCGGCCCGGCCACCCGCGAGATCGACGAGATCGTCCTCCTGCTCGGCGTCGAGGACGTGAAGGCCAGCAAGCAGTTCTACGTCGGCCGGGGCCTGACCGTGGCCAGGAGCTTCGGCGGCAAGTACGCCGAGTTCGCCTCCGACGAGTCCAGCCCCGTCAAGCTGGCGCTGTACAAACGCCGCGGCCTGGCCAAGGACCTCGGCGTCCCCGCCGACGGCACCGGCTCGCACCGCATCGTCCTCGGCAGCGCCGCTGGCCCCTTCACCGACCCGGACGGCTTCGCCTGGGAGACCGCCGCCTCGCTCGCCCCCACGCCGTCCTGATTCCCCGCCCCGCACTCCCGCCCCGACCCGCCTCATCCCTGTACGAGAGGAAACCTGCCATGCAGTCCACGAAGTCGTCCGCCGACAGCTCCGGCACGGCCTCAGAGCAGTACAACGGATTCACCGCCGAGGAACGGGCCGCGATGAAGGAGCACGCGCAGGAGCAGAAGAAGGCGGCGGAACGGCGAGGATCGTCCCGCGCGGAGAAGGAGGCGGCAGCGGAGCGGGACGTGCTCGCGAAGATCGCCGAGATGCCGGAGGCGGACCGGGCCCTCGCCGAGCGGATCCACGACATCATCAAGACCGCCGCTCCGGCCCTCACGCCCAAGCTCTGGTACGGGATGCCCGCCTACGCCAGAGACGGCAAGGTCCTCTGCCACTTCCAGAGCGCGCAGAAGTTCAAGTCGAGGTATGCCACCCTCGGCTTCAGCGACCAGGCCGCACTCGACGACGGCGCCATGTGGCCGATCGCCTACGCCCTGACGGAGCTGACCGCGGCCGACGAACAGCGCATCAGCGCGCTTGTCAAGAAGGCGGTGGGCTGAGGCCGGCCGGAGCAGAACCAGCAGCGAACGTAATCAGGAGGAGTGGCATGCGCTATGGCTATATCGGATCGATGAAGGTCAAACCCGGTTACCGTGCGGAGGTGGTCGCCATACTGGTTGCCGGCGCTGACGGCCTGCGCAAAGCGGGATGTGATCTCTATGTCGTCACCGAATCGGCCACCGACGAAGACACCGTGTGGGTGAGCGAGGTGTGGCAGAGCAAAGAGCATCACGACGCGTCGTTGCAGCTGCCCGAGGCGAGGGCTTCCATCGCCAAGGTCATGCCGCTGCTGACGGGTGAGTTCACCCGCCAGGAGACACGTGTCGCGGGCGGTCTCGGTATCTGACCGCCGGTGCGCGTCGCTCCTCATCACGCCCGGCACGGGTCACAAAGCCAAGCGCCGGGAGCGGTGAGCGGAGGCGCGTGTGGCAGCGCCGCCCGTATCTCACCGCAGAAACCGCTGTTCCGGGCTCGTCCGCGGCCACAGTCCACAGCGGCACAACTCCGCGCAGCACACCTCCCACTGGGCAGGCTTGAACGGGCAGAGTCTCCAGTGCCTCAATCAGCAGCTACGCATCGGTGCCACCGACGAACGCACCGCCTCCAGCGCCTTGGGCGCGCACTGCCGGATGCGGACGTAGGACCCCTCCAGCAGCTGTAGATGCCCGTGATCCTTCGGCAGCCGCACGGTGGTAGCGGCGTGCGCGGCGCGGATACGGTCCATGCCGATCTTCTCGCGCACCAGCGTGCCGACGTCGGCGAGCACGGGCAGGATCGGCATGCAGCAGGGCAAGCCGGTCCTCGGAGAGTTTCGCCTGCTTGGCGAGCGCATCGCGCAACTTGATCCGGGCCCGGGAGGCTCGCGCCGCACCGGGGCCTGCGAGCCCTCTTCTCAGTCGGCTGCCCTGGTGGGGCGCTGCGCACGTCCGGTGGCAGGATCGGTGCCATGAGCACCGAGAAGGACTGGGTGTACCGCGTGGAGGAGCCGCACGGCTCCGAGGGCTGGCGTCCCTACGGAGGCGACGCCGCGCGGCGGCGGGGGACCATCACTACCGACGATCACGCCCACGGCGCACAGTACGTCGCCGCCCTCGTCGTCACCGATCTGGTGACCGAGTGGGACCTGCACGGCACCTCGAACCTGAGGCACGTGCGCGTGCTCGTCTGGCACGAGACGGAGGGCACCCCCGAGGACGCCACCTTCACTGTCGAGATCCAGCCGGAGATCCACGCGCAGTGATCGGATCCACTCGCGGGCGACGGTCTGCCTCCGAGAGCAAAACAGTCCCCGGTAGTGCTGCGCGTGTCCTGGGGCTTCAGTCGTCACTGTTGCCTCGGTGTCGCGTCGGCTTGCCGGGGGCCTAAATCACATCCTGTCCAAATCGCTCCGCCGACTAGACGTCCTCACCGGCTTTGCGACTCTTTCGGTGTTGTGATCTGGTAAACAGAATGCACGCCTTTTACCCGAAGTCAATAGAGTTTGGGTAAATTTTCCGGGCTGGCGATGAGTGCGGCACTCACAGGGGGCGCCGGGGCTTGGGCCGGTGGCGGGCGTAGGCGTCCGTACAAGAATCCCGCAGCACGCCCGGATGAGATCCTTGTCCTAGGAGACGCTCACCACGTGCGGAGCGGAGGTGACCCGCCATGAAAGCGCATCTCACCTGGCGCATAGAGCTGGACATCGAGCAGACCGACGACGAGAGCAAGGCGACTGCCTCGATCCGGCTGCCCGACTCCACCCGGCTCAGCTCACACGGCAAGTCCAGACGTCATCCCGACGATCCGGTTCGGACTCAGGTGGGGGAAGAACTTGCCACCGCCCGGGCGCTCAATGGACTGGCACAGCGGATCCTGCGGAAGGCCGCGCACGAGATCGAGCAGTCGACGCACCAGCCGGCACATCCGCATCCGTGAAACGGTCCGGGTAGTACACCGCAGCCGGGGAACCGAGCGACACGATGGTCGCGATGCCGCGAGGCTGCGGCAGGCGCGGAATCACGCCGTGGCCTCAACGGCAGTTCAGCAGCGTCCTCGACCGGCGGCCGCCGTTCGGCCTCGGCGCCGGTTGCTCGCCTGCGGTCTCCCTCCGCACCGCACGCTTAGCGCGGTGAACCCCCGCCGAGACAACACATGTGCACGGGCATCCCGCCCATGGCCGGCAAGCCCGGCAGACCACAGCGCACGGCCAGCGGCGATGAGGCGGCTGCTGGGGGCGGCCGCCGACAGGCACCGCTCCAGAGAGGGCTTGACACATCCGAACACGAGCAGCGGCGGCACAGAGGCTGTCAGCTTCGCGGTCATGGCCACTTGGTGGTTTGGCGTGGGGTGTTGTCGCGGTCGGTGGTGGTCGGCGCCGGGCTCCGCTGATCGTCTCGGCCCTCCAGGAGTCGGAGCGTGGCGTGCGCCGGTACCAGTGCCGTGTTGATCCACCCTGAGGAACGCCGGCAGGGTCCATGCCGCGGGGGTGTGGGCGGTCCCGGTGCGGGAACGGTCAGCCCTCCGTTCCAGCTGCCCAGAGCACGGTGTCGCCGGATTTGATCACGATGTTTCCGTCTGCTTGGAACACAAGGACTGCTCCTTGGTGGCCATCGGTCTGTGAGGCCCACAGGGGCTGTCCGTCGCTGTTGTAGACGACCAGGTTGCCGTCTGTCTGGAAGCGGGCGGAGTTGCCTTCGCCGGCGGTCATCGTGGCCCATCGCGCGGTGTGGTCCTGGTCGGCGGCCACCAGGTTTCCGTCCTGCTGCATGGTCAGGGTCCTGGCGTCGGTACCCACAGACTCTCCGGTGGCCAGCTCGAAAGTGGCCTGTATGACCTTCAGCGCCGCGCCCGTGTCCTGGGGCTGCTGAGCCGAGGCGGACGGTGTCTTCTGCGGGGTTGTGGAGGCGGTTGGTTGTCCCTGTGCGGGCGGCGGGGATTCGGCTGAGGAACGCTGCGTACCGAAGTGGACGGCGGCCACCACGGCCCCTGTGACCGCGACCGTCGCGACGGCCGTGGTCAGCAGCCAGGCCGGCCGGAGGTGTCGCCCGGGGGCGTTTGGGGCGGCGGGAACGGTGTCGGCCGCGATCGTCGGTAAGGCCGATTCCTGACCTGCGGGGGCTGCGAGGTCGACCACGGTGCGCGCCGCCTGCTCGGTCTCGGTGAGGTGTCCGGCGAGAGCCGTGGGGCATTCCTCGGGCCAACGTCCGACCGGGCCGGCGCTTTCCTCCAGCCGGCTGCTCAGCTGGGCCGCTGTCGGGCGTGCGGCCGGGTCCTTGGCGAGGCACGCGGTGAGCAGCGGCACCAGTTCCGGGGGGACGCCTGTGAGGTCGGGTTCCTCGTGGACCACTCGGTACATCAGCGTGGCCGCGGGGATTTCTTCCCCTGCGCGTGAGAAGGGACCGTGTCCGGTTGCGGCGTGGACGAGCAGGGCGGCCAGCGAGAACACGTCGGCGGGTTCGGCGGCGACTCCGCCGACGGCCTGGTCCGGTGCGAGAAATCCGGGGGAGCCCACGGAGACACCGAGGC
>NZ_PENI01000022.1 GCF_003688995.1 Streptomyces shenzhenensis | reverse complement strand
GAACGCCGATCGTGAGGAAGATCCGCTGCCAGAAGGCGTTCATCTTCTTCAGGATGCCGGCGTTGACCACGGCGTTGTCGAACGACAGCGAGATTTCGAGGATGGACAGGATCGCCACGATGCCAAACGCGGTCCACCCCCCGTAGAAGACCGCGGCGACCAGGCCGAGCGCGGTGACCGCGAACGACCAGCCGAACGTTTTCACAAGCACGGGCTGTCCCATCGTCGTGTCCAGGTGTTCCGCACGGCCTGGTCAGGTGTGCGCATGAAGGTGTATTTCGTCGGGGGTGCTGCGCTCGGGACGTGTTCGGCCGTCACGAGGACGTGGGGGCGAGCGCGGCAGCCTGCTCTCGGGTGAGGGGGCGGGTGGTGTGACCCCTGAGCAGGAGGTGGAGCTTGGCCGTTTCCTCGAGTTCCTCGATGGCGTCGGCGGCCTGGGCCAGGCTGCGGCCGGCGACCACGGGGCCGTGGTTGGCGAGAAGCACGGCGTGGTGGGTGCGGGCCGTCCGCTCGGCGAGCGGTTCCAGGCCGCTGTCGCCGGGGGCGTGATAGGGGAGCAGGGGCAGAGTGCCGACGCGCATCGCGTAGTACGCGGTCAGCGGGGGCAGGGCGTTCGCCCGGTCGATGTCGTCCAGGCAGGAGACGGCGGCGGCATGCGTGCAGTGCAGATGGACGACCGCGTGGGCGGTGGGCCGCGCCCGGTAGAACGCGGCGTGCAGGAACGCCTCCTTGGTGGGCCGGGGGCCGTCGAGGTGATGGCCGGTCAGATCGGTGCGGGAGAGTTCGGCCTCTTCGACGGTGCCGAGGCTGGAGCCGGTGGGAGTGAGCAGAAGGCTGCCGTCGGCCAGCCGGACGGACAGGTTGCCCGTGGAACCGTGTGTCAGGCCGCGGGTGAACAGGGAGCGGGCGGTGCGCACGATGAGTGCGCGGGCGGCCGACTCGTCGTCGTAGCCGGTCACTTGGCCTCCTCGGCGGTTGCGCTCAGGGCGCGGGTGAACAGATCGGGGGCGCCGAAGTTGCCGGATTTGAGCATGAGGGCGAGGCCGCCGGTGGCGGCGCCGGCGTAGGTCCAGGGCACGCCGGGATCGGCTTCGTCCGCGACCAGGACGGCACGGATCCCGAGGGCTGTGGTGACGGCGCCCGAGGTCTCCCCACCCGCGACGAGGAGCCGGCGCACGCCGCGTTCGACGAGGCGGGAGGCGAGGGTGCCGAGGAGTTCCTCGACCTGGGCGGCTGCTTCGGAGACGCCCAACTGGGCCTGTACGGCGGCGAGTTCGTCCGGTGAGGCGGAGGCGTAGACGAGCACGGGCAGCTTGGGGTCCTGCGCGTCGTACCAGGTCATTGCCTCGCCGATGACGTCCCGGCCGGTGGCGGCGGCCAGGACGTCAAGGTGCAGGGAGGGCAGCCCGGCGGCGTAGAACTGGGCGATCTGCTCCAGGGTGCGGGCGGAGCAACTGCCTGCCAGAACCGCGGCGCGGCCCTGCCGCGGCAGCGCATCGGCGGGGTCGGGACCGGCGGTGGGGTAGGCGCGGCCGAGGCCCTCGGCCAGTCCGGCGGCGCCCGCGACGACGGGGAGTTCGAGGGCGGCGGCGCCGAGGACGGCGAGGTCGTCGTCGGTGAGGGCGTCGGCGATGACGTGCCGGACACCTGCCTGCCGGTGCGCGCTGAGGGCCTCGCGGACCGCGTCCACCCCGCGGCGTACGGTCGGCCAGTCGATCAGGGCGACGCGGTGCGGGGTCTGCGCGGACAGCAGGCGCACCAGGGCGGAGTCGGTCATGGGGGTGAGCGGATGGTGGCGCAGGGGAGAGTCGGACAGGAGCTGGTCGTGGACGAAGAGATGGCCCTGGTAGACGGTGCGCCCGTTGGGCGGGGAGGCCGGGCAGTGCAGGGTGACGGCGGTACCGGCGGCCTGCAGGAGCGCGTCGGTGACGGGGCCGATATTGCCCCGGGGTGTGGAGTCGAAAGTGGAGCAGTACTTGAGGTAGATCTGCGCGGCGCCCTTGGCGTGCAGCCAGCGCTGGGCGGTCAGGGAGTCGGCGACGGCCTCGTCGGCGGGCGCGGAGCGGGATTTGAGGGCGACGACGGCGACGTCGCAGTCGGCGGGCAGCTCGGTCGTGCTGTCCGGGGCGCCGAAGACCAGGGCGGTGCGCAGGCCGGCCCGCCGGAAGGCTGCGGCGACGTCCGTGCCGCCGGTGAAGTCGTCGGCTATGCAGCCGATGCGCAGGGTCATGGGCGTGGTCTCTCCTCGGGCGTGGGGTGGAGCGTGTGATCCGGGGCGGGTGGGGGAGTGGCCCGCCCCGGACGGACTCGGGTCAGTTCTGGCCGGCGTCGGCGGTGATGGCCTTGACGACGGCTGCGGTGAACTCGGTCGTGGAAGCGCTGCCGCCCAGGTCGCGGGTGGAGATGCCCGCGGCGATCGTGCCGGCCACACCGCTCTCGATGATCTTTGCGGTGTTCGCCAGTGCCGGGTCGCCGTGCCGGGCGCCGAGCCATTCGAACAGCATGGCGCCGGAGAGGATCATGGCGACCGGGTTGGCGATGTTCTGACCTGCGATGTCCGGGGCGGAACCGTGGGACGCCTGGGCCATGGCGGTGGTGGCGGAGGCGTTGATGGACGGGGCGGTGCCGAGTGAGCCGCTGATCTCGCCGGCGAGGTCGGAGAGGATGTCGCCGAACATGTTCTCGGTGACGATGACGTCGAAGTCCTGGGCACGGCGCACCAGATGGACGGTCATGGCGTCGATGTGGAAGTCGTCCACACGCACATCCGGGTAGTCCCTGGCGACGTCCTGACAGACCGTGCGGAACAGGCCGGTGGTGAGCTTGAGGACGTTGGCCTTGTGGACGATGGTGAGCTTCTTGCGGCGGGAGCGGGCCAGGTCGAAGGCGACGCGGGCGACGCGCTCCGTGGCCTGACGGGTGATGATGCCCATCATGATCGCCGTGTCGGGTGTGGGCATGAACTCGCCGGTGCCGGCGAAGGTGTTGCGGTCGGCGTAGAAGCCTTCGGTGTTCTCGCGGACGATGACCAGGTCGGCGCTGTCGCAGACGGCCTGGGCACCGGGGAAGCTCTTGGCGGGGCGGATGTTGGCGAACAACTGGAAGTGCTTGCGCAGGGTGCCCGAGGGGTTGAGCGCGGACTTGTGCGGCTCGGGGTAGCTGACCGAGTCATGCGGACCCAGATACCACCCGTCCAGGCCGGCCAGGGCGTCCTTGGTCTCCTCGGGAACCGGGGTGCCGTGCGTGGCGATCGCGGCGGCGCCGAGCGGCAGGGTCACCCAGTCGACGCGGGCGCCCGCGACGGCCGCGGCTGCGGTGGCGATCTCGACCGAGGAGGGGACGATCTCGGGGCCGATGCCGTCGCCGTCCAGGACGCCGAGGCGGTAGGTGGTGCTCATCTGCGGGTTCCTCTCGAAACGGGGTAGCGGGGTAGTTCTTCCGAGGGTGGGGAGACGGATCAGGCCAGGGCGGCTGCGGCGTCGGTGAGAGCGGTCCAGGAGCGGGCGGCGGCTCGGACGCTGTCTCCGTCCTGGGTGTGTTCCAGTGTCAGCCAGCCGGTGAAGCCGCCCTGGCGAAGTGCCTTGAGCAGGGGTGGAAGCCGGGGGTCGCCCACCGGCAGGGGGCCCCGCGTGACAGTCGCCGCGAGTTGCAGACAGCCGGTGACGTGTGCGTGCTCCGTGACCGCCTGGACCGTGTCGACGCGCTCGGCTTCGAGATGGTGGCTGTCGAGCACCAGGCCGGCCGGGGAGCCGAGCGTGCGGATGACGGTGACGGCTTCGCCGGGAGTGTGCCACAGCGAGGTCGTGGCGCGTGACTGCGGCTCCAGCAACAGCCGGCTGCCGTGCGCGGACGCTTCCTCGGCCAGTCGCCGGACGGCACGTTCGACCCACAGACGCTGTGCGTCCGCCAGCCCGGGAAGAAAGGTGCCGCGGGTCTGGCCGAGGGTGACGGGCACACCGAGCGCGCCGGCGAGGCGGGCCGCGTCCAGCAGCCGGGCCAGGGCGTGTCGGCGCACATCGGGCGACGGGTCAGCGAGTGTCAGCCGGTCCTGCGCGGCGACCGGGCCGGTGCCGATGCCCAGGATCTTCAGGCCGGTGCCTGCCACGGTCCGGGCCAGCGCGTCGGCATCGCGCGCGCCCTTCTCGCGGACCTGGACCTCCACACCGTCGTATCCGAGGTCGGCCAGGTGACGGACGGCCTCGGCAAGGGGCGCCGCAAAGCCGAGCGGCATGGGGGCGCGGCAGTCGTCGCCCGAGACGGTGTAGGCCAGCGGCCAGGGCAGGTGTGCGGTCACGGTGCGACCGCCACGGCCGTCTGCCCGGCAGCGGGGCTGAGCAGGGCGCGCAGTTCGCGGGCGGCCGCACCGGCACCGTCCAGGACCGGCACTCCCACCAGCGCGGCCAGAGCCTCGCGAACCGGGGCCAGGGAGTACTGCGCCAGCAGCACCGCATCGGCGTCGGAGCCCCCTGCGGCATACAGCGCATCGGCCAGATGACCAGCGGCCGTCTCCGCGCTCTCGGCACCGGCGGCTCCCTCGCCCAGGGCGGTCACGATCTCGACCGGGCGGTCGGGCCGCACCGCAGGGACGAGCGCTTCGAGCTGGGCGACGGCCGCCGGGACGGCGGGCGGGGTGGAGGCGACGACGGCGATGCGCCGGTACGAGCAGGCCAGAGCGGCCCTGAACATCGCCTCGTCCGACTTCAGGACGGGCACGCTCCACAGCAGTCGGGCCGTGTCCGCGACCTCCCCGTAGGAGGAGCAGGTCAGCAGCAGGCCCTGTGCGCCGCCGTCCAGCACATGCCCGATCAGGCGAAGCATGCGTCGGCGCAGCGCGCCGGTGAGGCCGCCGGCCTCACGGGCATCGTCCAGGAGCCGGTCGTCCGACACGTTCCAGACCGTGGCCTCGGGGAACTCTCGCGCGAACGCCTCTTGGGCGATGCGGGCGCCGGTCGGCACGGCGTGGATCATGGCAACCAGGGGATGGGGTTCGATCACCGGGTTCTTCCTCTTCCGGTAGGCGGGACCGTCGGGGTCCCGGCTCCGGGCCGCTCCGTTCGGCGCGAGGACGCTCCTCACAGGCATGGGGAGGGGCCCGGGATGGGGTGCGGCGAGGTGTCGCTGCGGTGCCGCGCCGCCACTGTAGAAGCAACCGGTCAACCGGTCAACCGGTTGGGGGTGTGGGAAGCCCCGCGGGCTGCCGGATCCCGCCCGGCGGCCCATGGGGCACCCGTCACGTGTCCCGCTGTTCGAGGGCCTCCATCAGCCGCCGGGACGCCCCCTCCATGTGCTGCGCCATGGCCGCGCGGGCCGTCTCCGCATCGCCCTTCGCGACGGCCTCGAAGATCGGTACATGGTCCGCGTACGCCACCGCACGGGGCCGTACGGCCCCGGTGCGCTGGACCCAGCCGCGCTGGATCATCGCCCGCATGCCCTTGAGCATGTCCCGGAGCACCGTGTTGCCGGCCAGTTCGCCCAGGGCCGCGTGGAACGCGGTGTCCGCCTCGGGGAACTCCTCGTCCGGACACTCCCGCATCGCCGCGAGCCGGGCGCTCAGCAGGTCGATCCCCGCCTCGTCGCGTGCCTGGGCCGCCAGGCCTGCGACCACCACCTCCAGCTCCGCGCGGGCTCGCACCATGTCGCGGGCGCCCTGCTCGCCGAGGACCAGGCCCAGTTCGAACAGCCGGTAGAGCACGTCCGAATCGGCGCCCCGGAAGTATGTGCCGCTGGACTGCCGGATCTCCAGCAGGCCGAGGAAGCCGAGCGACTTGATCGCCTCCCGCACGGTGGGCCGGTTCACACCGAGCATTTCGGTCAGCTGCCGCTCCGACGGGATACGGTCGCCGGGCTGCACCTCACCGGACATCAGGTAGTCGATCAGGCGACGGGAGACCTCGGCGGCCAGTGGCTCACGCGGCTCGACCGTGATCCTGGCGAGTTCGGCCATCGAATTCCTCACTTCGGTATTGACGCGGTGGCTGGATTCTAGTTTCCTACCGGCCATCCGGTAAACCGGTTGTCCGGAAGCTCGGCGAGCCGCCCTCCCTTCCCCGCGGCAGCCGCTCCGGTAGTCCCAGCCACTCCAGGCGCACCTCTGACACCTCCGCAGGGCCTCTGCCCGCTATGGCCGTGCGCCCCGAACCTCCGTACAGGAGCCGTATCTGCCCTGGCCGACCCGATGCACGAGCCGCATCCCGTGTGCTGACGGTCGCCTTCCGCCCCGGCACGCACCGACTCGTGCGCCGCCTTGCGCCGCCTTGCGCCGCCGGTCGACCGGCGGTCCCTCAGAACTGCCTCAAGGAGCAACGATGCTCGCCGTCCTCGGCTTTGCCACCCTGGGCAGCTTCATGCTGCTCGTGATGCGGAAATACCTCTCCGCGTTCACCGCCATCATGCTCACGCCGATCGCCGCCGCTCTCGTCGTCGGCAAGGGCGCCAAGCTCGGCGACATGATCACGAACGGCCTGGACACGGTCGCCCCCACCGCCGCGCTGCTGCTGTTCGCCGTCCTCTACTTCGGCCTGATGATGGAGTGCAGACTCTTCGAGCCCGTGTGCCAGGTCATCGTCCGTGCCGCCAAAGGCGATCCGGTCCGTATCTGCGTCGGCACCGCCGTTCTGGCCCTGTGTGTCGCACTCGACGGTGACGGCACCACCAGCTACATGATCGTCTGCTCCGCGTTCCTGCCGATCTACCGGCGGCTGGGCATGAACCCCCTCGTCCTCGCCACCATTGCCGCCATGGCCCTGGGCACCATCTCCGGCACCACCCCCTGGGGCGGCGCCGCCACCCGCGGCATCAGCGTCCTGCATCTGAGCGCCACCGAGTACTTCGTTCACATGATCGGCCCCATGGCCCTCACCAGCCTGGCCGCCATCGCCGTCGCCTACTGGCTCGGCCGGCGCGAACGCCGAAAGATCGACGTCGACGAACTCGCCGCCCACCAGCGCGAGATCGCCTCGGGCGAAGCGTTCGAGCCGGTGACGGCGGACTGGCGCATGTGGTTCAACGCCGCCCTCACCGTGCTGTTGCTGGTCCTGCTCATCCTTGAGGTCGCCGACCTCCTGGTGCTGTTCATGGTCGCGTTCGTCATCGCCCTGCTCGTCAACATCCGCACCATCGGCGACCAGCAGGAGCTGATCAAGCGCCAGGCAGCCAACGCCGTCCCCGTGATGATCCTCGTCCTGGCGGCCGGCGTCTTCACCGGGATCATGACCGACGCCGGCATGATCAAGGCCATGGCGGACGCCGCCCTCGCCGTCGTGCCCGAGTCGATGGGCAATCTCATCCCGCTGTTCACCGCCGTCCTCGCCCTGCCGCTCGGCTTCTTCATGTCCAATGACGGCTACTGGTTCGGCGTCGTCCCCGTCCTCGCCGAATCGGCCGCGCACTACGGCGTCGACGCCAACGAGATCGCCCGCGCCGGCGCCATCGGTCAGATCCTCCATATGATGGGTCCCACCAGCGCACCGCTGTGGGTCCTGCTCGGACTCGTCAAGGCGGAACTCGGCGACTTCCAGAAGCACGCCCTGCGCTGGGGCATCCCGGTCTCCCTCGCCTACATAGCCTTCGCCGTCATCACCGGAGCCATCACCGTCACCTGACTCCGAGCCGCGGGCGGCCGACATCGACACGACGTTCCGTCCGGTGCCCGCGCCCACGATGCGGCCACCGGACGGTCGGCGGGTGGGACAACATGCCCCCGATCCGACTCGGCACGCGGTGCTCTTCCGCACTGACGTCCGCGATGCGGACAAAGCCGACAGCACCGGCCGGGTCGGCACCGAGTGTCTGTATCTGCTGGTTCAGCGGGTGGCTGAGGGAGATCGCGGCCCCGGCGGCGTCCCCGGCCCGGCCGCGCCAACGCGCATGGTTGCGGTGTGTGCCGAACATCTTCAGCCAGTTGGGGAGCGCCGTGAGGGCGCCCAGGCCGCTTTCCCGCGGATGCCGGAGTCCGCCGTGCCGGCCCAGCACGCGGCCCAGATCGGTCGGGAGCGCCTCGTACGCCGTCGCCGCTCCGCAGGTGCTCCCCGACTCGCCCAGCCGGCGTGCGAGTTCGGCCCGGGCATCTTCCGGTGGGCCGGCCTGGCCGTGGAGTCCGGGAACGTGTGCTGGTGCAGCAGGGGCAGGAGTTCGGCGTACGCGGCCGCCGCCCCGGCCGCGACCCGCCGACGGCCGGGCTGCCGTCCCCGACCGCCGTCCCGGACGCGCCGTGGGTGTTCAGCAGCGAGTGCAACTCCGCGGCGGCACGGTCGCGTTCGTCCTGTGCGAGGCCCTCCGGCAGGCTCTCGAAACGAGCCTGCCACAGGGCCTCCTGACGGATGCGGATCTGCTCGGCCGATACGCCGTCGTCCGCGTCCAGTCCGGCTAGGTCGGCCGCGGTCCGGTCCAGCCGCGCTGCTGAGCACGTTGACTTCAAGAGGCCGCGCCGCTTCCGGGTGGCAGGCAGCCGCTCGCCGTTCGGCGTCGGCGACGTCTTCCGACAGCGGTACGGCAGAGCCGGGGGACCCTGGTTCATGACCCGGAGGTGTGCTCGGCTGCAGCGTGTTGGGCTCTGGTGGTCGCGTAGATGCGGATCGGACGACCGCAGCTGGGGTCCACCGACTCACGTACCAGCCGCATCCCCAGCTTCTCCATGATGCGCTCGGAGGCGCCATTTCCCACTTGGGTGACGCTCACGATCTGTTCCAGTTCACAGTCACGGAACCCGAACCGCACCACGGCGGCAGCCGCCTCGCTCGCGAAGCCCTTACCCCAGAACCGGCGCCCCAGACGCCACCCCACCTCGACCGTCGGCATCACCTCGGGGAGGAACTCCGGAACCGACAAGCCGGTGAAACCGGCCAGTTCACCCGTGGAGCGGACCTCGACGGCGAACAGGCCGAAGCCGTTGGCCTCCCACTGCCGCTCCATGGCCTCAAGGCCGGCGCGGGTCTGCACCTCATCACGAGTCGACCCGTCACCGATCCAGCGCATCACGTCCGGATCGGCATGGATGGCAGCCAGTGGCTCAAGATCATTGTCACGCCAGCGGCGCAGGACCAGTCGGGCGGTGTCAATCTTGACCATCCGGTGACCCTATCCGCGGTGTCACCCACGAGGCTCAATCCGCCTGGGCTCTGTGTCCTTCTTCAAGAAGGTCGCGCGGGCTCCGGCGGCCAGGCAGACCGAGGCCGTGGAAGACCAACGCCAGCCCGACCGCCCCATACGCGGTGAGAAAGACCCCTTGCAGAAGGAGCTCGCTCTGGTGTTGGGCTCGGAGGTTCACCGCCTCGTCGAAAGTCTGCGTGCCCGTTGGGTTCCGTCCGTCGTACGTGGTGCAGGTCTGGCCGGGCCGCAAGTGCCTCACCGGGATCTCTTCCCCGTACCTGTCGTGCACGGTGCCCCTGCACGGCGGGTTCTCATCGGCAGGTAAGGCGCCTGCCATCTGGAACAAACCGCAGCCGACGGGCAGGAGAAAGAACAGCACCAGGCGACGCCGGAGCGTCGTGGCTCTGTCCACATGTGGCCGCGGTTTCGGAGCACGGAAGAACATGCGGGCACAGCGTAGTGCCGAACCGCGCGATGCGATATTCGCTTGCCTGTCGGTCCACCGCTCCGCATAGTGAGCACGATGAGCGACATGCCCGAGCGGTGGAGCCAGGCCAGTGTGTACCCCGACATGTGGGCCGATCCCGACGAGGATCCCCGCAACCGCGACGGGGCCAGCCCGGACGGCGAGTTGGCGACGCTGCAGGATTTCCTGAGGGACTATCGGCTGACCCTGCAGATGAAGTGCGAGGGGTTGGATCCGGAGAAACTGGCGCGCCGTTCGGTGCCGCCGTCGACCATGTCCTTGCTGGGGCTGGTCCGTCACCTTGCCGAGGTGGAGCGGGACTGGCGCAACTGGGTGGTGCCAGGGGACCCGGCACCGAAGCTGTACGGAGCGCGTGACGCCGACTTCGAGGGAGTCGCCGCGGACCAGGCGCTGGTCGAGGGCGCGTTCGCCGATCTCGCCCGCGAACAGGCGGCGACCGACGCGGTGTTGGCCGAGTATCCGGATCTGGGCACGCGCGTGGGCCGGGACGGCATCGCTGTCCGGGAGCTGTTGGTGCACCGGATCGAGGAGTACGCCCGCCACTGCGGACACGCCGATCTGCTGCGCGAGTGCATCGACGGCCGGGTAGGGCAGTAGCTCCCCACTCGGCGGCTGCAAACAACTGACCGCTTTGGCTCCGGCGGTTCAGGTGAGGGACAGCCGCATGATCGTCAGATCGAGTCGGCGGCCGAACTTGATTCCGGCCTCCCGCACCGTTCCGACGTGGTGGAACCCGAACCGTTCGTGCAGCCGGATCGAGGGGGCGTTCCCGGCCTCGATGTCGGCGATCATGAGGTGATGGCCGGCCTCGCGCGCTGAGGCGATCAGCGCGTCGAGCAGTGCGGAGCCGATGCCGAGCCCGTGCCGGCCTTCGCGAACGTAGACCGAGTCCTCCACGGTGTGGCGGTACCCGTCCAGTTCCCGCCACGGCCCGTACACCGCGAATCCGGCCACCTCGCCGTCCAGGTCGGCCACGAGTGCCGACCCCCGATCCAGATGGGCGGCCAGCCAGGCGGCCCCCTCGGCGGGGGACTGCGGGGTCTGGGTCCACAGGGCCGTCGACTGCTCGATCGCGTGGTTGCGTATCGCGCGGATGGCCTCCGCGTCGCCCCGCTGTGCGCGGCGTACGGTCACCGCCACCGTGTCTCTCTCGTATATTGGATTCATGTCCAACATAGTAGATCCTCTGGTGGGGCAGATCGCAGCCCGGGTCCGCACCGAACGGGAGCGCCGGCGGTGGACCCTGGCCCAGCTCGCGGAAGCCTCCGGTGTCTCCCAGGCGATGATCAGCAGGATCGAGCGCGGCGAGAGCAGCCCCACCGCCGTCGTCCTCGGCAAGCTGTCCGCCGCCTTCCAGCTCAGCGTCGCCTCCCTGCTCGCGCTCGCCGAGGGGACCCGGAGCGACACGGAAGCGGCAGCAGGCGTGCGCCGCCGGACGGACACGGCCGAGTGGCGGGACCCCGGCACCGGCTACCGGCGCCGCCAGATCACCGGCCCGCACTTCCCCGCCGAGGTCGCCGAGATCCGCCTGCCCGCAGGCGCGCAGGTGCCGTATCCGGCCGCCGCCTTCGCCTTCGTACGACAGCTCGTCTGGGTCCTCGAAGGCCGCCTGACCTTCCACGACGGCGACACCGTCCACGAACTCGACGCGGGCGACACCATCGAACTCGGCGAGCCCGCCGAGCGCGTCTTCGTCAACACCACCGACGCCGAGTGCCGTTACGCCGTGATCCTCACTCGCGGCGCACAGCCATGACCCGCCCCCTTCCGCGAAGCGGCACACTCCTGCTGGCCCTCATCGCCGGGACGGCGATAGCGAACAACTACGCCATTCAGCCCGCGCTCACCGCGGTCGCCGCCGACCTGGGCGTCCCGCTCTCCGTGATCGGCCTCGCACCGACCGCCGCGCTCGCCGGCTGCATGACCGGCTTCGCCCTCCTGCTTCCCCTCGCCGACCGTCTCGCCCCCAACCGCCTGGTGGCCGCCCAGCTCACCGCCCTGGCCGCCGCCCTCGCCCTGGCCGCGGCCGCACCCGGCGCGGCCGTACTCCTCGTCGCCTATCTGCTCATCGGCGCGGCCGCCGGCGTCGCGGCCCAGGCCGGCGGCATCGCGGGCCGGTATGCCCCGCCCGGCCGGCGGGGAACCGGCGTCGCCACGGTGGCCGCAGGGATGTCGGCGGGCATCCTGCTCAGCCGCCTGGCAGGCGGAGCCCTCACCGACAGCCTCGGCTGGCGGCGGATGCTCCTCGTCTTCGCCGCCCTCGCCCTGCTCGGCGCGCTCGCCGCCGCCACCCGCCTGCCCCGGCAGCGCCCGCACAGCGACCACAGCTACCGCGCCGCCCTCACCGCACTTCCCCCACTGCTGCGCGAGTTCCCGGACCTGCGACGGGCAGTGGTCACCGGTGGGCTGTGGTACTTCGCGTTCAATCTCATGTGGGTCGCGCTCGCGCTCACGCTGGCCGCACCGCCCCACTCGCTCGATCCGACCGCCATCGGCCTGTACAGCCTGGCCGGACTCCTCGGTCTCGCCGTCCTCCCGCTCACCGGACGCCTCACGGACCGGCACGCCCCGGCCGCTGTGATCACTCACTGCACACTGGCCGCCGCCGCGGGCACCGCCTTGCTGGCCATCGGTGTGAACACCCCGCCGCTCCTCGTCCTCGGCCTGGCTCTCCTCGACGCCGGCTGCTTCGCCGCCCAAGCCGCCAACATGAGCCGCGTCATCGCCCTCGACCCGCGCCGCTCCGGCAGCCTGACCAGCGTCTATCTCGTGCTGTACTTCATGACCGGCGCCGTCGGCACCGCCCTCGCCGCGCCCCTGCTCAACCTCCTCGGCTGGCAGGGCACCACACTCACCGCCCTCGTCGCACTCCTCCTCGCCGCCGCCCTCGGCCGACTCGCGAGTGGCGCGTCCGTGCCCGTTCGACAGCGGTCGGTCCGGTCCGGGTGCGGCCGAGGGCACTGACAACAGCCCGCGCCTCGCCGACGGATGGGCGACGTGGGGGACGGCCGGCTGGTGCCCCACCGGGTACCGGGGGCACGGTTACGGAGTCGCGAGGTCGGCGAGCAGGGCCACCGTCTCCGTCCACAACTCGTCCTGCACCCGCTCGTCACGGCCGGGCTCGGGACATTCCAGGGGCTTGGCGCCGCGTACGGAGAAGTAGCCTCCGCTGGTGTGAGCGAACGCCGGATCGGTCGCCAGCCGGACGACGATGCCGGCGCCCTTACGGGGGTCGCCCACCCTGAGGGTGTTCAGTACGCGCTGCAACACGGCGGATCCGCGCAGATCCCGGCCGAGGCCGGTGGCGTTGAATCCGGGGTCGCAACAGTTCACGGTGACCTGCGCCGGATCCAGACGCCGGGCCAGTTCCCGGGTCCACCGGCCGTACAACGCCATCGACTCACGCCGGGTGTAGGGGGCGGTGTGCCGCAGGTCCCTCGCCGGCGAGACGGTCCCGGCCTGCTGGGCGGCATCCGAGGCGACATTGACGATACGTGCCGGGCCGGACGCGGACAGCGTGTGCGTCAGGGCCTGCGTCAGCGCGAACGGGCCGAGGTAGTTGACCGCGGTCATCTCCGCCGCCCCCTCGGCTGATCACAGCAATGCACGCAGGCCCTGATCCGGCCCGGGTGGGGCTGCAGTTCCTCTCCGTCGCCTACCGGGTACGCCAGGCGGTCGACCAGCACATGGCTGCGGCGGGGCTGTCGCTGTCCCGCACCAAGACGCTCCGACTCCTGGCCGAACGCGGCACCCTGCACCAGGCCGAGCTCGCCGAGGCCCTCGGCCAGGCGCCACGCTCCGTCACCCAGGCGCTGGAAGCCCTGGAACGGCTTGACCTCATCGCCCGAACCACCGATCCCCAGGACCGCCGCCGTAAGATCGTGACGCCGACCGGCAAGGGACGGGCGGCCCTCACGGCGGGAGAGCAGCGGCTGCGGCAACTTTTCGGTTCCCTCGACGGCCGCCAACTGGCCGCTCTGGACAGGTTGCTCACCACCATCGACGTAGCAACCGGCAGCACGGACTGAAGCCGGCCGGGCGCGGAGCGGGCGCGGAACCTGAGGGTTCCGCGCCACGGGACCGGGGCGTCAGCGTGGCGAGGTCACCACCACGACGTGCACTTCGTCTGCCCGGCGTTCTTGAGGTACCCGCACGCCCGGAACCGGTAGCTGGACGACGTACTCGTCGTTTTCGCGGCGCTGGTCTTCGAGGTGCCCGGGCCTCGGTCGACCGCGAACGGCCCGCACTGGAGCCACGTCGAGCCGTTGTCCGTCGTCCAGTCCATCCACACCAGGTCCCCGTTGACGGTAGTGCCGCTGAGCTTGGCCCAGCCTCGCTGCGCACCGGCGACGCTGCCGTAGTGGAGGGTCACCGAGCGGCCGGCACCCATGTCGACCGACCGGACAACGGTTCCGGACGCGTCGTCGGAGATGTCGACGAACCCGTTGCGTCCGCCCTGACAGTCGGCAGCCGCGGCAGAAGCCAAGGTGGCCGATCCGGCGACGGACAGCCCGGACCCGAGCGTGAGCGCAGTGGCGGTGGCCGCAAGGCAGCGCCATAAACGATTCTTCATTGGGTGTTCTCCTCCTGTGGTCGCACCCGCTGGTCCGCGGGTCGGCCGGGCTCGTGGTGTTGCCCCGGCGGGGTGAGGTCCGTACGCCGACGGCGCTCCGGGACCCAGCGGGCCCTGGCCTCGCTCAAGGTGCCCGCCATGGCCGGCGCCTGTCGTCGCGGGCGAGCACACTGGTCCCAAAACCCGGCAACGGCGTCTGAAATCTTGGTGTCCCGGGCAATCCGGCCCAGTCCCTGTCGTCAAACTCCCGCCTGCCCCGCGACGCCATGCACGCACTCTCGCCGCACCGGACACAGGCCCAAGTACGTCCAGTACGAGGACCCGCGCCCGGCACACCGAGAGCACGCACCTGACGCCGCAGGGCCCGCCCTCCGGGCGGACGACGGGAGTTTGACGACAGGGACTAGGTTCTGACTCATGGACGAGCGGTTAGTGGTGATCGTCGGCTACGACGGGGCGCAACTGCTGGACATCGCCTGCGTGAGCTCGACACTGGATGTCGCCGACCTGGGAGGCGCCACCCCTGCCTACCGGGTGCGCCTCGCCACCCCCGGAGGCCGGCCCATCACCTGCGGCCAGGGACTGACCCTTGAAGGCCAGGAGACACTCGAACGCCTCACCGGCCCGCTGGACACGCTGATCGTCTCCGGCGGGCTCGGATTCAAGGCGGCGGCAGCCAACCCGCGGATCGTCGGCCATGTGCGCCGCCTCGCCAGGGAGGCCCGCCGGGTGGCGTCGGTGTGCACGGGGGCCGGCGTCCTGGCGGCCGCGGGCCTGCTCGAGGGCCGGCGCGCCGCCACCCACTGGATGTTCGCCGAGGAGATCGCGGCCAGCTATCCCGGCGTCACAGTCGACCCCTGCCCCATCTTCATCCGCGACGGCCATGTCTCCACCTCGGCCGGCGTGACCAGCGCACTGGATCTGACCCTTTCCTTCATCGCCGAGGACAACGGGCTCGAACTCGCGCGCCAAGTGGCTCAAGTTCAGGTGACGTACCTCCAACGGCCGGGCAACCAGGCCCAGATGAGCATGTTCGTGGCGACTCCCACACCGGAGGACGACCTCGTGAACCGTCTCGTCGCCCACATCACCAGCCACCTGGACGGCAACCTGACCACCACGGCACTGGCCACGCGGATCGGAGTGAGCGAGCGCCACCTCACCCGGCTGTTCACCCAGCACCTCGGCCAGACACCCGGCAGGTTCGTGCGGCAGGCCCGCACCGAAGCAGCCGCACACCTGCTCACGACCACCACGCTGGCCATGGCGAGCGTCGCCCGACGGTGCGGATTCAGAACCGCCGAGGCACTGCGCCTGGCCTTCGTCGACCGCTACGGCGTCTCCCCGTCACGCTTCCGTACAACTCGCCGCACGCCAACCGCGGTTGCCCCTCGTGGGGTGGACCGGCGCCTGCCCGATATGCCAGCGTGGTCCGTCGAGCGAAGGGGGAGAGGGCGCACGTGACATCGACTGCGTTTCGTATCGGCGGGGATCTGACAATACGCCGACTGGGGTTCGGGGCCATGCACCTGCCGACGGAACCGGTCCAGGCCCGCGAGACCTCTCGCGCGGTCGCCCGACGCGCCGTCGAACTGGGCGTCACGCTGATCGACACCGCGTATCTGTACGGCGGTGGAGCCAACGAGAAACTCCTGGCCGAGGCCCTGCACCCCTACCCGGACGGGCTGCTGATCACCACCAAGGTCGGCGTCGCTCGGTCGGGCCCCGCCGGCGAGTGGAAGCTCGACGGGCGGCCGGCGGTGCTGCGCGAGCAGGTCGAGCGGGCCCTGCTCCGACTGCGCGTCGAGCGGATCGAGCTGCTTCAGCTGCACCGCATCGACCCCGGGACACCGCTCGCCGACCAGGTGGGTACGCTGCGGGACCTGCGGGACGAGGGCAAGATCGGCCGGATCGGGCTGTCCGAGGTCGGCGTCGACGAGCTCGACGAGGCGCGGGAGATCGTGGACGTCGCCAGCGTACAGAACCGATACAGCCTCCTCGACCGCGAGCACGAGCCCGTGCTGGCCGCCTGCGAAGCGGCGGGGATCGCGTTCCTGCCGTGGCGCCCTGTCGCCTGGGGGGAGTCAGGGACGAACGCGGAGGTCGCCGCCGTGGCGGCCGAGGTGGCGGCCACCCCCACGCAGGTTGCGCTCGCCTGGCTCCTCGGCCACTCATCGGTCATCCTCCCGATCCCCGGCACGGCCCGGATCGATCACCTGGAGGAGAACCTCGCTGCGGATCGTCTCGAACTGGCCCCGGCGCAGCGGGATCGACTCGACCGACTGTCCGAAGTGGCGTAAGAGCCCCGTCACTTCAGCCTTGCCCGGAACACCTCGACGCCGACATCAACCCGGCAGCACCCTGGGCCTGGCCGACCCGATCGGCGCGGACGGCAGCGCGGCCCGGATGCCGGACCACCTCGGTCTGCCCGACCAGGCGACCCGCCTCCCTTTGGTCACCCGTGATCGGCAGCACTGGCCCCCGCTGGGCCGGTGACCTGGGCGGTCCCTTCTGTAATCGCAGCCGGGGCGAGGCTGGTTGCGAGCCAATCGGTGATCGAACGGTGCCGCGGGCGCCAGCCGAGAAGACCGCGGGCGCGGTCGGCCCGAACGCGGCTGTTGGAGCCCAGGGCGTGCTGGGCGAACTCGGGGTGCCAGAGGTTGTCCGGAGAGCCGGGGTCCCAGGGGCGGGGGCCGGGCAGCCCGAGGGCGGCGGCGATGGCGTCGGTCATCGCGGCCAGGGACTCCTCGCCGTTCTCGACGAAGTAGAAGGTGCCGGGCGCTGTCTTCTCCAGAGCGAGAAGATAGAGGTCGGCGACGTCGTCGAGGTGCACATTGGACCAGATGTTGCGGCCGGCGCCCACACGTCGGACGACGCCACCGGCGCGAGCCTGGTTCACCAGCGCGGCGATCAGGACGCTGTCCCGGGCCGGTCCTCGTCCGTGGCCGTAGATGAGGCTGTTGCACAGGACCGCGGAGCGTACGCCCCGCTCGGCGGCGGCCAGGACCAGGCGGTCGACGGCCACCCGTGCCTGGCGCACGGGATGGCCGGGTGCCCAGCCGGATCCCTCGTCCAGGATGGCCTCGTCGAAAACCGTCGCGGACGCCTCGCCCTCCGTGCCCACCCCCACGATGCTGGAGCCGCTGGTGTGGATCAGTGGCTTGTCCGAGCCGGCGAGCGCGGCAATCAGGGTCCGGGCGGCGCCGAGGTGGTCGCTGTCGGCCGCATTGATCACCGCGTCCGCGTGACGCGCCTGCTCGGTGAGGACAGGGGCGTCGTCCAGCAGCCCCACCACCGGCCGCACGCCGATACGGGCGAGTGCCTCAGCCTTGGCCGGGTCCCGGGTCAACCCGGTGACGGTGTGGCCGGCGCGGACGAGTTGCGCGGCGACGGTGCCGCCGATGTAGTCACTCGCGCCGGTGACGAAGACATGCATCGCATACCTTTCGGGTCGGAGACCGGATGCACCGGCAGCCTCGGCCGCTGCGCGGCAGGGCTCCAACGCAGGTTGCGGAAACGGCAAAGGCTTGCACCGGGTGATGAACGACTCACGCGTCGGATGCCGCCGACCTCGGCGTCTCGGAGGTCCGGTTCGATGGGTCGTCGGGGAGATCCCCTTCCGGTCGGCGCACACCCGTGAGGTCGGTGTCGTTCCAGGTGATCTCGGCCAGGTACGCACCCTCCAGGTTTGCGCCGGCCATGTCCGCCCCGCTCAAGTCGGCGCCGGTCGGCAACGTCTCCGGTGGACGCAACCCCGGGACCGATCGTTCGGCGAGGGACCGGGTTCCGTCGAACGCTGCAGCCGGGCCATCGGTCGAGCTGACGGGTGGGCCGTTTCACGTCAACAAGCTGAACTTGACAGAGAAATCGCCGCCTCGACGCTGGTGGCCGCCGTCCCGGTCACCGTCAGGCGCGCGCGGACGCCGGCGCTGCCGCGGGCACGCGCTGACCGTTCGTCCGCACACACGCGGAGAGCGAAGCCGCCCCGTTGTGTCGCGGGTCTTGACTTGATTCCGGCTCTCCCGCCACAGTGCTCGTTAATGCGCATTACCTAATACGCATTAACGCGTGAGGAGGAGTGGCGTGGCCAAGGAAGGCGCGGGACGTGCCCGGCCGGGGCGGAGCCCTGTACCGGCGGGGCGGCGCTCTCGGCCCCGGCAGGCCGAGGTGGCCCAGCTGGCGGGCGTGTCCCAGGCGACGGTGTCCCTGGTGCTGTCGGGGCGGGACGAGGCGACGGCGCGGCCGATCTCGGAGGAGACTCGCAGAAAGGTCCTCCAGGCCGCGCAGACCCTCGGCTATGTGCCGGATCCGGCCGCCCGCCGGCTCGCCGCCGCCCGCAACAACCTGCTCGGTGTGTTCAGCTTCACCGCGACCTTCCCGACCGATGTCCGCCACTCGTACTACCCCTTCCTGGTGGGTGTGGAGCAGGAGGCCGCCGTACAGGGCTACGACCTGGTCCTGTTCACCGGCTCCAGCGCCGGCGGCGCGGACGCGGCAGGCGCCGGCGCGCTCAACAGGGTCCGGCTGGCGGACGGTTGTCTCTTCCTGGGCCGGCACGCTCCCTCGCCGGAACTGGCACGGCTCGTACGGGACGGTTTCCCGGTCGTCCATCTCGGCCGCCGCGAGGACACCGAGGGGGTCGCCTGGGTGGGCGCCGACTACATCAGCGCCAGCCGGGATGTCGTCACGGCGCTCGCCGAGGCCGGCCACCGGCGCATCGTGCTGGTGCGCGAGGACGACGACGCGCCGGCCTCGACCGACCGCGAGCACGGCTTCCTGGACGGCCTGCGGGCCGCGGGCCTGCCCGCCGGGCCGGCGGCCGTCTTCCGCACGGCCGATCCGCACACCGAGGTCACCGCCGCGCGGGTGCGCGCCTGGCACGAGGACGGGGTGACCGCGTTCGTCGCCGAGGAGACCGACACCGGCGCGGCCTGGCGTGCCCTGCGCGCCGCCGTCGACGCGGCGGGTCTGCGCTGCCCCGGCGAGGTGTCGCTCGCGGTACTGGGCAGCCCGCCCCCGGACCTGGTGAACGAGCCCGTCCCGATGGGGTTCGACATCCCGAGGGCGCGGCTGGGCGCCGAGGCCGTCCGGCTGCTGTCCGCCCTCATCGCGGGCGAGCCGACCGAAAGCACGCTCGTCGCCTGCACGTTCAGGGCCGGCGTCAGCTCCGGTCCGCCGGCCACTGCCTGACCCGTGCGAACCTCCCGACCCGCCGACTACGGCAACCCGAACCCTTCGACCGGCCGGCCGCACCGGACCGGTCCCCCCGAAGACCAGCGAGGAGAAGAGTGATACCGGAAGCCGACATCCTCATCGTGGGCGGTGGGCTGGGCGGCGTTGCCGCCGCGCTCGCGGCCTGCCGGGCCGGATGCAGCGTCGTGATGACCGAGGAGACGGACTGGATCGGGGGACAGCTCACCAGCCAGGCCGTGCCGCCGGACGAGCACCCGTGGGTGGAGCAGTTCGGTGTCACCGCCACCTACCGGCAGCTGCGTGAGGGGATCCGCACCTACTACCGCCAGTGGTACCCGCTGCGGGCGGAGGCGCGGGCGGTGCCGGAACTCAACCCCGGCGCCGGGCGGGTGAGCAAGCTGTGCCACGAACCACGCGTGGCCCTGGCCGTGTTGGAGGGCATGCTCGCGCCGCACCGTGCGGCCGGACGTCTGACGGTCCTGACCGAGCACCGGCCGGTCGCGGCCGAGTCCGACAACGATGCCGTGCGTTCGGTCACCGTGCGGGACCTGCGCGACGGCACGCGCCGCACCCTGACCGCCCGTTACGTCCTGGACGCCACCGAAACCGGCGAACTGCTGCACCTCGCAGGCGTCGAACACGCCACCGGTGCCGAATCACGAGCAGAGTTCGACGAGCCGCACGCCCCCGAGACGGCGCAGCCGCTGAACCAGCAGGGCATCACCGTCTGCTTCGCGCTCTCCCATCACGAGGGCGAGGACCACACCATCGACCGGCCCGCCGACTACGCCTTCTGGCGTGACTACCGGCCCGCGTTCTGGCCGGGCCCGCTGCTCGGGTTCCAGGCGCCCGATCCGCGCACCCTGGAACCCGTCGGACGCACCCTCCGGCCCAACCCCGACATCGACCCGCTCGCCGTCACCGCCGACCAGAGCGCCGACGCCGGCGACAAGGAACTGTGGGGATTCCGCCGCATCCTGGCCCGGGGCATGCACGCGCCGGGCGCGTTCGACTCGGACATCACGCTGGTGAACTGGCCGCTCAACGACTACTGGCTCAAGCCCTGCATCGGTGAGGAGACCGAAGCCCTCAAGGGGGCACGGCAGTTGTCGCTGTCGCTGCTGTACTGGCTGCAGACCGAGGCCCCCCGCCCCGACGGCGGCACCGGCTTCCCCGGGCTGCGGCTGCGCCCCGACGTCACCGGCACCGCCGACGGCCTCGCCAAGTCCGCGTACGTGCGCGAGTCACGGCGCATCAAGGCGGTCACCACCGTCACCGAGCACGATGTCGCCATCGACCTGGTCGGCCCCTACGGAGGCACCCGCCACGGCGATTCCGTGGGCGTCGGCGGCTACCGCATCGACCTGCACCCCTCCACCGGCGGCGACTCGTACATCGACATCGGTTCCGTCCCGTTCGAGATTCCGCTCGGTGCGCTCCTGCCGCGGCGCGTGCGCAACCTGCTGCCGGCCGGCAAGAACATCGGCACCACCCACATCACCAACGGCTGTTACCGGCTGCACCCGGTGGAGTGGAACGTCGGCGAGGTCGCCGGCGCCCTGGCCGGCTACTGCCTCGCCGAGAACGTCGAGCCGCACCAGGTGCAGTCCGAGGAAAAGCGGTTCGAAGACTTCGGCCGGCTGCTCGACCGCGAAGGCGTGCAACGCCACTGGCCCGACATCAGAGGCTACTGAACCACTCCCGCGCGGTGCGGAGTTGGGCGGGGCAGCACCACCTGCCCCGCCCGGCCGCCCGCGTGGACCGACCCAGCACAAGGAGGTGCCCGGACATGACCACCCACCGCATCCGCGTCGGTATCGACGTGGGCGGAACCTTCACGGACGCCGTGGCCGTCGACGCCACGACACTCCAACTCGTGGGCCAGGTGAAGGTTCCCACGAGCCACCACCACGAGGACGGCGTCGCCCACGGTATCGTCGAGGCGCTCGACCGGCTCCTGCGGCAGACCGGCCACGCACCCACCGACATCGCCTTCCTGGCACACGGCACGACCCAGGCTACCAATGCCCTGCTGGAGGGCGACGTCGCCACCGTAGGTCTGCTCGGCATCGGTACGGGACCGGCGGCCTTCCTCACCCGCCGCCTCGCCTCCCTCGCCAAACTCGAACTCACCCCCGGCAAACGTCTTCCCCTGCGGTACGCGCACATATCCGACCCCGACGACGAACACGCCGTACGCGCCGTGGTCGAGCAGGCGAAGGAGGCCGGCGCACAAGCACTCGTGGCCAGCGAGCCGTTCGGCGTCGACCGGCCCGAGGGCGAGCAAGCCGTCGCCGCGGCCGGACGCGCCGCCGGGCTGCCGACGACGGCCGCACACGAGATCACCTCCCTGTACGGGCTGCGCAAACGCACCCGCACCGCCGTCGTCAACGCCGCGATCCTGCCGCGCATGCTCGCCACCGCCGACCTCGTCGACACCTCCATCACCAAAGCGGGTGTCACCGCGCCGCTGATGGTGATGCGCTGCGACGGGGGAGTGATGTCGCTCGACGAGATGCGCCGCCGCCCCTTGCTGACCGTGCTGTCGGGGCCGGCCGCGGGCGTCGCGGGCGCCCTGATGCAAGAACGCGTCAGCGAGGGCGTCTTCCTGGAGACCGGCGGCACCTCGACCGACATCAGCGTCGTCCGCCGGGGCAAGGTCGCCGTGCGGCACGCCACCATCCTCGGCCGCACCTCCTACCTCAACGCCCTCGACGTACGCACCGTCGGCATCGGCGGCGGCTCCATGGTCCGCCTCGGCAACGGCAGGATCACCGGTGTCGGCCCGCGCAGTGCGCATATCGCCGGACTGCCGTACGCCTGCTTCGCCACCCCCGACGACCTGCGGGACGCCACGCCGGCCACGGTCCGCCCGATGCCCGGCGACGCCGCCGACCATGTGGTGGTCGACGCCGCGGGCGGGCGGTTCGCGATCACCCTGACCTGCGCCGCCAACGCCCTGGGCCGAGTACCGGAAGGCGACTTCGCCCATGCCGACCCCGCGGTGGCGCGCGCCGCCCTCGCCCCGCTCGCCGCCGCACTCGGCGTCGACGTGGCCACCGCCGCCACCCGGATCCTGGACGAGGGCATCGCCCAGGTGAAGACCGTGGTGGACACCCTGATACGCGAGTACCGGCTGGACACCGACACCGCGGTACTGGTCGGCGGAGGCGGCGGCGCGGCCTCCGTCACTCCCCACCTTGCCGCGATGACCGGTATGCAGGGCCGGATCGCCGCGCACAGCGAGGTCATCAGCCCGATCGGCGTCGCCCTCGCCCTGGTCAGGGAACAGGTCGAGCGGATCGTGCCCGGGGCGACCCAGGAACAGATCCTGGCCGTGCGCGCCGAGGCCGAGCAGGCCGTCGTCGCCCAGGGCGCCGCCGCCGACGGCGTGCAGGTCGAGGTCACCGTCGACCCGCAGACCCATGCCGTGCGCGCGATCGCCACCGGAGCCACCGAACTGCGCACCCAGGACCGCGCCCACCGGACCGACGAGACCGAACGCCTGCACCTGGCCGCGGCCAGCCTCAAGACCGACCCCTCCCACGTCCATGTCCTCGCCGGCACCCCCGCGCACACCGTCTACGGCGCCGACACCTCCCGCCGCTTCCGACCCGACCGCCATCCGGTACGGATCGTGGACGCCGACGGCGTCGTACGCCACCACGCCGCCGACGCCACGGTGGCGGCCACCACCGTCGGACAGGCACCCGAGGTGCTGGCCCGGCTGGTCACCGAGGCGACCTCCTACGGGGACGGCGGAGTACGCGCCCCCGCCGTCCGACTGCTGCTGGGCTCGCGCATCGCCGACCTCTCCGGCGTCCTGGACCCGCAGCCGCTGCTCGCGCTCGCCCGCAGCGAGCTGCGCTCCAGGGCCGCCGACGAACCGGTCGTCGCCGTCCTGGAGGCACGGAGATGACCGCCCCCACAGCCGGCCCCGACCTCGCGCGGACCGACGACATCGAGTGGGCCGTACGGCTGCTGGCCGCCACCCCCACCCACGAGAGCCGCGACCCGCAGCTGCTGCGCCGATGGGCCCTGGCCGCCGACGCGTTCGGCGCCGCGCTCGCCCCCGTCGCCTGCACCGCCCGCATCGTCGAACGCGACGGCGGGCTCGCGCAGGGGCTGCTCGCCCGCTACCGCTCACGACCGCCGACGGTCGAGCTGTACACCGACACCCTCGCCCTGGCCGAACGCGTCGTCGACGAGCGCGGCTGGCGCACCTGGTACCCGCCGGGTTCGGTGCGGGCCGCCGCCCTCGCGCACGAGGCCGTGCACGCCCACCTCCACCACGGCCCGGCGCGCACCGCACTCAAACGCACCCTCGGCCACACCGCACTGCGGCTGGGCCGCTGGCAGGTGCCCGGCCATGTCGCCGGCGCCGAGGAGGTCGCCGCACACGCCTACGCCCGCACCGTGTGCGGCCTCGGCCGCAGCCCCCTGCTCCTGACCGCCGCGCTGGCCGCCGCCACCGGCGACGACCGTGCCCGCACCGCGAGAAGAGAGAACTGACCCATGGGTGTCGTCATCCTCGTCGTCATGGCGGCCGGTGTCGCCGCGATGCTCACCCGCAGAATTCCCACGGCCTTCGCCCTGGTGATCCTCGCCGTGGCCATCGCCCTCCTGGCCGGCGCGCCGCTCACCGGCGAGAACAGCGTCCTGGACACGGTGCTGCAGGAAGGCGCCCCGGCGCTGGCCGCGACCATGGTCGCGATCATCCTCGGCTCCTGGCTCGGCCGGCTCCTCGACGAGACCGGCATCGCCGGCACCCTCGTCCGCAAGATCGTGGAGTTCGGCGGCGACCGGCCCACCGTCGTCGCCCTCGGCGTCCTCGCCGTCTCCGCGCTCGTCGGCACCGTGACGGGCTCGGCGCCCGCGGCCATGCTCGCCGGCATCATCGGCATCCCCGCCATGATCGCCGTAGGTGTGCCCAAGGTGACGGCCGCGGGGACCGTGCTGATGGGCATCGCCGTCGGCGCCCCCTTCGAACTGCCGGTGTGGCAGTTCTTCTCCACCGCGCTGAACCTGCCGATCCCCACCGTGCGCGGCTTCATGGTGAAACTGTTCCCCTTCGCACTGGCCGCGGCCCTCGCCTACGTGGTGATCGAAACCCGGCGCCGCGGCACCGAGCACACCTGGTCCCTGAAGTCGGTGCCGGCGCGGCCCCGTTCACGCCGGGAGCAGCTCGGCGACGCCCCCTGGTACGCGCTGCTCGCCCCGGTGGTGCCGCTGGTGCTCGCCCTCGGCCTTGAGGTGGCCATCGTCCCCTCACTGCTGGCGGGCGTCGGCTACGCCCTGGTCACCACGACGAGACCGCACGAGATGAACAAGCGGCTGCTGCGCACCCTGTACGGCGGCTTCGAGGTGGCCGCGCCGCCGATCGCCCTGTTCGTCGCCATCGGCATCCTGCTCGCCGCCGTCAAGCTCCCCGGTGCCGTCGACGCCCTGCAACCCCTGGTCAAGGCGGTCAGCCCGGACAACCCCGTGCTGTTCGTGCTCGTCTTCACCCTGCTGGTGCCGCTGTGCCTGTACCGCGGACCGCTCAACGTCTTCGGCCTCGGCGCGGGCATCGCCGGCGTCCTCATCGCCACCGGCATCTACCCGGCCGCCGCCGTGCTCGGCATGGCCACCAGCTACAACCAGGTGTTCGGCGTCGCCGACCCGACCAGCACCCAGACCGTGTGGAGCGCCCAGTACGCCGGCGTCACCCCCCAACAGGTCATGATTCGTACCCTGCCCTATGTGTGGGTGGTCGCCCTCGGCGGTCTGTGTGTCACCGCCGCCCTGTACCTCTGACCTCGCCCCGCTCCGACCCGATCCCTTCCGCACCCGATGGAGCCGACATGCACGAGCCGCACCTCGACCGCCGTCTCTTCCTGAAGGGCACGGCCGCCACCGGCGCCGCCCTCGCCCTGGGCACCGCCGCCGCACCCGCCGCGACGGCCGCACCGGGGGGCTTCCCCGACTACACCTACGTCCGCACCCTGCTGACGCCGTCCCAGCTCTCCTACAACCCCACCGGCGAGATCATCTTCCCCACCGTCCGCGGTGTCTACGACAAGCTGACCACGCGGCTGGGCCGTTACTACCTCTACTACGCGCCGCACGACGCCCCGGGCGGCATCTGCCTCGCCTACGGGAACTCCCTCGAAGGCCCGTTCACGGAGTACCCGAACAACCCGATCGTCTCCAACAAGTGGCAGCCGCACTACTCCGTCAGCCATGTCTCCTCACCCCATGTGCTGTGGAACGCCGACGCGAAGGAGATGTGGCTGTACTTCCACGGCGAGAACACCACCACCCGCCTCGCCCGCTCGACCGACGGCATCCACTTCACCTACGACAAGGTGGTCCTGTCGACGTCGATGCTGCCCGCGGGCACCACGGAGACGTCGTACGCCCGTGTCTTCCGCCACGACCTGCCCTCCCGCAACGCCCGGTACGTCATGGTCTTCATGCTCAACAACACCACCAACCACCGCGACATCCACTGGGGTTGGTCTCCCGACGGCCGCAACTGGACCTTCGACCAGCAGCCGCTCATCCGACACGGCGACGTCGGCGCGGTCAACGTCGGTGGCCCGCACCTGCTCCACCGCAACAACTCCACCTACGTCGTCTACAACAAGGACAAGGGGAGCGGCGGCGACATCATGATCACCGAGGTGGGCAACGACTTCAGCCGCCGCAACCACCTCGGCGTCTTCTACAACTCCCGCGCCGCGGCCCCGGAGAACGGCCGCGCCGCCGCGCCCAGTTTCGGCACCGACGGCGGCGTCCCCTACATGATCTACGAGGCGGGTGAACGCCTGGCCGGCTCCATCGCGGTGGCCCGCGGCTGACCCGCCCGCGCACGCGTGGCTGAAAAGGGACTCTTCGCCGAAAAATCCCTTCGGAATCCCCCGGAACCGGAGTATTCGTAGCGACCAGTGAGGCTCGACAGAGAGCCGGCGCTTCGTACGACTACTGGAACGGACACCATGAACATGGCCCGCGCCGAGGACCATCCGCCCTCCTGCCGCGACCTGGTGGGCGCCCTAGCCCAGCACGACCGGCGCGCGGCCTACGCGGCCCTCGCCCTCGGCGCGACCACCGCTGCCGAGGTCGCCGAGCGGGCAGGGCTTCGGCCACCGGCCGCCGCTGCGGCTCTGCAGAAGCTGACGGACGTCCGGATCGCCGTTTTCGACAGCGACAGACGCACCTACGCCCTCCTCGACGACACCTTCCGGCTCGCGATCCAGTCCGAGGTCAGGCTCTCCGGGCAGGGTGGGGGAGACGGGGCGGGCTCCTATTTCCGGCGTGGCAGGCTCACCTCCATCCCGGGCAAGGAGGAGGTACGCAGCCGGGTGCTGGCTGTGGTGAAGGACTCCTTCGCGCCCGGTGTGGCGTACTCCGAGGCCAAGGTCAACGCGATCTGCGGCGAATGGTTCGACGACTGGGTGACCCTGCGCCGTGCCCTCGTGGACCAGGGTCTCCTCCGCAGAAACGAGTCCGGCACGCTCTACGAGCGCGTCTGACGGACGGTCCGTGACGGACGCTGGACACCTTCCTGGGCCGGGAAGAAGGCCAGCGCCGGCATGGCCGCGCGGAGAAGGCCGGCTCCCTGTCCGAACTGGCGTCGGCGAGGAGCCGATCCTGTGCAGGGGAATCCGGTCGTGGCCGGGCCACCCCCGCGACACGGTGCGGTCGGGGTGTGTGAGGGTGACTCTGCCGAACTGGTCGGGTACGTATGGGGGTTGCAGTGAGCCAGGTGCTCTATGGCGAGCGATCGTGGAATCCGCTGGCGCGCACCGTGGAGTTGACCGAGGATCGGTTGCACAGGGGCGGCAACAGCACGCCCTTGAGCGAGCTGAACCTCGGTGCCATGGCCGACGCGTTCCAGCGCGGATGCTGGCTCGGCGGCGGCGGTGCGGAGCGCCCGCTGGAGCGGCTGGCGGACGGGGCCGGGGCCGTTCCGGTGACCCGCATCACCGGCACCACCACGCCGGTCAAGGTGCGGCAGGCCGCCGAGTTCGCCCGCGCGCTGGGGGAGTTGGCGGTACGGCGCTGTGGTGGTCCCGACCAGGTGGCCGCCCTCGCGGCCCGGGCCCGGGCCGAGGGCGTACCGCTGTGGATCGCGCGGCGATTCGCACCGGGGCCCGTCGGCCCCGTCGCCGTCGCGGTGGAGCGGCGTCTGGTGCGCGTGGACGTGTGGGGGCCGCACGCTCCCGTCGTACGGATCCGGGCGCCACACGGCTTCCGTGGTGACTCCGCCGAACCGTCCAAGGGCCTGCGGCTGACCGTCGGCGATGTGACGGCCGAGCTCAGCCTCAGGAAGAAGCTGCGCAAGTCCAAGAGTTTCGTGGAGGTGCGACTGCCCGAGCGGCACTGGGCGCTGCGGCGGGAGAACGCGGTGAGTTCGTGGCTGCTGCGCGACGAGCGACGGGTCGCCCTGCTGACACGTCCCCCGCGCCGCCCCGTGCCGGAGCCGGGCACGGTGCTGCTGCCGCTGGCCCTCGTCCAGTACGAGGGCGCCGACCCGCTGGATGCCGTCATGGCGCACGCCTTCGCCGTTGCCTTCGGGCTCGGGGACACGACGGGGTCGGCACGGTTCCGGGCCGAGCGGCGCCCGGTGGACGGGGGCGAGCCGATCGCCGCCGACGAGGGGTGGGATCGCCCCTGGTTCAGCAACCTCGGGAAGAGCAGAGACGACAACGAGTCAGGCGACGGCGACGGCTGGGGCACGGACGGCGGCGACAGCGGGGGAGACGGAGGAGGCGGTGACGGGGGTGGCGACTAGGTGTATTGACCCGGAGCGTTGCTCACGCGGTTGATGGGTGGGTGGCCGTCGGGACGTTGCGTCAGACCAGGGCGAGCCGGTCCACCAGCAGCTCCGCCCTCCGCTCGGTCTCCTCCGGCGGCAGCCGTCCCGCCCGGGTCAGGGTCGCCAGCCCGTGCAGGGCCGCCCAGAACACCTCGGTGAACAGCGCCGGGTGGACGCCGTCCCCGGCGACCTCTCCGAGGCTCTCCAGCAGGGCGGCGAAGGCGTCCTGCAGCGGCTCCGGGGTGTCCTCGTTCGCGAATGCCAGGCCGCCGTCGAGCCGGAACATCGCGTCGTAGACCGCCGGGTTGCGTTCGGCGAAGTCGAGGTAGGCGCGAGCGAGGGCGGTGACCCGGGCGCGCGGGCCGTCCGCGGCACGGGCCGCGGCCCGCAGCGACGCGGCCATCTCGGCGGCGCCCACGAGGGCGACGGCGCCGATGATCTCCCGCTTGCCGCGAAAGTGGCTGTAGAGGACGGGCTGGCTGTACTCGATGCGCTCGGCCAGCCGGCGGGTGGTGACCGCGTCCCAGCCCTGCTGCTCGGCGAGTTCGCGGGCCGTCGCCAAGATGAGGCGTTCGCGGCCCGCCCGTTCGCGCTCCTTGCGTTCCTGTACCGACATGACTCGATCCTAGCATTGCTAGACAATCGAGCGGCAGTAGTACTAGCGTTGCCTTGTCGGCTAGCGGCGCTAGATCCTAGGAGGGGTCATCATGCTCAGCGCACTCGAGATCTTCACCACCGTGGTCGTCGGCGTGATGGTGGGGGTGGAGTTCTCCGTCGCCTTCTTCGTCAACCCGATCCTCGACGGCCTCCCCGACGACAGCGCCCTGCGTGGCCGCAGCCACGGGGCTCGGCTGCTCGGCGCCGTGATGCCGGTCTGGTACATCACCTCGCTCGTCCTCGTCGCGGTCTGGGCCGTCGCCGGATGGCACCACCACGGCGCCGGCCTCGTCGTCACCGCCGCCGCGCTGCTCATCCTCAGTGTGATCATGTCGATCCTGCTGCTCGTCCCGATCAACAACCGGGGCAGGACGTGGACCGCCGACAACCGGCCCGCCGACTGGAAGCAGCAGATGAACCGCTGGGACCGCCTCCACTACGTCCGCGTCGCCGTCATCATCGCCGCCTTCGCCCTGCTGGCCACCGCCCTCACCTGAGCCCGCGGCCCGGCACCGCGCCGGTCGCTGCATACGGCTACTTGCTGTGCACGATCTGGATCAGGTTGCCGCAGGTGTCGTCCAGAACAGCGGTGGTGACCGTACCCATCGCCAGCGGCTCCTGGGTGAAGCGCACCCCGAGCGCGCGCAGCCGGTCGGACTCCGCCTGTACGTCGTCCACGGCGAAGGAGGCGGCCGGGATGCCGTCCTGGACCAGAGCCGTCTTGTAGGGCTGCACCGCGGGATGGCCAGAGGGCTCCAGCAGCAGCTCGGTCCCGTTGGGCTCTTCCGGCGAGACCACGGTCAGCCACCGGTCCTCGCCCAGCGGGATGTCGTGCTTCTTCACGAAACCCAGCACATCGGTATAGAAGCGCAGGGCCTTTTCCTGGTCATCGACGAACACGCTGGACAGGTGGATCTTCATGGGGTGCTCTCCGGTGTCGGGGCGTCCGCCAGAGTCACCACCATAGGCAAGTGGTGACTTGCCTATCAAGGGCTGCAAGATCCTCCGCGACTGCCAGCAGCACCGCGACGGTCTCCACTAGGCTCAACGCCGACAGCGTCCGCACCCGCCAGTGACAGCAATCGGACTGTCGGCGGCCCCGGGCCTTCCGCGGGCCACGCCTCTCACGGAAGTCGGCAGAAGGCCAGAATGACCATCCACCTCTCGCGCTGCTCCTTCGGATACCGGCGCCGGGATCTCGTCCTCGACGACCTGACGCTCGACCTGCCGTCAGGGTGTGTCGTGCTCCTCGGCCCGAACGGCGCCGGGAAGTCGACGTTGCTGGCACTTCTCGCATCCGCGCTCAGACCCCGCGCGGGCAGCGTGACGCTCGGCGACCTCGACACCCGCAGGCGACGCGATCTGAAGCGGTACCGACGGCAGGTCGGCTGGCTGCCGCAGCAGGTGACTCCCGTTCCAGGGCTGCGGGTCAGGGAGCAGGCGGCGTATGCCGGCTGGCTCAAGGGCCTGTCGCGGCGGGACGCATGGGACCGTTCTCTGGAGGCGATCGAGCGGGTCGGACTGCGGGAGCTTGCCGAACGCTCCGCCGCCCAGCTGTCAGGAGGCCAGTTACGGCGCCTCGGTATCGCCCAGACGCTGGTGCACTCCGCGCGGGTGGTACTGATGGACGAACCGACCGCCGGACTCGACCCGGCACAGCGGAAGGTGTTCCGCTCCCTCCTGGACGATCTCAAGGATCAGGCGAGCTTCGTGGTCTCCACCCATCAGACGGAGGATCTGGCGGACAGCTACGACTCGGTCGTCCTCCTCGACCAGGGACACCTTCTCTTCCAGGGGTCCACCGTCTCCTTTCTCGACCTGGCGCCCGGTGAGGTCGCGCAGGAGCGCCGAGCCGAGGCCGCCTACGCAGGCCTGGTCGAGGAGGAGGTGTGAACATGCCGTGGCGCACCGTGCTGCGGGTGTCCATCGCTCCCCGCATCGGCATTCTGCTGATCCTGTGGTTGCTCGCCTACAGCGGCAATGTCACCGAACTGGTCACCGACGGGTACTGGGAATCGGTTGCCGCACACAGCACCTTTCTCCTGGTCTGGACAGCACCGGCAGTGGCCGCCTGCGCCGCCTGGGAAGGGCTGCGCGTCCGGCGGTCCAGGGCTCTGCAAGGGGCGCCCGTGCGGACCTTCAGCCGGGTGTCACTCGCCGTCCTGACACCCACGCTCGTCCTGGGGGTCCTCGCGGTGGCGCTGTCCCTCGGTCTGCTGCTGCCACAGGCCGCAGGCAGTCCCGGCCGGAGCGCCGTGGCCGTGATCGGTATGGAGCTGCTGGTCGTCGCGGCGCACACCGCCGTCGGATACGTCATCGGACTCAACCTGCCCCGGCTGCTGGCCGTTCCCGTGGCGCTGGTCGGCAGCTTCGTGTGGATGGCCTACCCGGCGGCGCTGAACGTCTTCTGGGTCCGGCAGCTGAACGGCACGAACCTTGCCGAGTGCTGCGAGCTCGACCAAGTAGCGGCGCCCCGCAGCATTCTGGCACCCGCGCTGGTCTCGATCGGCCTGCTCCTTGCCGCCCGGCTGGTGACGGTACGGCAGCGTGGTCTGCGGATCCTGGCCCCGGTCGTGCTGGCCGTTGTGGTCACCGTCGCGGCGTGGATCGTCCATCCCCTCGGGTACAGCGCGGCCGCATCCCGGCCCACCACCTTGCGCACCTGCTCGGACACGCGGCCACGGGTGTGCCTCTGGCCCGAACAGGAGCACGCCGCCGCGGACATCGTCGAATGGGCAACGGACGCACACACCCGGCTGGCTGCCCTCGGTGTCACCACCGCTCCGGAGCTGTCGCCGTGGACTTCCATGCCGGCATCCGATGACATCCGCGCCCTTGTCGCACAGAGTGCTCTGCCCCAAGGCACTCCGGCATGCGCCACATACGGTGACTGGCCGGGAAGTGACGCTTCCGGGCCGCTCGATGCCTGGCTCACCCTCACCGCGGGAGTGGACTCCCAGGTCGTCGCGTCTCGTTACGTCCCAGAGAACGTCGAGGTCGCCACCCGCGTTCTCGAACGTCCCCGGTCGGCCCAACTGGCCTGGTTCCAGCGGAATGCGAGGACGCTCACCCGGTGCGACCTGCGGCCCGTCCTCGACCCCGCCCGCTACTGAGCACGCCACCACGAGCCAACCGACAGAGAGAGAACATTCATGGACTGGTGGCTTCACGTGCGCCGGGTACCCGCGGTCTGCGCCGGCCTCGCCGCCTGCCTGGTCCTTGGTGCCGTCGCCGATTCCGTCCAGGTACCCGTGCCGGTCGTGGTCGGCCGAGTCTCCTTCGCGTTCCCTCTGCCGTTCCTGCTGCCGCTCGCACCGGTGTGCCTCATCCTGTACGGGCAGTCCCGCGGCGGCAGCGCCATCGAAGTGACCGCCGTACGAACCGTAAGACTGTGGGACACCGCGTTCATGGCGGCCTGCGCCGTACTGATGCTGGCCGGGGGCCGGCTCGTGTCGTCCATGACCGGCCATATCCTCGCCGCGGGCATGGCCCGCAACTTCCTGGGCTACCTCGGACTCGCCCTGCTGCTGCGCACCTTCACCAGCCTGCACATCGCCGCCACGAGCGTCACTCTCTTCCCGATCGCCTGCGCAGCCTTCGGTGTTCGCCACGGGACCCCTGCAAGCTGGGCATGGCCACTCCACGAGCCCACACACCTACCGGCCTTCGTCGCGGCCCTCGCCCTGGGGGCCGCCGGACTGGCCGCTGCCGCTCAGCCATTGTCTACGCGCTGGTCAGCGGCCGTGCCCGGCGGGTACCGCGCATCTCTCTGGACCGGCGAGGTGACGACCTCCCGGAGATGACGATACGTAGACTCGCGCGCGGTGCAGGGAGCACCGACGGGTGGAAGGTACCGTTCTGTGGCGACGTATGTATTGGTTCATGCCGCGGCTGTCGACGCGTGGTACTGGGGGCCGCTGGCTGCCCAGTTGCGCGATCGGGGCCATGAGGTCGTCGCACCGGACCTGCCGTGTGACGACGCGTCGGCCGGGCTCGCGGAGTACACGGACACGGTGGTCGAGGCGATCGGCGGCCGCACTGATCTCATTGTCGTCGCCCACTCGTTCGGCGGTTTTACCGGTCCACTGGTGTGCGACCGGGCGCCGGTGGACCTGCTGGTCATGCTCCAGGCCCAGGTTCCGGCCCCGGGCGAATCACCGGGTCAGTGGTGGGACAACACGGGTTACGGCCCGGCCCGGCAGGAATCCGACCGCCGCCGAGGTGTCGCGGAGGGTGACGAGGAAGATCCGCTCTCCCTTGTCCTGCACGACACCCCGGCCGCCCTGGCCGCCGAGTTTCTGGCGGAGCACCAGCGGAACCAGGCGCCGGCCCCCTTCGGCGAGCCGTGGCCGCTGAACGCCTGGCCCGAGGTGCCGACCAGGTTCCTGATGTCGTCCGACGACCGCTTCTTCCCCGCCGAGTTCATGCGTAGGACGGTCGCCGAGCGGCTTGGCTTCCCGCCGGACGAGATGCCCGGCGACCACTGCCCCATGCTCGGCCACCCGAAGGAACTGGCCGACCGCCTGGAGACATACCGCGCCGGACGATGACCGGCCGCTACGACCTCAGGTCCACCGTCTCCTCGGACGGCGCGCCCTTCGCGGTGCGGGTGCGGTCGAGCAGTCGCAGGGCGAGGAGACCGCCGATGCCGGGGATGATGGCGACGGCCTTGGCGGCGGTCGCCGTCTGCTTGAGGCGCCAGGTCGCGATCACGACGAACAGGTAGGCGCAGCCGTGGGTGGGGCCCATCAGGGAGGAGATGGGTTTGAGGTGGGCGGTGGCGAGATTCGCCAGCATGACGATCAGGGAGACGAACTCTGTGTGCGCCGCGATGCGCAGGGGTCGCAGATGCACGGTCATGCTCCTGTGGTGGAGCCGGGGCGGATGATCATCAGGACCGTGACCGTGGCCCACAGCAGGTTGAAGATGCCGGTGAGCATGGCCAGGCGGCCCGGTACGCGCGAGCCGGAGCCGGAGCCTGGTTCGGGGGAGTCGTCGTTGGGTACCGGGGTGCCGGTGCCGGACGCCTCCGCCGCTGCCAGGGCCGCCTCCTGGGTCGGCAGGATCAACAGGGCCAGAATGCCGGCGGCCACAGCGGTCAGGACGATCGAGGTGATGAGCCACGCATCGCCGAGGACGCCGAGGCTGCTCGCGGTGGCGAACCCGAAGACGGGCACCGCGAGGCCGAAGACCGCGTAGACACGGCAGATGCGGTGCAGCATGCGCAGGGTCGTGAGCGGCTCAGGGGCACCCGGTTCGCTGTGCGCGTGGCGCAGCGCCTTGGGGAACATGCTGGCGGCGACGGTCACCGGTCCGATGGCCAGCACAGCGGCCAGGACGTGCACGGAGAGGAGGAACTTCGTCACGTCAGCGCTCCGCCGCCGCTCGAACCGTACGCCGCTCGCCGGTGACCTTCGATGCCGGCATGCGTCCGGCCTTGGAGGTCCCCTGCACGGTGTCGCCGTCGACCGTCACGTCGAAGGCCAGGTTCAGCCGCAGGGGCTTGGTGATGGCCTGATCCCACGTCAGCCGGTCGTCGTCGAGGACGACATTGCCGAGGGGAACCTCCTCGCCCGCTCCGTGGGCGACGCCGGTCAGGACCCCGTCCTCGCGCCGGAGATCGACCGCGGCCTTGATTCTGCCGATGGGCGTGGAGATGGACAGGTCCCAGATGCCTTCGACGGACATGCTGCTGTTCTTCCTTACGGTGTGTGCGAGTGAGGAGGGGTGGACAGGAAGGGGGCGGCGGGTGTGCTGCGGGCCGTGGGTGTGCGTACGGCCCACGGTCAGAGACCGACGGGCACCGGGCCCTGCTCGCGCCAGACGGTGCCCCGGCGCTCATGGGCGAACAGTTCCTCCACGGCGTGTGCGACGCGCGGCCCCACCTCCCGCTCCAGCAGATACAGCGCCAGGTCGAGCCCGGAGATGACGCTGGCGCCGCTGACGAGGTCGCCGTCGTCGACGATGCGCGCCCGTACCGCGTGGGCGCCGGTGGCGTCGAGCATGTCCAGGCCCATGTGGTGCGTCGTGGCATGGCGGCCCTCCAGCAGGCCCGCCATGGCCAGGACGAGCGAGCCACCGCACACAGTGCTGACCGTCACATCGGGGTTGGCCATGGCCGCCTTCAGCAGCGCCGGCAGTTCGGTGTTCAGGGTCCGGCCCAGCAGGACGGGGATGAACTCGTCCTGCCGCCACTCCCCGTCGCCCGCATCCTGGTCGGGGACCTCCCCGGGCTCGCCGACACGGCCCGAGGCACCGGGGACCACGATCAGGCACGCGCGCGAGGGATCGAGGGCGGCGGTGGCGCGCAGCGTCAGACCCCCGGTGCCGCTGACCACCTCGCGCGCCCCTTCCGCGGAGACCAGCTCCACGCTCACCGCGCCCCCGGAAGCGGTACCGCCGGCGTACAGCGCTTCGTAGGGGGCGACGACGTCGAGCGGGTCGAAGCCGTCGAACAGGACGATCTGGGCGTGCATGGAGAGTTCCTTCGGGTGAGGGCGAGCCGGCCCCGTGCCAGGGACGCCTCCGAAGGTATGTGCTCCCCCTCCCGTTCCCCAGTGGCATGAGTGACACTCTTCAACGGGATAGTGCCAAGGCCCGCCGCAAGCGCTCTGAACCTGGGCAAGGGGCACTTATCAGGGAGCGGAACGGGTTGCTCTCGCCCGGCGGGCAGATATGTTCTCGCCATGCACACCGTCGCCGTTCTCGCCCTGGACCAGGTGATCCCGTTCGACCTGTCCACCCCGATCGAGGTCTTCACCCGTACCCGCCTCCCGGACGGACGCCCGGGCTACCAGATCCGCATCTGCGCCGAACGGCCGGAGATCGACGCGGGCACCTTCACCCTGCGCGCGCCGTGGGGCCTTGAGGGGCTCAAGGGCGCGGACACCATCATCGTGCCCGGTACGGCCACCCCCGCCGCCCCGCTCACACCCGCGGTCCGAGACGCGTTGCGTGCGGCGGCCGAGGAGGGCACGCGGATCGCCTCCATCTGCGTGGGCACCTTTCCCCTGGCCGCCACCGGGCTCCTCGACGGCCTGCGGGCCACCACCCACTGGATCGCGGCCGACCTCCTGGCCGACACCTACCCGGCCGTCACGGTGGACCCGGACGTCCTGTATGTCGACAACGGGCAGATCCTCACCTCGGCCGGCGCCGCCGCGGGCCTGGACCTGTGCCTGCACATGATCCGCAGCGACTACGGTTCGGCCGTGGCCGCCTACGCGGCGCGCCTCGCCGTCATGCCTCTCGAACGCGAGGGCGGGCAGGCGCAGTTCATCGTCCACGACTACGCGCCCACGCCGCAGGGCTCCGCCCTCGAACCCCTGCTGACCTGGCTGCAGAACAACCTGGGCCACGACCTCAGCCTCGCCGACATCGCGGCCCACGCCGGGACCAGCACCCGGACCCTGATCCGGCGCTTCCGTGAGCAGACCGGCACCACTCCGCTCCAGTGGCTGCACCGTGCCCGTATCCGCCAGGCCCAGCACCTCCTGGAGACCACGAGCCACTCCGTCGAGCGCATCGCCGACCAGGTCGGTTTTGGGTCGCCCACCGCTTTCCGCGACCGCTTCAAGCGCACGACCGGCGTCAGCCCGAACACCTACCGCCGTACCTTCAGCTGACGCGGCTGCCCTTCCGGCGATCGGGGCGGTCTGTGGCGGCGGTACGTTGTGCCGATGAACGACTCCCTGCCGCCCGGTGGCGCCGTGCTCGACGTGGACGAACTGAATGCCCGCTGGGCGGACGCCTGGCGTCCGGAACAGGTCGCGGAGCGGCTGGGCGGGGTCTGTGCGCCCTGGTGCGTTGCGGCGGGGTGGGCGCTGGATCTGTTCCGCGGTGAGCAGTCCCGGCCGCACGGCGATCTGGAGATTGCGGTGCCCGCGGCGGGATTCCCGGAGATTCGGGGCCGCTTTGCCGAGTATGTGTGGGACGCGGTGGGTTCGGGACGGGTCTGGGCGGGGGCGGGAGCCGAGGTGCTGGCGAGCACACACCAGACCTGGCTCAGGGACCCGGGAAGTGGCCAGTTCCTGTGTGACGTGTTCCGTGAGCCGCACGAAGGCGGGACGTGGATCTGCCGACGGAACGAGAGCCTGCGGCTGCCGTACGACGCCATCATCGAGCGGACGGCGGACGGGATCCCCTATCTGGTACCGGAGTTGGTGCTGCTGTTCAAAGCGAAGGCGCCGCGCCCCAAAGATCAGGCGGACTTCGACGCGGTGCTGCCGCTGTTGGACCGGAGACGGCGGGACTTCCTCGACGAGTGGCTGGAGCGGATGCACCCCGGGCACCCGTGGCTGGCGAAGCTGTCGGGCTGAGGGACCGCACGAGACGGCCTCAATAGGTTGGCTGCAAATTTACTTTTCCTGCCCTCGGTGAGGCGGTTGTGTGATCCACATCATCAGACGTCGTGCATTCACAGGTGGCACTCACGTATGGAGGCTTACATGCGTAAGAAGGCGATTACTGCCCTTTTTCTTGTTGTTGCGGCGGTCGGAGCTGTCGTGATGACCGGGTGCGACGCCCCGTGGGTCCACAAGCCTGCTCCCAACGACGTCATCACCGTTTCCACGCTGCCTCCCGATGACGACCCTGCGGTATCGAAGAAGGCTGCACGGTCGTTTCTTCTTGCGCGGGCTGACGACGGCACCATCTATCCACTGGCGGATGCGATCGAGCGCGTTTTCGGAGACTGGGAGAAGGGCAGTGACCGTGCGTTCATTGCCACAAGCCTCTACGGCGCACGGGCTACGCCCGAGAACGGCAAGCTGATCGCAATCGCATTCGCAAACTGGACCAACAGCGAAACCGGACGCGGGCGAGTCAGCGTCTTCGGCGAGGACGGCAAGCTGCTGTACGCGGGTGACTTCTGACCCGACCGCATCGCCACCGCCGGCCCCGACTGCTCTTCGCGCTAGCCGGGCATGATGGCTGCGAGTTGTGCGAGCAGCAGGATCAGCCGGTACGTCTCGGCGAAGTCGGCGCCGGTGAAGGTGACCGTTCGGCCGTCTTCCGTGCGGGACACGCCCGGTACGAGCGTCGCCAGGTCGACCATGAACGGTGCGGAGAGGTCGACCTCGACCTCAAGAGGGCCGGCAAGGACCAGCGGCGAAACCTGTGCGCGCCGAGTGACGGCTTCGGCGGCCGCCCGGCGCAGCCGATCGCGTGCTTCCGCGGGGTGCAGGGCGACGGCGGCGCCCTGACCGAGAGCTTGCTTGACCGCGACGGTGACCGCGGAGGGGACCAGGTCGCTGAGTTCGGCGCAGGCGCTGTCGTCGCCGCTGAGCAGCACGACCGGCAGGCCCAGATGCCCGGCCATGGCGGCGTTGAGACCGATCTCTCCCATGGAACGCCCCGCCACCCGCACGTCGAGGATGCCGTCGTTCATGGTGTGTGCCAACACGGCGGGGCCGCGACCGGCACGGGCGTGGTATCCGACGAGCAGGACCGCGTCGGTGTGTTCGTCGAGCCCACCGAGCATGCCCAGCGGGCGCGGTTTGCCCCGAACCAGATGCGCCCGGCGGTCCAGCTCCTCGGGCAGCAGGTTACGGAACGGCCCGTGCGCGTCGGCGACCCACACCACAGCGGTGGGTTCGGCGTCCAGAACGCCGGCTATCACGCTGTTCGTCTCGGCCGTCATCAACGCGCGACTGCGCTCGTAGTCGTAGCGATCCGGATTCGTCTCGGTGGGATGCACGATCCCCGAGATGCCTTCCATGTCAACTGAGATCAGCACCTTCGTCATCCAGGAAGCGTATGTGCTGTACACGCCACGCCGGCACTGCATAACAGGCCCGCCGACCTGACCGGCCAGGCCGTGCACCGCGAACGCCGCCGCGCCGATCATCAGCAGGCACAGGCGGTCGATCCGGTCGTCGAACGTTCCCGTCGAGTCCCATGCGATGAGACCGGACTCGTACGAGATTTTCCGGCGCACCATGTCAAGACCGGGGCGGCGGCTCCGACCACCGGGTGAAAAGGGCCCTGCCGGGGCTCGCGAACCACGAGGAGTACGACATGCAGTTCCTGATCAGCCTGCACATCAACCCCGCCGTGCTGGACGCGCTGACCGACGAGGAGAAGGCGGCGATCGGCGAGGGCCACGGCAGGTTCATCCAGGCGATCAAGCAGTCCGGCGAGCTGATCACCACGCAGGCCCTCGTCGACCCGTCCCAGGCCGCCGTGGTGACCGTGCGCAACGGCCAGCCGGCGGTCACCGACGGCCCCTTCCTGGAGGCCAAGGAGCACCTGGGCGGCTTCTACCTGGTCGACTGCGAGGACAAGGACCGGGCGATCGAGCTGGCCGCGCAGATCCCGGACGCGGCGATCGACGGTCTGGGCGTCGAGGTGCGGCAGGTCATGTTCGCTGACGGACACTTGGAGGCATGACGGCGCCCGACATCGAGGACCTGCTGCGTGAGCTCGCGCCGCAGGTCCTCGGCGCGCTGGTACGACGGCACGGCGGGTTCGAGGACTGCGAGGACGCCGTACAGGAAGCCGTCCTCGCCGCCACCGTGCAGTGGCCGGCCGAGGGAGTGCCGGACAACCCGCGCGGCTGGCTGGCGACGGTTGCGTCCCGCCGGCTCATCGACCGTGTACGCAGCGACCGCGCCCGCCGCGAACGGGAGGCGGCGACCGCCGCGGAGGCCGCACACACGGAGGTGCCGGACACCGACGACACGCTGGTCCTGCTGTTCCTGTGCTGCCATCCGACGCTGACCGCGGCCTCCCGGACCGCCCTGACCCTGCGGGCGGTCGGAGGCCTGACCACGGCCGAGATCGCCCGTGCGTTCCTGGTGCCGGAGGCCACGATGGCGGCCAGGATCAGCCGGGCCAAGCAACGTATCAAGGCCGCCGGCAGCTTGTTCACCCTGCCGGACGGCGCGGATCCGGCGGAGCGGCTGCACGTCGTCCTGCACGTGCTCTACCTGATCTTCAACGAGGGCTACACCGCCTCCTCGGGCAGCCGGCTGCACCGTGCCGACCTCGCACACGAGGCGATCCGGCTGACCAGGATGGTGCACACACAGCTGCCCGAGGACAGCGAGGTGACCGGGCTGCTCGCGCTGATGCTGCTGACCCACGCCCGCCGGGACGCACGGACGACGGCGTCCGGTGACCTGGTGCCGCTGGCCGAGCAGGACCGTACGACGTGGGATCCCGCGCTGATCGACGAGGGCACCGAGCTGGTGAAGGCGGCGCTGGCCGGTCCGGCCCTGGGGCCCTACCAGCTGCAGGCCGCCATCGCCGCCACCCACGCCGACGCCCCCACCGCCGCGGAGACCAACTGGCCGCAGGTGCACGCCCTTTACCTGATCCTGGAGCGGATCGCGCCGAACCCGATGGTCACCCTCAACCGTGCGATCGCGCTCGCCGAGACCGAGGGCCCCCACGCCGGGCTGGCCCTGCTGTCCACCTTGGACAGCGACGAGCGGATGGCGGGACATCACCGCCTGCTGGCCGTACGGGGGCATCTGCTGGAGAAGACCGGCGACTTGGCCGGGGCCCACGAGCACTACAGGCGCGCCGCGAAGGCCACCGCAGGCATCGCCGAGCAACGCTACCTGGAGTCCCGCGCCAGCCGGGTGAGACGCCCTGGACCAGAGGCGTCGTGATCAATACGGTGCTCGGCGGTGCCGTCCCGCGTCAGGTTCGTACGCGTCGGGTGAAGCGGCGCAGGGCGAGGTGGCCGAGGGCTGCGGTGCCGAGGGTGAGGGCCGTGAGGTAGGCCCAGGTGGGCATGTGGTCGGTGGCGGGCGTGAGGTTCGCGCGTAGCCCCTCGCTCATGCAGACGAGCGGGTTGGCGAGGGTGAGGACCTGCACTCAGCGGATCGAGTCCAGGGCGGTCCACGGGTAGTAGACGCAGCTCAGCATGGTCGCGGCGGCCAGCAGAAGGCCGAGCAGTGCCCCGAAGGCGGGTCACGTTCCTGCGGGCGTGCACGGCAACGGCCCCCAGCCGGTTGCGAGACCGGGCCGGGGGCCGGATCCCCGGGCGGCGAGCAGAGCCGGGCCGGGTGAGGTGTCGTGGAGGGTCAGGCCGTGCGGCGGTAGAGCGCTATCAGGCCCGCCGCGAGTACGGGGTCCACCACCGGGACGCCGAGCCGCTGTTCCAGGCGCGGGCGGACACCGACGGAGGTCAGGCCCGTGCAGGCCAGCAGCAGTGTGTCCGCGCCCCGGGCGACCAGGTCGGCGGCGGCCTTCTCGGCGGCGTCGGTGCCCTCCGGGGTGCGCAGCTCCGTGGTGCTGTGCACGCCCTCCGGGCGCATCGAGGCGGCCAGACGGGTGCCGAGCAGGGCGGCCACGGCGGGCGGGGTCTCGTCCCGGATGCCCAGCACACCGATCCGGCGGCCCAGCGACAGGGCCACCGCGGCGGCGGCGGAACCCGCGCCGATCACGGGAATGCGCACGGCGGCACGGGTGTCGTCCAGGGCCGGGTCGGCCGCACAGCTGATGATGATGGTGTCCACGCCGTCCGCCTCCAGTTCCTGGGCGAGGCGGACGATCTTCGGCTCGGCGCGGCGGTGCGTGGCGTCGTCGTGGATGCCGTGCGGCTGGTCGGGGATGCAGCGGGACACCGTGTGGAGCCCGTAGCGCTCGTGGAGCAGCCGGCCGTGGTCCTCGACCACGGCGGGGTCTTCGCTGGTGAGGACGCGGATGATGCCGACGGAGGGGACAGACACGGGTGACCTCGGTTTCGCGTGGAGGGATTCAGGGGTGGGCGGCGACGACCTCGGCCGCGGCGCGGACGGCCAGCGACCGGGCGAGCAGTACGGGGCGGCCGGCCGCTCGCGCCGCCGTGCGCCGCATGTCCTCGGTGTAGCCGATGCAGTCGAGGACCAGCCAGGCCGCTCCGCCGTCGGCCAGTTCCCGGGCCGCCTCGGCGATCTGCTGGTGGGCCTCGTCGGCCGGCGCGTAGGGGTTCGCTCCGGCGGCCGTGACACGGCCGGGAAGCAGCTCGACCCAGCGGCCGGAGACGTCCGCGACCTGGTCCGGATGCGGGCACACGAGGCCGACCGGGGCGTCGCCCACGATCGCGGCCACGGCACGCTGTACCAGCGGCTCGGCAAAGAGCACCGGGCGGGACCCCTGGATGGCGGGGAAGTGCCCGGTGCACAGCAGCAGGGTTGCCACCGCGCCCTCCGCCTCCGCGCGGGCCACGGCCCGTTCCATCCGGGGAACCACGGCGCCGTGGCCCAGCACCACCGCATTGCCGTCGCGCAGCCGGGAGACGAGCGGGGCCTCGCCCGGCTCGGGAGCGAGCTCCCGGCGGGTGGCGGCCTCGGCACCGGCGGTGAAATCGTCCTCGTCAAGGGCCCCGTGCTCGACCAGGCGTACGCCGGGCAGCAGCGGCTCGGCGTCGGGCCGCAGGTCGGTACGGGGGGCCTGGCCGATGGTGACCAGGCCGAGGGCGGGGCGGTCGTCGGACGTGCGGTCGGCCGGTGGAGCGGAGGCCACGGGCTGGTTCGAGGACAAGGTGACTCCAGCGGGTCGGGTCGCACGGGCGTGGGCGGAGGACCGCCCGTGCGGGAGGGCGTGCGGGTGTGTGCGAGGGCCGCCCCTGCGACAGGGCGCGCGAGGGCCGGCTCGGGGTGCGGCGCTGCCCGGCGTCGCCGGGCAGCGCGTGCGGTCAGAACGCCTTGGTGAGCTTGCTGATGTCGTTGAGCGAGCTGCCCGCGATGAGCCCGGCGCCCACCAGGGACATGTCGTTGTCGGACTGCTCGTCGCGGCGGATCCGCTCCTCGGCCGTGCGCACACCCCGGCGACGCCACCGGGTGTAGCCATAGCGGACGGCGAGGGCGCCCAGCACCATCCAGCCGGCGTTGGCGGTCGCCACGAGCAGACCTGTGGCGAGCAGGACACCGAGCTGCCTGGAGGAGCCACCGATGAACTGGATCAGGGCGCCGGGGATCGCCCACAGCAACAGGGTGGTCATGGTGTGCGGGTCAAGACCGGACGTGATGGTGGTGACATACACCTTGGAGACCGGGGGCACCTTGCCGTCCGTGAAGAAGGCGTGCCAGGCCAGGGCCACCACACCGAGCGCGACGGCGAAGCCCAGCACCTGGGCGATGTACTGCTCGCGGCGGCCGGCCATTTCGTAGGGCTGCCACGGCACGGCGTCCCGGCGCAGCAGCCAGCCCGCCTTGAAGTCGTAGCCGAGGTCGGCGAAGGCCGGGCCGGTGGAGGCGGTGTAACCGACGAGAAGGGCCAGCGGCACCGTCGGGATGTCCAGGAAGAGACCGACGATCAGGACGATGAGGGTCACCGCGAAGGCCGGGAACCAGCCCGAGTGCATCGCGGCGAGTCCGACGATCAGCTGGTGCACCAGGGCGGCGGCCCCGGCCAGCAGGACCCAGCCGATCAGGCCGGGCACGGACATCCCGCCGATCAGACCGCCGGTGATGGCGACCACCACCGCTCCCGCGGTGAACAGGACCACGCCCTCCAGCAGACCACGCCGCAGCCGGGTCGAGCCGACCGTGAGCTCGGGGGTCCCGTCGTCCGCCGCGTCCGCGTTCGCGGCCACGGCCTGCTGCTTGTTGCCCCCGCGGTTGCGCATCAGCATCCCGGCCTGGGCCAGGGCGACCAGCCCCGCGCCGATCATCAGGCCGTGCGGGACGTACTCCGCCGACAGATTGACATCCAGCACGGTCGGCGCGTACTGGGCCACCAGCAGGCCGATGCCGAACATCAGCAGTGCCCAGACGTTGCCCAGGAAGGCGACCCCGGCCGCGCTGGTCGGGATCTTCATCAGGGCGCCGAGCAGACCGACCACGGCGCTGGCGCCCAGGACCACGGCCTTCTTGCCGCCGCTGTCGCCGGCCTTGATCGTCTCGGCCGCCGCGATGCCGGCCGGCCAGGCGTTGGTCGCGGGGAGCAGCTTGGAGTCGAACACCCGGTAGAGGACCCAGCTGTCGACCGCCAGGCCGATGGTCGCGCCGCCCAGCATCGGCCACACCAGGTCGGTGCGGCCCAGCGCGAAGGGCACGGCGATCGGCGTCATCAGCGAGTTGGCCGCGGCGAACGTGGAGCCCGAGATCGCCGACTGCACGAGGTTCTGGCGGTGCAGCGACCGCATCTTGACCAGGGCACCGACCGGGATGCGCCCGACGAGCATCGCCACCAGGGCGCCGATCACGGCGGTGTTCGGAGACACGCCGAGCGAGGTGATCAGGACGATGCCGATCAGCGCGCCGAGGACGGACAGCAGCACGATGAGGATCGCGGTGACCGGTTCCAGGGCGCGCGGGTGGCGCGCGGGGGCCGATTCGGTCCCCGTTCTCGGGGCGGCGGGCGATGGGCCGGGGGGACCGGCGGCGGGCGTACGGTGCACGGAAACTCCTGATGTGGACAGTTCTCGGGGGCGGCGGGAAGAGCGGGGACGCCTCGGCTGCCCGAGTGGAGGGGGACGGGTGGGGAGGGGAAGGGGGTCAGGAGGGCCGGCCCTGCAGGCGCGTCATGGGCCCGTACAGCTCGACGAGGCGGTCGAACTCGGCGGGGTCGAAGAACCGGGCTCCGCCCCGGCCGTAGTCCTTGGCCGTCTCTATGGCGAACCGCGCGGCGGCCGCGATGTCGGTCTCGTGGCTGGCCCCCGTGGCGCAGCCGGCGACCGCCGTACCGGCGGTGATGGCGAGCCCTACCACCGGGGCGTCGGTCGCGACGGCCGGCTGGAGCAGCGAGTTGATGTGGTGGACGTCATTGCCGTACGGGGTGATGTCCTGGGTGGTCACGGGGATGACCCGGGCGGGCTCTCCGGTCACGGTCTCCAGGACCGACAGCAGATCCTCGCTGACCCGCAGCACCCAACCCTGCCGGATGGTCGGCGAAAGGGCGATGCCACGGTGGTTGAGCAGCCGGTTCCCCTTGGTGGTGTCGATGGAGACGATAGCGTCCATCTCCTCGCTGACCTCCTCGCGGTTGCACAGCGCGATGTCCACCGGGGAGTCCATGAAGGGAACCGGGTCGTGCGGGCGGGTCGGGGCCCAGCCGCAGACATGGGTGGAAAGGATCACATCGCCGTCGAGTACGTCACCGCGCGCGTGCATGTCGAGCAGCTTGGCGGCGGCTGCCAGCGCGGCGACGGCTCCGTCGGCGTCGGAGACCAGGCCGATCCGCTCCGGCCGGGCGCCCACGCCACCGAGACGGCCCAGGATGCCCAGGGTCGGGGCCTCGCCGCCGGACAGCCGTCCGGACCGGCCGGGGATCGTCACGTTGACGAAGTCGGTGCTGCCCTTGTCGCCGACGACGGTCCGCACCTCGATGGTGGGCCGGGGGGCGGCGGCATCGGTGTCGTCGGCGGCCGGCACGGCGGCCAGGACACTCCGGAGATGGTCGGCGAGCAGGTCGCCGCTGGTCTGCGGACGGTCGAGGAGTTCGATGACGTCGATCACGTGCTTGAGCAAGGGAGCGCCTCTCAGGGGTGCCGGGCCGTGGCCGGGAGGAACACGGTCGGCCGGGGTGGAACGGATCGTGCGGATGCGGGCCGGGACGGATCGTACGGATACGAGCCGGTACTGATCGTGCGAATACGGACCGGGCGGGACCGCCGGGTGAGCCGGGTCCGCCCGGCCGCGGCGCCCTGTGCCGCGGGCCTCACCGAAGGCGAGGCCCGGGGGCCGGCGCGCGGGTGACCTCGGGCCGCCGACGGTTGGGGTGGCCGTCGCTCCTGCCCGGGGGAGCGCGAGCGCCGGATCCGGCCTCGCGGTGCCGGTGGAATTCCGACGGGTGACAGAGTTCTTCGGAAAGGCGCTGAGCGCAATCATTTCCCGATATCAGAGAAGCGTTACCCTGCGTCTCATGAACGAACATGCTCCGGCAACCTCTCCGGAGACCATGCGCCCTCCGCTGCAGACGGCGGACCGGCTGCTCAGCGTGCTGCAGTCGTTCGACCGTGAGCATCCCGAGTGGGGAGTCTCCGATGTGGCCAAGGAGTTCGGCCTGGACAAGTCGGTGGCCCAGCGGCTGCTGGCCGCCCTCGCCTACCGGGGGTTCCTGGTCTCCGACCCGCGCTCCCGCCGCTATCGGCTCGGGCCGGCGGTCTGGCACCTGGCCCATGGCTGGGAACGGGACGGCGGGCTGGCCCGGTTGGTGGGGCCGCCGCTCCAGGTGCTGGCCGCCGACACAGGAGTCTCCACCTTGTTCGCGGTGCCCGACGGCATCCACATGCGGTGCGTGGCCTCCGCGGAAGGCGCCGAAGGCCCCCTTCGGGTGGACGGTCTCGCCGGGGAGCTCTACCCCGCGCACGCCGGAGCCACCTCCCGCGCCTACTTCGGCATGCTGGCCCCCAGGGACCGCGCCGCACTGCTCTACACTCGCCCGATGGCCCGCTTCAGCGAGCGGACCATCGTCGAACCGGCCGCCCTGGAAGAGCGGTTCGCCGAGGTACGCCGTGACGGGCACGCGTACTCGGAGGGGGAGTACGATCCCGATACCGCGGCGCTGGCCGTCCCGGTCGCGGTGGGCCGCCGCGCCGTCGGTACCCTCAGCCTCGTCGCCTCCACCGATGCACTGCGCTTCCGGCGCGCGGAACTCGTCGGTCCGCTGCTGCGCGGCGCCGTCGAACTCGGCAGGCTGCTCACCCCGCGCCGCCCCGGCCCGGCCGCCGGAGGCCGCTGACCCGCCGCCCCAGCGGTAGGACGCGCTCCCGCACCGCGCCCCGACCAGGCCGCTGCGCCATGCCCCCTCGCCCGGAAGGAATCACCATGAAACTGCTGCTTCTGTCCAACTCCACCGCCCCCGGCCACGATTACCTGGAGCACGCGCTCGACGAGATCCTCGACATCCTCGGCACGGTCCGGCAGCTGGTCTTCGTGCCGTACGCGCTCGCGGACCACGACGCGTACACCGCCAAAGTGGCCGACGCCCTGGCGCCTCGCGGGGTCGAGGTGACCGGCGTCCATACGGCCGCGGACCCGGCGGCTGCCGTGCGGGAGGCCGAGGCCGTGTTCGTCGGCGGGGGAAACAGCTTCCGGCTGCTCAAGGCGCTGCACGCGCACGGCCTTGTGTCGGCCGTACGGGAACGGGTGGCGGACGGAGCGGTGTACCTGGGCTCCAGCGCCGGGACCAACATGGCCTGCCCGACCCTGCGCACCACCAACGACATGCCGATCGTCCAGCCTCCGACCTTCGAGGCGCTGGGCCTGCTGCCCTTCCAGATCAACCCGCACTACCTGGACGCCTCGCCGGACTCGACGCACATGGGTGAGACGCGTGCCGAGCGGCTTGAGCAGTTCCTGGAGGAGAACGACATCACCGTGCTCGGCCTGCGTGAGGGCACCTGGCTGCGCCGTGAGGGCGACCGCCTCACCCTGGGCGGCACTTCGGCCGGTGCCGTGCTCTTCCGCCGAGGTCAGAAGCCCGAGGAGATCGCCGCAGGCCGCGACCTCAGCCACCTGCTCACCCTCCCGGCACACTTCGACCAGCGCTGATCACCTCACACCGTCCCGCCCCGGTCGGGGAACGCCTCCATCGGCGTCCCCGACCGCTCCCATTGACACCCGGGAAACGGCGCACATACTGTCTACCAGGAATTCGAACAGCATTCGATATATCGAACAGTCGTAACGAGCCGCCTCCCTGCACGGATCACAGGGCGCGGCTCGCACCGTGCCGGCTCAGCTCGTTCCGTCATGCACCCGCACCGTACGTATCTCCGGAATGTCATGGTCGCGTCCCTGGCCGAGATACCGACGGGCCACCCCGTGCCTGTCCGCAGCACCTTCTGCCGGAGCATCGTGGCTTCCGCTGTTGCTGAGGAGACTGTCATGTCCGAACTCCCGCGCCGCGATGCCCTGCGGCTGACCGCACTCGCCACCGCGATCCCGGCGTTCCAGGCCCTGTTACCGACGGCGGCCGGGGCGGCGACACCCGCTACGGCCCATACGGCGGGTGGGAGTTCCGCTGCCGGCGCCGCACCCGGTCCCCAACTCCCCACGCCCGCGTCCTGGATCGTCAAGCCGTTCGACAACACGCGCGTGACGCTCGCGCGGAGCCTCTTCACCGACAACCGCGACCGGGTACTGACCTTCCTGCGCGCCTACCCGGCCGATCGCATGCTCGCCGTCTTCCGCACCAACGCGGGGCTCGACACCCACGGCGCCCAGCCGCCCGGCGGCTGGGAGACCGCGGACGGCAACCTGAGGGGCCACTTCGCCGGGCACTACCTCAGCGCCCTCAGCCTCGCGTACGCCGGAACCGGCGAGCAGGTGCACAAGGACAAGGCCGACTACATGGTCGGTGCGCTCGGCGCGTGTCAGGACGCACTCGCCGCGCTGGTCGGCACGGACGACCCCGCCGCGCCGAGCCGCGCCGGCTACCTGGCCGCGTATCCCGAGACGCAGTACGTCCTGCTGGAGCAGTACGCCACCTACCCCAGGATCTGGGCGCCCTGGTACACCTGCCACATGATCATGCGGGGGCTGCTCGACGCCTACCAACACACGGGTAACGAGCAGGCGTTGCGGATCGTGCGGGGCATGGGCGACTGGGCGTACAGCAGGCTCGGCCACCTGCCCAGAACACAGCTCGACCGGATGTGGAGGATCTACATCGCGGGCGAGTACAACGCGATGCCGGTGGTCATGGCCGACCTGTATGCCCTCACCGGCGACGAGAAGTATCTGACGACCGCCAAATGCTTCGACAACACCTACCTGTTCGAGGCGGCAGTGGCGAACGAGGACACCCTCGACGGGGAGCACGCCAACCAGCACATCCCGCAGTACCAGGGGTACTTGGAGATCTACGAACAGACCGGGGAGCAGCGGTACCTCGCTGCGGCGAGGAACTTCTGGGGCATGGTGGTCCCGCACCGCACCTACGTCGACGGCGGCATGGCCGGCTCGGGGGAGATCTTCGGCGCGCGGGACGTCATCGCCGCGACCATCCAGCAGGACAACGCCGAGACCTGCTGCGTCTACAACATGCTCAAGCTGAGCCGGAGCCTGTTCTTCCACACCGCGGACCCGAAGTACCTGCAGTACTACGAGCGGAGCCTGTACGGGCAGATCCTCGGCTCGCGGCGGAACACAGCGAGCGACACCAACCCGTTGCTGACCTACTTCGTGCCGGTGAATCCGGGCGCTCACCGGTCGTACGGCAACCTCGGCACCTGCTGCGGCGGCACCGGCCTCGAAACCCACGCCAAGTTCCAGGACTCCGTGTACTTCAGCTCCGCGGACAACTCCACCCTCTATGTGAACCTCTACCTCCCGTCCACTCTCGACTGGCCGGAGCGCGGGCTGACCATCACCCAGTCGACCGACTATCCGACCGACCCGGCCGGCACCAGCACCCTGACCATCACCGGGGACGCAGATCTCGACCTCAGGCTGCGCGTCCCCTACTGGGTCGAACGCGGCTTCACCGTCCGGGTCAACGGAGTCCGGCAACAGATGGCCGCCGCGCCCGGCACCTATGTCTCACTGAGCCGGCGCTGGCGGACGGGAGACCGGGTGGAGATCGCCGCGCCGTTCACCCTGCGCATCGAACGCGCCCTGGACGACCCGGCCACCCAGGCAGTCGCCTACGGTCCCGTGCCCCTCGTGATCCGGAGCTCCGCCACGGAGTACCAGAACCTGACCCTGTACCGGGACTACCCCCTCAGCCGCGATCTGAGCCAGGTGATCCGCCCGACAGGGGAGCCGATGACCTTCACGGCCAACGGCCTGACCCTGGTCCCCTTCTACATCAACACCACCGAGAGCTACCACATGTATTTCAGGCGCGCCGAACCCGAGATCGTCTTCGGCGCCGTCGGCACCGGCATCGAGAACCGCACCGATGCCGCAGGGCTGACGTTCCTCGACGAGGTCTGGGATCGGGGTCCGTTCCACAACAGGGGTGGTCTGGTGCGGGCGGTCACGGAGGTCGCCGACGCACGCGTCGCCACAGGAGACTTGACGTTGCGTCAGCGCCAGGTGCTGATCGAAGCGGCAGCCCGAGCACAGCTCCCGTCCTGATCCCGTGTGCCGGAGGCAGCCGTTCCGGGGGCGCTGCGGCAGGCCTCTCCGATGAGGATGCCGCTGAGGGCTTGCAGCACCGCCCAGCCGCGAGCCCGGCGCAGGGCCGCGGCGTCCGGGGCCGGTCGGCAGGTGTCGTGGAAGCGGTCGGCGGCGCCGGCCGGCAGGAGTACCCAGGAGGCGGCGAGGTCGCAGGCCGGATCGCCGGCGCAGAGGTCGCCGAAGTCGATCACGCCGCAGAAGGTGCCGTCCGCGGTGAGGACGTTGGCCGGGTGCAGGTCGCCGTGAAGCCAGAGTGCGGGGCCAGTCCACCCGGGCGCGGCGACGGCGTCCGGGTCGGCGATCAGACCCCTCGCGGTGGCCGCGGTGAAATGTTCGGCGAACTGCTCGGCGCGGTCGGCGGGCTCGCCTGGCACCCAGGTGTGCTCCTTGCGCAGCAGCGCGTCCGCGGTCCGCGTCGCCCAGGGCAGCCGTACGGCGAGGTCGTCGCCGAGTCGCCACAGTCGGTGATCTCGATCTCGGTGTGGGTCAGGCGGCGCAACCGTAGTCACTCAGGGTGGCGCCGGGTAATCTCCCCGTCGTCGACCCTAAGGAGCTGCTGAATGGTCCGTTCACCTGGCCCCGTGCTGAGCACCGCGAGGCTCGTGATGGAGCCGATCCGTCGCGAGGACAGCGGCGATCTCTTCGATGCCGTGGTCAGCCAGGAGGGCGTCATGCGCTGGCTGGCGACCGGCAGGGCGGACAGCCGGTCCGCCGCGGAGACCATGTGCGACGATCACGTCGCCCACTGGGCCAGGCACGGTTACGGCGACTTCGCGGTCAGGGACGCGGCAACGCGCGCGTTCCTCGGGCGGGTGGGACTGCGCAACCGGCCCCGGTACGGCGTTGACGTCGGCTTCGCCGTGCATCCGCGGGCGCAGGGCCGCGGGGTCGCGGGCGAGGCAGGCCGCGCGTGCCTGGATCTGGCGTTTCACCGACTCGCGCTGCCGGTCGTCTTCGCCTTCGTCCTGCCGGGCAATGCGGCCTCGATCGCGGTGCTGCGCCGCCTGGGCGCGCAGGCGGACGGGGCTGTGCGGTCCAGCGGCCTGCACTGTCTGCGGTACCGATTCGACCCCGCCGTCACCGCGTCCGCCGCGGGGCCTGCGGTGGACGGTGGTGATTCCGGCCTCCGGCTGGTGTATACGTCCGGCCCCGGTGACCCGGAGGACATGGCCGCGCTCCGCGACGGCGCGTCGGGCCCTTTCGGGACGAACGGGCTCGGCCTGGTCGAGGCGGACAAGGAACACACGCTCACGGCTGTCCGTGACGGCCGGCCGGTGGCGTGTGCGGGATGGCTGCTGCGGAACATGACGTTCGACGGGGCATCGCGGCGTGTCGCCGGGCTGGGCAGCCTGCTGGTGCATCCCGCCCATCGGGGGCAGGGCATCGCCCGGACCCTGATCAGCGTCGCGGTCGAACACGCCAGGGCCGCCGGCGCCGAGACGATGATGCTGCTCTGCCCCCCGGAACTGGTCCCGTTCTACACGCAGTTGGGATGGCGACGGCCGAACGTGCCGGTCACCTGTCGGCAGTCCGACGGCACCCGGCGCTGCCCGCTGACGGCCATGACGTACGACATGGCCGACTTGCCCGAGCCGACCGCCCGCATCGACTTACAGGGCCCGCCCTTCTGACCTGATGAGCAACAGTCCACCGGTGGTCTCACGGCTGTGCCTGCTTCGGCAAGGTGAGGATTTCGGCTCCGTCCTCGGTGATGGCGATCGTGTGCTCGCTGTGTGCCGTCCGGCAGCCCGTCGCACTTCGGAGCGTCCATCCGTCGGCATCAGTGACGAGTGCAGCGGTGTCCGCCATGACCCACGGCTCCAGTGCCAGCAGCAGCCCAGGACGGAGTTTGTAACCACGGCCGGGCCGACCGGTGTTCGCGACGTGCGGGTCCTGGTGCATCGTTGATCCGATGCCATGACCCCCGAACTCGGTGTTGATCGGGTACCCCGCCTCGCGGAGTACCGTGCCGATGGCATGGGAGATGTCACCGATACGAGCCCCGGGCCCGGCAGCGGCGATCCCCGCGGCCAGCGCGCGCTCGGTCGCACTGATCATCGCGATGCTCTCCGGGGGCCTTGCGTCGCCCACGATGAAGCTGATGGCAGCGTCCGCGGCGACTCCGCCTCTGGAGACGGCGAGGTCGAGTGTCAGCAGATCGCCGTCGGCAAGCGTGTAGTCATGCGGACGGCCGTGCAGTACTGCGTCGTTGACGGCCGTGCAGATGTAGTGGCCGAACGGGCCGCGTCCGAAGGAGGGCGCGTAGTCGACGTAACAGGACAGCGCTCCCGCCTCGACGATCATGCTCTTGGCCCACCGGTCGATGTCCAGAAGGTTCGTGCCGACCGTGCTACGGCCCTTCAGCGTCTGCAGGATGTCCGCGACCAGGGCGCCTGTGTCCTTTGCGCGGGCCAGCAGGGTGGGGTTGAGGATCTCGATCATGTGGCGCCTTTCTCATGTCACCAATAACTATACCGGCCAAACTATACCGGTACTAGAATCGGGGTCATGGTCAGGTTTCCGCTCACTCCCGAAGAGGTCGAACGCGGACAGCGTCTCGGCGCCCTCCTACGCCGGGCCCGGGGAGAGCGCTCGATGCTCGATACCGCGCTCGACGCACGTGTCTCACCGGAGACCCTCCGGAAGATCGAGTCGGGCCGCGTGGCCACCCCTGCCTTCCCGACCATCGCGGCGATCGCCGACGTGCTCGGCCTCTCCCTCGATGCGGTGTGGGCCGAGATCAGCCGGCCCGAAGGTGGTGCCGAACCGGCCGGCTCCGGTCACGACACACGTGAGCGGATGGCCTCCTGAGCCTCGATGAGGGGGAACCGGCAGGCCGAGACGGCGGGTGGACTCCGCTGCGACCGTGCGCGGTCCCGGCGCGTGATCGGATCGATCGGTAGTTGAGGAATCAATTAGTCGGGCGTGCGGTTACCGATCGCATGAAACGCATCGGATTCCTCTCCTTCGGCCACTGGTCGGACACCCCGCACTCGCAGACCAGGACGGCCTCGGACACCCTGCTGCAGTCCATCGAGCTCGCCGTGGCCGCCGAGGAACTCGGAGCCGACGGTGCCTACTTCCGGGTCCACCACTTCGCCCGGCAGCTGGCCTCGCCCTTCCCGCTGCTCTCCGCGATCGGTGCCAGGACCTCGCGCATCGAGATCGGCACCGGCGTGATCGACATGCGCTACGAGAACCCCCTGTACATGGCCGAGGACGCCGGTGCCGCCGACCTCATCTCCGGCGGCAGGCTCCAGCTCGGCATCAGCCGCGGCTCACCGGAGCAGACCATCGACGGGTGGCGGTACTTCGGGTACGGGCCGAGCGAGGGCGACAGCGACGCCGACATGGCCCGCAAGCACACCGACGTCCTGCTGACGGTGCTCCAGGGCAAGGGCTTCGCCGAGCCCAACCCGCGTCCGATGTTCCCCAACCCGCCCGGGCTGCTGCGCGTCGAGCCGTACTCCGAGGGGCTGCGGGAGCGGATCTGGTGGGGCGCCGGTTCCAACGCCACCGCGACCTGGGCGGCCGAGCTCGGCATGAACTTGATGAGCTCGACCCTCAAGGACGACGAGGGCGGGGCGCCGTTCCATGTGCAGCAGGCGGCGCAGATCCGGGCGTTCCGCGAGGCCTGGGCCGAGGCCGGCTGGGAGCGCGAGCCGCGGGTCTCCGTGTCGCGCAGCATCTTCGCGCTCACGGACGACCGGGACCGCGCCTACTTCGGCCGCGAGGGTGACAGCAGCGACCACGTCGGGTACATCGACGCCACCACGCGGGCGATCTTCGGCCGCAGCTACGCCGCCGAGCCCGACGTCCTGGTCAAGCAGCTGGCCGAGGACGAGGCGATCGCCGAGGCCGACACGCTGCTGCTGACCGTGCCCAACCAGCTCGGCGTGGACTACAACACCCACGTACTGGAGAGCATCCTCACCCACGTCGCGCCCGCACTCGCCTGGCGCTGACCGGCACCCGCGGGGAGTCGCCGTGAGCGGGGTCCCGGTCATCGGCGGGACCGGTCGCACCGGCGCGCGCACGCCGCGGAGGTCGTCGCGCGGGGCCGAGACGTGACGTCGAATGCACGCTCGGCCCCCGCGGCGCCGGTCACCGGGGTCGCCACTGCACACGGTGCGGCCGTGAACACCGCGAATCCGACCGCCGGGCAGGAGGTGGTGGTCGCGGGCGCTGTCACCGCGCGGTGATCTGGTGCGCCGGCTGCCCGGGCGCTACCGGGACGTCGCCGCCGTGGCCACCGCGGGGGTGCGGCTGATCGTGATCGGCGGGTTCTCCCTGCTGCGTATCGCGCCGTACGGGCTCGACCGGATGCCGATCTCGCCCGCGGCCGGTCACGGCTCCCACGCCACCGGTGAGCGGACCGGGACATACCGGTTGGGCGGGGAGGTCCCCGTGTCCGACGAGCAGGGCAGGCCGGAGAGCTCTGCCGCCGAGTTCGCGCCGGTGATCTTGGCCGAGACCGGGAACCGTGCGCATCCCCGCGCGCACCCCTGGCCCCTCCCTCGTGGAGGGGCATTTTCATGTCCGCGGAGCCGGTGTGCGGGGCCCCCGGACGGCGAAGTCTCTCGTTCATCAGCCATCCGTTCGGCCTTCACTCAAATGTGGATACAGCTCGCACACAGGTCGGCGACTCTCAGTGCGCTTTGGGCGATTCTCCGCCGCGGCGGCGAAAAAACGGCTGATGGCCTGAGAAGGAGAAGGGGGTGGTCTCCATGGTTCCTTCACGATTCCTGTATGTGGTGCGAGGAGCGGGACAGAGACCAGGGCGGGGCGAACAGGCGGTCGGCTGGCGGCTCGTGGGATCCAACCATCGTGAACTGGGCCGCAGTGCCGAGTCGTTCGACGGCTACGCGGAGTGCCGGGCCGCGGTGCTGCGGCTGCGGGAGCGGATAGCGGACGCCAAGGTGCTGCTCAGCACGACGGACCTGGCCGGCGGCTGGACCTGGCGGCTGGTGATAGACGGCCGCGCGGCCGCGGTCACCGGGCGGTCCTACCAGCGCCAGCGGGACTGCCAGTACAACCTCGGGCAGTTCCTGAACGCGGTTCCGGTGGCCGAGCTGACCGAGCCCGCGCCGGCGCACAGGCTGCGCGACGCGGGGAGCGGAACGCGCGAATCGACCGGCGGACGACCGGCACTCCGCCCCGCCGCCGCTTCCCCCGCAAAGCCCACGCCGAACGGCACCGACGCCACCCCCGCACCCGGCGGCACCCCCGCGAAGCGTGCCGAGTCCGGTCCCGGTGCGGCGTCGGAGCCTGGTGAGGGCACGGGGCGTGTGCGGGATCATGCCGGGACCGGTGTGCGATGAGCGTGGTTGCGCCCGGGCTCGGGCAGTCCTCCGGGCCTGAGCCGGAGGCCCGCCCCGATGACGGGGCGAAGCGTGCGCCGCGCGGCCGGATCGAGCCCGTCGACCGTGTCTTCCGCGCGGCGCTCGGCGGCAGCGGCGCCATCGTGCTGGCGATCATGCTGCTGGTCGGTGTCTTCCTCACCTACCGCGCGGCCCAGGCGCTCGGCGTGGCGAAGTTCTCGTTCCTCACCACCTCCGCCTGGGAGCCGGACTCCCGCCACTTCGGCATCGCGGCCGTCCTCACCGGCACCGTGCTCATCGGCGTGACGGCGATCGTCCTCGCCGTACCGCTGGCGCTCGGCACCGCGCTGTACATCTCGGAGTACGCGCCGCGCAGGCTGCGGCGGACCCTGATCAGCCTGGTCGACCTGATGGCCGCCGTACCGAGCGTGGTGTTCGGACTGTGGGGCGCCTTCTTCCTCCAGGGACACGTCGTCGGGCTCTCCCGCTGGATCTCCACGTACTTCGGCTGGATCCCGGTCTTCCAGGTCGACGGTGCCGACCCGCACGACCCGCTCCAGGCCAACACCGTCTACACGTCGTCCACCTTCATCGCCGGCATCGTCGTCGCGCTCATGGTCACGCCCATCGCCTGCTCGGTGATGCGGGAGACCTTCTCGCAGGCGCCCGCCGGTGAGCGCGAGGGCGCCCTGGCGCTGGGCTCGACCCGCTGGGGCATGATCCGCGCGGTGGTCCTGCCGTACGGCCGGGGCGGTGTGATCGGCGGCACCATGCTGGGCCTCGGCCGCGCCTTCGGCGAGACGATCGCCGTCTACATGATCATCTCGCCGGTCTTCGAGGTGCAGCCGCACATCCTCCAGAACGGGGCCAACTCGGTCTCCGCGCTGATCGCGCTGCGCTACGGCTCCGCGAGCGACTTCGGCATGTCGGCCCTGATGGCCGCCGGCCTCGCGCTCTTCCTTCTGACCCTCGTCGTGAACTTCATCGCGTCCTCGATCGCCGCCCGTGGCCGGTCGGGCGCCGGAACGGAGGCCTGAGCATGACCACCGACCTCCTGAACAAGCAGGCCGGAGGGACCACCGTGCGGCCCGACCGCGACGGCCGGGACGAGACGCCCGAGGTGCGCCGCCATACGTCCTCCCTGCACACCTCCGACGTGCTCGGCCTGCTGGGCGCGGCCGTCGGCTCGCTTGCGCTGAGCGCGCTGCTGTTCGTCTGGATCGCGCCGTTCGACTCGATCCTGGGCTTCGTCGTCGTGGCGTACCTGCTGTTCGTCGGCCTGTACGCCGTGCTGGTCTCCTTCGACGAGAACGGCGTGGCGGTGCGGGACAAGGTCGCCGCCGTCCTGTGGCAGAGCCTTGCCGTGCTGCTGCTTGCCGTGCTCGTGATGGTGGTGGTGTACACGCTGTGGCGCGGCAGGTCCGCGCTGGTGCACCTCAACTTCTTCACCGAGGACATGTCGCGCACCGGCCCGCTCCAGCCGCTCGGCGAGGGCGGCGTGGTGCACGCGATCGTCGGCACCCTGGAGCAGATCTCCATCTCCCTGGCGGTCACCGTGCCGCTCGGGCTGTCGTGCGCGGTGTTCCTCAACGAAGTGCCCGGACGCTACGCGCGTTTCGTCCGGACCATCGTCGAGGCGATGACGGCGCTGCCGTCGATCGTCACAGGCCTGTTCATCTACGCCACCGTGATCCTCATCCTGGGCATCGACAAGTCCGGCTTCGCCGCCGCGCTGGCGCTCGGCGTGATGATGCTGCCCATCATCATCCGCGCCGCCGACGTGGTCATCCGCCTGGTACCGGGTTCGCTGCGCGAGGCGTCGTACGCCCTCGGCGCGAGCCGCTGGCGGACGGTGTGGACGGTGATCCTGCCCACCGCGCGCTCCGGCCTGACCACCGCCGTGATCCTGGGCACCGCACGCGGCATCGGCGAGACCTCGCCCGTGCTGCTCACCTCCGGGATCAACGCCGGGCTGAACGCCGACCCGGGCAGCGGTCCGCAGATCTCGCTGCCGCTGGCCACCTTCGATCTGGTGCGCTCGCCCCAACCGGCCTACATCGCCCGGGGATTCGGCTCCGCCGCCCTGCTGATGGCGCTCGTCCTGCTGCTGTTCGTGCTGGCGCGGGTGATCGGCGGCCGCGGACCGGGCGAGCTGACCCGCAACCAGCGGCACCGGCGCGTACAGGCATCGCGGCGCGACGTCGCACGCATGACCCGGCGCGCCCGGCTCAGGTCCGCCCCGACCGCCCCAGGTTCCGATTAACCGTCCTCGACCACCCCGGCCCGTTCCCACCACACCGACCAGGAGTCACCTGTCATGCCCGGACCGCCTCCGGCACCCCTCGCACGCCCGAGAGTGCTCACCGCTCTCCTCCTCTTGGCCGCCCTCCTGTTCGGTGCCGAGCCCGCCAGGGCCGCGACGTACGTGCCGATCTCGGGTGCCGGGTCCACCTGGAGCCAGAACGCGCTCGACCAGTGGCGGGCCAACGTCAAGCAGTACGGCATGACCGTGAACTACAACGGCACGGGCTCGTCGGACGGCCGCAACCAGTTCCGCAACGGCACCGTCGACTACGCCGTCTCCGAGATCCCGTACGGCATCAAGGACTCGGGCGTCGTCGACTCGCCGCCGTCCCGCAAGTACGCCTACATGCCGATCGTGGCCGGCGGTACGTCGTTCATGTACAACCTCACCATCGGCGGCAAGCGGGTGACCAACCTGCGGCTGTCCGGCGAGGTCATCGCCAAGATCTTCACCGGGCAGATCAAGACCTGGAACGACCCCGCCATCAAGGCCGACAACCCCGCGCTCGCCTCCGCGCTGCCCGCCCGCCGGGTCGTCCCCGTGGTGCGCTCCGACGGCTCCGGCACCACCGCGCAGTTCTCCACCTGGCTGGCCGATCAGTACCCCGCGCTGTGGGACGCCTACTGCCGCAGGGCCGGACGCAGCACCACCCCCTGTGGGACGACCTCCAACTTCCCGGTCGCCTCCGGCAGCGGCTTCGTCTCCCAGGCAGGCTCGAACGGCGTCTCCGGATACGTCGCCCAGGGCGGCAACGTCGGCACCATCACCTACGTCGAGTACTCGTACGCCGTCTACACGACCGGATTCCCGGTGGCCAAGGTGCTCAACAGGAACGGGTACTACGTCGAGCCCACCGCGAGGAACGTGGCGGTGTCGCTCACCCAGGCGGAGATCGAGGAGGACCCCTCGTCGCCGAAGTACCTGACGCAGAAGCTCCAGAAGGTCTACACGTACAACGACCCGCGCGCCTACCCGCTGTCGAGCTACAGCTACATGATCGTCCCGACCGCGCTGGAGTCGAACTTCAACGCCCAGAAGGGCAAGACCCTCGGTGCCTTCGCGTACTACTTCCTCTGCGAGGGGCAGCAGCGGGTGGACAACCTCGGCTATTCACCGCTGCCGATCAACCTGGTGCAGGCCGGACTCAAGCAGGTCCGCAGGATTCCCGGCGTGAACGTCGAGTCGATCGACATAAAGAACTGCCACAACCCGACCTTCTCCTCGGACGGCACCAACACCCTGGCCAAGACGGCCCCTTACCCGCCCGCCTGTGACAAGAAGGGCGCGACCCAGTGCGCGACCGGCACGGGCGGGGCCAAGGCCCCGACCAACGTCGGCGGTGGCAGCGGCGGCACCGGTGGCGGCGGCTCGTCCGGCGGCGGTACCGGCTCGGGCGGCGGCTCCGGCGGCGGGTCCGGTTCCGGCGGGTCCGGGGGCGGTGCCGGTTCCGGCGGCGCGGGACCGGGCAAGGCCGGCGGTTCCGGCGGTGCCTCCGGCGGCTCCGCGGCCTCCGGCGGCGCCACGATCGACCCGGAGACCGGGCAGGTCATCGGGGCGGGCGGCGCCTCGTCCGGCGGCACCGGCGACGGATCCGGCGTGGACGCCTTCGCCGTACCCGTCAACACCTCCCGGAGCATCAGCGGCGGCTCGCGGATCGCGCTGATGACCGTGGCCGGCGTGCTGCTGCTGGCGCTCACGGTCGGGCCCCCGCTGCTCACCCGCCGGCTGAAGCGGGGCACGTCGTGATCGCCGCGCTGCGCCGCTTCCTGACGACGTCCGTCGCCGTCGCCGTGGTCCTGCTGTCGGTGATCGGCACCGTGGTGCTCGTCTCGGCGCCCCGCCCCGCCGAGGCGGCCACCGGCGGATCCGCGACCACCGTCTCCGGCCAAGGCCCGTTCAAGGGCCTGAAGGTGACGGTCAGTCAGACGAGGGACCTGGTCAACCAGGTCATCAAGATCTCCTGGAAGGGCGCCGCCCCCACCGTCTCCGACACCACCTACGCCGCCGACTACCTCCAGATCATGCAGTGCTGGGGCGACGGCGCCGACGGACCGGACCCCGACCAGTGCCAGTTCGGCGGTTCCTCCGCACTGGGCGCGGGCGCCGGCAGCCAGGCCGCGGGCGCGTACACCAACACCCGGCAGCTCACCTACGGCAGCCTCAAGGACCCGGCACAGCAGCTGCCGCCGGCCTCCGACACGGGGATCTCGTACGTCCCGTTCCGCTCCGTGTCCGGTGACCGGATCACGAAGGGGAACTGGAACGAGTTCTACGACGTGAACACCACCAACGAGGTCCCCTACGCCCGCACCGGACCCGACGGCACCGGCGAGGTCTACTTCGAGACCCAGACGGGTCTTGAGGCACCCGGCCTCGGCTGCGGCGAGGTACCCGAGGGGGACTCCGGGGCGACGGCCGGGCGCAAGTGCTGGCTGGTCGTCGTGCCGCGCGGCGAGAGCGAGGTGGACGGCACTTCGTACACCGCCCAGGCCAGCGGCATGCTCCAGTCGTCGCCGCTCAGCGCGAGCAACTGGCAGCACCGGCTCGTCGTACCGCTGGGCTTCGAACCGATGGGCAGTTTCTGCCCGATCGGCTCCGCCGAGCGCAGCACCCTCGGCAACGAGATGGTCGCCGAGGCCATCACCCGCTGGCAGCCCACCCTGTGCCAGTCCGCGAACAAGACGATCTACGGGTACGCGCAGGTCACCGACGACACGGCCCGCGCCAAGCTGATCTCCGGCCAGCCCGGCCTGGTCTTCCTCGGCCGCCCGGCCACCGGCGACCAGGTTCCGTCCGGCAAACGGCCCGTCTACGCGCCCGTCGCCCTGTCCGGCCTGACCATCGGCTTCTTCATCGAGAGCCAGTCCGGCTTCAGCGCGCCCGACGCCGTCAGGGCCCGTGACGGCGTCCGGCTGACCTCGCTCAACCTCACCCCGCGACTGGTCGCCAAGCTGCTCACCGAGTCGTACCAGGACGGGAACTCGCGCTTCGCCAAGAGCACCGAGGGCAACCCCTTCAACCTGGCCCGCGACCCCGAGTTCCTCAAGTACAACCCCGACTACCAGGACCTCGACTTCGGCGGCGCCCTCGGCGACGTGCTCGTGCCCGAGGCGCTGTCCGACTCGGCGTGGCAGCTGTGGAACTGGGTCAAGAGCGACCCCGCGGCCCGCGAGTTCCTCAGCGGCACCCCCGACAACCAGGGCAGCTACGGCGATTCCGCCTTCGCGGGGATGAAGGTCAACCCGAACTACCGTGCCATGGAGCTGCCGCGGGCGGAGTTCCCGAAGAGCGACCCCTACTGTCAGCAGTTCACGGACCACCCCGACAGCCCGCTGTGCATCCAGGACAAGCACCCCTACGCCACCGACCTGCACGCCGCCGCCCGCTCCGCGGCACGCGGCGACACGCTGGCCCGCAGCACCTGGGACGCCACCACGATTCCCCCCGGCTACAAGAAGAACCCGCCGCAGGCCGCCGGCAAGCGGGCCGTCCTCGCCCTCACCGACACCGCGACCGCGGCGCGCTACGGCCTGGTGACGGCACGGCTGCAGAACGCCGCCGGCCGCTTCGTGGCCCCCGGCACGGCCGGGCTGCTCGCCGCACAGGCGGCGATGAAGCCGAGCGGGGCCGGGGGAGTGGACGAGCCCGACCCGACCACGAAGTCCGCCGCCGCCTACCCGCTCACCCTCCTCACCTACGCGGCGACCGTCCCCGAGGACCTCACCAAGCAGGAGGGCCGGGACTACGCGGCCCTGCTGCGGTACGCGGTGGGCGCGGGACAGCGGCCCGGCGTCGCCGCCGGCACCCTGCCCGAGGGCTACGCCGCGCTGCCCGGCTCGGTCCGCGCCGAGACCCGCGCCGCCGCCGACGCCATCGCCGCCCGCGCCGGCACCTCGGCCGCCGGCTCCGGCTCCGGCGGCGGAGACTCGGCGGGCGGTACGGGAACGGGATCGGGCTCCGGCAGCACCGGCGGCGGCGCGGGCGGGACCGGTGCAGGCGGCGCCGGAACAGCCGGCGGCCCCGCCGGGACGGGCCACGGGGACAACGGGTCCGGCGCCACCGGCGCCAAGGGCGCCTCCCCGGCCGCGTCCGCGAACCCGTCCGGCAGCCCGTCCACCGCGCCCGCGGCCTCGGGCGCCGCCCTGCCGGACACACCCGAGTGGGCGCTCGGCGCCGTGCGCTACGCCCTGCTGATCGCCCTGGTCACCGGCCTCGCCGCCGCGGTCTGCGGCCCCGTCCTGCCGACGGTGGTACCGCGTCTCGCGGCCGGCGTCGCGGCCTGGCGCGCCAGGGACAAGACGTCCGGCGATCCCGGGAGGTGATGCCCGACTCCGCCTCATCGACAGGTCCGCGCCAACGAACTGTCCGAAACACCGCGCCGGGCATCACCCGGCGAAAGCCTAACCCGAGAGGTATCGCACGTGAACAAGAGAATGGCAGCCGTCGCCGCCGTCGGCCTGGCCGGACTGCTGACGGGCACCATGGCCGTCACGCAGGCGTCGGCCGACCCGTCCGGCACGCCGACCTACCGTCAGCTGTCCGGCGTCGGCTCCGACACGACGCAGGACGTGATGAACGGCCTTGCCAACGCCATCACCATCAACGGCACCAAGGTGATCGGCTCCTACGACGCCACCGGTTCGGCCAACGTCACCACCAAGGACCCCGCCACCAAGCCGGGTTGCACCATGGCCCGCCCGAACGGCTCCGGCGCCGGCCGCACCGCCCTGCAGAACTCGCTGCAGGCCAACGGGGGCGCCGGTGACGGCTGCCTGGACTTCTCCCGTTCCTCCAGCCTCAACCTGGCCGCCTCCAACCCGGGCCTGACCTACGTCCCGTTCGCCGTGGACGCCGTCACCTACGCGATCACGCCCACCGGCACGGTGCCGCGCAAGCTCTCGCTGAACGACCTCAAGGCGATCTACCACTGCGACGCCAACTACGTGGGCACCGGCCCGAACTACAGCCTCTCGGTGCTCCTGCCGCAGGCCGGTTCCGGCACCCGCCAGTTCTGGGAGGCCCAGATGGGCATCACGGACGCCGACGTGGTCGCCGGTGTCTACCCCTGCATCAAGGACACCAAGAACGGCAAGTCGGTCCAGGAGCACGACGGCCGCGTCCTCGACGACAAGTCGATCGTCCCGTTCTCCATCGCCCAGTACAACTCGCAGGCCTCGCAGACCATTGCCGACCTGCGCGGACGGGCGATCCTCGGCACCATCGACGGGCTCGCGCCGACGGTCCTCAACTCCAGCTTCGGTGTGAAGCGCGACGTCTACAACGTCATCCCGACCAGCAAGATCGGTACGGCGCCGTACAGCCAGGTCTTCGTCGGCTCCAACTCCCTGATCTGCCAGCAGGCGTCTGTCATCAACACCTACGGCTTCGCGGCCAACCCGAACTGCGGCGACACCAGCAAGCAGACCCCCTGACACTGCACAGATCTCCGTAGATCCGCGCAGAGATCCTCGTAGAAGGAGAGCACGACAGTGCTGAAGAAGACATTCTCGCGAGCCCTGGCGGGCGGTCTCGCGAGCCTGGTCGCCGTGCCGGCGGGTGGCCTGATCATGGCGCCCTCCGCGGCGGCCGCCGAGATCGGCACGGCCGAGGTCACCCCGGCCACCGGCTTCGACGACTCCGGCGTCAGCCTGACCACCTCGGGCGCCTGCCCGGACACCGCCACCAACGTCATCGTGTCGGTGACCGGTCAGGGCTTCCCGGCCGAGGGGCAGGGCGTGGTCGGCAACTCGCCGATCAGCACCTACCCGACGGCGTCGAACGGCGGCATGGTCATTCCGCTGACGCAGACCATGCGCGACTACGCCAACACGGCGGGCTTCGCCACGCTGACCGGCAAGTACACCTTCACGATCACCTGCCGTACGGCGTTCAACGGCACCAGCCAGGGCGACTTCACGTCGTCGGTCTGGTTCACGTCCAACACCGAGTACCAGAACACCGACCCGGCGTCGAAGATCGACACCACCACCTCCCTCGCGGTGTCCCCGAACGCCCCGGTCGCCGCGGGCACCCCGGTGACGCTGACCGCGGCCGTCGGCCCCGCGGGTGCCGCCGGCCAGGTCCAGTTCCGTGACAACGGCCAGGCCCTGGGCAGCGCGGTCACCGTCTCCGGTGGCGAGGCCAAGCTCACCACGAGCGCCCTGGGCGCGGGCAACCACTCGCTGACCGCCGTGTTCACCCCGTCGAGCACCGCCTACAACGGCTCGACGTCCAGCGCGGTCGCCTACACCGTCGAGGCCGCCCCGGCGACCCAGACAACCACCGCCCTGGCGGTCTCCCCGTCCGGTACGGCCGAGAAGTTCAGCCCGGTGTCCATGACGGCCTCCGTGTCGCCGACCGCCGCGGCCGGTTCCGTGAAGTTCCAGGACACCGTGGGCGGCACCACCACCACGCTGGGCACCGTGCCGGTCGCCGCCGGCCAGGCGTCCTTCACCACCAGCAGCCTGCCCGAGGGCGATCACTCCTTCACGGCGGTCTTCGTCCCGGCGAACTCCGACGCGTACACCGGCTCCACCTCCGGCGCCGTCCCGTACGTCATCGGTGCGTTCAGCGGCGTCACCGCCTCCGAGGACATCACCACCACGGTCGAGTCGGGTGCGCTCGTCATCAGCGTCGACGACCCGCACGTCACGCTGCCGTCCCCGCAGCTGACCACCAACGGCGACCTGCTCACCACCGCGGGCGCGATCAACCCGGTCACGCTCACCGACACCCGTGCGGGCAACCCCGGCTGGTCCGTCAGCGGCCAGGTCACCGACTTCTCCGACGGTGGTTCGCACCAGATCAACGGCCAGAACCTCGGCTGGACCCCGAAGGTGATCGACAAGGGCGCGTCCCAGACGGTCACCGCGGGTGGCGCGGTCGCCGCTGCCAACGGTGTCGCTCCCGCCGACGGGGGCTCGGCCGGCCTCAAGCCGTCCCGCTCCCTGGCCAACGGCACCGGTCTGGGCACCGCCCACCTCGGCGCCGACCTCGCGTTCAACGTGCCGACCTCGACCGTGGCCGGCACCTACACCGCGACGCTCACCCTGACGGCCATCTGACCCGTGCGGATGACCGAGGGGGCGGCTCCTCATTTTTGAGGACCGCCCCGGGCCGGGACGGGCACCCCACCTGTCCCGGCCACCCCCGCACTCCCCAACGTCCCGCCCCGTCCCCGCTCCACCCCGCACCGGTCTCGCTCGCGCTCGAACGGACGACGTCTCATGATCACGACCTCAGCCCGCCGCATTGCCGCCGTCCTGGCCGCCTGCCTCCTCGCCGTCCTCCCGGCCACGCATGCGTCGGCCGCGGCACCCGGTGCCGGCGGAACGGGGCGTACCACGTTCGGCGTTCAGCCCTCGGCCGCCAAGAAGCCGGACACGCGGCCCAACTTCTCCTACGGCGCCACCCCCGGCGCCCGCGTCACGGATCACCTCGCTGTCTTCAACTACGGCAAGAAGCCCCTGACGTTGAGGGTGTACGCGCAGGACGCGTTCACCACCGAGGACAGTGGCTTCGACCTGTTCGCGGCCAAGCACCGGCCCACCGACGTCGGCTCCTGGATCGAGGTCGGCAAGAGCCGGGTGAAGGTACCGGCCCGCTCCCGCGTCATCGTGCCGTTCACCCTGAGCATCCCGCCGAAGGCGACCCCCGGCGACCACGTCGGCGGCATCGTCGCCTCGCTCGCGGCCACCACCACCGACAGGAAGGGCGACCGGGTCGCCGTCGACCAGCGCGTCGGCGCGCGCGTCTACCTCCGCGTGGCCGGTGAACTCACCCCCCGGCTCGCCGTCGAGGACCTGCGCACCGTCTACCACGGCACCGCCAACCCGTTCGGCACCGGCTCCGCGACCGTGACGTACACCCTGCGCAACACCGGAAACGTACGGCTCGCCGCCCACCAGACGGTCCGGGTGCGCGACGGTCTCGGCGGCACCGCGAAGACCGCGAAGCTCCGCGATGTGCCCGAACTGCTGCCGGGCGACGCGATCCATGTGAGCACGTCCGCCACCGGCGTCCGCCCCGCGTTCCGCGACACGACCACGGTCACGGTGGACCCCGAGCCGGTGCGCGGCGACATCAAGCACCGCATCCTGCCCCGCGTCACCCGCACCGCCGCCTTCACCGCCGTACCGTGGGCGCTGCTGGCCCTGGTTCTCGTGCTCGCCGCGATCGTCGCCATCGTGGTGATACGCCGCAGGCGGGGCCGTAACTCCCAGGCCGTGTCCGTCCGTTCACCACGCGCGACGTCCGGCGCCAAGCAGGCGGTCGGCCTCACGGCGGTGCTGCTGGCCACCGGCGCGCTCCTCGCGGGCACGCCGACCGACGCGCGCGCCGCCACCGGCGGCATGCTCGCCGTCACCCCCGCGAAGGGCACCGACACCGAGCCCATCACCCTCACCGCCGAGGCGCCCTGCCCCACGAAGACCGCCAACGTCATCGCCCGCGTCAAGGGGGCCGGTTTCCCGCGCGACGGACAGATCGTCGTCGGCAACGCGCCCCTCTCCACCTACGCGAAGGCGTCGGGCGGCGGCCTTGCGATCCCGCTGATCTACACGATGAAGGACTACGCGAACATCGCCGGGTTCACCGACCTGCGCGGCACCTACACCTTCACCGTCAGCTGCCTCAAGGGCGCCTTCGACCCGACGAGCCTGAAGGACTTCACGGGCTCGTTGGACTTCGAGCGGAAGAACGCGTACCGGGACGGCACCAAGGTCGCGCTGCCCAAGGCGGCGGAGGGCACCTCCGGCGGGGCCCCGGCCACCGGCGCTCCGGCCACGGGAGGCACGGCCGCCCCGGCTCCCGGACAGCAGGGACAGCCCAACGGCCTGCCCGTGCCCGCCGAGACGCCCAGCGGCTCCGCCCCGGCCGGATCCGCCCCCCTCGACGCGGCGCGCGCCGGTGCCGCCGAGGACTCGACCGGGTCCTCGCTCAACGCCTGGGCCGTGAGCGGCTTCGGCGTCTGTCTGCTGGCGCTCGTGGCCGGCGTCGCCCTCTGGGTGCGCGGCCGCCGAGCCGGGGCCGAACGGCCCGACACCGGCGAGTGAACCCCCTCGCCAGCCCGTCCTGAAACACCTTCAAGGGAGAAACACCGTGTCCTTCACACCTCACCGACCCCGGCTGTCCAGGGCGGCCACCGTCCGGGCGGGCGCGCTGATCGCGGCCTGCGGCGCGGCGGGGCTGTTCGTCTCCGCGGTGACCGTCGCCCAAGCGTCGGCCGCCGAGTCCGCCGGCGCCATGGAAGTGGCCCCCACGACCGGCGCGGACAGCGACGGGATGCATCTGACCACCTCGGGCCCCTGCCCGGACACCGCGACCAACATCATCGTCTCGGTGAAGGGCAAGGGCTTCCCGGCCGAGGGCCAGTACGTGGTGGGCAACTCGCCGATCTCCGCGTATCAGACCGCGCAGAACGGCGGCCTCCTCGTGCCGCTGTCGGAGACGATGCGGGACTACGCCAACACGGCGGGCTTCAGCACGCTCCAGGGCCGCTACGACTTCACGCTCACCTGCCGTACGGCGTTCAACGGCACCAGCCTCGCCGACTTCACGGCGCCGATCTGGTTCACCTCCAACACCGAGTACACGGCCACGGACCCGTCCGGTCCGAGCACCTCGCCGACCGCTTCGCACACCACGTCCGCGACCCCCTCGGACACCGCCGAGCCGTCGGACACCGCCATCCCCAGCGACAGTTCAGAGCCCACCGACAGCTCGGAGCCCTCCGACACCGGCGAGCCGACGGACAGCGTGTCCCCCTCGGACACCTCGGCCTCCGACGGCGGTTCCGCCGATGGTGGCGCCGGTGGCGCCGGTGGCTCCGGCGGCTCCCAGGACGTGTCGACCGAGGTCAACGGCGGTGCGTCCGGCGGCGGTTCGGGCAGTGGCAACGGTTCGCTCGCGGCCACCGGCGTCGACGCGGGTGCGCTCGGCGCCGTGTCGGCCGCGCTGGTCCTCGCGGGTGTCCTCGTCGTGCGCCGCGCCCGCGCGCGCGAGGACTTCGACGTCACCACCGACACGACGAACGTCTGAGCGGGAGGAGAGACCATGCGCTTCACGACGACACGCTTCACCAAGACACGTTTCAAGGCCGTACGCATACCGCTGGCCGCGACGCTCGTGTCCCTGCTCGCCGCAGGCTCGCTCGCGCTCGGCACCGGCGGAGCCCGCGCCGACGTCCTCGGTGCGATGGAGGTGGCCCCGGCCACCGGCACCGACACCAGCGGCATCCTGCTGACCACGTCCGGCACGTGCCCGGAACCGGCGACCAACCTCATCATCTCGGTGCGCGGCTCCGGCTTCCCCGCCGAGGGCCAGATCGTGGTGGGCAACTCGCCCATCAGCATCTACCCCAGCGCCCAGAACGGCGGCATCGCGGTCCCCCTGACGCAGACCATGCGCGACTACGCCAGCACCGCGGGCTTCACCACCCTCCAGGGCCGCTACGACTTCACGCTCACCTGCCGCATGCCGTTCGGCTCCACCACCTACGGCGACTTCACGGCGCCGATCTGGTTCACGTCCGACACCACGTACCAGTCCACCGAGCCCGTCACGGTCACGCCCACGACCACCCAGCTCACCGCGAGCCCGGGCAGCCCGGTCGTCCAGGGCACGGCGGTCAAGCTGACCGCGGCCGTCACCCCGGCCACCGCGACCGGCACCGTGAGCTTCCTCGACGGCACGACCGAGCTCGGCAACCCGGTCACGGTGTCCGGCGGCAAGGCCACCCTGACCACCAGCTCGCTGGCGGTGGGCGCCCACACCCTCAAGGCCCGGTTCACCCCGGCCGATCCGGCGGTGTACGGCGCTTCGGACTCCCGGCCGCTGCCCTACACGGTGAAGATCAAGCCTCCGGCGGTCGTCAGCGCTGCGAAGGTGACCGGTACCGTGCGCGCCGGCTCCACCGTGACCTGCGCGGCGTCGTTCAGCGGCGCGACCTCCGTGTCGTACGCCTGGCTCAAGGACAGCAAGGTGATCAGCGGCGCGACCGCGAAGACCCGCACGCTCAGCGGCACGGACTACGCGCACAAGATCGCCTGCCGGGCCACCGCCACCAACAGCACCGGCAGCACGCCCTCGACCAGCCCGGCCGTGACCGTGGCGCTCGGCCCGGCCCTGAAGGCCGTGACGAAGCCGTCGGTCGGCGGTACCCACAAGGTGGGCTACAAGCAGACCGCCAAGCCCGGGACCTGGAAGCCGTCGGCCACCTCGTACAGCTACGTCTGGAAGCGCGACGGCAAGACCATCAGCCGCGCCACCAAGTCGACGTACACCCCCGTCCGCGCGGACCGCGGTCATCGGCTCACCGTGACCGTCACCGCGAAGCGCACCGGATACGCCAAGGGCACCGCCACCTCCGCCTCGGTGAAGATCGGATGACGGCACCGGTCACCTCCCCCGCCCGGCCCGTGGCAGCCGACTCCGCGTCGGCTCCCGGGCCCGGCGGGGCGCGCCCCACCCGCCCGGTACGCCCCACCGCGGGGCCCGGACTGCGGGTGGCCAGTGCGGCGCTGAGCATCCTGGCCGCGCTGCTGCTCGGCTTCGTCGCCGATGCCGGTCTGGTCGGCAATCTGCGACACGCCCGCGACCGACAGGTCGACTACGCCACCTTCCGCTCCGACCTCGCCAACGGCGTCGCCCCGGTCGGGCAGTCCGCGGGCGGCGGCCGGGCGCCGAAGGCCGGGGAGGCCGTGGCCCTGCTGGAGATCCCGCAACTGGGGCTGCGCGAGGTCGTCCACGAGGGCACCACGGCCGACGCCCTGTCCCACGGCCCCGGCCACCGCCGGGACACGCCCCTGCCCGGCCAGTCGGGAATCAGCCTCGTCATGGCCCGCCAGGCGACGTACGGCGGGCCCTTCCGGCGCCTCGGCGAGCTGAACAGCGGCGACAAGTTCACCGTGACGACGGGTCAGGGCAAGCACATCTACCAGGTGATCGGGCCGCGCCGGGCCGGTGACCCGCAGCCGGCCGCGCCCGCCGAGGGCCACGGCCGGCTCACCCTCATCACGGCCGACGGCACCCCGTTCATGCCCCGCGGCATCCTGCGCGTGGACGCCGACCTGGTCTCGGACGTCCAGCCCACCCCGGCCCCGGCCGTCGCGGCGGGCGCCCTGCCGGAGGAGGAGAAGCCGATGGCCACCAGCGCCTCGGCCTGGCTGCCGCTCGTGCTGTGGGGCCAGGGCCTCGTCCTCGCAGCCGCCGCCCTCACCTGGGCCCGCACCCGCTGGGGCCGGCCGCACACCTGGGTCGTGGGCGTCCCGCTCCTGGGTGCGCTGGGCCTGGCCACCGCGGACCAGGCGCTGATGCTCCTGCCCAACCTGCTATGACCGCCCGCCCCGCCGCCCGAACCGCTCCACCGTCGACGAAGGACAAGCCGTGACCGACCAGACGACCCAGACCGAGACCACACTGCACCTCCCGGCCGTACCCGGGGTGAGCGGCGCGACGCTCGAGGCGCGCCGGATCTCGGCATGGTTCGGCGACCACAAGGTGCTCGACCGGGTGTCGCTGACCATGCCCGCCGGCCTGGTCACGGCCCTCATCGGCCCCTCCGGCTGCGGCAAGTCGACGTTCCTGCGCATCCTCAACCGCATGCACGAACTCGTCCCGTCCGCGTCACTGGCCGGTGAGGTCCTCGTGGACGACCAGGACATCTACGCGGCCGGGCAGCGGCTGACCGAGGCACGCCGGACGATCGGCATGGTCTTTCAGAAGCCGAACCCGTTCCCCGCGATGTCCATCTACGACAACGTCACCTCCGGACTGAAGCTCACCGGAACCCGGATGAACGGCGACGCCAAGGACGACCTGGTGGAGGAGTGCCTGGCCAAGGCGGGGCTGTGGAAAGAGGTCCGGGACCGGCTCCGCCAGCCCGGGGGCGCCCTCTCCGGCGGCCAGCAGCAGCGCCTGTGCATCGCCCGCTCCCTCGCGGTACGGCCCAAGGTCCTGCTGATGGACGAGCCGTGCTCGGCGCTGGACCCCACGTCCACGCGACGCATCGAGGAGACGATCCGGGAACTGGCCCACGAGGTCACGATCGTGATCGTCACCCACAACATGCAGCAGGCGGCCCGGGTCTCCGACCAGTGCGCCTTCTTCCTCGCCGAGCAGGGCACCCCCGGCGCCATCGTCGAACACGGGCCCACGGACACGATGTTCGCGAGCCCTTCGGATCCCCGCACCTCCGACTACGTGGAGGGCCGCTTCGGCTGACCGCCGTGCGATCCCCGGCGACGCCGGGCCCGCTGTCGATTCCGGTGATCACGTGCGGGTGTCAACCCCACCCCAGGCATGGCACCACCCACCCCGTGGACACGCATGCCAGCCGGATGGTGTGAGCACAGCACTGCGCGAATGCTGGTTGTGCAGGCAGCACAGCACACTCAGCCACCAACGGAGTCACCATGTCACGCACCCATCGGCGTTCCCTCAGCCGGTCCTTGTCGGTACTCGCCCTGCTGGCCCTGACCGCCGGGGCGGTCACCGCCTGCAGTGACAGCGATTCCACCGCCAAGGACTCGCCCTCGTCCTCGGCCGGTTCCTCCACCTCACCCGGCACGGCCCGGGCGGGGGAGGCCAAGCTGCACCTGGTCGACAACGACGGCCACCGCCTGGCCTTCTACGTCACGCAGGGCAAGGGCCCCACCATCGTGCTGGACGCGGGCGGCGGCGAGGACTCCTCCCAGTGGCACGACCTCATTCCCAAGATCCAGGAGGCCACTGGTGCGACCGTCGTCACCTATGACCGGGCCGGGATGGGCAAGAGCGATGTGGTGCCCGGCGCGTGGAGCGTGGAGAGCGCCGTCAGCGACCTCAAGGCGGGGCTGGACGAGCTGGGCGTCACCGAGAACGTGACGTTGGTGTCCCACTCCCAGGCGGGCGAGGTCGCGACCTACTTCGCCAAGGAGAACCCGAAGATGCTGTCCGGCGTGGTCCTCGTCGACGCCAGCCTGCCGCCGCTCTACACGGACGAGGAGATCACCCGCCTCGCCGCGGCGGCCCAGCCCCAGGTCGACGCCGCGAAGAAGGACCCGGACAAGCCGCAGAACCGCCAGCTCATCTCCACGGCGGAGAGCTACGTGCCGATGCACAAGGCGTACCACAAGGTCTCCTGGCCGAACTCGGTCCCGGCGACGGTCATCGTCTCCGAGAAGACCCCGTTCGACGGCTCACCCGAGGACGTCCAGCGCTGGAAGGACGCCGCCAGGACCTTCGCCGCCGACGGACCGAACCGGACGCTCGTCACCGCCGCCAACAGCTCCCACGACATCCCCAAGGACCGCCCCGACCTCATCCTCAAGGAGATCGAGACCAGGGTGACGACCCAGCGATAAGAACCGCGAACCCCGATGCGGCGAGCGCACGCGTCGGGGTTCTGTGCATCGCCCCAAGGCGCGGCCGGAGGCCTCGATGTCCTCGACGGCGCGTGCGTGGCCAAGTGCCCGATCACGACCCACGGCACGTCGAGCGGATCGTCCGGGAGGAACCGGTTGGATGCAGCGCACGGCGCTGCTCTGCGCCAAGTCAAGCGAGGCAATCGAAACGGGTATGTCCTCTGGCGGGCAAGCCAGAGTCGGGGGCCGGGAGGTCAGGAGTAGAAGCCTCGGCCGCACTCTTCGCGGCTCAATTCCCGCGCTGAAGGTCTTGGCTGACCGCACTGAGCGAGGACGAACGCGTCGATGCCCTTGGCCGAATGGTGACCGACACGGAAATACTGATGCGTCTCCGTGCCGCGGGAGTCATCGTCCTCCCCCACGCGCAGCCCGTGAGCCGCATCGTCCGGCCCACTGTCGACGACGTGATCCGCGACGGCGACACCGTGCTGCTACGGCTCGGGGAACCCGCCTCACCGTTCCCGAACCGGTCGCTGCCCTGCTGCTGAATCACATCGCGAACCGCGACAACATGAACACCGCCACCGCCACCGACCCTGCATCCCACTGGCTCTTCCTGGGCCGCCCGGGCGGGCCGGCCGTCCCGCCCGGATCACCTGTCCGCGCTCCTGAACGAGGTCGGGGTCCCGGCGGCCGAAGACCACCACCCGGCTCCGCAACGAGACCGGCGGGACATGGAGCCGATACGCCCCGGGGGATCACACAAGGTCACCAGCGGGCTGGGTTCCTCGGGGAACCGGCGACAGCTGAAAACGAGCCCACTACTATCAGGCCCCAAGTCGAGGCAGCCGTTGATGGGACGCGCCCTTGGTCGCACAAAACCGCTCGCAGTTGGCAGCCACCGGCGCGATGCTGTCATGATGCCTGCAGAGACCGCTTACCACGACGAACTCGGCGACTACTTCGCGAAGAACGCCGACACCAGCCCCTACAACGCGCACACCGACCGACCCGCGATGCTCGCACTTGCGGGGGACGTTGCCGGGCTGAAGGTTCTCGATGTCGGCTGCGGGGCCGGGCACTACGCGGCCGAACTCTTGGCGGGCGGCGCCGAGGCAGGGTCTTTGCGTGATGGGGATTGGTCCGGTTCGTGCATGACGTGACGTCATGTCGCTTGGTGAGGGCGTGAAGTAGCGCAGAACGACCACAGGTGATCATGTGGGTGTCGAGTCCAATTGATCACCGAGCGAGGCCGTGCCTGCCCCTGTATCACCTCCTATGCCCGAAGCGTTGGAGCATCTGGCCCAGGCCGATGCCCCAGCTCCGGTCGCCGACGCTGTCCGTTTGCGGGACTTCTTCGGCCTGCTGCCAGATCCCCGCGACCGCCGGGGCTGCCGCTACCCGCTTGGTGCGCTGCTGTGCGCGTCGGCCGCGAGCGTGCTGGCCGGCGCCCGCTCTCTCACCGCGATCGGCGAGTGGATCACGGACGCTCCGCAGTGGGTGCTGCGCGCATGCGGCTTTGCGGCAGATCCGCTCACCGGTGCCGTACCGGTGCCGCATCCGGCCACGGTCCGGCGCCTGCTCGCCCGACTTGACGGCGATGTACTGGATGAGGCAATCGGTGCTTTCCTCGCGGCTCGCGCCAGACAACCGGAGCACGCTGTCGGCAAGCGCCCAGCACTGCGGGCGATCGCAGTGGACGGCAAGACGCTGCGCGGCTCACGCCATGCGGGCCGGGCGGCCGTCGCGCTGCTGGCGGCGATGGAGCACACCGGCGCCGTGCTCGCCCAGCGGCAGATCGCCGACAAGAGCAACGAGATCCCCGCTTTCGCCCCATTGCTCAACACCGTAGACCTCACCGGCTTAGTGGTCACCGCCGACGCCCTGCATACCCAGCATGGCCATGCCACCTACCTGCGCGAACGTGGTGCCCACTACCTCGCGATCGTCAAGAAGAACCATCCCGCGCTATACGCCCGCGTCCGCCAGCTCCCGTGGCGGGACATCGCCCTGGACCACTACCAGCGCACTCGCGCCCACCACCGCATGGAGATCCGCAGGCTGAAGACAGCCGCGTTCACCCACCTCGACTACCCCGACGTGGCCCAGGCCCTCCAAGTCGTGCGCTGGCGACGCGAGTCGGGCACCGGCAAGCTCACCATCGCGCGTGTCTACCTGATGACCAGCCTCAAGCCCGGCGAGGCCACCGGTGAACAACTCGTGGCCTGGATCCGCGGTCACTGGAGCATCGAGAACCTCCTGCACCACGTCCGGGACCGGACCTTTCGCGAGGACGATTCCAAGGTCCGCACCGCGCACTTGCCACGCACCATGGCCAGCCTGCGGAACCTCGCCCTTGGCGGCCACCGTCAGGACGGCCGCACCAACATCGCGGCCGCCCTCCGCCACACCGCACGCGACTACGAGCGCCCCCTGACCGCGCTCGGACTCGCCGGACGAAAAGGATCAATCGGATTCGCGTGATACCCGAGTGGCAGCCTTGTCCGAAAGTTGCGGCGTCACTTCTTGCTGGGCCTTGTTGAGGATCTCTTCCAGGCGGAGTTCGCCCTCGCGGGTCTGCACACCGGCGGCAAGCAGCTTGTGGGCGGTTGCGGCAACCTCGGGGAAGGAGAGCCGGGCGGCGAGACTGCTCTCTGTAGCCAGGTCCCGTTTGGTGTAGTCGGCCGCGTCGACGGCCATCTTGACGATGCCGATGACGGTCGGGCCCAGAGCAGCGATGCGGCGCGCGAGCACGGTGACGAATGTGTCGAGTTCGTCCGCCGGAAGGGCGCGGTTGACGAGACCGTAGCGTTCGGCCAGCTCCGCGTCGGCCAGCTCGCCGCCGAGGATCAGTTCGAGTGTGCGGGCGCGGCCGATGAGGGAGGTCATGTACTGCGTGCCTCCTCCGCCTGGGTAGATGCCCATCAGAGTCTCCGGCTGCGCCTGTCCAGACGTTCCGATCGCCGCGAAACGCATGTCCAGCGCCATGGCGAACTCGTTGCCGCCGCCACGCGCGAAGCCCGCGATCTTGCCGATGGTGACCTGGGGCAGCGACCGGATCTCCTCGTTCACGGCCTGCACCACGTTGGTTCCGGTGGGCAGGTCACCGCCGGCGGACATCAGCGCCGGATCGGTGAGGAAGCGCATGTCACCGTGCGCGATGAAGAACTGCGGGTCGGCGCTCTCGAACACGATCACCTGTACCTTGTCGTCGGTACGGACCTGGGAGGCGAAGGCCATCAGCTCCTTGATGAGCTCGCCGTCGAGCAGGTTCAGAGGCGGATGATCGATTATTACGGTCGCGACGCCGTGTCGGATGTCGACGCTGATGGCAGACAGGTTCGAGTAGGTCATGGAGGTACGCTAGAACTTCACATCTATGTGAAATTCAACTGTTTGTGACGACGAACACACCGGAGACCGGATGCGGATCGGAGATCTGGCGGCGCGGACCGGGGTGAGCACCCGCTCCCTGCGCTATTACGAGGAGCAGGGCCTGCTCGACAGCAGCCGCAGCCCCGGTGGTCATCGCCACTACGGAGAGGAAGCTGTCGACCGGATCGCGTACCTGCAGCGGCTCTACGCGGCGGGTCTGTCCAGCCAGACGATCGTCAGCCTGCTTCCCTGCCTGCACTCGCCCAGCACTGCCACCTCCGACGGGGCTTTCGACCGCCTGCTCGAAGAACGCGACAAGCTCATCACGCACATCTCCGGGCTCACACGTACCCTCGAGTCCCTCAACGAGCTCATCGCCGCCAACCGTGCACACCGCCCCGCTTCCGTCACCGACCCGGACCCCGGACAACCCGACGAGACCGAGCAGGACCCCGCCCACCTGTCTCGGTGAGCGTCGACGCGTCTGTCGTATAGAACGACAGCCGAGATCGCTCGCCGCCCAGCCTTCGCACCCGGCGAGCCTCGAGTCCCGCGGCAGCAACACCACCCTGTGGAAAATGCCTTAATTCGACTTAAATCAACTCAAAAGGCAAACACGCAAAACCCTTGGGTGCCGAGGTGGTCGGAATCGACGGTAGCGCAACTCTGCTGAGTCACGCGCGGGAGCGATTGGGCGACCGGGCCGAACTGCGCATGCACGATGCGGAGAAGCCGTTGGACTTCGTCGACGATGCGTCGTTCGACGGAGTCGTGTGCGCATTGACGCTCCACCATATCGCTGACCGGCCGCGTCTCCTCGGCGAGCTACGACGCGTCCTGCGTCCGGGCGGGTGGCTGCTGGTCTCGACGACCCACCCGACGGCTGACTGGCGGAGATTCGGTGGTTCGTACTACGCCGACGACTGGGTTGACCTCCCTCTCGCCGGAGGCCCGTTGGCAATCCACTACCGACGCATGTCGCTGGAAACGTTCCTGAACGAACTGCTGGCCGGCGGATTCATGCTTGAAGGACTCATCGAGCCTCGCCCGACGTCTGTCCTGCGAGAACTCGACGAAACGGCCTACAACAAGCTCCGACAGGCTCCGTGCTTCCTTGCTGTCAGGCTCCTGCGGCCCTGACAGCACGCAAATCTCCGCTCCCCGCGAACGTGCACAGTCACTGCCCCGTCTCGCCAAGCGCTAGAACTGGCGACACTTCAATACGCGACCTCGTCAATACTGAGGCCGTTCACCGCCAGCCCTCACGGCGCTGGCGATCACTCCTGCCTGCGTCAACTTCAGCACCCACCCGCAGATTGCCGTGACGGCATGCTTGACACTAGATTTGGTGTCATGACTGCCATCACGCTGCGGATCCCCGACGCGATGGACAAGCCGCTGCGCGAAGCCGCGGCAGATGCCCCGTCGCTCAACGACTACATCCTGCGGGCCGTGCGGCGTCAGATGACGCTCGACGCGGCCCGCAAACTGGCCGCCATCGAGCCCCTGGACCTGGCGGGCGAGGGCGACGCCCTGTGATCATCCGCAAGGGCGACATCTGGGACGTCGACACCGGCAAAGGGACCCGCACCGTTCTCGTCGTCAGCCTCGACGGGCTGGCCGAGGCCTACGGCGCAGTCGTCGTGCTGGTGCTGCATGCCCCGGCGCAGCACCCCGACACGGCGATGAGCGTGCGCCTGAGCGCTCCGGTCGACGCCTCCGTCGTCGCCGTCAACCTCCTCCAGCTCTCCGCGTCCCGCTTCGACGCCGGCACGCATCACGGCAGGATCGGCCCCGAGCAGCAGGAGCAGGTCGACAACGCACTCCGCGCAGTGCTCGACCTGTGACGCTCCCGGATTACTGAAGCGGCGGCCGGCGTTCCGGGATCTGGCCGTGCCGATTTTCACGTACATGAATCAGCTAGGCAGGTTCCGGTGCTGCGCAGAGCCTTGCCGCTTTGCGGGCATCTCCCTACACTCCCGCACAGCAAGCGCTTTCTGAAGTCAGTACGGCCTGTCGTGTTCGTCGATTCGATGTTCAGTATCTGGATCAATGTTTATGGGACTGAACAGACAGGTTGGCGCCTCGACGGTCCGCCGGAACGACAACGGCACGCAGCTCGGTCTGCGTTCGACGACGAAAGGGCAAGGCGAGGATGAGACGACAACGAGCAACGCGGCTCTACGCGGCGCTGGCCACGACAGCCCTCGCGGCGACCGCCGTGACCGGCGCGGTTCTGTCGATGCCCGAGGCGGCGGCCGCGACCGGAAGCGCCACTGGCTACGCCACCCAGAACGGCGGCACCACCGGGGGCGCGGGCGGGCAGACGGTCCGGGCCACCACGGGAACCGCCATCCATCAGGCCCTGTGCAGCCGTGCCGGCAGCAGCACGCCCATCATCATCGAGGTCGAGGGCACCATCAACCACGGCAACACCACCAAGGTGTCGGGCGACAGCTGCAACACGGCCGCGGACAAGATCGAGCTCAAGGAGATCAGCAACGTCACCCTCGTCGGGGTGGGCAACGGCGCCGTCTTCGACCAACTCGGTATCCACGTCCGCGACTCCAGCAACATCATCATCCAGAACGTGACCGTCCGGAACGTCAAGAAGTCGGGCTCGCCCACCTCCAACGGCGGTGACGCCATCGGCATGGAGAGCAACGTCCGCAACGTCTGGGTGGACCACACCACGCTGGCGGCATCGGGCGGGGAGTCGGAAGGCTTCGACGGTCTCTTCGACCTGAAGAACAACACCCAGTACGTGACCCTGTCCTACAGCATCCTGCGCAACTCCGGCCGCGGCGGACTCGTCGGATCCAGCGAGAGCGACACCTCGAACGGCTATATCAGCTACCACCACAACCTGTACGAGAACATCGACTCGCGCACACCGCTGCTGCGTGGTGGCATCGCCCACATCTACAACAACCACTACGTCAGCCTCAACGAATCCGGCATCAACTCCCGCGCCGGGGCCCGCGCCAAGGTGGACAACAACTACTTCGAGGACTCCAAGGACGTCCTCGGCGCCTTCTACACCGACGCGGCCGGCTACTGGCAGGTCAGCGGCAACATCTACGACAACGTGACGTGGTCGAGCCCCGGCAGCGAGAACAACCCGGCCGGACCCGACCCGCAGTCCAACACCACCGTCAGCATCCCCTACTCCTACAGTCTCGACGCGGCCAGTTGCGTACCGAGCGTCGTGAGCGCCACGGCGGGCGCCAACAAGGGGCTGCGGGTGTCGGACGGCAGTTGCTCCCCGCAGAATCCTTCGCCGGCGCCGACCGACCCCACACCCGCACCGACCGACCCGGCGCCGTCCCAGCCCGGCGGGACCAATCTCAGCATCGGGGCGGGTTCGGACGGGTCCAGCAAGGCCTCCGGCACCAGTTACGGCAATGTCCTGGACGGTGACCCGAGCACCTACTGGTCACCGACCGGCTCGACCGGCTCCGTCTCGGTCAAGTGGGGCTCCGCCACCTCGGTGTCGGTGATCAACATCCGCGAGACATCGGGCAGCGTGGGCACCATCGGATCCTGGCGGGTCATCAACCATGACACCGGCGCCGTCCTCGCCTCCGGCAGCGGTGCGGGCGTCATCAGCTTCGCCCAGACCTCACTCCGTAAGATCACCTTCGAGATCACCGGCTCGACCGGCACCCCTCAGGTCGCCGAGTTCGAAACCTACGCCTGATACGCAGCGGCACGGCGTCCGCTGTCCGGTGGGATCGGGCACCCCGGTCCCGTCGGGCGGCGGACGCGTACACCTCGGACTCGATGCCGATCCCGCCCTCGCCTGGGCCCATCTGTTTGCTGAGAGACCTGTTTACATCGATGTAAGAGCTGTGGTGCCATAGGTGTCCGCCATCTGAAATCGCCCGCCACTGCGGGCACTTGCGCAGAGGTGAGGAACCGCTGATGCCACGTCAGTCCAGAAGCACCCTGTTGGCTGCCCTGCTCGCCCTGCTCATCGGCCTGCTCTGGGCGCCGCAGGTCCACGCGCGGGAGCCGGCGCCGGCAGTCAAGGCCGCGGGCACGTTCCGGAATCCGCTGAACACGGGGCCGGACCCCTTCATGGCGTATGCGAACGGCGCCTACCACCTCACCACCACGCAGGGTGGCAGCATCAGGATGTGGAGTTCGCCCTCGCTCGGTACGCTGCTCGACGCGGACCCGGTGACGGTGTGGACCGACACCGACTCCGAGCGCAACCAGCACATCTGGGCGGCCGAGTTCTACCGCTTCGGGAACCGCTGGTACATGTACTACACGGCCGATGACGGCGTCGACGACCATCACCGGCTGTACGTCCTGGAGTCGGAGGCCGACGATCCGGCCGGGCCCTACCACTTCAAGGCGAAGCTGACCCCGCCCAACCACGCCGACGACTTCGCCATCGACCCCGGCGTCTTCCAGCACAACGGGAAGCTCTACCTGGCGTATTCGGGGATCAACCCCTACCAGCACAACGGACTGAACATCGCCCCGATGTCGAACCCGTACACGGTCTCCGGAGACGCGGTGGCCCTGAACGCCGACGGCGGCTGCCCGGAGGTCCGCGAGGGCCCCGAGTTCCTCAACCGCAACGGCCGTACGTGGCTGACGTACTCGACCTGTGACACCGGCAAGCCCGACTACCAGCTGTGGATGCTGTCCCTGCCGAACGGCGCCGACCCGCTGACGCCCGGCAACTGGCAGCAGCACCCCGGCGCCGTCTTCTCACGCGTCGACGCCAGGGGGGTCTACGGCCCCGGCCATCACGCCTTCTTCCGGTCGCCCGACGGCACGCAGGACTGGATCGTCTACCACGCCAAGACGACGGCGAGCAACACCTACGGCAACCGTACGACCCGTGCCCAGAAGATCGGTTGGCACGCGGACGGCAGCCCGGACCTCGGCAGCCCGCTCGCCCTGGGCGCGACGCAGGACCTGCCGTCCGGCGATCCCGGCAACGGCAATTACTGGATCAATGACGACGGCCGTTCCAGCGGCGCCGGCCAGATCGCCTACCAAGGTGACTGGAACTCGGGTACGGGCTGCGGGGCCCAGTGTTTCTGGAGCGACGACCACTGGAGCGACCGGGCGGGCAACACCGCGACCTTCACCTTCACGGGCACCCGGATCGCGCTGCTGTCCGTGCGGGACACCGGCAACGGCATCGCGGCCATCAGCGTCGACGGGGGACCCGAACAGCGCGTCGACTTCTACGGGGCCCCGAGGACGGGAGAGACGCTCCAGTACCTCAGCCCGCGCCTGGCCTCCGGCACGCACACTCTGCGTATCCGGGTGACCGGGGAACACAGCGCATCGTCCACCGCGTCCTTCGTGAGTGTGGACAGGGCAGAGGTCTACACCGACTGACACCGGGCGTCCAGCCGGCGTGCGGTCCCGCCAGGTTCCCGAAAACGGCCTGGCGGGCCTGCCGGGACAATGTGAACACCCACCTGACGGCGGGTATGCGCCGCTACATCGCCGAACGGGACTGGCTCACCGTCTACCAACTCCCGCCTTACACACCGGACCTCAACGCCGTCCGGCGGGGGTTACGCCAGCTCCAGTACCGCCATGACGTCCTCGACAGCTCCCTCACCGGCACCGGACTGGCGCTCGTCCCACCATTGACGACATCACCCTTTGAAAGTCAGTACCAGTTCGGAGCGGGCTCTGCCTTGATTACCTGCCATGGTTTGAGCTCGTAGCTCTCCCAGACACCCGACGTCTTGTAGGGGTCGGCGGACACGATATCCTCGGCGTCGCTCAGGGAATCCACGTCATAGATGAACAATGCGCCACTGTCGTCCTCGTAGGGCCCACCGACGATGAGTTGTCGTTTGTCGAGCAGTTCCGCCATGTACTGGCGGTGGGCGGGCCGGACTTCCTCCACCTTTTCTGGGCTGTCGACGTACTTGGCCAGGTTGACGACCTTCACGGTGTCCTCCTCTTGCCAGCGGTTCAGGAGTCCTTCAACTGAGCGGCCGAAGCCCAAAGAGCACCGGGGTACTTCCATGTGGGATATCGGGCGACCATCCGGTCGAAGACCTCCCGGGCCGTTGTGCAGTTCGCAAGGACATCCTCGAAATCCCGGATGTACCGCCGCGTCTCCGCGATGATCTCCGTTCCGTCGGATCGCCCTTCGCTCTTGTGCCCGGCGATCACGCTGCTCGGATGCAGCGACTCGATGGTGTCCGCAGCCGCGATCCACTCGTTTCTCGAGTCCGCGTCTGATTCACGCAGCTGCAGATAGATGCCGTTGTAGATCGCGTCACCGGCTGCAACCAAGCCGATGGACGGCACGTGTAGGCACGTGGTGTCGTCGGTGTCCGTATGACCGAGCTCGATGGCCGTCAATTGTTGTCCTTCGAGTTCGATGACGTGGTCGGGGATCTCTTCGGGCATGCGAATCCTGTCTGGCATACGCCCGGGAAAGCGGGCCTTCCACAGCGCGAGTTCTGCGTCGGTAGCGTGTTGCCGCATCTGCTCCGCGACTGCCGGAATGGCCACGATCCTGGCACCAGGAAACCGATCGGTGAGAGCACCGGCCCCGAACCAGTGGTCGCCGTGCCCATGTGTCACGTAAACCGTCGTGAGACTTTTTCCCGAGGCGGCGATCCGGTCCATGAGCGTTCGTACCTGGTCGACCGTTATCGGCGCGTCGACCAGGACCGCTTCCCGCACCCCGTAGATCAGCGTCGACGAAATGGGAGGCCACACACGGTGCCGCCACCCGGGTGGAGGCTCGTCAACGAGCGTCTGCAGGGGCTCTGATGTAAAGACATCCCACGAGAGGGGTGCGGGAGGCCGGCGCACGTCATCACTTCTCGTGGCAACCGAACTACGAGTCCGAGACATTCCGATCCAGGAACGACCGCATCAGGCCCCCGATCTCGGATCCCTTCTCCTCCAGGGCGAAGTGACCTGTGTCAAGCGCGTGGAACTCCGCGTGCGGCAGGTCGTTCAGGAACATCCGCTGGTTGGACTCCGGGAACACAGTGTCGTTGGCACCCGTCGCGATCAGCGCCGGCGGCTGCTCCTTGCGGAGGAATTCCTTTGCCGCCCCAAAGACCTTCTCTTGCTTCGAGACGTCGTACAGGAGATCCAGCATGATCTCATCGACCCCGGGCCGGTCCAGCAGTGTCTGGTCGATCAGCCAGCAGTCGGGGTCCATCAGTGACGGGTCGCCGACTCCGTGCAGGTACTGGTCCCGGGTGCATTCAGGCGTGACGTAGGACCGGGCGGCATCCCGGTGTTCTGCCGACCCGTCGCGCCAGTAGGGAAGGATGTCCTCCCAGAAACCGCCTTCGTCGCCCTCCGGATACAAAGGCGCGTTCTGAAGGACGACCGCCTTGATCCGTTCCGGATGCTTGACGGCGAGGCGCCAGCCGATGGATCCACCGAAATCCATCATGTAGGGCGTGAACTCCCGTACGTTCAGGCGATCGAGCAGCTCGTCCACGATATCGGCGATGTGGTCGAAGTCGTACGAGAAGTTCTCCCGGCCGGGTGTGTCGCTGTGCCCGAACCCCGGGTAGTCGGGGGCGATGACGTGGTAGCGGTCCGCAAGCTGCGGAATCAGATTGCGGAACATCCGCGAGGACGTGGGGAATCCATGCAACAGCAGGATGACGGGGGCGTCTTCGGGCCCCGCCTCGCGGTAGAACACCTCGACTCCGTCGATGTTCTCGGTGCGGAAGTGGGTCTGCTCGCACATCGGGGTCATTGTCGACATACCCTCCTCCAATTGCATCATCAGAGAGAAGATCGTCAGCGATTGTGTGCAGCTGTCGGCCACAAGAAGTGATCATTGTGGCTGTGATTGAAGTGTCTCCTCCTTCAGTCACACAAGGGAGTCTATCTCATGTTGGATATATGGGACAAATGTCCCAAGAGGAGGTTCCGTCTTGTTCCGGTGGAGGATGAGGACGGTTTGGACGAGTGTGGTGATGCGGGTCGTCGAGCACCGCAGTTTGCGCAGCAGCCTCCAGGACTTGAGGGCGGCGATGGCCTGCTCGACGAGGGCCGGATCTTCGCATGCGACCGGTGTACCACCACCGTGAGGTCGCCCCGCGTCGTTCCGAAGTCCGCGGGCGGCTGCCCTCCCACGGCTCCGACGGCCACCATGCGCCCGTTCGGGTTGAGCCGGTCGAAGAACGACGGCAGAGCGTCACCGGCCACCATGTCGAGGATCACGTCGTAGCCCGCCGGGGCGTCGGGGCCGCCGTCGTCGGCGCGGTCCAGTACATGTGTCGCGCCCAGCCGGCGCAGGCGCTCTCCGCGCTCGGCCGACGATGTGGTCACCGCCACCGCGGAGGCGCCCTTGCTGGCCGCCAGTTGCACCGCCATGACACCGATGCTGCCCGCCGCCCCGCGCACCGGCACTGCCCCCACAACACACCCCTACCTCCCCCCGCACGCCTCACCCCGACCGAACAGGGCATGCCCTGACAGAACCTGGCGGTGGGGCGCTCGAAAATCGGTGGAGCAGCGCCGTTGTGCGCCATTACCGTGCTGCCGAACCGAGTTGTCCAGCCAAGGACGTGCCGTTGTACACCGTGTGAGACCTCCCGAGAGCTGATTCGTCGCGCGTCGCGCATGTGCGCCGCGCTGCTTCTTGCTGCGGATTTCTCACTGAAACCGGTGTACTTCTGTGCTCAACAACTGGGTGGTCGTGCCCACCTGCCTCCCGCTCGTTCTCCGACGTTGCCACGCGTGCGCGTCAGAGCGTTTCCGGGCGAACGGTAAATTTCGCGTCAACGCACACCACAAGCTCATCGACGCCTGGCTCCTCGCGCTCTGTACCGCTTGCGGGGAAACCGCAAAGCTCACGGTCCTGGAGCGGATCAATGTGCGCTCCGTGCGGTCTGAGTTGTTGGACCGGCTGCATGACAACGATCCTGGTCTCGCAGCCGAGCTGCTCCAGGATCCGGTCGTGCGGCGCCGTAATCGCATCGCCCTCGACTGGGACAACGCCTGGCGTCTGGACACCGGCGGAGCGGATCACCTGGACCGCGAGGTGATCGACGTCTCGGTCCGCTTCGCGGCGCGGATCCCTGTCCGGCCGGTGCGCCTGATCGCTGAAGGCTGCGGTCTTGCGCGGGCCGAGGTCGAGAGGCTGATCACGGAGGGGAGGCTCGTCTCGGCGGTCCGGCTGAACGACAGGCTCGCCGGCGACTTCACCTTCATGCTCAAGCGCTGACCCCTCCTCGGGACCACGGGCCTGTTCGGCGAGATCCGCCGGACAGGCCCTGGCCGTCGCCGTCCACTGGCGAAGGACCGTCACCTGGGGACGGCATCGGCCGGCACGTCGGACTCCTTCCGCGGACCGGGCGCACGGACGCGACCGCGGGGAGCGCGCCTCACCCCGTAGGGTCCCGCTCCGGCTCGGTGACGACCGTGGTCACCCCCTGGGCGCGCAGTTCCTCAAGGATGTGCGGGTCGGCGGCGTCGTCCGTGACCAGGGTCCAGTCCTCCGGGAGGGCGGTCCAGGCGTGGAAGGGGCGCCGGCCCAGCTTGGCCGCGTGCGCGAGGACGTACACCTGGTCGGCGCGGCGGGCCATCAGCTCCTTGAGCCGGGTCTGGCGCAGATCGGCCTCGCAGATGCCGTGCCGCGGCGAGATGCCGTCCGTGCCGAGGAAGACCCGGTCGAACGTCATGCGTTCCAGGGCCGCCTCGGTGAGCGGGCCGACGAAGCCCTGGCTGAGCGGCCGCAGGGTGCCGCCGAGGCATTCGACGTGGATCGTCTCCACGTCGGAGAGCGCCTGAAGCGTGGTCAGCCCGGTCGTGGCGACCATGATGTCCTTGGCCGTGCGCAGTTCATGCGCGAGCGCCCCGACCGTCGAGCCGGCGTCCAGCAGCAGCGTCTCGCCCGGCCGTACCTGCTCCGCCGCCCAGCGCGCGATGGCCTGCTTGGCCTCGAACGCCTCGCCCGTCCGCTGCCGCAGCGATGCCTCGGGGTGGGCGGACAGCGCCATCGCACCGCCGTAGGTGCGGGCGAGCCGCCCGTCACTGGTGAGCTTCGCCAGGTCACGGCGGATGGTGGACGCCGTCACGCCGAACAGCTGGGAGAGTTCGTCGACGCTCGCCAGGCCGGTGGTGGTGGCGAGCCGGACGATCCGGTCGCGCCGGTCCTTGGAGCCGATCGCAGACATCTGTTCTCTGTCCTCTGGTGTCCAGTGGTGCCCGGAGTGCCTGTGCCGTGAGCTGCCCGGGGTGTGAACGGCCTGTGGTCAACGGGCGGCCGGAGCGGTCGACATCTCGGCGGCCTGGCGCAGGGCCTCGACCATGCTACCGGCCTCGGCCCGCCCGGTCCCCGCGATGTCGAAGGCGGTGCCGTGGTCCACGGACGTGCGGATCACCGGCAGTCCGACGGTGAGATTGACCCCGGCCTCGATGCCGAGGACCTTCACCGGGCCGTGCCCCTGGTCGTGATACATCGCCACGATCAGGTCGTAGTCGCCGCGCGAGGCGAGGAAGAACGCGGTGTCGGCGGGGAGCGGGCCGCGGGCGTCGATGCCGTCGGCGCGCAGTACTTCGAGAGCCGGGACGATCTTGGTCTCCTCCTCGCCGTGGCCGAACAGGCCGTTCTCACCCGCGTGCGGGTTGATGCCGCACACACCGATGACCGGGTGGGCGACGCCGGCCCGCACCATCGCCTCATGGCCGCGGCGCACGGTGCGCTCGACGAGCCCGGGCTCGATGCGCTGCACGGCGTCGATGAGCCCGATGTGCGTGGTCACGTGGATGACCTTCACCTTGGGTGTGGACAGCATCATCGACACCTCCTCGACGCCCGTGAAGTGGGCGAGGAGTTCGGTGTGACCGGGGTAGACATGACCCGCCGCGTGCAGGGCCTCCTTGTTGAGCGGCGCCGTGCAGATGCCCTGCACCTCGCCGCGCAGCGCCAGGTCGGCGGCGACGCGTATGTAGTGGTACGCGGCGTCGCCCGCCGCGGCGGACAGCTTGCCCCAGGGCAGGTCGGCCGGGATCAGGCCGAGGTCGATGACGTTGATGCGGCCGGGCGTGAACTCGGCCTGCGCCGGGTGCTCGACGGGCACGACCGTGCACTCGACGCCCAGGATGCGGGCCGCCTCGCGCAGGCGTGCGGCGTCGCCGACGACCACGGGCCGGCAGTCGCGCAGGGTGTCGGGGTGGAGCAGCGCCGGGACGACGACCTCGGGTCCGATGCCTGCGCCGTCGCCCATGGTCACCGCGATGACCGGGAGCGCACGGTGGGTGGTGCCGGTCTGCTCGGCGAGGGAGGCGGCGGCGGGTGCTGCGTTCACGGGGTTTCTCCTAGGGGGGTGGACGGTGGGAGCGGTGCGGAGGGAGGGGCGCAACGCGCGGGCGATGCGCAGCAGGGAGTCGGCCTCGCCGAAGCTGCCGGGCCGGGTGACGACGCTCTGGCAGTCGGAGGTGCGGGAGTGCACGGCGCCGTGATGGATCTGTCCGACGGGGGTGAGGAGAGTGACGCCCAGCGCGTCGAGGACGCGACGGGCGGTCTCACCTCCGGTGAGCACGAGATCGCTGTCACGTGCGACCTCGGCGACCGCCCGGGCGAGCCCGGCGACCAAAGGGCGGCCCGAGACGGGGGCGACGGTGCCCTCGTCGGCGATGCTCACGACGGTGACGGAGCCCGGTGCGAGGCTCGCCGGAAGGCCCGTGGCCCGGTCTGCCGGAGACAGGCCGTGACTCGGGAACCGCGCCAATTCCGCTGCGGGCAGGGCGACATGGCGTGCGCCCGCGGCCACGAGTTGCGCGATCTGCGCAGCCGCTCCGGATTCGGCGGTGCCGACGACGACCAGCAGCGGTCTGAGCCCCGTACCGTCGGGGCCTGTTGACGACAGGGGGCCGGGGGCCGGTGCAGGCCCGTCGCGGTCGAGCAGCCGGGCGCTGCCGGTGAGGAGCCTGCGCCCGAGTGCCGCCGCGAGTCCGCCGGTGCCCAACATGCGGACCCGCGGCCCCAGTTCCAGCGTGGCTCCGGCTATCGCGTCGAGGTCCGCGTCCGTCTCGGCGTCGCACACCGGGTGCAGGCCGCGCGCGATCAGCTCACGCAGCCGCTCGGACAGCGCACCGCGTACGACGTCGAGGGGCACCGACGCCGTCGGTACGTCCCCCAGCGCGGCGGCGACGGACCGCGGTGCGGCCCGGGACTCCGCCCGCCAGGCGTCCGTCGTGTGCAGCGGCACTTCGCGCAGGCGGACCACGCCGTCCCGCACGGTGCGCCCGGCGACCGGAAGCGCCGGCGCGATCACCACGCCCTCGGCGCCGGCCGCGTACGCGGCGGTCTCGGCGGCCAGGTTGCCCCGCAGCAGCGAGTCGATCTTCTTGAACAGCACACAGCCGTCGGACGGGGACACCGCGGCCCGTACGGCCCGCGCCGCCGCGTCCGCAGGCAGCTGCCGGGTGTCCAGGTCGAGCACCGCGGCCTCACCCGGGGCGGGTGCCGCCGCGGCGCCGGGGCGCAGCAGGATCCGGCCGGTCAGGCGCAGTGCCATCGCGGTCTCGGCGGCGCCGGACAGATCGTCCGCGAGGGCGAGCACACGGTGTGCCGGGCTGCTGCGGCTCATGGTCCGGCCGCTGCGGCTGGTGAGGGACACGGATACCTCCTCGGGCCGGCCCGGACGGGCGGCCTCGGGCACCGATGATGACATGGCTTGCGCGATCTGCGCGAGACCTCTTGCGCGAATTACGCAACCGTGCCACCTTTTCCGGCGCGACACCTGTTCGTCACCACCGGGCCGGTTCCCCGACCGGAGCGGTACGACAGCCGGACCACCGTCAACCGGTCCGGGCGAGAACAGCCAGAGCCGGTCGCCACCCGGAACGCGAGAAGGTCGACGATGACCCCAACTCCCCACAGCGCACCCTCCGAGAGCCCCCCGCGGGGGCCCCTCAGCCGCCGCACCCTGCTGCGCTGGGGCGCCCTCGGCGGAGCGGGCATCGCCCTCGGCCCGCTGGCCGCCTGCGCGGGACCCACCGGAGCCCCCGGCCCCGGAACCCTCACCCTCGGTCTGAACCGCTCCCTGGTCAGCCTGGACAACAAGCTCAACCAGTTCGACGCGGCCGTCACCGTGCAGCGGGCGGTACGCCAGGCCCTCACCCGCATCGGTCCCCGGATGCGGCCGGAACTCGTCCTCGCCGACCGCTTCGAGATGACCGAGCCCACCGCCTGGTCGGTGCGGCTGCGCGACGGCGTCTGCTACTCGGACGGCAGCCCGGTCACCGTCGAGGACGTCGCCACGGCCCTGCGCATGTACGGCCAGGTCACCGGCTCCTTCCTGCTCGGCCTCTTCCCGGAGCTGCCCACGGTCGAGCCGACCGGCGAGCGCACCTTCCGGCTGCGCACCCAGCACCCGGTGCCCGTCCTCGACCGGCTGATGGCGAACATCCACATCACCCCGGCCGCCGCCAACCGCCCCGAGGAACTGCAGAGCGGCCTCGGCTCGGGCCCGTACCAGGTGGTGAAGGCAAACAGTGGGGCCGGCGAGTACACCCTGGGCCGTAATACGAGGTACTGGGGAACGCGCCCGCGCGTCGACACCGTCCGGGTGCGGTTCGTGCCCGAGGAGTCCAGCCGCGTCATCGCCCTGCGCAGCGGCGAGATCGACGTCGTCGACACCCTCACCCCCGACTCCGCCGACCAGCTCACCGGCCTGCCCGGCGTCACCGTGGCGGAGACCTCGGGCGTACGCATGTGCCAGCTCTTCTACAACTTCCGCAAGCCCAAGGGGCATCCGCTCGCCGACGCCCGGGTACGGGAGGCCCTCACCTACGCGATCGACGGTGAGGCGCTGATCCGGGACGTCCTCACCGACTCGGCCGAGGAGGCCGGGGGAGTCGTTCCGCTCGCCCTCGAAGGCGCGGTGCTGGCCGGCGAGTACACCTACGACCCACGCAAGGCGAAGGCGCTCCTCGCCTCGCTCGGCGCATCCGACCTGCGGATCAAAATCATCTGGGAGTCGGGGGAGTTCGCCGCCGACACCTCCGTCATGGAAGCCGTCATCGACATGCTCCAGGCCGTCGGTGTACGCGCCTCGCTCCAGCAGTTCGAGCCGGGCGGCGACATCCTGAAATGGCGTCAGGGCCGCGCCGGTGACTGGGACGTCATCGGCAACGGCTACGGCAGCCCCACCGGACAGGCCCTCACCGTGCTCCAGGGCATGTACGGCGGAACGGCCGAGAAGGACCGCACCGGCGACGCCTTCATGGGATACATCGTTCCCCGCGTCGAACGCGCGCTGTCGGCCGCCGCCATGGAGGTCGACACCACCCGGCGGAACGAGCAACTGGCCGCCGTGCAGCGGGACATCTGGGACACCTGGCCCAGCCTGTGGGCCTTCGCCCCCAAGACCCTGCTCGCCCGCCGCGACCGCGTCCACGACCTGCGGCTGCTGACCATCAACTCCTACGACCTGTCCGCCGTACGGCTGGAGGGCTGAGCCGTGCTGACCTATCTCGCCCGCCGCATCGGCCAGAGCCTGCTGACCGTCTTCCTCACCCTGACCACCGTCTTCCTGCTGGTCCGACTCGCCCCCGGCGACCCGGCCGCCGCCTACGCCGGGCCCACCGCGACCAGCGCCGATCTCGATGCCGTCCGCGCCAAGTTCGGCCTCGACGAACCGCTGGTCAACCAGTACGGGATCTTCCTGCGCGACCTGTTCACCGGCAACCTCGGCACCAGCTACTCCTTCCACTCGCCCGCCTTCGACGTGGTGATGTCCCGGATGCCGTACACGATCACCCTCGCGGTCTCGGCCATCGCCGTGACGGCGCTGGTCGCCGTGCCGCTTGGTGTCTGGATGGCCCGCCGGGCCGACACCAAGCGGGAACTGGGCGCCAACGTGCTGACCATCGCAGGCCAGTCGATGCCCGACTTCTGGACCGGCGTGATGCTGCTGACCGTGTTCGCCGTGCTGCTGCCGGTGCTGCCCGCCTCCGGGTTCACCTCCTGGAGCGGCCTTGTCCTGCCCACCGTCACCGTGGCGGTGCTCCAACTCGCCCTCGTCTCCCGGCTGGTGCGCCGTGAGATGACCACCGCACTCGCCGCCCCGTACACCACGGTGGCCCGCTCCCGCGGCGTCGCCGAACGGGCCCTGGCCTGGCGCTACGGCCTGCGGAACTCGGCCGTGCCGCTGCTCACCGCCCTCGGCACCCGCTTCGCCGCCCTCCTCAACGGCGTCGTGGTGGTCGAGGTCGTCTTCGGCTGGCCCGGCGTCGGCTCCCTCGTCGTCCGCGCCCTCGCCACCCGCGACTACCCGCTCATCCAGGCCACCGTCCTGGTCACCGCGACCCTCGCCATCCTCGTCCAACTCCTCGTCGACCTCGCCTACCCGCTGCTCGACCCGCGGGTGCGTCTCGGAAAGGCGGCCTGAGCCATGACCACCACGGTCGTCCCTGCCGAGCGGCCCAGCGCCGTCACCGCCCGTGACCTGGCCCGCGCCACCGCGACCCGGCAGCAGCGCAGCGCCCGCGTCAAACTGTGGGCCGGTGCCGTGTGCACGGCACTCGTCGTGCTTCCGGTGGCCCTCGCGGGACTGCTGCCACTGCCCGGCGCCAACGAGCAGGACCTGTCCCGCCGCCGGCTGCCACCACTGAGCGAGGGCCACCTCTTCGGCACCGACCAGCTCGGCCGCGACCTGCTCTCCCGCGTCCTGCACGGCGGCCAGGTGTCGCTGTCCGTCGGCATCCTCGCCGTCCTCGTCTCCGGAATCATCGGCATCGCCGCCGGGTCGGCGGCCGGGTTCTTCGGCGGCTGGATCGACACGCTCGTCTCCCGCTTCCTGGAAGCCCAGCTGGCGCTGCCGCTGCTGATGATGCTGCTCCTCGTGGTCGCCCTGTTCGGGCCCTCCGTCACCGTCATCACCTGCGTGATAGCGGTCGCCCAGTGGCCGGAGGTGGCCCGGCTGACCCGCTCCCTCGTGCTGGTCGAACGGGAGAAACCGTACGTCGCCGCCGCCCGCGTCCTCGGACTGCGCGGCTGGACGGTGCTCGTGCGCCACGTCATCCCCAACGTGGTCCGCCCGGCCAGCCTGGTCGTCCTGCTCCTGCTGGCACAGGCCGTACTGCTGGAGAGCGCGCTGAGTTTCCTCGGCGCCGGACCGCAGCGGCCGTTCGCGACCTGGGGGCGGATCATCTCCGACGGCCAGGCATACCTCACCACCTCCTGGTGGCTGGTCACCCTGCCCGGCCTGGTCATCGCCCTGCTGGTGGTCGGGGTCAACCTGCTGGGCGACGCACTGCGGGACCGCACCCGCCGCCGGAAGGGAGCCTGAACCATGACCGAGCACACCACACCGCTGCTCGACGTCACCGATCTGCAGGTCGAACTCATCACCGCGCGCGGCGTCGTACGCGCCGTCGACGGGGTGAGCTTCACCGTCCACCGCGGCGAGACCGTCACCCTCATCGGGGAGTCGGGCTCCGGCAAGTCCACCACCGCCATGGGCGTCCTGCGCCTGCTGCCGGACGGGCTCGCCGTGCTGTCGGGCAGCGTCCGCATCGCCGGGCGGGACGTCGTCGCCGACCCGGGCGTCGCCCACGCCGTACGCGGCCGGACGGTCTCCCTCATCCCGCAGGACCCCATGACCGCGCTCAGTCCGGTGCACACCATCGGCCGTCAACTCGGCGACGCGCTCCGGCTGCGCCACCCGGAGCTGTCCCGGACCCAGGCCCGCGCCAGGGGAGTGGAACTCCTCGCCCAAGTGCACATCACCAAGCCGGAGACCCGCTGGAAGGCCTATCCGCACCAGTTCTCCGGCGGCATGCTCCAGCGCATCCTCATCGCCATCGCCCTGGCCGGCGAACCCGAACTCCTGGTCGCCGACGAGCCGACCTCCGCGCTCGACGCCACCGTCCAGGCGAGCATCCTCGACCTGCTCATGGAGCTCCAGGAACGCACCGGCATCGGCATGCTGATGATCACCCATGACCTGGGGGTCGCGCGGCTCGTCTCCGACCGCATCCACGTCATGAAGGACGGCCGGTTCGTGGAGTCCGGCCCGGCCGAACAGATCGTCGCGCGGCCCGCCGCACCGTACACCCGTGAACTCCTCTCCGCCGTCCCCCGGTTGGGCGCCTGGGACGAGGGCGAACCCGTCAGACAGGGAGCAGCCTCATGACCGACCACCCGCGCCCGGCCGACGGCCGGACGTCTCCCGCCCCGGACGGGCCGCCCCCGGCCACCGGACACCCGCTGCTGTCCGTCGAGGACCTGGTGGTCGAGTACCCCACCGCGGACGGGCCGTTCCGCGCCGTCGACCGGGTGAGCCTCCGGCTGGCGCGCGGCGGCTGCCTCGCCGTCGTCGGGGAGTCCGGCTGCGGCAAGTCGACCCTGGCACGCGCGCTGGTACGGCTGCTGAAACCGCAGGCGGGCCGCATCGTCCTGGACGGCACCGACATCGCGAGCCTGCCCGAGCGGAGGCTGCGTCCGCTGCGGCGCCGGGTGCAGATGGTCTTCCAGGACCCGTACGGCTCCCTCGACCCGCATCTCACCGCGCAGCAGATCGTCGCCGAACCGCTGCGCCTGGCCGGGGTGTCCGACCGGGCCGAACGGGCGCGCCGCGCCGCCGAGCTGATCGACCAGGTCGGCCTGCCGTCCTCCGCTCTCGACCGCCGCCCCGCCGACTTCTCCGGCGGCCAGCGACAGCGCATCGGCATCGCCCGCGCGCTCGCCTCCCGCCCCGATGTCCTGGTCTGCGACGAGGCGACCAGCGCCCTCGACGTCTCTGTACAGGCGCAAGTTCTCACCCTGCTGAAGGAGTTGCAGGCCGAGACCGGGATCGCCTACCTCGTCATCGCGCACAACCTGGGCGTCGTACGCGAGATCAGCACCGACGTGGTGGTCATGCGGGCCGGGCGCGTCGTCGAGACCGGCAGGACCGCCGCCGTCCTCGCCTCACCCGCCGAGCCCTACACACGTGCCCTGCGCCGCGCCGCCCTCGACCCCACCGTCATCCAGGGCGTGAAACCCCGCCGGCTGGTCACCCCCGTGGCCGCTGCCCTGTCCGCCGTCGCCTCCGCAACAGAAGGAATCCCCTCGTGACCACCGGCATCGACCTGCCGAACATCCCCGTGCCGCTCTCCCGACTGGTCCTCGGCACCATGACGTTCGGCGACACCGTCGACCGCGAGGGCGCCGCGGCCATGCTCGACGCGGCCCTGGACGCGGGTCTTACCGGTGTCGACACCGCCAACGGCTACGCGGGCGGCGAGAGCGAACGCCTGCTCGGCGAACTGCTGCCGGGCCGCCGCGACCGGATCGTGCTGGCCACCAAGGCCGGCATCCCCCACCCCGACCAGGGAGAGCACGCCCCGCTGTCCGCCGCCGGACTGCGCGCCGCCCTGGAAGGCAGCCTCAAGCGGCTCGGCACCGACCACGTCGACCTCTTCTACCTCCACCAGCCCGACCGCTCGACCCCGCTCGCCGAAACCCTCGGCGCCGTCGCCGAGTTCGCCGCCGAGGGGAAGATCCGCGCACTCGGCGTCTCCAACTACGCAGCCTGGCAGATCTCCGAACTCGTCCGCACCGCCGACGACATGGGCGCTCCGCGCCCTGTTGTCGCCCAGCAGCTGCACAACCTCCTCGCCCGCCGCATGGAGGAGGAGTACGCGGAGTACGCCGCCGTCAGCGGACTGCGCACCATGGTCTACAACCCGCTCGGCGGCGGCCTGCTGACAGGACGTCACCACTTCGGTGAGACCCCCGGGCACGGCCGGTTCGGCGACTCGCGGCTGGCCGCCATGTACCGGCAGCGGTACTGGGACGAGCGGCTGTTCACGGCCGTCGAGCAACTCGCAGGCGTCGCCGACGGCGCGGGCATCCCGCTCACCGAACTCGCGCTGCGCTGGCTCCTGGACCGGCCCTCCACGGACGCACTGCTGCTCGGCGGTTCCCGGACCGCACATCTGCTCGCCAACATCGCCGCCGCCCAGGCCGGTCCGCTGCCTGCCGACGTGACCGCGGCCTGTGACGAGGTCGGCGCGCGACTGCGCGGTCCGATGCCCGCCTACAATCGCTGACCCCGTCCCCCGAACCCGTCCCGGACTCCCTGCCCAGGACCCGCGACCACGCCCCTGACCCCGTCCGGAAGGAGCCCTCTCCCATGACCGCCGCACCCGGTACGCCCGCCGCCTTCGCCGCCGCGCTGCGCGCCCGCGAACAGCTCGTCGGCTACTGGTCCGTCCTCGACTCACCGGTCTCCACCGAACGGATCGCCCGTCTCGGCTACGACTACGTCGCCCTCGACGCGCAGCACGGCCTCATCGAGTACTCGGGTGTCCTCGCCTCCCTCACCGCGATCGACACCAAGGGGTCGACGGCGGTCGGCCTGGTGCGCGTCGAGGCCAACGACCCCTCACCGATCGGCAAGGCCCTCGACGCGGGCGCGGCCGGAGTGATCGTCCCGCTCGTCGACACCGCCCAGGACGCGGCCGACGCGGTCGCCGCCGTACGCTACCCGCCGCTGGGCCGCCGCTCGTACGGGCCGATGCGCTCCGGGCTGCGGATCGGCCCCGACCCGGCCGAGGTCCATGAGCAGACCGTGGTCCTCGCGATGATCGAGACCGCGGAAGGGCTCGCCAACGTCGCCGAGATCTGCGCCACCGAGGGCCTCGACGGCGTCTACATCGGCCCTTCCGACCTGCGCATCGCGATCGGCGGCGCCACCTCCACGGATTCGGCGGTGACCCCGCAGTTCGAGGCCGCGCTGGTGACGGTGCGGGAGACGGCGGCAGCGGCGGGCATCGCGGCGGGCATCCACAACGCGGACGGCGCGAGCGCCGCCAGGCGGCTCGCCGAGGGCTTCACCTTCGCGACCGTCTCCAGCGACCTGGTCCATCTGCAGCAGGCGGCGGCAGCACATCTGGCCGCGGCACGTGCGACGGAGAGCAGCCGATGAGGACCGGCGCACAGCGGGCGGACTCCGGCAGCCCGGCGCCGGACCCGGATCGCGCGGGCGCTTCCCGTTCCGCCCCGGCGGGGGAGCGGCACGGCGGTGCGGAGCCCGGAACCGACGTGTCGCGGCCCCGCCCCGCCGATTCCGGCGCCGCCGACGGCGTCCTGCGCCCCGCCCCCGGCCGGCCCGGCCGCGCCGAAGCCCACCTGGCCGCGCCCGCCGTGCAGAACCACGCCGCCAACCTCGCCGTGCTGCCCGGCGGCGACCTCGGCTGCGTATGGTTCGCCGGCACGCTGGAAGGCGTCGCCGACATCTCGGTGTGGTTCTCCCGGCTGGCCCCGGGAGCGGACACCTGGTCCACCCCGGTGCGGCTCTCCGACGACCCCACGCGCTCCGAACAGAACCCGCTCCTCTTCGCTGCCCCGTCCGGTGAGCTGTGGCTGCTGCACACCGCCCAGCTCGGCGGCCGGCAGGAGACCGCCGAGGTCCGGCTGCGCGTCAGCAACGACGACGGCGCGACCTGGGGACCCCCGCGCACCCTCTTCGAGGGCGGCGTCTTCGTCCGCCAGCCCGTCGTCGAACTCCCCGGGAGCGGACGGCTGCTGCTGCCCGTCTTCCACTGCACCACCCCGCCGGGAACGCCCTGGACCGGTGACCGTGACACCAGCGCCGTGCTGATCAGCGACGACGGCGGGCGGACCTGGCACGAGCGGCCGGTGCCGGGCTCCACCGGACTCGTCCACATGAACATCCGCCGGCTGCCGGACGGTTCCCTGCTCGCCCTCTTCCGCAGCCGGCGCGCCGACGCCGTGCACCGCAGCACGTCGTACGACGGCGGTGAGACCTGGACCGTGCCCGAGCCGACGGAGCTGCCGAACAACAACTCCTCGGTCCAGTACGCCGTACTGGCCGACGGGCGGCTGGCGCTCACGTACAACCACAGCAGTGCGGCGGACGCCGTCGAGCGTCGTGTCTCGCTCTACGACGACATCGACGACGGGGACCTGAACGAGGGCGGGAGCGAGGGACCGGCCGCGGCGCCTTCGGGCGACGCCTTCTGGGGCGCCCCGCGGGCCCCGCTCAGCCTCGCCGTCTCCACCGACGGCGGGCACACCTGGCCGCTGCGCCACGACCTGGAGACCGGCGACGGCCACTGCCTCACCAACAACTCCCGCGACGGCCTCAACCGCGAGCTGTCCTATCCGACCCTGGCCCAGACCCCGGACGGTGCGCTGCACATCGCGTACACCCACCACCGCCGCACCATCAAGCACATCAGCCTGAGCCCGAGTTGGACGGCCCGCGCGTTCCCCGCTTGAGCGCAAGCTCCGGTCCTCGTCCTCGGCAGCCCGACATGCGGCGCCCGAATGCGCGGGCGCCGCATGCGAGGTGACGGCTCGTCAGTGCGTGTGTGAGGCCACCGCCCTGGAGGGATCGGGTTCGGCTGAGGAGTGGTGTGGCCCGGCGGTGTCCTTCACCCAGAGCGATGTGAGCCGGTAGGTCAGCAGGTAGAGGACCGCGCCCGCGCCGGCCGCCACGAACATGCTGAGGTCACCGGCGCCCGGGTGGGCCGCCGCGAACGGCCCGGTGTACAGGTCGGACTGCCAGAACGGCACGGACGCCGCGACACCGCCCGTCCACGCGACGAAGCCCCAGCCCAACACGCGGGAGCGGTCGTAGAGTTCGGGGATGCGGCGCGCGTCGGAACGGCCGCCCAGGTAGTAGTCGAGGAGCAGCACCGCGGCGAAGGGGGCGATGAAGTACGCGGTGAGATTGAGGAAGACCTTGAACTTGGCCTCGGTCCCGGACTCGCCCCACAGGCTGAGGGCGTACGCCAGCACACAGATGCCCGTGACGGCCTGGGCGCGGGTGACCGGTACCTTCAGGGTCTGGACGGAGATGGCACCGCCGTAGACGTTGAGGAAGTTCTGTGCCAGTGCCGAGAGGCCGACCGCGAGCAGGGCGGGAACGGCGAACGGGCCGGCGATCTGGTGCAGGGCGGTGATCGAGTCGGAGCTGGTCGCGCTGCCGCCGACGACCACGCCCAGGATGCCGAGCCAGCAGATGGTGACGAAGTTGCCCAGGCCGGTGTACCAGGCGGTGCGCCTGACCACCTCCGGGGTGTCCGGGAGATAGCGGGAGTAGTCCGAGGCGAAGGGCGCCCAGGCCACGAGGAAGGAAAGGAACCAGCCGCCGAGGGTGACCAGGCCGCCGGTGGAGCCGATGTATCCCGGTGCGTGGGCGTCGGCGTGGAAGACGCTTCCGCCGCGCACGACCGCAACCACGGTGATCAGCACGAACAGCGGCGTCAGGACGTAGGTCAGCACCTTCTGGAGGTAGTTGATCATGTTGTAGCCGTAGACGGCGACCACCAGCTCGACCAGTGTCAGCAGCCCTGCGCACAGCCAGAACGGCAGGTGGGTCAGCCCGGCGAACGCCTTGCCGCCGAGGATGACCGTCACGGACGCCCAGCCGATGCCGGCGAAGACGTTGATGTAGGCGACGGGCAGGAAGTTGCCGTAGAAGCCGAGCGGTCCACGGGCCTGGATCTGCTGCGGCACACCGAGTCGTACGCCCATCCGGGACATCACGGCCATGAGCAGGGAGCCCAGGGCCGCCCCGATGACGATGGCGGTGACGGCGGCCGGGAAGCTCAGTCCGAACCGGGCCGCGCTGAAGCCGAGCAGGATGATGGGAAAGTTCAGTCCGGCGGCGAACCAGACGAAGAACTGCGAACTGGGTTTGCCGTGCCGCTCGTTGTCGGGGATGTGGTCGACCCCGAAGGGCTCGACCTTGGTGACCGCGCTGCCGTAGACCGGCGCCGGGGAGACCGGGGCCGAGGGGACCGGTGGCAGGGAGTCATGGGTCATGCCGTACTCCTGACTGATCTGCGGTGAGGAGGAGTCACCACGGCAGTGGCGCCGTGTGCGAGATGTCGAAGAAGCCCCCGCCGCTGTAGACAAGCGGGGCGAGATCGTCGTGGCGGGCCGAGACCACCCGGCCGGTGAAGACCGTGTGGCTGCCCGCCTCCAGCCGCTGGCCGATCTCGACCTCCAACTGGGCGCAGGAGCCGTCGATCAGCGGGGCACCGAAGGCGCCGGGCGTCCAGGAGACCGTGGCGAACTTGTCGTCGCCCTTGCCGGCGAAGGCCTTCGCCACATCGAGCTGATCGGCCGCAAGGATGCTGATGCCGAGGTGGCTCGCCCGGTGCAGCGCGGGATGGGTGGCGGAGCTGCGCTGGACGCAGACCAGCACCATCGGCGGATCGAGCGAGATGCTCGAGAACGCGTTGACCGCCAGGCCCCTGGGGGCGCCGTCATCGTCCGTGGTCACCACCGTGACTCCGGTGATGAACTTGCGGTGCACACCGCGGACCAGGGCCGAGTCCACGGCGGCCTCCTGTGCGGTGGTGATGATCCCGAGCGCTTCGAGCAGTTGCCGGGAGTCGAAGGTCACCCACTCCTCGGCCACCGCGGACCCCTCGAAGCGGGCGAAGGTGGCGCCGGAGACCTCGACCGGCCTTCCGGTGGGCGGGACACCGAGGAAGGCGCCGGTGTGCCGGCCGGTGCTGTGCCAGCGGATCGCCAGACGCTCGCCCTGCTCGACGATCTCCTCGATCTCGGTGCGCAGGTCCGGGAATGCCTCGCGCACGGCGCGGATGGAGTCCTTGAACTGCTCGCGGCCCAGTGAAGGGGTGCCGGCGGGACCGCGGCGGCGGATGTAGGAGGGGCCCAGCAGCTCATCCAGCGCGTCCACCTGCCCCTGGTCCCAGGCGGCCCGCCAGGCGTCGCGGACCCGGGATACGCGATCTGAGGGAGTGACGGCGCGATCAACGGTGCGGCTCATAACGATCCCATCGGTCGAGCTCTTGTATGGCAGAGGACGGTAGGCAGGGGGTCTGGTGGTGTCAACACTTCGTGCAGGAGGTTCCTGATATTCCGTGGTGCCGCATCAAAGGCAGAGGTCAGTGTCGCTTCGCAGGAACGAACCTTGACGCGCCTCATTTGACGCTCCTACGCTCGCTTGCATGGCACAGTCGGAACAGAAAGGGCCAGCGATGAGGTTCTCGATCTTCCACAACCTGGGAGCTCCCGGACGGCTCGGCGAGTACGCCCAAGTCATGGATGAGGCCAGGGAGTTCGCGATTCAGGCGGAAAGCGCCGGTTTCTGGTCCACCTGGTACACGGAGCACCATTTCGGGCATGAGGCGATCGAGATCACGCCGAACCCGGTCCTCATGGGAGCCGACATCGCCGCCCGCACCGAGCGCATCCGCATCGGTCAGGCCGCGAACATCGCGACTTTCTGGCACCCCCTGCGGCTCGCCGAGGACATCGCGATGCTCGACCAGCTCTCCGGCGGCCGCGTCGAGGTCGGCCTCGGCCGCGGACTGTACGGCCGGGAGGCGCTCAACCTCAACGCGCTCGCCGACCCCCGCGACCAGGAGCAGAACCGGGCGCTCTACGACGAGACCGTGGAGATCCTGCGCAAGGCGTGGAGCGGCGAGTTCTTCTCGCACAAGGGCCGCTTCTACGAGTTCCCCGCCCCCGGAGTGCGGTGGAACCACCCGCTCTCGCCTGCCACGGACGACTACACCGCCGCAGGCGTGATCACGAAGATGCAGGTCACGCCGTTCCCGCTGCAGCGTCCGCACCCGCCGCTGTGGCAGGTGATCGACAGCCCCCGCTCGATCCAGGCCGCGGCCGCGGACGGCGTCCAGGGCATGTTCTGGCTGCCGCCGGTGTCGGCGCTCAAGGAACGCTTCGAGCTGTACCGTGCCACGGCGAGTGCGGCGTCCGGCCGCGAGTACGCGCTCGGCGAGGGCATCGGCCTGGTCCGGGACGTCTACGTCGCCGACACCATGGAGCAGGCCCGCGCCGAGTTCGAGGAGGCGCTGATGACGACGTACCGCTGGATCATGCACTGGCGCGGGCTGAGCAACATGATGGAGGCCGGCGAGCAGCTCACCGATGCGCACCAGCTGTCCTTCGACTTCCTGCACGGGCGCAACCTGCTGGTCGGCACGCCGGAGTATGTCGCCGAGAAGATCGCGGAACTGCGCGACGAACTGGGCCTCGAACATCTGCTGTTGTGGACCACGCACCCCGGGCTCCCGCACCGCAGGGCGATGCGCAGCCTGGAGCTGTTCGCGGAGAAGGTCATGCCGGAGTTCACCGCATGAGCGGCCTTGTGCGGAAGGTGGTGACCGTCGTCGACGAGGTCCTGCTGGAACTCGGCCGCCCGGTCGCCACACCGGTGCGGCGGGCCACGGCCGCGGCGGTGATCCGCAACCCGTGGGCCGGGCGCGGCTTCGTCGCCGACCTGCAGCCCGAGGTCGAGACCGTCGCCCCGGAACTGGGTCGGCTGCTGGCCGGCCGGGTGATCGAGACACTGGGCGGCGTCGACCGGATCGAGGCCTTCGGAAAGGCGGCCGTGGTCGGCCTTGACGGGGAGATCGAACACGGCGCGGCGCTGATCCACACCCCGTACTTCGGCAACGTCCTGCGGGAACTCACCGAGGGCACGTCGATCATTGTGTTCAGCGACGACCGGCTGCCCGCGGGCGAGCCACTGACCGTGCCGCTGTGGCACAAGACGGCCGCCGCGACCCGCTCCCACTACCAGACGGTCCAGATCCGGATCCCCGATGCGCCCCGCCGCGACGAGATCGTCGTGATCGCCGCCGCGTCCTGCGGGCCGCGTCCCAACGCCCGGATCGGGGACCGCCGCACCGACCCCGCCGTCCGCCTCGCCGACCTGGAGAACGCCCGATGAACGTCCGTAAGATCATCACCTGCACCGAGGACATCCACACCGAGGGAGGCCGCCCGGTCGACCCGCCGGCCCGTACGGCGGTGGTGCTCGCCGTGATCGAGAACCCCTGGGCGGGACAGGGCTTCGTCGAGGACCTCCTCCCCGGCATCGACGAGGTCGCGCCCAAGCTCGGAGAGCTGCTGGCGCCGCGCGTGGTCGAGGCGCTCGCCGCCCCGGTCGAGGCGTACGGCAAGGCCGCCATCGTGGGTCTCGACGGCGAGATCGAGCACGGCAGCGCGCTCATCCACACCCTCAAGTTCGGCGACCACTTCCGCACGGCGGCCGACGCGACCACGCTGCTCCCGGCCGTGGAGAAGCGCGCGGCGGCCGGTACGGTCTTCGACATTCCGCTCAAGCACATCACCGACGCGACCATCCGCTCGCACCACCAGACCATCGAGGTCCGGGTACCGGACGGTCCCCGCGCCGACGAGATCGTGATCGGGCTCGCGGCGGCCGCCCAGGGGCGCCCGCAGGCCCGGCTGGCCCCTCTGTCCACGGAACGATGACCGGTCCGGGCAACACCCCGGTTCAGCTGAGCCATGCCTCCTACGGCAGCGGCCCCCACCTCGTGCTGCTGCACGGGGTGGGACTGGACCGGGCGATGTGGGACCGCTGTCTGCCCGCACTGGCAGCGTCCTGCCGTGTCACCGTGGTCGACCTGCGCGGCCACGGCGGCTCGCCGCCCGCCGCGCCCGGCACGACCCTGGAGGAGCTCGCGGCCGACGTCGGGGCGCTCCTGGCGGAACCCGCGCATGTCGTGGGCTTCTCCCTGGGAGCGCTCGTCGCCCAGCAGCTGGCGCTCGTGCGGCCGGCCATGACGGCCTCACTCACCCTGGTCAGCTCGGTCGCCGGCCGGTCGCAGCAGGAGCGGGCCGCCGTGGCACTGCGCCGGGAGAAGGCGAACGAGGACTTCGCCGGCTCGGCACGCGCGGCCGTCGACAGGTGGTTCTCGCCCCAGTGGCGACAGCAGGATCCGGCGCTGGCCGAGGCGGTCCTGCACCGGCTGCTGAGCAACGACCGGGCCTCCTATCTCGCCTGCTACGACGTCTTCGCCACGGCAGACGCGACGCTGTGGCCGGCGCTGCCGCGGATCACGGCCCCCACCCTGGCGGTGACCGGCGCCGACGATCCGGGTTCGACACCGGAGATGTCCCGCCGACTGGCCTCACGCATCCCGAAGGGCCGTGCGACAGTCGTTCCCGGGGCACGCCATCTGCTGCCGCTGGAGCGTCCGGAAGCCCTCACCGAAGCGATCGTCCGGCACACCGGACCGACCGCACGGATCGCACAGGAGAGTCATCCCGCATGAGCACCCTGCCGCATCACCAGCACTACATCGCCGGCGAGTGGGTGGCCCCCGCGTCCGGCGCCTACTTCGAGAGCGTCAACCCGACCACGGGCCTGGCGTGGTACACGGCCGCCGACGGCACGGCCGCCGATGTCGAGCGCGCGGTGGCCGCCGCGCGCACGGCGTTCGAGGACGCCCGCTGGCGAGACCTCAGCCAGACCCGCCGCGGCCGCCTGCTGCGCAACCTCGCGGATCTGATCGGCGAGCACGCCGAGGAGCTGGCCCGCACCGAGACCCTCGACAACGGCAAGCTGCTGCGCGAGATGCGCGCCCAACTGGCCGGTCTGCCCGAGTACTTCCACTACTACGCCGGACTCGCCGACAAGATCCACGGCGAGGTCGTCCCCGGCATGAGCCGCGAGCTGCTCAACTACACCCTGCGCGAGCCGGTCGGCGTGGTCGGCGCCATCACCCCCTGGAACTCGCCCCTTCTCCTCACCGCCACCAAGGTCGCGCCCGCGCTCGCCGCCGGCAACACGATGGTCGTCAAGCCGTCCGAGCACACCTCGGCCTCCCTGCTGGCGCTGGCCCCGCTGTTCGAGAAGGCCGGATTCCCGCCGGGCGTGGTCAATGTGGTGACCGGCTTCGGCGCCACGGCCGGCGCCCCGCTGACCGAGCACCCGGACGTGGCCAAGGTGACCTTCACCGGCTCCACCGAGACGGGCCGCCGTATCGCCCGCACCTGCGCCGACCGCCTCGTCCGCTGCACCCTCGAACTGGGCGGAAAGTCACCGAACATCGTCTTCCCCGACGCCGATCTCGCCTCGGCGTCCATGGGCGTGATCGCGGGCGTCTTCGCGGCCGCGGGCCAGACGTGCGTGGCGGGCAGCCGGGTCCTGGTCCACCGGGACGTGTACGACGAGGTGCTGGAGCGAGTGACCGCGCGGGCCGCGACCATCCGTATCGGCGACCCGCTGGTGGCGACGACGGAGCTGGGCCCGCTGGCGCTCGCGGACCAGCTGGCCAAGGTCGAGTCCTACGTGGAGCTGGGGGTCGCCGAGGGCGGCAAGGTGGTGGCCGGCGGTGCCCGTCCCGACACCGGTGACCTCGGCGGCTGGTTCTACTCGCCCACTGTCTTCACCGGTACGGACAACTCCATGCGCATCTGCCGGGAGGAGATCTTCGGGCCGGTCGCCACCGTCCTGCCGTTCGCCTCCGAGGAGGAGGCGCTGGCCATCGCCAACGACTCGCCGTACGGTCTCGCGGCAGGCGTGTGGACCCGGGACGTCAACCGTGTCCACCGGATGGCGGCACGGCTGGAGGCGGGCACCGTGTGGGCCAACACCTACCGGTCCATGTCCCCGATGTCGCCGCGCTCGGGGTTCAAGAGCAGCGGCTCGGGCATCGAACACGGCACGGAGGCCATCCGGGAGTACACGCGGCTGAAGAGCGTGTGGGTCAACACGAGTGAGGAGCCGGTCGGCGACCCGTTCGTCCTGCGGTCGTGACCGTTCAAGACCCTTGCATGGCAGATACGCGAGTATGGGCAGGTTGACGCGGCCTTTCCGCTCTGGCTAACGTTATGTGCCATGCAAGGACCCACAGGCGCGCCCAAGCGCTTGCAGCAGAAGAGCATGCAGGCCCGGGTGGCCGAAGAGCTGCGCCAGATGATCATCAGCGGTGAGCTGCGGCCGGGCTCCGCTCTTTCCGAGATGGCACTGTCGGAGACCTTCGGCGTCAGCCGGACCCCGATCCGTGAAGCGCTCAAACAGCTGCAGATCGAGGGCCTGGTGGAGGTGCGGCCCCGGGTCGGCACGTTCGTCGCCGTGCCGTCACGGCGTGAGATCACCGAACTCTTCCAGATGAAGGAGCTGCTGGAGGGCGCCGCGGCCCGGCTGCTGGCCCTGCGCGGCCGGGTGCCGGAGGTGGACCGCCTGGAGGCCACGATGCGCGAGGCCGACGAGGCGGTCCAGGCGGGTGACACCGACCGGTACGCGGAACTGGTCCACGCGTTCCACGAGTTGATCGTCGTCGGCGCCGACAACAGCAAGCTGGAGGCGCACTACCGCACGCTCATGAACCAGTTGGCCTATGCCCGCCTGGTGCGTACGTCGCTGGCCCAGCCCGGTCGCCTGAGCGAGTCCGACCACGAACACCATCGCGTCCTCGACCTCATCCTGGCCAAGGACGGCGACGGCGCGGAACGGGTGATGCGCGAACATGTGCGCCGCAGCCATCAGGCCCTCACGGCCGGCATGGACGACCGCGAGTAGGCCGCGGGGACCGGCGTGGTCGGGTTCGCCGCCCGGCCCGGGTCTTTCAGCTGCCCGCCATGGGTTCGGGGTGCTCGTGCTCGCAGGTGTCGTCGATGCCGTAGGTGTCCCAGGCGGGGAACGGGTCGAGGGGCGGCAGGAGTTCGCCGTCGGCCATGAGGCAATCGGTCAGCGCCGCGCGCAGTGCGTCCGCGTGCAGGTGTGTGCCGATGAAGACCAGCTCCTGGCCCTCGGGGCTGTCCGTGTCGCGGGCGGCGGAGGGCTCGAAGCGTGCGACCGAGCCGGCCTGCGACCACAGGCCCGTCACCTGCGGGCGGCTGGCCAGCGTGAAGAACCCCTTGGACCGCAGGACCTGTCCATATGCGCCGCTGTCGAGTTCCCGGGTCACGAACGTCCACAGCCGGCCGGGATGGAACGGCAGGCCGGAGCGGAACACGGTCGAGGAGATCCCGTACTCTTCCGTCTCCGGCACGTGGTCGCCGTTGAGCTCCATCACCCAGCCGGGGGCCTGCTGGGCGCGTTCCAGGTCGAAGAGGCCGGTGCCCAGGACGTCGCCGGTCCTCACCCGGCCGTGGACGGCCGGGACGACGCGCGCGACGGGATTGAGGCGGGTGAGCGTCGCCCGCAGCCGGTCCGCTGACTCCTCGTCGACGAGATCGAGCTTGTTGAGCACGATGACGTCGGCGAACTCGATCTGGTCCATCAGCAGGTCGCTGACGGTGCGTTCGTCGTCCTCGTACTGATCCAGGCCGCGCGCGACGAGTTCGTCGCCGCTGTGCAGTTCGGGCAGGAAGTTCGCGGCGTCGACGACCGTGACCATGGTGTCCAGGTCGGCGATCTCGCCGAGGGTGGCGCCGTCGTCGCGGGTGAAGGCGAAGGTCGCTGCCACCGGCATGGGTTCGGAGATGCCGGACGACTCGATGAGCAGGTAGTCGAAGCGGCCCTCGCGGGCCAGCCGGTCGACCTCGTCGAGCAGGTCGTCGCGCAGGGTGCAGCAGATGCAGCCGTTGGTCAGCTCGACCAGGCGTTCCTCGGTGCGCGACAGGGCCGCCTCGCCGCCGCGCACCAGGGCGGCGTCGATGTTGACCTCGCTCATGTCATTGACGATGACCGCGACGCGCAGTCCGTCGCGGTTGCCGAGGACGTGGTTGAGGAGGGTGGTCTTGCCCGCGCCGAGGAATCCGGACAGCACGGTGACGGGCAGTCGGTCGGAAGGCATGAACGATCAGCCCTCGGGGCGCAGCAGTCCGCGCTCGTACGCCTTCACCAGCCGCTGCGGCACGAGGTACGAGACGCCGTCGACGGTGATCGGGACGAGTGTCGGTGCTGCCGCCTTCCACTGGGCGCGGCGGTGGCGGGTGTTGCTGCGGGACATCTTCCGCTTGGGAACGGCCATGGGTTCCTCCTGGATCGGTGAGCCAGCAGGACGCTACATGAAAATGAACCCCATTACGAATTGGGCGTCGGGGGTGGGCGCTCCGGGAGGAAGGTGACCTGGGGTGCGCCCGTGCGCGGATGGACGGTGACCTCGCTCGCCACCCCGTAGACCTCGGCGAGCAGCCGGGGCGTGAGGACCTCGGCGGGCGGGCCGAGGGCGGTGACCTTGCCGTGGTCCAGGACGCAGAGACGGTCGCAGTGGTACGCGGCCAGGTTGAGGTCGTGCAGGGCGACCAGGACCGTTGCGGGCAGCCGCCGCAACAGGCCGAGAACGTCCAGCTGGTGGCGGATGTCGAGGTGGTTGGTCGGCTCGTCCAGGACGAGGAGCGACGGCTGCTGGGCGAGGGCGCGGGCGATGAGCACGCGCTGGCGTTCACCGCCGGAGAGCTGGTCGAAGGGACGGTCGGTCAGCGCGGTGGCATCCACCGCGTCGAGCGCCCAGTCGATCAGCTCGGCGTCCTGAGGGGTGTCGCCGTCGAGGAGCCGCTTGTGCGGGGTGCGGCCCATCGCCACGACTTCGCGGACCGTGAGGTCGAAGTCGGCGCCTGATTCCTGGACCACCGCCGCCACGGTGCGCGCCACCTGCCGCACGGGCAGTGTCCAGGCGTCGGTGCCGTCGACACGGACCTGGCCGGTCTGTGGGCGCAGGACGCGGTAGATGGTGCGCAACAGGCTGGACTTGCCGCTGCCGTTGGGACCGACCAGCCCGATCACCTCGCCTGCGCGGGCGGTCAGGGAGACATCCTCCACCAAGCGGCGGGCGCCGGCGGTGAGCGTTACCCCGTCGACGACGAGTTCGGCCGCGGTCATGCCACTCCTCGATCCGTGCTGCGCCGGGCGTCCCGGCGCAGCAGCCACAGGAAGAACGGTCCGCCGCACAGCGCCGTGAGCACGCCGACGGGTATCTCCAGCGGCGCGGCGATCGTACGCGCGGCGATGTCGGCCCAGACGAGGAAGACCGCTCCGCCGAGCGCGGCCGTCGGCAGGACGCGGCGATGGTCCCCGCCGACGAAGAGACGCACGATGTGCGGCAGCATCAGGCCGACGAAGCCGATCGGTCCCGCCGCCGCGACGAGCACGCCGGTGACGAGCGAGAGCAGGACGAACATGCGGGCCCTGAAGCGGGCCACGTCCAGGCCCATCGTGGTCGCGGCCTCCTCACCGGCCAGCAGGAGGTTCAGGTTGCGGGCCTGCACCAGCAGGACACCGATGCCGATCACCAGGGCGGCGCTCGGCAGCCACAGCGTGCCCCAGTTGACACCGCCGAGCCCGCCGAGGGTCCAGGCGAGCACCGCGCGTGCCTCGTTGCCCCGGTCGGTGGTGAGCAGCAGCAGGTCCAGCACGGCCGTGAGCACCGCCGCGATGGCCACACCGGACAGCACCAGCCGTACCGAGGTGATCCGTCCGCCGGTGCGGGCGGTCGCGTACACCAGCAACAGCGCACCCAGAGCGCCCGCGAACGCCGCGGCCGACAGCGAGACCGGGCCGAGCAGGGTCACGCCGAACACGATCACCACCACGGCGCCGAGGGACGCGCCGGAGGAGACGCCCAGCAGGTAGGGCTCGGCGAGCGGGTTGCGGACCAGGGCCTGCATGGCGGTGCCCACCACGGCGAGCCCGGCGCCGGTCACCGCCCCGAGCAGGACGCGTGGCGCCCGCACATCCAGCACGATGGTCTCCCGGGCCCCGGACCAGTACGGCTCCGACCAGTCGGCGCCCAGCGCGTGCGTCACGATGCCCCAGACCTGGCCGGGCGGCACCTGCACCGAACCGATCGCCAGGCCCGCCGTGGCCGAGGCCAGCAGCAGGACGGCGAGGACGAGCAGGGGGGCGGCGAGCGTCGTCCGGCCCGCCGCCTCGCCGCCCCGTCGCCGGGCTGCCGGCTCGGCAAGCGGGTCCGGCGCGGGAGCCGTCACCTGAAGCTCTCGGGATGCAGCCCTCGGGCCAGGTCCTCGACCGCGTACGCCGACCTGATGCCGACCAGCGTGGCCGTGAGCGGCAGCACGACGAACCGCTTGTTCCTGACGGCGGGCACGTCGGCCAGGGCCGGCTGGGAGAGCAGGAACTCCTTCTTCTGCGCGACGCTGTCGGCACCGGCGTAGTCGTAGACGGCGATGACCTCGGGCCTGCGCTCGACGACCTGTTCCCAGGAGACATCGCCGAAGACGTCGTCGAGGTCGGCGAAGACGTTCCTGCCGCCGGCCAGCCGGATCAGTTCGGTGCCCAGGCCCTTGCCGCCCGCGGTGAAGGCGGCCTTGTCGCCGCTGTCGTACACGAAGACCGGCACCTCGGATTCGCCCTCGACGTCCGCGGCGGCTTCGGCGACGCGCCGCTGGAGGTCGGACACCAGCTTGTCGGCCCGGCCGGAGACACCGAAGATCTTTCCAACGGTACGGATCTCGTCGTAGGTGTCCTTCATCGTCACCTGCTTCTTGTCGCAGTACTCGCGATTGAGGTAGGTGTCGATGCCCGCGTCGGCGAACGCCTTGCGGGAGCGGCCCTCGCTCTCGGCGAAGGCGCTGCCGTAGCCGCCGTAGACGAGGTCCGGCTCGGCCTCCAGGACGGTCTCGAACGACGGTTCCCGCTTCGCCAGTTCCGGGATCGCCTCGAAGTCCTCCGCCAGTTCGGGGAGCACGGCCGAGTCGGGAAACGCGGTGCCGACCATGCGGTCCTTCAGGCCCAGGGCGAGCATCAGCTCCGCCGGATGCTGATGGATGGTCACGACTCGGGAAGGGGGTTTGTCGTACGTCGTCTTCACACCGCAGTTGTCGACGGTGACGGGGAAACCCTCGGCCGGCGCCGCCGCGGCCTTCGGGTCCTCGGCGGTCTGCTGCGCCGAACCGCAGCCGGTGGTCAGCAGGGCCGCCGCCAGCGCGACGGCCGCGACGCGCAGGGCGGGGCGCCGGCGGGCAAGGGTGAACAGTGGGGGACGGGACACGCCGTCGTACACGTGAAGCCTCCTGGGGAGTCCGCGCTCCTCGGAACGGGCCCGCGACAGGCCAGTGTCCTGACTCCCGGATCGACGTTCCCCCGCCTTCCCACGCTGTGCGCAGTGGCATGCAGAAGGGGTGCACTCCCCGGTCACAGTGGCGGGACCGTGCCGGATTCGCACCGGCTTCCTGTCTCCCGTCGCGGTGATGACCCGGTGATCTTACGTGCCACGGAGCCGTGACCAAAAGGCCGCGGCAACCGGCACCCCGTGACGCGGCACCACCCGCGCCGGCCGCAGGACGCCGCCGTGCGTGCCGCGAGGCCGTCGCACGGTCGGCCGATCCGAGCGGCTCTCACCTGCCGTGCGACGGCCCTGCAAGGGGCGGGTTCTCAGGGAATGAGGATCGCCCGCCCCCGGATGCGGCCGTCGGCGAGGTCGTCCAGGGCGTCCTGGAAGCGGTCCAGCGGGTACTTCGTGGTGTGCAGGCGTACGCGTCCCTGCGCGGCCAGGACCATCAGTTCGCACAGGTCGTTGTACGACCCGACCAGGTTGCCGATGAAGTTGATCTCGGTGGAGATGATGTCGATGGTGGGGATGTCGATGTTCTCGCCGTATCCGACCACGTGGTAGTCGCCCGCGCGGCGCAGCATGGCGACACCGTCCCTGGTCGCGCCGCCCTCGCCGACGAAGTCGATGACGGTCTCGGCTCCCTGGCCGCCGGTCGACTCCAGTACTTCCTCGACGTGCTGACCGCCGGCGACCACGCCGTGGTCGGCCCCGATGGCGAGGGCGAGCTGCACGGCGTCGGGATTGCGGTCGACGACGATCAGCTCGGCGGCCGTCATCGCCTTCAGCACCTGGATGCCGATGTGCCCGAGTCCGCCCGCGCCGATCACCACGCACCGGTCGCCGGGCCGGAGCTTCCGGGCGGCCTTGGCGGCGGCGTGATACGCGGTTAGGCCGGCGTCGGCCAGCGCGGCGACATCCGCGGGTTCGAGGGAATCGCCGATCCGGACGACACTGCGGGCGGACGTCCTGAGGTACTCCGCGTAGCCGCCGGCGGTGTCGATGCCGGGGAACGCGGACTGCTCGCAGTGCACATCGTCGCCGGACCGGCAGGGCCGGCAGAGACCACAGGTGATCAGCGGATGGACGATCACCTTGTCGCCCTCGGCGACGTTGGTGACGGCGCTGCCGACCGCGTGTACCCAGCCCGCGTTCTCGTGCCCGATGGTGTAGGGCAGCGTCACGCCGGACTTCTCGGCCCACTGCCCTTCGAGGATATGGAGGTCGGTGCGGCACACCCCCGCCCCGCCGATCCTGACGATCACGTCGTGCGGACCGGTGACCTCGGGGGCGGCCACCTCGGCCATCCGGAGCGGCTTGCCGTAGCCGACGACCTGGACTGCCTTCATACGGGATTCACCTCCACTGCTGTCGTGCGGGGTGCCGCGGGGCCGGTGGCGGGGTGCCGTGCGCCGGGGCCCGTGTCGTGGGCGCGCGGCGCCTGGTCCGCGGCGGACTCGGGGTAGCGGGTGCGCAGCAGACCGCGGCAGAAGTGCGCGTTGCCGTCGATGGAGATCCGGACCGAGCGGGCGAAACGCAGCCGGACCGGCGTCTCCTCCTGGGGATACGGGTTGCCGTCGTCGTCCACCAGCACCTCGGCCGTCGGGGCGATGCCGAGTCCGAGGGCCTGGCGGCGCCGCCGCAGCGCCCAGGTCGTCGGTGTCTCGGGGAGGTCGGCCAGGGTGACTCCGTGCAGCGCCTCCTCGGTGAGGTCCGGGTCCGCCCGGAGCAGGGCGGTCAGCGCGCGCTCCATCGCGGCGGCGTGCGCCTTGCGCCGGAAGGTGAGACGCAGCGCTTCGAGGCCCTTCTCCGCCTCGTCGCCGAACGTGCCGCGATAGCCGGCGTCCGCGGCCAGGCCGCGATTGATCAGCTCGGAGTCGTGGTGGTCGTCCAGCACCACGGTGACATGGTGGGCCTGCGGAAGCGCCATCAGCGCGTCCTTGGCGTCGGAGGCCATCAGATACGCGAAGTTCGGCGAGCAGAAGGACGTCGGGAGCCGCAGGTGCACCGTCAGCGCGCCGTCGGCCGCCGCCTCCACGGAGCGGACGAAGCCGAGGTCGGTGATCGGTTCGTCCAGCTCCGGATCGTGGACGGCGTGCAACGCCGCGCGCGCCGCCTGTTCGAGGGGGCTGCCGGACATGTCAGGCCACCGTCGCTTCGGCAAGGCCCAGACCGGCCGGAACCTCGATGCCGTACATGGCCGCCGCGTTCAGCCCGAGGATCTTCTTCTTCTGGGCCACGGTGACCGGCGCGTACTCGTCCTGCATGTCCTCTGGGATCTGGAAGTCGACGAATCGCTCCACCAGCCACTTGGGAGTCCACAGCGCGTAGTCGCTGGAGAACTGGATGCGGTCCTCGTCCAGCCAGTAGAGCAGTTCACCGATGATCTGGGCGAAGTAGCGGGGCCGGGTGTGAATGAAGGGCATCGCGACGGCGAGGCCGGCGTGTACGTTCGGCTCCTGCGTCGCGATCCAGCAGAAGTCCTCGAGCCGGGGCAGCCCGCAGTGCTCGACGACGAAGTTCAGTCCCGTGAATTCCGTCGCCGCCTTGTCGACATCCGCGACGTCGAACGCGTCGCGGTCCAGCGGCCGGATCGTCGGCCCCTTGTGGACGTGGATGTTCTTGATCCCGAGCTCCTGGCAGGTCTCGAAGTAGCGATACGTCCACGGGTCGTCCAGCTTGTATCCGCGGGAACCGCCGTGCCACTCGGCGGTGTACAGCTTGACGCCCTTCAGGTGGAAACGTTCGGCGTCCCGGCGCAGCCGGTCGAGCCCCGCCTGCTCGAAGCGGGGGTCCCAGCAGTGGTTGTAGGTGAGCTTGTCGGGATACCGCTCGGCGAGTGCGAAGGCCTCTTCGGTCTGCCCGAACCCGTTCCGGTAGAAGGCGCTCAGCAGGGCGGGCTGGAAGATGGCATGGTCGACGTGCCCGTCGACGAAGAGATCCCTCATCAGACGCTCGGCGCCGTAGTAGAGGTATTCCTCGTACGTCCACAGCTCCGATTCCGGGCTCAGATTGCGGTGGTAGTCGTAGAAGCAGTCGATGAACTGCTTTCCCTGCGCATTCAGTTGGTTCTCCGGGCGGGCGTCCCAGAGCGCGACATGCGCATCGACGATGAAGTACTCTTCGCCGTCCTTCACATACATGCGAACTCCCCGATGATCCGCTGTGGTCAGGAGAACTGAATACCGCCGTCGATCATGACCGACTGCCCGGTCATGTAGTCGGAGTCCGGCGAGGCGAGATAGGAGACGAAGGCGGCGACGTCCGCGGGCTCCTCGACCCGGCCGAGGGCGATGGCCTCCGCGTACTTCTTGATGGCCCGGCCCTTGTCCAGCCCCTCGGCCTCGGCCAGTTTCTCGTCGATCAGGTCCCACATGGCGGTGCCGACGATGCCGGGGCAGTACGCGTTGACCGTGATGCCGTACTTGGCCCACTCCATGGCTGCGGCCTGCGTCAGACCGCGCACGCCCCACTTGGAGGCGGAGTACGGGCCGAGCAGCGCGAAGGGGCGGTAGGCGACGATCGAGGCGGCACCGATGATCTTGCCGCCGGTGCCCTGGGCGATCATCTGGCGCGCCGCGGCCTGGTAGGAGAGGAAGACGCCGCGCAGGTTCACGGCCATGATCTGCTCGAACTCCTCAAGCCCGGTGTCCAGCAGCGAGGTCACGCGGGCTATGCCGGCGTTGGCGACGAAGACGTCGACCTGGCCGAAGTGCCCGGCCACGTCGCGTACCAGCGCGTCGGTCTGCTCCTTGCTGGTCACGTCCGTGTCCACGGCGAGGGCCCGGCGGCCCTGCTTCTCGACGGCGGCCACCACCTGGTCGAGTTCCTCGCGCATGGCCGGCAGGTCGGCGACGGCGACGTCGAGACCGTCCTTGGCCAGCCGCTCGGCGATACCGCGGCCGATACCGCGGGCCGCTCCGGTGACGATCGCGATGCGGGTAGTCATGAGGGCTCCTCCACTGGGTTCCGGTCGGTTCTTCTCGTAGGTTGCGCTCGGCCGAGGCGGACTGCATCCGCTGTGCGGGCCGGGCCTGCCCCTCAGGGGCGGCCGGGCTTGCCCATCAGAGTGCGGCCGCCCGGGGCCGTCGACTTTTTCAATGTGGAACACACGGCGCAGTGCCCTCGCCGCGGCAGGTCATCGATCAGTGATCTCGCCGGTGTTGTCAGAGATCTTGCGCCCACGTCCTGCGTTTGTAATATGGCCGAAACACTCCTGTCGGAGGCGCCATTTCCCATGGACAGCAAAGTGCGGGAGCGAAACATCGCGCGGGCGCGCCTGAAGTTCCTGGAGAGCGCGGAATCGCCGCCGCCGCTTGTGCCCGAGAATATCCGCGACTCCTGGCAGCGATCGAAGTACCTGGGAGTCGCCATCAGTGAAGTGGTCGTTCCCTACCAGCCGGACTACGACCGGGAGAGCCGCCTGGTGCGGGCCGCGGCGCCGGTACTGGACCGGCTTGAGCAGACACTGGCAGGTTCGGATGCCTGCGTGATCGTGACCGACCGAAACGGCTGGGTGCGTGATCGCCGGGTGGGGGAGCTGCAACTGTCGGCCCATCTGGACCGGGTCCATCTGGCCCCGGGGTTCAGCTACGCCGAGCGATTCGTCGGCACCAACGGTATCGGGGTGGCCCTGGAGGAGCGCCGGTCCTCCGTGGTGCTGGGCACCGAGCACTTCAACGAGCGCCTGCAACGGGTCTCCTGCGCCGCCTCCCCGATCCGCAATCCGATCAGCGGGCGGGTGGCGGGCGCGCTCAACCTGACCTGCTGGAACGGCCCGGTCAGCGCGCTGATGGCCGCCCTGGCCCGGGAGGCCGCCGGTGACGTCGAGCGGGTGTTGTACGAGTTGAGCACCTCGTCCGAGCGCGCCCTGCTGGAAGCGTTCCGGTATGCGACGCACTACGGCGACCGGCCTGTGCTCTGCCTCGGCCAGGATCTGCTGCTCGCCAACTCCGCCGCCGCGGTCCGGCTCACCGGCGACGACCACCGGCTGCTGCGCGAGGCCGCCGCCGAACTGGGCCATGCGCCCCGCACCCGCCGCAGGGTGCGGCTCACCGGCGGTCAGTCCGTCCTGGTGCGCTGCCGGCAAGTGGACAGCCCGGCGGGTATCGCCGGCTATCTGCTGGATCTGGTCTTCGAGGACGCTCCGGAAGACGACGCCCCGCCCCGCGCGGGCCACCCCGGCGGCCAGGGACGCGGACGAGAACGCGGCCACGGGCCCGGTGCGACCGTCGGCGGCAGGCCCTGTCCGCTGCCCGGGCTGGTCGGGGCCGATCCGGCGTGGAACACCGTGTCCCACATCGCCGCGCACTGCGCCCGCGCCCGGGTGCCGCTGCTCGTCTACGGCGAGGCGGGGACGGGCAAGTCCGCGCTGGCCCGCGCCGCACACGCCGTGACCGGTGCGGCCACGGCGCCGGTGGTCGTCGACGCCGCGGACCCGCGGTACGGCGCCGAGGCCCCCGGCGCGGCAGACCCCTCGGGTCCGGGCGACGCACCAGGTCGGGGCGGCGTCTCCGGCCCGGGGGACGCGGCCGGTGCGGGCGGCTTGGCGCACACCCTGCGCGCCGCGCCCACCGGCCCCGGACGGGCTCTGGTGCTGCGGCACCTCGACGCCGTGGCACCCGCGGACGCGCCGGCCGTCGCCGAGGCACTGGCCATCGCCGCGGCGACGGGAACCTGGGTCGTGGCGACACTGGGCCGGGCCTCCAGGATCCCGGACACACTGCTGCGCTGCTTCACGGAGGCGGTGACCGTGCCACCGCTGCGGCACCGCCTCGCCGACCTCCCGGCGCTGGTCGAGTCCCTGCTGCGGCGCACCGGCGCGGGCGTGGAGTGTGCGCCCGATGTGCTGCCCCTGCTGCGCAGGCAGGACTGGCCGGGCAACATACGGCAGTTGGAGGCCGTCCTGCGCAAGGCCGCCACGGGCCGCCGCACCTACCGCATCGAAGCCCGCGATCTGCCCCCGTCCCTGCACTCCGCGGGTCATCGCTCACTGAGCGCCTGGGAGGCCGCGGAGCGCGACACCCTGGTCGAGGCTCTGCTGGCGGCCGACGGCAACAAACTGCTGGCGGCGCAGCGGCTCGGCATCTCCCGGACGACGATCTACCGCAAGATGCGGGCCTACGGCATCACGCTGCCCCCACGCCCCTGACCTGCACGGGCCGGAGCACCGTATCGGGGTGCTCCGGCCCGCCTGGGGCGTGGTGTCAGCTGTCGAGGACCTGGAAGGTGAACTGTTGCGGTCCGGAGGAGACCGTGGTTCCGGTGGAGCTGAGGACCCCGGTGACGTCGAAGGTCACGGTGTAGGTGCCCGGCGCGTCGAAGCCCCAGTTGGCGTGGGTGTGGGAGCCCGCGTTGACGCCGAGTGTGTCGGGCAGGCCGTCGCCGCTGTCGAACAGCACGGTGGGTGTGGCGCCGGACGCGGTGTAGACGCTGAATCCGGCGGGACCGCTGACGCCGGTGAGGTGGAACGACACGCGGTTGTTCTGGAAGACCCCGGTGGGGACCTCCGTGGTGTTCCAGCCTGCCCACAGCAGGCCGGAGGTCTGGCTCTGCGGGAGGATCCAGGCGGTGCCGCCGGTGCCGAGGAAGGACCACGCGGGGGTGGTGGGAACGTTGGTGTGCTTGGCGGCAAGCGGCACCCGGAAGGTGACGTCGTCGGGGGAGCGCTCCACGTCCGTGGAACCCGTGCCGTCCAGGACGTTCACCGTCAGTGCGCCGCCTGCGTAGTCGACGTCGATCACGTCGACGTGGCCGCTGGTCAGAATCGTGGCGGCCTGAGCAGGCGAGGCCACAAGGCCCAGGAGCGCGGCTGCGGCGGCGAGCGGCCCCAGGAGTCTGAGGGGGGTACGCATGGATGCTGCTCCTTCTAGTTCAGGACATTGAAGGTGTAGGTCGCGGTGCGGGAATGCACGGACTGGCCGTCGGCGGCGAGGTGGCCGCAGAGCTTGACACGGATCTTGTAGGTACCGGCCCGGGTGAAGGCCCAGTTCGCGTGGGAGTGGTCACCGGCGTGCAGCGTGACGGTGTCGGGCAGGCCGTCGCCGCTGTTGACCAGGATCGTCTCCGGGGAGCCGAAGACGTCGTCGGTGTAGACGGCGAGCTTGCCCGGGCCCTGCAAGGACAGGAACTTGACGTCGACGGTGTCGTTCTGAAGCACGCCGGACGCGAGTTCCTCGGCACCGAAGCCGGCCCACAGCAGGTCCGGGTTCTGGGCCTCCGGGAGCACCCAGACCGGGCTGCCGGCCTTGCCGAGGAAGGCGTACGCGGGGTCGCTGGGAACGGTGGTCTCGGCGGCGGGAAGCGCCTGCAGCCGGACGTCCTCGGGGGCGTACTCGACCTCCACGCCCGAACTCCCGTCGTGGACCGCGAGTTCGAGTTCCCCGTCCACGTAGCCGACGCCGATCACATCGACGTGGCCCTTGCTCAGTACGACCTGGTCGGCCGCCTGCACCGGTGCTCCGGCGATCAGCGTCCCGGCCACGACACCTGCCGTTATCAGCAGGCGAACAGGATGGCGCACGGAAGTCTCCTCTCCAGTGGTCCCTCGTGGACCACGATGGACGAGATGATAATCATTTTCAAAAACTTCCCGCAAGGGTGTGGAGGGTCAACCCCGGTGTCGATGACTCGGGTTGGGCCGCATGCCCGGCCCGGGGGTGGCAGAGGCTATTGAAAATGATTACCATCCTGCCTAGTGTGTGCCGCAGTCCCACGTGAGGAGTTCCCTCCTCCGTGGACGCCGCCCGCCTGAAGCGGTGCGGCCTCGTGAGCAGATGAGGGGCGATGAGAGCGACTACGCGGTCCGCGTACGTGATGGGGGTGCTGGCTCTGACCGCGGCCGGGGTTGTCTCAGTGGCACCGGCCGGTCACGGCAGCACTGTGACGTATGCCGCTCCCGCGGCGTATGCGGCGGAGACGGCGACGAGTGAGGTGGCCGACGAGCGCATCGTGATCGACACGGGGCATGTCGACGCCATCGCGCCACGCTTGGTGGACGGCGAGTTCCGCACCTTGTTCAAGGACAGCAGGACCAGCGACGTCGTCTGGCGCGAGCCGAACTCGGTGATCATGCATCTGACGTCCCGAGGCAAGCAGACGGTGCCGGATCCGGCGGACGGGCTGTCCTTCATCGGTGACGCAGGCGACACCTTCTACGCCATTCCCCAGACGCAGGACCCCGAGGTGCTGTGGGCCGGCTGGAGCACCGAGGCGTTCCAGAACACCGACATCCAGGGGAACTTCACCCTCGCATTGGACAAGGTGGAGGGTCCGGGCGGACTGCTGATCTTCGAGTGGTCCCCCTTCGGCGAGCCGATGATGCGATTCGACACCCGCGACGGCCTCCCCGACGCCTACGAGGTGCCGGCTCGCACCCACGAGCACGCCAACTGGGTCTTCACCGAGGAGGGCGTCTACCGCATGACGTTCACCTTCAAGGCCCAGCTCAGCTCCGGTGCGGAGGTCTCCGACAGCCAGGTCTTCACCATGGCCGTGGGTGACGTCGACCCCGACGAGGTTCCCCTGCCCGGAGACGAGGACCCAGGTGGGTCCACGGACGGTGGCGCGACCGGGGGTGGGTCCACGGACGGTGGTGCCACAGGGGGCGGATCTACGGACGGTGGGGCTACTGATGGCGGTTCCACCGATGGTGGATCAACCGGTGGCGGTGCCACGGATGGTGGGTCTGCAGACGGCGGTGCCACGGGCGGTGGGTCTACCGGCGGTGGATCAACGGGCGGCGGTTCCACAGGTGGTGGTTCCGTAGATGGTGGTTCCGTGGGTGGCGGGTCCACGGACGGGGGTTCCACGGACGGGGGTTCCACGAGTGGTGGTTCCGCGGACGAACCCTCCGGGACCACTGGCGGGGCTTCCGTGAAGGGCGGGACGTCGGGCAAGGAGCTGGCGGCCACCGGGGCCGGGACGGCTGTCCCGCTGGGCCTGACCGGAGCGGCCCTGCTGGCAGCGGGCGCGGGTACCACGGTGTATCTGCACCGCCGCAAGGCACGCGGGGCGTCCGGGCCGACCGGGGACGCCTCTGCCTGACCCGGAGGGGAGAAGACGGCCGCCCGGGTTCGCGCGTGGCCCTGCTGAACCCGGGCGGTCCCACCGCCTTCCGGCCCATCAAGACGAGACCTGTGCGAGCTGCGCCGGGCGCGCGGTGTCGCTGGACGAGGAGAACTCAACCCCATGGCATCAGCCAGGAATTCGCGCGGGGCAGCGGCCGGGGCACTCGGATCGGTCGTGCTGGCCGCCACACTGTCTCCGGCAGCTTTCGCCGGCACGTCCGACGACGGGACAAGGGCGCTGCCCGGCCCGGCGCCGCAGGTGGTGGTGGCCCTCGATGCCGACGCGTTGTCGCTGAGGCTGAAGAACGGTACGGGCACCCGGACTTCGCCGGCCAATGAGCCTGCGGTGGACCTCGAACTGGGATCGGACACCGAGACCGTCGTACCGGCGGGGGAGGAGTACGCCTTCCTCGGCCGGCCCGGTGACCCGATATGGGTGCTGGACGGAGCCGCGACCGGACTGGGGACCACCCCGACAGGTCCGCAGTGGGACACCACCGGTGTATCCGCGGACCAACTCGCCGACGGCGACGTGGAATGGGCGTTCACCGATATCGAAGGGCCCGGCGACGCCGTGGTGTTCGCGCCGCCGGGGGAAGCCACGACCGACGCGGCCACCACGGCTCCGCACGTCCTGTTCGACAGCGCCGATGGATTCCCCGACGCACAGCCGCTGCCGGCCGCCGGCACGGGCGAAGTCGCCTGGGCCTTCACCCGGCCCGGCACCTACCGCCTCACCTCGCAGGCCACGGCACACCTGGCGAACGGCAGGACCACGACGGCCACCCAGCAGTGGACGGTCCGGGTCGCGACGGACACCGCATCGCAGCCTCCCGTCTCCACTGCGCCGTCGCCCGCCCCGACAGCGGCTGAGCACAGCGGCGAGAGCTCCGAGAACGTCCGCAAGAGCGACGGCCGGTCCTCCTCCGCGGCGGCTCGGTCCGCCACCAGCACGGGAATTGCCACGCAGCGGGTCGTCATCGACGACGGACACGTCGATGCGATAGCGGGGAAGATGGTCGACGGGAAGCTGCGGGCCCTGTTCAAGGACAGCCGTGACCCCGGCGACATCATCTGGCGGGAGCCCTCGTCGGTGGTCGTCCATGTCAGGCCGCAGGCCAAGGAGAAGGTGCCGAGCAGCAGCGGCTACGCCTTCCTCGGCGAGCCCGGCAGCGACTTCTGGCTGATCCCCCAGGTCCAGAAGCAGGGCGTGGTGTGGGCCGGATGGAACACCGAGGCGCTCGGCAGCGGTGACCTCAAGGGTCCCATCGACATGAAGCTGACGAAGGTCAGCGGACCGGGACCGCTTGCCGTCTGGGAGACCGCAGGCCTGGGCGGGGCGCAGGTCCTGTACAACAGCGCCGACGGTCTTCCCGACTCCCGGAAGGTCAGCCTCGGCGTCCACGCGCACGCCAACTGGGGCTTCGGCAAGCAGGGCGTCTACAAGCTGACGTTCCAGCTCAGCGGCACGCTGCCGACGGGCACGACCACCACGGACACCCGCACCTACACCTTCGCCGTCGGTGACGTCGATGTCTCCGGGGTCACTCCAGGGGGTGGCAGCGGTGACGGAGGCTCCAGCGCAGGAACAGGCGGATCGACCGGCGGAGTCGACAAGGGCGGATCATCGAACGGGTCGGCCTCCAACGGTTCCGGCTCGTCAGGCTCCGGCAGCGGCTCCGGTGGCAGCCTTGCCCACACCGGCAGTGGCCCGGCCCAGGCCCTCGCGCTCGGGGCCGGAGCGCTTGTGCTCGGCGGCGCCGCCGCCGTCGGTGTGAGCGGCGCGGCCCGTCGGCGCACCGCTGCCGCCGCGTCGCGCGGCGACTTTCAGTCATGAACGGGTGCCCGCCCTCACACAGGGTGGCGGGCACTCTTCCCGGGCGGCGCCGGCCTCCTCCCCTTACCGGCGCCGCCCCCTGCCCAGGGAGTCCGTTACTCATGCGCTTGCCCCGCCCGACGATCCGGGCACTCGCCGCCACGGCGGTCCTCGGTGTCACCCTGACCGGCTGCACGGGACACGCCCGGCCCGCGGCCGACGCCGACAATCCCGACGCGGCCGTGCGCGTGGTGACCACCACCGAGATTCTCGCCGACCTCGTGCGACAGGTCGGCGGCAACCGTGTTCAGGTCGACTCGATCGTGCCGCCCGGTGGCGACCCGCATTCCTACGAGCCCACTCCCAAGGACGCCGACGCCGTCTCCAAGGCCGACGTCACCTTCACCAACCACCTGCTCCTCGAAGAACACGCGCTGATCAAGACCATCGACTCCAACGCCCGTGAGGGAACCCCCAATGTCTCCCTCGCCGAGGCATCGGAAACCTACGGCGCGAATGTCATCCCCCTGGTCGAGAACATCGGCCTCGATGTGATCTGGCTGGGCCTGCGTGTCCGAGGGGAGGGTGAAGACCGCGGCGCGACCCGCTCCTCGGACGTACTGCTGTCGGCCACCGAGGTGCGGGGCCCCGGCGATCTGGTGGCCTACCTGACCGAGTCCCTGGGCCGGCCGGCCATCTACTTCAACTCCGCCGACGGCTTCACCGCACACGACACCACCAGCCTGCCGCCTGCCGCGCACACCCACCTGAACTGGGCGTTCACCGAACCCGGGGTGTACAAGCTCACCCTGGAAGCCAAGCTGAAGAACCCCGGGGGCACACCCCAGCCGATCGGCAAGGGCACCTTCACCTTCGCGGTCGGCGTCGACCCGCACACCGTGGCAGGCCCGAAGGACACCATCCTGGACGACGGCCACACCGACCTCACCGTCAATATCGACAACGGCCGGATGTCCGCTTTCACCGACCTGCGCACCGACGGCAAGGAACAAGAGGAGATACCTCCCGGTGACGTCGTCATCGACGTCCCCAACCGCGCCCTGGACAAGGTCCCCTCCGGCGAGCAGTTCGCCTTCCTCGGCCGGCCGGGCGCGGAGATCTACCAGTTGCCCCAGGCCGTCCTGGGCAAGCATGTGCACGGCGAGATCGACCCGCACCTGTGGCAGGACGTGCAGAACACCAAGGCGTATGTGCAACTGATCCGGGACACCCTGAAGAAACAGGACGCCAAGGGCGCCGCGGCCTACGACACGAACACCCGAAAATACGAGGGCCGACTCGACAGCCTCGACGGCTATGTCCGCGACCGGATCGCCGAGATCCCGGCGGACCGGCGGCAGTTGATCACCACTCATGACGCGTTCGGATATCTCGCCGACGCCTACGGCATGACCGTCGCCGGCTTCGTCGTCCCCAACCCCGCCCAGGAGCCAAGCGCGGGAGACGTCGAGAAGCTCTCCCGCACGATCAAGAACCTCGGCGTCCCGGCCGTGTTCATGGAACCCAACCTGGTCCAGCGCGCCACCGTGCTCACCCAGGTCGCCAAGGACCAGCACGTCAAGGTGTGCATGCTCTACGGCGACGCCTTCGACGAGCACACCCGGCACTACACCGACATGATGCGGCACAACGCGGACGAGCTCCTTTCGTGCCTCGGAGGCGGCAAGCAGTGAACAGCACCCGATACCGACTCCGTACCGCCGCGCTGCTCCTGGCCGGCGCCCTGCTGGCCGCCGCCGGCCCGCTGGGAGCTGCCCCGGCCCAGGCCGAATCCCCGACGCCGGGCGCCGAGTCCGACGCGGCCGCGGAGACCGGCCGGGGCCGCACCGTCATCGGCGACGGCCATATCGACCTGGGGCCGCGCTTCGACCACGGCCGGTGGACCGTGCAGATCCGTGACGACACCGGCAAGCCCGCCATGTGGCGCACCACCGACGATGTCGTCCTGCACGTCAACGACATGGCGAAGGTCGAAGTGCCCGAGGACAAGTCGTTCGCCTTCCTGGGGACGCCGGGCGACCAGGTCTGGCTGCTGCCCCAGGTACAGCACGAGGGCGTTCTCTGGCCGGGCTGGAACAGCCAGGAACCCAGGGTCGCCGCCACCGTCGACCGCGAAGTGACCTGGCAGCTCACCGGCGTACAGGGCCCGGGCGACTTCATCCTGTTCCTCAACGGCAGCTTCGGCACGCCCAGCGTCGTCTTCGACGGGCGCAAGAAGCTCCCCCAGGAGACAGGCATCGAGGTCAACAGCCACGTCCACGGCAACTGGGCCTTCACCCGACCCGGCACCTACCTGCTGCAGATCCGGATGAGCGCGCAGACCAAGGACGGCGCCAGCCACACCGACACCCGAACCCTCAGGTTCTCCGTCGGCCCGCAGGATCCGCGCAAGGCGTTCGCCGCCAGGACCCCCGCCGTCCCCACCGCGGACACGCCGGAATCCCCGTCCGGCACCGCCTCCCACGACCTGCTGTGGTGGGGACTCGGTGCCGCGGCAGCCGTGACCGTACTGGCCGCGGTCGTCATCCGGCGCCGCGGCCCCCGCCGGGAGCACACCATGCAGCACGGGGCAACCGAAGGGGACGCGACATGACCGACACCCCCATCCTGGACGTGCGGTCCCTCGCGGTGGAACTGGGCGGACGCCTGGCCCTGAACGGCGTCGACCTGACCGTGCGCACCGGCGAACTGGTCGGCCTGATCGGGCCCAACGGAGCAGGCAAGACCACCCTGCTGCGCACCGTCCTGGGCCTGCTCACCCCCCACAGCGGTGTCGTCCACCTCCAGGGGCAGCCCGCCGACCGCGCCCGCGGGACCGTCGGCTACGTCCCCCAACGCCACGAGTTCGCCTGGGACTTCCCCCTGTCGGTGGAGAAGGCCGTACTCACCGGCCGTACCCACACCATCGGCTGGCTGCGCCGCCCCCATGCCACCGACCGCGAAGCGGTCCACGACGCACTCGAACGCGTCGCGATGACCGATCTGCGGCACCGGCCCATCGGGGAACTCTCCGGCGGTCAGCGCCAGCGTGTCCTGGTGGCCCGCGCACTGGCTCTGCGCCCCCGACTGCTGCTGCTCGACGAGCCGTTCACCGGTCTGGACGTGCCCACCCAGGAACTGCTCACGGCCCTGTTCCGGCAACTCCGACGAGAGGACAAGGCGTTGCTGATGACGACCCACGACCTGCCGGCGGCCGCGGACATGGCCGGCAGACTGTGCCTGCTGAACCAGACCGTGATCGCCGACGGTCCGCCCGACACCCTGCGGGACCCGGCGGTGTGGCTGCGCGCGTTCGGGGTGACCCGGTCCGACCAATTGCTGACATCCCTGGGGGTGACCCGATGAGCGCGGTCCTGGACTTTCTCACCGCCCCGTGGGAACACCTGTTCATGCGGCGGGCCTTCGCGGTCGCCGTCATGTGCGGCATCGTCTCCGGCGTGATCGGCGCCCACGTCGTCCTGCGCGGCATGGCCTTCATCGGCGACGCGGTCTCCCACTCGGTCTTCCCCGGCGTGGCCGTCGCCTTCGTCCTCCACTTCAACCTGGTCCTCGGCGGCGCCGTCGCCGGCCTGCTCACCGCGCTGGCGGTCGCGGTGTTCTCGCAGAACCGACGCCTGAAGGAGGACAGCGTCATCGGCGTGTTCTTCGCCGCCGCCTTCGGCCTGGGCATCGTCATCCTCAGCACGGCCCCCGGCTACAGCGGATCCCTGGAGTCCTTCCTGTTCGGGCAGATCCTGGGCATCAGCGACAGCGATGTCGTCACCGTCGCGGTGATGGGCCTGCTGCTGCTCCTGGTGGCCGGGGCCGTGCACAAGGAACTGGTCACCGTCAGCCTGGACCGCGAGACGGCGAGGGCCGCGGGCCTGCCCGTCTTCGCCCTGGACATCGTGCTGTACGCGCTCGTCACGGTCACCGTGGTGATCTCCTTGCAGGCGGTCGGCAACATCCTCGTCCTGGCCCTGCTCATCACTCCCGCAGCCTGTGCGCGACTGCTGACCGACCGCATCGGCGCCATGATGGTCCTCGCTCCCGCGATCGGCGCGGGAGCGGCGACGGTGGGCCTGTACCTGTCCTACGCCTACAACCTTGCCGCCGGCGGCCTGATCGTGCTGGTCGTGACGGCCGTTTTCATCCTGTGCTGGCTCCTCGCCCCACGCCACGGTCTGCTGGCCACCAGACGCCGCCGACGTGACCCGGACGGTGCGGCCGCTCGTCGGCGGGCGTCCGAGCCCCGGCCCACGGTGGACGGGATGCCGACGGAGACGACCACGGCGCCTTGACCGCGGCGTACGTACCGACTGCCGTGGTGGGTGAGCCTTCGTAGCCCTCGTGGCCGCGGGTCCGGATCGGTTCACTGGCCGGCGGCGCGCAGGCGTGGCCCGACCTCGTGCAGGACGGCGCGCGTGAGGTCGGGCTCGCGTTGCTGTTGCGGCATGCGGTCCCTCTCACCCCTGGCCTGGGCGGACCGGGCCGCTCACGGCTTGTCCGGGAGCCTGCGGATGTGCGGGACGTGGTCCTCGCGGCTGCCGGACCGACCGTCGGGCCCCGGCAGTCCGAGCGAGTCGGTCAGCCGGACTTCAGCAGTAGTTCGGTGAGTTCTTCCGGCGCGGTGACCATGCAGTCATGGCCGCTTCGCAACTCCCAGACCTGCGACGGAGTGCCGTTGGGCTGTACCGGGGGAACGGGGCGGCGAGTGACGCCCGGCGCTGTGCTGCCGACACAGTGGATGTGCGTCCGGGGAATGGTGTCCATGGCCGGGTTGTCCAGCCGCACAGGCTGCTGGAAGCAGCGGACCGACTCGTCGGAGAGCATCGTGCGCAGCCACGCCATGTCCGCCGGGTCGGTCACCCCGAACAGGCCCATGGGCGCCGGTCCCTCCGGCATGGGCGGGATGCGCCAGGGCGCGTCGGAGGCGGCGGCCGCGTCGATCAGGTGCTGGGTCAGGGGCATGACGTCGAGCACGGTCTCACCGTCGGCAGGGACCATCGCGTCGACGTACACCAGCCCCGCGATCCGGTCGGGGACCTGGTTGGCCACGGCGGATATGACCATCCCGGCGTAGCTGTGCCCGACCAGTGTCACGTCGGTGAGATCGTCCTCGACGAGGACGGCGACGACGTCGGCGACATGGGTGTCGAGGCCGACGTCCGGACCGAGCAGGTGCTCCTTCTCGCCGTGGCCGGTCAGCGAGGAGGCGAACACCCGATGCCCCGCCAGGGTCAGCAAGGGGACCACCCGGTCCCAGGCGCGCCCGCTGTGCCAGGCACCGTGGACAAGAACGTAGGTTTTCGCATGCGGCGTAGTCATGGAAAAGACGCTAGTGAGCCGATAGGTACCTCTTGGTAACCTTCGGCTCATGCATGACTCAGCGGGAAGCGTCTTCCTCGCCGACTGCCCCGCTCGGCTGGCCATCGAGATCATCACCAACAAGTGGGCGGTCGTCGTCCTGTTCGCGCTCAGCCGTGGGCCGTGCCGACACGGTGAACTCGTCGATCTCGTCGGCGGCATCTCGCGCAAGGTGCTCACCCAGACGCTGCGCAGGCTCCAGGGCTACGGCCTGGTCGAGCGCCACGCCTACGCCGAAGCGCCCCCGCGGGTCGAGTACAGCCTGACCGACCTCGGCCTGACCCTCGTCGAGCCCATCGCCGTCCTGACGGACTGGGCGAGGTCGTACGGCGGCGCCATCGTCGACTTCCAGGAGGCGGCGGAAGAGGAGCTCGCGTCCGGCAGTTGACCCGTGACCGGCACCCGCTTCGACGGCGACCGGCGGGACCTTGCCGTCGTGCGGCGTCCCGCGCCCGGTCACGCCCCGTCATCCGCGCAGAAAATACAGCACGGTCATGACGACGGCGGTGGCGAGGATGACGCCCCGCAGCAGCCAGGCGGGCAGACGGCGGGCCAAGTGGGCGCCCGCGAAGCCGCCGACCACCGCCCCGACCAGGGTGACGGTGAGGAGAAGCGGGGCACTGAGCGCGTCCGAGGCCACGAGGAACAGCACACTCGCGCTGAGATACATGGCCGCGAGCTGGGCGATCCGCATCGGGTTGCTGTCCGCGGCGTCGAGTCCGAGGCCGATGCTCCAGAGGGCCAGCATCATGATGCCTACGGCACCGCCGAAGTATCCGCCGTACACCGAGAGGAAGAACTGTCCGATCAGGACGGCCCGGGAACTCATACCGGCCGACCGGCCGCGCAGCGTGCTCAACACCCGGGTGATACGGCGCCCGGCGGCGAGGACGACCGTGGCCAGGGCGAGCAGCCACGGCACCGCGGCGTCGAACGACGAGGCCGGCAGCGCGAGCAGCAGGCCGGCACCGACTCCGCCGCCGGCCACACTGATCGCGGTCAGCGCCTGGGTCGACGTCGCCCCGATCGGGGTGAGTTCACGCCGGTACACCCACGCACTGACCACAGCCCCCGGTACGAGGGCGACCCGCGACAACGCGTTCGCCGTCACCGGTGGCAGGCCGAACGCCACGAGAGCGGGCAGCGCCACGAACGTGCCCCCACCCCCCATGGCGTTCAGCACTCCAGCGGCGATGCCGGCGAGCAGGACAGGCAACAACTCGGACATCCGCCGAGCATCGCCCCGCGACGCGTGGGTCCACAATGCGTCATCGGCGCACCCAGCCTAAGCCTGAGCCTTAGGCTGGGACGGTGCGCTATGACCTGGACGACTTGCGGCTCTTCCTCCACATCGTGACGGAGGGGTCGATCACGGCGGGCGCTCACCGGATGCATCTGAGCCTGCCCTCGGCCAGCGCCAGGGTGCGTTCGCTGGAGCACCACGCCGGTGTGCCCTTGCTGATCCGCGGACGACGAGGTGTGCGGCCCACACCGGCGGGAACGACGCTGGCCCGCCACGCCCGCGACGTGCTGGCCCAGACCGCACGGCTCGAAAGCGCCGTCGCGAGCTACACCCGGTCCCCGGCCGCTCCCCTCACCCTGCTGGCCGGCGGCTCCGCGATGCATCGGCTCGTGCCACAGGCCCTGGTCTCGTTCCTCCGCGCGCACCCTGACGTCGACGTGACGGTGCGTGAGAGCCGCACCCCGGAAACGGTGCGCCTGCTCGGCGACGGCGAGGCGGATCTGGGAGTCGTCCTCGACGACGAGGCCCGCGACTGCGGTCTGCGCATGGAGCCCCTCGGCGACGACTCCCTCGTCGTGATCGGCCAGGCCGGAGGAATCACCGCCGGGCGGACCTCGCTTGCCTACCGCGAGGTCGCCGAGCACCCGCTCGTCGGCCTCGACGCCGGCTCCTCGCTGCGCCGCTGGATCGAGAAACACCTCGGACCGCACGCTCCGGTGGCGCGTTACCGCACCACCGTCGCCGACCTCGGTGTCCTCGTCGCCCTCGCTGCCGCAGGCGTGGGGCTCGCCGTGGTGCCGCGTCGCGCCATCGACCCCCACCAGCCACTCGCCGTGTGCGAACTGGCGGATCCCTGGGCCCGCCGTCACCATCTGCTGGCCTGGGGTGTCAAGGACCGCGTCTCGTCGACGGCCACCGCGGCGCTCGCCGAACACCTGCGCAACGCGGCGCTGTCGGAGCCCTCCTCCCGCACCGCACACCCGGACCCCATGGACCGGCGTCCCTGAGCTCGGCCGCTCCTCGTGGCGGTGCGCGCGCACCCTGGTCAGGGCAGGATCGCGTCGACGTATCCGCCGTCGACGCGGAGCGCGCCGCCCGTGGTGGCCGATGCCAGATCGGAACTCAGATAGACCACCATGTGGGCGATCTCCCTGGGCTCGATGAGGCGTTGCAGCAGCGACTGCGGCCGGTGCTGCTTCATGAACGTGCGCTGCGCCTCGTCCCACGGCAGGTCGCGGTCGACGAGCTGGTAGACGAAGTTCTCCACACCCTCGGTGTGCGTGGGGCCGGCGATCACACAGTTCACGGTGACGCCGGTGCCGGCGGCCTGCTTGGCGAAGCCGCGGCCGACGGCGAGCAGCGCGGTCTTGGACATGCCGTAGTGGATCATCTCGGCGGGGATCACCACCGCCGAGTCGCTCGCGATGTACTGGATGCGTCCCCAGCCTCGTTCGCTCATCCCCGGCAGGTACATGCGGGTGAGGCGGACCGCGGCCAGCACGTTCACCTCGAAGTAGCGGCGCCATTCGTCATCGGTGATGTCCAGCGGGTCCTTGGCGCCGAAGATCCCGAGGTTGTTCACGAGGATGTCCACCTCCGGCAGGACCGCCCTGACGCGCTCGGCCCCCTCCGCCGCGGCCACATCGGCGGCCACGGGCACGAACTCCCCATCGGGGACGTCTCCTTCAAGGCGCTCGACGGCGGCCTGGACCTTGCCCGGCTCCCGGCCGTTGACCCCCACTCGCGCGCCGGCCCGAGCGAGTTCCGTCGCGATCGCGGCGCCGATGCCCTGGGTGGAGCCGGTGACCAGAGCGGTCCGCCCGGTCAGGTCGATCTGCATGCCGTTCCCTTTCGCCGCGCGGACGCCCGCCCTGGTGAGAGGTGACAGTGGAACGCTCGCCGTGACGGACCGCCGCCCACCCGCCTCCGGCCGCCATCATCGTGGACCCTTTCCTCCATCGGTCACAGACACGCGGGAGCACGAGAGCGAGGGGGCGACCGCGGTGAGCCCGGCGAAGTCGGCCATGACCAGCATCTGGTGCTCGAAGTACTCCTGCCGTTCCTCGATCAGGTCGTCGAGCCGTCCGAAGACCTCGAAGCTGACCAGGCCGAACAGCTGGATCCACAGGGTGAACGCGGTGGCGATCACCATCTCGGGTGCCGGTTCGGTGCCGGCGGGTTTCGGCCGGGGGCTCTGGTCCAGCAGCCGGTGCAGCTCCGCGTGGATCGCCGGGGGCAGCGGCCGGGGCGGGGCCGCGGGGCGCAGCCCGCGCTCGGCGCCGTCGAACAGGATGCCGATCAGGGTCATCACGACTTCCGATGCCGGTACCAGCGTCTCCTGCGGGGCCGTGTAGCTCGGTACCGGGCTGCCGTAGATCAGGGCGTATTCGGCGGGGTGGGCACGGGCCCAGGAGCGCACGCCGTGGCCGAGCGACAGCAGCCGGGCCGGCAGATCGTCGCGGGGTACGGCGGCTTCCGCGGCCTTCGCGGACGCGGCGAGCGCTGTGTAGGCGTCCGTGATCAGCGTGGTCAGCAACGCATCACGGTTGGGGAAGTAGCGATAGAGCGCCGAGGGGACCAGTCCGGCGTCCCGTGCCACGGCTCGCAGGGACAGATTCGCTCCGTCCGTGGCCAGGTGCCGTTTGGCGATCGTGCGGATCTCCTCGACGGTCTCTGCGCGGACCCGGGCCCGCAGTGATGGCACCGACATGACGGCATTCTCGCACAGCGAGGAGAACGGTGGTCCGCAGCGAGAACAGTGTTCTTGACAGATGGGTCGAGGACGGCTGAGATGAAGACAGAGAACACTGTTCTCGAAAGAGAACGCCGTACACACACTCGGGGTCACTCATGTCTCTGCATGTCATCGTGGGCGCCGGACCGGTGGGAACCGCCACCGCGCGCCTGCTCGCCGACCAAGGGGAACGGGTCCGCGTGGTCACGCGGCGCGGTACCGGCCCCGACCACCCGGCCGTCGAGCGGGTGGCCGCCGACGCGACCGACGCACCGGCGCTCGCCCGGCTCTGCACGGGGGCGACCGTGCTCTACAACTGCGCAGGCGTGGCCTACCACCGGTGGCCCATCGACTGGCCCCCGCTGGCAGCCGCCTTCCTCGAAGCGGCCCGCACCAGCGGCAGCGTGCTGGTGGCCGCGGGCAACCTCTACGGCTACGGTCCGGTGACCGGCGCCATGACGGAGCAGCATCCGCTGCTGGCGACCGGCACGAAGGGCCGGGTCCGGGCCCGGATGTGGGCCGACGCGCTCGCCGCGCACAAGGCGGGCCACCTTCGCACCGCCGAGGTCCGCTCCTCGGACTATCTGGGGGCCGGCATCCAGTCGCTGCTCACCATGGCTGTCCTGCCCAAGGTGCTGGCGGGAGCACGGGCCCGCGTCCCCGCGGACCTGGACGCGCCGCACAGCTGGACCTATGTGGGCGATGTCGCGCGCACCCTGGTCGCCGTCGCGGCGGACGAAAGCGCGTGGGGCCGCGCCTGGCACGTACCGTCCACCGCACCGGTCTCCCTGCGCGACATCACCACCCGCGCCTGCGCACTGGCCGACGCGCCCCCGCCGCGGTTGTCCACCATGCCCGCGGCCGTGCTCTGGCTCGGCGGGCTCGGCAACCCGATGGTCCGCGAACTCCGCGAGACCCAATACCAGTTCCGCAGGCCGTTCGTGATGGATTCCTCCGCCGCGACCGAGGCCTTCGGGATAGCGCCCACCTCGCTCGACGCGTCGCTGAAGGAGACCATCGCCACCTGGCCTGCGGAAGGCCGGTGAGACGCACGGCCATCGGGCACGGCCGAACGCAGATCCCGCACATACTGGGGCCATGGGTGTGCAGCCGAGTCGGGGCGGGGGTGAGACGGACGTCCTGGGGATCGACGCCTGCGGCAAGCAGGGGTGGGTGGGGATCCGGCTCACGGGCGGCGCGTACGCGGAGAGCCTGGTGGCCGTATCCCTCGCCGCGCTGATCGAGCGTGCCGGTGCGGTGGACACGATCGGGGTGGACATGCCACTGGGGCTGGTCGAGAAGGGCTGGCGTGCCGCCGACCTCGCGGCCAGATCGCTGCTCGGGACACGACGCAGCAGCGTTTTCCTCATAGCGCCAAGGCTCGCGTGGCAGGAGCCTGACTATGCGGCGGCCGCACACCGGTGCCAAGAGCTCACGGGGAATCGGCTGAGCCGGCAGGCGTGGGCGCTGGCACCGAAACTCCTTGAGGCTCGGGCATGCTGGCTTGCCGATGAGCGCGTCCACGAGGTGCATCCCGAGGTGTCCTTCTGTGCCTTGGCCGGCGGGGTGCCTGCGCCGTACGCCAAGAAGACGTGGCGCGGCCAGAACATGCGCCGCGCGTTGCTGGCCGAGGCCGGAGTCGTACTCCCGGACGGGCTCGGAGAGGCCGATCAGATCGCCGCCGATGATGTGCTCGACGCCGCTGCCGCGGCCTGGTCGGCGCATCGGATCGCGCTCGGGATAGCGGAGCGGGTTCCCCCGCGGCCCGAGCCGGACGCAGCGGGCCGCCTCATCGAGATTCGATACTGACCACTGCCGTAGGCACCCGGCCGTCGTCGCCGGCGCCGTGCGCAACCTCCGTGGGAACGGTGCCGAGTCCGCTCGGGGTGGGGGCGATGTGCAGGCGTATCAGTGTGGTGGGCGTGGCGATGGAGGGCAGGAGGTACTGCAGGAGCGTTGCGGCGCGTTCTTCGATGTCGTTGTTGTCGGCTTCCTGATGGGCGTAGAGCTGTACGCCGTGGAAGGCGCTGACGAGCATCTCGGCGACGGGGCGTGGTTCGACGTGGGGGAGGGTTTCGCCGCGCTGGTGGGCCTCGGTGAGGATGGCGGTCAGCAGGTTGACCCACAGGGGCAGAGCGCTTCCGTAGTGTTTGCGGCCGGTGGGGTCGGCGGAGAGCCGGGCGCCGGCCCGGAGAACGGGGTCGTGCACGAGACGGCGGGCGACCGTCATGGTGAGGTCGACCATCTCCTGGAGTTTGATGTCCTGCGGGGGAGGGGGCTGCTCGGTCTGGATTTCCAGGACGCCTTTGGCCAGGGCTTCTTTGGAGTCGAAGTGGAAGTAGAGCGCGCCTTTGGTGACCCCGGCGGTCTTGAGGATGTCCGCCACGGTGGCTGCGGCGTATCCGTGCTCGGCGAAGACCTTCGCGGCTGCCTCCAGCACTGTCCGGCGGGTCTTGATCGCTCGTTCTTGCTGGGCCATCTTTGACCTCCCGTCCACCGTGCTCCGAGGGGAGCAGCGCATGAAAAAACCGTCCGGATCGTACCGGACGGAACGGTCAGCCGGCTGAAGAATCGCTGCGGGGCCACAGGCTGCCGTCGACGGCCTCGGTGTCGACCGTACGCAGCAGCCGCTCGTCGATGGCGTCGAGTGAATCGACGACGTGGCGGACCCCGGTCTCGTGCATCAGCTGCCGCTGGAAGCTGTGCTCGTAGCTCGTGGGGTGTCCGATGAACGCTGCTCCGAGGGCTCGGGCGGCCTCGGCGACGCGGGCCACATCGTCGATGAAGAGCGCCTGATGGCAGGCGAGTTGGAAGATATCCTCGGTGATCTCCCGGATGCCGGGGCGGAACTGGTCGGTGCACACATAGCCGGGGCCGTCGAAGTAGCCGGCGCAGGAGGCGAGGTGACGGTCGAAGTGGGGGCGGCCGAGCCCGCCGTAGCACACCAGGAGCGCTCCGGTGGCGCGCAGCCGGTCGAGCAGTGCGCGGGAGCCTTCCTGTACCTGTACCGGGTGATCCTTGAGGTATTCCTTGCGCCGGCGGAAGTACGCCTCGACGGTCTCCTCGGGCGTGGTCCCGGGGACGGCCAGCGCCGCGGCGGCCTGGAGCTGGGGCTGGGACAGCAGCGCCCGTTCGTCCTCGGCGGTGTAGGTGCCGCGGAGGTCGGTCACGAACTGGTGGATGACGGGGCTGAAGGTGTCGTTCAGCAGTACTCCGTCGATATTGACCGCGATGAGACGTATGTGCCGCAGAGTGATCGCAACCGCCTAGGTCGAGCCGCGCGGACCTGCCGGACGGCATCTGATGGTGTCGGTGTTCGCGTGAGGTGCGGTGATCAGAGGCGGGAGCCGCCGCTGGCGTCGATGCACTGGCCGGTGATCCAGCGGGATCGGTCGGAGGCGAGGAAGACGACGATGTCGGCGATGTCGGCCGGATGACCGATCCGGTTGAAGGCGGACAACGCGGCGAGTTGCGCGGCCGCTTCGGGAGTGGTCCGTTTCCTTGCGTTCATGTCGGTCTCGATGAATCCGGGGCTGACTGCGTTGACGGTGATGCGACGTGGTCCGAGTTCTTTGGCCAGCGCGAGGGTGAAGGTGTTCAGGGCGCCTTTGGCCATGGCGTAGGCGACGGATTCGGGGTAGGCGATGCGGGTGACGGCCGAGGAGATGTTGATGATCCGGCCGCCGTCGCGGAGGTTCTTCAGGCCTCGTTGGACGAGGAAGAAAGGGGAGCGGGTGTTCACGGCGAAGAGCCGGTCGAAGAGTTCGGGTGTCACGTCCTGGACGCGGCCGGGACCGCTGACGCCGGCGTTGTTGACGAGAATGTCGAGGTCGGGACCGGCTCCCCGGTCGGCCAGCGTGTCCTCCAGGCGGGCGTACAGGGCCTCGGCGTCGCCCGGTACCCCCAGCTCGGATCGGACGCCGAAGGCCTGCCCGCCGTCCTCGGCGATCAGTTCCAGCGTCTCGCGGGCGGCGGTCTCGTTACGGTGGTAGTGGACCGCGACGAGGGCCCCGTCGCGGGCCAGTCCGCGGGCGACCGCTCTGCCTATGCCGCGGCCGGCGCCGGTCACGAGCGCCGTTCTGCCGGTGAGTTCACCCATGTGTCACACCCCTCTCGGGCGGTCGTGGCGTCGGCACGGCCGCGGTGAGCAGGCCCATCGCCGGGCCGGGTGTCCGTCGGCCCGGTGGTCGTAGGCTCAGGAGGGCCGACCGGTGGGCGTGGGCACGGTCACGGTCGAGCTGTAGACCGTCTCCTGTCCTTGGTATCCGGTCACGCGTATCGACTCGTGCCCGTCCGACTCCCCGCCCGGAACACGCTGTGCCACGAGGAAACAGGGTGCGTCCAGCTCCACGTAGCGCAGGAAGTCGGTCTCGATGCTCAGCGGCAGCGAGACCCGGCCCAACGTGGCGGTCGTCGCCTGTCTGGCGGCTTCGATGAGGGCCATGCCCGGCGCGTGGTCGACGGGGTGGTCGAAGAGGACGGGGTGACGGATGTCCAGCCGCAGCTGGAAGCGGTGGGCTTCGTCGGTGGGGGACAGGACGACGTCCATCGGGAGCAGCCTGCCCACGAGGTGCGGGGGCAGCGGAGTCGTGAGCGGCAGGGGGCGGCAGTCGAGGTCGCGGCGCCGGCCGCGCAGGCGCTGGTAGACGGCGGGGGAGGCGCAGGTGAAGGCGGCGCTTCCGGTGGCCACCGCGCGGCCGTCGCGGCGGAGAACGGTTTCCAGCCGGCCGGATGTGAGGCGGCCACGGTGCTGCCTGGTGTCGGAGAAGACCATGTGGAGGTCGATGCCGGCCGGTGCGCTGCCGATGAGAAGCCGGGCGGGTAATACGCTGACCCTGAGCTTGGACAGCAGGAAGTGGTGGTCCAGGGGCACGCCGAACTCGGTGTGGCACAGCAGAATTCCGGCCTGCCGGATCGTTTCGGCCGCGATCAGTGGATCGTGGCAGCCCTGGACGGCGGTGAAGAAGCTGTGACCGCGGGGCCATTGGGCGGCCACGGTGAAATGCCCGTCGGCGTCGCGTTTCCAGTCGGTGAGCATGACCTCGGCGATGCTCGCACGGTGGACATACTCTTTGGGGACGGTGGTGGTCAGCGACGGGTGGCCGGAATATCCGTTTCCCATGGGTGCCGCCGTCTCGCTCCGGGCCAGTGGCGCGCTGCGTATGGAGTGGGTGGCGCGGTATGTGCTCGCGGACATGGCTCTCCCCCCTGAGCAGTGCTGGTGCGAAGTCAAGAGGTGGGTTCCCTCGGGCAGTCCGAAGATACATACCGTCCGGTTTAATCTCCAGGGCTATGGGTTGTTTCGGGCCGTGCCGGAGATGGGCGAGCGGCGTCAGCTGATCAATGTCGTCCACCGGCTCCTCGGCTCGCCGGCCGATGCCGAGGACGTCGTACAGGAGACGTACGTCCGCTGGTGTTCCATGCCTCCGGAACAGCGGGAAGGCAGCGAATCTCCCGGCGGCCGGCTGACGAAGGCCGCCGGTCGGAGCTGCCTGGACCTGGTCGCTCGGCGCGGGCGCGGCGGGAGACGTACGTGGGCACATGGATCCCGGAGCCCTTGCCCGGTACCGCGGAATGGCCCACCGGCCGATCGGGCGTCTTCCGCCACCCCTTCGCCGAAGTGGCCGAGATCGTCAGCCGTACCCCGGCGGCCTGTCGCCAACTGGCTTACTCGGCCCGCCGCCGTATTTGTGGCGCGCAGGCTCCGGCGCGGTCGGCATGGTCGCCCTTCTGCGCCCCGACAAGCTGCGGCCGTGGCGGGGGTCACTCCGCCTGCGGTGGCGAATCCGGTGCTCCGGTGAGGTTCTTGGCCAGCCGGATGAAAGCGTTGTATCTGTCCTTGCTGATGGACGCCTTGTCGCGGGAGCGATGTGGGTAGACGCTCAGGGTGCCCCGGCGCAGCCACCACCCGTTGTCGGCGTGTTCGAGGGTGTCGGCGAGAACCCGTTCCGTCAGGAGCGGCAGGGCCTGCGCGGAATGCCAGCTGTAGATCCGGTAGGTGCGGTCGAACCTCGCGTCGCCCGTGCCGGGCCCGAACCCCCAGCGGACACCGTGGCCTTTGAGGAAGTTGCCGAGAGGCGTGCGGGGCCGTAGGCAGATGTTCGGCAGGCCCGGGGTGACATGGGTGGGCCGCAAGTGGACGCCGACGTGGGCGACCGGGGTCGTTCCCCCGCCCGCACTCAGCGAATAGCCTCGCACGGCCACCACCCAGATATCGACATCTCGCACCTTTCGGTGCATGCGTGACCAGACGCCCTTCTCGCGGCTCTCCTTGCGGACCTCGGCAGGCAGCCCGGGCGCGTCCTTGGCGAACGTCTGCCATGTGTTCTCGTCCATTTCCCCCACTTACCCGGCGGCCCGCACAACTACCAGCCCCTGGACGGCCGGAGTGTCCGCGGCGGAGAACGCCGACGGGGCGGCGTACGCCGACGCGGTGTCGGGGTACGCCGCCCTGGTGCGGGGCGAACTGCCGGTCCCTACCTCGGGTCGCGGTCGAACAGCGACCTGGACCAGACGTAGCCGAGCGCGGCCAGTCCCACGCACCAGGCCACGGCCAGCCACCCGTTGTGGCCGATCTCGGTGCCGAGCAGCAGCCCCCGCAGGGTCTCGATGGCCGGGGTGAACGGCTGGTACTCGGCGATCGGCTGGAACCAGCCCGGCATCGCGTCGACCGGTACGAAGGCGCTGGAGAGGAGCGGCAGGACCATCAGCGGCAGGGCGTTGTTGCTGGCCGCCTCGGCGTTCGGGCTGGACAGGCCCATCCCGACCGCGATCCAGGTGAGCGCAAGGGAGACGAGCACCAGCAGCCCGACGGCCAGGAGCCACTCCAGGGCGGTGGCGTCCGTGGCCCGGAACCCGATCGCCACGGCGACGGCCCCGACGAGGACCACGCTCATCACACACTGCAGCACACTGCCGACGACATGTCCGATGAGCACGGCACCGCGGTGGATCGCCATCGTGCGGAAGCGGGCGACGATGCCCTCGGTCATGTCCGTGGCGACGGACACCGCGCTGCCGATCGTGGTGCCGCCGATGGTCAGCATCAGGATGCCCGGGACGAGATACGCGAGGTAGTCGGACCGGTCCGCCCCGCCGTGCCCGATGCCGGCGCTCATCACATCGCCGAAGATGTAGACGAAGAGCAGGAGCAGCATGACCGGCGTGAGCAGCAGATTCAGCGTCATGGACGGGTAGCGCCGCGCGTGCAGCAGGTTGCGGCGCAGCATCGTGGACGAGTCGCGCACGGCGAGGGAGAGGGAGCTCATCGGACATCTTCCTTGGACTGGGTGGGCTGGGTGGACTGGGCGGGCCGGCTCGGCACGGTGGAGGCGGTCAGGGCGAAGAACACGTCGTCGAGGTCCGAGGTGTGCACGGTCAGCTCGTCCGCCTCGACGCCGGCGGAGTCCAGCCGGTCGAGGAGGGAGCGCAGCTCGCGCTGGCTGCCGTCGCTGGGGATCCGCAGTGCCAGCGCCTCGTCGTCCCGGGTGGTCTCGCGCAGCGCGACGGCGGCGCTCCGGTACGCGGACGGGTCGGTGAAGCGGAGCCGGATGTGTCCGCCGGGGATGAGCCGCTTCAGCTCCTCGGCGGTGCCCTCGGCGGCGATCCTGCCGTCGTTGAGGACGGCGATGCGGTCGGCGAGTTCGTCGGCCTCGTCCAGGTACTGGGTGGTGAGGAAGACGGTGACGCCGTCGGAGACGAGCTCGCGGATGATCTGCCACATGGTGTGCCGGGAGCGCGGGTCGAGGCCGGTGGTGGGCTCGTCGAGGAAGATGATCCGTGGGTTGCCGACGAGGGTCATGGCGATGTCGAGGCGGCGCTTCATGCCGCCGGAGTAGCTCTGGGCGGGCTTCCTCGCGGCGTCGACGAGGTCGAACCGCTCCAGCAGTTCGGCGGTGACCCGCCGTCCCGAGCGCTTGGAGAGATGGTGCAGGTCCGCCATGAGGAGCATGTTCTCCTCGCCGGTGATCAGCCCGTCGACGGCGGAGAACTGTCCGGTGACGCCGATCGCGGCGCGCACCCCGCCCGGTGACGTGGCGATGTCGTGGCCCGCGACCTGGGCCTGCCCGCCGTCGGCGGTGCTGAGCGTGGACAGGATCTGCACGGCGGTGGTCTTGCCTGCGCCGTTGGGTCCGAGCAGCGCGAACACGGACCCGGCCGGGATACGCAGATCGATGCCGTCGAGGACGGTCTTGTCGCCGTACGACTTGCGCAGACCGACGGCGGAGATGGCGGCCGGCGAGGGGTGACCGTCGCCTCGCATGGGCGTGGGCATGACAGATGAAGGCATGGAGCCCTCCGTTCGAAGGCTGAAGTGGGTGGGGATGGGGGCCGGTTGAGGATGTGACACTCAGGCCTTGGCGCGGCGGACGTCGATGTTGCCGTGCCGGGTGCGGGCGCGGACCTTGACGGTGTCCTCGGTCTCCTCCGGGGTCCCGGACGCGGTGAGCGTGTTGCGCACCTGGCCGGAGCCCGAGCCGACGTCGAGCCAGGCGGCCGTGCCTGCGCGGATGCCGATCTCGATGGCGCCGTAGGAGGTCTCCAACTGGACGGTCCCACGGGCCACTTCACCCGCGCGCAGGGTGCCGTGGGCGGTGGTGGCGGTCACCGAGTCCTCGGCGCGCGCGATGTCGATGTCGCCGTTGGCGCCGCTCACCCGCAGCTCGCCGGTCGCGGCGCCGACGGTCGTGGTGCCGTGCGAGTTCTTCAGGACGGCGGGGCCGTCGACGAGGCCGACGCGCAGGCTGCCGGAGCTGGTGGTGATCTCGGCCGCCCCCTCGATCCGTTCCACGGTGATCGAGCCGTGGGAGGCGGTCAGCGTCAGCGGGCCGGTCGTGTCGAGGCGGACGTCGCCGGACGAGGTCTTCACGCGGACCTCGCCGAGCCGGCCCTCGCCGAGCACCTGGGCCCAGGAGCCGGTCATGTCGACGCGCGAGCCCGTGGGGAGTTCGACCGTCACGTCGACGGTGCCGGTGCGGCCGAACAGATTGGGCTTGGGCGTCCTGACGGTCAGCGCGCCGCTCGCGTAGGTGACCTCGGTCTGGTCGGCCGTCCGTACGTCCTGGTCCTTCTTCGGGTCGCGGGGTTGCACCGCGACGACGGTGTCGCGGCGGTCGCCCGCGGTGAACCGGATGGAACCGGCGGACACGTGGGCGGTCACCGAAATCGGTTCGGGAGTGTCGAAAGAAGGCATGGCTGTCCCGTCCTCCTGGGTCTTCAGGACGTCCCCGCTGGTGGGACGTGGTGTGAGTGAAGTGGTGCGGGTGGGGTGCGGTCAGCGCACCCAGCCCGTGAAGCTCTGTCCGACGGTCTGGGTCTTCTCGGTCGTACGCGGCCGGGTGCCGCCGTCGACCGCGGCCGACACGGCGCGCACCAGCCAGGCGTTGACCGACAGGCCCTCGCGGGTCGCGGCCTCCTCGGCGCGGGCCTTGAGGTGGGCCGGCAGCCGCAGATTGACGCGGGCGGTGCCGCCCTCGTCGCCGTCGGCCGGGGCCGGGGTCCTGAACGGTTCGACGGGCGCGGCCGGCTGTGCGGGGGCGCCGCCGTCGGTGGGCGGCGGTGTCACCACGAAGTCGGGGTCGAGCCCGCGCAGCCGTACGTCGACCGAGCCGGGGGCGAGGTCACGGGTGATCTCGTCCATCGCGGCGGAGAGCACGTTGAGCATGGTCAGCCGGGTCGCCGACTCCAGGGGAGCGGTGAGCCTCTCGGCGAGCTCGCGGGCTTCGTCGCCACCGGCTTCGGCGGCCACCGCGAGTTCGCGGCGGAGGGCGTCGACATACGGGGTGAGGTCCATGGCGTCATCATGGCATCACAATGGCGCCATACGCAAGCCTATATGGCGCCTCGCGTTCGAGCTGACCTTCTGAGCTGCGGAAACGCAAAGGGTGCGGCCTGGTCGGCTGAGCCGCCACGCGTGCTCATGCGCCCTTTGAAGGATGAAGCGGCACCCGACGGCACCAGATGGCACCAAGTGGCACCACTCGGCACCATGTGACACCACGCGACGGCACAAGAAGGCGACCCGGTGACCGGTTCGGATCGTAATTCTGTTGCCGTGCCGAGTGTGGGGCCGCAGGATGTCAGCGCTGATCACAGGTGATCTATTGAGGACGACGAGTGACTGAGAACGACGAGCAGCGCCAGATTCTGACGAATGCGCATGGTGTGCCGGTCCTGAGCTATCTGCGCGGTGTGCGCGAGGGGCACCCGTGGGCTGACCTGGCCGAAGTGGTCGGACCCGACCCGGTGGACACCATCGTCTCCGGCATGTCCGGATGGGCGGTGTCGGGATCCGTGGAGCTCGGTGCGGAGCTGCTGCGCCGTGGTGCCCGGGTGATGCGACACGCTCATGAGATGCGGAGGGACCTGATCGCGTCTCCGCCGCCGGCCGACTGGTCCTCACGTGACCTCGGAAACGGGCTTCGCACGGCTCCCTGCGACCGCGCTGGCGAGGCAATTTTCCCGGCGTGGCGCGCCGCCTTCCCTGTCGGCCACCCTGACCACTACCAGGGCAGCGACGAAAGGGCGTTGAACGAACGTCTGGCACCTCTGCTGGCGGGCTCCGTCCTCGGCCCGGTCCTTCGGTGCAGTGCCTTGGTGGTGGACGATACGGACCGCGTCGTCGCCGGGGCGATCGTCACCGACCGCGATGGCCTGCCATGGATCGCGGACGTGTTCCGTCAACCCGGGGCACGGTACGCGGGCCTGGGCGCCGAACTGCTTCGGCGGGTACTCGGCGCGGCCGCGGCGGACGGGCTGACCGAAGTCGCCCTTGCCGTGAGCGACGCGAATCCCGCGCGCCGTGTCTATGAGGGGCTCGGCTTCCGACTCACCAACACATCGCTGACGGTCGTCGTGCCGTAGGTCCACGCCCGACGTGCTCCCGCACTCCCGCGGCCCGGCGGAACGGGTCAGCCGATACCGGGCTGCGGGGCCTGGGGCCGGGGGTGGAGCTGCTCGACGCGGTCGCGCCTGGTGTACATGTCCCAGTACTGCTCGGCGAGCTCGTCCGGATCCACCAGCGGACCCGTCTCGGGCAAGCCGTTGTCCGCCACGTTCGCCGCAGCCAGCTCACCCATCTCACTGCGGGCGATGAACGCGGCGATGGACAGGGTGCCGGCGTAGATGCCGGCCTCGGCCACCTCGCCGTTGAGCGAGAACAACCAGTTGCGGGCGGCCGCCATGAGCGGGCCGACACCGCTGAGGAAGGGCCGGGGGTGACCGGCCGAGGCGCCGGTGGTCATCAGGAAGGCGCCGTCGCCGCGTTCGATCCACTCCGGCAGCACGGCACGGGCCACCTCCACCGGGGTGAGCAGCAGCAGCGGGCTGTCCTTCCGCAGGGTGCCGGCGTCCAGCTTCGCGGCCGGGACGAAGGCCTGCTCGGCGCTGATCGGCCCGTACTCGACGACGTCGATGCGGCCGAAGCGGTCACGGACGGCGTCGATGACGGCCGGAACGTCGTCCGGCTCGGAGAGGTCGGCGGTGAAGCCGGCCACGTCGATACCTTCCGCTTTCAGCTCCTCGACGAGCGCGTCGAGGCGGTCCTTGCGGCGGGCGACGAGGGCCACACCGAAGCCCTCGCGGGCGAAGCGGCGGGCGACGGAGGCGCCGAGGCCCTTACCGGCGCCGAAGACAGCGATCACCTTGGACATGGGAGTGTCTCCTCAGACTGTTCGGGGGTGTCGTGCGGTTTTCCGGCGGATCGGTGGCCGGTCCCACTGATCCGGGGTGCCGCCTTCTCGGTGCCGGCCTCGGCGGCCGCAGGGGGCTGGTGGGGCCGGTGACCGGCTTGTGTGAGGGCGACGGTCCGGTCGGTGTGGGAGCGCGGACGACCGGCGGCGGTGGATGTCAGTCGCGCTCGGGGACGGCGCAGCCGTCGGGGCCGCAGACCTGGAGGTCACCGCCGGTGGCGAGCGTGACCGGGTGGGTCTCGTCCCAGGCCTTGCGCAGCAGCTCAAGCAGGGTGTCGCTGTCCTGCGCGCCGGGGACGCCGTAGCGGCCGTCGATGATGATGAACGGGGCGCCGCGCGCGCCCAGACGCTGTGCCCGGCGGGCGTCGTCCTGCACCTGCTGCCGGTAACGGCGCTGGTCGAGGGCCTGGCGGGTCTCCTTACGGTCCAGGCCGAGCTCGCCGGCGAGCCTCAGCAGGTCGTCCAGGGAGAAGACGGGTTCGCCCTGGCCGAAGTAGGTGCGGAAGATCGCGTCCCAGGCCTCGCGGTTCTTTCCTTCGGCGGAGGCATGGGCGAGGAACTCGTGCGCCAGGTCGGTGTTGCCGACCTCGTTGTCCAGCACCCGGTAGGGGGTCAGGCCCTCGTTCCCGGCCATCGTCTCGATCCGCCGGGTCGACGCCTCGGCCCGGCTGCCGCCGACGCCGTGCTGACGCAGCAGCGCCTCGCGGACGGAGAAGACGCGCCCCTCGGGGAAGTTGCCGCTGAGCGGGAACGAGTGGTGGATCACCTGCACGTGATCGCCGTGCTCGAACCGTTCGACGGCCCGCTCCAGGCGGTGGTTGCCCAGTCCGCACCAGGGGCAGGTGATCTCGGACCACATGTCCACCTTCATCGCGCACTCCAATTCTTACGACTTGTGCGTAACGCCATGGTGGACCAGTATGGAAGTCGCTACAAAAGGCACATCGGTGTGCGTGCCGGAGAGGAATGTGCGCCATGGAGACGGCTGTCGGAGCGGAGACGGCGGGGGCTGCGGCGATCGGGCCGTGCGCGGCCATCCCCGCCGAGCACATGGCGTTCGTCCGGCAGGTCCTGGACCGCGTCGGCGACAAATGGAGCCTGCTGCTGATCGCCGTCCTGGAGTCCGGCCCGCTGCGCTACACCGACCTGCAGCGGCAGATCCCCGGAATCTCCCAGCGCATGCTCACCCTCACGCTGCGTCAGCTCCACCAGGACGGCCTGATCACCCGTACCGCCTATGCCGAGGTGCCCCCGCGCGTCGAGTACACCCTCACCCCCCTGGGCCGGGGCCTCCATGACATCGTCACGTCCCTGGTCGGCTGGGCCACCGACCACCACGACGAGATCCGTGCCAACCGCGAGCGCGCCGCCGCGGCCGGATCCTGACAGCTCTGGAGCGTGGTGTTTCACGGATGGCCGCAAGGCGATCCGGTGCCGCTCGATTCCCTCGCCGAGGCGGGCGTCACCCGCGTCTTCACCGCCGACACCCCTCGCTCGCCAGGCTGCTCGGGGCCGCGGGGTTGCCCCGGACGGCCGGCCGGGGCAACTCACAGCGGCAGTACAACAGTTGGTGCTTATTCGAGGCCGAAGGCCCGCTCGACGGTCTGGTCGATGCGGTTGCCCGACGCGTCGGTGGCCTGGGTCCGCAGGGTCACCTGGCCCGAGGTCGCCGAGGCGCGGGGAAGCCGCAGGGTGCCGGTGAACTCACCCGTTTCCTGGGACGTGTTGAGCTTGACGGGGGTCCAGCTGGCGCCGTCGTCGTAGGAGGCCCAGGTCTTCACCTCGGTGATCGTGCCCTCGGTGTACGGCGGCAGCGTGGCGCGGACGGTGATGGGCTGCTGCTTGCCCGCCTTGACCCGGTTGCGCAGGTTGACGTCGATGTCGTAGGCCAGCGTGGGCATGGGGATACGGGAGGAGACTCCAGTCTTGGCGATCTTGATGGTCCACTCGGTCGTGGCCGACGAGGAGAACTCCCAGCCAGGCGCGTCGCGGTCGATCTTCTGGACCGCCCGGTAGGTGCCCGGTTCGAGACCGACGTAGAAGGTCTTGTAGAAGTAGTCGTCCGTGCGGCCGATTTCCTTGTCCCCGCGGTAGAGGACCACGGACATGTTGTCGTTCCAGCCCGGCGTCGGCTGGTGCGAGGGCTCGCTGTCGGGGAACGGCATGGCACCGATGGAGAGGTAGTCGCCGACGGCCGACGAGTAGCCCTGGTCCATCCAGGTGGCGCCGCGGGTGGGATTGGCCACCTGCTTGAACCAGTCGACTCCGCGCCGCTCTCCCGCAGTGAAGCTGTGCCAGCCCCGGTCGAAGATGGCTATGCCGTTGGAACCGGCGATGTCGGCGCCCGTCCAGTAGCGGGTGGCGGGGCCGGCGGTGACGTACTCCTCATGTGTGGCGCCCAGCCGGATCGGCACGGTGGTGGAGGCGTAGAAGTACTGTCCGGTACGCCCGGATGCCTGCAGCAGGTTTCCTTCCTGCTGGGCGTGGGCGTAGTAGTTGGCGTCGACGCGTGCCGTGTTGGTCGAGTCGGTGACGAACTTCAGGCCGCTCTGCGGGATCGACTGGACCGAGTGGACGAGGTCGTACTGGAAGGGGCTGAAAGGAGTGCCCTTCAGTTCGATGCGGACGTCGCCCTTCGCGGCCTGTGCGGCGAGTTGCTTGCCTTGCTCACCGTAGAGCGCGAAGGCAGGCGCCGCGGTGGAGCCGGCCGGGGCGACGAGACGGCCGGGGGTGTCGTTCGCGACCGCCACGGCGGCCGCACCATGCCGGGCCGCGGTGTCGATCTGCGCGGAGATCGGTACGTCGGCGTCACGGGTGACCAGGACGATCTTGTTGCGTGCGTTGATCTTCCGGTACTCCGCGGGCGTTCCGGTCCCGGCGTCGACGGCCTTGAGCGTGCGATGGCCGCTGAACCGCTTGGCTCCGTCCAACCGGGTCGGGGTCAGCGTGAGAGGCTTGCGGGTCTTCGCCTTCGCGGTCAGTACGGGGGCCGTGAGCGAGGAGTTGAGGACGAACTCACTGCTCTTGTCGCCGGGGGACGGAAGCGTCGAGATGGTCTTGATGTCCGCGGAGAGCAGGGTCATGAAGTCCACACCGCGCGGGACGTAGGTGAACGCGCCGCCGCGCCATTCGGTGGTGCGGCCGGTGTCCACCGCGACTTCGGTGGCCTCGCGGGCATCGAGAGTGATGGTGACATCGCGGTCGACGGTCACCGACGAGTCGAAGGCCGCGGTCGCTGCCTCGATCCAGGAGCGTGAGGCGTCGGGCGTGAAGATGTTCGTGTACATCATGTACTCGCCCGGTTCCACCCGCAGTCGGGCGACACCCTGGGCGTTGAACGTCGAGGACGTCTTGGACAGCAGCCCGGTCGCGCTGAACAGGTGTGCCTGGCTGGGGCCGCCGGCCGCGACGCCGTCGGCGCCGATGCCCTTGACGGTGACCTCGAACAATTTCTTCTCCATCAGGAAGGAGAAGGGAAAGAGCACGGCGGTGCCGTCCTCTGCCGTGGCCGACACCCGGCCGGTGTAGTGCGTGTCCCTTGCCAGCAGGTTCGGGTCGACGCTGATCGTGACGTCGGCGGAGGTGCCCGCCGGCACGGTGACCGAGGTGTGCGACACGGTCAGCGCGTCGTCCGGCAGCTGGTGCCCTGCGGCATCGACGCCGTCGTCCTCGATGGTGAACGTCCGGTCGGAGTCGGACGAGTTGTGCAGGGTGACCGCACGCTCGACCGGCTTGTAGTCGCCGGCCTCGGCGTAGCGGATCGCCCCGAGGTTCAGGGCCGCGGGCGTGCCGTACGCCTGCTGGGACACCGCCCGGGTGAGGTCGACGCGTCCCACGCCGCCCTCGGCGACCTGGTACTCGCCCGCCTTGGCCGTGGTGACCAGGGCGGCCTTGAGGTCGTGGGCGGACCATGTGGGGTGCTGCTGCTTGAGGATCGCCGCGGCACCGGCGACGTGCGGGGTGGCCATCGAGGTGCCGCTCGCGGTGGTGTACAGGTCGTCGGCGGGGGTGCCTATGCCGGTGCCCGCCGCCCGGGCGGCCAGGATGTTCACGCCCGGGGCCGAGATCTCGGGCTTGACCGCGAAGTCGCCGCTGCGCGGCCCACGGGTGGAGAACCCGGCGAGCGCGTCCGCCTTGTCCACGGCGCCGACGGTGAGTGCCTCGCTCGCGGACGCGGGGCTGCCGATGGCCCGACGGCCGGCGTTGCCCGCGGCGACCACGAACAGGGAGCCGGTCTCCTCGGTGAGCTCGTCGATGGAGGCGCTGAGGGGGCCGCTGCCGTCGTCAGGGGCGTCGCTGCCCAGACTCATACTGACCACGTCGGCGCCGTTCCGGGACGCCCACTCCATACCGGCGATGATCGAGCTGAACGTGCCGGTGCCGTCGTCGTCGAGGACCTTGCCCACCATCAGATCGGTGCCGGGCGCGACCCCCTTGTGCCCGTTGCCCGCGCCGCTGCCGCCGACGGTCGCGGCGACATGTGTGCCGTGGCCGTGGTGGTCGACGGCGTCCGCGCTCTCGGTGAAGTTCTTGATCTGGGAGATCCGCCCGCCGAGGTCGGGGTGGGTGGCGTCAACACCGGTGTCCAGGACGGCGACGGTGGCGCCCTTGCCGTCGAAGCCCGCCTTCCAGGCATCGGGGGCACCGATCTGGGGGACCGACGCGGCCAGGTCCACCGAGACCTTGCCGTCGAGCCAGATCCGGTCGATCCCGCGCGCACGCAGGTCGTCCGCGCTGTCGTAGGTGTGCCAGAAACTCTCCGTCCTGCTCTTGGCCACGGTGACCGCCAGCGCGTTGATGCTCTTGAGGGCGCGGCCCCCTTGCGCCTGCGCGGGCTTCGCCGGTGCCTCGGCGCCGTCCTGGTTGTCGAGGATGAGGGGAACCGGCCCGGACGTGCCGTACCCGTTGCTGGTCAGCGTGTCGATGTTGAACAACTCGCGGTCTATATGGCCGCTGTTGACGCCCGCCTGGGCGGCAGCCGGGACGGCATAGGTACGGTCGTTCTCCTCGTAGAGCGACACGATGCCCTGCGAGGGCCCGGAGCCGTTCGCGCTGATCGCCGTTCTCCCGTCGATGCTGCGCACGGTGAGGACGTCACCCGTGATCAGCGTGACCTGGGTCGGCTTCGCGCTTTCCTGCGGGATGGAGTCGGGCCTGGCCGACTGGCCGGCCGGTCCGGGTCCGGCGGCGGCCGGCCCGGCCACGACCATGCCTGCGACTGCCACAGCGGCGGCCGTGAACACGGCAGCCGCGCGGAGCCTCCTGGGGTCTCTCATAGAGATTTCCTCCTTCGGCCCGGGCCGGCACTGGACGCCCCCGCCCGGTTACCGGAGGATGCTTGCCCAAGTGTCCTGTCCATGACTAGGAAGTGACTCGTCACCAAGCGGATTCTGTCCGCAACAGGAAAGAGGCCCGATGCCGCGCGAGTTGTCAGCACTGTCCGGCCTCGGGATGCCGGACGGCACGGAGGCGATCTACCTCGCCCTCCTCGACCGCGGGACCGCCACCACGGCGGAACTCGCCCGCGACACCGGGCGCACACCCGAGTCGGCCACAGCACTGCTCGACTGGCTGCGCGCACACGGCCTGGTGCTGCGCGCCAACGTCCTGGCGACGGCCGGTGACTCCGGAGCCGGATGGAGCGCCGCCGACCCCGACTCCGCCCTGCGCGCACTGATCCTCAAGCACGAAACGGAACTGCTCCAGATCCGTGGCTCACTGCCACGCCTGCACGAGCACTACCGCCACTCCCGGCGGACCGACCTCGGCGACAACTCCGTGGAACAACTGCATACGTGGGAGGACATCGGTCACCGCTACCACCAACTCCTGCGTGACGCCCACACGGAGATCCTCATCTGGGACACCGCTCCGTACGTCGTCGGCACCGGCGGCATGGAAAAGGTCGCGCTCTCACGCGGGGTGACGTTCCGTCAACTCTGTGACCCCGACGGACTGACAGCCGAAGTGAGTGCGGAGCGTGCGTCGATCAGCGGACTCCGGGCCCGCATCCACCCCGACCTGCCCTTCAGAGGGGCGATCGCGGACCGGAGCGCTGCCGTGATCACGCTCGACCATGAACCGCAGAACGCCAAGGCCCTGTTCGTACGTTCCTCCCCGCTCCTCGACGGCCTGGTGATGCTGTTCGAGACCAGCTGGAGCCGGGCCACGCCCATAGGCGGCGACCCCACCGGACTGAACGAGGAGGAACGGAAAGTCATGACCTTGCTCGCCGCCGGCATGAAGGACGAGGCGATCGCCCGGCAACTCGGCATCACCACCCGAACCGTGCGCCGTCGCGTACAACACCTGCTGACCGCCCTCCAGGCGAGAAGCCGCTTCCACGCAGGCGTGGAAGCCACCCGACGCGGCTGGGTGTGATCAAGCCCCGCCCCCACCAGGTGGCCGACGAGGGTCCCGGGCTCGCCGCGGAGGACGCGGAGCATGTCGTCGAGCGGTTCTGTCGCGCCGACCGGTCCAGTGGTACGGGGCCGGCCGTCGCCGCGACCATTGCCGAGGCCCACGGCGGCTGCCGGCGCGGCCTGGTCGGTCCCGCGGGTCAGAAGGGGTACTGGGGGAGTTCGCCGCGGACGGTGACCCACTGCTGTTCGGTGAACGCATCGAGGTTGGCCGCGGTTCCGCCGTGCCGGGAGCCGTTGCCCGAGTCGCCGACGCCGCCGAAGGGGATGGTGGCCTCGTCGTTGACGGTCTGGTCGTTGATGTGGACCAGTCCGCTGGGCACCCGGTCGGCGAGCGCGAGTCCCTTGGTCACATCCCGGGTCAGTATGCCGAGGGAGAGCCCGTACCCGGTCCCGGCGGCCAACCGCGCGGCCTCGTCGAGGTCATGGAACGCCACCACGGGGGCGACCGGCCCGAAGATCTCCTCCTGGTAGGCGGGAGCGGACTGCGGGACGTCGGTGAGCACGGTCGGCCGGTAGAACAGCTCCTCGTAGCGGCCACCCGCCGCGACCCGGGCGCCGGCCTCGGCGCTGGCGGTCACGATGCGGTGCACGTTGTCGCGCTGACCGGCGTCGATGAGCGGTCCGACCGCCACGTTCTCGCCCGCCGGGTCGCCGACCGGGAGCGCCTCGGCGTGCTCGGCGAGCAGGACGGCGTACTCCTCGGCGAGGGAGGCGTGCACCAGATGGCGGCTGCTGGCCATGCAGATCTGGCCGGCGTGCACGAAGGAGCCGTAGGAGCCCACGGAGACGGCCCTCTCCAGGTCCACGTCGTCCATCACCACGAGTGCGGAGTTCCCGCCGAGCTCCAGGTGGACGCGCTTGAGGCGGCGGGCCGCCGCGGTGGCGACGGCGCGGCCCGCCCGGGTGGAGCCGGTGAACGCGATCACCGGAATCCGGGGGTGCTCCACGAGGGCCGCACCCACGTCCGCGCCGCCCGGCAGCACATGCAGCAGCCCGGTGGGCAGCCCGGCCTCTTCGAAGATCCTCGCGAACACGACACCGCCGCAGATCGCGGTGCGCGGATCCGGCTTGAGGACGACGGCATTGCCCAGCGCGAGCGCGGGCGCGATCGCCCGTACGGCGAGAATGACCGGCGCGTTGAAGGGTGCGATCACGCCCACGACACCGACCGGCAGCCTGCGGGCGAACGACAGCCTCTCCTGGCCGGAGCGCAGCAGCTCACCGTAGGGAGCCGCGGCCAGCCCAGCGGCCTCGTGGCACTCCTCGGCCCCGCCGCCGAGCGCTTGGAACGAGGCGAACGGCCGGATCGCTCCCGACTCGCGCATCACCCAGGTCTCGATCTCCCGGCTGTGCTCCTCGAAGAGACGCGCTGCCCGGCGCAGCACAGCCGCCCGCTCCGAGTAGGGCAGCGCGGCCCATGCGCGCTGGGGCTGCCCCGCCCGTTCGACGGCCTCGTCCACGTCGGCGGGGGTGGCCGACCCCACCCGGCCGAGTGTCTCGCCGGTGGCCGGCTCGATCGCCGGGTAGTCCTCGCCCGAGCCGTGCATCCATGCGCCGGAGAAGACCCGGCCCTCCCACACGCGGCTGTCGAGAAGTGTCATGACATCCCGTCTCTGCGTCCTCTTGGGTCAGGCAGATGTCTCGCTGAGGGGGACATTCGTCCCTGGCGGCAGCCGCCGTCAAGGCCCGCGGCTCAAGTTCTCCGGGTGCGGGCAGGGGTCTGGACGACTGTGCAGGCCGGCAAAGCGGACGTAAGCTACTCGCAAACGGCCCCCACCCGGGGGGTGCACATGTACCGCTCCCACAACCTCGTGAGGCCGCTTGAGCGTGTGACGGCCTCCTACATCTCCCCGCGGCCACGGCCGGCGCGCAAGGTCCCCGTCACGCAGAGTGCCGACCAGCTCGCCGCCTGGGTGGCCCTGAGCCTCGATGAGCCCGAGGCCCTCAAGAACCTCCAGGACGCGGCGGCCGAACTGCGTGACATTCCTCGGCTGGCCGCGGTGCTTCCGCGGGTCGCCGGGACGGCGATGGCGCTGATGGGCGCCGAGTTCGGAAACATCCAGTTCGTGTTCCCGGAGGACGACTCGCTGATCCTGGTCACCCAGTCCGGCTTCGGCCACGAGTTCCTCGACCACTTCGCGGTCGTTCATGACAACCGCTCCGTGTGCGGACGGGCCGCCTGGCAAGGCGCACAGACAGTGGCGGCCGACGTCCGCGACGACCCTGTCTTCACACCGCACCAGAAGATCTTCCGTGCCGCGGGTGTTCGCTCGGTCCAGTCCACGCCGCTGGTCGATCACGCCGGGCAGCTGATCGGGATGATCTCGACTCATATGTCACAGCCCGGCCGGCCGTCCGAACGCGATCTCCGGGTCATGGAGCTCTACGGGCAGCTCGCGGGAGAGGCCATCGCACGGCACCTGGCCGGCCACGGTACCGACGGCCGTCCGGTGGCCCTGTACGACGGCACCCCCCTCGACCGGCACAGGGCACTCCGTGAGAACGCCGGAGCCACACGGGGCGCGACGCACTGGGCGTACCGGGTGGACGAGCCGTACGGTTCCGGGGGCTGCCGCAGCTTTGGCGTTCACCCCAACCAGTGGCGCGGCAGGATCACCACGGACAGCCCGGACCAGGACGCCGGGTACGCCGCCTCCCTCGTCGCCCGCGAACTGATCGCCGACTGGGACATCCGTGGCGTCCGCGGCGTGGGGCTCGTGCACGTGCACGTCTGGCGTGGTTGGGAGGGCTCGGCCCGGAACGCGGCCTTCACCTTGGAGTTCCAGCCGGACATCGACGGAGTACGGCTCCCGGCAGCCGACCCCGAGTAGGGGCTGCGGGGGCCGGGGAGAGAACGGGGTTGTTCCGGTCGGCGTCGGCGCGGTGATCGTGGCTCGGGGGACAGCGTGAGGTGATCATGGACCGTTACCCGCCCATCGCCGACCACGGCCTCGTCGGCGACCTGCAGACCGCTGCTCTGGTCTCGTCCCAGGGGGTCGTCGACTGGTTCGCGGCGCCCCGGTTCGACTCGCCCAGTGTGTTCGCCGCCCTGCTCGACCACGACCGCGGCGGCTACTTCCTGTTCGCGCCGGAAGAGCAGAACACCACCTGCAAGCAGCTCTACTACCCCGACACCGCAGTGCTGGTGACGCGGTTCATGTCGCCGGACGGGGTCGGTGAGATCTTCGACTGCATGCCGCCGGACCGCGCCGGCACCCCCACCGCCAGGCATGTGCTCATGCGCGGCGCACGGGCGGTGCGCGGCACGGTGCGGTTCACTTTGGAGTGCTGCCCACGGTTCGACTACGGCCGGGCCGCCCACCGGCTGGAGGTGCGGGACGGTACCGCCACGTTCCGGGCGCCGAACGTCACCGCCCATCTGCAGAGCACCTTCCCCCTCCGACCGGACGGCAGGGACGTGCGGGGTGCGGTGACCCTGCGGCCGGGTGAGGTGGCCGCGGCGGTGTTCACCGTCGACGGGCCCGCCGGCGACACCCCGCTGCCGCCCACCCCGGAGCGGGTGATGGAACGGTTCTGGGACGTGGTGGACTTCTGGCAGCGCTGGGTGCGCTCCTCCCGGTACCGCGGCCGGTGGCCGGGTGTGGTGCACCGTTCGGCCATCACACTCAAGCTGCTCACCTACGCGCCCACAGGCGCCCCCGTCGCCGCCGCCACCATGGGCCTGCCCGAGCAGATAGGCGGTGAACGCAACTGGGACTACCGCTACACCTGGGTCCGCGACGGCTCCCTGTCCGTGCGCGCCCTGCTCGACCTGGGGTTCGCCGAGGAGGCGGCGCAGTTCACGCACTGGCTGGGCGACCGTCTGCAGGCCCGGGAAGGCGCCGACGGTGAGCCGCTGCAGATCATGTACCGCGTCGACGGGGACCCCGAGTTGCCGGAGGAGGTTCTTCCGCACTTGGAGGGCTATCGCGGTTCGTATCCGGTGCGGGCTGGGAACGCGGCGGCCGATCAGCTGCAGCTGGACATCTATGGGGAGGCGCTCTACGCCCTGTCGGAGGGACGTGAGATCGCCGTGGGCGGCAGCTACCACGGCTGGAAGAACCTCGCCCGGACGCTGGACTGGCTCGCCGATTCCTGGGACCGCCCGGACGAGGGTGTCTGGGAGACCCGTGGCGGGCGCCAGGACTTCACCTTCAGCCGGGTGATGGCGTGGGTGGCCTTCGACCGGGGGCTGCGCCTGGCGACCGAGCACAGCCGTCCCGCCGATGCCCCGCGTTGGACGGCGGCTCGCGACACGATCCTCGAACAGGTGATGGAGCGGGCCTGGAACGAGAAGGAGCAGGCCCTCGTCCAGCATTACGGAAGCGACGTCCTCGACGCCTCGCTGCTGCTCATCCCGCGCGTCGGATTTTTGGCGCCCAGGACGGTGAGCTGGCTGTCGACACTGGATGCGATGGAGCGCACGCTCGTGTCGGACAGCCTCGTCTACCGCTACGATCCCACGGCATCCCCGGACGGTCTGCACGGTTCCGAAGGCACCTTCAGCCTCTGCACCTTCCTCTATGTGGACGCTCTCGCTCGGGCCGGACGGATCCGTCCGGCACGCTATGCCTTCGAGAAGATGCAGACCTATGCCAACCACGTCGGACTGTTCGCCGAGGAGATCGGCCCCAGTGGCGAGCAGTTGGGCAACTTCCCGCAGGCTTTCACCCATCTGTCGCTGATCATGGCCGCCACGACTCTGGACGACGCCCTCGACCGGCAGCGTGACTGAGCACCACCGTGATACGGGCGCGCGGGCTCTCAGGCGGCCAGGACACTGACGCCGTCACCGAGGAGCTTGAGGCCGAGCACGAAGAAGAGGGCGGCCAGGACAGCGACGTTGTGCTGTGCCGCCCAGTCTCGCCAGCTGCCGAGGATGTTCTTGGCGCGTTCGTCCATGAGCAGGTAGACGGCAAGTGGTGCGAGCACGCCGAGCGAGGCGATGACCACGAAGGTCGCGAGTGCTCCGATCTGCTGTGGCACGGGGAGTCCGGCGGAGCTGATCGAGGCGGCCGCGGCAAGGGTCAGCGGCGTGTTCTTGAGATTGGCCGCCGAGAACAGCAGCCCCAGGCCGAGGATCTTGACGGGGGTGAATCGGTCGATCGCCGCCATCCACTTCGGGAGCTGCGCCTGGGAAGGATCCCTGGGGCGGCGCTGCCACTGGCGTGCGCCGAAGAGGGCGAGGAGCGCGCCCAGGGCGAGTTTGAGGGCTCCGACCCAGGTGGCTGGGTGTTTGTGGGTGGAGGCCCCACCCGTGCCGCCGACGGCCAGCATGATCGCGCCGAGCGCTGCGAGTCCCAGGACCCAGCCGAAGGCGAACAGCGGTCCGTTGAGGCGCCCCCGGGGGGTGGCCAGGATGAGGATGAGCGCCACGATCGGGAGCGGGCTGATGGCGACACCGGCGGCCAGGCCCAGCACATCACCGACAGCGTGTCCCACCGCGGCCTCCGGGGAGAGACGGATGATCCGGAGCGGACTGCCCATGCCGGCCGAAGCGAATCCGGCATGCCCGGCCCTGCCATGGGCGCAGCCCTTTCCCTCATCGTGGGGGTCGTCGGCCCCGGCAGCCACCGCCCGACGGCGAACAGGTGACCCGACCAATGCGGCCTGTGGCTCGGTCTCACCAGGGGCGCCCGTCATGAGCAGCCTGGTCAGCCCGACGCTGGGTCGAGCACGAGCATCAGCCGCTGACCCGGGCAACCGCTGCACCCCGACGCCCTTGAGGCCTGGCGCTGACCCACGGTCGCCGCCCGCGGCATCCCGTCGGCTGAACCCGGGCGAATGAGAGCGCACCCGCGCCCGGTGGTGGGCGCCGGTTGCGCCCACCACCGCTGTGAAGGTCTCGCGCCCCGTGCGACCCGGCAGAAGCCGAACTCAGCGCCCCGTACCGTCGGACGAGGACGACGACCGTGCCGGGGCGGCTGCCGTTTTGGTTGTGGTGGGGTGTGAGTGGTGGCGGCCGATCGGCAGGACGAGGGGTTTGCCGGAGAGGGGGTCCTCGATGACGCGGCTCTCCATGCCGTACAGCGCCCGGACGGTGTCCTCGGTCATCACCTCCTCGGGCGTTCCCGCTGCGTGGAGCCGCCCGGAAGCCAGGGCGATCAGCTGGTCCGCGTAGCGTGCGGCGAGGTTGAGGTCGTGCAGGACCATGATGATCGTGGTGCCGCGGGTCCGGTTCAGATCGGTCAGCAGGTCGAGGACCTCGACCTGGTGGCTGATGTCGAGGAACGTGGTGGGCTCGTCGAGCAGCAGCAGGTCCGTCTGCTGGGCGAGTGCCATGGCGATCCAGACCCGCTGGCGCTGGCCGCCGGAGAGTTCGTCGACGGCCCGGTCCATCAGCTCGCTCGTCTGCGTGGCCTCCAGCGCGGCGGCGACCGCGGTGTCGTCCTGCGTCGTCCAGCGGGAGAAGGCGCGCTGGTGGGGGTGGCGGCCCCGGCCGACCAGGTCCAGCACCGTGATGCCCTCGGGGGTGACCGGTGACTGCGGCAACAGGCCCAGAGTACGGGCGAGTTCCTTGGCCGGCGTGCGATGCACCTCCTTGCCGTCGAGGACGACCCGGCCCGAGCGCGGCGCGAGCAGCCGGGACATCGAGCGCAGCAAGGTCGACTTGCCGCAGGCGTTCGCTCCGACGATCACGGTGATTCTGCCGGCCGCGAGCGTGAGATCCAGGCCCTCGATGACCGTACGGTCGCCGTAGCCGAGCGTGAGGTCCTCGGTGGCGAGGGTGTGGGACGCGGTCACAGTGAGCCTCCGGCCCGGTTGGTGCGGACGATCAGGTAGACGAGATAGGGCGCGCCGAGGACACCGGTGACGATGCCCACGGGGTAACGGGTGGCGAAGGCGTACTGGCCCGTGAAGTCGGCGACCAGCACGAGCAGCGAACCGACCAGACCGGCGGGCACCAGCAGGGACCCGCCGATTCCCACCAGCCGGGCGGCGATCGGCCCGGAGAGGAACGCGACGAAGGCGATCGGCCCCGCGGCGGCCGTCGCGAACGCGATCAGCCCGACGGCGGCGACGATCACCGTGACGCGGGTGCGTTCGACCCGGACGCCGAGCGCGGACGCCGTGTCGTCGCCCAGTTGCAGCGCGGTGAGGTTGCGGGCCTGCGTCAGCAGGACCGGACCGAGCACGAGCACGGCGAGGACGGTGGGTACGGTCTCGTCCCACGTGGTGCCGTTGAGGCTGCCCGTGAGCCAGCGCATCGCCTCCTGGAGGTCCCATTCGCCGGCCTGCGACAGGACGTACGAGGTGACGCTGTCCAGCAGGGCGGAAATGCCGATGCCGATCAGGATGAGCCGGGTGCCCGCGACCCCGTCGCGGAACGCGAGGGTGTACACCAGCAGTGCCACCCCCAGCGCCGCGGCGATCGCCAGGATCGACACCTCGGTCTCGCCGAGCGACAGCGTGACGATGGCGATGGCCGCCGCGGCACTCGCCCCGGAACTGATGCCGATGATGTCGGGGCTGGCGAGCGGGTTGCGGAGCATCGTCTGGAAGGTGACACCGGCGATGCCGAAGCTGAACCCGGCGGTCAGCGCGAGCACCGCCCGCGGCAGCCGGAGCCTGCCGACGGTGAAGGACGCGCCCGGCACGTCCTCTCCCATGATCACGCGCAGTACGTCGCGGGCGGGATAGAAGGTGTGTCCGGCCATCAGGGTCGTGACGAACGCGGCCACGACGAGCAGCAGCAGCGTCAGGACGATCAGCCGCCGCCGGTACGAACGGCGGACCCTGCTGCGGGCAACGGTCCGCACCGTGGACGGGCCGGTGACGGCAGGAGCGCTCACAGGGATCTGACCTTCTGTCGGCGGACGATGTGGATGAAGAAGGGGGCTCCGATCAGCGCGGTCACGATCCCCACCTCGATCTCGGAGGGACGTGCCACGACCCGGCCCACCACGTCCGCGGCCGTCAGCAGCGTGGCACCGCTCAGCGCGGAGAACGGCAGCAGCCAACGGTGATCGACGCCGACCAACAGCCGGCAGGCGTGCGGGACGACGAGACCGACGAAACCGATCGGCCCGGCGACGGCGGTGGACGCCCCGCAGAGCACGACCGCCCCGAGCGAGGCCATGGCCCGGACGAGGGCCACCCGCTCGCCGAGCCCGGCGGCCAGTTCGTCGCCCAGCGCGAGCGAGTTGAGCGCACGGGCGGAGGCCAGGCAGATCAGGAAGCCGACGGCGAGAAACGGCAGGACGCCGCCGAGCTGCGCGTAGGAGGCGCCCCCGACGCCGCCGATCTGCCACAGCCGGAAGGTGTCGGAGATGTCGTTGCGCGGCAGCACCACGGCGCTGACCAGCGAGGCGATCGCGGCCGAGATGGCGGCACCGGCCAGGGCCAGCTTCAGCGGGGTGGCTCCGCCGCGCCCGAGCGAGCCGACGGCGTACACGAACCCGGCGGTCAGCGCCGCACCCAGCATGGCCACCCAGATGTAGCCGGACGCCGACGCGAGGCCGAAGTAGGCGACGGCGGTGACCACGGCGAGCGAGGCGCCCATGTTGACGCCGAGGATGCCGGGATCGGCCAGGGGGTTGCGGGTCACGCCCTGCATGACCGCGCCGGCCAGCCCGAGAGCGGCGCCGACGACGATGGCCAGGAGCGAGCGGGGGATACGTTTGGCGACCGCCGCCTCCTCCAACGTGTGGTCCGCGCCGCCGAGCGCCGACCACACGTCGGACCAGGCGACGGCACGGGATCCGAACGCGAGCGAGCACATCATGACCACGACCAGGACGGCGGTGAGCACGAGGAGCCAGGTGACGCGCACGCGCGCCGGACGCCTGACCAGGACGGCGTCCGGCGCGCGCGAGGTGTCGGTGAGGGTCACTTGACCTTGTCCGCGGCCTTGGCGAGCGCTGCCACATAGTCGTCCAGGACGTACGGGATGGACAACGGGGTCGGGTTCGCGGCGGTCGCCAGCGGGGTGCTGCCGGGCAGCAGGTAGATGGAGTCCTGCTTGACGGCGGACAGCTTCGAGGTGAGCGGGTCGTTCTTGAGCGCCTTCAGCAGTTCGCCCTTGTCGTCGCCGTACCCGGTGATGATGTCGACGTCGTTGAAGTCGTCGATGCGCTCGGCGCTCTTGGTGAGCACGAACTTCTTCGTCGACTTGGACGGACCGGAGACGCTGGCGGGGATCTCCATGCCGAGGTCGGTGAAGAACTGGGTCCGGGTGTCGTGGGTGGTGTAGAAACCGACCTGGCTGACGTCCTTGGACGAGACGTGCGTCATGAACATCGCCGACTTCCCCTTCAACTGGGGGTACTTGGCGACGGTCTTGCTGATCTGCCCTTCGAGGTCACCGATCAACTCGTCGCCCTCGTCGGCCAGTCCGATGGCCTTGCTGTTGAGGCGGATGATGTCGCGCCACGGGGTCGCCCAGGCGGCTTCCGGGTAGGCCACGACGGGCGCGATCTCGCTGAGGGTCTCGTAGTCCTGCTCGGTCAGCCCGGAGTACGAGGCGAGGATGACGTCCGGCTCGGTGTCGGCGACGGCCTCGAAGTCGATTCCGTCGGTCTCGTCGAACAGGACGGGTGTCTTGGCGCCGAGTTCCTTGAGGCGGTCCTCGGTCCAGGGCAGCACTCCGTCACCGTCGTCGTCGCCGAAGTTGGCCTTGGCCATGCCGACGGGGACGACACCGAGGGCGAGCGGCACCTCGTCGTTGGCCCAGTTCACCGTGGCCACGCGCTTGGGCTTGGCGGGGATGACGGTGGTCCCGAGCGCGTGCTTGATCGTCACGGGGAACTGGCTGGAGCTGTCGGAGCCGGCCTTGGCGGCGTTGCCGCCGTCCTTGTCGTCGGACTCACCGCCGCAGGCGGTGAGTCCGAGCAGAAGGGACGCCGCGAGGGCGAGTGCACGAAGGCGTGGGGTTGTCATCGACCCGTGGTCCACTTTCGGTTGGGGGTGCCGTGGCTCGCACGTCCGGACCGTGGCACGGGTCGTGGAGCAGGGCACCACACTTGCGCAGGCAAGTTAGGTAAGGCTTGCCTGCATAGAGTATGGACGACAGGTGTTCGCATCAATCGAGCCTTTGCGACAGCTCTTGTAGCGATCGGGACATCACTGGGTGCCGCTGAGCGCCGGCCCGCCCCGGAACACAGTCAGTGCGCCCGGAACCTGCCCGGTGTCATCCCGGTCGTCCGCCGGAAGGCCGCCCCGAAGGCGCTCGCCGACCGGTAGCCGACCGCTTCCGCCACGATGTCGACCTCGAATCCCTGGATGAGCAGCTGGACCGCGTGCTGGGCGCGCACCGCGGCGACCCAGCGCGCGAAACTGGTTCCCGCCTCGGCCCGGAACGCCCGGGTCAGCGTGCGCGGACTGCACCCGAGCGAGGACGCCCAGCCGGTCAGCGTCCGCTGGTTGGCGGGGTCGGCCCGGACCGCGCTCACGATCGGGCGCAGCAGCTCGGACGTGGGCAACTGCACCAGCAACGCCCGCTCCGACGGCCGCAGCACATCGAGGACCATCGCCTCCGTGACGGCCCGGGACTCCGGCGACAGACCCGTCTCCCCGAGCCGCTCCAGGAGCAGCTGGAGCAGCGGAGTGATCTCCACGGCCACCGGTACGTCGGGCAGCGCGGACGTGGTGCCGTACCGGAAGAAGTGGGCGCGGAAGGACGTGCCCGCGATCGCGGAGGCGGAATGCAACTGCCCCGCGGGCATCCACAGCCCCAGCGTGGGTGTGATGCACCACACCTGGGAGCCCACCACCGCCGTGGACGCACCGTGCTCGTTCCAGAGCAGCTCGTGCCACGGGTGCGAGTGTTCGTTCCACTCCGTGTCCTCGGCGACGACCTCCTCGTACCCCTTGATCACGAAGGAGACGTCCATCTCGCCCGCGGCGAGGGCCGGCAGGTTTCTGGTGACGCGCATGCGCTCAGGCTAGCTTCACCGAGGTGTGGGCCCGATCGCTACAAAAGGTGTCCCGGATAATTGATTGCGGCACGGGTGTGCGCACCATACAGTCCACCCAGGTAAGTGAGCCTTGCCTAACTGTCCGTCGGAACTGTGGAACTCGGCCGTTGAACGTGATCTCGAAGCTTGCCGCGCTGCTGCCCGACCTCTCGCCGTGGCGTTCCTCCCGTGACTTCCGCCTCCTGTGGGGACAAGGGCTGATCACGTATTTCGGCAGCGTCATGGCAATGGTCGCGCTGCCGCTCCAGATCAAGGATCTGACCGGGTCGCCGCTCGCGGTGGGCGCCATGGGCGCCGTCGAACTGGTGCCGCTCGTGGTGTTCGGGCTGTACGGCGGGGCCCTCGCGGACGCCGTGGATCGGGGCAAGGTCATCGTCCTGACCGAAGCGGGGCTGGGGCTGCTGGCGGTCGTCCTGCTGGTGAACTCGATGCTGCCGGAGCCGTTGCTGTGGCCGCTGTATGTGGTGGCGGCGGGCGTGGCGGCGCTGGCGGGACTCCAACGGCCCGCGCTGGACTCGCTGCTGGCCCGGATCGTCCCGCACGACCAACTGGCCGCGGCTGCCGCACTGAACGCGTTGCGCTGGCAGGCCGGTGCCATCGCCGGTCCCGCGCTGGCGGGACTGGTCGTGGCCTACGCGGGCAACGTCCCCGCCTACGCCACCACGGTGGTCTGCTTCGTCCTGTCGGTGCTGATGTGCCTTCGGCTCTCACCCGTGCCACCCGTCGACAACGCGGCCAAGCCCTCCCTGCGCGGTATCGCCGAAGGGGCGCGTTACGCCTGGTCGAGGCCGGTGCTGCTGGGCACGTACGCGGTGGACCTGGCGGCCATGTTCTTCGCCTTCCCGAACACGATCTTCCCCTTCCTCGCCCAAGAGCTCGACGCCGACTGGTCCCTGGGCCTGATGTACGCCGCCGGATCGGTCGGCTCCCTGGTGGTGAGCCTGACCAGCGGCTGGGTGTCCCGCACCCGACGCCACGGCCTGCTGGTGGTCTTCGGCGCCACCGGATGGGGACTGGCCATCGCGGCGGCCGGCTGGACAGCGAACGTCTGGCTGGTGCTGCTGTGCCTGGCCCTGGCCGGTGCGGGGGACATGCTGAGCGGACTGGGCCGTTCGACCATCTGGAACCAGACCATCCCCGACGAACTGCGCGGCCGGCTCGCCGGGATCGAGGTTCTCTCCTACAGCATCGGCCCCCAGCTCGGCCAGGTCCGCGCGGGCGCGATGGCCGGCTGGAGCGGCGTCCGCCCGGCCATCTGGACCGGCGGCCTCGCCTGCGTCGCCTCGGTGGGCCTGCTCGCCGCGACCCTGCCCAAACTCCTCACGTACGACGCTCACACCGACGAGGACGCCCGCCGCCGCGCCGCCCACCACACGGCGCCCGGTACGTAGACCACGGCGGACACCAGCCCAAGGGAGCGGGTGAATCGCGCACAGGCGTCATTGAGATGGGCCAGCGCACCGATGACGCGCTCGGCGATGTCCTTCGCGCAGCGCGGATCCCGCTCACCGACGTCGCCAGCGCACTGGCCCTCGCCGAGTCCCGAACCGGGGTACTGCCGCACCGCGCACAGGTACCGCACGCCTACGGGAAACCGATCATGATGGCCAAGCCTCCGTTCAGCCCAGGTTCGGCGTGCAGTTCGGCTCCGTGGGCCACAGCGATGGACCGGACGATGGACAGGCCCAGGCCATGGCCGGTGGTGTCGACACGGTCCTGGCCGAGACGGCGGAAGGGCTCGAACAGTTCGCCGACGCGGTCGGCGTCGATGACACGCCCCGTGTTCGTCACCGTGAGGACGCGGCCCTCCAACGACACATCCACCCGTCCGGCGGGCCGGTTGTACTGAATCGCGTTGTGGACGAGGTTGGAGACAAGATGGCTGATCAGGACCGGGTCGCCGGTCAGCTGAACCTGGCCCCGGATGCGGGTGTGCAGGCTCAGGCCCTTCTCCGCTGCGGCCGCGCGCAGTTCCGCCGCCGCGGTGGTGGTCAGCTCGGCCAGGTCGATGCGTTCCGTGTGCTCCAGCCCGCGGTCGCTGCGCGCGAGCAGGAGGAGCGAGGCGATGAGCTGTTCGGCATGGCGGTTGGTGGACAGCAGATCGTCGCGTACCTCGGTCAGGTGCTGGGGAAGCGGGTCGGCCAGACCGACCTGGATGGTGGCGCGTTGGGCGGCGAGCGGAGTACGCAGTTCATGGGAGGCGTTGGCCACGAACCGGCGTTGGCTGTCGAAAGCGCGCTGGAGGCGGTCCAGCATGGAGTCGAAGGTCCCGGCGAGGCGGTGCAGTTCGTCGTCCGGGCCGGTGAGGGCGAGGCGTTCGTCGAGGTTGGTCTCGCTGATCCGGAGAGCCGTGTCGGTCATCGCGGTCACGGGGCGCAGTGCCCGGCCCGCCAGCCACCAGCCCGTCAGACCGGCCAGCACGGCCGTCACGATCAGGCCGACGCCCGACCACAGCAGCATCTGCTGCAGAGCGGCTTGCTGAACCTCCCGGGCCGTCGACTCCACGATGCGGACAGCGACCCCCTCGGAGACGAGCGGGAGGGACGGCTTGGCACCGGTCACCCCCCAATCCCCGGGATGAGGGCCGGCGGGCGACGGGTTCCCGATCCCCGGCCCGTCGAGGGGCATGACCTCGATGTCAGCCGTCTTCTGGGCGGTCCCGTACCGCGCAAGCGTGACGACGAACGCCATGAGCGCGATCCCGGCCAGCAAGAAGAGACATCCGAACGCGAGTGCCAGCCGGGTTCGGAACGGGAGCAGGGCGAAGCAGCGGCTCGGGTTCACGGCGTGAGGCGGTAACCGCAGCCGACGTCAGCGGTGATGGTGTCGGGGCCGCCCAGTTTGGCCCGCAGCCGACTGACTGTGGCGCGGACAGCGGTGGTGCGGGGATCGAGGTGCTCGTCCCAGACGGCCCGCACCAAGTCGCGATGGGCCACTGGTTCGCCGCATGCTTCGAGGAGCATCCGCAGTACGGCGAACTCCTTGGGGGTGAGGTCGGTCGGACGGCCGTTCACCGACACCTCTCGCCGGGCGAAGTCGAGTTGGATGCCTTCGTGCCGCAGCACCAACGGCGGCGGCTTGGGCGACCGGCGGTACAGGGTCCGGATCCGCGCCACCAGCTCGGCGAAGTCGAACGGCTTCGCCAGGTAGTCGTCGGCACCGAGTTCCTCGAGCCCGTAGACCTTGTCGGCGATCTCCCCGGCCGCGGTCAGCATCAGGATCCGGGGCGAGTCATCGCGTCCCCGGAGCCGCCGGCACACTTCGTCGCCGCTCATGACGGGCAGGTCGCGGTCCAGAACGAGTACGTCGTAGCCGGTCACCAGGCACATCTGCGCCACCTCGTCACCCGACACAGCGAGGTCCACCGCCATCGCCGCGCGACGCAGACCGTTCGCGATCGCACGTGCCAACACCCGGTGGTCCTCGGCTACCAAAACCCTCATGCCCCTATTGGATCAGCCGGCCGATTACAGCCGTATAAGCGCGTGAGCAGCTCGCGCCACGAGGCGGCTTTAACTCCCTGTGACGTCCTTATCCGGCTGCACGGCCTGGCTTGATCTTCTGGCGCTCATGAACTTCGTCAAACGAGCTGCGTACAGTCTCGCCGCCCGCAAGGGCAGGACGGCGATCCTGCTCGCGGTCTTCTTCGTGCTGTGCACACTGGTGCTCGGTGGCTTTCTGTTGCAGGGGGCGACCGACCGGCAGGAGGCCGAGGCACAGCGCCGAATCGGCGTCGACGCCACGGTGCACGGCGATGCGCTCACCCCCGACGCGGCCGTGAAGCTGGGAACCTCGCCCCTGGTCGAGCGGTACAACCCGGTGCTGCGCGGGATCCTGCGGGCACCGCTGCTGAGACTGGTGGAGCCGAACGCGGTACGCCCCCCGAGCGCGAAACCCGGCCCGTACGGGCCAGGGGTGGCCGGCATCCGGGAGTCGGAGATGCTGCTGGACTTCGCCACCGGCCGGACGAAGCTCGTTGCGGGCCGGCCGATCACCACGGCGGAGGCGGGGCGCAAGGTGGTGCTCATCGAGGAGCGTCTCGCGAAGAAGAACGGCCTGGCACCCGGCGACCGCCTGACACTCGCCTCCCCGGACGGTACGAAGAAGCGGTCGTACGAGGTCCGGGGCATCTTCCGGGACCCGGCCCCGGTGCCGTCCGGCTGGCTGGACCCCGCCGAGCTGGCCCCCAATCAGATCTACGCCCCGCTCGACGCCATCGGCGGTCTGGGCCTGGGGGATCGGCTGCAGGCGGTGGTCCTCAAGATCTCATCGCCGGAGCGGGCCAAAGCCCTGCACGCCGAGGCCAGGAAGGTCATCGGTGCGGCGGGCTTTCGCTTCGACGTCAACGACAAGGCGTACCGCGACCAGGTGCGGCCACTGCAGCGGGTCGGCGGCTTCGCGGGCGCCCTCGTGTGGCTGATGGCGGTGGCCGGAACGGTGATTCTCGGTCTGATCGTCACCTTGACGATCAGGGAGCGGCGGGACGAGCTGGGCACGCTTCTCGCCTTGGGTGAGAAGAAGTGGAAGCTGCTCGGTCAGCACATCACGGAGGTGGTCGTGGTGGCCATGGTGGCACTGGCGGCCTCCGCGGCAACCGCGCTGGTGCTGGCCCAGCCGGTGGGCGAGCAACTGCTGGACACGGCCTCGGCGACCGGGGAACTGCCGCCGCCGGACATGCGGTTGGAGCAGACCCCCATGAGCATGACCGCCGGTTTGCTCCTGGGGATCGCGCTGGTGTCCACCGTGCTCCCCGGCCTCGCAATCCTGCGCTTGCACCCGCGTTCCATCCTCGCGCGCCACGACTGACGACCCTTCAGAACAGCGAACAGAAATGGGGGCGGTTCAACTGTGAACTTCCTAAAACGTGCTGGGCTGAGCCTGTTGGCTCACCGGATCAGGACGCTGGTGATGCTGGCGACCTTTGTGGCCATCTCGACCATGGTGCTGGGCGGTGTCCTGATCGAGGGCGGTACCGCTCGGGCCGAAGACGCCGCCGCACGCCGGATCGGTGCCGACGTCACTCTGGGCGTGGACATGGACAGTCTGGTCGCCGGCGGGCAGATGCAGGCCCCGCAGATCAGCGCCGACATCATTGACAAGATCGGCACGTCACCCCTGGTCGAAGCCTATAACTACGACTCCTTCAACGGGGCGCGGCTGCGAGGCGGTACCCGGCTCACAGGGAAGTCGATGGACCCGTCCATCGAGGGCTACACCCTGGCGATGGGAGTCCGTGACTCGCGCCTCATGCCGGACTTCAGCAGCGGCAAGTGGCAGCTGCTGGCCGGCAGGCCGCTCACCGACGCCGATCGGAACAGCAACGGCATCCTGATCGAGGAGCGGCTGGCAAGGAAGAACGACCTCACTCCCGGTGACAAGATCACGTTGGCCGACAATGACGGCAAGCGCACCGCCGAGTTCACCGTCCGGGGCGTCTACCGCGACCCGTCCGACCAGCCCGACCCCGAGTACATGCAGTTTCCCGGCGACCGGTTGATCGTCACGGCGTCCGCACTGAGCGCCCTCGACGGTGCTACCGGCCCTGTCGAGCTGCGCGGCGCCACCTTCAAGCTCAAGGATCCCGCCTCCTTCAAGGAGTTCGAGGCCCACGCGCAGAAGCAGGCCGGTGCCGCCCTCGAGGGCTTCACCCTCGATATCAACGACAAGGCCCTGAAGCAGATGACAGGCCCGCTGGCAGCGGTGTCCTCCGCCGCCACCGTCGCCATGTGGCTGATCGGCCTCGCCGGCGCCGCCATCCTGGCCCTGCTCATCGCCCTCGCGGTCAAGCAGCGTCGGCGCGAGTACGGCGTGCTGCTGGCCATGGGGGAGCGGCGATGGAAGCTGATCGCGCAGCAGGCTGCCGAGATCGTCGCCGTCGCCGCCCTGGCCATCGGCCTCAGCTCGCTGGTCGCCGAGCCGCTCACCCAGCGCGCCGGAGCCGCCCTGCTCAACAGCGAAGCCGCCGACGCCAAGCGCAAGCTCGACGCCTGGGAGCCTCCGCCGCCCGGCTCCACCGGCCTGGACCAGGGCTACGACCCGGACGACCAGCCGGTCGAAGGAGCCGACCCCATCGACGAGATCACCGTCCGGCTCGACAACGGCGCACTGGCGACCGTGGCCGGCACCGGCCTCGTCATCGCCCTGCTCGCCACCGCCGTCCCCGGCGCCTCGGTCCTGCGTTTCAACCCCAGGACCATCCTCACGAAAGGCACGTGACCGCTATGACTTCCACGCCTGTGCTCCGGCTCTCCGGTCTTACCCACACCTACACCGGAGGGCGTCGCAGGACCACCGTGCTCAAGGACATCACCTACGAGTTCCAGCGCGGCGCTTTCTATGCCGTGGTCGGCCCCTCCGGCAGCGGCAAGACCACCCTGCTGTCCCTCTCGAGCGGTCTGGACACGCCCACCAAGGGCGTCGTCGCCTTCGACGGTACCGATCTCAGGGAGATCGGCCTGGACCGCTACCGCAACAAGCACGCGGCGACCGTCTTCCAGCAGTACAACCTGCTCACGTATATGACCGCAGCTCAGAACATCACCACCGCCATGGAGATCACCGGCGTCAGAACCCGGCGCAAGAAGGACCGCGCGCTCGAACTCCTCGACCGCGTGGGCCTCGACCGACACCAGGCCACCCGCAACGTGCTGCAGCTCTCCGGCGGCCAGCAGCAACGTGTCGCCATCGCCCGGGCCCTGGCCTGTGACGTCGACATCCTCTTCGCGGACGAGCCCACCGGCAACCTCGACGAGGACACCGCGAAAGGCATCATCGACATCTTCCAGGAGCTCGCCCATGACGAGCACAAGTGCGTGATCGTCGTCACGCACTCCCAGCACCTGGCTGACCAGGCCGACCAGATCCTCAACCTGCGCAAGGGCCGCATGACCGGTGCACCGCGGAGCTGATCCGGCCGACGGCAGGCTCAGGCGGCCACACAGCTGTCGGTACGGACGCGAGGGCGAAGGGCGGGTTGATCTGCACAGGGAACACCTGCGGCAGCAGGATGAACGACCGGTGCGGATGTACGGTCGAAGGTGTGGACAGTGGCACCGTGCAGCAGGCCGCAGCGAAGGGTTCGAAGCCGTGGGCGCGGGTGTTCGCGGTGGTGTACGACCCGTTCCTGTGGGTGGGCGAGAAGGTCAGCCTCGGCGCCCTTCGACAGGACCTGATCGGCCGTGCCTGCGGGCGGACCGTGGAGCTCGGCAGCGGTACCGGGCTGAATCTGCGCTATTACCCCAGCGACGTCGACGAACTGATCCTCACTGAACCCGGTGCCGCGATGCGCGCTCGATTGGCGCGGCGGTTGCGTCGTAATCCGCGTCGGGTGCGTGTGCTCGACGCGACGGCGGAGCGGCTGCCGTTCACGAGCGAAACGGTGGACACGGTCGTCTCAACGCTCGTGTTGTGCACGGTCGATGCCCCCGATCAGGCATTGCGAGAAATCGGGCGTGTGTTGCGCCCTGGTGGCCGGCTGTTGTTCCTTGAGCACGTCCGTTCTCGATCGCCGCGACTCGCCTCTTGGCAAGACCGTCTCGCCGGGCCCTGGCGTCGGTTCGCGGAGGGCTGCCACTGCAATCGAGCCACCGATGAACTGATCCGCGCGTGTGGGCTGGACCTCGAATGCGCGGTGGAGGCGTCCTGGCGTGGAATGCCTCCGATTGTTTGGCCCCTGATCATTGGCGTGGCTACGAAGAGAGACGGCCGAGAATGGGTTGACGGCTGCTGAACAGGACCTATTCGGAGTCGAAAAGGCGGCATAGCGCGTGAGCTTGCCCGATCTCATCTTTTTTGCGTCGCCGATGTGGGTGGTTCGGTCAGTGAGGCGATGCACGTGGTGAGCAGGCGGCGCATCTGGTTTTGTTCGCTGGCGTCCAGGTTGGCCAGCATGTTCTGCTCGACGCGGCGGACCGCGGCGCTGGCCGTCTCGAGTTGGCGGCGTCCGAGGTCGGTCAGTTCGGTGGGCAGGGCCCTGCCCACGGGTGCCCGTGCCGGGCGGATGACGAGTCCCTGGCGTTCGAGGGCCTGCAGGAGCACATTCATCGACTGCCGGGTG
>NZ_PENI01000021.1 GCF_003688995.1 Streptomyces shenzhenensis | reverse complement strand
GCATCGACGGCGGCAACGGCCTCACCACCTCCGCCACCCTCGGCTCCGCCACCACCGGACACACCAAGGGCACCGCCGCCCTCGGCGCCGCACTCGACCTCCGACTCCCCACCACCACCCAACCAGGCACCTACACCACCACCCTCACCCTCACCGCACTCAGCTGACCCACACCCACACCCAGAGCCCGGCACAGCCCCACCCAAGGGCCGTGCCGGGCCTTGACCCGCCGCGGACGGAGGGCGGTTCATGGTTGTCAGCTGTCCGCGGGGCGTTCGATCGACACCTTGGGCAGCCTTCGTGCAAGGGGTGCGGGCAGCCACCAGGCCCACTTGCCGAGCATCTGCATGACGGCCGGGACGATGAGACAGCGGATGACCACCGCGTCCAGCAGGATCGCCACGGCGAGGCCGAGTCCGAACTGCTGCAGCATCCGGTCGGAGCTCAGTACGAACGCGGCGAACACCACGACCATGATGGCCGCGGCTGCCGTGATCACCTTGCCCGTGGACGCCAGCCCTTCGCGCACGGCGTGTGAGTGGTCCTTCGTGCGGGTCCATTCCTCGTGGATGCGTGAGACGAGGAAGACCTCGTAGTCCATGGACAGCCCGAACACGATCGCGAAGATCAGGGCGGGAATGAACGCCTCGATCGGGCCCGGCTGCGCCCCGAACCAGCCGTGCTGGAAGACCACGGTGACCACGCCGAGCGCGGCGGAGATCGACAGCAGATTCAGGACGGCTGCCTTGACGGGGATCCACACCGACCGGAAGACCAGCAACAGCAGCAGCGAGGAGACACCGACGACGACGGCGACGAACAACGGCAGCCGCTGCGCCAGGGTTTCGGAGACGTCCTGGGAAGCGGCGGTGGCGCCACCGACCAAGACCTCTGCGCCGGTGTCATGCTCCAGACCGGGGGCGACGTCGTCGCGCAGATGATGCACGAGGTCGGTGGTGCCCTCGTCCTGAGGAGCCGTCGTGGGGTAGACGAACACGGTGGACAGGGCGCCGTCCTCGGACGGCATGGCGGGGCTGGCCTCGGCGACACCGTCGGCCCCGGCCAGCTCTTTCTGGACGGTCCGGCCGGCGTCCTCGGCGCCCTTGACCAGGACGATCAGCGGGCCGTTGAAGCCGGGGCCGAAGCCCTCGGCGAGCAGGTCGTATGCCTGCCTGGACGTGGTGGCCTCGGGGTCGTTGCCGGAGTCGGCGAAGCCGAGGCGCATGCTCAGTGCCGGCGCGGACAGGGCCAGCAGGGCGATGACGCCGACCAGCAGGGTCGGAAGCGGACGGCGTTGCACGGCCTGGGCCATGGCCCGCCAGCGGCTGCCTTCGGCCCTGCCCTTGGCCGTGGTCCTGGCCGTCTGCTTGAGCACGTGGCGCTGGATGCGGGCGCCGAAGAGTGCCAGCAGCGCGGGCAGCAGTACCAGGGAGGCGGCCATGGTGACCAGTACGGTCACCGCCACGGCGAGGGCCACCCCCTGCAGGGAGCCGAGGCCGAGTGCGACCAGGCCAAGCAGGGCGATGATCACGGTGCAGCCGGCGAAGAAGACGGTACGGCCGGCGGAGTCCAGCGCCTTGCGGGCGGCTTCGGCCGGCCGGCCGCCGTCGGTGAGTTCGTGCCGGTAGCGGTAGAAGATCAGCAGGGCGTAGTCGACGCCGACACCGAGTCCGACAAGCATCAGGATGGGCGGAGTGAAGTCGGCGACGGTGAAGATGTGCGAGGCGAGCGCGATCAGTCCGATGGCTCCGCCGACTGCGAAGAGTGCGGTGATCAGCGGCAGGGACGCGGCCAGCACGGAGCCGAAGAGCAGTACCAGGATGACCAGGGCGGCGACGATGCCCGCGAGTTCGGCGGTCGGGGCTTCCTTGTCCTCGGCGTTGCGCGCGGCTTCACCGCCGACCTCGACCTGGAGCCCGTCGGTCTCGATGCCCTTCGCGGTGTCGATGATCTTTGCGACGTCCTCCCTGGGGACATCCTCGGTCTTGCCGTCCAGGGTCACGGAGGCGTAGCCGATCGTGCCGTCTTTGGACACGGCGGAGGTGTCGGCGTACGGGCTGCGCACATCGGCGACGCCCGCCATCCCCTTCACCTCGGCCAGCATCGGCTCGACGGTGGCCTTGTGGACCGCGACACCCTGAGTGTCCTTGAAGACGATCTCGACGCTGTCACCGGCCTGTTCGGAACCGTGCTTCTTGAACAGATCGGTGGCCGCCTGGGAGTCGGTGCCCGGCAGGGAGAAGTCGTTCTTGTAGGCGGAGCCTGCCGCGGTCGAGCCCAGCGTGATGGCGGCCAGGACGGCCACCCAGAGCACGAGAGCGGCCCAGCGATGGCGCTGTGCCCAGCCGGCGAGAGCACCGAACCGGCCGACGCGCGCCTGGTCGGGCCGGTCCGGCGGGGGCAGGGCAAGAGACGCGGCTGAGCCGCGGGGGGAAGACATGATGCCTACCTCGGATGTGAGCGAGTGTTACCTGGTGTCAGAGCCACGCCCACCACGGCACCGCCCAGTGCGGGCACACCGATCGCCAGGGCGGCGAAGATGCCGCTGACCGTCGTGGAGAAGGTTCCGGCAGCGGTGACCAGCAGGATTCCGGCAGCAGCCCCCACGAGCGCGCCGACGACGGCAGCGCTGGTACGTGTGGAAGCGGTGGACGACGTCATGCCCTTGATCCTGCAAGGGCGCGCAGGTCCGGGGCGTCGGCCTGCGGCTGACACTGGACGTACCCCAGCAGGAGCAGGTGCCGGCCGCGATCTACACCAGCGGATGCAGGCAAGGACCGCGCCTGGTCATCCCCAGGGGACAACTTGGCGCGAAGAGCGGACAGACAGACCTGGCCGGACCCACGGCACGGGCAGAATGAAGGCGTGCCGCGCTTCGATGTGACCCGTGTCCGCTTGCCCGGCGGCCCTCGAGCCGACCGTCTGCTCGCCCTGGGCGTGCTGGTGCTGGTGGGGGTGGCCGAGGTGCAGCGGTGGGGCCGCGAGGGTCACGCCGCGTCCCTGGCCGCGTCCTGGCTGCTGGTCATGGCGGTGTGCGCGGCGCTTCCGTTCAGACGCCGGTATCCGGTGGCCGTGGGTTGGTGCACGGTGGTGGGTACCGGCGCCTACCACCTGCTGAGCACCGTCGACGGCCCGCTGGTCCTGGTGCCGATCGTGGCGCTGTACGCGCTCGCGTCCCAGGGGCGCGTCCAGGCGGCGATCGGCATGGCAGCGGCCATGGTCGTCGGTGTCGGTGTCGGGGTCCTGGCAGGCACCGGCGATGTCAATGGCACGGCGGTGTTCATGCTCACCGGCTGGCTGGTCGCCGTCCTGGCGCTCGGCGGCGTACGCCACAGCCGGGTCGCCTTCGCCGAGGAAGCGGCCCGGCTGCGGGCCACGCAGGAGCGGCTGCGTATCGCCCGCGAACTGCATGACGTGATCGGCCACAGCATGTCGATGATCAACGTGCAGGCGGCGGCTGCCCTGCACCGGCTGAAGAAGGACCCGGGCCAGGCCGAGGAAGCACTGGCCGCGATCAAGGCGGGCAGTCGCGAGGGCCTGCGGGAACTGCGGGCCACCCTCGGCGTGCTGCGTCAGGTCGACGAAGAGGCACCCACCGCGCCCACGCCGGGGCTGGCCCGGATCGACGAACTGGTGGCCTCGGCCGGCCTGGCAGGACTGGTGGTGCGGATCGAGAAGAGCGGAACGGAACGCCCGCTGCCCGCCGCGGTCGACCTGGCCGCCTACCGGATCGTGCAGGAGTCACTGACCAACGCCGCCAGGCACAGCGGCGCCGGCCACGTCACCGTCCGGCTCTCCTACGACGACAAGCAGCTGACGCTCGCCGTCGAGGACGACGGCCGCGGCCCGTCCTCAGGACCGGCCGGGGTGGTCGGCAGCGGCATCGCCGGCATGACGGAGCGGGCGCGGGCACTGGGCGGAGAGCTGGCCACGCAACAGCGGCCCGGCGGGTTCACCGTGCGGGCCCGGCTACCGTTCGAAGACATGGAAGAGACCATGAAGCGGAGTGGCTGATGATCAGGATCCTGCTGGCGGATGACCAGCGGCTCGTCCGGGCCGGTATCCGCTCCATTCTCGAGGACGAGGACGACCTCGAAGTCGTTGGCGAGGCCGCCGACGGGCAGGCCGCGATCTCCGCCTGCCGCGCGCTGCAACCGGACGTGGTCCTCATGGACATCCGCATGCCGGGTACGGACGGCCTGGAGGCCGCCCGTGTCATCGCTGCGGACGAACGGCTGGCGACGGTGAAGGTGGTCATGCTGACCACCTTCGACCTGGACGACTATGTGTACGGAGCACTGCGCGCCGGAGCGACAGGCTTCCTGGTCAAGGACACCGAACCGGCGGAACTCCTGCACGCCGTGCGGGTGGCCGTCCGGGGAGACGCACTCATCAGCCCCTCGGTCACCCGGCGGCTCATCGCGGAATTCGCGAGCATGCAGAAGACCAGAGCGAAGGCGGACGCCCGGCTCGACGCCCTGACCGGCCGCGAACGCGAGGTGATGCGGCTGGTCGCCGCCGGATGCACCAACGACGAGATCGCGGCGCGCCTCGTGCTGTCCCCACTGACGGCGAAGACCCATGTCAGCCGCATCATGGCAAAACTCGGGGCACGGGACAGGTCACAAGTCGTGGTCCTCGCGTACGAGTACGGAATGGTCAGCCCCGGCTGGCTCACCGAATAGCCGCCCGCACACTTTCCTCCACGACGAGGATGAGCCCTGCATGCTGAGCATCTATTTCACATTCGAGTGGGAATCCGAAGACACCTGAGCGTGGACCAGGCCGAGCATCCTGGACTGCTCGCTCAGCGCCTTGGCCCGGCCGCTGGTCTCGTGGCCGCCGCTGTACCAGTCGACGACCACCTTCCCGCCGGCCGCGCGCAGCGCCTCGACGTAGCGGCGCACCTGATGGGGCGCGGTACGGGTGTCGTGTGTGCCCTGGTTGATCCACACCGGCGCCACGACATCGGCCACGTATGTGATGGGGGACGCGCGCACGAAGCGCTCCACGTCGTCCTCCGGCCGCGCGCCGAAGAACGACGCACAGGCCGCGCGCAGCGCCGGGTTCATGTCCTCGTACCCCGCAAGCCAGTCCGCCATCGGCACGTGCGCCAGCGCTCCGGCGAACAGCCCGGGCAGCCGTCCCACGGCCAGCAGTGACAGGAAGCCGCCGTACGAGGCACCCGTGACGAAGACCTTGCCGGGATCGGCGACGCCCTCGGCGACCAGCCACCGGACCGCCGCCTCGATGTCCTCGAGCTCCCGGTCGCCGATCGCCGGCATGAATCCCTCGCGGAAGCGCCGCCCGAAGGTGACCGAACCGCGGTAGTTCAGCGAGGCGTACGCCACGCCGTTGTCCAGCCAGGCCTGGGCCGAGGGGTCGTAGCTGTCGACCGTCACCAGGTTGGGGCCGCCGTGCAGCTGCAGGACGAGAGGGACGGGTCCCGCGGCATCGCGCGGCCTGGCCCACCACAGCTGCAGGGACGTACCGTCGGCCGAGCGGATCGTGCTCGACCTGCACCGGACGCCGTCCAGGTCCTGCTGCGGGAAGAGCTCAGGGCCGGGAAGGTTCTCCGGGGCGCCGGTGTGCAGGACGCGAAGGGGGGAGTCGAAACGCTGGTGCAGCAGGCGCACGGTGTCTCCGGGACCGTAGTGCGAGGCCCACTGGTGGCAGTGGGTGTCCGCCACGTCCGGCTCGAAGTACGCACCCGGCGGATGGTCGAGCAGCCGGAGTTCGCCCGACTCCAGGTCGGCCTCCATGACCCGGTGGATGCCGCCGTCCACGTGCACGGCCAGGACGCGGGTGGCGTCCTCGGACCAGTCGAGCGGGACCAGGTCGCCCCGCACATGCGGTGCGTCGAAGTCGATGCGGGTGCCGCGCGTGGGATGCCAGACGCAGGGACGGGCGAACCCGGTGCGTTCGGTGGCGACCAGTATCCGGTCGTCGCCCGCGACGGGCGAGAACCGCACGCCGCGCACGGGCGCCTCGGGCCCGTCGCTCAGGCAGCCGAGCGCCGCGCCCGTGGCGGTGTCGACGACGGTGACCGCGAACCTGCGGACCCCTGGATTGTGGTCGGTGGTGTCGACGCAGGCGAGGCCGGCGTCGGCCGAGATCAGGCCGTTCCACGCCTCGTTCGTCGACCGCAGCAACAGCTCGGGAGCGGCGGAGCCGTCCGTGCTGAGCAGCCACAGACTGAAACCGTCCTCGGCAGCACAGGTGATCACGGCCCGGTCGGCCCGTGCCGCCACATCCATCCCGCGCAGGGTGTAGGGCGGCAGGTCCGGCGTCAGATCACGGCTGGCGCCGCCGTCGAGGCGCGTCGCGTGCACATGGCCGACCTCGGACCCGTTGTCGTCGTGCAGGCTGAGCACCTGCCCGCCGTCGGAGGTGAGCACCGCCTGCGCGAGGTCGCCCGAGGTCAGTTCGCTCAGCGGCCGGACCGTGCCGCGTTCGGCGTCCCACAGGGTCAGCCGGGGACCCTCGTCGCTCTCCACGACGATCAGCGACCTGTCGCCCGGTCCGCGTCCGCGCCGTACCGCGCGGGGCCGTTCGGCGGTGAAGAACCGCTGCCAGTTCCTGGTCATGGTGCGGTGACCTCCTTGGGTTCGCCCGGTATCGCCGGGGGCGGGGCATCGGGAAAGTGGCAGGCGGCGAGATGTCCTTCGCCCTGCTCGGCGAGGGCGGGGGCGGTCTCGGCGCACAGGTCCCGCGCCTTCCAGCACCGGGTGCGGAAACGGCAGCCGGACGGCGGGGCCAGCGGGCTGGGCAGATCGCCGTCCAGGACGATCCGCCGGCGCGCCCGCTGGACGCGCGGATCGGGGATGGGCACGGCCGACAGCAGGGCCTGGGTGTAGGGATGGCGCGGCTGGGTGAACAGCGTGTCCACGGGCCCCTGTTCGACGATCTGCCCGAGGTACATGACCGCGACCTCGTCGCTGATCTGCCGTACCACCGACAGATCGTGCGCGACGAACAGGTAGGTGAGTCCCAGCTCCTGCTGGAGGTCCTCCAGCAGATTGATCACCCCGGCCTGGACACTGACGTCGAGGGCGCTGACCGGTTCGTCGAGGACGAGCACCTCCGGTTCGACCGCGAGCGCGCGGGCGATGCCGATGCGCTGCCGCTGGCCGCCGGAGAACTGGTGCGGATGGCGGTGGGTGTGTCCGGGGTCCAGGCCGACCAGCTCCAGCAGCTCGGTCACCCTCGCGTTCTCCCGGCCCCGGTGCAGGCCGTGGATCTTCAGCGGTTCGAGGAGCGCCGCGTGCACGGTGAGCCGCGGGTTGAGGGAGGCGTACGGGTCCTGGAACACGAACTGGATGCGACGGCGTACGGCCGCCAGCTCCCGTCGGCCGGCCGCCGTCACGTCCGTGTCGAACAGCATGATGCGTCCGGCGGCCGGGTCGGTCAGCCGGACCAGGCAGCGGCCCAGGGTGCTCTTGCCGCAGCCGGTCTCGCCGACCAGGCCCAGGGTGGTGCCGCGCGGGATGACGAGATTCACCCCGGAGACGGCCCGCACGGTCTGCGCGCGCCGGCCGCGCCGGCCGGTGGTGTACTCGGCCACCAGCCCCTCGACGGTCAGTGCCGGTGCTGTCATGGCGTCACGCTCGCGATCTCGGACGCCCGCACACAGGCCACGGTGTGGCCCTCGCCGACCGTGACCGGCCGGGGGTTCTCGGCGCACCGGTCCTCGGCGTGCGGGCAGCGGTTCTGGAAGGGGCAGCCCGGGGGCCGCTCGGCGGGGGAGGGCGGCTGGCCGGCGATCTGCGCGAGGCGCCGGGTGCCGCGGTCGATCCTCGGCAGCGCGGCGAGCAGGCCGCGGGTGTAGGGATGGGCCGGCCGGTAGAAGAGGGGCTCCACGGGGGCCTCCTCCATCGTGCGTCCGCAGTACAGGACGAGGACCCGGTCGGCGAGGCCGGCCACCACACCCAGGTCGTGGGTGATCAGCAGGATGGCGGACTTCGTACGGTCCTGGACGCGCCCCAGGACGTCGAGGACCTGGGCCTGGACGGTCACGTCGAGCGCGGTGGTCGGCTCGTCGGCGATGAGGACGTCCGGTTCGTTGGCGATGCCGGTGGCGATCATGACACGCTGGCGCATGCCGCCCGACAGCTCGTGCGGGTACTGGCCGGCTCGGGTCCGGGGGTCGGGGATGCCGACCAGGTCGAGCAGGTCGACGGCCCGTTCCCGCAGGGCGGCGCGGGAGATGTCCGGGTCGTGCACGCTCACCGCCTCGGCGAGCTGGGCGCCCACGGTCATCATCGGGTTCAGCGCGGCCAGCGCGTCCTGGAAGACCATGGCGATGCGCCGGCCGCGCACGGTCCGCATCTCCCGGTCGGACAGGCCCAGCAGTTCCCGGCCGCGGAACCGCACCGAGCCCGCGGCCACGGCGTTGCGCGGCAGCAGTCCCATCACCGCCAGGGAGGCGGCGCTCTTCCCGGAGCCCGACTCGCCGACGATGCTCAGGGTTTCCCCGGCCCTCAGGTCGAACGAGAGCCCGTCGAGGGCGGCCACGGGCCCGGCGTCGGTGCGATAGGTGACGCACAGGTCGCGGACCGACAGCAGTGGAGCCGTCGCCTCGCCGGTCACTTCGGTGAAGGTCTTCATCACTGCCTGCCTTGGGGGTCGAGCGCGTCGCGCAGCCCGTCGCCGAGGAAGTTCACGGCGAGCACGGTGATGAGGATCGCCAGGCCGGGGACGTAGAGGAGGTAGGACTGCGAGGTGCCGATCAGTCCGGCCGCCTGGGTGAGCAGGTTGCCCCAGCTCGACCGGGGCGGCTGGACGCCGTAGCCGAGGAAGCTGACGGTGGATTCGAGGATGATCGCCATGGCCACCGACAGGGATACGTTGACCACGATCAGGCCCGTCAGATTGGGCAGCAGATGCCGTACGACGATCCTGGGGCCGGAGGCGCCGATGACCCGGGCCGCCTCCACGAACTCCTGGTGGCGCAGCTGGATCACCCGGGCCCGTACGACACGGGCGATGAGCGTCCAGCCCAGACTGCTGAGCACCACGACGATGGTCGCGGGCGAGGGACCGAGGCCCTGCAGGGACACCGCCAGCACGGCGACCGGGGGCACGATCAGGAAGAGGTCGGCCACGCGCATGATCACCTCGTCGGCCCAGCCGCCGGCATACCCGGCCACCGCGCCGGCCGCCGTCCCCACCAGGGTGGCCAGCAGGGCGACGCCCAGTCCGATCGCCAGCGAGAGCTGCCCGGCGTAGAGCATCTCGCTGAGGTAGTCGCGGCCGAGGGAGTCCGTGCCCAGCCAGTGGCCGCCGGACGGCGGCTGGGAGGCCTCCAGGAGGTTCTGCGCGTTGCGCGGGCTGGGCGCGATCCAGGTGGCGCCGAAACAGCAGACCGCCAGCAGGACCAGCACGATCAGCGAGGCCACCGCGAGCCGGTGGTGCAGGAAGCGGGACAGGACGACGCGGGAGGTCCGCGGGTCGCCGGGCGCGGCGGGCGGCGGCGGAGGGAGGGCGGTGGGCTGGGTCATCGCAGGGCCACCCGGGGATCGAGGAGGGCGTAGGACAGGTCGGCCAGCAGGTTGAAGAGGATGACGGCGACGGCCACGACGAACATCCAGGGCAGCAGCACGAAGACGTCGCCGGTCTCCAGGGAGGCGAGGAACAGCTTGCCCATGCCGGGGATCGAGTAGATCTGCTCGGTCACCACGAGCCCGCCGACCAGCGCGGCGGCATCCATCGCGACCACGGTGACGAACGGCGCGAGCGCATTGCGCAGGGCGTGGCGCAGCAGGATGCGCCGGCGGGGGACACCCTTGGCCCGTGCGGTCCGCACATAGTCGCTGGAGAGCGCCTCCAGGAGGGTGGCCCGGCCGAACCGCGACCAGGAGGCGACGAGGCCGACGGTGAGTGTGGCCACCGGCAGCACCAGGTGGCGCAGATAGTCCAGATCGAGTCCGCTGTGCCCTACGGAGTGCAGTCCCACGAAGTACAGCGGCGGATCCGCCAGCCCGAACTGCTGCTTGGGCCATACGGCGAGCACCTGGATGAGGACCAGGCCGAACCAGAACGCCGGCATGGCGACGCCCAGATAGGACAGGCCGGTCAGGACATGGTCGCCGGCGGAGTACTGGCGCGCCGCCGAGTACAGCCCGATCGCCAGTGCCAGCACGACGGCGAGGGCCACGCCCCACAGGATCAGCTGCACCGTGGTCCCGAGGGCGTCGCCGACCATGGGCAGCACGGCCCCGCCGGTCCGGGTGCTGGTGCCCCAGTCGCCCTGCACGAAGCCTTTGACCCACAGCAGGTACTGCTCGGGCAGGCTGCGGTCGAGCCCGAGGCGGACCGTCTCACGGCGCAGGGCCGCGGGATCGACCGACTGACGCAGTTTCGCCAGCGGGTCGAAGGTCGCCCGCACCGCCCAGAAGAGGATGAACGAGGCGACGCAGACCACGGGCACGGAGGCGAGCAGGCGGCGCAGGACGTATCTCAGCATGGCAGGCCCCTGCGCGGTGCGCGGACCGGTGTCATTTCGCCAGGCCCCAGTCCTCGAGGTTCCACCAGGGGCCTTCCACCGGGTTGATGGAGAGCGGTCCGCCGACACGCTTGCCGGTGACGAGGATGTTCGGGACGGCGGCCAGCGGGAGCGAGGGTACGTCGTCGGCTATGAGCTTCTCCGCCCTGCGCGACTGAGTGATCCGGGCGGTGTCGTCCAGCTCGGTGTCGACCCGCTCCAGGACCGGGTCCAGGCCCGCGACGCGGATGCGCATGAAGTTGATGCCCGACTGGTTGTTGGCGGCGCCCGGGATGGCCGTGCTGCTGAAGGTGGCGGACAGGGTCGGGTTGGGGAAGGAGTCGGTGATGTTCCACAGACCCAGCTGGAAGTCACCGGCGGGGGCGAGCTTGCCGAAGATGTTCGCAGGCGTGGAGTTCTTGATCGTCACCCGGAACCCGGCCTTGGCGAGCTGGGACTGGAGGATCTGCTCCGTCAGTTCACGGCTCTGGTTGCCGGCGAGGGAGGTGACGGTGAACGCGGCCTCCTTGCCGTTCTTGGCCCAGAACCCGCTCGCGTTCTTGGCCCAGCCGTCCGCCTTCATGAGCTGTTCCGCCTTGGCGGTGTCCGGCTTGTAGCCGGAGAAGTCGGTGGACGCGTAGCGGGAGACCAGCGGCGACTGGAAGCTCTGCGCGGGAGCGGTGACGCCGTACGAGCCGAACAGGCGCTTGACGATGGCCTCGCGGTCGACCGAGTAGGCGAAGGCCTTGCGTACGGCGGCCGAGTCGAAGGGGAACTTCGCGTTGTTGAGCCACAGTGCCTGGAGGTTGCCGGTTTGCGCCTGCACCTGCATGCGGGCCGCGCTGCCCAGCGCCTTGATCTGGTCCACCGTGGTGAGCTGCGGGGTGGGGTAGAGGGCGTCGAACTGCCCGCTCGCGAAGGCCTGGGTGGCCGCCGAGGTGTCCGAGGCGAACTGGAAGGTGACCTTGTCCAGGTGCGGTTTGGCGCCCCAGTAGCGGTCGTTGGGGACGAGGGTGATGGACACCCCCTTCTTCCAGGACGCGATCTTCCAGGGGCCGCCGCTGAAGGTGTAGCCGTCCTTCATGACGGCGTTGCGGTCCTTGCCCCGGAGGAGGTGGGAGGGCAGCACGCCGTAGCCGGCGCTGAAGAGCTGCTTCCAGTTGCCGTACGGGGACTTGAGTGTGACGACGGCGGTGGTGCTGTCGGGGGTGTCGACCGACGTGATGCGGTCGTAGCCGCTCTTGTCGAAGACGGCCTTGCCGTCGCGGATTTGGAGAGCGGTGTACTTCAGGTCCGCGGAGGTGATCGGCTTCCCGTCGGACCAGACGGCCTTCGGGTTGAGCCGGTATGTGATCTGCTGCTGCTTGCCGACCAGTTTCGTCGTCGGCTCCGACGCCATCAGGTTCGAGGCGACCGGTGTCCAGTTCTCACCCTTGAGCCGGACGTCGAAGACCTGCGGGACGGTCTCGGTCTGCATCAGGTAGGTGCCCCAGACGGAGGCGCCGCAGGTGCCGATCCAGTCGGCGCAGTCGGGCTCCTGCTCGGCTCCGACGACCAGGCTGCCACCCTCCCTGACCGGGAGGTTCGTGCCGGTTTCCGATGGAGGGGAGGCGGCCCCCGAGGTGCATGCGGTGGCGGTCAGCGTCAGGGCCGTGAGGAGTGCGCCGGCCGCCGGGAGTCTGGCCGGGAACCGGCCCTGAACGGTCGCTGCGAGCAGTTGAGGCATGGCTGGAAACCTTCCGTGGCGAAGCCGTTGGCTCATCGTAGGGAGCAGCGCAAGTCTTAGCAATGGAGATAGGCTAGTAACTATGCGTTTGCATTGCCTAGGTGTGTGAATAACGTTTCGTGGCGAGCGATAGGGTCGCGGCGGCGTCCCGGAAGCCGAGGGAAGGGAAGAACATGAGTGGTGCGCGCGCGGGCGACGGCAAGGGCGCTTCGGCGGGCGGGGCCGGCGGCCGGCGGCGGCTGGCACGGGACACGCTGAGCCGGCGGGTGATCCTGGACGCGGCGGAGAAGGTCGCCTCCCGGGACGGTCTGGAGGCATTCACCTTCCAGGCGCTGGCCAAGGAGCTCCACGCCCATCCGACCTCGCTCTACCGGCATTTCCGCGACAAGGACGAGCTGATCCTGGAGCTCATCGACGACCTCCGGGCGCGTTCCTACGGCGGACATCTGCGGGCCACCGACTCCTGGCGCGACGACCTGCGGACCCAGGCCCGACACATCCACGAGCACTATCTGCGCTATCCCGTGTTCGCCTGGCAGATGGCGGCGCGTACGACGCGCCGGCCGACCGAGTTCGCCAATGTGGAGTTCGCCCTCGACTGCCTGCACCGGGCCGGGCTGGACGACGAGGAGGCGGTGATGTACGTACGTGTCCTCGGGAACGTCATCCGCTCGCTGTCCGCCATGGAGGCCGGGCTCCAGGCGCTCGACCCCGAGACCCGCGACCGGGACACCCTGGCCTGGGAACTGGAGTACCGCCGCCTTCCGGCGGAGACCTACCCGCGTATCGCCGCCCTGACGGCGCCGCTGGCCGCGATCGGTGACCCCACGGTCTTCGACCACGCGCTCGACATGCTGCTGGACTCGGTGGAGGCACGGGTGCGGGAGAAGGCGGCGGGCTGACCGGAGCGGTGGGGCCGCGCGAGGTCAGGGCGCGCGGTCGGCGAGGAGGCCGGCGATCAGGGACGTACGGTCCCTGACGGAGGTCAGCTCCACCCACTCGTGGCGGGCGTGCGCGCCCCCGCCGTCCGGGCCGAGGCCGTCCAGCGTGGGCACGCCCAGACTCGCGGTGATGTTGCCGTCCGAGCCGCCGCCGACGCCGGCCTCGGTGACCGGGGTGAGCCCCAGCCGTTCGGCGACCGCTCGGGCGGAGCCCAGCAGGCCGACGGACATCCCCCGTTCCAGCGGACCGCGGTTGACGCCGCCCTGGAAGGCGAGTTCGGCGCCGGGCGCACGCGGGCGCAGCGCCCGCAGCGCCCGTTCCACCCGTGCCAGCTCGGCCTGCTCCCAGGCCCGTACGTCGACATCCACGAACGCCTGCTCCGGAACGGTGTTGGTGGTGGTGCCCGCGCTGCCGACGGTGGGGGTGACGGTGGTTCCTCTGCCGCGGTCGGCGAGATCGCTGATCGTCAGCACCTGGTGGGCCAGTTCGACCAGCGCGTTCACGCCCTTGTGCGGTTCGAGCCCGGCGTGCGCGGCCCGGCCGCTGACGCCGAGCCGGTACAGCGCCACGCCCTTGCGCGCGGTCTTGAGCGCGCCGCCCTCGCTGGGCTCCAGCACCAGGACCGCCCCGCACGCCGCCGCGGCCTCCTCGACCAGAGCGCGGGACGTGAGGGACCCCCGCTCCTCGTCCCCGGACACGACCATGCTCACGTGGGAGACGTCCCCGGCCAGGCCGAGTGCCTCGAAGGCGAGGACGAGTCCCGCCTTCATGTCGAAGACGCCGGGACCGGTCGCCCGTGTTCCCTCCACCCTGAACGGGTTCTCCGCCAGGGTGCCGAGCGGCCACACCGTGTCCGCGTGCCCGAGCAGCAGAACCCGGCTGTCTTTCGGCGCGGCGGGATCCCCGCCGCGCCAGTACAGATGCGGCACCTCGTCGCAGACGACCCGTTCGGGACGGCCCAGGGAGTTCCCCGCCCAGGCTTCGAGCAGGTCGTAGGCGTCGTTCAGCCCTCGGGCCCACCCCGACGGCGTCTCGATACCCACCAGTTGCCCCAGCCGCCGGGTGAAACGCCCGGGGGCCGTGGAGCCGGAGCTGACGGACAAGGGGGCTCCTTCTGGTCGATGACGGCCCGGCCGGCCGCGAGCCGCCGGGATTCCGGGAGCATCACCATGCTCCTAGTCTAGAAGATAGTCAACATGCATTGCTAACTGTCGTGGTGAGGCGGCCTTGCGTCGGCCGCCGCCCGCAGCACGTCAGAGGAGTTCGAGGAGCTTCTCGGTGAACTCCGAGGTGCCGGCGGAGCCGCCGAGGTCCGGGGTCCGCACGGACGTCTCGGCGAGGACGGCGGCGATCGCGTCCGTGATGTCGGTGGCCGCGGCCGGATGGCCGAGATGGTCGAGCATCATGGCGGCGGACCAGATCGCGCCGAGCGGGTTGGCGATGCCGCGTCCGGCGATGTCCGGCGCGGAACCGTGCACCGGCTCGAACATGGAGGGGAATTCCCGCTCGGGGTTGAGGTTGGCGGCGGGGGCGATGCCGATGCTGCCCGCGACGGCGGCGGCGAGGTCGCTGAGGATGTCGCCGAACAAGTTCGACCCGACGACGACGTCGTAGCGCGCGGGATCGAGGACGAACTTCGCGGCCAGTGCGTCGACGTGCTCCTGGTCCCACGGCACAAGGGGATGGAGTTGGGCACGCTCGTTCACGAGCTCGTCCCAGAAGGGCATCGTGTGCACGATGCCGTTGGACTTGGTGGCCGAGGTCAGACGGCCACCACGCCGAGCGGCCAGGCCGAAGGCGTAGTCGAGCACTCGGTTGACCCCGGCGCGGGTGAACACGGCCTCCTGGACGGCCATTTCATCGGGGAATCCGCGGTTCATACGGCCGCCGATCTCGCTGTACTCGCCTTCCACGTTCTCTCGCACCACCACGAAGTCGACCTCGCCGGGCTCGGCGGTGCGCAGAGGGCTTGCCACTCCCTCGAAGACGCGGATCGGCCGCAGGTTGACGTACTGGCGGAAGCCGCGGCGGATGGGGATCAGCAGACCCCACAGGGAGACGTGGTCCGGCACGCCGGGGTATCCGACGGCGCCCAGGAGGATCGCGTCATGGTTGCGGAGCTGATCCAGACCGTCGTCGGGCATCATCGCGCCCTCGCGCAGATAGCGCGCACAGGACCAGTCGAACTCGTCGTAGGAGAAGGCGAGGCCGTGCCGGGCGGCGACGGCGTCCAGGACACGGCGGGCGGCGGGCAGCACCTCGGTGCCGATCCCGTCACCGGGGATGAGGGCGATGCGGTGGTTCGTCATGTCTGGATTGCAGCAAGCGGCACGTCGGCACGTCCAAGACGGGCTGTCCATGTCGCTTATAGGACACGCCTATCCATCGTGCCGTCGGCACCCTCTGCCGCACAGGTCAGGAACGCCTGCGCAGCCGGGGTCAGCGCTGTTTTCCTGCTGAGCAGCGCGATGTGCAGGCTGGTCGCCGGCTCGATGTCCAGCACGAGCGCCCCGGCCTGTTCGGCGAAGTCGCGCCACGCGTCGGTCACCACGGCCAGGCCGACGCCGCCGAGCACGAGCGGCAGGATCGCGATGCGATGCTCACTCTCCACGGCGACCGTCCACTCGACTCCCGCCGTACGAAGGTCATCGACGTACTGACGCATGCCGGTCCCCTGCTGACCGACGATCAGACGCTGTCCGGCAAGCTGCTCCTGCCGAACGGGCGACCCGGGCGGAAAGGGCCCGTCGGGCGGGGCGAGCAGAACGAACCTCTGCTCCAGGATCCGATAGGGCCGCACATCGGTCGCCGGGAGCGGCGCGGGGCCGGCCACCAGCCCCAGCTCGGCCTTCCCGGTGCGCACCGTCGCGGTGACATCTCCCGGGGTGAAGGCAGCCTGGATCGCCACGGAAACCTGCGGGTATCGCTCCGTGAAGCGCCTGATCATGCTGGTGAGCGGCTCGATGGACTGGGAGGGCATCGCCGCGATGTCCACCTGCCCACTGCGCAGGCCGTGCACGGATTCCACCGTCGCCCGCGCCATCTCCAGACTGCGGACGGCCGCGCGGGCCGGTTCGATCAGGGCGGTCCCCGCCTCGGTCAGCACGGCCTTGCGGCCGATGCGGTGGAAGAGTTCACTGCCCAGGTCGCGCTCCAGCGTCTGGATCGCCTGCGACAGGGAGGGCTGGGCCAGATAGAGCGCCGAGGCCGCACGGTTGAAGCCGCCGTGGTCGACCACGGCCAGAAAGTACTCGAGCTGCCTGACATCCATCGCCGTCCTCCGCTCAAGGGGTCACATAGGTTGCCCCTATAAGCATGGTCGCCAAACAGTCTTGGACCGGCACTCTGCGGGCTGCTGTGATCGGGGCATGACCGACCTGCTACCCGCTGAGTTCGCCCACCGTCTCGTGGACGCCGAGGGCGTACGCATCAATGTCCGCGTCGGTGGAGACGGCCCGCCGGTGCTGCTGCTGCACGGCTACCCGCAGACGCATCTGATCTGGCACCACGTGGCTCCGCTGCTGGCCGCACGGCACACGGTGGTCCTGACCGATCTGCGCGGCTACGGCGACAGCGACAAGCCGCACTCCGGCCCTGACCACGCCGCCTACGCCAAGCGCTGGATGGCACACGATCAGCTTCTGGTGATGCGGGAACTGGGCTTCGACCGCTTCGCGGTCGTCGGCCACGACCGCGGCGGCCGGGTCGGACACCGCCTCGCCCTGGACCATCCGCACGCCGTCACGGCGCTGGCCGTCCTGGACATCGTGCCCACCCGGCACGCGTTCCGGCACGCCGACAGCGACTTCGGGCTCGGCTACTACCACTGGTACTTCCTCGCCGCCGGCAACAACATCCCCGAACACCTCATCGGCGCCGACCCCGGCTTCTGGGTCCGCACCCGCATGGGCGCCCGCCACCATGGCGGAACCCCCATCAGCCCGATCGCGCAGGACGAATACGTGCGCTGCTTCTCCGACCCGGCAGCCATCCACGCCTCGTGCGAGGACTACCGCGCCGCCGCGAGCATCGACCTCGTCCACGACGACGCGGACGCCGCCGCGGGCCGCCGCGTCACGTGTCCCCTGCTGGCCCTGTGGGGCGAGCACAGCTTCGTCGGCCGCACCTACGACGTCCTCGACGTCTGGCGCGCGTACGGCACGGACGTACAGGGCCGGGCACTGCCCTGCGACCACTACGTGCCCGAAGAAGCCCCCGCCCGGACCGCGACACTGCTGGACGCCTTTCTTCAGGGCCGGCGGTAACCGGGCGCGGGACCGGGTCAGCTCGGTGACGGTCCGTTGCCCGAGGCGGGAAAGCGGTCGGGGGAGAGGAATCCGACGTCGGTGTACGGAGTCTCGCCCAGCGTGCATCCGGCCAGCAGCTCCCCGATGCCGGCGGCGTGCTTGAAGCCGTGGCCCGAGTCCCCGCCGGCGACCACCAGACGCGGGTCGCCGCCGGGCCGTCCGACGACGAACTGGTGGTCCGGGGTCGTGGTGATCATGCAGGGGGCCGCGCCGGCCGGTACCGGATCGACACCGGGGAACGCGTCGGCGACCCACGCGGACAGCTGGGCGATGTCCGTGTCCGGATGGATGCCGCGGTCCACCTCGTCGGGATCGGTGTCCGAGAAGTTGTGCCCCTGATCCTCCATCCCGATCTTGATGCCGAAGCCCTCCCGGCTGTCCGAGCCGTGCCCCCACAGCACCCGGCCGTCCGGGAGCTGCCGGATGAACGCCGGGAACCGTTCCAGAGCGAACCCCTCGTCCCGCGGGTCACGGGCCCGGAACCAGAACAGGGGGACGCGGCGCGGTTGCAGGGGCAGGCCGGGGACCAGCTGTCCGAGCCAGGCCCCTGCGCTGACGACGGCCTGCCGGGCGACCACACGTGTGGTCGGTGTGTGCGCGACGACGCCGTCCGCGGTGAGTTCGAGACGGACCACCCGCGTGTCCGTGTAGACCACGGCCCCGTGCTCGGACGCCGCGCGCACATGGGCGCGCACGGCCCGCTCGGGGAAGCAGATCCCGGCCTCCGGGTCGAGGACCGCCTCGTCGGTGGCGCCCAGACCGGCGTACTGCGGGTAGCGGGCGACGAGTTCGTCGTGCCCCAGGCGGACCACCGGGAGGCCCGCGCCGGCCGCGGCGGCGAGGGTCCCGGTGATCGGCGTGGATCCCGGTGAGCCCACGCTCAGGCATCCGCTCTGCCGCACCAGCTCCTGCCCGTACCGGTCTTCGAGTTCGTGCCACAGGTCGCGGGTCCTGCCCGCGATCGGGGACAACCCGGGATGCTCCTGGCAGGCGACCCGGAACAGCCGGGTGATGCCGTGCGACGAGCCGAACGGGTGCCCCACCCCGAAACGCTCCAGGCCCACCACATCGACCCCCCGCTCGGCCAGGCGCCACAGGGCGGCCGAGCCGAACGCGCCGAGGCCGATCACCACGACATCCGTGCGCACGGGCGCGAAGGACCCGCTCCGGACCGCCGCGGCGCTGTCGCCGGTCACAGCTCGGACGAGGCCGTCCAGGGGTTGACCCCGGCCTCGACAGCGTGCTCGTCGATCTCGGCGAGTTCCTTCTCGGTGAAGGAGAGGTTCGTCAACGCGTCGAGATTGTCGCGGAGTTGCTCCACGCTGACCGCGCCGACCACGGCGGTCGTGACCCGGGTGTCACGCAGCACCCAGGCGAGCGCGAGCTGTGCGAGGGTCTGGCCGCGGCGCTCGGCGATCTGGTTCAGGGCCCGCAGCTTCACCAGGGTGGCGTCGGTCAGCGCCGCAGCGGGCAGCGTGGGACGCGCGCCGCTGCGCCGCACCCCGTCGAAACCATCCAGGTAACGGTCGGTGAGCAGGCCCTGGGCCAGCGGTGTGAACACGGCGGAGCCGATGCCGGCCTCGCCCAGTGTGTCCAGCAGTTCGGTCTCGATCCACCGGTTCAGCAGCGAGTACGAGGGCTGGTGGACCGCCAGCGGTGTGCCGAGACTCCGCGCGACGGCGATCGCCTCCTTGGTGCGCGCGGCCGAGTAGGAGGAGATACCCACATACAGGGCCTTGCCGGCCCGTACGGCGGCGTCGAGCGCCCCGATGGTCTCCTCCAACGGGGTGTCCGGGTCGTAGCGGTGGGAGTAGAAGATGTCGACGTGGTCGACGCCGAGCCGCTCCAGGGACTCGTCGAGGCTGGTGAGCAGGTACTTGGCCGAGCCGAGGCGGCCGTAGGGGCCGGGCCACATCGGCCAGCCTGCCTTGGTGGTGATGACCAGTTCGTTGCGGTAGGGACGCAGGTCCTTGCGCAGTACCCGCCCGAAGTTCTCCTCGGCGGCGCCCGGGGGCGGGCCGTAGTTGTTGGCCAGGTCGAAGTGGGTGACACCGTGGTCGAAGGCGTAGCGGATCAGGTCCCGCTGTGTCTGGAACGCCCGGTCGTCCCCGTACCCGTACCACAGGCCGAGACTGATGGGGGGCAGCAGCAGACCGCTGCGGCCGGCGCGTCGGTACTCGACCTCGGCGGCGCGGCGCGGGTCGGCGCGGAAGACGTCGTGCGGGTCGGGGCGCTCGTCGTTGAAGGTGGCGGTGTTCGACATGGTTCTCCATGAGGGCGTCGGGGTGGTCGGGCACGGAGTTCTCGGCCGCGCCGCGCGCTGCGGCGACGGGGTGTCCGGGATCGGCCTCAGTCGCCTGCGGCGCGGGCCTCCTGGGCCTGGCGGACGAGGGCCGCGCCGGCGGAGGCGTACTTCCAGCCGTTCGGATCGTGAAGGGTGTGGGTACGGGCGTTGCGCCAGTGCCGGTGCAGGTTGTGCCGGTCGTCGGTGGCGCTGGTGCCCGTCCAGCTGAACAGGTCACTGGACACCTCGACGGCGACGTCGGCGGCGAACGCCTTCGCCTGGTCGAGGACGAGGCGTGCCTCGCGGACGTCCGTGTCCTCGTCGCTGTTCCAGGCCAGGTCGACCGCGCGGGCCGCATCCGCCAGCAGTAGCCGTGCCGCACGGGTGCGGGTGGCGGCCACGCCGACACCGTGCTGGATCAGCGGGTCGTCGCCAGGGGCGTCGAACGGCAGCCCCGGGGAGACCCGCGCCCGTGTGGCCAGATAGGCGAGGCCGTCGTGCAGGGCGTTCTCGGCGATGCCGACGTCGATGGCGGTGTGCGCGAGCCGGCCGGCGAGCCACCAGCCGCGGCGCGCCGCGGGCTGGGTCCACGGCCTGATCACCCGGTGTGCGGCCACGGGTACGTCGTCGAACCGGGCGGTACCGCTTCCCGTGGCGCGCTGTCCCATGCCGGCCCAGTCATCCGCAAGGCGCACGCCCGGGGCGTCGCCCGGCACGAAGACGACGGTGAGTTCGTCGTCGAGGAGCGCGTAGACGGCGATCCACTGCGCGCCGAGCGCCCCGGTGGCGTAGTGCTTGGTGCCCTGCAGCCGCAGACCGTCCGCGCTCCGCACGACCCGGGTGCGGAAATCGGCGGCCGTCCTGCCGCCCCGCTCGCTCGCGGCGTTCCCGATGCGGGCTCCGGCGAGCACCGCCGCGAACACCTCGCGCCGGAGCGTCTCGTCGCCGGCCACGAGGAGCGCGTCGAGGAACGCGAAGTGACTTTGCGGGATCTGCGCCAGGGCACCGTCCGCTGCGGCCAGGACGCGGAAGACCTCGGCGACGGTCCGCTGGTCCACGCCGGCGCCCCCGTATGCGGCGGGGATCCGGATGCCCAGCAGCCCCGACTCCGACAGCAGCCTCGCCGCCCGGTACGGGAAACGTCCCTCGCGATCGCGCGCCGAGGCGTCCGCCGCGAGTTCGGCGGCGAGGTCGTGAGCCGCCCGGACGGCCTCGGACGCCGATGCCAGGACGGGCACGGGTGGGGTACTCATGCCGACACCTCCCGGAAGGCCGCGGCGGGATGGGTGTCGGCCACCCGGTCGCCGGCACCGAGCAGCCGGTGACGGTGGCTGCCGGGCTCGTACGCGGTGCGGTAGAGGCCCCGTCGTTGCAGGATCGGCACGACGGACTCGATGAACTCGGTGAAGTCGTCGGGCGTGACGAACTCGTGCAGGTTGAAGCCGTCGACTCCGGTGGTGTCCGCTATCCGGCTGATGCCGTCGGCGATCTGTGCGGGCGTGCCGATCAGGGTCTCCGAGTACGGGCTGAGGTCGGTCAGGCGGCGGACGACGTCGTCCACCCGGTCGGGGGTCTGCTTCTCCCTGGTGAACCGGGCGGCCTCGGACTGGGAGTGCTCGCCCGGTGCGGGACTGAGCCGTTCCTTCCCGGACGCGGTGGAGAGGTCGATGCCGCTGGCGCCGCCGAAGCCGGCCAGGGCGCCTTCGACCGACTGGGAGCGCCGCACCAGATCCGCCTTGCGCCGGGCCTCCTCCTCGGTCCGGCCGATGACCACCGACAGGTCGGTGACCACCCGCAGGTCGTCGCGCCGGCGGCCCGCGGCCTCGGCGGCGTCACGGATCGCGGTGATTGCCGCGGTCAGCGCGCCGGGGTTGGTGCCGTTGACGAAGACGGCTTCGGCATGACGGCCGGCGAAGGCACGTCCCCGCTCGGACGCTCCGGCCTGGTAGATCACCGGGGTGCGCTGCCGCGACGGCGGCACCAGCGAGGGGCCCTGCACGTCGAACAGCTGCCCGTGGTGGTCGATGCGCCGGACCTTCGCCGGGTCGGCGTAGACGGTGTTGTCCTTGTCGTACAGCACCGCGTCGTCGAGCCAGCTGCCCTCCCAGAGCTTGTAGGAGACCTCCAGGAACTCCTCCGCCCGGGCGTAGCGCACCGCGTGTCCCGGCATCTCGGAGAGGCCGAAGTTGCGGGCGGCGTTCGGTAGATAGGACGTGACGACGTTCCAGCCGATCCGGCCACCGGTGAGGTGGTCGAGACTCGCGAAGCGGCGTGCGTGGGCGAACGGGTGCTCATAGGTGGTGGAGACGGTGACCGCGAACCCGAGGTGCCGGGTCACCGCGGCCATGGCCGGGATGACGGTCACCGGGTCCAGCAGCGGGAAGTCGACGGCGCTGCGGATCGCGGGATCCGGGGACCGTCGGTAGATGTCGTAGACCCCGAGCACGTCCGCGAAGAACACCGCGTCGAACAGGCCCTCCTCGAACTGGCGCGCGCGGTCCAGCCAGAACGAGAGATCGGTGAAACCTTCCCGGTGACTGCGGGGGTGCGTCCAGGTGCCGTGCGCGTAGTAGCCGACACCGGTCATCTCGAACGCGTTGAAGATCAGGGGGCGGTTGCGTGCCGGAATGATCTGCTCCTTGGATGTCATCGGATACCGCTGGTGGAGGACGAGGCGATGAGCCGGCGCTGGGTGAACAGCAGCAGGACCGCCGGAATGACGACGAGTACGAGCACCTCGGCGAACGCCCGCTGTGTGTGGGACGACAGGGGGCCGAAGTTCGACGCGATCGCCACACTCGCCGTGACGTTGTGGTTGTCGGAGATGATCAGGAGCGGCCACAGATAGGAGTCCCACTGCGACACGAAGAGGATCATCCCGGAACCGATCAGTGCCGGGCGGCTCAGCGGCAGGTACAGGTGCCAGAAGCGGCGCAGATGCCCCGCGCCGTCCATGTGCTGCGCCTCGGCCAGTTCGAGCGGGACGCTCAGGAACGCCTGGCGCAGGTTGAACACCGCCAGCCCGTTGCCGAGTGCCGGCAGGATCAGCGCGGGCAGTCCGTCGGACAGGCCGAGGCGGGAGAAGACCGGCACCAACGGCACCGACAGCGTCTCGAACGGCAGCAGAAAGCTGGCCACGACCACCACGAACAGCACCCTCGACAGCCGGGTCCGCACCGCGACGAATCCGTACGCGGCGAGGGACGACACCGCCAGCCCGCCCACGACCGTGCCGGCCGCCGCCGCGAGCGAGACACCGACCGCACGGAGGTAGCCGTCCTCGATCGCCGACCGGAAGCCCGCGAAGGAGAAGGACCGCGGTATCAGCGTGTCGAGGACCGAGGTGCTGCTGAGCGCCTCCGTCGGATCCCGGAACGCGGCGACGACGAGCCACCAGACCGGGACGAGGAAGACCAGGCCGCTGAGCACACCGAGCACGGTCAGGCCGTACCGCCGTGCCCGTTTCCGCGCGAGGGCTGTCATTCCCGCTCCCCGAGCAGGGCGAACTGCGCGGCGACGGTGGCGCCGAGCAGCACCAGCAGGACCACCATCTGGGCCATCGCCTGCTGCTGGTTGGAGTAGACCGTCGCGGTGCGGACGGTGTCGAACATCAGGGTCGAGGTCGCTCCCGAGGGCCCGCCGTTCGTGAGCACCTGGATCGGGGCGTAGATCTGGAACACCCAGACGGTGTTGGCGACCAGCACGAACAGCAGCGGCCTGCGCAGCAGCGGCACGACCACGGAGAAGAACTCGCGCCATGGTGACGCCCCGTCCATCCGCGCGGCCTCGAGCACCTCACGCGGGATGTCCAGCAGGCCGGCGATCAGGAAGACCATCCAGTAGCCGACACCGCCCCAGGCCGTGATCAACGCGATGGTCGGCAGGGCCTGTGCCGTGGAGCTGTAGAAGCCCTGGGCGGGCAGACCGAGCGCTTCGAGGACGTTGTTCAGCACACCGGTGGGCTTCAGCGCCACGCCCCACATGACCGTCAGCCCCAGGCTGGGGATGGCGCTGGGCAGGAACGCCACCGTGCGCCAGAAGCCGCGCATCGGCATCGTGCGGGTGTAGAGCCAGGCCAGGAAGAGTGATCCCACCACGATGACGGGACTCGCCAGGACGACGAACCACACGGTCACGCCGAGCACCTGCCAGAACGCCGCGCTCGTGAACAGCCGCCGGAAGTTGTCCCAACCGGCGAATGTCCACGAGGCGCTGCCGAACGGGTCGACCTTCTCGAACGACGCGACGAGCGAGTAGCCCTCGGGAGCGAGCCTGGTGAGGATCAGCAGAGCCAGGGCCGGACCGGTGAAGGCCAGCAGCACGCCGGTCCGGGCCCCGCGCCGTACCCCGGGAGTACGACGGCTCACTTGTACTTCTCCAGCGCCGCGCCGGCCGTGGACTGCGCCGACTTCAGGGCCTTCTCGACGTCCTCACCATTGGTGATGGACAGCAGGGCCGAGGACAGCGCGGAACTCAGCTCGTTCCAGCCGACGGTGGACACCCGTTCCTTGGCGATGCCCTGGGACAGCTGGTGGTCCACGACCTTCTGGGCGTCGGTCGCACGCGGGTCCTGGAACACCTCCTGTGCCCAGTACAGCTTCTTGCCCTCGTCGTTGGCCGGCGGCGAGCTGGTCTCTGAGTTGTACGCGGCTGCTCCGGCGCCCTTGAACACCATCGCGTTGATGAACGTCAGCGCCGCCTCGGTGTTCTTCGACCCGGTGTAGAGTCCCAGGCCCACCCCGCCGGCGTTCGAGACGGCCTGGCCGCCGGCGAACTTGGGCATCGGCGCGATCCCGTAGTCCAGGTCCTTGTTCTTGTTCAGTTCGGCGATGTTCCAGTCGCCGCCGATGTGGAACGCGGACTTCCCGGAGGCGAACAGGCTCGTGTAGACGCTGTTGGCGTCGCCCTGCGGGCTGACCTTGTCCTTGTAGAGGTCGGCGTACCAGCTGAACGCCTTCACCGCGGCCTCGCTGTCCAGGTTCGGGGTCAGACTGTCCGGGCCGTCGGCTCCGTAGCCTCCGCCGAGTCCCTGCACGAGGGGCCACTGGTAGTACCAGTTGGAGATGCGCTCCCACGTGATGCCGTGTTCCGCTCCGGCCTGCTGCGCCTTCTTCGCGTCGGCGGTGATCCGTTCCCACGTCGCGGGCTTCGAGGGGTCGGACGACGGCAGCGCCACCCCGGCCTTCTCGAGCAGGTCCTTGTTGTAGAAGAGGAACGAACTGTCTGATTGCTCGGGCGCGTTGTAGAGCTTCCCGTCGACCGTCGAACCGGCGAGCGACGCCTTGTCCAGCGCGTCGAACTCGCTCTTGAACACAGGGGTGATGTCTGCCAGATAGCCGGCGGCCACGTAGCGGGCCGTCAGCGGCTGGTCGACGGTGATCACGTCGACCTTTCCGGACGTGAGACGGGACGGGAGAACGGTTTCGAAATCGGCGTACGGAATCGACTCGTACTTGATGGTGATGTTCGGGTATTCGGCCTCGAACTTCTTGATGGTCGAGCCCACATTCACGTTCGTGTTGGCCGCGTCCAGCCATGTCACCGTGACCTGCTGGTCCGGATTTCCCAGCGCAGACAGGGACGGCAGCGACTTCTTGGCCGATGAACCCTCGGAATCGCCTGCACAGCCGGACACACACGCGAGACATCCCATGGCGACGACCGTCGCCGTCGCGCGAAACGTGGTCCTTGGCAGCCAAACCGACATCGAGCCTCCCAGAGATGGCGGACATGAAGTCCGGGCCGCATCGTATGCGCTGACCAGGCCGATGTCGTCACGCGGTTTCACGATCTGGAATGCGCGCCAGTCTGCCGGCAGAACCCGTTGGGAGCGCTGGGGAGTGGCGGTGATTGCGCGGGATTGCGCGACGCCGCTTCCGCGGTTGTCGGGCGTCTTCTTTCAGGGCTGCGTCCGTCGGACGGCTGGGGCGCCGGCCGGACGGCGGGCGGGAGCGAGGTGGCGAGGCGCATTCCAGCCCGCGCCGGTCTCCGTCAGGCGCCCTCGGTGAATTCGAGGAAGTTCGCGCTCGCTGGAAAATATGCGTGGGACACTTCGAGGAGCAGTCCTTCGGTATCGGAGAGGCGGCGCTCGAAGCGAAAAACGGATTTCCCCTCATCGATGCGAATGAGGGTGGCCAGTTGCCGGTCGCACTCGACGGCTTCCGCCGTGATGGCCACATTGCCGAGCTGAGCTCTGTATGTTTCGGTGAAGTACTCGTCGAGGGGTTGACTGGCCTCCCAGCGCGGACGGTCCTGGGAATGCATCGCCGACAGCCGGGCGTACAGATCGCTGTCGACGGCCCGGGAGAATGTGATCTCGAAGCAGAGGGCGTCGCCATGGCCCAGCAGGCGCTCGACCACCACGGTCCCGGTGGTGGCCGGCTGCTCGTCGAACAGGCCCGGTGGTGCGGGGCAGGCGGTGACCTCCAGCACCGCCACCGTGGGGTCGAGGTTGCGCACGCGGAACAGCTGGCCGACGTCCACCCGGCTGGGACCGCGCATCACCACGGTGCCCCGGCGCGGGGCGCGCTCGACCAGGCGGTCGTCGCGCAGCCGCTGCAGAGCCACACGGACCGCGTCACGCGGAGCGGAGAACGTCCGGCCGAGCTGGCCCTCGTCGAGCCTCGACCCGGAGGGGACCCGGCCGTCCCGTATGCCCGAGCGCAATGCCCCGTAGATGCGCTGAGTGACTGGCACTGGCGCTTCCGCCCTTCTCGAGATCCTTTTGGGTGGCCTTTTTCTGCGAAATCAAGGTATCAGGCCTGCGTGCCACACAAGTTGCACCGCGAGAATTATGAAATTTATGTTGCAGCTTTTCGGCGCCCGCAATTTCACGGGTATGCTCGATGAAAGGGAATGCGTGCCGCGGAGTCGGCTCAGCGCAGTGCGGCCACCAGTGCGTCGCTCGCGGAGCACCACACCTGCCGAGCCTCGGCGAAGCCCTGCTCCAGCAGGGTGTCGAGGTGCCAGCGGGTGGCGGTGGGCCGGTCCGGCTTCGCGCCGACAGGCCGGGGCTCACGTGGGTCGCCCAGCAGGGCGAAGCGGCGGGCAGCCGGCTCGGCGAGTACGGGATCGTCGGCCACCCGGCTCCACCAGTCCGCCCAGTCGAGTGCGCCCTCCCGCCGCTGCCGCTCCTGGCGTTCGGTGAGCAGGGCGCTCAAAGCCGCGGTGAGTCGGGGAGCCGACGCGTCGTACATGTGATCGGCGTTCAGGAACACACCGCCCTCGCGCAGCAGCCCTGCCAGGGTGCCGTAGAGGCGGCGGAGCGGTTCGGTGTCCAGCCAGTGCAGGGCGGTGGCTGTCACGACGGCGTCGTAGGACGCAAGGGGGAGCCGCTCGGCCCAGTCGGGGTCCGTGAGATCGGCCTCGGCGAAGGCGACCCGCTCGTCCCCGGCGAAGTGGCCGCGGGCGATGGTCAGCAGGGCGGGGTCGATGTCCACGCAGACGGTGCGGGCGCCGGGGAGCCGGCGCAGCAGGCGGTCGGAGATGCTGCCCGTGCCGCAGGCGAGGTCGAGGACGAGCGGGGTGCGGCCCGCCACGGCTTCGACCGCGTCGGTCATGACCCGGAACCGTTCCTCCCGGTCCGGCATGTACCACTCCTGCTGGCGGTCCCAACTCGTCTGCCACTGCTGCCAGTCGGCTGTGGTCGTGGTGGTCATGGGCGGGGTGTTCCTTTCACTGGACGTCGGTCGGGGCCGGTTCGGACGACATCGCGGGCACCGGGCCCAGATGCCGGGCCCGAAGCAACAGACGGGTGGTCTCGGAGCGCGGGGAGGTGAGGACCGTACGGCTGTCGCCGCTGTCCACGACGCTGCCCGCGTCGAGGACGACCAGGTCGTCCGCCAGCTGCTCCACGAGTGCGAGATCGTGGCCGATCCACAGCACGGCTGTGTCGCTCTCCTCGCGGAGGCGGGTGAGCTCGGCCGTCACCAGTTCCGTGCTGACGGTGTCGAGCGCGGTGGTGATCTCGTCGCAGATCAGTACGTCCGGTTCGGCGAGCAACGCCCTGGCCAGCGCTGCCCGTTGCAGTTCCCCGCCCGACTGCGCACCCGCATGCCGCGTCGCGTGCTCGGTCGTGAGCCCGAGCCGCTCCCACACCTGCCGTGCCCGCCGCTCGGCCTGCGGCGCGGACAGGCCGCGCAGCCGAACGGCGGTGCGGGCCACCTGCTCCAGGACCGTGCGCCGTTCGTCGAAGGAGTTGCGCACCTCCTGCCAGACGTACTGCACCCCGCGGATCTGCCGGACGGTGCGGTGCCGCAGCACGGGCAGCGGCTCGCCACGGAACATGACGTGTCCGCGGTGGCGTTCGTGCAGCCCGGCGAGACAGCGGGCGAGGACCGTCTTGCCGCTGCCCGACGGGCCGACGACCGCCGTGCAGCCCGCTTCCGGTACCCGCACGGTCACCTCGTGCAGGATCTCGCCCTGGCGCCCCGGACGCAGCCATGCGGTCAACCCCCGTGCGTACAGCACCGTTTCGGAGGCGGGCGTGACCGGCGCCGGGGGAGTGGACGACACCGGACGAGGCGCGGCCGGCAGCACATCCCTGGTGCGGCCCGCGGCGCTCACCCGGCCACGGTCCAGCAGGACCGTGCGGGCGGCCACCGCCCGCACCAGATCGTGGTCGTGGCTGAGCAGCAGTACGGTGAACCCGTCGGCGGCGAGCCGGGTCAACTGCCCCGCCAGCCGCATCCGTGTCACCGTGTCCAGGCCGGTGCTGGGTTCGTCGAGCACCAGGACACGGGGACTGCCCGCCAGTACCTGGGCGAGCGCCACACGCTGTCGTTGCCCGCCGGAGAACTGGTGCGGGAAACGGCGCCGGGTGGCGATGTCGTCCGGCAGCCCGGCGGTGCGCAGGGCCTCGGCCGCGAGGTCCGCGGCGGCGGACCGTCCTACGGTTCCGCGCGGCCGATGCAGGCGGGCGAGTTCGGTGAGGACCGAGCCGATCCGCCGGGCGGGGTTGAGGGCGTGGGCCGGGTGCTGGGGCATGTAGGAGACGATCCGGCCGCGTACGTCTCGCGCGGCGCCGGTCGGGCCGTCGGCGTCCACCACCGGGATGCCCACGACCCGTACCGTGCCGCTCAGCCGGACGCCCGCTGCGGCCTCACCGAGCAGAGCGAGGGCAGCCGTCGTCTTGCCGCTCCCGGACGGGCCCACCAGGGCGGTCACCTCGCCGCCTGCGACGGTGAGGTCAACGGCGTCCAGCAGGACGGCCGTCCCCGCGCGCGCCGTCAGACCTCTGACCTCGATCACGGGTTCCACGCCGTCGCCTTCCCCTCGGCCTTCGCGGCGAGCAGGCCGTCCGCCAGGAGGTTGACGCCGACCGTGAACAGCACCAGCAGCAGCGTCGGCGCGCACACCGCCCACGGCTGCACGAACAGGGCCTCCCGGCTCGCGGCGATGACCACACCCCAGTCCGGCGAGGTCGGATCGAGGCCGAGCCCGAGGAAGTTGGCGGCGGCCACGGTGAAGACCGCGCTGCCGACGCGGGCACCGGCGTCGGCGGCGGCCACCGGCAGCACGGCCCGCCCGACATGCCCGAACAGGATCCGCGCCGGTGACTCGCCCTGGAGGCGCAGCGCCTCCGCGACGGGGCCGCTGGCCGCGTCCAGCGCCGCGGCGCGCAGCAGCCGTGCGACGGCCGGGACGTTGAGCGCGGCGACGGCCAGGGCCACCGCGACCGGATGACCGCGCCAGCCGACCCCCACGACGCTGATGACCAGCAGCGAGGGAAGCGGCAGGAGCAGCTCCACCGGGCGGATGAGCAGGTCGTCGAGCCGGCGGCTGCGGGAGGCCGCCGCGGCCAGCCCGAGCAGGCCCCCCACGGCGACGGCCAGCGCCACGGCCGTACACGCCACACCCAGGGCACTGGCGCCGCCGCGCAGCACGAGCGTCAGGACGTCCCGGCCCAGTGCGTCCGTCCCGAGCGGGTGCCCGCCGCCGAGCGCGTAGGGCGGGCCGTCGGACGGGATGTCGGCGGGCGTCACGAGCGGACCGACGACGGCCGCCGTGACCGGCAGTGCCAACAGCAGCGCGCCGCCCGTGACGCGCCGGTGACGGCGCCGTGCGCCGCGTCTCATCGCAGTACCTCCGTACGGGGCGCCAAGCGCTGACCGACGAGATCGGCGGCCAGGTTGAGCAGGCAGGCCACCGCGGCCAGGGCCAGGGTGAGCGCCTGGACCGTGGGCACATCGCGGTTCTGTACGGCCTCGACCAGCGCCGTCGCGGTGCCGGGGACGGCGAAGACGGCTTCGATGACGAGCACGCCGCCCAGCAACTGGTCGCCGGTGCGGGCCAGTTCCTGCACGCCGGGCGCGGCGGCGTTGGGCAGGACATGCCACAGCAGCAGCCGGGCGGGCGGCACACCCAGCCGGCGGGCCTGCACCGTGTAGCCGGCGTGCAGCGCCGTGATCGTGCCGGCCCGGATCTGCCGGGACAGCACGCACACGGTGCGGGCCAGCAGCACCGTCAGCGGCAGCACGAACAGCTCCGGCCGTTGCCACCACACGTCGTCCGCGCCCACCCATGTCGAGGGCAGCCAGCCCAGCCGGAGTGCGAACAGCCCCACAAGCAGCAGGGCCAGGACGAAGTCCGGGACCGAGGTGAGCGTCAGCGTCACGGCGGAGATCACGCGGTCGGTGCGGCTGTCGGCGCGCAGCCCGGTCAGCAGGCCGACGGCGACGGCGAGCGGCACCAGGAACAGGATCGTCATGGCGGCCAGCGCGGCCGTCACACCGACGGACGACGACAGCACCTCGCTCACCGGGCCACCGCCGACCAGCGAGGTGCCGAGATCGCCGGTGAGCAGACCGTGCGCCCAGTCGGCGAACCGCTCGGCCAGTGGACGGTCCAGTCCCATCTGCTCCCGCAGCCGGGCGACCTGGTCCAGGCCGGCCTGCTCGTTGAAGTCGACGGTGGCCGCGTCACCCGGCAGCAGATCGGTCAGCAGGAACACGATGACGCTGAGGGCGCCGAGCTGGACGACCGTCCAGCCGCACCGCCGCAGGGTGTAGCGCAGCACCTCTGCTCAGTCCAGCCACACCGTGTCGAACCGCGCCCAGTCCACCGTGTTCGGCGGGGCCTCCCGCACGCCCTGGACGGTGCGGGAGACGGCGTTGAGCCACTCCGGATGCCCCCACAGCACCAGCCCGCCGCGCTCGCGCAGCGTCGTCTGCACCGACCGGTAGCGCCTGGTGCGCGTCTCGTCGTTCACCACGGCCCGTGCGGCGGTGAAGGCGTCGTCGAAGTCCGCGTGCCGCCAGGCGGTGGCGTTCTGCGGCGCCCCGCTGAGCAGGCGTTCGCTGATGTAGGTGGGGATGGTCATGGCGCCGCAGCGGTGGTTGGTGACCGTGCCCGTGCTCAGGGCGTCCGTGAAGTACGACTCCGGCGGCCCGTTGGTGATCTCCACCTTGAGCCCCGCCTCACCGGCTTGCTCGGTGAACAAATGGGCGGCCTGCGCGAAGCCGTCCGCCGCCGTGGAGGTGTAGAAGGAGACCTTCTTGTTGTACAGGCCGGTGCGGCGCAGCAGCCGTCTCGCCTCCGCCACGTCCCGCTCGCGCTGCTCCAGGCCGTCCGGGTAGTACGTGTAGCCCTTGCCGTACAGGTCGTTGCCGAGCTCGGCGCGGCCCGAGCAGACCACCTCCACCAGCCGCTCCCGGTCGACGAGAAGCTTGACGGCCATCGCCGCGTCCGGATCGTCGAACGGCGGCCGGTCGGTCTTCAGCGCGAAGCCCTGCACCCCGCTGCGCCTGGTCGCCACCACCCGTACCCGGCTGTCGTGCTCGACCGTGCGGGCGAAGGTGGGCGTCATCTCGTGCGCGTAATGCACCTCGCCGCTGCGCACCGCGGCAGCGCGTGCCTCGGCCTCCGCGGAGAGGATCTGCACCTCGTCCAGGTGAGGGGCACCGTTCCAGTGGTCGTCGAAGCGGCGGCCGGTGAAGCTGCGCCCGGCGGTGAAGGCGACGCACCGGAACGGGCCGGTGCCGACGGGATGCCGCGGATCGTCCCAGCCGTCACGGACGACGGGCGTACCGGTCATCGCCAGCTGGCTGGGCAGTTCGGCGTTGGGCCGGGTGAGGGCGATCTCCACTCCGTGCTTGCCCACCGCGCGGCAGTTGGCGAGGTCGATGTGCGACAGGGAGTTCTTCGCCAGGTGGTCGCCGGCCTTGGGGTCGAGAATGCGGGACAGGCTGTACAGGACGTCGTCGGCATCCAGTACGTGCCCGTCGTGGAAGCGAGCCTCCCGCAGCTCGAACCGCCAGACCCGGGCCTCGTCGTCGCTGGACCAGGAACGCGCCAGTCTCGGTACGGGCCGAAGGGCCGCGTCCAGATCGACGAGCTTGTCGAACACGGCCTTGTGCCGGGCGATGTCGACGAACTGCCGCTGCGCGTGCGGGTCCATCGTCTCCTTGACTCCCGCACCCGGGAAGACGGCACGCAGCGTCCCGCCCTGCTTCGGGGAGGAGGAACCGGCGCCGGCGGGCGAGCAGCCGGTGAGCAGACCGGCGCCGGCGGCGACCGCCGCGGTGAGCACACTGCGGCGGGTGGGAGTGACCGGCATGTGTACGCAGCCTCCTGCTTCCTGCTCCGGAATCACGGCGTACGCATCTAATATGTAATTGCAAACTATGTGCAATAGGGTGTGGTGTGGGATGGGCCACTCGGACAGGTACCGCCGGAGGGGGCCGCCACCTGCCGGGACGCCGACGCCCCCTGCCGTGCTCCGGAGCACGGCAGGGGGCGTCGGTGGCTGCGCAGGGGCGTGAACGGGTGGCGTTGTAGTGGGAGTCGGCCGCCGGGTGGGCCGTAAGGGGAGGGGGCCGCCCGGCGGGGTGCGCACGGCGCGCGGGTTGTCACAGAATGGTGTGGTCCGGGTGCTGCCCGGAGGGGAGCCCCGGCCCGATTCCAGCGGGCCGGGGGTTCCCGTCGTGCAGCCGGTTCAGCCGGTTCAGTACTTGAACTCGTGGTGCCTGATGACCCGGAAGCTGCCCAGCACTCCCTCCTTGACGTGGACGCCCTCCGTCTCGTGCGGCTTCACGCCGTTGTTGGAGCTGTGCGGTCCGACGGTGGCGATGGGGGCGCCGTTGTCGCAGACGGCCCCGCGGAAGACCTCGACGGTACGGCGGCTCTCGTTGCGGATGTTCAGGGTCTTGGCGCCGAGGCCGCTGATCACGGTGATGCAGCCGTCGGGGTGGGAGGAGTAGGTCCGCTCGTTGATGTGGATCCGGCCCTCTTCGAACCTCTTGCCCTTGCCCTCGCGGCCCTCGTTCTCCTCCTCGTTCTCCTCGTTGTTGCCCTTGCCGACGTTGCCGCCGAACGGCGCCTGGGCGGTGGTGCCGAAGGGTGCCTGGGCGATGGCGCCGAAGGGTGCCTGGGCGGGGGCGGGAGCGGGAGCCGCCGGCAGGGCCACCGGGGCCACCGGGGCCACCTGGCCCGGCTCTGAGGCGGCCGAGGCGTAGGTGATGCCGGTCGCGGTCAAGGCCGCGGCGGCCACGATACCGGCGGTGACCGCCGTGGAGCGGGTCATCAACATGCAACTTCTCCTGTCTGCGAGAGGCCGGCTGAGCAGCCGGCGCATGATGAACGTACAAACAGCTCCGGTGACTTTCATCTCGAGCATCTCCAGAGGCCGAAGCCAGGGAGCCGAACGGGGGACCCGTGACACCCGTACGCCATGTCGTCGAGAGCCGGCGGCACGTCAAATACCCGGAAAGACAAGGGGCTTGATTGCGAGTTAGCCCCTTAAGGTGATTTGCCTGACTGGCGGTCACCCCATCGACCATCAACCGCCTGCCGCAGCGTCACCACCGTGTCTGTGGCCGTTCACTCGGCGGGCCGGATGGTGGCCCGGTCGCCGAGGAGGGTCAGGCGGGTGGCGAAGGGGGCGGACAGCGCCGCGACGCGCTCCAGGAGCGGCTCGGCCACAGCCGGGGCCGCCAGGCGCGGGGTGCCGTGGGCGGCCCCCGCGGTGCCGCGGCCCAGGTCGAGGGGGAGCAGTTCGATCTCGGTGAGTTCGCCCTCGTCGTAGTGGAGCAGCGGCAGCAGCGACTCGTCGAGTACCGGGTCGGCGAAGATGGTGGCGTTGCGGGCGCTGAGCAGCTCCGGGACCGTGACGTCGGCCGGGTCGGCGCCGTAGAGCCGATACGTGTCGCGGGTGACGACGTCGAGGCTGTTGCTCATCATGGCGAAGTTGCCGAGCGAATGGAAGATCGGTGCCCCGCGGTAGAGCTCGATGCCGCGCAACTGGTGCGGGCCGTGGCCGACGACCACGTCCGCCCCGGCGTCGACCGCGCGCCGGGCGAACTCGGCGGCGAACGGTGCCGGTTGCGCACCGTTGTCGGGTTCGTGGCTGTGGAACGAGAAGACGACGAAGCTGCTGTTCTGCCTGGCCTGGCGGATCGCGGTGAGGATCTCGGCGGCATCCGACTCGTCGGTGCGGTGTTCGATGCGCACCTCCCCGGGTCCCAGGCTCTCGTCGGCCACGAACTCGCCGCCCATCAGGCGCAGTGAGCCCTCGCGGACCGAGTTCGAGTAGCTGCCGGCCGCGGCGAGTCGGGTCAGCACCGCGTAGTCCTGCGGACTCACGACGCTGGTCTCGACTGTGCGCAGGACGCTGATACCGGCACGGGCGGGCACACGCCCGAAGGGATCGGCGGCAGGGGACATCGGCGTGAAGGTCGCGGTGGCGGCGAGCACGGCGATCCGCCCCTGCTCGACGTCCAGGTAGGTCGCGGCCCGCGCCCCGCTCGACGTACGTCCCGCGCCCGCGCTCGGCAGTCCCGCGCGGTCGAGGCGGCGTACGGTCTCCAGCAGGCCCTCGGTGCCCCAGTCGGTGGCATGGTTGTTGGCGAGGCCGACGACCGAGAAACCGAGCGCGCTCAGGTCGTCGGCGACCCGGGGATCGGCGTGCATCCAGGTGCCGCCGGACTCGGCCTGCGGGGCGCCGTCGAAGGCGTCGAGGTCGAGGATCGCGGTTTCGAGATTGCCGAACAGGACGTCGGCGCGGGCCAGTTCGCGCAGCAGACCGGGTTGCTGCGCGCGCAGCGTGCGCGCCATCGGGCGCAGGTAGATGAGGTCGCCCACGGCGCCGAACGTGAACCGCCCGGCGAGAGGGGAACGCGGCACGTCGCCCGGCTCCAGTGCCATGCCCTCCATGCGCATGCTCATGCGTTCTTCCCGTCTCCCGCCTCGACGGCGGACCCGGTGGCGGGTTCCGTGGCAGCCCCGACGGCGGCGGGCCCGGCGGCGAACTCCGCGTCGAGTGCGGCGATGTCGCGCTCGAACCGCTCGCGCAGCTCCGTCTTCCGGCCGGGCGGCAGCCAGCAGGCGTCGACGCTCGCGAGTGCCATCGCCCGCAGCCGCTCCCTGGGCACCGCCAGCTCGTCGGCGAGGATCCGGTACTCGGCCGCGAGCGTCGTGGGGAACATGCCCGGATCGTCCGAAGCCGGGATCACATTGAGGCCGGCCTCGTTCATGGCGGCGATGGAGGCCTTGCGCCAAGGGCGCCAGGAGCGCCGCGAGGTCGTCGAGATGACGCAGAGCGGCACCTGCTCCTCGCGCAGTCGCGCGACGACGGCGTCGTCCTCCAGAACGAAGTAGCCGTGGTCGATGCGGTCGCAGCCGAGTACGTCGAGGCAGGTGATCGTGTTCCCGGCGACTGGTGCGTGCTCGGAGGAGTGTGCCGTGCGCCGGAGCCCCGCCTCGCCGGCGAGCCGGTAGGCGGCCGCGAAGCGCTCGGGGGGACCGGCCGTCTCCAGGTTGTCCAGGCCGATGCCCGCGACGTACTCGTGCGGATGATCGACGACCGTGCGGACCCACGCGAGCGCGTCGTCCGCGCTGCGGCTGCGGTCGATGCCGGCGATCAGCAGACCGGTCATGCCGAAGTCGCGCTCGGCCATCCGGATTCCCTCGGCATAGGCCTCGACGACGCCGGGGTAGCCGATCGGAAGCAGGTGCTCCGGCAGTGCGTCGAAGGACAGTTCGAGATGCCGGGTGGAGCTGTACCGGTGGGCGTCCTCGAACGCCTCGTGGACGACGCGCGTCAGATCGTCGGGCCCGCGCAGTACGTCGACCACCCAGCGGGAGGCCTGGAACAGCGAGTAGGAAACGTCCGGTTCGTCGGCGGAGCGGCCCTGCGGTACGGGTATGCGGGTCGTGCGGTAGAGGGCCGGGTCGGGCGGCAGGGAGTTGATGCCGGCGTAGACCCGCTCGGGCGAGTCGGGGAGCGGGAGGCGTTCGCGGCGGGCGAGTTCGGCGAACGTGGCCGCCCGGACGGTGCCGATCAGGTGGCAGTGCAGATCCGCCTTGGGGAGGCGGTCGAGGTAGGCGTGGAGGCGGCCGGCCCGGGAGGCGGTCTGCTCGTCGAGGCGGCTGGACGGGGGAGTGGGGGTGCTGGGGCTCATGGATGCTTCGTTCGCTCGTGGGTTGTCCGGCGCGGGTGCCGGTTTCGCGGGCTGCCGGCTGGGCCCGGGTACGGTGCCGGGCGGGCCCGGGGCGAGGACGGATTCGCCCGGGCCCGTCCCCGTCAGTGCCCCGCCACTTCGCGGGCGAAGCGCTTGACGAGTTCGTCGCGCACGGCGAGCACTTCGGCGGGGTCGAGCGTCTTGTACCCGGCCTTGACGGGATCGTCCGCGATGTCGCCGACGACGGCGCGCAGGGAGTCCGGGATCTCCGCGCCCGGGTTCACGGGCAGGTCGCCGACGGTCTTGGCCGAGGACGACTGCGCCGTCACGCCGAGCAGATAGTCGATGAAGGCGTGCGCGCCCTTGGAGTTCGGGGCTCCCTCGGGGACCGCGGCCCGGTTGGTGGTCATGTAGGCGCCGGTCGACGGCTTCTGGAACGCGATCGGTTCCTTGGCGGCGACCAGGCTCGTCGCGAAGCCGTTGAGCGAGTTGGCCGCGACGATCTCGCCCTGGCTGAGCAGGCTCGTCACCTCGGTGGAGGACGTATAGAACTGCAGAACACCGGGGGCCCAGCCGGACAGCTTCTGCAACGCGGTGTCGATGTCGTAGGGGCCGTCACCGTACGTCTCGCCGAGCCCCGCGACCAGCAGTTGGCCGGAGGAGGCGGAGATGTCGGGCAGCGCGACCCTGCGGGAGCGGGCGGGGTCGCCGTAGAGCCCCCAGTCGGCGGCCTGCTTCCGGGTCACCTTGTCCGTGTTGTAGATCGTGCCGTTGAGCTGGTACGAGTACGCGGGCCCGGGGTAGGCGTCGTCGACGGCGAAATCGGCGATGTCCTTGATCGCGGGGACGTCCTCCGCGTCGACCGGCTCGAACAGCTTGTCCTTCGCACCCAGCGCGACGTAGGTGTCCGACAGGAGCATCACATCGATGCCGGAGCGGTCCTTGGTCAGCTGGAGCTGGGAGAGCCGGTCGGAGTTGGAACCGGTCTGGACCTTGACCTTGATGCCTGTCTTCTTGGTGAACGGGTCGACGACCGCCTTCTGGAACTCCTCCACTCCGAAGGGGAAGGTGCTCACGACGATGGTGTCGGCGTCGGAGCCGGAACCGGGCGAGGAACAACCTGAGGCGAAGACCGTCATGACGGCGAGACCGATCGTGACGGACAGGCGTCTGCTCGGGCGGATGCGGGGCATGGTGCTGATCCTTTCGGCGGATGGCCTCGGGGGCGTGGCGAGGCGATGGGGCCGGTGGTGCCGGTGGCGGACATGGCGTGGGGGAGCAGGGGAGACGGGGGAGCGGGGCCGTGCGGGCGGGGAACGGGGAGAGGGCCCGCAGGCTGCCGTGACGGAAACTCAGTCCTGTACGCGGATCAGGCTGTGCTCGGGCGCTGTCAGCCGTACCCGGTCACCGGGGCGAGGGCCGGCGGACCGAGGGCTGCCGGGACCGGACTCGCGCACCTCCGCGACGATCCGCACCGTACGGCCCGAGGGGTCGGCCGCCTCCACCGTCACGACGAGGTCGACGCCGCGGAAGGCGACGTCCGTGACCGTGCCCTGGAGGCTCAGCCCGGCCGGGGCGTCCGGGCCTTGTTCGGGCGCCGGGTCGTCGTCGAGCCGCAGCTGCTCGGGCCGGACGGTGAGCAGGGCGCCGTCGGTGCCGGTGAGGAAGTTCTCGTAACCGAGGAACTCCGCGACGAACCGGTCGGCGGGGTTGCGGAAGACGGTCTCCGGCGCGCCACGCTGCACGATCTTGCCGGCGCGCATGACCACCATGACGTCGGACAGTTCGAGTGCTTCGTCCTGGTCGTGGGTGACGAGGACGACGGTCAGGCCGGTCTCGGCCTGGATGCGCCGGATCTCCGCCCGCATCTGGACACGCAGCCGGGCGTCGAGGTTGGACAGCGGCTCGTCGAGCAGCAGCAGTTTCGGCCGGATGGCGATGGCACGGGCGAGAGCCACCCGCTGCTGCTGGCCGCCGGAGAGCTTGCGCGGCCGGGATTTCGCCAGGTGTCCGAGCCCGACCAGCTCCAGCGCCTCACCGACACGGGCCTGTCGCTCCGCGCGGGTCACCTTCCGCAGCTTGAGCCCGTATCCGACGTTGTCGGCGACGCTCATGTGCGGGAAGAGCGCGTACGACTGGAACACCATGCCGAGGCCGCGCCGCTCCGGCGGGGTACGGGTGCTGTCCACGCCGTCGATGAGGATGCGGCCCTCGCTCGGGGCGGCGTAACCGGCGAGCATCCGCAGCGAGGTCGTCTTGCCGCACCCGCTCGGGCCGAGCAGTGTCGTGAGCTTGCCGCGCTCGATGGTGAGGTCGATGCCGTCGACCGCGGCGACGTCGCCGAAGCGTCGGCTGACGCCGATGAACTCGGCGGCGGGAGCTGCCGGCGTGGCCGGTTGCGACGCTGCGGTCGGCGCCGGCGGAGTCGTCTGCGGCGTCGGCTTCATTGGTTGATCCCTCCGAAGATCCTGGCGAAGCCGACCGTGCGCTCGGCGAGAACGGCGACCAGCACCGTGGCGGCCAGGACGAGTGTCGAGACGGCCGCCACCATCGGGTTGTAGTTCTGCTGGACGTAATCGAGCATCGTGACCGGCAGTGTGCGGAATTCGAAGCTCTGCAGCAGCAGGGAGAGCGGCACGTTGTTGAACGAGGTGATGAAGGCCAGCAGGCCGGCCGAGAAGATTCCGGGCCGCAGCAGCGGCAGGGTGACGGTCAGGAAGGCCCGCAACGGTGAGGCGCCGAGCCCGCGTGCCGCCTCCTCGACCTGGCCGTCGACGAGGGCGAGCGAGGCGCCCGTGACCCGCACGGCGTAGGGGAGCAGAAGCACGGTGTGGCCGAGCAGGAGCACCTGGAAGTTGTCCATCCGGAGCCCGATGACCAGCTGCTGATAGAGCGCCAGGCCGAGCACCAGTTCGGGCACGACGAGCGGTGACAGGAAGAGACCCTCGACGAGCGCCTTGCCGGGCAGCCGCCCGCGGTGGATGGCGAGCGTCGCCGGTACCCCGATCAGCAAGGCCAGCAGAGTTGCCAGGAAGGCGAGTTGGAGGCTGCCGAACAGGGCGCTGACGAACGGCTCGTTGGCCAGAGCTGCGCCGAACCAGCGCGTGGAGAACCCTTCGGGGGGAAAGCGCAGGGTGTTGCCCGCGGTGAAGGCCGTGGCCATCACGAAGAGAAGCGGCACGATCATGATGACGTATCCGGCCACGGCGAGGCTCGCGGCGACGGGATGGCGGCTGTTCACGAGGTTCTCCCACGGCGGGCGGCCAGCGAGGACAGACCGGACACGGCGAAGACGAGCACGGTCATGATGAGCGCGGTCGCCGAGGCGCTCGCCCAGTCGATGGTGACGCTGGAGTAGCTGTAGAGCTGGGTGGAGAGCATCCGGTGCCGCGAGCCCCCCAGGAGGTAGGGGGTTGTGTACGCGGTCGCCGAACCGGCGAAGACGAGCGTCGCGGCGATCACGATGCCGGGGGCCGACAGCGGCACGACGACGTCCCAGAAGGTGCGCATGCGACGCGCACCGAGTCCGCGTGCGGCCTCGTCGAGGCCGGCGTCGATCTGTGCGACCGCCGAGTAGCAGGACACGACCGCCAGCGGCAGGAAGAGCTGGGTCAGTCCGAGCACGATCGCCAGGTCGGTGTAGAGGAGCTGCGGTGCCTTGTCGACCATCCCGAGCCCGGTGAGCAGTTGCCCCACGGCCCCGTTGGAGCCGAGGACGACGAGCCATCCGTAGGTGCGTACGACGTTGCTCAGCAGCAGCGGGAAGATCGCCAGCGCGAGCAGCATCCCGGACCAGCGTGAGGTGGAGCGGGCGAGCAGATAGGCGATGGGGAAGCCGAGCCCGACGCAGACCACGGTGACGACGAGGCCGATACCGACGGTACGTCCGATGATCCGCAGGTCATAGGCGTTGCTCAGCATGTCGCCGAGCCGTTCCAGGATCTCGCCGGTACCGACACCGGGTGGCGCCAGGAGCATCGCGGCCGAGGGAACCAGGAACGCCGTGAGCAGCAGCAGGAGTCCGGGTGCCGCGAGCAGGGCTGTGCGCCGTGTATGCACCGGTTCCTCCGTTCTGAAGGCTTCTGGCAAGGGTTTGTGAGGGACAGGAGTAAAACGTTCTGCAACCGGTTGCGCAACCGGTTGCAGAACCATAACCTGATGTCAGGGGGCGGTTCTGCAACCGGTTGCGCAACCGGTTGCAGAACCATAACCTGATGTCAGGGGGCGGTCGACCCCGCGTTGTAAACATCCTGTAAACCTGGGTGTCGCCGCACCGCAACCGGTTCGGGTCGCCGTGGGAAAGGGAAATGGGCGTCCGACCGTTCACCCGTCAGTCCCGCCGGGCGATCCCCGTCCGGGACTCTCCGAGAAGGGACAGCCGTGTCCACACTGGCCGACGTCGCCGCGCTCGCCACCGTCTCGAAGTCGACGGCGTCACGAGCGCTGAGCCGCCCGGACCTCGTCGCACCGGAAACGGCGGCCCGGGTGCGGGCGGCCGCCGAGCAACTCGGCTTTGTGCCCAGTCGCGTCGCCAGTCAACTGGCCCGCGGGCGGACCGGCATCGTCGCGCTCGTCGTACCGACCCTCGACAACACCTTCTTCACCCCGATCATCTCCGGTGCCCAGGCCCGCGCGGACCTGGCGGATCTGCAACTGACCGTCTCCGTCAACCCGATGGAGGAACCGGCGCAGCTACGTGCCTTCGAGCGACTGACCCGCCAGGTCGACGGCGTCATCGTCGTGGCGCCGCGCGGTGCCGACGAGCTGTTGCAGGCTGCCGGGGCCCTGCGGCCGACCGTGCTCGTCGATCGTGAGCTCGCCGGGATGAGCTCGATCGTCGCGGACACCGCGACCGCCTTCGGCACGCTCATGCGCCGCTTCATCGCCGACGGGCATCGCTCGGTGGCCTACATCGGCGGCCCCGAGGGCTCCTGGCAGGACCGTCAGCGCACTCGGGCGGTGACGGAGGCGGCCCAGGGCCGGGCCGGGCTCACCGTGCTCGGCCCGGCCCCCTCGACGTTCGCCGCGGGTGTGTCGAGCGTCGAAGCGGTCCTGGCCTGCGGTGCGACGGCGGTGGTGCCCTACGCCACCTCGATCGGGCTCGGCCTCGTCTTCGGGCTGCACGCCCGGGGCATCGCCTCGCCGGGCGACGTCATCGTGAGTACGGAGCGGATGGTCGCCGAGGCGCTCGGCGGCGGCACGATCCCCGCGATCGACGTCGACGGTGAAGGGCTCGGCACGGCGGCCATGGCGGCGCTCGCCGACGCCCTCGAGTCGAAGGGAGCGCCGGCCGCGCCGGTGCGGCGGCGCCTGTCGGTGCCGGTCTTCTGGCCGGGGGCCTGACGCGTCGTCCGAGGCCGGGTGCTCCCAAAGGATCCTGGGAGTGGCCGACGGACTCGCGGGTCGCCGGGTGGAGCCCGCCCTCGTCGGTGGCGATGGAGGTGATGTCGCCGACGTGCCTCGTCCCGGGCGCCGGAGTGGTGAAGTCCCGCCCGGGCGAATCCGCCGCGGGCATGGCTCTCTCGGCCGGACGGGTCAGCGTCGGCCCTCGGCGGCGGGGCGCGCCGGCCATGTCCCGTTCGATGCGCTTGCCGTTGGTCATGTACCGTCTGCTGCGGCCGCTCTCTGCGTCGACTTCAGTGCGGTCTGGGCTGTGACTGGCGCTGAGGTGGAGTACCACCGGGGAGCGGTCTGACGGGACGTCGTTGCCGCGCGCCTGGGCGAGTAGTCAGAAACGCCTGGAGGACAATCGTGTCCGCGACTCAGACGGCCCAGCTCATGGACGGCACCGGCCTTGCCACATGCATCGTCGAAGAGGCTGCTGCCAAGGCCGCGGAGATTTCACAGCGCACGGGCGCTGCACCCTGTCTGGCGACGGTGCTGGTGGGAGAGGATCCCGCGTCGGTTACGTATGTCCGTATGAAGCGTGCGCGGTGCGCGAAGGCAGGTATCCAGTCTCGGCACATCGGTCTGCCTGCCGCCACCACGACCGCTGAGCTGATCGACATTCTTGCCGGCCTGTCCGGCGACCCGGAGGTACACGGCGTCCTGCTCCAGCATCCTTGCGGCCCGCACATCGACGAGCGCGCGGCGTTCGAGGCCATCGCCCCGGAGAAGGATGTCGACGGGGTCACGATGCGTTCCTTCGCCACGATGAGCTTTGGCCTGCCGGGCTTCGTGTCCTGCACGCCGGGCGGGATCATGCGCCTGCTGGAGGCATACGACGTCGACCTCACCGGCAAGCAGGCCGTCGTGGTGGGCCGCAGCGCGATCCTCGGCAAACCGGTGGGGATGCTCCTGCTCGCCAAGGACGCAACGGTGACGTACTGCCACTCGCGAACGGCGGACTTGTCGAGGATCGTCCAGGAAGCGGACGTCGTGGTAGCGGCCGCGGGACGACCCCGACTGATCCGAGGTGAGGACATCAAGCCCGGCGCGGTGGTGATCGATGCCGGATACAACCCGGGCAACGTCGGCGACGTGGACTTTGACACCGCCCGCACCCGCGCCCGTCTGATCACTCCGGTGCCCGGCGGCGTCGGGCCGATGACCATCGCCGTCCTGCTCGCACAGACCGTGAACGCCGCCGCGAACCAGCTCGGAATCCAGCACCACTGATCTCGGCGCCGCCGACAATTCCGTGGCAAGCACCCAGTGAGACATCGGCCTGGTGAAGGTCATTTCGACTCTTTCGGACGGCGGAGTGCGGGGATGCCGAGGCCGACACGTGGTCGCTGAGCTGGACGTCGCGTCTCGTCACGCTTGGAACGGTTGCCGGCTGAGACTCCGACGCGAACGGACTGCCCCTCCTCGTCCGCCAAGGCGGGCGTCGTGGTGCTCACCAAGGTGTTCGCCGGAGAGCTGGCGGCCCGAGGCGTGACCGTCGACGCCGTCGCACCGGCCGCCGTCCATACGCCCGCGGTGGATGACCTGGGTGCGGCGGCGGTGTCGGACGCGGCCCGGAGCATCCCCGTAGGGCGCCTGGGCCGGCCGACGGAGGTCGCCGGCCTCGTGGCCTACCTCGTCAGTGAAGAGGGCGGCTACGTCACGGGCGCCACCTTCGACATCAACGGCGGTTCCCACATGCGCTGAAGCAGCGAGCGGATCTCACGGGTGGATCACACCGGTCGCTAGTCGGACGTGGAGTCTGTGCGCGGGATCCGGCCGGACAGCAGGAGGTCGACTATCTGCTCCGCCAGGTTGCGGGGAGGAGGGCTTCCCGTCACCAGCTGCCGGTAGAAGACAGGGCCGGCGAGCACGTCCATGAAGAGTTCGATGTCGACATCCGCGGGGATGTCGCCTCGCGCGATGCCGCGGTGAATGACTCGCGTGCAGTTGGCTCTGCGCTCGTGGAGGAAGACCGCTCGGAACGCCTCCAGGGTTCCGGGTTCGCGCGCCAGGTCGTTGAGCAGGCCGGGAAGCGCGCTGCCCGCCGCGGTGGAGGTGTAGTTGGCGATCGTGACGTTGAGCCAGCTCACCAGGTCCTCCCGGGTGTCGCCGGTGTCGGGGATGGGCCCGGTGGACAAAGAGGCCCCGAGCGCCCAGCCGACCAGGTGCCCTTTGGACGCCCACCAGCGGTACAGCGTGGCCTTGTGGACGCCTGCGCGCGCCGCGACGCCCTCCATCGTCAGGTCTCGGTAGCCGCGCTCGCCGAGCTGTTCCAGGGTCGCGGCCAGGATGGACTCCCTGCGCCGCGGGCCCGTGTCCGCCTTTGGCGACTTTTCGTGCATCTGAATCCCCGCGCGCTCTGGCATGGCGGCCATTATGCATGGCAGCATTTGCGACGCGACGTCGCGTCGCACTACGACTGCTGGGGCCGCCAAGGGAGTCGCTCGGAGACTCGTACAGGTCAGCTGCTTGGGCGTGCGCTTGAGGCGGTGTGGTCCGTATGGCTCCCCCGGTATCCGATACGGGAACAGGCATGGAGGAATGTCCGAATTGCTGCGCGAGGGCTTTCCCACCACGAGTGCTCGCGGACTGCTCGCGGCATGCCTCCTCGGGGGAACCGCCGGGTGGTCGTTGACGGCCGCCGGAGCGGAAGCGCCTGCGATCGCCGAGGCGTACGGCCTGAGCTTGCCCGAAGTCGGCTTCCTCACCTCGGCGTTCAGCCTCACGTATGCGGCGGCCCAGGTGCCGGCCGGCCTGGTGGTCGACCGGCTCGGCATGCGCAGGACCGGGTTGTGGGGGCTGGCGACCGTCGCGCTCGCGTACGCCGTCGCGAGCGCCGCCCCGCTGGGGGCGCTGGCCGCTGCGTGCCGTGCGATCGCCGGTATCGGTGCCGCGCTGTGCTATGTCTCCGGAGCCGAGGTCGCCCGCAGCAGCGGCAGTGGCGCAACGGGACAGGGAGTGTTCGGCGGCGCTGCCGCGGCTGCCGGCGGAGCCGCGCTGCTGGGCGTTCCGCTCGGCGCGCACACACTGGGGTGGCGTTCGACCTGGGTGACGTCCGCGGCGCTTGCGGTCCTGGCCGTCGCGGCACTGCTCGCCGACACCGCCTCTCGTGAGCCGGCCGGGAAGCGCGTACAGCGAGTTGTCCCAGGGCCTCGGCGGTCCGTGCTGCGGGATACGGAGTTGTACCGGCTCGCGGCGGTGCACGCCGTCACTTTCGGGGCCTCGGTGGTGCTGAGCAACTGGGCGGCGCTGGTCCTCCACAGGACGTGGGGGATGTCGAGTGCCTTCGCGACCGGCACTGCTTCCCTGATCCTGCTGACGACGATCGTGAGCCGCCCGCTGGGCGGAATCCTGGCTCGCGCGTGGCCGGAGCGCGTGCGGCCGTGGACCGCCGGCTCGCTGCTGGTGGGCGGCCTGTGCGTGCTCGCCCTGGCGCACGCGGGTCCCGTCGCCCTCGCCCCGCTCCTCTGCATCACGCTGGGCATCGCGTCAGGGCTGCCGTTCGCGGGCGTCTTCACCTCCGCCCAGCAGCGACGCCCCGACCGTCCTGCGGGAGCGATCGGACTGATCAACGCGCACGCCAACCTGGTCATCGTGGTCGGCACCCCGCTCGTCGGGGCCGCGGTGGCCGGCGGGCGGACAGGCGTCGCCATCGTCGCGGTCGCGGCCCTGTGGGTGATCCCGCTGCTCTGCCTGCCAGGCTCCACCTCCAGCCGAAGCCGATGTAGCGAGGCGGCGCGTGCCGAGGGCACTTCCGTCACCGAGTGAGCCACCGGTGCCCATCGCCGGGGACAACCCGCGTACATGATCCGAACACGAGAAAGGGGAGGGATACGTGCGCGTCAACCACGAGCGCCTGCACCAGCGGATGGCCGAGGAGCGACTCGACGCCGTCGTGAGCACCACAGCCGAGAACCTGACGTACCTCACCGGCATCGACAGCGTGCACCTGGGCATGTTCCCGCACTCGGGACGCGCCTTCGCCGTGCTGTCCCAGGACACCCGAGCCGGCGCCGTGTTCGTGTGCGGGCGCTGCGAGGTGGACCAGTTCCTCGACGCCGACGAGCCGATTCGCGAGGCCGTCGCCTACGGGCCGTTCTTCCGCGAGGTGCCGGAGGAAGCCGCCCTGGGCCCGCAGGACGAACTGCTGCGCGAGGTCAGCTGGGACACCCGCTTCGACACGGCGCTGTCCGCACTCGCCCACGCGATCCGCAGTACGTGCCCGGGCGGTGGACGGGTCGGCGTCGACGAGGAGGGCGTACCGGCCGACTTCTTGGAAGCCTTGGCGAAGGAGCTGTCCGGCTGGCAGATTGTCCCGGCAGCCCAACACCTGCGCTGGGTGCGGCAGGTGAAGACCCCTCAGGAACTCGAACGCATTGCTGCTGCCGCGGCAGTGGCGGAGAACGCCATCCGCGCCACGGTCGCGATCACGGAACAGGGCGTCACCGAGCGTGAGCTGGTGCGGGAGTTCAACCGGTCGGTGGCGGCGCAGGGCGGCGTGCCGAAGTTCACCCTCATCCGCATCGGCGCGAATGCTGTTGCGGGCCAGCGCCGCCCGACCGGGACACCGCTGCAGCGGGGGCAGGCGATCTGGTTCGACGTGGGCGCGGTGGTCGGCGGCTACTGGTGCGACATCGCCCGCGTGTGCACCCTCGGCGAGCCGGACACGCGACTGGCGCGGCTCTACGACGCCGTGCTCGCGGGGGAGCAGCAGGCCCTGGACGCCGCACGCCCCGGGATGAGCGGACACCAGCTGTTCGACCTCACCGTGGACAGCGTCCGTGCCGCCGGCATCCCGCACTACCGCCGCAACCACGTCGGCCATGGCATCGGCGTCGAGGTCTACGACCCGGTCCTGATCCGCCCCGGCAGCACCGGCGAACTGGAGCCCGGGACGGTCGTGAACATCGAGACGCCGTACTACGAGTTCGGCTTCGGCTGCGTGCACGTCGAGGACCCGTTCGTCGTCGGCAGCGACGGCAACCGGCTGCTCACCACCCTGCCACGGGACTTGATCGTCCTGCCCTGAAGCGTGACCGCACACCGCCACCGGAACGACCCGATCCAGGAGGCAACGTGATCTACGAGAACGTGCTCGAGACCCTCGGCGACACCCCGATCGTCCGCTTGCGCAAGCTCCTGCCCGAACCACAGGACCGGATATGCGTCAAGCTGGAAGGCACGAACCCCTCAGGAAGCATCAAGGACCGGGCCGCCTTACACATGGTGGAGGAGGCCGAACGGCACGGACGCCTCACCCCGGGCAGCACTCTCGTCGAGTCCACATCCGGGAACCTCGGCAAGTCCCTGGCGCTGATCGGCGCGGTCAAGGGCTACCGGGTGATCCTGGTCGTCGACCCGAAGACACCGCAGTCCGTACTCTCCTACGCCACCAGCTTCGGCGCGGAGCTGGACATGGTCGACCGCCCCGACGGCAACGGCAGCTACCAGGTCGCCCGGATCCGCCGTGTCGAGGAGTTGCTGGCCCAGAACCCCGAAGCGCGCAGCCTCGACCAGTACAACAACCCGGACAACCCCCAGGCGCACGCGCTGCACACCGCCCCCGAGATCGCCAAGGACTTCGACGACCTGGCCGCCCTGGTCGGCACGGTCTCGACCGGCGGACACCTCAGCGGTCTCAGCAGCGCCCTCAGAGAGCACTTCCCGTCCCTGCACGTGCGCGCGGTCGACGCCGTCGGGTCGGCGACGTTCGGCCACCCCTTCGCGCCGTACATGATGCGCGGGATCGGCCTGAGCTGGCGGCCGGGCAACCTGCGTACCGACCTGATCGACTCCCTGCACCGGGTCGCCGACACCGAGGCGCTGTCGACGTGCCGGGTCCTGGCGAGGGAAGAGGGCCTGCTGCTCGGCGAATCGGGCGGAGCCGCGGTCTTCGCCGCTCTCGCCTACGCGACTGCCCACCCGGGCCGCCCTGTCCTCGCCATCGCCCCCGACACAGGCGCCAACTACCTGTACGAGTCCTACGACGACGCGTGGCTGGCCGAACACGGCGTCCCCGTCGACGTGCTGTGGCACACCAGCCACGACCTGCTGCGGCACGCCCGGACACCGCTGTATCCGCCGGCCGCGCAGCCGTCCGACCCGCAGGGTACCGAGCGGATGATCGAGGGGGCACGGGCATGACCGTACGCACCGGAACCCAGTACCTGCGGGGCCTGCACGACGGGCGAGAGGTCTGGCTCGGCGGACGCCGCGTGGACGATGTGCTGGACGAGCCGGTCCTCGCCGGCGCCGCCCTCACCGTCGCCCGCCTCTATGACCTGCAGCACGACCCCGAGCTGCGCCACCAGTTGGTCCGCGAGGACGACGATGGCGTCTACCCCGTCTCCCTCGCGGCACCCCGCAACGCGCAGGAGCTGCGAGCGCGCGGTCAGGCGTATCGCACCACCGCCTCCGCGACCTTCGGGCTGCTCGGCCGCTCGCCGGACTTCGTCAACACCGCCGTGACCGCCTTCTCCTCCGCGCAGGAGTTCTTCTCCCGCACCGATCCCCGGTTCGGCCGCAACGTCCGTGCCTTCCACGCCCGTTGCCGCGAAAGCGACCCCTTCCTGTCGCACGCCGCGATCAACCCACCGCTCAACCGCGCCCGCGCCTCCAACGACCAGGACGACCCCTTCGTCCACCTGCGCATCGTGCGGGAGACCAGCGAGGGACTGGTGGTGCGCGGCGCCAAACTGATCGGCACCCTCGTCCCGGTGGCCGACGAGATCGTGGTGTTCCCCCTGCCCAAGTACGCCAAGGGCGACGAGGCCTACACCGTGGCGTTCTCCGTCCCCGTGGCCACGCCCGGCCTGCGGATCGTCTGCCGCGAACCGTTCGTGGCGGACCCGACCCGGCTGATCAGCACGCCGCTGGCCCCCTACGAGGAGATCGACGCGACGTGCATCTTCGACGACGTCGTCGTCCCCTGGGACCGGGTCTTCTTCCACGGCGATGTGGACGCCGCCAACCGCCTCTACGACGTGACCACGGCACGCCACCACACCGGCCAGCACGGGATCGTGCGCGGAGCGGCCAAGGCCGAACTGCTCGCCGGCATCGCGGTGGCCCTCGCGGAGATGTCCGGCACCAACGCATTCCTGCACGTCCAGGAGATGCTCGGCGAGGTCCTCGGCTTCCTGGAACTGGCCAAGGCCGGCATCCTCGCGGCCGAGGCCGACGCTCGCACGTCCGAGTGGGGGACACTCACCCCCGCGATCGCACCCGTCATGGCGCTGCGCTACCACTTCCCCAAGATGACCGCCCGCATGATCGAGGTCATCCAGATACTCGGGGGCGGCAGCTTGCTGAGCACGCCCGCCGAGGAGGACCTCCGCAGTGACCTGTGGCCGGCCATCGAGCGGTTCTACCGCGGAGCCGACGGTGTCTCCGCCGAGCACCGCGTCCGCCTCCTCAAGCTCGCCTGGGACGCCACCGGCAGCGCCTTCGGCCAGCGCCAGATGCAGTACGAGCGCTACCACTCCGGCGACCCCGTGCGTCTCGCGGCGGCCCAGTACTTCGGCTACGACACCACCTCGCTGCTCGACACGGTCAACCGGGCGCTGCGACCCGCCCCGGCAGCCGCACAACTCCAGCAGGAGGCCCGCACATGAAGGCCTTCACCCCCAGGCGGCTCCTGGTCCTGGCCGGGGCCGCCGCGCGCCCGTCCCGCACCCTCACCGTGGCCGAAAGTGTGAGCCGGCACATCGCTGCCACCGGAAGCCGTCCCATCCTGCGCGACCTCGCCGACCAGTCCCTCCCGCCGCTGCACACCGGCGACCAGCCGCCCGACGCCCTGGCGGACCTGCGGCACCAGGCCGCGAAGGCCGACGCCCTGGTCTGGGTGACTCCGTGCTACCACGGCAGCTATTCCGGACTGCTGAAGACCGCCCTGGACCACCTGTGCGAACCGGACCTGAAGGGCAAACCCGTGGGGCTGGTCGCCGTCGGTGCCTCGCTCACCGCGGTCCAGGCCTGCGACCACCTGCGGTCCGTCGCCCGCGCCCTCGGGTGCATCGCCGTCCCCACCCACGCTGTGGTCACGCCTCCTGCCATCGGCACTCCTGATGACACCCCGGGGACCGACGCCGCCCGGATCACCCGCATGATCAGCGAAATCCATGTCCTGGCCGACGCGACCTGGCAACTGCGCCGCGATCCCACTCCGGTCTTCGCGTCCTCCGGAGCGGGCCCATGACCCGTCCACGGCACCAGGGGCCGGCGCGGGAAGACGGAACCGTGCTGCTGCGCACCGACTTCGACCACTACACCAGCATCGAGGTGGCTGCCCCGCGCATCGCCCGGCTGATCCAGCCGGGCCAGTTCGTCTCCGTGCCCGCCCCGCCCGGGTTCGGTCCCCCCGGCCGGTGGATGCTCTCCCCGGCAGCGGTGCGACGCGACAGCGGCGACGCCTCCGGGCTACGCCTGGTCGCCCGGCGCAGCGACAACGGCCCTGGGGCGCTCGGGCAGCTGCACTCCGGTGACCTCCTCGCCTTGATCGGCCCGCTGGGTTCCCCCTTCCAACTGCCCGCGGTGGCAGGTATCACCAGCATCATCGGGGTCGATCACGGTGCCGCCGCGGCCCTGTTCGTCGCGGACTCCCTGCGCGAAGCCGGCGGACCGCATCAGACACACCTGTTCGTCCCCGCGCCCGTCGACAAACACGCCGCTGTCTGGTGGGATCCGGTTCCGCGGGCCGCAGTGAGCGTCGAGGCCACACCCGAACCGCAGCGCTGGACCACCCGCGTCGCACGGCTGGCCGCCCGGGCCGGCCAGGTCGTGATCATCGCTCCAACACCGCTTGCCCGCACGGCATATGAGGTCTGCCGTGCCCGGCAGGTCCCCTGCTGGGTGCTCCTGGAACCCTTCATGGCCTGCGGGATCGGCCTGTGCCTGACCTGCGCGGTCCCCGTGGCACCCGGGAACACCTACGCACGTGGCTGCGTCGACGGCCCCGTCTTCCCGGGCGACCAGATCGCCTGGCAACACCTCAGCCCTGCCGGGAGGCCGACATGACCCTCCACCCGGATGACGTCGACCTCACCACCGATCTCGCAGGGCTCCGCCTGTCCACGCCTCTCGTGCTGGCCTCCGGCACCGCCATGTACGGGCGTGAGATCAGCACCTTCCTCAACCTCGCCGAGACGGGAGCGATCGCCACCAAATCCGTTCTGGCACGCCCCTGGCCCGGCCTGCCGCCCGCCCGGGCCGCAACCACCCCCGCGGGGATGCTCAACAGCATCGGACTCCAAGGCGAGGGCATCCGCACCCTCCTGGACGAGCACCTACCCTGGCTCGCCAAGCAGGGGGCCACCACCCTCGTCTCCATCGCCGGCCACAGCATCGACGAGTACGCCACCTGCGCCAAGGCCATCGCCGAGCACCACCAACCCGTCGACACACTGGAAATCAACATCTCCTGCCCCAACGTCGAGGACCAGGACCGCGTCTTCGCCCGCAACCCCGACGCCGCCGCCCGCGTGGTCGCCGCCGTCCGGACCGTGCTGCCGCACACCCGCATCACCGCCAAACTCAGCCCCGACGTCGCCGACATCACCGAGATCGCCCGGGCGTGCGTCGACGCGGGCGCCGACGCGCTCAGCCTCATCAACACCCTCCTGGGCGCGGCCATCCACCCCCGCACGCTGCGCCCCACCCTGTCCCACACCTTCGGCGGCCTCTCCGGCCCCGCGATCAAACCCGTCGCCGTCCGCTGCATCTGGCAGGTCCACCAGGCCCTGCCGCACATCCCGGTCCTCGGAGGCGGCGGCGTCCGCCGCGGTCAGGACGCCCTCGACCTCACCGCCGCAGGCGCGTCCGCCGTCTCCATCGGCACCGTCAACTTCGAGGAACCCGACGCCGCCGTACGCATCACCGCCGAACTGCGCACCCTTCTCGCCTCCCACGGTATCGCCCGCTACCGCGACGCCATCGGAGTCGCCCACCGCCCCCTGGAGCCGCGATGACCTCGACCGCACCGCACGACACCACCGAACTCGCCCGGCTCATCCGGGACCGAGCCATCGTCCGCGGACAGGTCACCCTGTCCTCCGGAGCGACCTCCGACCACTACTTCGACCTGCGCCGCGTCAGCCTCCACCCGCGCGGCTTCACCCTCATCGGGCACGCCATCCGGCACGAGGCCCGCGTCTGGCACTACGACGCCGTGGCCGGCCTCGTCCTGGGAGCCGTCCCCGTGGCACTCGCCACCATGGCCGCCGCCAGAGACCTCGGCCAGGAACTCCCCGCCGCCGCCATCCGCAAGGAGGCCAAACAGCACGGGCTCGGCAAGCGCATCGAGGGCACCGACCTCACCGGCAAGCGGGTTCTGCTCGTCGAGGACACCTCCACGACCGGTGCCTCAACACTCGACGCCATCGCCGCCGTTCAGGCCGAGCGCGCCGAAGTAGTCGGCGTCGTGCTCCTCGTGGACCGCGGCGGTGCCGACCCGGTGGCCGCCACCGGCATTCCCGTCCGCAGTGTCTTCACCGCCGCCGACCTCCTGGGGAAGTAGAAAGAGGAGATGCACACCGTGGCCCCCGCACAACCAACCGGACCCTCCACGAACGGCCAACGCCGTACGTGACATCACAGACGCCCCCCGAACTCCTCACCGGCAGAAATGTGAACATGACCGACGACCGCACTCTCACCTCAGTCGGGTGGATCACCCGCGACCAGGACCGTCTTCTCGTCGTACGCACCAAGGGCCGTGACGCGTTCTACCTGCCCGGTGGCAAGATCGAGCCCGGTGAGACCCATGAGCAGGCCCTCGTCCGCGAAGTCCACGAAGAACTGGGCCTGCGGCTCCTCCCCACGACACTCGAACACGTCGTCACCATCGAGGCACCCGCACACGGCCGGCCAGGTATCCACCTGCGGATGCACTGCTTCACGGGCACAGCGCACGGCTCCCCGCACGCCGGCCGGGAGATCGCCGAGCTGGCCTGGATCGGCATCGACGAAGCCGAGCGCTGCGCGCCCGCTGTGCAGCAGGTGCTCGACGCCTTGTCTGGTCTGTGAAGGGGTTCAACTGCCGTCGGACCCATTGCCGGGGAAGCAGGTACGCGTTCATCCGACTCGGTACTGAGCTCCCGGCTCCCGGTGGGCACCGCGGCCCCGGCCCTGCTGGGCACGTGGTGCGCCGCCGGCGCGGTGGCCCGGCGGCTGGGCCGCCTGCCCGGACTGCGGAACGTGGCCCGCTCGCTGAGGCTGACGTCCTGGGCAAGCACCGCGGCCGGTGCGGCGTTCCTATCAGATCGCCGCGCTGCAACTGGCGCCCGTGACGGTGGTCCAGCCGGCCGGGGTGATGGGACTGGCGGTGAGCGTTGCCTGGCGGCTCAGGAGCCACGGTACGTGGACGAAAAGCTGAGTCGCCGCGCTGGGCGGGCTACGCTGTCACCGTTGCCCATCAGGCGTTCCCAGGTCCCCGGCTCGTTCCGGACGTATGCAGAAGGGACAGCACGATGGATCCTGATATCCGGACCAGGGCCGCAATCGAGGAACACTGGCGGGCATCGGAACGTGGGGACACCGAAGCCGAGCACGCCATTTACGCCGCGGACGCTGTCCTCGATTACCCCCAGTCAGGTGAACGATTCCGGGGCCGCGCGACGATTTCGGCCCAACGTGGCGGGCACCCTGCCAGTCGGCACTTCACCGTCCACCGAATCGTCGGTGGCGGAGACCTGTGGGTGAGCGAGTGCGTCATCACGTATGACGGAGTTCCCACCTACTCGGTGAGCATCATGGAATTCGCCCACGGGCACGTGGTGCACGAGACGCAGTACTTCGCGGACGCCTTCGGCGCACCCGAATGGCGGACGGCACTCGCGGAGCCGATGCCGGGCAGAAACATCGCCAGAGCCTGACCGCCCGCGCCCGGCAGGCCGGTATCCCTCATGATCCTTGGCATTCCCAAAGTGCAAGGCCCGCGGCGGCGGAACGCAGTACTGGCCGGGCCGACGTGCTCATGCGTGAGAACGGCCTCTCAGTCCCCGGGTGCTGACGCTTCCCTGACATCGCCCGCGGCCGGACCCGAGGCGCGGAAAGTGCGTCGGTATGCCGACGGGGCGACCCCCGCCTCCACCGCCAGGTGCCGCCGCAGTGAGGTGGCGGTGGCGAAGCCGACCTCGTGGGCGACCCGTTCCACCGGCAGATCGCTGGACTCCAGCAGGTGCCGCGCTCGCCGCAGCCGCTGCTGCGTCAGCCAGCGGCCGGGGCTCAGACCGGTCTCCTCCCGGAAACGCCGGGCGAAGGTGCGGGTGCTCATCGCCGCGTGCGCGGCCAGTTCGTGCAGTGACAGGGGCAGTTCCAGCCGCTGCAGCGCCCAGTCGCGGGTCGGCCCGGTGCCGGTTCCGCTCGTCGGCGGCAGGGGCCGCTCGATGTACTGCGCCTGCCCGCCGTCCCGGTACGGCGGCACGACGCAAAGGCGGGCGACCTGGTTGGCCACCTCGCTGCCGTGGTCCTGGCGCACCAGGTGCAGGCAGACGTCGACACCGCTCGCCGCGCCCGCGGAGGTCAGCACGTCACCGTGGTCGACGAAGAGCACGCCGGCGTCGAGCTCGACCCGGGGGAACAACTCCTGGAAGCGGTCGGTGAGCGCCCAGTGGGTGGTGGCCCGGCGCCCGTCCAGGAGACCGGCGGCGGCCAGCAGGAAGGCGCCGGTGCAGATGGACACCAGACGGGTGCCGGGGCGGACACGGGACAGGGCGGCGAGGGCCCGCGGGTCCGGGGCGGCGGCCGAGGCCGGGGAGATCGCGTACGGAGGGATGACCACGGTGTCCGCCTCGGCCAGCACCTCGGGACCGTGCCCGGGGGTGACGGTCAGGTCCGAGCCGGTACGCACGGGCTGCCCGTCCACGCTCGCGGACAGCACCTCGTAGCGGCCGTCCGCGGATCCCAGAACCCGGTGCGGGATGCCGAGTTCGAAGGGATAGACACCGTCGAGGGCAAGGACGACGACCTTGTGGGCGCCGGGAGCACGGCGGGCGGCAGGGTCGATATGCATGGCAGGAATGTATCGGAGGATGACCTTCTGGCCATCGCCCGGGGCCGGACCGTACGGCCAGGATCGAGGCATGACTTCGACGTACACCCCTGTGAACCCCGATTCCCCGGACCCGACGGCCGCCACGGACTCCCAGGACAGCGCCGCCGAGGACGGCACTCCCGTGATGCTCGCCCTGCACCAGACGGCCCTCGGCGGCCCCGAGGTTCTGCAGCTGACCGAGCTTCCGCGGCCCACGCCCGGCCTCGGGGAGATCCTCGTCGCCGTGCACGCGGCCGGACTCAACCCCACGGACTTCAAGCACCGCGCCCTGAGCATCTTCCTGCCGCCCCCGCCACTGACCCTCGGTTGGGACGTCTCCGGCACCGTGGTGGAGACCGGCCACGGTGTCACCCTCTTCAAGCCCGGTGACGAGGTGTTCGGCATGCTCCCCTACCCGCACGGGGCCGGCTCCCACGCCGAGTACGTGACCGGCCCCACCCGCGCCTTCGCCGCCAAGCCCGCCGGGATCGACCACGTCCAGGCGGCCGCCCTACCGCTGGCCGCGCTCACCGCCTGGCAGGCCCTCGCCGAGACCGCGCGCCTCCGGGCCGGGCAGCGGGTGCTGATCCACGCCGCGGCCGGCGGTGTCGGTCATCTCGCCGTACAGATCGCCAAGGAGCGCGGCGCGCACGTTACCGGGACGGCGAGCTCCCCCAAGCACGACTTCCTGCGCGGGCTCGGCGCGGATGCCTGCATCGACCACCGCTCCGAGGACTTCACCGACACCGACGAGCGCTACGACGTCGTCCTCGACGCCCTTGGCGGGGAGAACGCCACGCGTTCCGTGGGCGTGCTCCGTCCCGGCGGCGTCCTCGTCACCCTGCTGCCGGGCGCCGAAGGCACCCGAGCCGCGGCACAGAAGGCACAGGTTCGCGCCGTCCACCTGGCCGTCGAGCACGACCATGCCGGGATGCGCGCCATCGCCGACCTCGTCGACCGGGGCAGGCTCCGCGCCCACGTCTCCGGCACCTTCCCCCTCGCCGAAGGCGCCCGGGCCCACACCCTGGGGGAGACGGGCCGCACCACGGGCAAGCTGGTCATCACCATGCGCTGAAGCGGGACGGTCCAGGGGGCGTCCCGGGTCCGCAGCACGTTCAGAGCTGTCCGTATCTGTCCCCATGCGGATAGTCACCGCTCTGATCCGCTGCTAGCTTCTGAATGACCGTCACCGCTCAGGCCCTGGGGAACCGGGCCGGTCCGTTCTGCTCAAGGGGGAGCAATCGGATGACGTCCATCCTCATCTTTGCCGGCGGAGCGGTGCTGTTGGTCTTCAGCGCCGAGAAGTTGATCACCTACCTGGTCGGCGCGGCGCGCGGTCTGGCGATCTCGCTGTTCTTGCTGGCCATCCTGTTCACCGGGATCGAGTTCGACGACCTCGCCTTCGGGGTGGTGCTCAATGTGGAGGGACTCGAAGACGTCGCGCTCGGTGTCGTCTTCGGAACCGTCATCTCGATGACGGGTCTGGTGGTCGCGATTGCCGCTCTCGTCGCGCCCTCCCGGGTGGAGATCCCGAAGGACTACATCGCGTTGTTCGCGATCGCCCCACTGATCCTGATCGGGCCCGCACTGCTCGGCGAGCTGGGGACGGTGTCCGCGATCGTTCTCATCCTGCTGTTCGTGCTGTTCGTCGCCTACGTCGCCTACCGCGAGTCCCGTCGTGCGGTGCCGACGTTCCGGAGCGCAGAAGTGCTCGAAGCGGTCGACAGCCCCGAGCTGGTCGGCGTCGCCGCCGGGACGGCCGGGGGCGGAGGCGGTACCGGCGGCAGTGGCGCCGGTGATCTCTACGAGACCGGCGAGGTCGCCGCGGCGAAGTCGAACAAGCGGCCCGGATGGGCGCTGCTCCTGCTGGCGGTCCTGGCGCTGACCGGACTCGTCGCCGGCGCCTGGGCCATGACGGAGGGGACCGGGGGCATCCTCGAGGACTTCGCGGTCAGCGGCACGGTCTTCGGGGCGACGATCGCGACGCTGGTGCTTTCCCTGGAGGACATTTTCCTGACCGCGGAGCCGGCCCGGCGAGGCGCGCCCGCCATCGGTGTCGGCAACGTCATCGGGAGCGTCGTGTTCTCGGTGACCGCGAAGGTGGGCATCATCGCCCTGGCCGGAGGCGCGCTCGTGATCTCCCCGGAGATCTTCACCTGGCACCTGCCGGCCCTCGTGGTGATCAACGGGTTCGCTGCGTACGCGCTTCTCACCGGCCACCTGCGGCGCTGGCACGGTGCGGTGCTGCTGGTGGGCTACGTCGCTTACTGGGCCGTCAGCTTCTCGGTGTTCGGGCTGGTTCCCGTCGACGACGCCCCAGGCTCCGACGACGCCGCGCGGCGTCCGGGCATCGAGGCACCGGCGGTCCCGGGCGCGCCCGCGCCCGACAACGCCGGCATCCCCGCTCCGATCGCCTCTGGCTGAGCGCCGGTCCGCTCCCGCTCGTCCCTGTCACCCAGTTGGCAATGCGTGCGCACACCGCAGTCACTCACGGTGTCGGTAACGTGCTGTTCCGTCGCCGCATCGGTGCGGCACTTCACAGATGCACCGGGTGCCGCTGCCGGCCGTCCCTGGACCGGCCCGCCCGGACGAACCACCTGGAGGTCTCCGAGATGACCAATTCCGTGCAGCTCGACCGCATCCAGAAGCGTTTCGACGGCTGGGACGTGAACGGCGACGGCCGCATCGACCGGTCCGACTGCGACGCCGAGTCCCAGCGCATCCTGCATGCCTTCGGCGAAGTCCCCGCCTCCCCGAGGGGCCGCGCGCTGACCGACGCCTACCGGGGCATGTGGAACTTCTTCGCCGACCACGCCGGGATCGACCAGGAGAACGGCCGGCTGACCCGGGAGCAGTTCAACGACATCTGCCGGCAGCACGTCCTGAAGAACGGCGGCGCGGGCTTCAGCAAGGTCGTCAAGCCGGCGATCAAGGCCATGATCCAGCTGGCGGACGCGGACGACGACGGCGGGATCAGCCAGGCCGAGTTCAAGACCTGGCTGGACGCCATGAGGGTCGAGAACATCGACCCGGCCGACGCGTTCCGCCAGATCCACGCCAACGGCGACGAGCAGCTCTCCGTCGACGAGGACGACCAGCTCTCCGTCGACGACCTGGTCCGGGCCGTCCGCGCCTACCACATGGGCGAGATCGACGTGCCGCTGCTCGGCCGCTGAGCTGACAAGAAGGCCTTCGAAGCGCGCGAAGGTGTTCGTGGAACGGTCACGGTGACCGTTCCACGAACGGAGGTGCCAGTCACCGTGGTGATCTCGGCCGGCGGTTCATGGGGTCTGCTCGTCCCGGGTGAAGAAGTTGAGCAGGTCCTCGAGCGTGGGGTTGACAGGGGTCTCGGCCTCGGCTTCGCCGACCGCGGCACTGCGAGGGAACATCACTTGCTCGTACGCGGCCAGCGCCGCCTCGACGTCGCCGGGGTGTGCCGCGAGGGCCTCGCCGAGTTCAGCGCCGTCCAGCATGGCCAGGTTGGCGCCTTCGCCGTTCGGGGGGATGAGGTGGGCGGCGTCGCCGACCAGGGTCACCCCCGGCACCCGATCCCACCGGTGTCCGACCGGCAGCGTGTAGTGGGGGCGCAGGACCGGTGTGGTGTCGCTGTCGGTGATCAGGGCGGTGAGTTCTGGCGCCCAGCCGGCGAACTCCTGCGCGATCAGCGCGGCAGTCGCGGCGGCATCGGCGAAGTCGACACCGGCGAACCAGTCCAGCGGCTTGGACAGCACCACGTAGGCGTGGAGAGTCCCGTCCTTCTCCCGGTGCGCTCCGATCTGCCGCTTACCCGGATCGACCGCGAACAGTGACCCGCCACCGACCGCCTTCGCGGCAGCCGGGTGCCGCGTGTCGGCGTCGAACAGATAGGTCTCGACGAACGACGTGCCGGTGTACTCGGGGGTGGCGGTGGAGAGCAGCGGCCGGATGCGTGACCACGCGCCGTCCGCGCCGACGAGCAGGCTCGTGACGGCGGTGCCGCCGTCGGTGAAAGTCACCTCGTGGCGGCCCTCGTCGAGGCCACGGGCACCGCTGACCTTGTGGCCCCACCGGACGGTGCCGGCCGGGAGCGAGTCCAGCAGGATCTGCCGGAGTTCGCCGCGCTGGACCTCGGGGCGTCCTCCCGTGCCGTCGTCGGCTTGGTCAAGCATGACAGTCCCGTTCCGGTCGAGGATCCGCATCGCCTGGCGGCCCTCCAGGATGATGCCGCGGAACTCGTCCATCAGGCGGGCGGCCTGCACGGCCAGTTGGCCGTTGTAGTCGTGGATGTCGAGCATTCCGCCCTGCGAACGATCCGTCAGTGAGGCCTCCGCCTCGTAGACCGTGGCCGGGATGCCGTGGACGTGCAGGACACGGGCGAGCGTCAGTCCGCCGAGTCCCGCGCCGACGATCGTGATGTCAGTGGTCATGGTGATCCTTGCCTGTCGCACGCCTGCCGGATCGGCATCCGGCAGGATCTCCAGAAAGGCTCCGTCCCCCCGCCGACAAGCCGCCGACATCGCCCCGACCGCCCCGACATAGCACCGACACACGTCGCTCCGCTGGCGACCGGGTGGATGGCGTGATGTCCCACACCGGTGTGAGTGTCGCGGCCGACCTGATGCTGGTGCAGAACCATCATGTGAAGTCGACACATATCGACGCACTGGCGCACTGGTCCAGCGACGATGAGGTCTACCCGGGCCGTCCGAGGGACCAGGTCGTGACGGCCGGAGGTGTCACCTTCGCCTCGACGGCGGCCTTCGCGGCCGGGATCGTGACGCGGGGGGTCCTGCTCGATCTGGCTGTCGAGGAACCCCTCCCGTCCGGGTACGCGGTGACATCGCGCGATCTGGAGGAAGCCGAGAAACGGCAGGGCGTCGAGGTACGGTCCGGCGACGCGCTGGCGATCCGGCTCGGCCGGCCCGCCACTCCGGTCCACGGCACGCCGACACCGGGAATCAGCCTCGACGCGGTGCGCTGGATGCATCATCGGGAGGTCTCTGTCCACACGGGTGACAGGGGCGACGCCTTCCCGCCGCTGGACCCGGACGGGCCGTCCCCGTTGCACGGCGTCGCGCTCGGCCGGATGGCGATGCCGCTGATCGACGCCTCACAGCTCGACGACCTCGCGGCGCTGTGCGCGGAGTTGGAGCGCTACAGCTTCCTGCTCATCGTCGCCCCGCCCCGCGTGCACGGGATGACCGGCAGCCCGGTCAACCTCATCGCGGTCTTCTGACGGCGCGAACCGACTGACCGCCGGTCATCGGCCGTCCGAGGCCCGGCCCGGTGCCGACCACGCCGTCAGCCGGCGGTCGTCGTGGTCGCCTCGGACCCCGGGACGGGCTGGGCGGACGTGGGGCCGGAACCGGAGTCGGCCTGGGCCGGTTGGGCCAGGGAGCCGGCGACGAGGAGGACGCCCAGGACGAGCAGCAGCGGCACGCACATGGCCGCCCGGTAGGAGACGGCCGCCCCCACCGCCCCGACCAGGGGCGGGCCGATCAGGAAACCCACGTAGTTGAAGAGGTTGACGCGGGCCACGGCGATGTCCACCGTACCCGGCAGCCGCTGCGCACCGACCACGAAGAGCTGGGGCAGGATCACGGACAACCCCGCGCCGAGGACGGCGAAACCGAGGGCACCGGTCAGGGGTTCCGGGGCGGCGGCGACGACGGCGAACCCCACGGCGGAGAGCAGGACTCCCGCCCGCACCACGGCCACCGCTCCCCACCGCTGCACCCAGCCGTCCCCGAGACCACGGCCCACCAGGGTGGCCGCCATGTAGAGGGCGTACGGCACGGTCGCCATCGCCTCCGAGCTGTGCAGGGTGTCCTCAAGGAACTTGGCGCTCCAGTTGGTGGCGGTGGAGTCGGCGATGACGGCCACGGTCATGATCAGGCAGATCGGCAGCAGCGGCTTCCAGGGGACTCCACGCGGGCGAGCGGCCGGTGAGGAGGAGGGCTGCGCGGCCGGCTCGGCTGCGGCACGACTGTCGGTCACCGTGCGCGGCTGCTTCGTCAGGCGCGGGCCGACCGACATCGCGAACGGCAGCAGCAGGGCGACGGAACCGACGAAGAGGGCGAGCAGGGACAGGTGCCAGTGGGCTCCGGCCCAGGCGAGCAGGGCGCCGAGGATGCCGCCGAGGCTGGCGGCACCGTGGAAGCCCAGCATGATGCTGCGACCGTAGCCGCGCTGGATCCCGACGCCCGTCATGTTCAGGCTCGCCTCCATGGCGCCCACCAGCAGCCCGAAGACGCCGAGGCAGGTTACGAGCTGCCAGACGGCCTCGCCCGCCCCGACTCCGACCAGACACAGACAGATCAGGGGCTGGAGCACACGTACCACCGCCGGCGCGGGAACCCGGCGCACCACCCGCGAGACGGTGACGCTGCCGACACCGGCCAGGAGCGGCACGGCGGCGAGAAACAGCGGGAGCGCGGCGTCGCTGAGGCCGTACCGATCCTGGATCGCCGGGATGCGGGTGACCAGCAGAGCGAAGACCGAGCCGTGGACGAGAAAGACCAGGAGCAGCGCGGAGCGGGCCCGTCGCAGCCGTACCGGGATCTCCATGGCGCCTCCTTCGGTGTTCGCCGCCACTCACCCGAGGCAGCGCTGGGCGTGACCATAGGGAGCGACGCTGAAGCGCGGCTTGAGCGGCAGGCAGGACCATGAGGGCATCGACCCCGAGAGCAGGGGCCCGGAACCCGTGCTGGGCGGCCCGAACCTCACACAACTGTTACGTTCAGCGTGGGACCACGGACGTGAAACCGGACAGGGGGCCACCCGAGAGGAACGGGAGAGCGGCTGTGACCATAGCGCCGATCGACTACCGGGCACTGTTCGTCGCCACCCCCAGCCCCTACCTGGTACTGGGCCCGGATCTTGTGATCCTCGACGCCAATGCGGCCTACTGCCGGGCGACCGGCCGCTCACGGGACGAACTGATCGGGCAGTACCTCTTCGATGCGTTCCCCGAGAACCCGGCCGACCCCGAAGCCGACGGAGTGCGGAACCTCAGTGCCTCGCTGCACTGGGTCCTGCGCTCGCAGCAGCAGGACACGATGGCGGCCGTGCAGAAGTACGACATCCCCATTCCCGGCCGCCCCGGGGTGTTCGAGGAACGCTGGTGGTCCACGATCAACGTCCCCGTGCTCGGGCCGGACGGACAGGTGGCCTGGATCATCCACCGGGTGGAAGACGTCACCGAGTTCGTGCTCACCCACGCCACCCGCGCGCAGCCGGGCCGGGCGATCGGCGAGCGCGAAGCGATGGAGGCCGAACTGTATGCGCGGGCGCGGGAGCTCCAGTTGGTGAACGAGCAGTTGCGGCAGGCCCACGCTCGGGAACGCAAGGTCGCCGTCACCCTCCAGGAAGCGATGATGCAGTCCCCGGACCTCGGTCAGCACCCGAACATCGCGGTGCGCTACCTGCCCGCGGCCCAGGGACTCAACGTGTGCGGCGACTGGTACGACATCGTGGACCTGCCCGATGACGGCTTCTCCGTCGCGGTGGGCGACGTGGTCGGCCACGGTCTGGAGGCGGCCGCCGCGATGGGCATGCTGCGCAGCGCGCTGTCCGCCGCCGTCCGGGCTCTGCACGATCCGGCCAGGGCGATGGAGGTACTGGACCTGTATGCCTGCTCGGTCGAAGGAGCCCTGGCCACCACAGTGGTCAAGGCCGTCATCGACGCCCGTCGCCGGCGCATCACCTACAGCAGCGCCGGGCACCTGCCGCCCGTCCTGGTACACGCCGACGGTACTTTCGTCCTGCTCGACCAGGCCACCGATCCGCCCCTGGGAGCACGCCCGCGCCATGTGCCGCGTCCGCAGGCCGCCGTGCCCTACACAGCAGGCGACACCCTCGTCCTCTACACCGACGGGCTCGTCGAACGCCGCGAGGAGGACATCGACGCCGGCCTCGACCGGCTCACCTACACCCTCGCCGACAACCCCCGGCTCGGCCCGGATCATTTGGCCGACGTCCTGCTGTCCCGCCTCGGCGTGAGCAGCGGCGGACGTGACGACATCGCCTTGATCGTCGCCCGCCTGTAGGGTCTCCCGAACGCCGGTCCGCCCGCCGTCACTGCCATCTCCTGGCGACAGGGCGTAGCCGCGTGGGTCGGGTGAGCGCCTCGGCCGTGGTGGCCCGGATGGGCAGATCGCTGTCGCGCAGGCGACGTCCGCCGCGGGCGTTGTCCACCGCGACGAGCTCGGCGAGGATCGACAGGGCGCTCTCGGCGAGCGACGCTCCGCCGAGGTCGAGGCCCGCCGGGCCGGTCAGCCGGTCAAGTCCGGGCGCGTCGGCCAGGCGCCGCAGGCGTTGCGCGTGGGTGGCCCGGCTGCCGAGCGCGGCGACGTACCCGGCGGGGCCTGCCAGAGCGGCGCGCAGCGCGCGGTCGTCGATGCGCGGGTCATGGCTGAGCGAGACGACCGCGTCGCGTACTCCGAGCGGATGGCGGGCGATCCAGTGGTCGGGCCAGGCACGGACGACGTCGGCAGTGCCGGTGAAGGCCCCGGAGGCGACATGCCTGGGGCGTGGGTCGAGGACGACGACCTTGCGGTGCACGGTCCCGGCCAGGGTGGCCAGGACTGCGGCGAGATCTGTCGCGCCGGCCAGCAGCAGCCGCGGCCGACCGGTCAGTTCCTCGGTGAACGCGGGTCCCATGTCGGGCAGTTGGTCGGCCGTGGCGGCAGTCGACCAGTGGTGGGGCGGCCTCAGCCCGACCCGCACGGTGAGCGGCCGGTCCTCGGCCAAGGCCGTGGTGATGGCGGAGTGCACCGGCTCGGGCGGCGCGGGCGTGATGAGGACGCGCAGTTCGCCGGCGCAGCCGGGAGTGTCCTCCCAGGGCAGGAGATGGTCCCCGGGCGATACCGCCGTCACCTGCGGCGCGGCCCCTGCCAGGACGGCGCGGGTCGCGTCGAGGACGATGCCCTCGACGCAACCGCCCGACAGCGAGCCGCGCCACGTACCGTCCTCGGCGACGGCCATGGTGGCGCCGAGCGGTCGTGATCCGGGACCGTCACGGTCCACCAGCCGGGCCAGCGCGACGGGCCGGCCCGCCCGACGGTGGGCGTCGACGAAGGTCCATACCTCGCGCAACACGTGTACCTCTTGTTCGGGTTCCGGGCCGGGGCGGCGACGGCAGTGGTCCACGAGCCCTTCCTCGTGGACGGCTCACGGCAGGGGCCGTTCCTCGACCAGGTGGTCCGGGCGGATGGGCAGGGTCCGCCGGCGGTGGCCGGTGGCGTGCCAGACGGCGTTCGCGATCGCGGCGGCGGTGCCGACCGTGCCGATTTCACCGACACCCTTGATGCCTGACGGGTCGCCGGGCTCATAGTCGGGTACGAAATCAGCCTCGATGTCGGGTACGTCGGCGTGTGCGGCGATGTGGTAGCCGGCGAAGTCCGTGTTGAGGTGGCGGCCGGTGGCCGGATCACGGACGCCTTCCTCGTGCAGGGCCATCGACAGCCCCATGATCATGCCTCCGACGAGCTGACTGCGTGCCAGCAGCGGGTTGATCACGCGGCCCACGGCGAACATCCCCAGGAGGCGCCGCACCCGGACCTCGCCGGTCGCAGGATCGACGGTCGCTTCGCAGAACACGGCACTGTAGGAGTGCCGTTCCATGAGGGGCAGCTCACCGAGCGACTCGGTGGTGTCGAACGAGACGGTCAGCGGCAGCGTGGCGCCGCCCGGTCGGGAGCGCAGCTTCGCCGCTGCTTCGGTGATCGCCCAGGACCATGAGGTCGTCCCCCGGGATCCGCCGGCGCCCCACGCGGGACCGAGGTCGCTGTCCGCGATCAGCAGCCGTATCCGTTCGGGAGGTACGCGCAGTGCCTCGGCGGCCACCGCGGTCAGCGCGGTGCGTGCGCCCGTGCCGATGTCGCTGGCGCCGATGGCCACGGTGAAGGCTCCGTCGGTCTCGGCGGTGATCGAGGCCGTCGAGGGCAGTGCCCCGGCGCCGAAGGACGTGGCCGCCATCCCGGTGCCGACGAGCAGATGTCCCTCTCTCCCTGTCCGCGGCCGGTGGTCGCGGGTGGCCCAGCCGAACCGGCGAGCACCTTCCCTCAGACATGCGGTGAGGTTGCGGCGGCTGAACGGCAGGCCGGACACGGGTCCCGCGGAGGGCTCGTTGCGCAGCCGAAGCTCAAGGGGATCCATGTGCAGGCGCTCCGCCACCTCGTCCATGGCGGATTCAAGCGCGAAGGAACCGGGTGTCGCGCCGGGGCCGCGCACCGAGTACGGCGGCAGGATGTCGACCGGGACAGCGCTGCGCCGGGTACGGATGGCCCGTGCCGCGTAGAGCGTGTTGGTGAGCTCGGTGCAGTTCTCCAGGTAGTCCGCGAGCTTGGACACCTCGAAGGCCGCTGTGTGGTCGATGGCGCGCAGTCGGCCGTCGGCATCGGACCCGATCCGCACCCGCTGGTCGGTCGTGGGCCGCATCGAGACCGTCTGGAACACCTGGCTCCGGGTCAGGGTGACACGCACGGGGCGGTCGAACATCGCCGTGGCCATCACCGCCAGGACCAACTGGGGGCCGCACCCCCCTGATTTGGATCCGAAGCCGCCACCGACGTGCGGAGAGCGGACGCGCACCTGCTTCGGGTCGAGGCGGAACAGTGCGGCCACCGTCATGGCGACCAGGAAGGGCCCCTGGTTGGAGTCGACGATCTGCAGGCGCCCGTCCTCCCACCAGGCGGTCGCGGAGTGCGGCTCCATGGCGGCGCCGTGTGTCTCGGGGGTGACATAACGTGCGTCGACGACCACCGCGCTCGCGGCCAGCTCCGTGTCCACGTCCCCGACGGTGGCGTCCGCTCCGATGAACGACGTCGCCGGCCGGGCGGCCGGGTGGTCGAGTGAGAAGTCGACGTCGCACGGTTCCTCGTCATACGTCACCCGCAGCGCCCTGGCCGCCGACCGGGCCTGCTCCGCGGTCTCGGCCACCACCAGCGCGACCGGTCGGCCGGAGTGGGGGATCTCATCGGTCTGCAGCAGGTGCATGCCACCGTCGGGCCCGAAGAACGATCCGGCCTCCAGGTCGAGCCGGGGGGCGTTGCGGTGGTCGATGACGCCCAGCACGCCGGGCATGGTCAGTGCCGCGGAGGTGTCGAGGTCGCGGATGCGACCGCGGGTCACCGTGGAGGTCACCGCCCAGCCGTGGGCCAGGTCGCCCATCGGCTCGTCCGAGGAGTAGCGCACCGCGCCGGTGACCTTGGCCGTTCCCTCTATCCGGGGTCGCGCCATGCCGACGGCTCCCAGCAGCGGCTCCGGCGTGCCGGCCGACGGGGCGGAGGTCCTGGTGGGGTGCGGCGTGGGTGTCCGGTCGCCGGTCGGAGCCGGGGATGGGCTGGTCGAGGAGGCGTTCATACGTTGATCTCCTTGAGGACGTGTGACGGGACCGGCGCCGGCCGGCTGCACGCCGCCGGTGCGCCCGTCACTCGGCCCGGTGGGCGAGCTCGGTCAGGACGGCCACGATGAGGTTGCGGGCCAGCGTGACCTTGTACGCGTTGTCGCGCAGCGGCCGCGCGGCGGACAGTTCCGCATCCGCGGCGTCACCGAACCGGTCGGCCGTGGCGGGGGCGTCCCGCAGGGCGGACTCGGCGACGAGCGCGCGCCAGGGCCGTGAAGCGAGGCCGCCGAGCGCGATCCGGACGCCTCGGACGACGCCCTCCTCGACGTCCAGCGCCGCTGCGACGGACACGTTGGCGAAGGCGTAGGACGCGCGCTCGCGGACCTTGCGGTAGCGCGCTCGCGGGCCTGCCGCGGCGGCCGGCAGGGTGACCGCGGTGATCAGGGCGCCCGGGGGCAGCACGGTCTCCCGCTGGGGACTTTCGCCGACCGGCAGATAGAAACCGGACAGCGGGATCTCGTGGCTCCCGTCCGGGGTCTCGTAGTGCACGACCGCGTCATACGCGGCCAGGGCCACGGTCATGTCCGAGGGATGGGTGGCCACACAGTGGTCGGACCAGCCCAGGATCGCATGGTTGTGATGCTCGCCGGTGATTGCCGAACAGCCGCTGCCCGGGCTGCGCTTGTTGCACGGCTGCGAGGGATCCGCGAAGTAGCCGCACCGGGTCCGCTGCAGCAGGTTGCCGCCCACCGTGGCCATGTTGCGCAGCTGCCCCGACGCGCCCGCCAGGACGGCCTGGCTGAGCGCCGGGTACCGGCGGCGCACCTCGGGATGGGCCGCCAGGTCGCTGTTGGTCGTGGTCGCGCCGATGACGAGTCCGCGGTCGGGGGCCTCACGGATCCCGTCCAGCGGCAGCCGGCGCACGTCCACCAGCCGGGTGGGTGTCTCGATGCCGTCCTTCATCAGGTCGACGAGATTGGTACCACCGCCGAGGAACCGGGCGCCGTCGTCGGCGGCGACCAAGGCGAGAGCCTCCCGGACCTGACTGGGCCGTAGATAGCCGAACTCCTTCATCCCGTCACCTCCGCCCGGGCGGCCGTCTCCAGCACGGCGCGCACGATCGACGGGTACGCGCCGCAGCGGCACAGATTGCCGCTCAGGCGTTCACGCACCTCCACGGCGTCCAACTCCGGTGCCGGTCGCTCGGGTGAGACGTCGGTGGTGACGGCGCTGGGCCAGCCCGCCGCGTGCTCGGCCAGCATCGCGACCGCGGAACAGAGCTGGCCGGGTGTGCAGTAGCCGCACTGGAAACCGTCGAGCTGTACGAACGCCTGCTGCAGCGGGTGCAGTTCACCGTCGGGTGCGAGGCCCTCGACCGTGGTGACGTCCGAGCCGTCGGCGGCGACCGCCAACGTCAGGCAGGACACCACACGCCGGTCGTCCAGCAGTACCGTGCAGGCGCCGCACTGCCCGCGGTCGCAGCCCTTTTTCGGCCCCGTGCGGCCTGTGTCCTCACGGAGTGCGTCGAGCAGTGTCCTGCGGTTGTCGACGTCCAGACGGTGCGTCAGACCGTTGACGCGAAGAAGTATCTCGCTGCGCGTTCCGTCCGTCATACCGCTTGTCCTTCCTCAATGCAGCGAACCTCCGAACAACAAGGTTTCAGCGACTCCGGACATTCAATCAGCACGCCCGGGGGACTGTGCTGCCCAAAAGTGGCGAAGTCTTGCACGATCCTCTCCGCGGCTGCCGCATGCCCCGGAAAGGACTGCTGGACCTCTTCCCGCCCGCGGTGTTTCAATCGGCGCATGATGCTGGAAGAACTCCGGACCCTGCTGGAGCGCCATGCCCGAGCTGACGGGACAACCGCCATCGAGCACGTTCTGGTCGGCCGCGAGGAGTCGCAGGCACCTCATGCGTCCATGACCGGAACGGTCATGGCACTGATCGCCCAGGGCGCCAAACGTCTCGCTCTGGGCGATTACGTGTACGAGTACCGTGCCGGGCAGTATCTGGTCGCGTCGGTCGACCTGCCTGTCACCGGCCACTTCACCAAGGCCACCGCCGAGCGGCCGGCGCTGGGGTTCGGCCTGCGCCTGCTCGATCAGCCGTCCGCCAGATCGGTCTCGCCGACAGCGAACTCTCCCATGTCGCAAAAGCCGTGCAGTGGATCAGGGAGAATTACCGAGAGCCGTTCCGGGTGGACGACGTGGCGGAGCTGATCGGGATGAGCACTTCGGCCTTCTACCGGAATTTCCAGGGGTTCGCATACTTCGGATACCGCGTCGGATACGACAGTCCGTCCCAGTTCAGCCGGGAATACCGACGCCTTTTCGGCGCGCCACCGAGTCAGGACGCGATGCTGCTTTCGGCACGCACGGCCGGCGAAAGGGAGTGACCGGCCGGAACACGCGGCCTGCGGGCGGAATACACCAGAGCGGGCGGCAGGTTACGGTACACCGTCCTGCTGGCGGCCACTTCTTCGAACAGCTGCCGTACCTGCGCGAGCCGGTGACGGCTCGGAGGCGCCCAGCGGGCGAAGGCGTAGGTGAATTGCGTATACACGCCGCTCTCGGACAGCAGCGAGGCGATCTTGGGTACCAGGGTACGGCCGTGCGGGCCGGCGAACGCCGACCAGGGCAGGCTGCTCACCACCACGTCCGCTGTGTGCACACCCCGGTCAGCGAGGACGCCGGGGAGGTCCCAGGCGGAGGCGGTGACTATCTCGGCGCGAGGAAACCGCTGAACCAGATGCGTGGCGAGCCGCTCGACCAGGCGAGCCGAACTCGGGACCAGGGACGCCGTCCTGAGCGGAAACCGTAGACCGATCCTCGCTCTGCCTTGCGCGATCCTTCTGCGCGCTCCGGCTTCCGCGGCAGTTGGGAAGCCACCGGACGGTAGCGGTTCACCATGTGGGCGTCGCTTGACACTGCGGATTTTCTGATCGCATCCTGAGCCCCACACACCCGGCCGTCTCTGGAGCACCATGTCCGCCTGCGCCCAGGCATCCGCGTACCGCGCGTCGCGCGACGGTGGAGCCTGCCCGGGGTGTCCGACGGGGTATGCCGCCGGGGGACAGGCGGCCGTGGCCGGCCGGTCCGTCGCACCGCGACCCCTCCGCGTGGTGCAGTGCGTCCAGCCGCACTCGGTGACCGGTTCCCGATGTCCTGTGTGAGGGCCCACCGCCTCAACGGATGAGGCGAACCTTCGACATGTCCTGAGCTCGCGCCCTCCTCGGACGCGACGTCTCCTTGCCTCCTCGTGCCATGTGCTGCGCGCGTGTTCGACGTGCGCGGCGTCCTGCCGAGCGGGCTCATCTTCCGCTCCGTGCCGCACCTTCGCGCGCCGTGGCGTACACATCGATTCCAAGGACATCTCCACATGCACATCCACGCCCGGCGCCGCCGCACGGCCGCCGCCGTTCTCGCTCTCGCCGTGCTGACGACGGGAGCGGCGGCCTGCGACTCCTCCGCCACCAAGTCCAGCGGCGCCGAAGGCTCCGGCGGCACCTTGGTGTTCGCCCGCACCAGCCGCGGTGTCACCGACCTGAACCCGACGGCCGACGAACTCGCCACCAACAACGCGTACACGCTCGACAAGATCTTCGAGCCCTTGGTGGAGCTGCAGAAGAACGGCGACATCAAGCCACTGCTCGCGAAGTCCTACAAGGTCGCCGACGACGGCCGCAGCTGGACGTTCACCCTCAGGGACGGCGTCACGTTCTCGGACGGCTCGGCCCTGGACTCCGCTGACGTCGTCTACACCCTCGAGCGGCACCTCGAACACGGCGGCGCGCTGCCGCTGTCCGCGCCGATCACCGCCGTCACCGCGTCCGACGCGCGGACCGTCGTCGTCAGACTGTCCCGGCCCTACGCCCCGCTGCTCGCGGACCTGGCGACCTTCGCCAACGTCATCCTGCCCAAGGACCTCGACGGCCGCACCGAGAAGGAGTTCTTCAACAACCCCGTGGGCACCGGGCCGTTCACCCTGAGTTCCTGGGACCGGACCACCGGGGAGATCACCCTGGCCGCCAACAAGACCTACTGGCAGGGCGAACCGGCCGTCGACAAGGTCGAGTTCACGGTCGTCGACGACGACAACCAGCTGCTCCAGCAGCTCCAGGCCGGCCAGGTCGACGTGATCGACTCGGTGCCCGCCGCCAACGTCGCGCAGCTGCGCGCCAACCCCGACGTCAAGGTCACCGTGTCCGACTCCTGGCAGCAGGGCCTGCTGGCGTTCAACACCGCCGACGGCGCCTTCAAGGACGTACATCTGCGCCGCGCGGTCGCCGCGGCGCTCGACCGCAAGGCGATCGCGAAGGCGACGACGTACGACACCGCGGCCCCCGCCACGACGTTCCTGCCGTCGAGCATCCGATTCTCCGCCCAGGACACCAAGATCCTCGGCTACGACCCGGCGACGGCGCGCGCCGAACTGGCGAAGTCGCAGCACTCCGGCGGCCTGTCGACCACGCTGATCGTGGAGAACTCCGCCACGAGCCAGACCCAGCAGGCCCAGGTCGTCCAGGCGGCACTGGCGAAGATCGGCGTCAAGGTGAAGATCGAGACGCTCGACTCGACGACGTTCTGGACCCGCTTCGGCAAGCGGGACTACGACCTGGCGGTCACCTGGGCCATCAGTGACACCGGCGATCCGAGCAACCTCGTCAACTGGCAACTGCTGCCCGACGCGGCGGATTCCTACCACACCGGCTACCACAACAGCGAGGTGACCAAGCTCGCCGCCCAGGGTGTGGCCGCCACCGACGACACGAAGCGGGCCGAGATCTACGCACAGATCCAGCAGATCGCCGCCGACGACGTGCCGACGGTGCCGCTGACCTACATCCCGACCATCACCGCGACGCGCTCCGACGTCCACGGTCTGGTCGTCCTGCCGAACGGCACCACCCGCCTGCGGGACGTGACCAGGAAATGAAGGCATCCGTCACGCCGCTCGCACGCCGAGCGGCCCACGCCCTCCTGCGAGCGGGCGGCGTGGCGGCCGGCGTCGTCGTCATCGCGTTCCTCCTCGTCCGTCTGATCCCCGGCGACGCGGCGACCGCCCTGCTGGGCAGCCGTGCCACACCGACGGCGGTCGCCCAACTGCGCGAGCGGCTCGGACTCAACGAGTCGCTGCCCGCACAGTTCTGGCACTTTCTGACCCGGTTGGTCACCCACGGAGACACCGGCGCCTCGCTCGTGAACGGTGTCCCGACCCGAGAGTTGATCCTCGCCCGGCTCGAACCGACGCTCTGGCTCGTCGCGTTCGCCACGGTGTTCGCGGTCGCCCTGTCGGTGCCCCTGGCACTGTGGGCGGCGACGCACCGCGACGGCCTCGCCGACCACGTCGTACGGATCCTCACCACGGCCGGGATCGCGATGCCCGCGTTCTGGACGGGGCTGCTGCTGATCCTGCTGTTCTCGGTGCGCCTGGGCTGGTTCCCGGTCGGCGGCGTCCGGGACGGCTACCCGACGAGCATCGTGCTGCCCGCCCTCACCGCGGCCGTCGCGATCGTCCCCGTCCTGGTGCGCAGCCTGCGCGCCGAACTGGTCGAGGTCCTGCGGGCGGACTTCGTCGCCACCCTGCGCGCCGCCGGACTGCCGGAACGGCGGATCCTGGCGCGCCACGTGCTGCGCAACGCGGCGCTGCCCGCGCTCGTGCTCGTCGGCACGAACATCTCCTATCTGCTCGGAGGCGCGCTGATCGTGGAGAAGGTGTTCGCCCTGCCCGGCCTCGGCGACCTCATGTTCGACGCCATCGGCAGCCGTGACCTGCCGGTCATCCAGGGCGTGGTGATCTACACGGCACTGGCCGTGGTCCTGGTCACCCTGGTGACCGACCACCTTGCCACCGTCCTCGACCCCCGGCTGAGGAGGGCCGCATGACCGTCGCCCCGGCCGCCGTCGCCGCGAACGTGCCCCAGAGACGGCGCGCACTCGCCCACCCGTCACTGATCGCGGGCGCCGTCGTCTTCGGCGCCGTCCTGCTCGCGGCCCTGCTCGCACCGCTGATCGTGACACACGACCCGGCCGCCCAGAACCTGGGGGCGGCCCTGCTGCCGCCCTCCGGGGAGCACCTGCTCGGCACCGACTACCTCGGCCGCGACGTGTTCTCCCGTCTGGTGTACGCGGCCCGTACCGACCTGCGGATCGGCGCGGTCACCGTGATCGTCCCGTTCGTCGCGGGCACCCTGCTCGGCAGCGTCGCGGGCTATGCCGGGGGCCGTGTGGACCGGCTGCTGGGCTATCTCGTCGACACGGTACTGGCCTTCCCCTTCTACGTCCTGATCCTCGCGATCGTCGCCATGGTGGGCACCGGGGAACGCGGCATCTACGTCGCCTACGCGCTGGTGGGCTGGGTGGCGTACGCGCGTGTGACACGTACCGCGACTGCTGTCGCCGTGGAACGGCCGTGGGTGCACGCGGCACGGGAGAGCGGCCTCTCGCACCGCCGGGTCCTGCTCCGGCACGTGCTGCCGAACACCCTGCCCCAGGCGGTCGTGTTCCTGTTCACCGACGTGGTGTTCGTGATCGCGGCCGTCGTCACGCTGTCCTACCTCGGACTCGGCATCCAGCCGCCCACCGCCGACTGGGGCTCGATGATCGCCGACGGCCGGCCCTTCCTCACCACCAAGTGGTGGCTGGCCACCGCGCCCGGACTGGCCGTCGTCGTCACCGGAGTCGGCCTGTCGCTGCTCGCGGACGGCCTGACCGACCTGTGGGGTGAGCGATGAGCACGGGACTGCGGGTCGACGGCCTGCGCGTCACGGTCCGCTCCGGGGCAGCCGAACGCACCGTCGTCGACGATGTGTCGTTCGCGGTCGAGGCCGGCGGGGCGCTGGGCATCGTCGGCGAGTCCGGTTCCGGCAAGAGCATGACGCTGCGTGCCGTGATCGGCCTGCTGCCCGAGCGGGCGCGGGTGACGGCCGGGACCGCGACGGCGTTCGGCGCGACGCGCACCCTGGGGCCGCGCGGCCTGCGGGACGCGGGGCCCGGGCACGTCGGCATGGTCTTCCAGGACCCGCTCAGCGCTCTCGACCCGCTCACCCGGGTCGGTGCCCAGGTGCGCGAGGTGTGCCGGGTGGCCGGCGACGGCCGGCGCTCCGCCAGGGAACGCGCCACCGCGCTCCTGGAACAGGTGGGACTGCCCGACCCGGACGACCTCGCACGCCGTTACCCGCACGAACTCTCCGGCGGACAGCGCCAACGGGTGGTGATCGCGCTGGCCCTCGCCGCCCGGCCACGGATCCTGCTGTGCGACGAGCCCACCACGGCGCTCGACGTCACCGTGCAGGCCACCATCCTGCGGCTGCTCGCCGACCTGCGCCGCGAACTCGGCCTGACGGTCGTCCTGGTCAGCCACGACCTCGCGGTCGTCACCTCGCTCTGCGCATCCCTGACCGTGCTGCGCCACGGCCGGGTCACCGAGGCCGGAACGGTCACCGACCTGCTGACGGCGCCCCGCCACCCGTACACGCGCGAGCTGAGCGACGCCGCCCGCGCCCTCGAACTGGAGGCACCATGACGGCCCCCACCGCCAGCCTCACGGTGTCCGGCCTCACCGTGTCCTACGGCAAGGCGGCCGTGCTGCACGGCGTCGACCTGGACGTACCGGCGGGGACCGTCGCCGGGATCGTCGGCGAGTCCGGCTCCGGCAAGACCACCCTGGCCCGCTGCCTGACCGGCCAGGTCACCGCCACCGGAGGCACCGTCACGCTCGGCGGACAACACCTGGGCCCCCGCCGCAGCGTGGCCCAGCGCCGGGCGCTCCAGATGATCTACCAGGACCCCTACTCCTCGCTGAACCCCCGGCTGACCGTCGGGCAGACACTTCAGGAACTGCTGGCCGTCCATCGGCTGGTGCCCCGCGAGACCCGGCGGGCGCGCGCGACCGAACTGCTCGACCTGGTGGGGCTGCCGGCCGAGGCGCTGCGGTCCCGACCGCGCCAGTTCTCCGGCGGCCAGCGCCAGCGCATCGCCATCGCCCGCGCGCTCGCCGTCGAACCCCGCGTCCTCGTCGCGGACGAGCCGACCTCCGCGCTCGACGTCGCCGTACGCGCCACCATCCTCGACCTGTTCGCGCGGCTGCGCGACACCCTGGGCGTGAGCATCGTGCTCATCTCCCACGACCTGTCGGTGGTCGCCCATCTGTGCGACACGGTCACCGTGCTGCGCGACGGGCGGGTCGTGGAGCACGGCAGTGCCACGGACGTCCTGCGCCACCCCCGGCAGGAGTACACCCGGTCCCTGATCGCCGCCGTGCCCCGGCTTCCGCACCCCGGCCCGCAGGAGGCGAGTGCATGACACGTGTCCTCCTGCTGGCCCCGGTCGGCACCGACATGCATTTGGCCGCCGAGGAACACTCCGCGCGCCGGGCCGTCCGCCCGGACACCCGCATCGAGGTCCGTCACCTGGCCGGGCTGCCCGAGACCGTCTACGTCCCGCCCGAGGAACTGTTCGTGCCGGTCCTCGTCCGGGCGGCCGTGGCGGCGGAACGCGCCGGCTACGACGCGGTCGGCATCTCCTGCTGCTCCGACCCCGGCCTCGACGAGGTGCGCGCCGCGGTGTCGATCCCCGTGACCGCCCCGTTCGAAGCGGCCCGCGCCCTGCTGCCCGCGCTGGCACCCCTGTGCGTGCTCTACGTGGATGTCCCGCCCGGAGCCGGCGAGAGCGACCTGGCCGGGGCCGACTGGGTGCCCGAACTCGCCGCCCGGTACGGCATGACGCACCTGATCACCGAGCCGCAGCCGGTGCCCGTGCCACGACCCGCCGTGGAACGCACCGATGGACGGCACACCGCACGCGACGTGGGGGAGGCGCTGATCGCCGCCCAGCGGTACGGCCTCGAACGGCACGGGCCCGCCGTCGCGCGCCGCGCCGAGGCCGCGGGAGCCCGCGGCATCCTGCCCGCCTGCACGTACTGGACCGGCACCACGGACGCCCTCACCGCCGTCACCCGCCTGCCCGTGCTCGACCCGGTCGAACTGCTGGCCCGGCACGCCGAATCTCTGGCCCTGGCCGCGCGCGTCCACACGGGATGAGCCGGACGAGCAGCACCGCGCCCCCGGGCCCCAACACCACCCATGAGACGAATGGAGCACCACCATGAGCGGGACCGCCTTCCCACCCGACCGCTACCGTCGCATCACCGACGGACTGGGGCGGCTCGCCGGCGGCGCCGGCCCCTCCGTGCTGATCCAGGCGGAGGCCGTCGTCGCCCTGGAAGCGCTGGCCCACGGGATCGGACTGGCCGGACGGCCCGTGCTCAGCATCGAGTCGAGCCGTTACGGGCGGCTGTCGACCGACTGGCTGCGCGCAGCCGGCGCCCAGGTCACCGCGCTCGAACTGCCCGACGGCGAGGCCGCCGACCCGCAACGCGTCGACGACCTGCTGCGTGCCGAACCGGACACCGCGGCGGTGGTGTTCACCCAGGCCGAGGTGCTGACCGGCGTCGCCCACCCGGTCGACGACATCGTGGAGGCCGCCCACCGCCACGACGCCGCCGTCGCCGTGGACGCTGTCGCGGCCGTCGGCGGCCTGGCCGCGCCACGGAATGCCGACGCCGTCGTCATCGGACCGCAGAAGGCACTCGACGGACCCTCAGGACTCTCCGTCGCGACCCTGTCCGAGCGCGGCTGGGCGCTGCTCGGCCGGCAGGACGAGACGTTCGCGTCCGTGCTCTCCCTGCCCTACCTGCGCCACAGCGCCCGGGACCAAGGAGTGCCCGGCACCCCGTCGGTGCCCGAACTGGAGGCGGCCGAACGGGCCCTCGCCGCCGTCGAGGCCGAGGGCATCGAGGCGCGGATCACCCGCCACCACGCCGCGCGTGCCGCGATCCGCGAGGGGCTGCGAGCCATGGGCCTGACCCCCTGGGTCGCGGCCGAGCAGCACGCCAACACGCTGGCCACCACGGTGGAGGTGCCGGCCGACGCGGACGCGCGCGAACTGGCCGGGCACGCCGTCGCCTCCGGCGGCCACTGGGTGTACGGAGGCAGCACCAAGCGCGGTGCGTACCTACAGGTCAGCCACTACGGACGGCGCGCCACCCTGGCCCACGTGCTCGGCGAACTGGCCGCGCTCGCCCGCGCCGCCGGCCACTTTGCCGACGTCGGAGACGCGGCCGAGGCGGCGTCCGAGGCATGGCACACGGCCGTCCTCTGACGTCTGCGACGCCCACCGATCCTGCACCACGAGGCCGTCCACTCCACGCCCCGTCCACCACCGGAAGGAACCCACCCATGCCCTACCGCCTCGCCGCCGACGTCGGCGGCACCTTCACCGACATCGTCCGCCTGGACGAGGCGACCGGCGCCTGCCTGGCCACCAAGGTGCCCACCACCCCCGACGACATCGCGGCCGGCGTGGTGCGCGGCTTCGACGAGATCGTCGACGGCGACTACTCGGACGTCACCGGCATCGTCTACGGCACCACCGCCGGACTGAACGCACTCATCCAGCGCACCGGCGCCAGGACCGCCCTCGTCACCACGCGCGGATTCCGCGACGTCTACGAGATCGGGCGCGGCAACCACCCCGACATGTACGACAACCAGTACCGCAAGCCCGAACCGCTGCTCCGCCGCCGCGACGTGCTCGAGGCGACCGAGCGCGTCGACCGGCACGGGAGGGTCGTCACCCCGGTCGACCACGGCGAACTACGCGCGCTCGCCCAGCGGTTGACCGACGGCGGCTACGAGTCGGTGGCCGTCGCCTTCCTGCACTCCTACGTCAACCCCGCCAACGAACGGGCCGCGGCCGAGATCCTGCGCACGGCCCTGCCCAGCACGGTCCCCGTGACCCTCTCCAACGACATCGCCCCGGAACTCGGCGAGTACGAGCGCGTCAGCACGACCGTCCTGAACGCCTATGTCACCCCCGTCATCCGTCGTTACGTGACGCGGCTGCGGCACCTGCTCACCGAGCGGGGCTTCACCGGGCACGCCTTCGTCATGCAGTCCAACGGCGGCGTGCTCACCGAACAGGTCGCGGCCGCCCAGCCGGTGCGCATCATCATGTCCGGACCGGTCGGCGGCGTCATAGGCGCCGGCGCGATCGGAGCGGGCCTGGGAACCGGGCACGTCCTGGCCGTCGACATGGGCGGGACCAGCTTCGACGTCAGCCTGATCGTCGACGGCGCCCCGCAGATCGCACTGGAGTCGCACCTCGAAGGCTTCCCCGTGCTGGCCCCCTCCGTGCAGACCCTCAGCATCGGGGCCGGCGGAGGCAGCATCGCGTGGACGGAGGCGGACAGCATGCGCCTGGGACCGCGCAGCAGCGGTGCCCGGCCCGGCCCGGTCTGCTACGGACTCGGCGGACGCGAGCCCACCACCACTGACGCCAACGTCGTCCTCGGCCGGATCGCGACCGAGGACTTCCTCGGCGGGCGCATGCCCCTCTCCCCGGACCTCGCCGGCCGGGCGCTCGACGACTACGGCGCCCGCCTCGGGCTGAGCGCAGCCGAGGCCGCCGAGGGCATCCTCACCGTCGCCAACAGCGCCATGGCCGACGCCATCCGGCAAATCACACTGCAACGTGGCCTGGACGCACGGGACTTCACGCTGCTCGCCTACGGCGGCGCCGGCCCGCTGCACGCCGTGGCCCTGGCCGAAGAGCTGGAGATCGGCCGGGTGGTGGTACCGCCGCGGCCCGGGGCGTTCTCGGCCTGGGGCATGCTCCACGCCCCGCTGCGCCACGACGGGGCGGTCTCCGTGCTCCGTCCGCTCGACGCGCTCACCGCGGAGGACCTGGACGACACGTTCGCCGCGATACGCGCCGGTCTCGATCCCGGCATCGTCGCCACCCTCGAGGCCGACGGCTCGGTACGGGAACAGCGCTCGCTCGACCTGCGCTACCGCGGCCAGAAGTACAGCGTGAACCTCCCGCTGGACGGGCTCGCCGGAACCGGCTCCATCCGCGCCGCGTTCGACGCGCGCTACCGGGTGCTGTTCGGCTTCGCCTCCCCCGACACACCGGTGGAAGTGGTCAACGCCCGGCTCGCGCTCGTCGTGAAGCAGGCGTATGCCGGGCCGCACGGTGTGCCCCAGCCGGCCGGCCCGGCCCGGCCACGGCACAGCATCCAGGGCCGGTACGACGGCCTGCGCCACGTGACCGCCGTCGTCGACCGCGACGACCTCGCCGCCGACGAGCAGGTCCCCGGTCCCGCCGTGCTGACCGAACTCACCGCCACCACCGTCGTACCGCCCGGCTGGCGGGCCGCCGTGGAGGCGGACGGCTCCCTGAGCATCACCCGCCTTCCGGACACCGACACCGCCCGCTGAGCCCGCCCAGAGAGAGGAACCGCACCATGACCGCCCCCGTCAGCCCCGTTGTCGTCGAGGTCGTCCGCAACGCGTTCAACTCCGCGGCGGAGGAGATGAGTGTCTCCCTCTTCCGCGGCGCCCACACACCGGTGATCTACGAGGCGAAGGACTGTGCCGTCGGCCTGTACGACGCCGACGCGCGGCTGCTCGGCCAGGCACCCGGACTGCCCATCTTCCTCGGCAACATCCAGGCCTGCATCCAGCACGTCACCGCCAAGATCGGCCTCGACGGCTACGCCGACGGCGACGTGTTCGTGCTGAACGACGCCTACATCCAGGGCTCGCACCTGACCGACATCACCGTGCTCGCGCCGATTTTCGTGGACGGCGCCCTCGTGGCCTTCGCCGCCACCCGGGCCGACGGCGGACACCTGGGCGGCAAGGACCTCGGTGTGTCGACGGGCACCCGGCACATCTACGAAGAAGGGCTGCGTATTCCGCCGGTCCGGCTGGTGAAAGCGGGTGTCCCGGACGAGGAGATCTTCGACCTTCTCTCCCTGAACAGCTTCTTCCACTCCGCCCGCCGCGGCGACCTCGAGGCCCAGATCGCCGCCTGCTACAAGGGCGCCGAGCGCATCCGGGCGATCTACCGCAAGTTCGGCCGCCCGGTGGTCGAGGCCGCCACGGCCGACATCTTCCGCCAGTCCGAGGAGCTCGACCGCCGCGCGGTCGCGGCCATCCCCGACGGCACCTACACTGCCTCCGGCCTCATCGACGACGACGGTGTCTCGGGCACGCCTGTGCGTGTGCAGGCCACGGTCCGGGTCGCCGGGGACGAGATCACCGTCGACCTCACCGGTTCGAGCCCGGCCACCCCTGGTCCCGTCAACTCCGGCCGGGTTCAGGCGATTTCCGCCTGCCGGGTCGCCTTCAAGGAGCTGATCAACCCCGAGGCCCCGGTCACCGGCGGGAACTTCCGCAATCTGTCGGTCGTGATCCCCGAGGGCAGCGTCTTCGACGCGCACGAGCCGTCGCCCGTCCAGTGGTACTACACGCCGCTGGGCCTGCTCATCGACCTCGTCCAGCAGGCGCTCGCCCCCGTGCTGCCCGAACGGGTCGCCGCCGCGCACTTCGGTGACTCGATGATCGTGTCCTTCGTCGGCACGGCCCGCGACGGCGCCGGGGCCGAGGACTTCGTCCTGATCGACGCCGAGACCGGCGGCTGGGGCGCCTTCCACGACGGCGACGGCCAGGACGCGATGATCAACGTCATCAACGGCGACTTCAAGAACCTGCCCATCGAGTTCGTCGAGAACAAGTTCCCCATCACCGTGGAGTCCTACGGCCTTCGGCAGGACTCCGAGGGCGCGGGCCGGTTCCGCGGGGGACTGGGCGTGCACAAGACGTTCCGCGTCGAACAGGAGGGCACCGCGCTGTCCCTGTGGCTCGATCGCTCCGTCACCCCCGCGTGGGGACTGTTCGGCGGCCACGAGGCCACCGGCCCGGTCGCGATCGTCGCCCCCGGCACACCGGACGAACGCCGGCTGAACAAGATCACGGACCTGCGCCTGCCCGCCGGCCGGAGCGTCCAGATCCTGACCGGCGGCGGAGGCGGCTACGGCGACCCCCACGACCGGGACCGCGAGCACGTGGCCCGCGACGTCACCGACGGATACATCTCGGCACGCCGGGCCGAGGAGGTGTACGGCCTCGACGCGAGTCAGGCCGTCACGACGACGGACTGATCGCCCGGCGCGCGGGCTTCCCCGGCTGCGCCGTGGCCGGGGTCCCTGTGGAAGGCACCGCCCTTCATGATTCCGACGATCCTCTCGCGGTGCCGCAGGACGGTGATGCCCATGAGCGGGTCGCCGTCGACGAGGATGAGATCGGCGTAGTAGCCGGGCGTCTCCATCGGGGTGTAGCCCGGGAGTTCGACGAAGTGCTGCAGGTCGCGTGCGTACGTGCCGTGCGGGGTCCAGGCGAAACCGTAGTCGCCGCCGGTCAGGACGCGGATGCCGCGTCGCCCCCGACGGCGCACTCGAGCTCGCGCCGGTAGCCGAAGGCCGCGGCGTCGTTGAGTGTGGCCACCGCGGACATGCCGCCCTCGCGGACGGTGTGGGCGCGTGTGCGCGTGGCCTCCCTGGCCTGCGGGTCCTGGGCGCGGGCCGGACCCAGCAGCACGAGCTCTGTGACCCGGCCGGGATGGGCGGCGGCGAAACCGGACAGGGCCACGGTGCCCATGGAGTGGGCGACGACGGCGGTCTCCTCGATCCCGCGCCGAGCGAGTCGGCCCCTCCTCGATCATCGCGAAGCTCTCCGCCCCCGTTGACGTCACGGCCGCCGGAGCCCCCGATCGCGGCATCCGAAAGCTCGGCGAATGAGTCGGTGACATTAGTGATGGGATCCAGTAGTGTCCGTTGTGGATCCAACCGGAGGGTGGCATGGGTGATCTCGGAGGCGCTGACGTGCTGATCGTCGGGGCAGGGCCCGTGGGTGCCGTCGTAGCCGATCGGCTCGTGCGAGCCCCGCACAGCGCCCCCGGTCCGCTGGTTCCGCCGGCATCGGCGCCGGCACGGACTGGATCGACGCCGACCACGTACACCGGCCCGATCCGGACACCGACTTCGACCAGACGCTGGGCGCGCTCACCGACCTGGTACGCACCGGCAAGATCCGCGCGATCGGCACATCGACCTTCCCCGCGTACGGCGATCGTCGAGGGGCAGTGGCCGGCCGAGCGACGCGGACGCGAGCGGGTGAGATGCGAGCAGCCGCCCTACTCGTTGCTCACCCGAGCAGCCGAGACCGAGGTGCTGCCGCTGTGTCGCTCCTATGGCATGGGCGTGCTGATCTGGAGTCCGCCGGCCGGCGGGTGGCTGTCCGGCCGGCACAGCGGCGGATCGGCGACGGACTCCAGCAGGGCCGGACGCTTCCCGGAGCGATGGAGCATCTGGAGAGCCGGCTCGGCGCGGCCGAGGTCTCGCTGAGCACCGATGTGCTCGATCGGATCGACGAGATCGTCCCTCCGGGAACAACCTTCAACCCGGCCGATGTCGACTACGACGCTCCGGGGCTGACCGACCTGGCCCTGCGGCGCCGCAGTCCCGGATCCTGAGCGAGCCACGAGAGAGGAATCCATGAGCACCCCGTCCTGGAACGTCCCCCGTCCGAGCGTGTTCGGCACCCGCCACGCCGTCTCCTCGGGGCACTACCTCGCCTCCTCGGCGGCGCACGCCATCCTCGAGGCCGGCGGCAATGCCATCGACGCGGGGTGCTGTGCCGGTATGGCGTTGGCGGTCCTCCACGCGGACGAAGTCAACTTCGCCGGCGTGGCCCCGATCATGATCCGACTGGCGGACGGCACCGCGATCAGCATCGACGGCCTGGGCGTCTGGCCCGCCGGCATTCCGGCCGATCTCTTCATGACCGACCACAACGGGACCATCCCGTCCGGACTGCTCCGCACGGTCGTGCCCGCTGCCCCCGACGCCTGGATCAGTGCCTTGCGGGACCACGGCACGATGACCTTCGGCGAGGTGGCCGAGGCCGCGATCCGACTGGCGCGTGACGGGTTCGCGGCGTTCCCGCTGCTGGTCGAGGGCATCACCGCGCGGCAGGCGGGCTATCGGAAGTGGCCGGCCAACGAGGCCATCTACCTGCCCGGAGGCCGCCCGCCCGCGGTGGGCGAGCGATTCGTCCAGACCGACCTCGCGCGCAGCATCCAGCTCATGGCCGACGCGGAGGCGCGCACCACCGGTAGCCGGGTCGATGGGCTGGAGGCCGCACGGGCGGTCTTCTACGAGGGCGAACTGGCCCGCGAGATGGTGCGCTACCACGAGGAGAACGGCGGCTATCTGACCGCCGAGGACCTGGCCGGCTTCCGCTGCCGTCACGAGCCCGTGATCACCACGAAGTGGCGTGATGTCGACATCCTCACCTGCGGCCCGTGGTGCCAGGGCCCAAGCCTCGCCCAGGCGCTCCAGATCCTGGAGGCCTACGGCATCGAGGGCCTCGCGCACAACTCTCCTGACTACATCCACATCGTCGTCGAGGCTCTGAAAGGTGTCTTCAGCGATCGCGAACACCTCTACGGCGACCCGGCCTTCGTCGACGTCGATGTGGAGCGGCTGGTGTCGGCGGCTCATGGCGCGGCGCGCGCGGCGCTGATCGATCCCGATCACGCCCACCCCGGCCTTCCCGACATCCTCTTCGGTGAGACACAGCCGCTTCCCGAGCCGAAGGACTACGACCAGTTGCCCGTGGTCGGTGAGGGGGCCACCTCGTACGTCTGCGTCGTGGACCGATGGGGTAACGCCTTCTCCGCCACGCCGTCGGACGGTGCGTCGTCGTCCCCTGTCATCCCCGGCACCGGCTTCGTGCCCTCGCTGCGAGGCATGCAGTCCCGACCGGACCCGCGTCACCCCTCAGGGGTGGCACCGGGGAAGCGGCCACGTCTCACTCCGAACCCGGCCATCGCGGTCCGCGCGGACGGATCGGTGCTGCCCTTCGGGTGCCCGGGCGGCGACATGCAGGTCCAGGCGATGCTTCAGGTCTTCCTCAACGCATTCCACTTCGGGATGCCGCTGCAGGAGGCGGTCAACGCGCCCCGCTTCTCCACCTGGAGCTTCCCGAACTCGTTCGCCCCTTTCGACTATCTGCCTTCCCGCCTCTTCCTCGAGGACCGCTTCGCGCCCGGGACGCTGGACGCCCTGCGAGCCAAGGGCCACGACGTCCGCTCCTGGCCGGCCTTCACCCGCGACGCGGCCGCGGTCGAGGCGATCTTCCGCGACAACCGGACCGGCTTTCTCGAGTCCGCGGCCGACCCCCGTCAGCCCGCCGCCGCCTATGTGTCGTGACCCGAAACCATCTGCACAGGAGGACACATGCGCCTGACCGCTCCCGACGATGTGCCGGATCGAGCCGCCACCGTCGTCATCGGACAGCTGCGGACGATGGACCCCGAGCGCCCGCACGCCGAGGCGATGGCGATCGTCGGGGACCGGATCATCGCTGTGGGCTCACGGGAGGAGGTGGCCGCGGCCTGCCCCGGAGAAGTCGCTGTGCTGGATCTCGCCGACACGACCGTCATGCCCGGCCTCATCGACACCCATCTGCACATGCAGCGCGGCGGGTTGAAGATCCTCCACGATCTCGGCGACGGCACCCATGACCTCGGTCTGGTCACGGCCACGATGAAGGAGAAGGGCTTCGAGGCCGGCTGGGGCGAGCAGCCCCCGACGCTGGAGGACCGCGCCGCGGCGATGCGCCTCGTCCAGCCACTCATGCACCAGCTCGGCTTCACCGGGATCATCGACCCGGCTGCCACCGAGGACGAGCTCAGCGGCTATCAGGAGTCGTGGCGCCGCGGCGAGATGACCATGCGTGTCGTCGCGATGCCGTACCCGGACGTCGGCGACCGGGACACACCTGAGGTCGACGCCGCCATCGAACGTCTCGAGGGCGTGGGCCTCTCGACAGGCTTCGGGGACGACCTTCTGCGCATCGGTGGCATCAAGGTGTACTTCGACGGCGAGGCGATGAAGGGAGAGGCGCTGCGCCGTACGCCGTGGCCGCACAACGGCTCGGTCGGCCACCAGCGCATCCGCACCGAGGAGTTCCAGAAGCTGGTCGACCACTGTGCCACCAGCGGCTGGTCGGTGGGCGTCCACGCCGTCGGGGGCGCCGGCATCGCAGGAGCCCTCGATGCCTTCGAGAAGGCCGACGCGAAGCAGTCGATCGCCGGGCGACAGTGGCAGATCATCCACGGCTATCTGGAGACGGAGCAGGAGTCGATGGAGAAGGCGGCCCGACTCGGTGTCGTCATCGCCGCTCAGCCGTCGATCCCGCTGCGCAATGCCGCGGGTCTGGTGGACCGGCTCGGTGACACGGCCCTGACCATGAACCCGCTGCGTTCCTGGCTGGACGCCGGTGTGGCCCTCGCGCTCGGCTCGGACGGGCCGTTCTTCCCGTTCGACCCGAGGGAGTTGATCTGGTCCGCGGTGACCCGCCGGGTGTGGGGCCGGGAGGAGCCGCTCGACCTCTCGGAGGCCATCACGATCGAGGAGGCTCTGCGGGCGTACACCTCCACCGCCGCGGTGGTCGCCTTCTCCGGGGACCGCCGCGGAATGCTCAGCCCGGGCAAGCTGGCCGACTGGGTGGCCTTCGATCGCGATCCGGTGACGCTCATGCCCGATGAGCTGCTGGATCTCCGGGTGCTCCGCACGGTGGTCGGCGGGCGCACCGTGCACGAGGTGACGCGATGAGCACCTCGGCCGACGAGCGGCTGCACTGGTGGAGCGCGCGCGACCTCGCAGCCGCGATCGCACGGAGGGACCTCTCGGCACGGGAGGTCATGCAGGCGCACCTGGACAGGATCGAGGAGGTCAACGGGCGTATCAACGCGGTCGTCTCGCAGCTGCCCGCCTCCTCGGCCCTCGCCCTCGCCGACGAGGCGGATGAGGCGGTCGCCCGTGGCGACGACCTCGGTCCGTTGCATGGTCTGCCCACGGCGGTCAAGGACCTGATGGACGTACGCGGCTTTCCCACCACCCACGGATCCGCGGCCCACCGCTCCGCCGAACCCGCCACCGCCGACTGCGTGCTGGCAGCACGGCTGCGCCGCTCGGGCGCCGTCATCATCGGCAAGACGAACACGCCCGAGCACGGCCTGGGTACGCTCACCTTCAACCCCGTGTTCGGGACCACGGTCACGCCCTGGGACGAGCAGCGCCACGCAGGCGGAAGCAGCGGGGGAGCGGCAGCGGCACTCGCAGCGGGGATGCTGCCGATCGCCGACGGGTCGGACTCGGGCGGGAGCCTCCGGTATCCCGCGGCCTTCTGCAACGTCGTCGGGCTGCGTCCGACTCCCGGCACGGTGCCCACCGGCCGGCGAGGGGACGGCTGGAGCCCGCACGGCGTGCTCGGTCCGATGGCGCGCAGCTCGTCCGACGCCGGCTTGCTGCTCTCCGCGATCAGCGGCATCGACAGCGGATGGCCGCAGTGCTGGGTCAAGGATCCAGCCGGCTTCGCCGGTCTTGACGAGGTCGATCTGCGCGGTGTGAGGCTGGCCTGGAGCAATGACGCCGGCGGTCTCGAGGTCGACCCCGAGGTGAGAGCCGTGCATGCCGCGGCGCGGACTGCTCTCGAAGCGGCCGGAGCCACGATCGTGGCTGCCGAGCCCGACTTCTCCCGGGCCGACGCGGCCTGGGAGGCGATCGAGATGTTCGAGTTCTATCTGGGCGGGCACGCGGCTGTGGACCTGGACCCGACCGGTTATCGCGAGGACTACCTGCGCAACGTCGAGCAAGGCCGCCGCACGACGGCCGCCGAGCTCGCCGAAGCGCTGAGCCTGCGCACCGAGCTCTTCCGCCGTACGGCCGGGCTTCTCGAGGAGCACGACGCGCTGGTGCTGCCTGCGGCCCCCGTGCCCCCTCCGGCCAAGGCGCTGGAGTGGGTCCCCGAGGTGGCCGGGGTCAGCTACGACCGGTACTTCCGCTGGCAGCGGATGGCCAACCGGATCACCGTCACGGAGCACCCGGCGCTGGTGACACCGGCCGGCTTCACCGCGGCCGGGCTGCCCGTCGGCCTCCAGGTGGTGGGCCGCTACCGCGGCGACCGTGCCCTGCTCGGCCTGGGAACCGCCATCGAGGCCGCGCTCGGTCACACCAAGAGGAGACCACGGCTGTGAGCACACCGGACACGAGCCCCGAATCGAGGGTGCGCGCCCTCGGCCTGGAGATCCCCGACTATGCCGATCCGCCGTACGGCGGGAGGTACGGAACGGTGAAGGCGTTCCATCGCACCGGTCGCCTGGTGATGCTCAGCGGCATCACCGCGGAGGACCGCCAGGGGAACGTCTTCAACCCGGGGCGCCTCGGTGACTCCCTGACCGTCGAGCAGGGGTACGCCGCTGCCCGTCAGGCGGCCGTCAACACGCTCGGGCTGATGCGGCTGGCGCTGGGGTCCTTGGACGAGGTCGGCGCGGTCGCCACCGTCCTCGGCTTCGTGGTGGCAACGCCGGAGTTCGAGGAGCACCATCTGGTCGGGCAGGCCGTCAACGACGTCTATGTCGACGTCTTCGGCAGGGACCGGGGAGTGTCGGGGCGGGCCTTCATCGGTGCGTCCAGCCTGGCCCGCCGCAATGCCGTCGAGCTCTGGGTGACGATCGAGGCCTTGAGCGACCCCGCTGAGTGAATCCGGGATTTACCTGTAGGAAACACCTTCACAACCGACACGGATCCAATAATCCATAGTATGGATACAATCTATCGTAGGGGGTGTCTATGTCCACATCGGGTGCCGCCGTGTCCGTGGCGACTCGAGCGCGGCGCCGCGGATCCAAGACCTTCGGCACTGCCGAGCGGCATTGGCTGCTGTGGCCGCCGTTGATCTTCTTCGCGCTGCTGCTGGTGGTGCCGCTCGTGGCCCTGTTCCAGCAGGCCCTGACGGGCCAGGGCAACACATTCTCCGAGGCCGTCCACATGGATGTGTTCGCGAAGGCGGTCGAGCGCACTCTGATCCTGGCCGCTGTGGTCACGGTTGTCACCGTGATCCTGGGCGCATGCTACGCCCTGGCCATCGCGGTGGGCCCGGTGTGGATCAAGGTCACGTTGATGGCGGGCCTGCTGATCTCTCTGTGGACCTCGGTCATGGTCCGCACGTTCGGATGGATGCTGATGGAGCTGCCGACAGGGGCGCTCTTCTGGGCGCTCGACAAGCTCCAGCTCCGCTCCGAGCCACTGAACCTCTACCAGACCACTCCGGGGATGTATCCGGCGATGGTCGCCGTGATGCTCCCCTTCGCCGTCCTGCCCGTGATGGCCGCGCTCTCCTCGCTGGACGGCGAGCAGGTCGACGCGGCCACCATCTTCGGGGCCGGGCCGCTGCTCGTGCTTCGGGCGGTGGTGCTGCCGGCGCTGCGGCCCGCCCTCGTCAGCGCGGGTGTGCTGGTCTTCGTGATGGCGCTGGGGTTCTATGTCACCCCCCTGCTGCTGGGCGGGCCGTCGAACATGACGCTCTCGGGTGTCATCAACGCCCAGCTCAACAACGCCAATCGCGCCGATGTCGGCGCGGCGATGAGCATCATCCTCATCGGCGGGACGGTCGTGATCTATCTGATCGCCGACCGCCTCTTCAAGGTGAGCGAGAGGTGGGGTTGAGATGGCCCGCACTGCCCCGCCGCCGCTCACACGTGGAGTGGGCTGGACCCGGCTGCCCATCCTCCTGGCGGGGCTGGCCGCGTGTGTCCTGCTGTTCATCGTTCCGTTCCTGGTCGTGGTCGCGACCAGCTGGACGAGGACCTCCTTCGTCGCCTTTCCGCCCCAAGGGTTCTCCCTGAGCTGGTATCGCGACGTGCTCCACGACCCGGAGTGGACGGATTCGTTCAAGGTCTCGCTCCGTGTCTCGGCCATCGCCACGCTCATTGCCGTCGTCTTCGGCACACTCGGCGCCCTGGCCCTCAGCCGCCTCAGGTCACGTGCGGCACGGAGCTGGCTGAGGACCTTGTTCATCATTCCCATGGCGATCCCGCCGGTGGCCTACGCGGTCGGCATGTATTCGGTGAACCTGAAGGTGAGCGCCTTCCAGGAACACCTGACGTTGCTGGTGCTCGGTGAGGCTCTCCTGGCCGTTCCCTACGTCTTCGTCGTGGTGTCCACGGGCCTGAGCCAGGCCGACCCGGCCCTGCGCCCCGCGGCGGCGACCCTGGGCGCGCCATGGCCCATGATCGTGCTGCTCGTCGACCTGCCGCTGATCCTTCCGCAGATCCTGGTCGGCGCGGTCTTCGCCTTCGCGGTGATCTTCGACGAGGTCGTCCTCTCCGTCTTCCTCGCCCCCATCGGGGTGAAGACCTTGCCGCTGCAGATGCTGAACGCCTCCCAGGAGGCGCTGTCGCCCCAGTTGACGGCCGCGTCGACGCTCATTTCCCTGCTGGTGATGGTCCTGCTCGGCCTCGTCAGTCTGGTCTCCGGCAGGCGGGCGGCCCGTGCCCGTGCCATCGCCCGAAAGGCAGCGACCGCATGACCATCGCTCTCACCATCCAGGACGTCCATGTCACGCTGGGCCAGAGCCTGATCCTCAAAGGCGTCAGCCTCGACGCGAACCCCGGTGAGTTCGTCACCCTGCTGGGAGCGAGCGGAAGCGGCAAGTCCACGCTGCTCAACGTCATCGCCGGCCTCCAGGGAGTGGACAGCGGCCACGTGCTCTTCGACGGTGTCAACGTCGAGAAGCGGCCGCCACGCAAGCGCAACGTCGGTGTCGTCTTCCAGTCCTACGCGCTGTTCCCGCACATGACGGTGGGGGAGAACGTCGCGTTCCCGCTCCGCGCCGCACGGCGTGGCTCCGCGGAGCGGAAGAAGGTGGCGCAGGAGATGCTCGATCTCGTCGATCTGGGCTCCATGTTCGACCGCAAGCCCGTCTCGCTCTCCGGCGGACAGCGTCAGCGGGTGGCGCTCGCCCGGGCGCTGGCGGCCAATCCCGGAATCCTGCTCCTCGATGAGCCGATGGCGGCCCTGGACAAACAGCTTCGAGAGCGCATGCAGGTCGAGATCAAGAGAATCCAGCAGCAGGTCGGCATCACGACCCTCGCGGTCACACACGATCAGGCCGAGGCGATGACGATGTCGGACCGTGTCGCGATCATGCATCAGGGTCGCTTCGTCCAGTGCGACCGCCCCGAGAACCTGTACCGGCGCCCCGTCGACGCGTACGTCGCCAGCTTCCTCGGCGAGGCGAATCTGATCGAGGCGCACGGTGACGACGGCAGGTCTCCGGTCGTGACGGGCACCGCCGTGGTGCGCCCGGAGGATCTCTCCTTGACCAGGGCGGACGCCCCGGCCGGCCGCTGGGCCTTCGAGGGACCCGTGACGCTCCTCAGCTTCCAGGGCAGCCGGTACCGGCTGGAACTGCTCAACGTCAACGGCGAGCGGATCGTCTGCTCCCTCGGCCCACACACCGACGTCTCCGGCATCGTGGTGGGCCGGCACGTCCGGGTCGCATGCCTCGACCCCTCGCTGGTGCACATCATCGACCACCGGTCCGTCGGCGGTGCGGTCGAGCAGATCGAGCCTGTCGCATGATCGAAACCGTGCTCGGCCCGATCCGGGCCGATGACGTCCGGCGCGTCAACATCCATCAGCACCTTCTCAGTGACGCCTCCGGCCTGAGCCGGCCGGGCAACGAGCCCGCTCCGCCCGAGGAGCGGGTGAGTCCCGGCAACCGCGGCTTCCTGAACTGGAACGCGCTGGCGCTGGCGGACAACCTTCGGCTCGACGATCCCGACCTGGCGGTCGAGGAACTCGCGCGGGCCGGTGGGCCGGCCGGCGTCGACCTGGTGCTCGAGTGCACGAGCGTCGGACTCGGGCCGAGCCACGCGGGGCTCCCGGCCGTCGCGCGGGCCAGCGGCGTCCAGGTCGCGGTCGCCTACGGCTTCTACGTGACACCGGTCCTGCCGGAATGGGCCCGTGCGCTGAGCGAGGACGACGTACGCGAGCACCTGCTGGCGGCCCTCGTCGACCACATCCCCGGCGTCGGCTTCCGCGCGGCTTCGATCGGCATCATGGGCACCACCGGGGACGTACCGGGCATCGAGCGCGCCCGCCTGCGGGGAGCCGCGGCAGCGGCCGCGGTCGCCGGCGCGACCGTCAGCGTACGGCTCGACGACGAGAGCAGGTGCGGCCCCGAGGTGGTGGCCGAGCTGGTCCGGGCCGGGCTCGCGGCCGACCGCGTCCTGCTGACCAATGCCGATGAATACCTCGATACGGGCTACTGGAACGACCTTCTCGACACCGGCGCGGTCCTGGAGATGTGCTTCGGCACGGAGTCGCAGCACATGGGCAGGATGCGCAATGCCTCCGACCTGCAGCGCCTCGACTTCCTGACCGGTTTCGTCGAGAGCCGGCCCACCGCCCGGCTGGTGCTGGGCGGGTCCACCTGGACGAAGACGCAGTTGCGGCGCTACGGCGGCTACGGATACGACCACCTCACCGCCCGCGTGCTTCCGGAACTGGGGCGGCGCGGAGTGCCCGAGGACCTGCTCGACGCCATGGTGACCTCGGAGCCCCTGCGGCTCCTCAGCCGCTGAGACCCATCTGAACCCCTTCGACACCCGGAGACGGCCCGTGCGACACGCCCTTCCCGCTCTTCCCGATTCCCAGTCCCTGTTCATCGACGGCGCCTGGCGGCCGGGTGAGGATCTCTTCGACGTCGTCGACCCTGCCACCGAAGAGGTGCTGACCCGGGTTCCGCAGGCGTCCATGGCCGATGTCGATGCCGCTGTCGCCGCGGCGCGCCGGGCCTTGACCGACCGGGCATGGACCGGCTTGGCGCCGCTTGAGCGGACCAGGATCCTGAGTCGCATCGCGGACCTCATCGAGGGCGAGCTGGAGGAACTCGCGGTCCTCGAGACCAGGGACAACGGCAAGCCGATCGAGCGCTCCCGCGCCGACACCGCCTCAGCGGCGCGCACCTTCCGGCACTTCGCCGGCGCGCCCAGCCGTCTGCTGGGAACCACGATCCCCATCGACGGCGGCTCGCATCACGTCTACACCACCCTGGATCCGGTCGGCGTCGCGGCGCTGATCCTGCCGTGGAACTTCCCGATCATGACGGGTGCCTTCAAGATCGCGCCCGCGCTGGCAGCCGGCTGCTCGGTCGTCGTCAAGCCTGCGGAGCAGACTCCACTGACCATGCTGCGGCTCGCGGAGCTCATCCGTGAGGCCGGCGTACCCGCTGGTGTCTTCAACGTCCTGACCGGCGACGGCCGGGTCGGCGCCGCGCTGGTCGAACACCCGGGCGTCCAGAAGGTGTCCTTCACCGGCAGCACCGCCGTGGGCCGCGTCGTCGGAGCGGCGGCAGCGAAGCGGTTCAAGAAGGTGACCCTCGAACTCGGCGGGAAGAGCGCGAACATCGTCTTCGCGGATGCCGATCTGGACGCGGCGGTCGCGACCGCCATGCGTGCCTCCTTCGGTCATTCGGGGCAGATGTGCACCGCGGGAAGCCGGTTGCTGGTGCAGGAGGCGATCCTTCCCGAGTTCAGCGAGCGCCTGGTGGCCGCCGCCAGGAAGGTGCCCATGGGGGACGGGCTGGCCGGTGGCGTCTCCGTCGGGCCGCTGATCTCGGCAGAGCAGCGCGACCAGGTCCTCGGCTACATCGAGAAGGGACGCACGGAAGGCGCGGACCTGCTGGTCGGCGGCGGGACGCCCGCGGGAAGCGGGTTCTACGTGGAGCCGACCGTCTTCGGGGGCGTCACGAATGACATGCTCATCGCACGCGAAGAGATCTTCGGCCCGGTCGTCGGTGTGCTCGGCTTCGAGGACGACGCCGACGCGGTCCGGATCGCCAACGACTCCGCCTACGGCCTTGCGGCCGGGATATGGACTCGTGATCTCGGCCGAGCGCATCGCGTCGCGGCTCAGCTCGAGGTCGGCACCGTATGGGTGAACACCTACAACGTCTTCGACCCGGCACTCTCCTTCGGGGGTGTGAAGGACAGCGGTCTCGGACGGGACCTGGGCGATGAGGCGTTGCTCGGCTACACCGAGTCGAAGGCTGTCGTCGTCGCCCTCTGACCCGGCCCTCCTGAGGCGCACTGCCGGCAGCAGGCGTGGCCGCCTCGGATCATCCGCACCGACCACCACCCCCGGGGCATGACCCCACAACATGATTGGATCCATAATCAGTCAATACGGATCCAGCGTCATGGCGGCGCTGGGGTGCGATCCGCTACAGTGGATCCACTAATTCGGATATTGGATCCGACTAGGACGGACAGGACGTGGATCTCTCGGTGAACACCGACCTTTCTGAGGCTCGCGGGGTCGTCGGCTCCGCTCTGGCGCCGGTCGACGTGGCCGCCGAGCGAGCTCGGACGATCGGCGCGACGTACTCCCACCACCTCAACTCCGCAGGCTCCGCGTTGCCGACCCGCACAGTCGTCGAATCGGTCATCAGGCACCTGCGGCAGGAGGAGAAGGAGGGCGGATACGAGGCATCGGCCGCCCGCAAGGACGACATCGAGGCCGTCTATGTCTCCGCCGCCCGTCTGATCGGCGCGGAGGCTGAGGAGATCGCCCTCGTCGACAGTGCGACCACGGGTCTGCGCGTCATCGTCGATGCCCTCCGGTTCGGCACCGGCACCCGCTTCCTGGTCAACCGCTCCACCTATGTCAGCCACGCTCTGCATCTGCTGAGCATCTGTGCCGAGACGGGTGCGGAGCTGCACATCGTCCCCAGCGGCGAGGACGGTGCCCTCGATCTGAGGGCACTGGAGGAACTGCTCGCCGTCGGCCGTGGCAGCAGCGACGTCCTCTGCGTCGCGCACGTACCGACCTCGTCCGGACTCGTGGAACCGATCGCCGAGATCGGAGCCCTGGCCCGGCGGTACGGCGCGCTGTATCTGCTGGACGCCACTCAGTCGGTCGGTCATCTGCCGGTCCACGTCGCAGAGATCGGCTGCGACGCGTTGGTGACCACGGGCCGGAAGTTCCTCCGGGCGCCGCGCGGCACCGGCTTCGCCTACGTCCGCCGCTCGCTGCTGGAGAACCTGACCCCGGTGGCACCGGACGTCCGGGGAGCGGTCTGGAACGACGTACGCCACTGGGAGCTCTCCGCGACCGCCCGGCGCTTCGAGACCTTCGAATCGTCGGTCGCCTCGCGGCTGGGACTGGGAGTGGCGCTGGACGAGCTGCTCGCGCGCGGCATCGATGCCACCGCGGGCTACCTGATCGCGACGGCGGCGGCTCTCCGTGATGAACTCGCGAACATGAGCGGGGTGACCGTCCAGGATCCTGCGGCCTGTGCCTCCGGCATCGTGACCTTCACCGTCGACGGTCTGTCGGCTGAGGACGCCAACAGGCGGCTGGCGGCGATGAAGGTCCGCACCGTGTCGGTGCCGGCCAGCCATGGCCAGTGGGACCTCGGGCTGCGCGGAGTGGCTTCGGTGGTACGCGCATCGGTCCACGTCTACAACGACTCCAGCGATACGCGGGCACTCCTCGACGCCGTCGGCGCCCTTGCCGGAGGACGGGCATGAGGGGCCCGGACGCGGACGCCGTCGTCGTCGGCCTCGGGATCCACGGCTCCGCGGCCGCGTTCGAGCTGGCGCGTCGCGGGGTCGGCGTGCTCGGGCTCGACCAGTTCGAGGAGGGACACCACCGCGGGTCGTCGCACGGCCGGACCCGGATGATCCGGCGGGCCTACCCCAACCCCGTGTGGAACGACTTCGTCGCCCGCGCCTTCGACGGGTGGGAGCGCTGGTCCGAGGCGAGCGGCGAGACCCTGATCCGAACGACGGGCGGGCTCTACGCGCACCAGGGAGTGTCTCAACTCCAGGGCCCCGGCTGTGAGTCGGTCGAGGACCCGGGCCGGATGCGCGAGCTGATGCCGTCCTTCGCGGTCCCGGCCGGCTACCGCGCCGTCTACGACCCTTCGGCAGGCGTCGTGGAGGCCGCCGCGGCGGTGGAGGTCGCGCGCTCCGGTGCGCGCGCCGCCGGCGCCGAGCTCTCCTTCGGCGAGCGGATGCTGTCCTGGGCGAGGAGCGACGGCGGAGTCGTGGTCACGACCGACCGCAGGGTCGTACGAGCGCGTCACCTGGTGCTGACTGTCGGCGCGTGGGCCGGGCGGGTCCTGACGCCTCTTTCGGATCTCTTCGAGGTCTGGCGCATCGTGACCGTCACCCTGCGCGCCGAGCAGAGCGTCGCCGTGCCACCGGCTCTGGGCGCCTTCTCCGTGGACCGGCCCGAAGGCCTGGTCTTCGGGATCCCTGATGCTGCCGGCAACGGATTCAAGGCCGGCGTGGATGCCGGTCCGGTCTGGGACCCGGCGGAGCCCACAGCGCCGCCGACCGAGGCGGAGGTCGCTGCCTTGGTGGAGTTGATGACCGGCTACGTTCCTGGCGTGGACCCCGACGTCGTCGAGGCAGCCTCCTGTCTCTACACCATGACGGCCGACCGCCGGTTCGTGATCGGGCGGCTGCCCGCCGAGCCGGAGGTGATCGTGGCGGCGGCCTGCTCCGGCCATGGCTTCAAGTTCGGTCCGGCCGTCGGCGAATCGGTCGCGGACCTCGTCACCGGCGTGGACCGTGCGGATCTGAGCTTCATCGGCGTCGGCAGACGGGTACGGAGATGAGCGGCGTGGCCCGCTCGGTCGCGGTGGCCGCGCCGCATCCGGCGGCTGTCGGCGCCGCGGAGGACGCGGTTCGGCGCGGCGGGAACGCGGTCGATGCCGCGCTCGCCGCCGCCACGGTCCTGACCGTGGTGTATCCGCACCAGTGTGCCCTGGGCGGCGATCTCATCGCCCTGGTGCGGGCCCCGGGACAGGCCGGAGCCACGGCGGTGGTCTCGGCCGGCGCACAGCCCGCGGGCCTCGACGTCGGCGCGTTGACGGCGGCGCCGATGCCCCGCCGGGGGATCCGGACGGTGACGACCCCCGGCGTCGTCGGTGGGTGGACCGCGTTGGCGGACCTGGGCGCGCTCCTCCCGCTCGGCGCCGCGCTCGACACGGCCGCCGCTGTCGCGGACGACGGCATCGAGGTCTCGGCCGGGCTCGCACGCGGCATCGAGGCGCAGCGCGACGCCGTTCTGGCCGATCCGGGACTGCGCGGCGTCTTCGCCGCGCGGGGCGATGTCGCCACCGCGGGCGACACGCTGCGCCAGCCCGCACTGGCCGCCACGCTCCGGGAGCTGGCAGCTGAGCCGGACGCCTTCTACCGAGGGCCGGTGGCCGCTCGCCTCGCAGCAGGCCTCCGGGCGCTCGGGGGCGACCACACCGCAGAGGATCTCGCGGCTCACCGTCCTGAGATCGTCCCGGCCCTCGAACGTGAGATCGGTGCCGGGCGGTGGTGGGTTGCGCCGCCGCCTTCGCAGGGCGCGCTCCTTCTCGGGGTCCTGCCCGCCGCGATGGACCCCGACCGTGCCGGCCGGGAGGCCGACCCGCTCGTGACGGCGTGTGTGCGCGGGATCGAGGTGCGCGATCGCGAGCTGGGCGACCCTCGGGGTACCGCGGTCGATGTCGACGCCATGGTGGAGCTGCGGCTCGCGGACGGGATCAGTACGCCGCCCGCGGGCCGGGCCCTGGGCGACACCGTCGCGATCAGCGCCGTCGACTCCGACGGTCTGGCCGTGTGCCTGATCCAGAGCGTGTTCCAGACCTTCGGCGCGGGACTTCTCGAGCCGAGCACCGGGATCGTTCTGCACAATCGTGGTGCTGCCTTCAGTACCGCCCCGGCCAGCCCCGGCTACCTGCGCCCCGGCACGAGACCGCCCCACACCTTGTGTCCCGCGATCGCCTGGTCGCCGGACCGCCTGATCGCGCTGGGTTGTCAAGGTGGCCGTGCCCAGGCGTGGATCCTGGCGCAGGTGGCGCGCGAGCTGCTCTCCGGCAGCATGGCTCCGGGAGAGGTCCTTGCCAGGCCCCGCTGGGTCGTCGGCGCGCGCGATCTCGGGTACGACCGGACCGTGCTCCTCGCCGAGCCCGGTGTCCCGCACGCACTGGCGGCCGCCGGCGAGCTCGGCCTCCCTGTGGTCGAGACCGAGGGGCCCATCGACGAGGCCGGGCATGTGCAGGCCGCCGTCCGCACGGCGGACGGGCACCTGCGCGCCGCCACCGACCCCCGAGCCGACGGCCGCGCGAGCGTCGTCGCCGGCTTCTGACATCCGCAACGATCCACCCGTAGAGCAGGAAGCAGGGACGATGAGCACCAACCACTGGACCGACCCGCTGACCGAGGCCGAGATCGCCGAAGTGGTCGCCCTTGTGCGCGCGGACTCGCGGATCGGCGAGCGCCCGCGGTTCTGGGGCATCGCCGTGGAGGAGGGGCTGGCACGGGCACTCGCACCAGGCCAGGGCCGGCCCGTCCGCCTGGTCGTGATGAATCCTGACGCGCACGCGGCCTGGGAGGTCGGGGCCTGGACAGCCGGCACCGATCGTGCGGCCTCGGTCGCCTCCTGGACACCGGTCGATGCCCGTCGTCCCGGTGTCTCCAGCGAAGAGGCGCGGATGGTGGCGCAGGCCTGCCGTGATGACCAGGGCTTCCAGGCGGCCCTTGCGAAGCGCGGCATCGATGACGTCTCCCTCGTCTGGGTCGACCCGGAGTCGATCACCGGCTTCGAGCCGGAGGAGCTGCAGGGGCGCCGGCTCTCCTGGGGCACGGTCTGGCACCGCGAGACGGCGGACGACAACGGCTACGCACGACCTGTCGCGGGACTGGTGCCGATCATCGACCTGGAGACGCTGGAGGTGGTCCGCATCGAGGACCACGGCGTCGTCCCCCTGGCCGGCGAGGGAGGGAACTACCGGTCGGGGACCTGGGGACCCGATCGCGAGGTGGCGCCGCTGGAGATCATCCAGCCGGAGGGGCCGGGCTTCACCATCGAGGGCCAGCTGGTCACCTGGCAGAACTGGTCGTTCCGCGTCGGCTTCACCCACCGGGAGGGCCTGGTGCTGTACGACGTCGTTCACCACGACGGCGACGAGGTCCGTCCGGTGATGAAGCGAGCCTCCGTCAATGAGATGTACGTGCCCTACCTGGACCCGGACCCGACGGCGTACCGGAAGAACTTCTTCGACTGGGGCGAGTACGGCGCCGGTCCGCTGACCGCCTCGCTCGAACTGGGCTGTGACTGCCTGGGGGAGATCCGCTACTTCGATGCCGCCGTCCTCAACGGCCACGGTGAGGCCCGCACGATCTCCAACGCGATCTGCATGCACGAGGAGGACTACTCCATTCTCTGGAAGCATGTGAACACGCGCACCGGCGAGGCCGACGTCCGCCGTGCTCGCCGGCTGGTGATCTCCTTCTTCGCCACGGTCGCCAACTACGACTACGGGTTCTACTGGTCCTTCTACCAGGACGGAATGATCGACCTGGAGATCAAGCTGACCGGCATCCTGTCCGTCTCGGGCATCGACGACGGCCGGACTCCGTCCTACGGGCGGATGGTCAGCCCCAATGTCCAGGCGCCCAACCACCAGCACTACTTCGGCCTGCGTCTCGACATGGCGGTCGACGGAGCGGTCAACCGCCTGTACGAGGTGCACGCCGAGGTCGAAGAGGACGAGCGCCTCAATCCCTACGGCAACGCCTGCAAGATGGTGCGGACCCTGATTCCCACCGAACGCGAGGCCGCTCGCACCACGGACCCGTCGCGCGCGGTCCACTGGCTCGTCGAGGGCACCACCCGCACCAACCGGTACGGCGATCGGACCGCCTACCGACTGACCCTCCCCAACACGGCCCGCCTGTTCGCGCGCCCCGGCAGCATCGCGGAGCGGAAGGCGCCCTTCGTCGCGAAGCAGTTGTGGGCCACCGCGTACGACGCCAGTGAGCGCTTCATCGCCGGCGAGTACCCCAACCAGGCTCCGCTCGGCGAGGAAGGCGTCCAGGCATGGCAGCGGGCCGATCGCTCGCTGGACGGCGCGGAGCTGGTGCTGTGGCCGGTCGTCGGGGTCCACCACGACCCGCGTCCGGAGGAGTGGCCGATCATGCCCGCCCATCGGATCGGTATGCGGCTGGAGCCGGACGGCTTCTTCGACCGCAACCCCGCGCTGGACCTGCCGGCGCCGAAGGCCCACCGCGCCGACGGCGACGCCTGCTGCCACTGACCTGTCCCTCCCGCCACCCCCGTCCCGCTTCCCTTCGGAGGTTCACATGCCCGAGGTGCAGTCGGTCACCGGTCCGACAGGTCCCCCGACCGGCGTCTCCCTTCCTCATGAGCACACGTTCGCGAACATGACCCCGACGGAGCCGCGGGACGGATTCCTGACGGTGTGGGAAGAGCGCGTCGCCGACATCGGCAGGTTCGCCGCCGCCGGCGGGAGTGTGCTGTGGGACGTGACCAATGGCGAGCTCAGCAACTACGCGGCGCCGATCTACTTCGACCGGGACCCGGCACACCAGGTCCAGAACCCCCTCACCGGGTCGCGGTCGGTGGCGAACGTACTGGCCACGAAGGCGATCGCGGAGGAGACAGGTGTGTCGATCGTCCTCGGCACCGGTCACTACTTCGAGGCCTATTTCGACCAGGCGTGGTGGGAGCGCACGACGACCACGCAGATAGCCGACTTCCTCATCGCCGACCTGGTCGATGAGATCCCTGGAACCGGGGTGCGTGCGGGCTTCCTCGGGGAGATCGCGTCCGACCTGCCGGTCATCACGCCGAACGAGGAGAAGTCCTTCCGGGCCACGGGGAGGGCAGCGGCCGAGACCGGGGTACTGGTGAGCACGCACGCACCGACGTTCCCGACCGGTCTCGGCCAGGTCGAGCTGCTCACCTCCGAGGGGGTCCATCCGGAGCGGATCGTCATCGGCCACACGGACACGGTCAAGGACATCCGCTATCACCGGGAACTGCTCGGCAAGGGCGTCTACATCCAGTACGACTGCATGATGGCCTGCAAGATCGGTGGCCAGATCATCCCGCACGAGCTCGACCGGCGGGTCGGCTACCTCAAGCAGCTGGTCGACGAGGGACATCACCGCAAGATCCTGCTCTCCCAGGACGTGAGCCAGCGCTCGCACCAGGCCGCTCTGGGCGGTCCCGGGCTCACGTTCGTGCTGGAGGAGTTCCACGAGAGGGCGGTCGCCGCGGGCATCCGGGAGGACGTTCTGCGCGAGATGGTGGTCGACAACCCCCGGCGGGCGATGTTCGGCGAGTGAGGCGGCGATCGAGGCCCAGGCCTGCGGGGTCTGTCACACCGGTCTGCACAGGGCTCGGCGGCGGTGTCGCTCAGGAGTGGCTCAGGACTGCGTCCAGGCCGTGTCCTGGCCCTGGGGGCCACCGGTGAACAGGCCGATGAATCCGAACGGTGCGCGGTCGCCGAGGCAGAGGTCCAGCATGTCGTGCGCCTCGGCGTAGATGGGTTCGGTACGCGGGAACAGCGCCTCTTCGTAGGTGGTGAGAGCCGCCTCGAAGTCGTCGGGGTGAGCGGCGACGGCCTTGCCGAGTTCGGCGCCGTCGAGCATCGCCAGGTTCGCGCCGTCACCGGACGGCGGCATCAGGTGCGCGGCATCGCCGAGGAGTGTCACGCCGGGCACGCGCTCCCATCGGTGTCCGTCGGGGAGTGTGTGGATCATGCGTGCGACCGGAGCGGTTTCGCCGTCGGTAATCAGCGCGGTGAGCTCCGGGGCCCACCCGTCGAACTCGGCCGCGACCCGAGCAGTTGCGGCGGCGTCGGTGAAGTCGATGGCGCCGATCCACTCGGCGGAGCGGTTCAGCAAGACGTACGTGTGAAGGATGTTCCCCGCCTCGCGGTGCGCGATGATCCCCTTGCCCGGCGTCAGCGCGTACATCGCGCCGACACTGACCGTCTCGGCCGTCGCGGTGTGCCGCTCGTCGGCGTCGTACAGATAGGTGTCGATGTACGTCGTGCCGGTGTACTCGGGCTCGGCGTCGGAGAGCAGGGGGCGGATCCTCGACCAGGCGCCGTCGGCGCCGACGAGGCTGCTGCTGGTGGTGGTCGCGCCGTCCGCGAAGGTCAGTTCGTGTCGGCCGTCGCCGAGGGTCCGGACACCGGTGACCTTGTGTTCCCACTGGACCGTCCGGTCGGGCAGGGAGTCGAGCAGGATGCGGCGCAGGTCTCCGCGGAGCACTTCGGGGCGCTGCCCCGTGCCGTCGTCGGGGGCGTCGAACAGCACCTTCCCGCGCGGGTCGAGCACACGCGACGCCTCGGCGCCTTCGTGGATGATCGCGCGGAACTCGTCGGTGAGGCCGGCGTCGGCGAGTGCGCGTTGCCCGTCGTCCTCGTGGATGTCGAGCTGGCCGCCCTGTGTGCGGGACTTTGCCGACGGGTCGGCCTCGTAGACCGTCGCGGGGATGCCGTGGACGTGCAGGACCCGGGCGAGGATCAGGCCTCCGAGTCCGGCGCCGACGATGGCGATCGGGTGGTGGATGGGGTTCATGGGCGTCCTCGTTTCTGTACGGGCGCAACCCGGGCCGCTTCCCGGGGCGCCAATATGGTCCCGCGTTCCATAAGTAATATGGAACGCGGGACCAGGGTGTGTCAAAATGCGGTCATGCAACGGACACGAGGAAGAGCACCCACCGGGGGGCGGGCCGGCGCCCTCTCACAAGAGCTGATCGTCGACGCGGCCGTTGAGCTGCTGGACGAACGCGGCGAACGGGGGCTCACCTTCCGGCTGTTGGCCAAACATCTGCACACCGGACCCGGCGCGCTGTACTGGCACGTGACGAACAAGGACGTGCTCGTCACCCTGGCCGCCGATCAGGTGCTCGGCCGCGCCCTCGCCGCGGCCCCGCGCTCCGCGGAAGACGCCGGCTCCGGGCTGCGCGCGCTTGCCATCGCCGTCTTCGATGCCCTTGATCGGCACCCGTGGGCGGCGCCCCACGTCAACGCGCCGCCCACGCTGGAGAACGGACTGCGCCTGCTCGACCGCATCGGCACCCTTGTCGCACGAACGGGGCTGCCCGCCGAACGGCACTTCACGGTCTCTACCGCGATCTCCTACTACATCACCGGCGTCAGCGCCCAGATCATCGTCCCCTGCGCCACCCTCGACGCGACCACCAGCCGCGACGCCTTCCTCGACCAGACCGCCGCACGCTGGGAGGAACTCGACCCCGCCGACTACCCGTTCCTGACGAGCACCGCCAAGGACCTGCGCGACCACGCCGACCGCGACCAGTTCATCACCGGCCTCGACATGCTCCTGGACGGCCTGAACACGACCGCGGACCCGCGGCCACCCGCATGACGCCACGGTCCGGGCGAGCCGGCTGTCCATGCCCGGCTCGGACCGACCGTACGGATCTGCATGGGTCCCGTCGAGACCTCCACCGTGCAGCCGAGTTGCCCGTCCGAGGGCGGACCTGAGACGCGGCCGGTCACCTCGCGGCTCGGCTCAGGCGCCGGTCACGCCGTCGACCGGTCGCTCCGGGTATCGCCGCCCTGTGGGGCCGGGCCGTACAAGGAGGAGCATGACGCCGACGGCCTGGAGCGCGCCGGCACCGACATACGCCGAGGTGGTCCCGAACAGTCCCCCGGAGACGCCGCCGCCGAACTGCCCGACGGCGGTCCCCAACGAGGTCGCCGCCTGGAAAAGGCCGAGCCCCGCCCCTCGGCTGTGCGGTGGGAGTGCCTCGGCGGCGAGCATCGTCAGCGTGGGGTAGAGGGACGCGAAGCCGAAACCCAGGACGGTCATGGCGACCGCCGCGACCGCGAAGCTCGCGGCGGAGCCGAGGAGGAGGCAGCCGCAGGCGACCGTGGCCAACGAGGCGCAGGCGAGCACCGCCGGCCGGTGGCGATCGACCGCGCGGGCGAGGCCGATCCGGCTGACGATGACGCTGACAGCGAAGATCGGGAACACGCTGGAGGCGCCCCAGACACCGGCTGGAGCCATTCCGTGTCCGGTCAGGTGGACGATGGTGTAGGTCATCACGACTGCTTCGGCCGCCCAGGCGGCCGCTGCCGCCCCTCCTGGCCGGGCGATCGCGCTCAGCAAGCTCACCCAGGACAGCCGGGATGCGCCTTGTCCGTCGGACGCCGGCAGTTTCGGCTCACGCGGGGCCACCCGGAAGCACAAGTGGTAGCAGAGGAGCGAAAGCGCAGCCAGCGAGGCGACGCAGAGCCACAGCCCCAGGCTGCCGCCGTTCTGGTAGGCGGAGGAACAGACGACCGGTCCGAGCGCCATTCCGATCCACACGCTCAGGCCGTAGATGCTCAGCGCCCGCCCCTGTCGACCGCGGGGAGTGAACGCCACGACCCACGCGGTCGCCGCGGTGTTGAGCGCCGCGCCACCGCTCCCCATCAGGACGCGGCTGAGGGGCACCAGCCACTGCGAGCCTCCGGCCAGCATCAGCAGCGCTCCGAGGACAGCGGCGCAGCCGCCGACGATCCCGGTGGTGCGATGGCCGCGCCGGTCAGCGAAGGCTCCGGCCCATGGCTGGACCACCAGTGTGGCGAGGGGCCCGCTCGCGGCAATGGCGCCGATCACCCAGCCCTGGCTTCCGAATCGGGTGGTCAGGTCCTCGGGCAGGATGGTCGAGGAGCCCGCGAAGGCGGCGTTCTCGATGGTCGCCGCAGCGAAGATCCACCAGAAGGCGACAGTGCGGGGCGGCGGACGGCGCGGGCGACTCGAACTCCGGAAAGGGATCCACACGGAACGCAGACCTCAGCTCCTGGGCTGCTGTTCGAGCCAGCTGAAGACCTGGTCGCTGGTGACCAGCGCGTCGCGCTGGAGATACTCGATCGCCCGGAGGGCGTATGCGTGGGCCTCGCGCGAGGAACCCCCGACGCAGTCGGTGAGCACGCGGACGTGATAGTCGTGCTGGTGTGCGTCCACCGCGGTGTAGTGGACGCACACATCGGTCAAGCCGCCGATGAGCAGCACGGTCTCGGCCCGGTAGGCCTTGAGCACGATCTCCAGCTCCGTGCCGAAGAAGGCCGAATATCGGCGCTTGCGGATCAGGAATTCCTCCGGCCGTGGCTTGACCCAGGGGGCCAGCTCCGTCTCCGGCCAGCCTTCCACGCAGTGCGGCCCCTCCGCGCCGTCGAGCTCGCGACCGATGTCGACCAGGCTCGGCTTGTGGACCTCCTGGATGAAGACCACGGGCACGCCGTGCTCGCGACAGGCGTCGATGAGGCGCTCAACGCGGGCAGCTCGCTCGTGGCGGCCACCCATCTGCGCGATCTCGGACCGGGACACGTCGTCGGGTACCTCGCCGCCCTGGATGTCGACGACGATCAGGACCGCGTTGCCGACAACGGCCGGAGCGGGCAGTGCGGAGGCGCTCATGACTTGAAGACCACGTACACCTTGCGGAGGGTCTCGTGGACCGTCCAGGTGCCACACCAGCCGATGGGGAAGTACGCCGTCGTGCCCGCGGTGACCTCGACCGGGTCCTCGCCGTCGCGCTGCACGGTCATGCGCCCGGAGATCACGTGGATGATCTCGCCGCGGGTCAGGAACTCCCATCGCGAGCTTCCCGGATCGCTCTCCCAGATGCCTGAGACGACCGTGCGCTCCTCGTTGGTGAAGTCGACGCGGCTGCGCACGAGTATCTCGCCGCTGAGCGGCTCGGCGCTGGGCGGCCCCAGGGGCTTCACCTCCAGGCCGGTCGCGGTCGAGGGGGTGTTCGTGATCGTCATCGGACCTCCATGAGTCGAGGAGGTCAGCCTAGCGAAAAGGATCCCATCCGCAAGAGATTGGATCCATAATCTCATCCGTGGAACACGGTGGACGACCGCTGCTCGTACCAGTGGGCCAGTTGTTCGCCGGCCTTGATCACGTGCTCGCGCATCTCCTTGGCGGCCTGGGCGGTGTCGCCCGCCGCCAGGGCGTCGATGATGCGCTCGTGCTCCTGGAAGTTCTCCTCCCGGTGCCGGGCGTCGGTGACGACCAACTGTGCCGAGACGTTGCGGGGAAAGGTGGTGTTGATGTCGTCGATCGTCTTGGTGAGCCGCGCGTTCCCCGAGATCGAGCTGATCAGCGTGTGGAAGAGATCGTTGTTCTGCTGGTGGGCCGGAGTGTCGGAGGCCGGGTCCTGCGCCGCTGCCGCGGAGGTGTCGAACATCTCCTTGTTCGCCCCGCGCAGGTCGTCGATCTGCGCGCGGGTGATCCGGCTGACGGCGCGGGCGGCCGCGAGGGCCTCGAGTTCGGCGCGCACCTCGTAGGACTCGCGCACCTCCCAGGGTGCCGGCACGCGCACCACGGCGCCGCGATGAGGGAGCACCTCGATCAGGCCGCCGGTCTGGAGCTGGCGCAGCGCTTCCCGGATCGGGGTGCGTGAGACGCCGAAGTTGCTCGCGAGCTCGGCTTGGCGCAACTGGGCCCCGATCGGGATCTCCCCGGTCATGATGCGATCGCGAATCTGGCTCGCGAGGTCATCGACCAGTGCTGATCCCGACTTGTTCGAGGACGTCAGAGCGTCGGTGGTCTGGGTCATGGGGGGTCTCCTGGCATCGACGGCTGCGACGACGCTTTGGTAGCTCAGTGTAGCGATCCTGGCCCCGAAATGATAACAGACCGTCGTCGACGTGGACCCAGTCCGAGTCAAGGTGTGTGTAGCCCTTTTCTTTACGGATCCGAAATGCTTACGATTGGATCCAAGAGAGGAGTGCTGTGAGTTCCAAACGAGAGTTCGTCGTCCGCGGCCTGCGGCTCGAGGCGGACGCGGTCCTGTCCGTGGAGCTGACGCCCGCCGACGGGGGCGGCGTGCCGCACTGGGAGCCCGGCTCTCACATCGACATCGTCGTCGGGGACGGCACGTCGCGTCAGTACTCCCTTTGCGGGGAGCCGGGGGAGGGCGCGCTCCGGATCGCCGTGCTCCGCGAGCCGGCGGGCCGAGGTGGTTCGGCCTGGGTGCACGATCAGCTGCGCCCCGGCGCGGTGCTCTCCGTCGGCGGGCCGCGCAACCACTTCGCATTGCGCGCCGCGCGTTCCTACCTCTTCGTCGCGGGCGGCATCGGCATCACTCCGCTTCTTCCGATGGTCTCCGCGGCCGGTTCGGCAGCGGCCGACTGGCGGCTGCACTACTTCGGGCGACGACTGGCGACGATGCCGTTCCGCGATCGGCTCGGACCCCATGGGGACCGAGTCCTCCTGCACCCCGCGGAGCAGGGCGGGCGTCCCGATGCCGCGTTCCTGCTGGACGGCCTGGACGACCGGACACTGATCTACGCATGCGGCCCCGCGCGTCTGATGCAGGCACTGGAGGCGGGCGTGGCCGCACACGGCTGCCGGGACAGGTTCTTCACCGAGCTCTTCACCGCCCCCGAGGACGAGACGCCTCGGGAGAAGGGCGCCTTCACGGTGCGCCTGGAGCGCAGCGGCACAGAGTTCGAAGTCCCGGCCGGCCGTTCTGCGCTCTCGGTGCTGACGGAAGCAGGCTTCGACCTCCTCAAGGACTGCGAGGAGGGGATCTGCGGGAGCTGTGAGACACGGGTCCTGTCGGGCGAGGTCGATCACCGCGACCACATCCTCACGCCGCAGGAACGGGCCGCGAACGACTGCATGATGCTGTGCGTCTCGCGGGCTGCCGGTGACCGGCTGGTGCTGGACCTATGACCCTCACGACGGCCCGCCGTCCCGTCCCCCTTCTCCACGGCTGCGCCTCCAACGGGCGCGTGAGCGTGGCGCACGACCCTGACGAGCCCGACCTACGACGGAGGAAGCCGTGCTGAGACAGGCCGACAACGACAAACTCACCCAGACCGGGCCCGGGACGCCGCTCGGCGGCCTGATGCGGTCCTACTGGCAGCCGGCGGGGCTCGTGTCGGAGATGCCGGTCGAGCGACCCGTCAAGGCGGTTCGGCTGTTCGGGGAGGACCTGGTGCTCTTCAAACGGGCTGACGGGTGGGGCCTGATCAGCCGCTTCTGCGCACACCGCGGTGTGGACCTCTCCTTCGGGCGGCTCGAGGACGGGGGACTGCGCTGTCTCTACCACGGCTGGCTCTACAACGACGAAGGCCGCTGCGTCGAGCAGCCGGCCGAGCCCGCGCACAGCCAGTTCCTCGACAAGATCCGGATCTCGAACTACCCCTGCGTCGAGCGCAACGGCATCGTCTTCACCTACATGGGCGCCGGTGACCCGCCGCCGTTCCCGACCTTCGACTGCTTCACCGCACCTGAGGAGTACACCTTCGCCTTCAAGGGCCTGTGGGAGTGCAACTGGCTGCAGGGACTCGAAGGCGGGATCGACCCGAGCCACGTCTCCTTCCTCCACCGCTTCATCGGGGAGGACCCGCGCGAGGTCTACGGGCAGCAGTTCAGCGAGGAGGTGGAGGGCACGGGGCAGAAGCTCTCCAAGCTGGTCGGCGACCACTACCGGCCCGACATCGAGGTGGAGAGCGCCGAGCACGGGCTGCGGGTCTTCGCGGTGCGGCAGCTCACCGAGGAGATCAAGCACGTCCGGGTGACGAACCTGATGTTCCCCAACGCCTTCGTCGTGCCCTTCGGCAACAACCGGGTCTTCACCCAGTGGCACGTTCCGATCGACGACGAGAACCACTACTGGTACATGATCTTCTACGACTTCAACGAGGTCGTGGACAAGGAGACGATGCTGCGCCAGCGGCTGGAGAACGTCTCGCTGCCGGACTACCGGCCGCTGCGGAACCGGGGCAACAACTGGGGCTTCGACGCCCGCGAGCAGAACGAGCTCACCTACACCGGAATGGGCCTGGACATCAACGTCCACGACCAGTGGGCGGTCGAGAGCATGGGCAGCATCCAGGACCGCACGCAGGAGCGGCTGGGCGTCTCCGACCGCGCGGTGACCGCCAACCGCCGCCTGCTGCTGCGGGCGATCGACGCGTTCGAAGCCGGCGGCCCCACGCCGGCGCACCCGCTCGACGAGGCCGAGGCGGCTGCCTACATCGGTCCTCTGGCGGTCGACACCATCGCGGCGAACGACGGCTGGCAGCAGCGCTGGCTGGAGAAGGAGACCGAGCGTCGTCAGGCGTCATCGTGGTTCAGGTCGCAGCCGGAGGTCGCAGATGCGTGAGTCCATGCGCAACGCCGACGAGCGCAAGGTCGCCGAGGGCGGTGGCGGCAGCAGCGCCCGCCCGATGCTGGCCAAGGACCGCGGCGGCTTCATCGAACGACACGGGTTCTGGACCGAGGCCCACTATGCGGCCGCGGCCCAGATGCGCCGGGTGATCGACGAGCTCGGCATCGAGATGGTGCGCTTCGGCTTCGTGGACCAGCACGGTCTGATCAGGGGCAAGACGCTGACGCGCAGCTCCGTCTCGGCGGCGATGCGCTCAGGGATCACCGCGCCCAGCTCGCTCCTGCTCAAGGACACCTCGGGCATGTCCGCGTTCTCGGTCTTCGCCGCCGAGACCGGCGTCGGTGTCTCCGGTTTCTCGGGTGCCGGTGACATCGTGCTGGTCCCCGATCCGACCTCCTTCCGGGTCGTGCCGTGGGCCGCCCGCACCGGCTGGCTGCTGTGCGATGTCGTCTTCCCCGACGGGACGGCGGTGCCCTTCTGCAGCCGAACGCTGCTCCGCAGCCAGCTGGACACGCTCGCCGAACGCGGCTACCGGATGACGGTCGGTGCCGAGCTGGAGTTCCATGTCTTCCGTCGTGCGGAGGAGCCGATGGACCAGGGCCGGATCGGCCGGCCGGGCGCGCCAGGTCTGGCGGCCGCCGTGACGCCGACGACCTGCGGGGCCCAACTGCTGCACGAGGAGAGCCTCGACGGGCTCGACGACCTGGTTCAGCAGCTCCATCTCGGACTGACGTCGCTGGACCTGCCGTTGCGTTCCCTGGAGCTGGAGTTCGGACCGAGCCAGCTGGAGCTGACGATGGAGGCCGACGACGCCGCGGCGACGGCGGACGCTGTGGTGGTGTGCCGCAGCGCGGTGCGGCAGATCGCCCGCCGGCTCGGCTATCACGCGACCTTCATGTCCCGGCCTCAGGGGGCCGAGACCGCGTCGACCGGATGGCACCTGCACCAGTCCCTGACGAACATCCACACCGACAGGGCCGCTTTCATGCCCGACGCCGACGACACCAGCGACGTGCTGTCGGTCACGGGCCGCTCCTGGCTGGAGGGGATCCTGCGGCACGCCTCGGCTGCCGCCGCGTTCGCGACCCCGACGGTCAACGGCTACAAGCGCTACCAGCCCTACAGCCTCGCCCCCGACCGGGTGGCCTGGGGGATCGACAACAAGGGCGCGATGGTGCGGGCGGTCGGTGGTCCGGGCGATACCGCCACCAGGCTGGAGAACCGTTCGGGCGAGCCGGCGGCCAACCCCTATCTCTACATCGCCTCGCAACTGGTCAGCGGACTCGACGGGATCACGAACCGCCTGGAGCTCCGCGCCCCCACGACGGATCCCTATGCCGCGGACGCGCCGCCGCTGCCACGCTCGCTGGGCGAGGCGGTCTCGGCCCTGGAGACGGATCAGGCGTTCCGGTCCGCGTTCGGGGACGTCGTCGTCGACTGGTACGTCCACCTCAAGCGCACCGAGTACGAGCGTTACCTGCGGCATGTCTCCGACTGGGAGCAGCGGGAGTACTTCGGGATGTTCTGAGATCCCCGGCCGCGGCAGGCGACGCGGCATCTGTCCGGAGAGCTATCGGGAGGACACGAGATGGCGCTGACAGTCCAGGACGAAGTGATCCTGGCGCGGATCAAGTCGATGGTGACGGCCACCTTGATCGAGAGGGCGGCGGCACAGCCCGACCCTCCCTACCCGCCCGATGTGGTCGAGGTGATGGACTTCGTGCGCCGGAATCCGGATCCGGAGAAGCCTCGCTATCTCATCGTGACGACCGAGGACGGGTTCGCGATCGGGGTCCGATCGCGGGAGCGCGGAGGTGTGCCGGAGCTGCTGGGCGAGGTTCCGCACCGCACCCGGGACGAGGCCGAGCACGCGGTGTTCCTGCGGCGGCTGCGCGACTACGGCGTGACGTGGTGAGCCGGCTCGGGCTCATGTCGGCGGGCTGAGGACGAGAGGGAGAGCGAGGCATGTCGATGGGTGAGGAAGCGCGGCCGGTCCTGGTGCCGCCGGGCGTGATGGGCTACACCGACCGGGTCTCCTACCGGCCCGGTGAGACGGTCAGGCTGGCAGTGAGCACCACCGCGGACAGCTGGAGGGGAGAACTGGTTCGGCTCCATGCGCTGGCGATCCCCTCCGCCGGTGTGCCACGCCGTCAGTCGCCGGTGGCGGGGGCCGAGGTGATCGAGGCGCCCGGCATCGATCAGGTCTCGCCGGTGGGCTCGTACGTACGTGTGGACGACGTCCCCGGGATCCGGCCCGCCGGCCTCGTCGTCGCACTGGCGGTGATGCCGACACGTGTCGGCGACGGTGCGCAGACACTTCTGTCCCATGGCGGTCACGGCGGCGGGTGGTGGCTCGGCCTCGACGAGCGGGGGCGGTTCGCCCTGAGAGTCACCACGGACGCCGGACCTGTGGAGGTCACGGTCGACAGCGAGGTCCGATCGTGGTGCTGGTACGAGCTTCGCGCCGGCATCGGCGGCAGCGCGGGCCAGGAGGTGCGACTCGTGGTCGAGCAGGCCGGAACCTTCGAGTCCAACCGGTCGGTCCGTCCCGCCGTCGCTGCGGTGTCCGCGTCGGCGGAGCTGCCCGGCGCGCCCGTGTCCTCCTCCGCCACGCTTCTCTGGGGCGGCTCGCACCTTGCCCCCACCGGGCCGCAGATTCCGTACGACGGGCGCATCGAGTCGCCGGTCCTGGTCGCCGACGCGACCGCGACCGGTGGACGCCGTGAGCTGGTCGCGCACCCTGCTCTGCTGGCTCACTGGGACCTGGCCGCAGCGATCACCCGCGCGGGCATCGTGCGCACCAGCCGGGTGACCGATGCCGGGCCGCACGGCCTGCACGGCGCAGCGGTCAATCATCCGCAGCGCGCCGTGCGCTCCTCGGCCTGGGACGGCGACGTCGCCGACTACCGCTTCGCTCCCGCTCAGTACGCGGCTCTTCACCTGCACCGCGACGACATGACCGACTGCTCGTGGCGCTTCCAGGGCGAGCTCACACTTCCTGACGAACTGCCCAGCGGCGTCTACGGCATTGTTCTCTCCGACACGTCCGGCGGGCGTGACACCGTCCCGGTCTTCGTCGCGCCGCCGGCGGACGAGGCGACCTCGGAGATCCTGGTGGTGCTGCCGACCAACAGCTATCTCGCGTACGGCAATGACCACGTCGGCGTCGACAGCCCGCGTACGCAGGTCTGGAGCCAGATGGTTCCCACGCTCGACGACTTCGAGCTCTTCCGTGATTCCCGCAGGGACCTGGGCTACTCGCTGTACGAGGCCCACGGCGACGGTGCGGGTGTCTGCTACTCGAGCTGGCGGCGCCCGCTGCTGACCTTGCGTGAGCGGGTCTACGACCACAATGCTCCGGTCTGGCAGTTCACCGGTGACATGCAGCTGATCGACTGGCTCGACCGTACCGGCAGGGCGGTCGACGTCGTGACGGATCACGATCTCCGACGGGAGGGCGGCCGGCTGCTCTCCCGCTACCGGGTGGTCATCACCGGCACGCATCCCGAATACCCGACCGCCCAGATGCTGGACAGCTACGAGAGCTATGTCGCGAACGGCGGGCGGCTGGTATACCTCGGCGGCAACGGGATGTACTGGGTGACGGGCCACGATCCGGAGGACGACCAGGTCATCGAGATCCGGCGCTGGGGCGGCACTCAGGCGTGGTCCGCAGATCCGGGGGAGTACCACCTCGCGTTCACCGGACACCTGGGCGGCCCGTGGCGCTTCAACGGCAGGGCGCCGCAGAAGGGCTTCGGCGTCGGTTTCGTGGCCGCCGGGAACGCCGGGGCGTCGGCCGGCTACGTGCGAGTGGCGCGCGATCCACGTGTCGACTGGCTCTTCGAGGGAGTGGACGTGGACGAGTTCGGCTCCTACGGTGTCTCCCGAGCCGCGGCAGGACTGGAGATCGACTCCGTCGATCCGCTGCTCGGGACGGCCCCCGAGGCGATCATCCTGGCCACCTCGGCCGGGCATTCCGATGACATGTTGGAGGCCCGGGAGAACTTCAACATGACCAGCCGGGTCCTGGGCGGGCGGCGGAACCCACGTGTCCGTTCGGATGTGGTCCTGGTGCCGCGGGACGGAGGGGGCGCCGTCTTCTCGACCGGATCCATCGCCTTCGCCGGTGCGCTCTACGATCTCGGCGGCCACACCGAGATCGGTCGGCTGTTCGGCAACGTCCTGGACCGGTTCTGCGGCGATGACCCGGTGCTGGATCCGATGCCGTAACACGATCGATACACGAATTCTGGATGCGGATATTACGATACGGATCCATCGAAGGTTGGATTGGATCCAATCGGGTCGCCATCGAAGACCCTGCCACGTACGACTATGGAGGCAGTCTTGGCTGCATTGAAGAGAATCCTCGGCTGGCGCCGGCGTGGCGCCATCGCCGCGGTCGGCGCCGGTGCCGCCCTCGCGATGGTGTTGTCCGCCTGTGGGTCGAGCGGTGGCTCCGCCACCGAGGGCGCATCGGGGAGCGGCCTCAGCGGTCGCGTCGTGTGGGCCGACTTCGGCGGCACCACCAACAAGGCCCGCTACACGGCGTACTTCGACGACTTCACCAAGGACACCGGGGTCAAGGTGGCGTCCGAGGTCGAGAGCGACTCGATCGCCAACACGATGCTGTCGGGAGGCAAGGGCGCTTACGACGCGATCCACGTCGGACTCGACCAGGTGTACCGGAACAAGGCCAACATCGCGGAGCTGGATCCCGACGTACCCCGGGACACCAACCTCCCGGAGAACATCCGCGACCACGCGTTCGGGACGTTCTCCGTCGGGCACGTGCAGGCCTATCTGGCCGCCACCTTCCCCAACGGCGGGCCGAAGACGTGGGCGGACTTCTTCGACGTCAAGAAGTACCCGGGCAAGCGAGGCTGGATGGGCAGCCCGGGAAGCTATGACAGCGCATGCGAGATGGCCGAACTCGCCTCCGGTATCTCCGTGAAGAACCTCTACCCGCTCCGTCTGGACCTGTGCACCACCAAGCTCAACGAGCTGCGGCCGCACATGGTCTTCTACACCTCCTACCCGCAGATCCAGCAGCTCCTGACCTCGCACACCGCCGCGGTGGTGGCCGGCCCGTCCGGGCAGGCCTACGGCCTGCTGCAGCAGGGGGTGGACGTGACGATCTCCTGGAACCAGGCGATCGTCTCGCCGAACGTGATGGCGATTCCGAAGCAGGCGCCCGACACTTCCAACATCCAGGCGCTCGCCAAGGTGTTCAACGAGCCGCAGCGGCAGGCCCAGTTCGCGAAGCTCACCGGGTACGGGCCCGGCAACCCGGATGCGTTCAAGCACATGGATGCCAGGACGAAGGCCAACATCGTCAACTCCCCTGAGCACAAGGACGTCGTGTATCAGGACTCCGAGGCCCGCGCCAAGCAGGACGACGCGCTGCTGGCCTGGTACACCAAGTGGCTGGCCGGGTGACCGGCGACCGGCTGCTCCTGCTGGGCCGGATCCGAACCATGGATCCGGCCCAGCAGGTTGTCCGCGGCATGCTCGTGACCGGCGACCGCATCACGGCGCTCGGCGAGCCCGATCGTCTGCGCGCCATGGCTCCCGGCTCTCACGAGGTCGAGGCGGCGGGAGTGGTGGTGCCCGGCTTCCTCGACTCCCACCTGCACACGCTGGTCGTCGGCATCGAGCGACGCCGCCTGACGATCTCGGAGGCCTCCTCGGTGGCGGAGGTCTGTGAGCGCATCGGGGCCTGGCTGGCGGAGCGGCCGGATCTCGACTGGGCCGTCGTCGGCGCCCATTTCCATGCCGAGGACCTCGCCGAGGGCAGGCTGCCCGACCGGCACGATCTGGACAAGGTCACCGGCGGCCGTCCCGTCGTCCTGGACCGGCGCACGCACGACGCCATCGCCAACACCGAGGCGCTACGACGCTGCGGCATCGACGCCGCAATCCCCGAGCCGGTCGGCGGCCGCATCGAGCGCGACGCGGCGGGGACACCGACCGGGCTCCTGGTCGAACGTCCGGCCGCCGATCTCGTCATGTCACGGGTTCCGGAGATCACCCACGAAGAGCGCCGAGCGGCGCTGGCCGAGGCACAGGCGTATCTGCATACGCTCGGGATCACCGGAGCCGGCGAACCGGGCCTGGTTCCCGCCGAGATGGAGGTGTACGCCGAAGCGGTCGCGGAGGGCCGGCTCACCCTGCGCACGATGGGAATGCCGCTCGCGGACACCGCCCGCCCGGCACAGGAGTTCTTGGCATCGCTCGGTCCCGGCGGTGTGGCGACCGGCCGAGGCGATGTCTGGTTCAGGCGTGGCCCGTTGAAGATCTATCTCGACGGCGCGGGTGGGTTCGGCACGGCGCTGATCTCCGGCGTCTGGCCCCGAACCGACGGGTATCACGGCAATCTCACCTGCCCGGCCGATGTCTTCGCCGACCTTGTGGCCGATTGTGCCGAGAACGGCAACTCGGTGGCGGTGCACGCGGTCGGCGATGCGGCGGTGACCCTCGCGCTCGACGTCTTCGAGGCGGTCGACAGGCAATGGCCGGTCGCGCCCCTGCGGTTGTCGGTCATGCATGCCTATCTATGGCCGTCCCGTGCCGACATGCGCCGCGCGGCACGACTCGGAGTGCTGCTGTCGACCCAACCCGCCATGCAGTGGCGGGTGGCGGCCGGTCTCGCCGACAAGTTCGGTGACGAGGCCAGGCTGGCGCCCTTGCGTGACTGGGCCGACGCGGGTGTGACACTGGCAGGGGGTTCCGATGGGCCGGACTTCCCGATGTCCCCCCTCTTCGGCATGTGGCAGGCGCGCAGCCGTCAGGTGCGGGGCCGTGAGCGGCCGCTGGGCGCGGATCAGGCGGTCTCGGCCGAAGAGGCGCTGGCGATGTACACCACCGGAGCGGCGAGGTACTGCTTCGCCGACCAGGAGCGGGGACGCCTGGCACCCGGGTTCCTGGCCGACTGGGTGGAGCTCGACGTGGACCCGGTGGAGGCAGACCTCTCCGAGCTGTACGAGGCCGCGGGCCGCCCGGTGCTCCGTACCGTGGTGGGCGGCAAGGTCGTGCACGGAGAAGCGTTCGGCTGACCTCCGAGGCTCATCGTCATGGGGCGGGGTGCCGCAGGACCGGTGTCGGTCCGGCGGCACCTCGGTCTGTTCCTCCGTGAGCGGTCACGGCCCCGTGGTGCGGCCGGACATCATGTCGAGGAACGTGGTGACGGCGTGGCCAGGCCCTCGTAGACCGTGGCCGGGTCTCGGCGTCGCAGCCGGAGATCGCTCCGCACACCACGCGGCGGAGACGAGGACGGTCAACCCGGGTGCCATGCGAGCCACCTGGGTGAGCCCGACCCAGGCCATCTGGTCCCGCATAATGAGGTTCCGGACGCGGACCTCGTCCTGGGCGGGCGGCCGTACCGCGCGCTCGACGGTCACGAAGTCGTCCGCGCCCGCCCGGCCGCTGGGGTACCGGCGCAGCCGGATCTCCTGGCTGATCATGCCGGAACCACGTTCGGCTGCCGGGCCATGATGTCGGAGACCGCCTCTTCCCACGCCGCGCCCTGGGCGAGCAGGCGCTGCTCACCGCGGTGACGTCCGACGAACTGCACTCCTACGGGCAGGCCCTCATCGGTGAATCCCGCCGGCAGGGCCAGCACCGGGAGGCAGGTCGTCGTCAACCGGGTGCATGACCGCTGCCAGGTGTAGTAGCGATCCATGGGAACCCCGGCGATCCGTCTGGGGTACTCCCACTCGACGGGGAACGGCGGCAGTTGGGAGGTGGGGGCGATGAGGAGGTCGAACCGGGCGACCAGAGCCTGCGTCCGGCGGAAGACCTCGGCACGCAGCGCCTGCGCCCGCGCGATCTGCTCGGCGGTCAATGCCATGCCCCAGGCGACATCGTCGCGAACCGACTGCTTCACCAGGGCCGGGTGTGCGCGGACCTCCGTGGCGTAGGAAGCCACGAACTCCAGGGAGCGCAGTGTCTGGAACGCCTCGTCCGCTCCCGAGAGGTCGGGCTCGACCTCCACCACCTCGGCCCCGAGTCCGGCCAGGCGCGTGGCGACCTGGTCCATGACCCGGGCGACGGCCGGCTCGAACGGCAAACCGTCCACGGTACGCGACAGCGCCACCCGGGCACCCCGGAAGGAGTAGGGGGCGATGACCGCCAGAGCCGCGCCGTCCTCGGGGAGGGAGAGCGGGGCGCGGTCGTCCGGCCCGGCGATGACGGACAGCAGCAGAGCAACGTCGGCGCACGAGCGTGCCATCGGCCCCAGGACGGACGCCGGATCCCATGCGTCGCCGGGCCGCGTGGATCCCACCCTGCCTGCTGAGGGACGCAGCCCCACGACGTTGCAGAACGACGCCGGGTTGCGAATGCTGCCCCCCAGATCGGAGCCGTCCGCCAGCGGGAGGAGGCGGGCCGCCAGCGCGGCAGCGGCGCCACCGCTGCTTCCGCCGGCCGAGCGGTCGAGAGCATAGGGGTTGCGGGTAGGGCCGAAGACAGGGTTGAAGGTGTGTGAACCCGCGCCGAACTCCGGCGTGTTGGTCTTGCCGACGACGATGGCGCCCGCCTCGCGCATGCGCTGAACGATCAGTGCGTCATGACGGGGCACATGGTCGGCGTAGATCGGGGAGCCGTAGGTCGTACGGATGCCCGCGGTGTCCATGAGGTCCTTGATCGCCACCGGCAGGCCGTGCAGTGGTCCCAGGGCGTCGCCGCGTGCTGCGCGAGCGTCGGCCTCGCGGGCCTGGGCGAGCGCCTGCTCGGGCACCAGGCTCACCACCGCGTTGACGGCCGGGTTGACCTGCTCGATGCGATCGAGATGCGCCGAGACGAGTTCGACGGCGCTCACCTCACGGCGCCGGACGGCCTGAGCCATCCGCTGCGCCGGCCATGCACACAGCTGCTCGTCCACCGGCATCTCCCAACTCGTCGGAACGGTCCTGTCACACCGCACGCCCGACTGATAGTATCCAATTCATGCAATCACGGATCCAATGAGAGGACGGGCGTGGTGACGCGAGATTTGCCCCGTGAGGTCGACACGGTCGTGGTCGGCGGCGGAACGAGCGGCAACGTGGTCGCCGCTCGCCTCGCCGAGTCGGGCACCGACGTGCTGGTTCTCGAGGCCGGTCCCGACTTCGGGCCCTTCGGCTCCGAGGCATGGCCCTCCGACATCCTGGATGCGACTCGGCTCGGCCACTCGAACGACTGGGGCTACGACTCGGGCGACACCCTCCCGGTGAAGGTCGCCTTCGAGCGCGCCCGGGCGATCGGCGGCTGTTCGGACTTCAACGGCACCACCCAGACCTGGGGACACCGCCGTGACTACGACGGCTGGGCCGAGGCCGGTAACGCCGGCTGGTCGACCGACGAACTCCTCCCGCTGTTCGAGGAGGGGACGCGCAAGATGCGGGTCAAGCGTTACCGGGCAGCAGAGCTCACCCCGTGGCAGCGCGCATGGTACGACGGCGGAACCGCTGTCGGCCTGCCGCAGCTGGACACCCTCAACAACCTCGACGAGACCGTCGGGTTCGCCCCGGAGGACAACAACATCGTCGACGGTGTTCGGTGGAACACCGCCTTCGCGTACCTCGACCCCGCCCGGCAGCTGCCGAACCTACGGATCGTCGGCGACGCACACGTCGACCGGGTCGTGGTCGAGCACGGCCGCGCGACCGGCGTCCTCGTCCACTGGCGCGGAGCGGCGCACACCGTACGCGCGGCGCGGGTCGTCGTCGCCGGGGGAGCGTACAACTCGCCGCAGGTGTTGCAGCGGTCGGGCATCGGTGCGCCAGGACTGCTGCGGGGACTCGGGATCGAGGTCGTGGCGGATCTGCCGGGTGTCGGCGAGAACCTGCACGACCAGCCGTTCGCGCTGATGAGCTGGAGCGGGTCGGAGAAGATGGCCCGTGCCATGGACGAACTGCGGGCGACGGGGTGGGCGCCGGACGAGCAGGCGATGGCGAAGGCGGCCTCCAGCTTCGATCCGGATGTCTTCGATCTCCACTTCCTGCCCTACAGCCCCACCCACCGAGGCGCGGAGAAGCGGTGGAGCTGCGGCGTGGGGGCGCTGCTCCCGCACTCCCGAGGCCATGTGCGGATCCTGACCCGTGATCCGGAGGCCAAGCCGCTCATCGACCACCGCTTCCTCTCCGACCCCGACCGCCACGACGCACAGGTGCTGGCCGAGGGGATGATGCAGCTGCGTGAGATCGCCGCCGCACCGGCGATGCGCGACCTCGTGGGGACCGAGATCCACCCCGGGCCGGAGACCGGCGGACTGGACGGCCTGGTCCGCCACGTCGAGGCGAACCCGGACAACTACTGGCACCCGGTCGGCACTTGCAAGATGGGCCCGGCCGACGACCCGACTGCCGTGGTCGGGAACGACGGCCAGGTCCACGGCATCGCGGGCTGCTATGTCGCCGACTGCTCCATCATGCCCGTCACTCCGCGTGCCACCACCGCGATGCCCGCTGTGGTGATCGGGGAGCGCATCGCACAGTTCCTGATCAAGAGAGTCTGAGCCCGAACCATGCCTATCCACACCGTCCTCGGCCCGATCGAGCCCGAGCGGCTCGGCCCCACCTCCATGCACGAGCATCTCCTCAGCGACCTACGGGTCTGGGCGAAGCCTCCGGTGGAGGAGCCGCCCGCAGGAGCGCAGATCGGGCCGGAGCTGATGGGCTATCTGCGCTGGAACGCGCTCTCGCTGCCCGAGAACCTCGTGCTGCACGACCCCGACGTCGCCGTCGCGGAGTTGCTGGCCGCGAAGGCGGGCGGAGCGAGCGGCGTGCTGGAGCTCACTCTCCCCGGCATGGGGCGCAGGCTGGAGGAACTGCCCGAGATCTCCCGGCGAAGCGGCGTCCATGTCTGTGTCGGCGCCGGCTGGTACGTCGAGAACGCGATGCCGGAGCACATCAAGAAGGCGGACGTCGACGAGATCGCCGCAGGGTTCGTGACGCAGCTGACCGAAGGCATCGACGGCACCGGCATCCGGCCGGCCCTGTTGGGAGAGATCGGCACCAGCTCCCCGATCACCGACGCGGAGTGGCGGGTGCTCCGAGCCGCCGCCCGCGCCGGCGCGCAGACCGGTACGGCCGTCTATGTCCATCTCTCCTTCCGCGAGCAGGCCGGGGTGAAGATCCTCGATACCTTGCTGGAGGAGGGGATGCCGGCCGATCGCGTCATCGTCGGTCATCTCGACGAGAACTTCGACCGGAGCTATCACGAGGCCGTCGCACGTCGCGGCGCCGTTCTGGCCTACGACACATTCGGCTCGGACTTCTACTACGGCGATCCGTCGCTTCGCAATCCGACCGACGCCGAGCGTCTGGAGATGGTGGCATGGCTCCTTGAGGCCGGCTTCGCCGAGCAGTTGATCATCGGTGGCGACCTGTGGACCCAGGCCAACCTGAGACACAACGGCGGCAACGGCTACGAGCACCTCTTCCGTCGCATCGCCCCCGCCATCGGCCGCCTTGCCGGAGACGGCGACGCGGGGGAGGCGCTGGTCCGGCGCATCATGGTCGACAACCCACGCCGCCTGCTGAACCGACCATGACGGGAACCCGACAGGTCCCTTGGCGCGCGCGGTGCGGTTCCGGCCGGCTGACCGCAGCGCCGGTTTCACCGACGTGTCGTCCGGCGACGAGCGTGACTCAGACGACGTCTCGGCGCTGCTGAACCGTTCCTTTCAGAGCAGATCGCGTCACCAGGGCCGCGACGACGAGCACCAGCAGCGTGACTCCCCCGAGCAGCAGGGTGCCCACGGCACGGAATCCGTTGAACGGTTCGGCGGCCCCCCACCGCAGGAGGAAGGCGACGGCGGAGCAGACCGGAAAGGTGAAGGTCCAGAACGCGACGCTGACGGGGAGCCGCCGATAGGTCCCGAGCAGCGAAACCTGTACCAGGGCCATCGCGATGGTCACACCGACCAGCGTCCGGGCCAGCGGATCAGGTTCGTCGCCGTTGAGGTTCATCCAACAGATCCCTCCGACGGCCGGCGGCGCCAGCAGGATGGCCGGCGTCGGGACGAGCGGCGTCGGGAGCCTGTCGCCGAGCAACAGCCTGCACACGACCACCGCGCCGATGAATCCCCATGCGACGAGGGCGACGCCGAACAGGATCTCCGCCGCGAAGTGCTCTCCGACGCTCCCCAGGGCCGAGCTCGATACGAAGGGCGCGGCGACAGTCGGCACCATGTAGCCCGGATGCACGGCCGCGATGCCGGCTTCTCCGGTGAACCAGCGACTGAGCAGATATACGGCCATCACCAGGGAGATCCCGGCGAACACCCCGGCCGCACAGCGTGCCACGGCAGGCATGTCGAGGGCGTGGTGTGTCGCCAGGAGGGAGCCGACGAGGGGTATCAGGGCCGCGGACGTTCCGGACACGGGATGCCGTAGTTCACTTGCCAGACCCGACAACCGTCCCCGGCGGCCGATGCCGTACAACGCGATGAGAACAAGCCATGTGCCGGCCGCCGACGACCAGAGGACGTTCGCGACCCAGGGCGAGGTTCCCAGCGCCGTCCGTGCCACCGACCATGTTCCGGCGAGCCCGCACAGTCCGAGTGAGATCCCGAAATGCCCGAACCCGACCGCCGGCAGGGGCGGTAGTCCGCCGCGGTGGCGGCCGGTGTTCTCGGCCGCCACCGCGGACTCGGTCGACGTCGTCACCGCAGGAAGTGCTCTTCGACGGCTCGCATCCGGGCGTCACCCGCCAGCTCGATGACGTCCTGGGTGGCCGGCAGATCCGGTGTCACCGTGTGGATCCCGCCGTCACGGCGGATGCGCGCGAAGACATCACGCATACCGCCGATCGCCGCACGGACGGCGTGGTTGCCGTAGATGACCAGTTTGATCTTGCCCAGATCCCGGGCCGCCTCCTCGGTGAGCTCGGGGAACGCGGTGGGGACGATCACCAGCGGGACGCTGCTCGGCCATGCCTCGACGAAGGAGATGATCTCCTCGGACGTCGGCTGCTTCGAGTGGATCAGCAAGGCGTCGGCGCCGGCCTCGACGTAGGCCAGACCGCGCCGGATCGCCTCCTCCCGGCCGAGCCCGGCGTTCAGGGCCTCGGTGCGGGCGATGATCGTGAAGTCGGGGCTCTGCCGGGCCGCCACGGCGGCCTCGATCTTTCCGGAGAACTCCGCCGGACTGATCAGCTTCGGCCGGCCCCCGACCCGCAGGCTGGTGTCCTTGGGAAAGTTCTTGTCCTCGATCACGACTGCCGAGACTCCGGCGGCCTCGTACATCGGGATGAGATAAGAGACGTTGACGGCGTTGCCGAATCCGGTGTCGATGTCGGCCACGAGTGGGATGCCGGTGCGGTCCGCGATCGCGCGCATCAGGTCCAGGTGGGTGTTCCAGGCCAGGATGTTGGCGTCCGGCACGGCGTAGCTCGTGCTCAGTTCGAAGCCGCTGCCCCAGATCGCGTCGAACCCGGCCTCCTCGGCAAGGAGCGCGGACAGGGGGTTGTGCGCGGCCATGACGGTGCCGAGCCCGTCACTGTTCAAGATCTCCCGCAGCCTGCGGTTCTTCTCGGATCGGGTGGTCATCGGGTCTGCCCTTCGGTGGCGGAGTGGGGGAGGGGAGCAGCGAGGATCGCGACGACGTCCTGGTAGCGGGACGGGGCGGTGGCGAAGGCGCCTTCCAGAGCGGTTCCGCTCTCGCGAATGCGGTGGGCGGCCCCGGCTGCCATGAACGGCGACATTCCCAACTCCTCCAAGGTCGCGGCGACTTCGAACATCTCGTCCGCCCGGCGCCTCCCGTGCACGGCGGTGCGGCCGAGCAGGTGGTCCGCCAGGGCCGACCAGCGAAGTCCCGGGTAGCCTTCCTCGACCTTCGCCAGGACCCGGTCCGCGACGTCGTAACGGGCGGCCGCGGTGAGGCTTTCCAGGAGAAGTGCCTCCAGGCCCTTGGCGATGATGCTGCGGAACATCTTGGTCGCCGACGCCTGTCCGAGGTCAGGACCCAGGTTGTCCACGTTCATGCCTCGCTCGCCGACCAGGGCGGCGAATTCACCGGCACGTTCTCCGCACGCGTAGATCGGGGTGCCGTGGCCGTTGGCGCTGATGTTGGTCATGATCGCGGCCTCGACGAAGGCCGCACCGCTCGCCGAGACGATCGTGCTGATCCGCTCCTTCGTGGCGGGGGAGACCGAGTTGAGGTCCGCCACCAGGTGGCCGGGCCCGACGTGGGGGGCCAACTCCTCCGCCACGGCCACTGCGGCGGCTGCGACGACGGTCGAGAGCACGATGGTGCAGGCTGCGGTCAGTGCGCCGACCGAGGTGGCTACGACGAGCGAGTCGGGGGCGGTGCGGCCGGCCGCCGTTGTGCGGCCGGTGAAGGTCGGGTCGTAGACATGGACGACCGTTCCCGGCTCTCGCGCCAGCCCGTTGGCGATCGCTGAACCTGCCTCGCCGTATCCGACGAAACCGATGTGCAGGGGACGCCGGGTGGTTTCTCCAGGTGGATTGAGCAATGCGAACTCCTGTGAACGCGGCTCGACGCCGCTGAATGAGATGAAAGGGAACAAGGTGCCGCTCGGCGCGACCGCTGCGTGGGGTGTCTGCGCCGTTGGACGAGGGTGACCGGGCGCGTTCCGCGGTCAGCGGAAGGCCCTGCGCGCCCCCATCGCGAGGAACTCCACGACGGTGATGAGGGCCAGGACGCACAGCAGCAGTGCGGTCATCTCGTGCTGGTCGCCGCTTTGGGCCCGCAGGAGCATGAAGCCGATGCCTCCACCGCCGACGATGCCGAGGATGACCGCGCCGCGAAGGTTGCTGTCGAACAGATAGAACGTGTGCGAAACCAGAGCGGGAAGCGACAGGGGGAAGGTCGCCGCCGCGAACACCTGGCTCCGGGAGGCGCCGGCGGCGCGCAGGGCTCGTTCCGGCCCCGGTGGGACTTCCTCGATCGAGTCGGCGGCAAGCCGGCCGAGCAGCCCGATGCCTCCGACCGCGAGGGCGAGGGCCCCTGCCGTGGAACCCATTCCGGTCATGATGATGAACAGCAGCGCCAGGATCAGTTCCGGGATCGCTCGGACGCTTACCAGGATTCCGCGGGAAACGGTGCGCACCACCGGGTGAGGTGTGACGTTGCGTGCGGACAGGACGCCAAGCACCAGCGCCGGGACCAGAGAGAGCAGCGTTGCCGCGAGGGCGATCTGCACCGTCTCCAGAAGTGCCGGGCCGATCTTCCCTTGCGTGGTCTCGCTCAGGGCGGGTGGCCACATCCGGCCCCAGGCGTACCCGGCGTTCGCCCAGAAGTCGACGCCGGAGGTGCGGGCCTGTCCGGCCGCGGTCCACAGCGAGCCGGCCACCACCGCGACGGCGCTCCAGGCGAAGACATGACCCCGGATACGGGCGGAGGTCCACGGCCTGCGCCGGGGATCCGCCGGACCTTCGGCGGTCCGCCGGATGCCCGGGGACCGTGCCGGGGCCAGGATCGACCGCCGCAGCGCGGAGGACAGCACCTCGAACACCAGGCAGAGCAGGAAGAGGATCAGGGCCACTCCGATGGCCGCGCCGTAGTCCAACGTGCCGAGGTACTTGTCGAGCAGGTCGCCGAGCCCGCCGACACCGACGAAGCCGAGGATCGCGGAGGCGCGGAGGTTGATGTCGCTGCGGTGCAGCACCGAAGCGATCCAGCTCGGCGTCACCTGGGGCAGGATTCCGGAGAAGAACTCCTGGGCCGGGCCTGCACCGGCCGCACGCAGCGCGCGTCGTGGCCCCTCGTCGATCTGCTCGATCGCCTCGGCGAACAGCTTGCTGACCATCCCGACCGAGTGGATCCCCAGAGCCAGGATGCCCGGCAGGGGTCCGTTCCCGAGGACGGAGGCGAAGACGAGTGCCAGGACGATGTCCGGCGCGGCCCGTGAGTACAGTCCGAGGAAGCGGCCGAGCAGCACCGAGAGCCGGCCGGTCCCGACGTTGCGGGCGGCGAGGAGCGCCACGGGCACCGAGAGCACGGCGGCCAGCAACGTCCCGCACACGACGATGGCGAGAGTCAGCAGCGTCAGGGTGACGATCTCTCCCGTGCCGGGGAACTCGATCGGCATGGCGCGCTCGAAGAACCGGGTGACGTGCGGCCAGTTGTCCACGAACTCCGTCGGTGTGAAGTCCAGCGACGAGATGGACCACAGGCCTGCCACAAGGATGGTTCCCGCCGTGACGGCCGCGAGCACCGAGCGGAACGATCGAGGGGTTTGGGGTGCCGGCCCGGCCGCCGAGGCGACCGGGGCGGGGGGCGTCCGGAGGTCGGTCATCGGGACGGCCTCGACGGGGTCGGCTCGAGAGCTGTTTCCGTGCCGGGTTTCGCACTGCCCTGGTAGAGCCCCGAGATGGTGCCGACGGTCAGTTCCCCGGCCGGTTTGTCCAGGACGATCCGTCCGGCCCGCATACCGACGACCCGTTCCCCCCATTCAAGAGCCAGGGACACTTGGTGCAGGCTGCAGACGACGGTCAGACCGTGACTGGCACGAATCGAATGCAGCAGGGTCATGATCTGCCGGGAGGATTCGGGGTCGAGCGAGGCGACGGGCTCGTCCGCCAGGAGAAGCCGTGGCTGCTGCATCAGCGCCCTGGCGATCGCCACGCGCTGCTGCTGCCCGCCCGACAGGGTGTCGGCCCGCTGGTGGGCCCTGTCGAGCATGCCGACCTCGTCGAGCAACGAGAAGGCCTGGTCGCGCAGGCGCCTGCCGTAGGACAGAACGCCCAGGCGAGGCCCGCGCAGGCGGCCCAGCGCACCGGTCATCACGTTCTCCACCGAGCTGAGCGATCCGACCAGATCGAACTGCTGGAAGATCGATCCCGATCGACCCGCGCAGCTCTCGAAGTCCCCGTCCCCGTAGGGCGGTCACGTCCTTGCCGAGCACGTGGACGCTGCCCGCGCCCGGCCGTTCCAGGCCGTTGATGTGACGCAGCAGCGTGGACTTGCCCGCCCCCGAGTGCCCGAGCAGGATCAGCATCTGCTTCTCCGGCACCCGCAGGTCCACGCCGTCGAGCGCGGCAGGCCCGGAGCCGTACTGCTTGCTCAGCCCCTGGACCTCGACGACCGGGCTCTGCGAGGTCCGTGAGGCGGCGTTCACGGCCGGCACTGCGCGGACTTCGTGAGTTCGCAGACTTCACGGACACCGTCGTAGTAGGAGTCGTCGGTCGCGACCGCGCTCCAGAACTGCGAGACGAATCCGTCCGGCGTCTTGATCCCGCTCTTGGCGATCTTCGGGACCGAAATGCCCACCAGTGCGTCGGTGATGGCCTTCTGTACGTCCTTCGGCAGCGTGGTGGAGACGACGATCGGCTTGCCGGGGATCTCCGTACGGTTCACGATCCGCAGGTCGCCCTCCTTGAACAGGCCGTCCGTGACGCCGGTCGTCTCGACGACCGAGTTCTGCGCGAACCCGGCGTCGCACTCCACCCCCTGCGCCGTCTTCTGCGCGGAGAGGCTGTGGTCGCCGGCCATCACCGGGGTGATGTCCTTCTCCGGGTCGACCCCGGCATCGAGCAGGGTCGCGCTGGGGTAGAGATAGCCGGACGTCGAGCCGTAGTCGACGAAGCACACCTTCTTGCCCTTGAAGCCCGCGACATCGGTGATGCCGGAGTCCTTCGGGACGATCGCGACCGAGTCGTACCCCGGCTCGCCGCCTTCCTCCTCGACGACGGCGGCGATCGGGTCGAACTTCGCACCGGCGTTGGAGGCCGCGACGTAGCTGAAGGCGGAGATGACGCCCATGTCGAGGTGTCCGGCCACCGAGGCCTCGATCAGCGCCGCGTAGTCGACCGACTCGACGAGTTCGACGTCCTTGTCCAGCGACTGCTCCAGGTACTGCACCAGGGGTTCCCACTGGGTCGCGGCACCCTGCTGGTCGGGGACGATGCCCAGGATCAGCTTGTCCGCACTCTGCGCGTACCCCGTGTCGCCCGAGCCGCCCGTGGAGGACGAGGAGCAGGCGGACAGAGCGAGAAGCGAGGCGAGTCCACAAGTCGCGAGCGTGAGCGCACGGCGATGCCGCCGGATCATGAGAGGGCCTTTCAGCGCTGGGAACACCGGGAAGTCGGGCCGAGGCACCGCGTATTCGCTGCTCGACCCGGACATGTGGATCCTTCGGCGGCCAGATGAACGAGCGATGGCGCGCAACCATCCTGGGAACTAAGATCCATGATCTGTTCTGAGATCGGGAATTCAATTCCAACGAATCTGGTTCGGGAACCCGCCCGGGCCCGCCAGTCGCCCCATGTTGCTTCGGATAGGTTGTGCAGCGTGACGCCCAAGCCGACCACTCCACCGGCACGGCATCGACCCACCGGCGAGTGGGACTCGACCGTGCGCGCTTCCGGGCGCCGATGGACAGCTACCGACCGCAAGGTCATCGACATGATCGACGCCAACCAGGCATGGATCGTCAACGCCTCGGTGAAGGAGATCGCCGAGCGTGCGGACGTGAGCTCGTCGTCCATCGTCCGGGTCTGCCAGCGTCTTGGTTTCGCGGGCATACACGAAGTCAAGCTCGTACTCGCCCGCGACCTGGCCCGCCAGGAGTCCCGCGGGGAGTTCCCGGCCGCGGTCGCGCAACTGTCCACCCCGCAGGAGATCCTGTCCACGGTTCTTCAGCACAGCGCGCAGACCGTCCTCGACGCCACCCACACACTCGACGACGAGGCGTTCGCGACCCTGATCGAGAAGATCTCCGCCGCACGGACACTGCTCATCGCCGGCAACGGCACCAGCCGCGGCCCGGCATTCGACTGCGCCTACCGGCTCACCTCGCTCGGGATCGTCACCCGGCCGGCCGGGGACTCCCTCGAACAACACCTCGTGGCGGAGCAACTCACCGGGGCCGACGTCTGCCTGTGCATCAGTCACACCGGCACCACCCGCGAGACCCTCATCGTCGCCGAAGCCGCAAAGAACGCCGGGGCGACGGTGTGCGCCCTGACCAGCTATCGCGAGTCCCCGCTCAGCACGATCGCGGACCTCGTGCTCGTGGCCGGCGGCCCGGAGTACGGCTTCCGCCACGAAGCCATGGTCGGCCGCATCTCCCACATGGCCGTCATCGACGCCGTCTTCGTGGCGGTGGCCATGAGTCGGCCCGGCGCGCTCGACCACAGCCAGGTGATCACGACCAGGATGCGCGAGCGGCACACCGGAATCGCTTGAGGCCCACCGCGGAGGTGAGCGCGGCGGCGTCCGGTGGTCAGCGAGGCCGTACTCGGGGACTACGGCCGGCATGTCATCGGTCATGAGGTGAGCGGCAACCTGCGGGTCTGGCGATGGCCCGCCAGCTGCGCCGACGGGATCACCATGATGTCTACCGGTGGTAGAATTGGGTCTCATGAGCAAGCCGACCAGCATCAAGACCAGTGAGGAAGTGCGTGACCGACTGCGCATCCTTGCTCACGAGCGCGGCACCACCATCACAGAGTTGCTGGAAGAGCTCGCCGGCCGTGAGCTGACGGCTGCCGAGCGGGAGCAGCGGGCTGTCGAGGCTGCCCGCGAGCTCGGCGTCGAGTACACCGAGCAGGTCAAGCAGGCCGGCCAGGACGCCTGGGCGAAGGTCCGTGCCCATCAGGGCGGCGCCGCCGCATGAATCTGACAGCGGTTCTGGACCACACCGCTCTGACCGCCCTCTTTCGTGCGGATGCTTTCTTCACCGGCCTCTATATCGAAGCCTCGCGTGGCACCGGCCGGGTCATCGTCCCGTCGCTGTCCGTGCCGGCCGCTGAGCGACAGGTCGCCGGGGCAGGCCAGCACGCGGCGTCCCTGCGGTTCGCTGAGAACGTGCCGTTCACCGCGGCACACGCGGTGGATGCGATGGACTGGAGACACGTTGACTGGCCGGTGGCGCACGCCGCGGCGATCGCCTGGCAGGCGGTGAAGGCGGGGGAGCCGCTCACCGTTCTGTCGCTGGAGCCCGAGCTGTACGCGGGCACCGGCATCACTCCGCTGAACCCCACCTGACCTGCGGCCTGGCGAGGTTTCGCCGCTATCGGCGTCTGACGCTCCTCGGGGCTTCCGTCGTTCCCACCGCCGCGCCAACGCCCTCGGCGGACTGACCTGGTCGTTCATCGCCCTCGCCGCCGCCCGCCGTGCCCTCTCCCGGTCCACCACCGTCCCGCCGACCGGCGCGCGAGCACGAGCGTGACCCGAACTTCTCAACTTGCGGGATCGGCAGGGCCATCGTGCAGCGATACGGCTCCCCTTGGGCACGCGTCGTCGTCAACTACTCCGGTGTCGCACGCTCCTGCCTGTGACGGGCGATCGGTAGCCGCCGTAAACCTTCCCTGACCTCAGTCACGACAGCGTTCCTTGTCCCTGCTGGCGGAGGAACGCTCAAAAGGGGCTGCGAACGGCCCTTGTCCGAGCCATCGAATTGCACCCACCGGCATCAACACGTCCACATTCACTACGCGCGGCGCAAGTTCTGGCCGCGATGGAGTTCGCGGAACGCCACCGGTGGATGGCGCCGGATGACGCCCTGGCCGAACCCTGGTCGTACGAACGTGTGCCGGACCTTGTCACGTCCTACGCCGCGGGCGACATCGACACCTACTTCCCGCTCATATGCGTCAGTCCGGACTGATCCGTCCTGGAGGCGTCTTCAGATGTGTCGGCTTCGAACCCGACCGTGAGGCCGCCGAGGAGAACCGGGGCCCGGTTGCTGCGGCGGCTGGGGGACGGGACCGCGGAGCAAAGACGGATCGCCGGCGCTCTCGATGCGAGAGCGGCTGCCGGCGATCCGTTCTCTGGGGGTCAGGCGGGGAATCGCACGCCGACCAGCCGCTCGGAGGCCTCCCAGAGCCTACGGGCGTCGTCCATGCTGCGCAGCGGAGCCCACAGCTCCTGCTGCGCGGCAGCGCCGCGGAGGTTGCCACGTCCGTCGGGGCCGTAGAACTGGCCGCCCTGCGAGTCCGGGCCGGTCGCGGCGAGCAGCGCGGGCAGAGCGGCGGTGTCGGCGGTCCCGACGAGGACGCCCATGCGGGAGAACGTGCGGATCAGGCGGACCGAGCCGGTGTCCTTCTGCCGTCCCATGCCGGGCTGTGCGGACAGCAGGTTTGTGGGGGAGATGCCGGGGTGGGAGAGGTTGCTGGTGATGCCCCACCCCGCCGCCGCGCTGCGCGCGTCGAGCTCGCGGGCGAACAGGCCGACGGCGATCTTCGACTGGCTGTAGGCCTTGCGCACGTCGTAGCTGCGCTCCCAGTTCAGGTCACCCCAGTTGATCGCACCGCTTCGGGCGGCAACGCTCGTCTGGTGCGTGACCCGGGCCCTGCCCGCGCGAAGCAGCGGCAGCAGCCCCGTGGTGAGGGCGAAGTGGCCGAGGTGGTTGGTGCCGAACTGCAGCTCGAAGCCGTCCTTGGTGACCTGTCGGCTCGGCGGGGTCATCACACCGGCGTTGTTGATGAGGATGTTGATCGGGCGGCCTTCGCCCACAAGCTGTTCCGCGAGGGCGGCCACCGAGTCGAGCGAGGCCAGGTCGAGGACCCGGGTGGAGACCTGCGCACCCGGGACGCGGCTGCGGATGTGGTCGGCGGCCTTCTCGCCCTTGGCCGGGTTGCGGACCGGCATGACCACCTCCGCACCGGCTTCGGCGAGACAGGCGGTGATGACCAGCCCGATCCCGTCGCTCGCACCGGTGATGACGGCGAGCATTCCGGACAGGCCAGGGATGGCGATGTCGATGGTCCGAGTCATGGGCGGTCCCCTTCGTGCTGCGGCGAATCGGCCGCGGGTCGGCGTGTGAGTCCATGCTCGAACCGCGCCGTCTGTGGATTCAGGGCCCACGGGTCCGCGGATCGCCGATCCGCCTCTCGGTAGCGGCCGCGTGCCTACGCCGAACCCACCCCATCGCCACGATGCCGACCAGCCGGCCCGCGGCGGCCTTGCTCACGGAGCAGAACCCGAGCTCCGGCTACAGACTGACCGCGGTGTTCGATCCGATGTTGATGATTCAGCCGCGGCGGCTCCCGGCATGATGAGCGCCATGACGAACAGCGCACACCTGCACCTGGACCAGATCCCCGGCTACGAAGGCGGCCCCCTCGCCCACCTTCACCGTCCCGGTCACCGCAGGCCGCCTGCACATCGTCTACCGCAACCTTGAAGGAGACGCGGGCACCGACTACCTCCTGCACCACCCCGACTGGGACCGCGCCGAACTGCTCGCCAGCGATGACGGCCACTTTATGGGCCCGGGTCTTTCCTGGGCCGAGCTGGCATCAGCTGCCGACAACGGCTCGGCCGGTGGCTCCACCACCGATCCCCACAGTCGTCTACTGCTCCTGCTGCCCGCATTCGGAGACACAGCGATACCCGCCACGGCCGCCGAGCGCCTGGCGTCCGCGCTGCACGCCCGAACCGCCGTCGAGGACCCCGAACAACTCGCGGTAGCTCTACTCGAAGCCCAAGGTCCCTGTGGCCCCACGCACTGGACCACATCCAGAGACGGCCAGCAGATCAACGACGGTTTCTACTCGTTCCGCAACCCCACCAACGGCTTCGCCCTGTCGGCGGACCGCCTCGCCCGGGTGACCGCAGCACTGGCTCCCTGATCCAAGCCGCCCTGGTTGGATCACCCCGAGACTGATGATTTGAGGGTGCGGGGTGGCTCAGCCGAAGCCGTGGGAAGTTGATGACGAGCTATGGGAGATTGAGCCACTGCTACCCAAGGTCGAGCGTCGGACCCGGCACCCAGGGTCGTGGTGCCGGTGCGGGGAAAGGTCGGTCGGCCCCGGCGCCGCCCGGACACGGTGCTGGGCGACCGCGGCTACGACCACGACAAGTACCGTCGGCTGACCTGGGATCTCGGCGTGAAGCCGCTGATCGCCCGCCGCGGCGCCGAGCACGGCCCGGGGCTCGGCGCTCAGCGCTGGGTCGTCGCGCCTGCGTTCGCCTACCTGCACTGGTTTCGCCGCCCGCGCATCCGCTGGGAGATCCGCGACGAAATCAACGAGGCATTCCTCACCCTCGGATGCGCACTCATCTGCTGGCGACGCCTGCAGTCGTTGCGGCAGTAGTCGTCAGCGCTCGTGAAAGCAGTCGGGGCCAGGGTTCTGTGTGTTGGCGATCACGTGATCGAGCCGGTCGCGCACAGCGAGCAGGTTGGCGATCTGCTGCTCGATGCGAACGCGTTGGGCTTCCATTTCCTCCAGGAGTTTCGGGGGTACTTCACCCGCGTCCAGGCACTGCAGCACTTGGCGGACCACTCTGCTCGGGAGGCCCGCGGCATACAGCTGCTGGATGAGCCAGACCTGGGGGACAGCTTTGTCGGAGTAGTGCCGCTGGCCTCCGGGGCTGCGGTCCGCCTGGAGCAGATCCTGTTCTTCGTAGTAGCGCAGAGCCCGGACGCTCACTCCTGCCTTGTCTGCGACCTCACCGATGCGCACCAGTCCTCCTCTGCCCCAGGCGGCCCGCCCGACTTGCACCTGACGTTGACGTGAGGTTTTAGCGTAGTCGACGTCGGCGTTCGTCGGCATCCATCGCAGCGATCCCAAGAAACGGCCGGCCGCGGCCGTGTGGAAAGGCAGCACATCATGCGCGCAGTCCGCTATCACGAGTACGGCGGTGTGGAGACCCTTGTGGTCGAGCAGGTGCCGGACCCACATCCCGGGCCGGGCGAGATCCGCATCCACGTCGCGGCAGCCGGCGTCAATCCCGTCGACTGGAAGGTGCGCTCCGGTGCGGTGCGTGAGGTGTTCCCCGTGGACCTGCCCGCGATCCCCGGGCGTGAGGCCGTCGGCGTGGTCGACGAGATCGGTGAGGGCGTGCACGGGGTGAGCATCGGCGACCGTGTCTTCGGGCTGGGCGGCGTCACGGGCGCGACAGCGGAGCTGGCCGTGCTCTCGGCCTGGGCCCACGCGCCCACCACATGGACCGATCAGGAAGCCGCCGGCGCCGCACTGGCATCCGTGACCGCGATGGGCGGGCTGAAGGCGCTCGGTCCCCTGCGGGGGCGCACCCTGCTCATCGAGGGCGCCGCCGGAGGCGTGGGCAGCGCCGCCGTCGAGATCGCGGTGGCCCGGGGCGCAACCGTGATCGGGACGGCCAGCGAGCGCAACCACGAGTTCCTCACCTCCCTCGGAGCCGTTGCGACCACCTACGGAACCGGTCTCGCCGAGCGCCTTGCCGCCCTGGCTCCCGACGGCGTCGACATCGCGCTCGACACCGCGGCTTCCGGGTCCCTGACCGATCTCCTCGCGATCGTCGGTGACCCCGCTCGCGTGTCGACGGTCGCCGACCACATCAACGCGCAACGACTGGGCGTGCTGGTGGCCAACGCGGAGAACGACTCCACGCTCCTCGCCGAAGCAGGCGAACTCGGCCGCCAGGGCCGCTACACACCGCGCATCGAGCGAACCTACCCGCTCGAACGGATCGCGGAAGCGCACACCTACGCCGAACGCGGACACACGCGGGGGAAAATCGTGATCTGCATCTGAGACCGCCCCACCGTTCAGGGCTTCCCGCAGCTTTGGCCGCAGCTTTGGCCGCGGGAAGCCCGCCTCTTCGGAATATCGATCCAACCGCCTCGGAGATCATTTCGTTGGGAGTTCTTAGGAGCTGGAGCGGCGGCAACGGCCTTTCGGGCCGTGGAGTTCAGGACTGTGCAGCGCTGTGAAGGGGGGATCGGCAAGCCGTGGATGTGGAGACGCATGGGCGGTAGGAATAACTCGATAACGAGGGAGACAACGTATGGTGATCGATCGGACCGGGCTGGCCGAGTTTCTCCGGCGCCGCCGGAAATCGCTGCAACCCGAAGACGTCGGCCTCCCGCGCGGACAACGCCGCCGAACCGACGGGCTGCGGCGGGAAGAGGCGGCGGCGCTCTGCCACATGTCGACCGACTACTACGCACGACTCGAACGGGAACGCGGACCCCGGCCATCGGAGCAGATGATCGCCTCCATCGCGCAGGGACTTCACCTCTCCCTCGATGAGCGTGATCACCTGTTCCGCCTCGCCGGGCACAACCCACCCACCCGCGGCGCGGCCAGTGAGCACGTCAGCCCCGGCCTGTTGCGCATCTTCGACCGCCTGCACGACACTCCCGCGGAGATCGTCACCGAACTCGGGGAGACGCTCCGACAAACCGCACTCGGTGTCGCGCTCACCGGTGACACCACCGGCTACACCGGGCCGGCCCGCAGCATCGGCTACCGGTGGTTCACCGACCCCGCCACGCGGCAGCTGTACGCGCCCGAAGACCATCCGTTCCTCACACGTATGTTCGCCTCAGGCCTGCGCCAGATCCTCACCCTCCGCGGTCCTGGTTCCCGGGCGGCCCACCTCGCCGACCTGCTCCTCGCCCACAGCGAAGAGTTCCGGACGGTGTGGAACGACCACGAGGTCGGCGTCAGCCCCGACGATGGGAAACGCTTCATCCACCCCGAGCTCGGCACACTCGACCTGAACTGCCAGCGGCTGGTCGACCCGGTCCAGTCCCATTCGCTGCTCGTCTACACCGCGATTCCCGGCAGTGAGAGCTACGAGAAACTGCAGCTGCTGTCCGTCATCGGAACACAGCCGCTTCGCTGACGCCCGCGATGGGACCTGCGCGGCGGGCACCTCCCATATGCCGCGTGCTGTACTCGAGGTCGGTCCGGATCCGTTACCAGGCACATAGCTCAACGACTTGGTTCCCATGACACCCTTGAACTCGTCGAGGCTGCGGCGATGCCTGGGCTGACGCGCGCGAAGCGTGTCGATCCCTGCGGTCTGATGCCGAATCGCTGCTCAGCACTTTCGCCGGACCTGATGAAGTCGCGCTGAGCGACATACATTCCTGTGCCGTGCAGCGCCCCACCGGACGGAGTTGTGTCGGCCACGGACGGACCGTCCGGCTGAGGGGCCGGCTTACTCAGGTAGGGCTGAGTATGCGCGCTCATGTCCGGCCAATCGTCGCGCGGCGAGAATCGGTGCAGCGGCGCCGTCGAGTGGCGCCGACCCGATCCAGTGCTGAGACAGTTTCGGAGGATCCCATGTCCCGACGTGTTGCTCTGGCCGTTGCCGCCGGTGTCGTTTCCCTCGGTGGTGCCGCGGCTGGTGCCTTCGCTCTCGCTCACGCCGGGGAGCAGACTCCGACGCTGGCACACAGCACTGCCCGCTACACCGCTCCCGACGGGGACCGCGACGGCTCGCTGACCTTCGTCACCGATGTCACGGCGCCCTCCGGTGTCAAGAGCGTGAAGGTGCTGGCCTGGCCGCAGAACTCGTCCCTTGCCGAGAAGAGTCTGACCGCCAAGGACATGGCCGCCGCGCAGCCGGCCGCCTGCAGGCCCTCCGGGCAGGACACCGTGCGCTGCACCTACACCGCCGAGGTCAGCACTGCCGACGCCGAGTCGTCCCCGCGTGGTGCCTGGCACGTCGCCGTCCTGGCCACCGCGCAGGACGGCACCACGACCTTGGACACCGAGGCGGCCGACTTCACCGTCCGGTGACCCGGACGCCCACGTCGCGAACCGGCCAACGTCCTCGCCGGGTCGGCTTCCCGATGTCTGCCCGGCACACACACGTCTGCCCGACATTCACGGAGCTGCGGATCAACAGGGAGGAAGGCGTGACGCGTGTCAAGGGCCACCATGCTTGAGCCAAGGACGTCTTCGTACCTCGCCGATCGGCTGCGCCGGCGTCGCTGCCAGGTGACTACGGGATGGCGCGGACCCCGCTGCTCATCCACAACTCCTATCTGCTCGCCTTACGCAGCAGGGCTGCAACGCGGATAGCGGTCTTCTCACCTGCTTGCTGCTTGATCAGGCCTTCCTTGGCAGCTGCACGCAGCCGGACTTCCGAGCTGTTCTCCCCGGCATGCGACACCAGCGCAGTCACGGCTACCGGATTCATCCCGCCGGTACCGCCGCTCGCAACGACACGGATGGCCTCTTCGTCCCTGCCAGGGCCAACTTGCGTGGTCTCGACTGCTCGCCCTATTTGATTGAGCACCCTTGAGACACGCTCCGCGGCGTCGTTGAACGGCAAGGGGATGACGAGGTCGATCTCATGGACGTTTTTTCTCATCAGCATGGCTACAAGCCGGACCAAGCGACCGCTGCCGCCACCCACAGCACCCAAAGCAGCGAGCTCATCCGCAAGGATCTGGTCTTCACTCTGGTCCACGCGCCCCCCATTACGGCTCGGTCGCCCTATGGTTCGCCACAGGCGTCTCGAACAAGTTCAGTTATCCCCGCAGAGCATCATGCTGACGCATCCCGGGCAAGCACTCGTCGACACCGTCCTTCACTCTTGACCGGAGAGGCAACTTGACTTCTCAGCCCCCTGAGATGTCTTGACCAGGCGCGGGTCGCGCTTCTGTGAGGGGCACCGTCGGCCTGTATTCCGGCCGTACAGAAGCGGTTTGGAGCCAACCAGCGGGAAACGCCCGGACACGCTGGGTGGTTGAGGCTACAAGGGATCCTGGACGCTCTTGCCTGACGGGGAGGGACTGGCCAGGTAGTACTGACAATCAACGTGGCAGTTCTGCCGGCGGTCGTCATCTTCCTACGGCTCCGTCGGCGAACGGAGGCCCGGAGCCGGTCCGACGAGAAGATGACCGTGGTCATTGTGCTGGTGTTCGGTGTACTGATCGCCCCGACAGCGTTCGGCCAGGGAGTCCTGAATGTCGTGACCCAGCTTGCACAGGGCATCTCGCAGACGGGGACGCCGTGAGCCCGTCTGCCAGACACCCGGCCCTGGCGGCCAGCCCGACCACGAGACAGACCAGCATCAGGCAAGCCCGGGTGAGCTCTTACCGCCGGCACCGGCGTTCCTACTGCTGATAAGGGTTGTCCCGTAAAAATCTTTGAGTCGTGCCGACCTACCCGGCGAGGGCGAGGTTGTGCATCCAGGCGATGCCGAGTATGGCGTGGTGGACACCGTCGCCTTCGAGGCGGCAGTCGCGGAGAATCTTCCAGGCCTTCATACGAGCGAAGACATGCTCGACGCGGGCCCGAACCTGCTTGTGGGACTTGTTGTGGTCCTCTTTCCCGGCCGGGAGCTTGGTCTGGCCGCGCTCGCGGCGGTGCGGGATGACGAGTCCGGTGCCCGGGTAGCCGCCGTCGGCGATGGTGAGGGTCTTGCCGACGGCAGCCTTGGCGCCGGACTCCTCCCACGCCTTGCAGTCGTTGCGGTTCCCGGCGAGCGGCCGGCCGACCACGACGACCATGCGGGTGTCAGCATCGATGACGACCTGGTGGTTGGTGGAGTACCGGCAGTTCTTCGAACGTTCGGCGATGGTGTGGTCGCGGGTGGGGATCAGGGTGCCGTCCATAATGAGCACGCTGTCCTTGGCGAACCGCTTGCGGGGCCGGAGCGTGAGCAGGGGTCCGAGGTGGTTGATGACTCGGCAGGCTGTCGACTTCGAGACGCCGAACAAGGGGGCGAGCTGACGCAGCGTCAAGTCGGTACGCCAATAGGCCGTGGCCAGCAGCACCCGATCCTCCAGCGGCAGACTCGACGGCCGGCCCCGGTGAACTACATCTGCCCTGTTGCGCCGCAGCGTTGTCAGCAGCTTGCCGAAGCAGCGCGGACTCAACCCGGGGAACGGGGCTATCCAGGACGGCTCCGATGCCGTGATCACACCCACCACATCGTGATCATCACTCAGGCCGGCCCAATGCCGAGACGATCTCTGCAGCTACGCTTCTTCGGGCAGTCGACAGTGAGCAAGACCGGGGGAAACCGTGAACCGACCACTGCTGTTCCTCGACGTGGACGGGCCGCTCAACCCTTACGCGGCCAAGCCGGAGAAGCGTCCCGACGGCTACACCACACTCAGAGTGCCCCTGGACAGCGAGGCCCATGAGAAGGACAGGGGCCTCTCGTCCCGGCGGCGCCCCCTGCGGGTCTGGCTCAACCCGGAGCACGGGCGATTCCTGCTCCGGCTCGGTTTTGAGCTGTGCTGGGCCACCACATGGATGGATGACGCCAACCGGTGGATCGCACCGGTGCTCGGCCTTCCGGAACTTCCCTTCGTCGACTTCGGCGACGTCCTGCTCAAAGAGCGCCCTGATGGAGTCCACTGGAAGACCGGTCCGCTGGTGGACTACGCCAACGGCCGTCCTTTCGCCTGGGTGGACGACGAACAGAGCGAGCCGGATCAGACGTACGTAACCGCCCACCATCGCGGGTCCGGGCTTCTGCACCACGTCAACCCGCGGGTCGGCCTACGTGAGAACGACTTCCGCACGCTCGCCGACTTCGCCCGATCCCTGGACACTCCACGAGCCACCGGCTGACCACATCGCCGGCTCTTCCGTACTCGGAGCCGCGATCATTGCGGGACAGCCCTGAGCACGGCCGTGCCCGGCACTCACCCCGCCCATATTTCCCCGGCTCACCACGGGCTTCCGGGACCGCGCCGGATCGTCACGACCCTCTTCTCTCCCCTTGCCCTTGAGCTGGTTGTCGGTGGTGGGGGAGACCAGCGGGTTCGGGGGCCCGGCGCCCAGCCGATGGCCGGTCGCGGGCGACGGAGACGGCGGTCGCGATGATCCGCCCGAAGCCCGACCTGGATCTGGTGGCCGGTGAACCCGCTGGTGCGGTCGCCGCCGCCCAGTTCGTCGTCGACGCCCCCGACGGGATCGGCACGATCACTCCGCAGAGCGGGAGGCTCTGCGGTCTGTGTGCGCGGACTGCGGGTAGAAGTTCACTACCTCGGTGAGCATCCACAGTGACGTGCGGCCGTGCTTCTCGGTGAAGACGGCGGTGTTCACCGCGGCGTTCTTTTCCGCCTCCTCCGGGGTCATTCCCGGCACACCCTCGAACACCTCGGTCCAGACGATCCGCTCCTCGGGAACGATCTCGTGGTACTCGCCGTGGAAGGCGATCTCGAATCCGCCGTCGGCCGTCATGACGTACCGCCACTTGCCGCCGACACGGAAGTCCATCTCGACGGTGTCCATCGTGCCGCGCTCGCCGCACCACCAGCGCTTGACCAGTTCTGGCGTGGTGCACGCGCGGTAGACCAGTCGGCGGGGCGCGTCGAAGTCCCGGGTGATGAGGATCTGGTCGTCCGCCGGCAGGGTGAGGGTCGCGGTGCTCTTGCTGTTTGAGGTCCTCGATGACGGCGTCCAGCCGGTCGAACCGTACCGACCAGAACCGCTCGTATCTCCCGACCCAGTCGTGGATCGGCTTGAGCGCCTCGGCGTTGAGCCGGTAGAGCCGGTGCCGGCCGTCCTCCCGGGCGTCCACGGCACCGACATCCCGCAGGCCGTGCAGGTGTTTGGAGACCTGCGGCTGTGTCAGCGCAAGCTCCTCGACCAGGGCGGTGACGGTGCGTTCGCCGTCGGCCAGGACGTCGAGGATCCGCCGGCGCTGCGGTTCCGCCACGGCGTTGAACGCATCTGCTGTTGTCGGGGCACGGAGCCGATGTGGGCGTATGCGAGGAGTTGACTGGCCTGGCCTCGTTCATTGTGGGCGTGGTGCTCGACGTGTGGCCCGAGGGTCAGGTCGTGGTCTTGCAGGAACGGGACCCGGGGGATGCCGTTCTGCAGCACAAGCGCGGTCGGATCCACTGTTCGCTGGGGAAGTTCAGTAGCTGGTAAGCGGTCCCGCGCATATGTGTCGGAAGACGGTGCCGTCGTCGCTCAGGGTCCCCAGGGACAGGTCGAGCACCTCAAGCTGACCGACCACCGGGGCGGATGCCACCGCGGCGGCGACTTCGTCCTGGATCTCGCTGTTGCGTAGCGCCAGGTGCCGCAGGTGGGGCAGATGGGCGCCGGAGAGGATCGGCCCCAGGTCGGCCACCTAATCAGAACGCGGACCCGTGTCCCCACATGGCCGATCGGTGTACCAGCGCCTGTGGGTGTTCCGCCAGGTACCGGCACGCCGGACAGAGCCACTACGGTTCCCACCCTCCGGCAAGTCACGTTACGTGTCGGACCTCACGAGTCAGGGGAAGCATCCTCGACGGGATTGACCACAAGGGTGGTGTGCTGGTTCTCCAGGCCTTCCACCATCACGAGCGTGCAGGCTGTCACCTTGGCCCGGTAGACGCGGCTGACCTCGAGGTCGGAACGCGGCTCGGACGAGTAGTTGTTCGGCACGAAGTCGTTGCCGCCGTTGTCCCAGCGGCTCACGTGCCGGTGGTTCATGTAGCGGATCCCGGTGTCCAGGTCGAGGATGACGGGGATCTGGAACGGCTCGCCGCGAGCGTAGGTCCGGCGTTTCTTCTCGGGCCGGGTGTCGAGGAACTCGGTCACTTCGATCACGTGGCCGACAGGTATCGCTGCGGGATAGTTGAGGCGGATCGGCACAGACATGACGTGAGCGTATCCGTGCCGTTGGCCTTTTACCGCGTATCAACTGTCTCCCGCCTTTACGGCCCTCACCTTCCCTGCCGACCTGCCCACACACGCCGTTGCAGCCCCCAGACCGACGCGCCTGCGAGGTGCCGACCGTCTGGCTTTCCGTACTCCCACGACACTCCCGCGACGGCTTGACCTCCGGACCCCAGCAAGCGGGACGACGTCCCCGGCAATCAGCTTCACCGTCCGTGAGGGTGCTCGGCCGTACGGGAGGCCGGGGCCGGGTTCGTTATCCTGCGGGCATGGGGAGGGGCATGCGGGATCCGGTGCCGCGGGTCCCGCCCGGACGGTTCCGGCGGGCGGCGCGGCTGCCGCGCGGGTACGCGTGCCCGTACGCCCGCGGGGCGCGGCCGTGAGCCCGCCCGTGGCCGCCACCGCCGTCGCCGTGGTGGCGTTCGTCGTTCTGTACGCCCTCGCGCTGCGCCGTACCGCCGGGCTCGCTGTCGCGGGATCGGCCGTCGCCGTCGCGGCGGCAGCCACGACGGGCGCCGCTGCCGGACTGCGCCCGTGGAACGTCGCGGGTACGGCCTTGGTCGCGGCCGGCGCCGCGGCCGTGGCCTGGGCGCTGGGCAGATCCCAGCGGCGGCGCCGGGCCGAACAGGCCGCCCTGGCCGCGTACCGCACCGGCGCGGCGGCCATTCCGCGGTTCGCCGCGCTCGCCGAACGGGACCGGCTCGCCGTCGAACTGCACGACGTGGCCGCGCACCGGCTGACCGCGATCGTCGTCTCCGCCGCCGCGGCCCAGCGCCTCACCGACCCGGACCTGATCGCCGACGCCCTCCGTCACGCGGCGGACGCCGGCCGGAAGGCAGTGGCGGAGCTGGACCGCCTGGCGGACCAGGGCGAAGGAACGGGCGGCCCCGCCGCGGCCGTCTCACTCGCCGACGTCGCCGCCCTGGCCACCGAGTGCGGCGCCGAACTGCACGACACCACCGACACCGTGCCCACCGTCCCCGCCGCGACGGTCGCGTACCGCGTGGTCCGCGAGGCGCTGACCAACACGGCCCGCTATGCCAGCGGCGCGGCCGTACGCGTCGCCCTCGGCAGCCGCCCCGGACTCCTCACGGTCACCGTGACGGACGACGGCGGCAGCGCCGCGGAACCGGACCTTGGCACCGGCCGTGGCCTGACCGGACTGCGCGGCACGGTCGGCGCGGCCGGCGGCACGCTCTCCTACGGGCCGACGTCCGGCGGCTGGGCCGTCCACGTCGAACTCCCCTTGCCCGGGCAGCCGTTGTGCGGGCCGGTGCCCGGCGGCCCGCGAGGCGTGGGCCTCGCGTGGCGCGGCACGGCGGCGGAGAGAGCATGCCGCTGGGTCCGGTGGCTCTGTCCCTCGACGCTGCCCGGACGCCCACTGTCCCTGTCCCGACGACCGGCTCCCGCCGCCGAGCCCATTCCGCCGTGTGGCCCGGATCAGGACGTGGCGCCCGCGTCCAGCGACACACGGGCCCCAGGCGGCGCGGCGCCCTCGCGCCGTTCGCCGCGGACTCGCCCCGCCGGGACTCGCAGCCCGCACCGGGCGGCGGGGGCGCGCTTCACCGGCCGTTTCCGCCGACGCACCTGGGCGCGGGTGAGCCCTGCCGGGGGGTTCAACCACCGCCCCTGGACCCGGTGTTGTCCTGTCGAGTCGGTCAGCCCGCGCCGCCGGGTACGGACGAGCCCAGCCGGGCCGCTCTGGCGCGGGCCCACCGCCCTCGACTGGGCCCTGGTCGTGCTCGCCGTCGCGCTCTCGCTCGGCGCGGGCCTGCTCTCCGACGACGTGCCCGACTCGTTCCGCGGCGTGCTGTCCGGCCTCCCCTTCGTCCTGCTCTCCGCCCTGCACGCCGTGCCGCTCGGCTGGCGGTCGCGCGCGCCCGGGGCGGGGCTGACCGCGGTGCTGTCGGCGCTGGTGCTGTGGTGGGGCTGCGACCAGGCGGGCTGGACCCGGCCGCCGGTCAGCGACATCTTCCTCGTGTACTGGTGGGTCGAGCTGACCTTCGTGTACAGCGCGGGCGCGTATCTGCCGCTACGGCGCGGCGTTCTGGCCCCGGCCGCGGTGGCCCCGGCCGCGGTGGCCCCGGCCGCGGTGGCCGCGACCGGCGGGTTGGCACTCGCCAGCGGCAGCGGTATCACCGGCAGCCGAGTGGCGGCCTGGGCAGCGCTGACCGCCCTGCTCGCCGTCCCCGCCTTCGCGCTCTGGGGGCTGGGGGTGCGCACCGCCCGGCTGCGGGAGCGCCACAGGGCCGCCACGGCCCGGAGCCGGGAACTGCTCGCGCGGGACGCCGACGCCGCCGTACGCCACCAGCGCCGCGTGATCGCCGCGGGCCTGCTGCGCACCGCGCAGCGGCACACGTGTGACGTGGTCACTGCGGCCGACGCCGGACGGCTCGACACCGTCCTCGCCGAAGCACGGGCCGGCCTCGCCGCGCTCAGAGAACTGCTCACGAACCTGCGCGGCGAGGGCACCGACGGCAGGGGCCAGGGCGGCGACGACACCTACGGTCACGCGCCGCCGCCCACGGTCGCCGGCATCTCCGCGCTGGCCGCCCGCTACGGCGCCACCGTCAGCTACCGGGGACCGCGCGCCGCCGAGCCCGTCGTCGTCGGCGTGGCCGCGTACCGCGTCGCCGCGATGCTGCTGGCCGAGGGCGTCACCCTGACCGTGCTGCGCGGCGCCGCGGGCGTCGAGGTGTCGGGACCGCTGCCCGCCGCGCCCGGCACGCGGCGGCACGTACGGGCGGTGGCCGACGCCATGGGCGGTACGCTCACCCGGACCGACGACGCGGTACGCGTATGGCTCCCGGAGGTGTTCCCATCACGATCAGGGTGACCGTCGCCGACGACCAGGCAGTCGTACGCGCCGGAATCGTGGCGATCCTCGACGCCGAACCGGGTTTGTCCGTCGTCGGACAGGCGGCCGACGGCGAGTCCGCCGTCGCGCGCGTGCTCGAACTGCGGCCGGACGTCGCCCTGATGGACATCAGGATGCCGGGCGACGGCGGGCTGGCCGCCACCGCCCGGATCACCGCGGACGCCCCCGGCACCCGCGTCGTCGTCCTGACCACCTTCGACCTCGACGAGTACGTGTTCGCCGCGCTGCGGGCCGGAGCTGTCGGCTTCCTGCTCAAGGACGCCGAGCCGGAGCGGGTCATCGACGCGGTGCGCGTCGCCGCCCGCGGTGCCGCGCTGCTCGACCCCGTGGTGACCCGCCGGCTGATCGAGCGGTATGCCACCGGTGACGTCCCCGCCGACGCCGCCCGGCCGCGGCAGCTCACCCCGCGCGAGACCGAGGTCCTTCGGCATGTGGCCCGTGGGCTGACCAACGCAGAGATTGCCGCCGAACTCGGCATCAGCCCGGCCACCGTAAAGGACCACGTCGCGGTGGTCCTCGCCAAACTCCGCGTCCGCGACCGCGTACAGGCGACGATCGCCGCGTACGAGACCGGCCTTGTACGCCCCGGGGTGCGCTGAAGCATCGGCCGGGAGTGCAGGGGCGGTGCGCTACGGCATGGTCGGCGGGTGGAGCGAGGTCCACCGGAGCCTGGGGGACAAGGTGTCGGCCCGCTCACTCACCCGTCCAACACAGGATGCCGGCGCCCGGGACTCCCGGCGCCGGACCCTGGGGAATCTCCCGCCGTCCTCCCCGAGGGGGTGGTGACCCCCGCCGTACGGCGGGGGTCACCACCCCCTCCACCTGCGGATTTCGCCGCCCGACGGTCATCCGGCGGCCTGACGACCGGGCCCCGCACCCGCGCCTAGCCTCGCGGTCATGGCACTCAGGTCTTCCCCGTTCGGTCCGTTTCCCCCGCTCGCCCGTCGCATATGCGGCGGCCTTCTGCTCGCCGTCACCGTGGCGCTGACACCGGCCGCCGCGGCGGCCGGGTTCGTCGCAGCGGCGTTCGCGACCGCGAGCGTCCCGCTGCTCGTGGCCACGGGTCTCGCCGTCGCCGCGGCGGTCGCCGCACTGCTCGGCGGCGCGGCGTTCAGCTTGCTCGGTAAGGGCGGCCTGCGGGCCACGGCCACCCTCACGGGCGTTCTGCTCCTCGGCGTCTCGGCCCTGGCCGCCGCCACGGTCTTCCACTCGATGCCGACTCCGGCCGCGGGCCCGGTCCCGTCCGACGTCCGCTTCTGGAACCTGCCGACCGGCTCCCGTATCGCCTACGTCCACACGGCCGCCGTCGGCACGCCCCGGCCGACCCCCGTCATCTTCCTGCACGGCGGCCCCGGCACCCCCGGGGAGGGCATCCCCACCGGCGGGCGGGAACTGGCCGCGAACGGTTTCGACGTCTACTCCTACGACCAGGTCGGCGCGGGCCGTTCCACCCGGCTGTCCGACATCACCGGCTACACCGTCGCCCGTCAGGTCGCCGACCTCGATGCGATCCGCCGGCTCCTCGGCGCGGACCGGATCGTCCTGGTCGGCCAGTCGTGGGGCGGCTCCCTGGCCGCCCAGTACCTGCGGGCGCACGCCTCACACGTGGCGAAGGCGGTCTTCGCGTCGCCGGGTGCCCTGTGGGGCCGGGAGTATCCCGGAGCCAAGGCCGGTGAACCCTGGGACGACCTGACGCCGGCCCAGCGTTCCCGGCGCGACGACCTGGACAGCAGGCCCCGACTGATCGCCGCGAGCCTGCTCCTCGGCGTCAACCCGCGCGCCGCGCACGCCCTGGCCGGCGACCGCGAACTCGACCACTGGATGCACGAGGTGGCTCTTCTCGGCAAGGACACCACGTCGTGCGCGGGGGCGGCGCCCACCGAGGCGCACAGCAACCCGCAGGGCTTCTACAACAACCAGATGACCGTCAAGGACTTCGAACAGCTCCCCGACCCGCGTCCCGTGCTGCGCAAGGTGCATGTCCCGTCGCTGATCCTGCGCGGCCAGTGCGACTTCGTCAAACCCGAGGTCACCCAGGAGTACCGCCAGACCCTGCCGGACTCCCGGCTGGTCCACGTCCAGGGCGCGGGGTACGCCATCGCGCATGCGCAGCCGCGCCTGTACACCGCGCTCCTGCGGGCTTTCCTGCTGGACAAACCGCTCCCGGCGCCGGAGTCCTGATCCCCGGGCACGCTCTCCGGTCACCGCAGAGTACGCAGACACGACGCGATCTCTCGGTGTGGAGTGGGTGGTGGTGAGATTTGGTGGCTGCCGATGTGCAGGGGCACCTCCCGCCTCAACTTATCCACGGGATTTGACAGTGACTCGGTGTTTGATAGCCGTGATTCAAATCAAGTTGCGGGTAACCTCTGGATCTCCTGCAAGAGAATCATGCCGACCAAGGAGCGTTTGCATGGAAGGTTCACGTCCTTTCACCCGTCGTATCAGCCGGAGATCTTTATTAGCAACGGCTGTCGTCGCACCTCTCGTCGGCACAGCGTTGATCGCGCCGCCCGCATCGGGTGCCGTAGCGGACTCGCCGGTACTGCAGATCATGACGTACAACCTCGAGGGTCGGGGCACCGCCGGGCCAAGCTGGAAGAACCGCAGGCCGGTCGAGCGTGCGATGTTGCGGCAGGCACAGCCGCAGATCGTGAACACTCAAGAAGGCGACTACACGCAGGTGAAGCAGGTTGCCGCCGACCTCGGTGAGAACTACGACTGGATCGGTAAGGGCCAAAACGGCGGCCACAAGGGGATTATCAACGCAATCTTCTTCGACAAGCGCCGTCTGAAGGTCCTCGGGCACAACACGTTCTGGCTCTCAGCCACACCCACCAAGGTCGGCTCGAACACGTGGGGTGCGAAGCACATCCGCACCGCCACCTGGATCCACTTCCAGGACAAGCAAGACAGCGGCCGCGACTTCTACGTCCTCAACACCCACTTCGACAACGGAAAGGGACAGCACGCCGACGGCGTACGTCTGAAGAGTGCCAACCTCGTTGGCAAGTGGATCGCCAAACTCCCCGCCGCCAAACCAGTTCTGGTGTCCGGCGACTTCAACTCCCCCGCGGAGAAGACTCAGGTATACACCAGACTGCTCAACCGCAGCGGACTTGTCGACACCTGGAAGACTGCCGCCACACGCGCCAATGAGTACGGCACGCACACAGGGCACAAGGCACTCAAACCGAACGGCGACCGTATCGACTGGATCCTCTCCGATCCAAAGGTCACGACCGATCACACGGAGACCAACATCTTCTCCAAGGACGGCCTGACCCCCAGCGATCATCTACCCGTGCAGGCATGGGTCCATCTGCGACAAGCGGGGCCGTTCGGCTGACTGCGGCTCAGCAGAGGTGTGGGGCATCTACCAGCGAGGGTGGCCAAGAGGTGAAGGACCTCGGGTCCGCGGCGGCCGACCCTCGCGGCCGAGGTTCAGGCCGACGCCCGGCACTTGACGTCCTTCTCCGGCATCGCCCCGTCGACCAGCCAGGCCGTGCCGACGTTCAGCGCACACGCGTTGCCGCCGTAGACGTAGACACCATGACCGCTTCCGTCCACGGTCACCAGACGTGAGCGATCGGTGAACTTCTTCCGGAACAGCTGTCCACCGAGCAACGGCGTGACCGGGTCGTGCCGATTCTGCATGATCAGGATGTTCGTCGGCCCGTCATCGTTGATCTTGACCTGCGGCTCGGACGGCGCGAGCGGCCAGAACGCGCACGGCAGGATGTTGGCCGTCGCCGCACCGAACAGCGGATACTTCTCTCGGTCCGCGGCGACGCTGCGCTGGTACGCCCGGACATCGGTGGGCCACTCCACGTCGTTGCAGGTCACCGTGAGGAAGACCGACCACGAGTTGGAGTACGACGCCGCCTCGCCGACTGCCGCCGGTGCACCGGGAGTTGCTGCCATCAGCCTCTTGACCGCGGTCTCGTCGGCGTCCTTGATCGCTTCCCAGAGCTGCGCCGTCTGGCCGTACCTCCGCTCGGCGTAGAGGCCACCGAAGGTGGCCAACCGGAAGAGGCGGCCGTCGATGCCGAAGACCGGCTTCTCGTCGAGCTGCTCGGCCAGCGTGAAGTACATGTCGCGCACTTCCTCCGGCGTCCGTCCGAGCCCGTACGCGTCGTTCCGTGCCGCCGCCCACTTCGCAAAGTCGGGAAACGTCTCCTCCATGCCCAGCGCGTACCGACGGATACCGGCGCGGTCCAGAGACGTGTCACCGAGGTTGCTGTCGATGAGAATCCGGTCGGTGGTGTCCGGGAACATCGAGGCGTACGCGGCGCCCAGCGCCGACCCGTACGAAAGGCCGAAGTAGCTGGCCTTCTCCTCGCCGAGCGCGGCCCGGATCCGGTCCAGGTCCCGCGCTGTGTTGGCGGTGGTGATGTGGGCCATGCGGCCGTCGGTGTCGTTGGCCGCGCACTGCTCGGCGACGCCCTTGGCGATCTCGGCCTGCTTGACCACGGCTGCGTTGTCCACGGCGTACGGCGGGACATTGCCGATGTAGTCCTGACCGACGGTGAACTTGCAGTCGATCGGCGCCGAATGGCCGAAGCCGCGGGTGTCCATGCCGATCAGGTCATAGGTGTCGAGGACTTTTGACGGGATGCCCAGGTCGGCCAGACCGGCCGGCATCGTCAGCGCGGACCCGCCCGGACCGCCCGGGTTCAACAGCAGCACGCCGCGCCGCTTCTGCGGGTGCTCACTCGCCAGCCGCGACACCATGAGGTCGATCTGCGTCCCGTCCGGGTCGTCGTAGTCCAGCGGCACCGTCACTCTCCCGCACTGCACGTTCCGGGTCGGCGCCGCGGCCGTGACGTCGTCCGGACAGGTGCCCCACTTCACCTGACCTACGTCGTCCCGATCGGCGGCCGCGGGCGGCGCCGGCGCCAATGCCCCGGCGAAGCCGATCGCAACCATCAGGGCCAGACCCCGGCTTACTCCACGCCTTCGATGCATGACCATTCCTCCGAATGCGGCCTCGATGTGCTTCCTGGCGTGATCAAGGGCAACCTCTGCCCTTGGGGCCAGGTCAAGCCGGACGAGCGTGGAGATCGCAATCGGTGTGGCTGTTCTGCCGGAACGTCAGCCTCAGCGCTGCTCGGCAGCGTCAGTACTTGCCGTGGATCTGAACTCCTGGTTGAGCGCGTGGGCCCGGGCGAGGGCTTTGAGCTGGGCCCGGTTGTAGAGCTCGGCGACGGCGGGGGCGATCACGGCCTCGGCGAACTGCTTGCCTCGTGGCGCGGCGCTTACCGGGTCGCTCATCCACGGGAATCGGTCTTGATGGGCGCGGATCGCCACGGCAAGATGCCCTGCCAGTTCGTCGATCGTCGCGTCGTCCGCGTCCTCGGGGATGGACTCGAACTCGTCCTCGTAGTCATCGGGTTCCGAGATGAGCTGGCGCAGGTCGTCGAGGGCGTCGTCGTTGAACACCTGCGAGTAGACGGTGACCAGAGCATGGTCTCGCTCGCCCAGCTTGTGGGCGACGGGACCGAACGGCGGCGGGGTGTCGAGCGGCGCCCGGTGCTTGAGGATGACGGCCAGCTCGGCGCGTATCCGCTGCAGGCGTTCGATGGTGTCCGCCAATTCGGCGTCCAGGAGACGGATGGCCTTGTCGGGCTTCTCGTCCGCTCGTCCCATCGCGCCGATCTGCGAGAGGGAAACACCAAGGCTACTCATGCGCTTGATCTGAAGTAATCGGACGAGATGAGCCGGCTTGTACTGCTTGTAGCCGTTCGAGGCGCGTGCGGGTTCGTCGAGCAGGCCGATCCGGTGATAGTGACGCACCGTTTTGACGGTGGTACCGGCGAGATCGGCAAGCTGCTGCGTGCTCCACGCCATGACGTTCGGCCCTTCCGGTCTCGGTGCTACGCCCCAGTGGAAACACAACCTATGCCCCCAGAGCAGGGGCAACGCAGCGCTTTACGACGCCGAGATCTTGACGCCGCCTGAGGAACAGCCGTTGGCCGGCGCGAGGTAGAGGGCAGGTGTGCAGCCACCAACGAGTGGCTGTGACCCACGGCCGTCATGCGGTCGGATCCACGTTCCAGCCGCAGGCAGACCTAGGCTGCGGAGGCGTCCGCGACTGCTGTCGCGGTGATTCTGCGTGCGGTGGTCACGAGGCTGGTGATCGCAGAGTCGGGTGGCAGGTCGCACAGGTCGATCAGAGTGAAAAGCGACTCCGCGCTGATGACGACGGCGAGGTCGCGGACCAGTTGTTCGATGTCCGCACGTCCCGCGAGGCCCTCCCGGTCGATCCAGGGGGCAAGTGCGTACTCGATGAGCGCGAAGCGATGGGCGGGACGGCTCTTGGCGGAAGACGGTTTCGCGACGGTCGCAGCGATGAGGGCCCGGACGGCACCTTGTCTGCGCAGCACGGCCCGGCCGAGGACTTCCGCGGCCTGGCCGATCCGTTCGACCGGGTCGTCGCTGTCCGTCATCGATCGGAGAACCTCGACCTGGTCCTCCACCGGGACGGCGGCGCGCAGAAGCGAGACGAGGTCGGGAAAGTACCGGTAGAGGGTTGCTTCGGAGACTCGTGCTTCGGCCGCAATCACCGACATCTTGATCTCCGAGCCGCTGTCCGCAAGAGCACGGGCGGCCGCGACGATCGCGGACCTGGTGCGTTCCATCTGGTTGGTGCGCTGGCGTGGGCGACCCTGCCCGTCCATGATCATCCTCCTTCGCTGTCCAGCAGTGTACAGCACAGCTCTCACGATGAGGGATGACCTTCTTCATGAGAGTCCACTTGCACGAGTGGAGTGGATGGTCCTAGAGTCCTGGCCACGGTCAACTACCAGTCACAGGAGGCTTCATGGTCGAGGTGTCGATCGTCGGTCCGGGCGATGGCGAGCTCTTCGTCAACGGGCCGTCGCAGATCCGCATCCTTGAGGACGGCAGCAGCACCAACCACCGCCTGGGGATAGGTGAGATCACCATTCCTCCCCACACTCCCGGCCCGCCGCAGCACCGCCATGCCCAGCACGACGAAGGCTTCTACGTGCTCTCGGGCAACGTGCGGTTCACCGTGGGGCAGACCGACTACGATGCCGGCGCCGGCACGTGGGTCATGGTTCCGCCGGGTGCACCGCACACCTTCGCCAACGTGAGCGATGAACCCGCGGCCATGCTGAACACCTTCACCCCGGATCTGTACGTGCAGTACTTCCGCGACCTCAAGGACATGGTGGAGTCGGGGCAGCCGCTGACACCCGACTCCGTGGCAGCAGTTTGGACGAAGTACGGCACCGAGCCGTCCACGGAGTACGCTCCGTGACCCTTCTCCTCGTGGCCAACACCATCGCCGCCGTTGCCAGTATCGCCTTCGCCGTGGTGGGTGGCGTACGACCGGCGGCACTGACCGACAGCGATCCGCCGACCGGCGGTGAACGGTTCTACGGCTGGATGTACGCCGTCAGGGGGCTCCCTCTGGGGGCCGCGGCCGGTGTCGTACCGCTGCTGTGGTCAGGTCCGGCCTCCGTAGTCATCCTGTACGCGGCAGCTGCCGCCCAAGTGGGCGATGCCGCAATCGGAATCGCCCACCGAAAGTGGACGATGATCGTCGGCCCATTGCTCCTGACCGCGATACACGTGGCAACGGCTGTCGCCGCTCGATGAGGGGCCTTCCCACTCGCGTCATTCCTGCTCCGGGCAAGATCTGTTCGAAGGTGGACCCTAGTCGACCCTGACCACATACTTGCCCCGCACACCGCCCGCCTCCAGCGCCCGGTGTGCCGCCGCTGTCTCCTCCAGTGGGAAAATCGTGTCCACCACCGGGCGCAGGTTTCCCTCCGCCACCTCGTGGGCGAGGGCGTCGAAGAGCGCCCGCTTGGGGTTGCCGCTGAAGAAGCGCACCCGGCTGCGTCCGTGTACGGCGCTGGCCGCGATGTAGCCGAGCGAGGCGGCGGGCCGTGTCTGGTCGAAGGCGATGGTGACCATGCGTCCACCGGGTTTCAGCAGGCGCCGGAAGGCCCGCAGGTCGGTGCCCGCCGTGTCGAGGACCACGTCGAACAGGCCCAGTTCCGCCGGCGGAACGGTCCGGTGGTCGACGACGTGGTGGGCGCCGAGCGTGCGGACGAAGTCGAGGTTGGCGGCGCGGGCCAGGGCCGTGACCTCGGCACCGTATGCCTGCCCGAGCTGGACAGCGGCGTTGCCGACGCCGCCTGCCGCGCCCCGTACGAGCAGCCGTTCACCAGGGCGCAGCGCGGCCTTGTCGCGGAGCGCGGTGATGGCCGTGGTTGCCACCGGCAGCGCGGCGGCGGACACCAGGTCCAGTCCGTCCGGGACCCGGCCGAGCCGCTCGGCCGGCACGGTCACGTACTCGGCGGCGCTGCCGAACCCGGAGGCGCGGCCCACGACGCCCCACACCGGTTCGCCGACCGCGACGCCCGTCGCGCTGGTACCGAGTGCGACGACCTCACCGGTGAAGTCCAAACCGACGCGCTGCGGGAACTTCTGGCCGTTGATGAGGCGGAGGCGGCCGGAACGGACCGCGAGTTCGCCACCGTTGACGCTGAACGCGCGCACCCGCACGAGAACCTCGCCGTGTGCCGGTGCGGGGCGTGGCACCCGGCCCACGTACAACACCTCAGGGCCGCCGAAGCGGTCGAACAGTACTGCTTTCATGGTGCGGTCGTTCATCGTTCTCACCTTCACTACCAGCGGCCGTGCGGGGGATCTGGACGCCGAGCGTAGGCTGTGAAACGGACGACATCGTCCGTTTAGGCCGGAGGTGAGAGACAGTGGTGGGGGAATCTTCTCGGATCGCGGGCCCGGACGGGCTTCGGGCCGACGCCCGGCGCAATCGGGGGCGCATCCTCGTTGCCGCCCGTGCGGTCTTCGCCGAGCATGGGATCGATGCGCCCATGGCGACCGTCGCCCGACGGGCGGGAGTCGGCGTGGCGACGCTGTACCGGCGTTTCCCGACCCGGGATGCCCTGGTGCGGGCCGCGTTCGCGCAGCAGATGGAGACCTGCGACCGGACGCTCACCGAGGCGCTGGCCGACCCCGACCCGTGGCGGGGCTTCCAACGGCTGGTCGAGACGATCTGCGAGCTTCAGCGGGAGGAACGGGGGTTTCCGGCCGCGTTCGTCGCGGCTTTCCCGGACAGCGCGGTGGAGCAGACGCGGGTCCGAAAACGGGCCGAGCGGGACCTCCTGACCCTGGTCCGCAGAGCCCAGGAAGCGGGCGCGCTGCGGGCCGACTTCCACCCTTCTGACCTTGCCGTGGCCCTGTTGTCCCACTGCGGTCTGGTCACCGCGCTGCCGCATGACCGTGCGGCGTCCCGGCGCCTGGTGGCGTACCTGCTCCAGTCGTTCCGCGCCGAGGCGGCCCACGGGGCCCTGCCTCCGCCGAGCGCTCTGCTACTGCGCAGTCTCCCGCTCGCGGCCGACAGCTCCCCGAGACAGCGACCCTCCAGAGCCTGACGCGAAACGCCGCCTGCCGCATGACATGCCTTGCCGGAGTTGAGGTCCCCGCGCCTCCGCTGACCGGTCTCCGTCAGACAGAACTGCGCGGCACCGTCACCACGTGTTTGCCCACGACGCCGCCGCGCTCGAAGGCCCTGTGCGCCGCGGCGATGTCTGCGAGCGGGTAGACGCTGTCGATCACCGGGCGCAGCGCGCCGGAGGCGACCTGGACGGCCAGGTCGCGCAGCACGGGGGTGTGGGGGTTGGCGCTGAAGGTCCGGATGCGGCGGGAGCCGTGCAGGCTCGACGCGGCGATCTCGGCCAGGGCCGACGGTGACAGGCCGACGGTGACCATGCGTCCGCCCTTGGCCAACCGGCTTCGGTAGCAGTGCAGTTCCGAGCCGACGGTGTCGACGATGACGTCGAACGGACCTATCCGGTCCGAGGTGGTGGTGCCGTAGTCCAGGACCTCGTCGGCGCCGAGGTCGGTCAAGAGCTCGGCGTGGCGGTCGCGGGCCAGCGCGGTCACATGGCCGCCCATGGCGTGCGCCAGCTGTACGGCGGCTGTGCCGACTCCACCGGCCGCGCCCCGGACCAGGACCCGTTCTCCGCTCGTGAGGCGCACGCTGTCGCGCAGTGCGATCAGCGCCGTGGAACCCGCTACTACCAGGGCTGCCGCGTCGACGGCGGCGAGGTCCGCCGGGGCGTGCGAGATCCGGTCCGCGCTGACGACGACATACTCGGCCGCGGCGGCGACGGTGTGCCGCCGGCGCGGATGCACCATGCCCCACACCCGGTCCCCGGCCCTGAAGCGGGCGACATCGGTGCCGGTCGCGACAACGGTGCCCGCGAAGTCCAGTCCCGTGCCGATCGGGAACCGGCGTCCCGACATCATCTTCAATTCCCCGGTGCGGACGATCACATCGTGTCCGTTCACACTGGTTGCCTCGACCGACACCAGAACCTCGCCGACGCCGGGAGCGGGACGATCCACGTCATTGATCCGCAGGACGTCTGCCGTACCGAAGCTCATGATCTGAACGGCCTTCATGTCGCTGTCCTTCCGTGAACGGCTGGGGTTGCTCCGATGCTGGACCCCGCACACGGCAGCACGGTCGTTCACTTCTTCCTGGGTCCGGCAGACCCACCCTCGCGGGCCGGGCCGACGGCATACTGGCGCCGTGACCGACTCCTCTCACGCCATGAGCGACGATCCCCGGCGCGAACTCGCCGACTTCCTGCGCACCCGCCGAACCCGGCTGCGACCCCAGGACGTCGGGCTGGAGCCCGGTCCGCGACGGCGCGTCGCCGGGCTGCGGCGGGAGGAACTGGCGCTGCTGGCGGGGGTGAGTTCGGACTACTACCAGCGCATGGAGCAGGGACGCGACGTCCGGCCCTCCGAGCAGGTGCTGGACGCCCTCGCGCGTGCCCTGAACTTCTCCGCCGAGGAGACCCGCCATCTGCACAGCCTCGCCGCCGCCGCGCGTACCCCGGTCCGCCTGTCGCGTTCGTACGAACCGGAGGCGGTGCCGGACACCACGCTGCGAGTGATGCGCGGCATGACCGCGCCCGCCCTGGTCGTGGGCCGTTTCCTGGACGTGCTGGCCTGGAACCCGCTCGGCGGCGCTCTGCTGGGGGAGTTCATCAGGCAGCCGCAGAGGGAGCGGAACCTGCTGGCGTTATTCCTGCGCCCCGAGGCCGACCGGGCGTGCCCGAACCGCGCGGCCACCGTCGCAGAGCTGATCGGGATGCTGCGGACACAGATCGCCGCCGATCCCGGCCACCCGCGCGCGGTCGAGCTGGTGGGTGAACTCGCGCTCCGCAGCGATGAGTTCGCGGCCCTGTGGGCCCTCCACGACGTGGCGGAACCGACCCGCGGCCACATGAGCATCGACCACCACCAGGTCGGCGAACTGAACCTGGACTGGGACGTCTACCCGATACCGGGCAACCTCGGCCCCGCGCTCATGGTCTGCACCGCAGCCGAAGGCAGCCCCGACGCCGCACGACTTCGGGTGCTCGCGGACCTTCTGGGCACCCCTTGACCCGTCCCCAGGCCGTGACCGCTCCGCGCCCAGGACCGTGTCGGCGTGCCAGGCATTCTCCTGCGGCCTGAGCACGTGCGGAGCCCTGTTCGACGCCGGACGGCACAGAACGGGCTCACGCCTCCAGGCTGAGGGCGGAGTTCATGGTCGAGCAGACCCGGCGCAAGATCGCGGGCAGTTCGCCCGGTGTGCAGTCGGGCAGCCATTCGTCCAGAGCGCAGCGCCAGGCGGCCACGAAGAACTCGATGAGGAGCCGCAGTTCGAGACGGTTCTGTTCGTCGAGCTGGCGCGCGATCTCGGCCTGGACTTCGGCGCAGTGCCGCAACGTGTGCCCGTCGAGTGCGGGTGAGTCGGCGATCAGCCGGAGTGTGAGCGGGAAACGCCGGTACCAGCCCTCGTCCATGCGCTCCAGAGTGGTCAGCATGGCGGAGAGGAAGACATCGGCCAGCGGCCCGGACTTCTCGATGCCGTCGAACACGTCCAGGTAGACGTCCCAGAGCTGCTTGACGGCGGTGAGCGCCACGTCCTCCTTGGAGCGGAAGTTGCGGAAGAAGGTCCGCCGGGACACCTCGACCTGCTCCAGCAGCGCGTCCAGCGGAGTGCTGTCGAATCCGCGTTCACCGAAGAGTGTGACGGCGGTGTCGATCAGTGCCTGGCGAGTACGCAGCTTCTTGCGTTCGCGCAGGGTGGCGGGCTGTTCGGAGATGGTCATCACGAACACTGTACCAACTGCGCCAGGATCAGGCATATGCTCTTCTGGAGCAAACGCCACACTGTGGCATTTTGGAAAGGGGTCCTCCTGTGCGTGCACTCGTCGTCGACCACACCTCACCCGGACACCTGTCCCTGACGGACGTCCCCGCCCCGCGGCCCGCCGCCCACGAGGCGCTCGTACGGGTCGAGGCGGTCTCGCTGAACTTCGGTGAGGTCCATGAGGCGACCCGTCCGGAGCGGCCGGACGGCACCGTGCTCGGATGGGACGCGGCCGGCGTGGTCGTCCAGGCGGCCGCCGACGGCTCGGGTCCGGCCGAGGGAGAGAGGGTCGTCACCCTCGGAGAGGCCGGCTGGGCCGAGTTGCGGGCCGTACCCGCCGCCCTGCTCGGCACCGCGCCCAAGGACGCCGATCCCGGCGCACTGAGCACCATTCCCGTGGCCGGGCTGACCGCCCTGCACGTGCTGCGCCGCATGGGATCGCTGCTCGGTCGCCGCGTGATGATCACCGGTGCTTCCGGCGGTGTCGGACGTTACGCCGTCCAGTTGGCCGCCCGTGCGGGCGCGCACGTCGTTGCCATCAGCCGAAGCGCCGCCCAGGCGGACCGGCTGCGAGCCCTGGGCGCCCACGAGGTCCATCCCGAACCGGCCGCTGTGCAGCAGCCGGTGTCGGCCGTTCTCGACAACGTCGGCGGACAGCACCTCGTCGACGCCTTCGCCTCCCTGTCGGCCGGCGGCAGCCTCTTCAGCGTGGGCCGCTCCTCGGAGGCCGACGCTGTGCTGGCCCCGGATGCCCTGCTGGGTGACGGAGGACGGCACGACCGGTCGATCCGTACCTTCTTCCTCTTCGGCGACCCGACCACCGACTTCTCCGCGGATCTGACCTGGCTGGCCGGAGAGATCGCCGCAGGCCGCCTCGATCCGGGCATCAGCTGGCGCGGCCCCTGGACTCGCCACTCCGAGGCCGTCAAGGTCCTGCTCGACCGCCGCCTCCACGGCAAAGCCGTCCTCGACCTCAAGTAGTCGGTCAGGCGGAGGTGGCTATGTCCAAGGACACGGGTGACGGTCAGTGGTACGTCCTGCATGGTGCTCGGCGCGGCGTCCTCCCACGGGTATGGGGCGGGAGCCGCCGTGCTGGCGCCGGATGACCGGCAAGGTGAGTCGGCCGTCGGCCCAGCAGCGTGTTTCGGGCACCGCCGATGACCGGCGGGCCTGGGTGTGCCGTGCCGGCGGCACGGCCGGGCAACCCGTTCAGACGATCTTGGTGGCGCCCGCGTCGACGAGCCAGTTCCCGCCGATCGCACTCGGCATGGTCGGGGAGGCCAGCAGCAGCACCGCCCGGGCGACCTCGGCGGGGTCGATCAGGGTGCCGGTGAGCATCCCGGTCTGCTTCGGCAGGCTCGCCACCAGCACGTCGTGCTCGACGCCCAGGCCTGCCGCCACCTGTGCGATGTAGGCGTCCTTACCCGCGATCAGGTCGGTGCGCGTCGCTGACGGCGACACCGCGTTGACCCGTACTCCGGACCCCGCCATACGCTCGGCCAGCCCCCGGGTGAAGGCGTTGAGGGCTGCTTTGGCGGCGGAGTAGGGCAGCGGCTCCGACCCCGGCCGACGCGAGCTGTCGGAGCTGATGTTGACTACGGCGCCCCTGGCCTCGATGAGCGAGGGCAGTGCCGCGCGGGTGGTGCGTACTGCCGCGTCGAGGTTGAGGGCGAACGCGCCCGACCAGTGGGCGTCCTCGCCGTCGAGCGGATTGCCGAACGCCTCCGCCGGCATCACCCCGCCTCCGGCGTTGTTGACCAGGACATCGAGCCGGGGGTCGACGGCCAGGGCGGCGTCGAGCATGCGCTTCGGACCGTCGGCCGTGGCGAGATCGGCGGGAACGAACGTGGCTCCGGTGGCCTCAAGCTCGGGCGTGCTGCGGCGGGCCGTCGCGGTCACCGACGCCCCTTCCGCGAGGAACGCCCGAACGATCGCGAGGCCGATGCCCCTGCTCGCACCGGTGACGAGGACACGCTTGTCAGCGAGCTGAAGATCCATGACGTACTCCAGTCGGGGAGAAGGATTGAGGCGCCGTAAGTGAAACAGTGCCGTATCAGGTCTGTCAACTGTGTCATACTTGTTTCACTTGTTGCCGGCAGGGTGACGCTGACGGAGGAAGTGGCATGGGCGGGGAGAGTCCTCCGCGGCGGATCCGAGCAGACGCCGAACGCAGTACGGCCCGCATCCTGGAGGCGGCCGAGGCTGTGTTCGCCGAGGACCCGGCCGCGTCCCTGGAGCGGATCGCGGACGCCGCGGGGCTTGCCCGCGTCACCGTCCACCGCCGGTTCGCCTCGCGCACCGCGCTTCTGGACGCCCTGGCCGAGCAGCTGAGTCAGCGCTATCTGCTCGGACTGGCGGAAGCGCGGGTGGAGACCGCGCCGCCCCTTGTCGCGCTGCACCGCCTCACGGAGATCGTCTTCGATCTCAAGCTCGGCCACCGCTTCGCCGTCCAGCTTTCCGCGGCCCTCACGCCGGCGGTCGTGGACGGCCTCGACCTGCTCTTCGCCCGTCTGCGGGACGCCGGAGCGATCACCGCGGCGGATCCGGCCTGGTGCCGCCAGGTCTATCTGGCTCTTCTGCACGAGGTCTACGACCTGCCCGCGGGTTCTCCGACCCTGACCTCCGCGGGTGCCGGAGACGAGGTTGAGGCGAAGGTCAATCTGCTCGTCCGAACCGCGGTCGGCGCGCTGGGCGGCAGCAGCGACACGACGGGCGTCGCGCTCGACAGGTGACCGCGCTGGTGTGCTCTACGCACCTGCGCTCTGCCCACACCGGTTTGGGCGCGTCGTCGGGCGACGTAATCGGCAGAGGCTGAGTGAGGAGCTGATCGACGAGATGGAAGGCGTCGTAGCCGATCAGCAACGAGTCGCTTCGGGTTGGGTGAGAACCCGCTTGACCGCCAGGACTCGCCCATATTGCCGGCGACGACCGTCCCGACTGCTCGGATGCGGCTGTACGACGTCGCGTCAACGTGGTCCGCTACGGTCCCGTCAGCTCAGCGAGCCCATCCACTCGGCGATGGCCGGCCCGATCTCGTCCGGCGAATCCTCCTGGACGAAATGAACCCCTGCCACCGTCACCTCGGTCTGTGCCGGCCACTTGCGGACGAAGTCGAGCAACCAGTCGCTGGCGAGGATCGCACCGGGCTCGGCCTTCAGGAACAACTTGGGTACGTCGCTCGTGGCCAGCCAGTCCGCGTAGGAGGTCGCGATCGCGTCCACGTCGGCGGGCTCGCCCTCGATGGGGATCTCGCGGGGCCACGTCAGTGTCGGCCGTCGTCCCTCTCCGGGTTCGGCGAACGGCCTTCGGTACGCCGCCATCTCTTCTGCGGAGAGGGGGCGCAGGACGGCCTGTGGCAGCACCTCCTCGATGAAGAGGTTGTCCTCCAGGACCATCGCCTCGCCGGCCTCGGAACGTAGCGCGTGCAGGAACGAGCGCTTGCCCATCTTGTCCCAGTGGTCCCAGCCCTGTGACCGTACGATCGCCTCCATGTAGGCGATCCCCTTCACGGCCTCGCGATGGCGGTTGGCCCAGTCGAAGCCGAGGGCCGAGCCCCAGTCATGGACGACGAGCGTGACACGCTCGTGCACGTCCAGAGCTTCCAGCAGGGCGTCGAGGTAGCGCCGATGCTCGACGAAGCGGTACGAGCCGGGGCCACTGTCAGGCAGCTTGTCGGAATCACCCATGCCGATCAGGTCGGGGGCGATACAGCGGCCCAGCGGCTGCAGATACGGCAGCACGTTGCGCCAGAGGTACGACGAGGTGGGATTGCCGTGCAGCAGCACGATGGGGTCGCCCTCGCCAATCTCCACGTACGCCATTTCGAGGCCGAGAACCCGCCGACGCTGCTTCTGGTACGGAAATGCCGCAGAGATCATATGTGGCTCTCTCTCGTGTGGCAGCCGAGTTTCATCACTGCTCATGCCATGGATCTCGGAACATTTCAATTTTACTACATTCTCATAAATGGCATTGCAGTGCGGTCCTCGTGCGACCGCCTCCAGGCGCAGCAGGCGGGCGTGCTGACGCTGCCTCATGTCCGAGACACCCAAGGCGAGTTCGGCAGCAGACGGCTGCCGTCTCCTATCAGTGCGGTATGCCCGTCTCCTCCTTGAGGACGAGACGCGTGCCGCGCCCTGGTGCCGTTTCACCAGGCAGAAATGACAGCACGGGCACGACGCCTCGGTACATCTCCGCACGCCACGCTGGTGATATCCCGAAACCGGACCTGGAGATCAGTTTCCCGTGGCTACCTTGCTCTACCGGCTGGGCCGGACCGCCTTTCAGCGGCGCTGGCTCATGGTGCTCTTGTGGGCCGTACTCCTCGGTGCCGTGGGCGCCGGGGCCGCCAAGGCGCCGGCCGCTTCCGACGACGGCACGTCGTTCATGCCCGGCATCGAGGCGCAGAAGGCGTTCGACCTGATCGCAGAGCGCTTCCCCGGATCGTCGGAGGATGGCGCGAACGCGCGGATCGTGTTCGTCGCCCACGACGGCGAGAAGGTGACCGCGTCCGGCAATCGCGCCGCCATCGACGCCTTCGCCAAGGAGGCCGCCGACGCGCCCCAGGTCTCCAGTGCCGTGAACCCCTTCACCGCAAAGGCGGTGAGCAAGGACAGCTCCACCGCCTACGCCACCGTGAACTACAAGGTGGGGGCCGCAGACCTCACCGACGCCGACAAGGCCGCGCTGGAGAAGACCATCGAGCAGGTCCGTGACTCCAGGCTCACCGTCGAGGTCGGCGGCACCGCGCTCGCCGAGCAGCCGGCTGCGGGCGGCTCGTCCGAGGTCATCGGCGTCGCCCTCGCCGCAGTCGTACTGCTGATCACCTTCGGTTCTCTGGCCGCCGCCGGTCTTCCCCTCCTGACCGCCATCATCGGCGTCGGAGTCAGCATGGCCGCCATCATGGCGCTCGCCGGCCCCCTCGGTCTGTCCATGACCACCGGAACGCTCGCCTCGATGCTCGGCCTCGCGGTCGGCATCGACTACGCGCTGTTCGTGGTCTCCCGCTACCGCGAGGAGCGCGCCAACGGGCACGAGCCGCGCGAGGCGGCCGGGCTGGCCGTCGGCACGGCCGGTTCCGCGGTCGTCTTCGCCGGACTCACCGTCGTCATCGCGCTCGCCGGGCTGTCCGTGATCGGCGTGCCGATGCTCACGAAGATGGGCCTGTGCGCCGCGGGTGCCGTGGCCATCGCCGTGGTGATCGCCCTCACCCTGGTGCCCGCCCTGCTCGGCATGTGGCCGAACGCCACGCTCTCCCGCGCCGCACGCCGACGCGGCCGATGGAACACACCCGTGGACAACGGCGGCTCGCGCTGGGCCCGCTTCGTGCTGCGCCGACCGGTGGCGGTCATGGTGGGCTGCGTGGTGGGCCTGGGCGCCCTCGCCCTGCCGGCCGCGCACCTGGAGATGGGGATGCCGGGCGCCGAGTCCAAGCCGGTCTCCTCGACGGAACGGCGTGCCTACGACGCCCTCGCGGACGGTTTCGGCGCGGGCTTCAATGGACCGCTCACCATCGTCGCCGATGTCGAGGGCGCGCACGATCCCAAGGCGGTGGTGGCCCGGATCGCCAAGGAGATCACGGGCACCGAGGGGGTCGTGTCCGTGTCCGCTCCGCAGTTCAACCAGGCAGGCGACGCGGCGCTGTTCTCGGCGGTCCCGGCCACCGGCCCGAACGACCAGAAGACCAAGGACGTCGTCCGGACGATCCGCGCGGAACGTGCGGTCCTTGAGCGCGAGACGGGCGCGACCTTCGAGGTCACCGGCGCCACCGCGATGAACATCGACGTCGCGCAGGCTCTGCAGGACGCCCTCGTGCCCTACCTGGTCGTCATCGTCGGCCTGGCCCTGATCCTGCTGCTGGTCGTCTTCCGCTCCGTGCTCGTGCCCGTCAAGGCCGCCTTCGGGTTCCTGCTGAGCGTGCTGGCCGCTCTCGGCTCGGTGGTGGCGGTCTTCCAGTGGGGCTGGGGCGCGGGCCTGCTCGGCGTGGAGCAGGCCGGACCGATCATGAGCCTGATGCCGATCTTCCTGGTGGGCATCGTCTTCGGCCTGGCCATGGACTACGAGGTCTTCCTCGTGTCACGGATGCGTGAAGCGTACGTCCACGGCGACCGGGCCCCGCAAGCCGTCGTCACGGGCTTCAGGCACAGTGCACGAGTGGTCGCCGCCGCGGCCGTCATCATGATCGCGGTGTTCTCCGGGTTCGTCGGCGCCGACGAGTCGATGATCAAGACGATCGGCTTCGGTCTCGCCGTCGCGGTGCTCTTCGACGCGTTCGTCGTCCGCATGGCCCTGGTACCCGCCGTTCTCGCCCTGCTCGGCGACAAGGCATGGTGGCTGCCGAAGTGGCTGGACAGGCTGCTGCCCCGTGTCGACGTCGAAGGCACCGGGCTCACCACAGTGGTCGCCCGTAGCACCGGAGCGGTGGACAGCGAGCCGCTGCCGCAGGCGTCCACCCGCGTCTGAGCCCCCGCCGTAGGCCGCGGCGCCTCCTGCCGAAGCACCGCGACCTACGGTGTGTGAGCATGAATGTCCTTGGATTTCTCCCGGAGCGCGATGAACACGAGATGGCAGCGCCGGGCGGCGGCCCATCGCCGAACCGCCGAGGCTCTGACGCCGGCGCTGCTGGCCGCGCTCACGGTCACCGGTGTCCTGATCAGCTGGGCCGTGATATCCGAGCCACCTCTGTGGCCGGCCCTTGCCCTGGCCCTCCTCGCCTGTGGCACGCTCCACTGGCGACGCACTCGCCCCTTCGCGGTGCTGGCCGCCACATTGCTGTGCACCATCTGCCAAGGGGCGCTCGGCTACCTCCTGACACCCCTGCTGATGGGACCGCTGCTGGCCGCGCAGTACACGCTGAGCGTGTACAGCCGCCGCCGTGCCACCTGGTACAGCGTGGTGATCGCCGCCGTCGCCACGGCAGCGACCGGCTTTCTCTTTACCCGGCTCCACGACTCTCCGGTCCTCGCCGTCGTCAATCCCACGTCGTGGGTGCTGCTTTCCGCGGCCGTCGGGAGCTATGTCCGGGTGCGGCGCGAGTACGCGGCCGCGCGCGCCGAGCACGCAGCCCGGGAGCGCGAGGAGGAAGCACGGCACCGGGTGATCCAGGAACGCATGCGCATCGCGCGGGAGTTGCACGACGTGGTCGCCCACCACCTGACCCTCGCCGACGTCCAGGCCAGCACTGCCGCCCACCTTGCGACGACCCACCCGGACCAGGCACTCGGCATCATCGGCAGGCTGCCCCAGACCACCTCCGCCGCTCTGCGTGAACTCAAAGCGACCGTCGGGCTCCTGCGCCAGGACACCGACCCGGACGACGGACTGACCCCGGCACCGGGCCTGGGGCAACTGCCCGCCCTGGTCGACGCCTGCCGGGCGGCCGGGCTGACAGTCACCGTCACCACCGGCGGGGAGTCCCGCCGGCTCACTCCGATCCTCGACCTGACGGCGTACAGGATCATCCAGGAGGCCTTGACCAATGTCGGCAAGCACGCCGCCACCCGCACCGCACGAGTCCGTCTCGGCTACACCCTCCACCACCTGACCCTGACCGTGACGAACGACATGAGCCCTGGCCGCGCCGTCGCTACAGCCGGCCCCAAGGGAGGCTTCGGGCTCATCAGCATGCGCGAGCGCGCCGCAGCCGTCGGTGGCACCTGCTACGCCGGCGAACTCGCCCAGGGCGGCTTCGAGGTCAGCTGCACTCTGCCACTCGACAGCCGCGAAGACAGCTTCGACGAAAGCCCCGTCACATGACCATCCGCGTCCTGCTCGCCGACGACCAGGCCCTGCTCCGTGCCACCTTCCGCATTCTCATCGACACGGTCGAGGACATGACGGTGATCGCCGAGGCGGCCGACGGCCGGGAGGCCGTCGACCTCGCCCTGGCCCACCGGCCGGACGTGGTCATCATGGACATCCGCATGCCCAATGTCGATGGTGTGGCCGCCACCGCCGAGATCTGTGCCCGACCGGAACTCACGCAGACCCACGTCCTCATCCTCACCACATTCGAGGACGACGAGAACGTCGCCAAGGCCCTGCGCGCCGGAGCGAGCGGCTTCCTCGGCAAAGGCGTCAGCCCTGACATCCTTTTGTCCGGCATCCGTACTGTCGCGGCCGGCGAAGCCCTCCTTTCCCCGGCTGCCACCCGGACCCTCATCACCCGCTTTCTCACCACCCCGGACACGGACGATTTCCGACCCCTCCCCGACACCATCAAGGTCCTGACCGACCGCGAACGCGAAGTCACGGTCCTGGCAGCGCACGGCAGGTCGAACGACGAGATCGCCACCAAGCTGGTGGTGAGCCCGCTGACCGTACGCAGCCACATCCAGCGAGCCATGACCAAGCTGAACGCCCGCGACCGCGCCCAACTCGTCGTCATCGCCTATCAGAGCGGCCTGGTGAAGCCGCACCCGCCCAGCTGAGCCAGCCGTGGTGTCCAGGTGGCGGGAGTCGCTGGTGAGGTGCGTGGGGTGGGCCGGGCTACCGCCGCCGCACTGTCCACCTCAGTCGGGCCACGGCGGCGGCGAACTCCTCGGGTGCTTCCTGGGGCGGATTGTGGCCGACGGGAAGCCGAAGGTCGTCGACCAGGCGAGGGAATCGTTCGGCATGTGTTTCCGGGGTCTTGGGATCTCTGAGCCCGTCACGGAGGGGGCTGATCGTGATCGTCGGGACCTCGACGCGGGGGCGTGCCGCGATGCGGTCCTCATCCGCCTGGTACAGCGGGTCACCAGGCACGAGCCCGAAGCGATGCCGGTAGGAATGGACGACGACAGCGACGAAGTCGGGGTTGTCGAAGGAAGGGGCGGTCGCGGCGAAGTCGGCGTCCGTGAATGCCCAGCCGGGTGACCATTCCGACCACAGCAGCCGGGCGAGGGCTGCGCGATTCCTCGCAAGTCCTTCGCGTCCGCGTTCGCCGTGGAGGTAGTACTGGTACCAAAGGCGTCGCTCGCCTTCAGGCGCGATCGGCGTGGCTCCCTCGGCGATGTCCTGGACGTTGTAGCCATCGACGCTGACGAGTCCGGCGACCCGGTCGGGGTGCAGCATCGCGGTGAGCGTCGCAGCGCGACCGCCCCAGTCGTAGCCCGCGACGACGGCAGGGGCCAGACGTAGCGCGCCGAGCAGCGCGAGCAGGTCCGCGGCGAGTGCCGCCTGCTGCCCGGAGCGCATCGTGGTGGTGTTGGCGAACCGTGTGGGCCCGAACCCGCGCAGATAGGGGACGACGACGTCGGCTCCTTGGTCGGCCAGACGCGTCGCGACAACGTCGTAGCTGCGCACGTCATAGGGGAAGCCGTGCAGCAGCACCACCGGTGGCGCGCCCGGGGTTCCGTGGCGTTCGAAGGCGATGTCGAGGACTCCGGCACGGACGTACTGCAACGGATGCCTGCTCATGAGGGGATCCTTCGGGTGTCGTGTCACAAGCCGGCGTGCCGGCATGCGTTCGGGCACCAGGGCACCTGCGCGACTGCCGCAGAGCAACTTGTCATGCCAACGAGGTTCTCGGTCGGTCGATCGCGAGTCAATGGCATAGGGTGCGTGAGCTGCCATTGTTCTCCGCCCGTTCAACTTCCAGGCCCATTGGCGGACTGGGCGCTCAAGGGGGCTTGCGGACACTTGTTAGGACATGTAAGAGTGCCCGGGTGTCCATGACCTTGCATGAAGCGATCGCGGAGAGTGTCCGCGAGCAGATCCGACGAGGCGAGCTTTCCGTCGGGGACGCACTGCCGTCCGAGGCGGAGTTCTGCGACCGCTGGAAGGCATCACGCGCACCGGTGCGGCAGGCCCTCGCCACGCTGCGTTCCGAAGGCGTGATCACCGGTGGCCGAGGGAAACCGCCGGTGGTGTGCGCCTCGTCCTTGGGGCAGCCGTTCGACACCCTCCTGTCCTACTCGGCATGGGTGCATTCGATCGGTCGTACGCCGGGACAGCGCACGCTTGAGCTTGCGTTGCGGCCTGCCGACGAGGTCGCCTCGGCCAACCTGCACGTCGATGCGGGGGCGCCGGTGGTGCACGTTCTCCGGCTCCGCTATCTGGACGGCGAACCCGCGATGCTCGAGCGTTCCATGTATGTCGAGCGGGTCGGCAGGTTGCTCTTCGACTTCGACTGCGACTCGGGATCCCAGTGGACCTACCTGCAGTCGCGCGGTGTCAGGTTCGCGACCGCTTCACATGTCATCGACGCCGTGGCCGCCGATCCCGTCGACGCACGGAACCTCGGGGTTCCCGAGGGGGCCCCGCTCCTGCGGCAGCGTCGGACAACCCGTGACCCCGACGGCGATGTCCTTGAGTTCCACGACGACCGTTACCTGCCCAGGGCCGTCAGCTTCACCCTCAACAACACCATCGACTCGCGCAGTGCTCTGGCGCGCGCGACGCCTGGCTCTGCCCTCGATCTCTGATTCGACATGCACGACTGGAAGGCACTCCTGCGAATGACCTCCATGACCGCACCACTGCCCGAGCTCGTCGTCCTCGACATGGCCGGCACCACGATCGACGAAGGCCTACAGGTCTACCGCGTCCTGTCCGAGACCGCGGCAGCTCATGGCGGGTCACCCTCGGAGGCCGACATCGCCCGGTGGCACGGGTCGGCCAAGCACGAGGCGCTGCGCGCCCTCCTCACCCCCGACGGCGGCACACCTCCCAGCGACGACGTTCTCGAGGCAGTTGTCGCCGACTTCCGGGCTCGGCTCACCGCGGCATATGCGGAGCGTCCGCCTCGGGCGCTTGCCGGGGCCGGCGAGGCCCTGGCGGAGTTGCGGGCCGCCGGCGTCCGCATCGCGCTGAACACGGGCTTCGACCGTGACATCGTCAACTCGCTGCTCGCGGCCCTCGGTTGGGAAGGCGATGCGGTGGTCGATGCCGTGGTGTGCGGGAGCGACGTCACAACCGGGCGTCCGGCACCCTTCATGATCTTCCACGCCATGGAGCAGACCGGTGTCACCGAGGTGGCACGGGTCCTGGTCGCCGGTGACACCCCGCGCGACCTTGAAGCCGGAACCAACTCGGGTGCCGGCTACGTCGTAGGGGTTCTCTCCGGGGCCGGCGATGTTGCTGAACTCGGCACACACCCCCACACGCACCTGCTGAGGTCTGTCGCCGAATTGCCCGCTCTGCTCGGCCTGCGCGGCAACGCTGTGAGCAAGGCGGTCAGCGCATGACCGCGCAGATCACGCCATCCACGCGGGCCCTGGGCACCGCCGACAGCTCCGACCACACACTCGCCGCCGTCTGGCGCGGAGGCGACGAGATCAACCTCGAATCCGTCGCACTGCCGCCGCTGGGCCCGGGAGAGGTTCTCGTCCGCGTGCGACTCGCCACAGTGTGCGGAAGCGACCGCCACACGGTGAGCGGACGCCGTCAGCAACCGTGCCCGTCCATCCTCGGACACGAGACCGTGGCGGAGGTCGTCGCCCTCGGGCCGGACAACGCGGACGCGCAAGAGGCGGTACATGCCGTGGACGGGCGACCGCTGAAACGTGGACAACGGGTCATCTGGTCGGTGACCCTTCGCTGCGGGACCTGCGACCGCTGTCTCGCCGGCGTCACAGCCAAGTGCCGCACGCTGCGCAAGTCCGGCCACGAGTCGTTCGAATCCGACTGGAGCCTGTCGGGCGGGTATGCCCAACACGCCGTCCTCCCCGCGGGGATGCCCATCGCTGTCGTCGACGACGAGATCGCCGACACACTTGCCGCGCCCGCCGCCTGCGCCACCGCCACCGTGATGGCGGTCATCGAGCGGGCAGGCATGCTGGTGGGTCGACGCGTGGTGGTCATCGGCGCCGGGATGCTCGGGCTCACCGCGGTCGCGGCAGCTTCCTCAGCGGGGGCCGCCTCCGTTGTCGCGGTCGACCCCAACCGTGCCAGGCGCGAGATGGCCGAGCGTTTCGGCGCGTCCGAAGTGCGGTCCTCCACTGCCGGTCTCAAGGACTGCGACACACTCCTGGAATTCTCCGGCTCTTCCACGGCACTCCAGGAGGGGTTGCGAGCACTGGACGTCCGGGGCGTTGCGGTCCTGGCGGGCGCTGTCGCCCCGGACGCTGACGTCACATTCGATCCCGAGTCGGTGGTGCGTCGGCACATTTCCATCACCGGTGTGCACAACTACGAGCCCAGGCACCTGACCGCAGCCCTGGACTTCTTGCAGGAGACGCGAGGGCGGTTCCCCTGGGAAGACCTCGTCGCCGACCCAGCGCCACTCGATGACATCGTGGCCCTGCTGACGCAGCCGCCCGGCCCCAAGCCGCGGTACGCCGTCGCCCCACGCTGAATCACCCCAGCGGCTGAACTCGCCGAGGTGGGCCATGACGAAGCCGCCGGCCATGGCCCACCAACGCCTGGCGCTCCGGCGCTGACCAGGGGGACGCTGCGGGTGCTTTACGTCGGCCCGGACCCCCGGCCCGTCGCTGTGGTCATCAGGAGGTGACGTCCTCGGCGAGGATCCGGTCGAGGTTGCGTTCAGCGAGGGCGGTGATGGTGACGAAGGGGTTGACGCCGACTGATCCGGGGATCAGTGCGCCGTCGGTGACGTAAAGGTTGCGGTAGCCGTGGACCCTGCCGTAGCTGTCCGTTGCCTTGCCGAGCACGCAGCCACCGAGAGGGTGATAGCAGAAGTCATCGGCGAACGCGCGCGTGTCGGTGAAGAGGTCGTGACGGTAAGCGGTGCCGTTGACCTGGTTGATTCGGTCGAAGAGCGACTTGGCGGCGGCGACTGAGGGCTGGTTCTGATCACGGGTCCAGTCCAGGCCCATGGCGTCGGTCGCGCGGTCATAGAAGAAGGTGCCGCGTTCCGGGTTCTTGGTGATGGCCAGGTAGAGGCTGATCCAGGTCTCGATGCCGGCCGGTACGGGAGCGATTTCGGCGAACACGGGATGGTTCGGGTTGCTCCAGTCGTCGATGGCCAGGGCGGGGATGGCGGACTGCTGGAAACCGGTGGGGTTCCACAGGTGGTTGGCTCGGGCGGTCATGATGTTGCCGTTGGGGCCCCAGCCCTTGCCGACAGTGTCCGTGAGGTCGGGGAGAGCGCCGGTGTCCCGTGCCCGCAGCAGGAGTTCGGTGGAGCCCAGACTGCCTGCCCCCAGAAACAGGTGACGGCAGCCGATCTCGCGTGTGGCCACGAGCGTGCCGCTGGTGTCGATCTGCGCCACCGACAGCACATAGGTGCCGTCAGGTTCCTGCCGGACACTCTTCACTTGGTGGAGCGTCTCGATGGTGACGTTGTTCGTTCCCAGGGCAGCGGCGAGATAGCTGTGATCGAGGCTGCGCTTGCCGTGGTTGTTCCCATAGATCACTTCGGCTGCGAGGGCGGATTTGGGGACCAGTCCTGCCTCCTCCCGCGCCATGTAGTCGAAGTCGTACACGTTGGGAACGAAGGCGGTCTTCAGGCCGGCGTTGGCGGCCTGGGCGCGGGAGACGCGGGCATAGCGGTAGTACTCGCTGCGTTCGAACCAGTTCTGAGAGACAGAATTGACACCGAGCATGTCCGTGGCGCGCGGAAAGTAGGTTCGATACATCTCGTCGGCGTCGACGCCGGGCAGTACCTCCTCGAAGTACGCGCGGACCGGGGTGACCGCCATTCCGCCGTTGACCAGGGAGCCGCCCCCCACACCCCGCCCCACATACACCGACATGCCCGGGAAGGTGACCCGGTCCAGCACACCGGCGTAGGGCTCGATGTTCCGGTTGACCACATCGAGCCAGAGAATGGTGGATAATGGCGCCTCGGTGCGGTTCCGGAACCACATGGAGCGGTGGTCGGGAGCGGTCATGCTGCAAAAGGTCGACTCACCGTCAGCTGGAGTTTTCCATAGCTGTCCCATTTCCAGCACCAGAGTGCGAACGCCTGCCTGGCCAAGCCGAAGGGCAGCGACAGCGGCACCGTAACCGGAACCGATCACTACGGCGGGGGCCCATTCGCGGGCCGCGGTCGGCTCGGCGGTACCTGCCCGAGCCGTGGCGGCGGTAATAGTGGTGAGTCCGGCGACGGCTGCTGTGTGGAGGGCAGCGAGCCCCAGGAGCCGGCGACGGGTCAGCTGCGTCATAGAGAAGCCTCTCTATCGATCGTGCGCACGTCGAAATGCTGAACGGTTTTCAGATGCCCGACTTGAGTACCACATGATTAGCTGAGGGCACTGTGCATCATCGAGGGTGACCAACTGCAACCGTCTTTGGCGTTTCATACACGATTTGGCGGCCAAACAGAAGCCGTTTCTGACCGCTGGCCCAGCTGAAGAGACTTCCTGGTGCCGGGGCGGAGGGAGTTGATCGAGCCGTACACTGCGACGATCCCGTCTCCCCGTCGCATTACTGAGCTTCAAAGCGTGGTGTCGGTGGGGGCTGACGGTTCGTGATCCCTGCGGTATGCCGATTGCATGAGGTATGCGCAAGGGGGCGGGCTGACCGACGAGTGGCGTGCCTTCCGTGAGAAGTTGAGGATGGAGGCTGCCGAGCGGTTCGTCCTGGGCGACGAGAACGTGGTCATCGCGCACGACCTGCGGGTCGGTGTCCGGTCGGTACAGC
>NZ_PENI01000020.1 GCF_003688995.1 Streptomyces shenzhenensis | reverse complement strand
GGGCGACCTCGTTCGGCGTCTTCTGCCGCGCCGCCCCCTCCACCAGAGCGATCATCCGGTCGATGAACGTCTCACCCGGCCGCGTCGTGATCCTCACCACGATCCGGTCCGACAGCACCTTCGTCCCACCCGTCACCGCCGACCGGTCACCCCCCGACTCACGGATCACCGGCGCCGACTCACCCGTGATCGCCGACTCGTCCACCGACGCCACACCCTCGACCACATCACCGTCACCGGGGATGACGTCCCCGGACTCGCACACCACGAGGTCACCGATCCTCAGGTCGGTGCCCGGCACCCGCTCCTCACGCCCCGCACTGAGCCGACGGGCGACCGTGTCGGTCCTGGCCCTGCGCAGGGTGTCCGCCTGCGCCCTGCCCCGGCCCTCCGCGACCGCCTCCGCCAGATTCGCGAACACCACCGTGAGCCACAGCCAGGCACTGATCGCCCAGCCGAACCAGTCCCCCGGGTCCGTGAAGGAGAAGACGGTGGTGAGGAGGGACCCGATCCACACCACGAACATGACGGGCGATTTCACCATCACCCGCGGATCGAGCTTGCGGAACGCCTCCGGCAACGACCTGACGAGCTGCCTGGGATCGAAGAGACCCGCACCGACCCGGCCCTCGGCCGGCTTGTGCCCGGTGGGCACGTCACTGTGCGGCGCCCTGGTGGGAGTGGCTGTGGACATGGTGTCCTCTGACTTCTCTCTGCGGGTGGTCTTCACGCCAGCCCCTCGGCGAGCGGACCCAGCGCCAGGGCCGGGAAGTACGTCAGACCGGTGATGATCAGGATCGCGCCCACCAGCAGGCCGGCGAACAGGGGCTTCTCCGTGCGCAGGGTGCCCACGGTGACGGGAACCGGCTGCTGTTCGGCGAGCGAGCCGGCCAGCGCCAGCACGAACACCATCGGCAGGAAACGGCCCAGCAGCATCGCGAGTCCGCTCATGGTGTTGAACCAGTCCGTGTTCGCGTTCAGACCGGCGAAGGCGGAGCCGTTGTTGTTCGCGGCGGAGGTGAAGGCGTACAGCACCTCGGAGAACCCGTGCGCACCCGAGTTCAGCATCGAGTGCGGCGGCGTCGGCAGCGCCATGGAGGCCGCCGAGAAGACGAGCACCAGCGCCGGGGTGATCAGGATGTAGACGGCCGCCAGCTTGATCTGACGCGAGCCGATCTTCTTGCCCAGATACTCGGGCGTACGACCGACCATCAGACCCGCGATGAACACCGCGATCACCGCCATGATCAGCATGCCGTAGAGACCGGAGCCGGTGCCGCCGGGCGCGATCTCGCCCAGCATCATGCCGAGCATGGTGATGCCGCCGCCGAGGCCGGTGAAGGACGAGTGGAAGGAGTCGACGGCGCCGGTCGAGGTCAGGGTGGTGGACACCGCGAAGATCGACGAACCACCGACCCCGAACCGGACCTCCTTGCCCTCCATCGACGCGCCCGCCGCCTGGAGCGCCGGGCCGTGGTGGGCGAACTCGGTCCACATCATCAGGGCGACGAAGGCGACCCAGATGGTGCCCATCGTGGCGAGGATCGCGTACCCCTGCCTCACCGAGCCGACCATCACACCGAAGGTGCGGGTCAGCGCGAACGGGATCACCAGGATCAGAAAGATCTCGAACAGGTTGGAGAACGGCGTCGGGTTCTCGAAGGGGTGGGCACTGTTGGCGTTGAAGTAGCCGCCGCCATTGGTACCCAGCTCCTTGATCGCCTCCTGGGACGCGACCGCACCACCGTTCCACTGCTGCGAGCCGCCCATGAACTGGCCGACCCCGTGGATCCCGGAGAAGTTCTGGATCGCACCGCAGGCCACCAGGATCACCGCCGCGACAGCGGCGATCGGCACCAGGATCCGCACCGTGCCCCGCACCAGATCCGCCCAGAAGTTGCCGATCTCCCCGGTACGCGCACGGGCGAAGCCCCGCACCAACGCCACAGCCACGGCGATACCCACGGCGGCGGAGACGAAGTTCTGCACCGCCAGACCCGCCGTCTGCACGACATGCCCCATGGTCTGCTCGCCGGAGTACGACTGCCAGTTCGTGTTCGTCACGAACGACACCGCCGTGTTGAACGACTGCGCCGGACCGACGGAGGAGAAACCCAGCGAACCCGGCAGCACACCCTGAAGACGCTGCAACAGATACAGGAACAGCACACCGGCCACGGAGAAGGCCAGCACCCCCCGCAGATACGCGGGCCAGCGCATCTCCGTGTCGGGATTGGCACCGATCCCCTTGTAGATCCATTTCTCGACGCGCAGGTGCCGGCCGGAGGAGTAGACCCGGGCCATATAGGTGCCCAGTGGGATGTAGACCAGCGCGAGCGCGGATATGAGCGCCAGTAGCTGGAGAAAGGCAGCAAGTTGGGGACTCATGGTGTCTCTCAGAACCTCTCCGGGAAGATCAGGGCGAGGACGAGATAACCCAGCAGGGCGACGGCCACGACCAGGCCGACAATGTTCTCGGCGGTCACAGCTTCGCCACCCCCTTGGCGACAAGTGCCACCAACGCGAACACCGCGATCGTGGTGACGACGAAGGCCACATCGGCCATCGCGAACTCCTGAAGTGAGGTTCGACAGAAACGGACGGATAGAGGAAAACGCCTCATCGACCGGATCAGGTCGTGCGTTGACGGCTCTCATACGGCCGCCCGCACGCCTTTGACGGACCTCTTACGACGCTCGACCGATACGGCCCGAAGACCGGTGACCCAGGTCACAGCAGCCGGAAGCACGGCCGGCTCTCGGTCCGCATCGCACGCGAGACGGCGCGTATCGTTTCACCGTGTCCCGGAGGGACCAGCCGCCCGGCCGGCAGGGGATGACGACGCCGACCGGGTTGGTGACGTCCACTGCGGGGCCGGCCACCGCATGACGCAGGTGCTGACACGACCCGGGTCCGGCGCATGATCGGGCCCGGATGGACGTGTCCGCCCGGCCGGCCGAGCGCGCCGACCGGTTCGGCCTCCGCCCGCCACAGCTCCGGTGTCTCCCGGGGCAGAGATGAGTGCGGAGGCGTCGTCGTACGCCCGCACGGCCATCGGCGTCGGCACGCAGGCCATCGTCGCCGACGGGGGCGTACGGGGTCCGGGCCCTTCAGTTCCAGGACTCCGCGTACCGGCGGGCCTCCGGCAACGACACCACCATGGTCAGACCGCCGCCCGGAGTGTCCTCCGGGGTGAGGGTCCCGTTCATGGCCTCGGTCAGGCCCCGCGCGAGGGCGAGCCCCAGACCGAGACCGGTGGTGTTGTCGGTGTCACCCGCGGCCGGCGTGCGAGGACCGCCGTCAGGTCCCTCTCCTCGAACCGTTCGCCGCGACGGGTGCCGGAGATCCGGGGAACGGTCTCCAGCCCGTCGAGCATCGCCTCCGTGCGGGCGCGGCCGTGGCACTCCGCGAACCCCACGACCACGTCCGCCCCGCGCGCGGCGCGGCGCATCCAGCATCCGGCAGGTCTTGCCGACCCCGGGGGCCGCCCCGAGGCAGACCTTCAGCCGTCCGGGCCGTACGTCACTCATCGCCGCCGACGCACTCCGCTCACCGATCCGACTCCCCGCACGAGGGGCGCGCTCCGGCGCACGCGTCAGCGCTTCCTTGACACCCCACTCCAGCAACCCGAAGCGCCTGCGCCCGACCCGACACCCAGCGAATGTTGCGTCCCACCACCGGAGAAGGAAACGGGAAACAGCATCAATCACCTTGTCCGTCCTGGCCGGCTTCCCGCACTCTTTCGTGCAGCACCCCGGCCTGGACGGACGGTCTTGGGAGGTTCCCGTGCCACAGCCGTCCACCGATTTCGGCGAGGAACTGAGAAAACGGCGCCTGGAGGCCGGACTGAGCCTCACGGCGCTGTCCGGTGCCGTGCATTACAGCAAGGCGCAGTTGAGCAAGGTGGAACGAGGCCTCAAGGCACCCAGCCGTGACCTCGCCCGACTGTGCGACGCCGTCCTCAGTGCCGACGGAGCACTGATCGCCCTGATACCGACGGTCCCTGCTGACACACCTGCCCGACCGGCACGGGGCGAAGTCAACGAGGAGGACTGGATCATGCAGCTGTCGCCGGACGGCACGAGCCGGTTCCAGCCCATGGGCCGACGAGACATGATGGGCGCAGGCGTCGCCTCATTGATGACATGGCGATCGGACGCCGGTAGCCGGATCTCCCCGGCCGCGGGTGTCGGCATGCTCGAAGCGTCCCGTTCCCTCTTCACGCACTACCGGAGACTCGGCCAGACCATGGAGCCCGGTCTGCTCCTGCCTGTCCTGATCGCGCAGACACACACCCTGCGGGAGCTGTCCGCAGATGCCGGCACCGGCACCCGCCGGGAACTGCTGGCGCTTGGCTCCCGGTACGCCGAGTACGTCGGCTGGCTGGTCCAGGAGACCGGGGACGAACGGGGGGCACTGTGGTGGACGCAGCGGGCGGTCGACCTCGCGGCCGCCGGCGGTGACCGGGCCCTGGCCGGCTACGCACTGGTCCGTCGGGCCCTGGTCACGTTGTACCGGGACGACGCCGAGCAGACGGTCGCCCTGGCCCGTCGCGCGCAGAGCGGCACGCTGCCCCCGCGCATCCGCGGACTGGCCGCGCAACGTGAGGCGCAAGGGCATGCGCTTGCGGGCGACCTCAAAGCCAGTCTGAGTGCTCTGGACCGCGCTCGGGAACTCCTCGCACGCCAGCAGAGCAGTTCCGATGAGCCGGTGATAGGCACCATGCATCTTCCCGATTCCGTCGGCATGGTCACCGGCTGGTGCCTGGTCGACCTCGGTCGGCCACGGGAGGCAACCGAGGAGCTGAACCGGCAACTCGCCCAGGTCGGCCAGGACGCCGTACGTACGCAGGTGCGGTATGGCGTACGCCGGGCGCTCGCCTATGCCACGAGCGGCGAGATCGACCATGCCTGTGCGCTGACGGCCCCGCTGCTCGACGGGGTGGCGACGGTGCGCTCAGCGACCGTCACGACCGACCTCCGGCGCCTGGCCCGGGTCCTGGCCCGCTATTCGGATCACCCTTCGGTACGTCAGCTGGGCCCGCGGCTCGGCACGTTATCGCGCTTGTCCACGTCCAGAGGAGAGACATCGCCGTGAACGAAGTGTTCATCAACTACCGTACGGGGGACGGGGAGAAGACCGCCGCCCTGATCGACCAGGAGCTGTCACGTCGCTTCGGTCGTGAGTGCATCTTCCGTGCGTCGAAATCCATAGCCCCTGGCGAGACCTACCCCGACACTCTGCTGACCGCACTGCGACACAGCTCCGTCCTCCTGGCCGTCGTCGGGCCAGGCTGGACGAACTTCAGGGCGCGGCTGCACGACCCGGAGGACTGGGTGCGCAAGGAGATCGAGGAGGCGTTCACCTGTGAACTCGCGGTCATTCCCATACTGGACGGCCGCAAGACGGACCGGCTGGACAAGGCCGACCTGCCGCCGGAACTGGCTCGGCTCGCCGACCTGCAATCCATCCCGTTCGACACCCACGACACGGAAACAGGCGTCCGACGGATCGGCGATCTGGTGGCCGAGCTGGTTCCCGGGCTGCGCGACCGGACCCGAGCCGATTCGATGTCGCGCCCGCCGGACACCATGACCAACTCGACCCGAGACGTGCACGGAACGGCCGTACAGAGCCGTGACTTCACCGGAGACGTCGGCGGCACCGTCGTGAAGGACTCCCATGGCCCCGTCCACACAGGCAATGGCCACATCTACCAGAACTCCCGCCACGTCTCGGGTGACCGGCACATCTCGGGCAACGGGACGACGTACTTCGAAGGCGACAACCATGGGGCCATCCAGCATCGGTTCGGTGAGCCGGATCGACGCGAGGACGACAGCCGGTGAGTGCGCACAGCGGCACACGGGTCGAGAACCCACGCGGTTTCATGCACATGGGCACCGGCGACATCTACGTCGGCGCCCAGTTGCAGGATTCGGGCAGACCGGCCTTCCGGCGGTTTGCCGATGACCAACTCTGCTGGCTGCGAAGGGTGTTGGTTGCCCCTGTCGGCATGGGCAAGGCCCGTTCCCTGCTCGCCGACACCGGCACCGTCATCCTGGACGGCCCCCGGGGCAGCGGGCGAACCTCTGCGGCACGCGTGCTGCTGCGTGAGTACCACCAGGACAGTGGCTTTTTCCGGGAGCTCCTGCCCGATGAGGAAGACGAACTGCCCCTCCAGGATCCGGCTCTGGTCGAGAACGGGGACCAGTTGCTGCTGGACCTGTCCGCCGTCGGCGACCAGCAGTGGTCCACGGCACGGAACGGCCTCTCCGCCCTCCGTAGGGCCGTCCACGAACAGCACGCGCATCTTGTCGTCGTCATGCCGCACGACGGCATCCTCGACCCGGACCTCCAGAACTACCGGGTTCACATCGGGTGGCCTGAGGGCGAGCACGTTCTCCGACGGCACCTCCGCGTGCACGGCTTGCCGCACGAGCAATACCTTCAGCCCGACCCCGCCGTCGCCGACTTCTTGTCCGAGCGAAGGCCGATGCGGGAGATCGCGGACTTTGCCGACCTCGTGCGCCGCGCCCGCGAGGCCGCTCGACCGGGTGAAGGGTTCACTCAGTGGTGCGCGGCAGCCCGACGTGCAGGGAACGACCGGCGCAAAGACGCAGCCGCACTCGTCGCCGATTTGAGCGAGGCTCCCCAGCGGGCCTTGCTGATCACCGTCGCCATGCTCCATGGCGCTCACGCCGACGTCATCCACCGAGCGGCCGACCTCTTGCTGCGCACGCTCGATTCCCCGCCGGTGGGGCTCCCGTTGCTCCAGCACAAGGACCTTGCCGCACGGCTCACGGAGATCTCAGCCGATACCGGGCCGGACGGGCATGTGCGGTTCACGGAGCTGGACTGGGACTCCGCCGTCCGCGCGCATTTCTGGGACCACATGCCTGGTCTACGGCCCCACCTGGGTACTTGGGCCGCACGCGCCGTGGAACTGAACGATCCGCACATCACCCCCGCCGTTCGCGACGATCTGGTGGCGCGTATCGCCGGGCAGTATCTGCGGACCGGGCGCGGGGACGGTCTGGCGTCCCTCGCCGAAGGCTGGAGTTCCACGACTGCGAGCCGGGCGCGGTTGGAGGCCGCCGTTCACGCGCTCACGTGTGGTCTCGACGATCCGGCTCACGGCAGAGAGTTCCGCGAACGGATCTATCAGTGGTGTGCTCACCGGCGCCTCAGAGGAGAGTTCGCACAGGTTCTCGTCCAGATCTGCGCGGATGTCGTCGCGTCCAGCCATCCGGACCAGGCCCTGCTCAGGCTGTACTACCTGGCCCGGCGCGAGCGCGACCCGGCCCGTGCCCTGCAGGCATTGTGCGACCTGGTGGCCGGCAGCCGCCGGCTGCGCCGCAGGCTGCTCGACTGCCTTGCACGATCCGGCCTCTTGCCGCCCGACCTCCACATCTTCCTGCAAGCCTGCGATCCGGTACCGCTGACGGACCCCTCCGGCACCGCACGCGCGCTGGTGGAGGAGAACGGTGTACAGGGCTCCCTGACCACCTGCTGGCATGCGGTACTGGCCGAGCTGCCGCCGGAGACGTGGCAGCCATATGCGGAGCGCTGGTTCCACCGAGCGGCCGACGGCACCGGACGCCGCGGTGAACTTCTGCTCGACGTTCTCGTCGGTGCGGCCGAACGGTGTCAGGACAGTCGGGGCGCGATCTTCGCCGCGCTGTACGCGAGCGCTCGCGAATCCGAGCGCACCGCCCCGGCGGGCCCGGCGCGCGCCGGCGAAACCACCGCGATGCTCCTCCAGAAAATCACCGCGGCCCAGGGCCTCTGCCCGGCCACCGTGCCGCCGGTGTCAGCCGGGGGGACCCGATCATGACGACTGCACGCAAGACGACGACCGTCTTCCTCACCGTCCTGTGCGGCTTGCTGCTGACCATCGTCGGCCTGACGCAGCGCTGGACCGCGTGGACATGGGTGGCACTGGCCCTGCTCCTCCTCGTTGTCCCCGCAGCGGCCTTCCGGGTCTCCTTGCTGCGGCGCGGGTCCATGCCGGTCAGCTTCGAGGAACAGCTCACGGCGTCCCCCGTGGAACGCACGGAGTACCACGTCAGCCAAGTGGCACTGCCCAGTTGCTGGGACGACTACTACTTCGTGTTCTCGGCGACCGTGCGTTGGTACCTCGTTCCATCGCCCGGCAACGATCCCGTCCTCAATCCAGCGGGTCTCGCCGTCGAAGCGGTCCTGAACCGTGCCCGCGCCATCAGCGAGAAACGGGAACCGGGCCGGGCCTCATTTGTTCAGCACGAGCTCAGCGGTGTCCTCAGCCGGATGTGCCCGGACCCCACAGGACACCTCCAGGCCATGGCGGAGAACATCAGCCTCACCTTGCTCGACCATGACCAGGAGCGCTTGGACAGGCTCGCCGAGGTACGCAAGGACAAAGCGGTCTGGGAGCACCGGCGCAAGTACGAACAGAGCAGGCGCCAGTACCTGGGCGAGGACGTACTGAAGGACACCGGCAGCGCGGTGGTCTGGTGGCTCGCCAAGAACGATGAGCACGTGGAAAGGACGGTGGCGGACCTGGGCCTGCTCGCGAAACTCACTTCGGCGGCCAACGACACCGATATTCCCGAACGGCTGCGCAATCTCGTGCCACAGCAGCACGAGGAGCCGACCGCCCAGGAACCCCTGGGGGAAGACCCCGCTCCCACCGCGCAGGAAGGGACTGCTGCGGATCACCTCGCGGACTTCTTCGACGCCATGGGCTTCGCGCAGGGAGACGCCCGCCGGACGATCGTGGCCAAACAGATCTCCGAGATCATCAAGACACAGGACCGCTACGAAACAGCCGAGGACCTGCTACGCCGGTTCGACCCGCCGACGCCCGTCACGCCGGACAACGGTGAAGGACCGGGCTCCCCGACCGAAGCGCCCGAGGGTACATCCGGGCCCTGATACACGCAGGAGAAGACAATGGACAGCGAGTTGGCCGCGCTCGCCGCGGCAGGAGCAACCACGCTGGTTTCCCTCATGGTCACCGACTCCTGGACGCACGCCCGCGAACAGGTCCGACGGTTCTTCGCGCGGACCGGCTCGGGCATTGCCATGGCCGAGCTGGACGACACACGCAACCGCCTGCTCACCGGCGATGCCGCAGCGGACGAGCCGGACAGGCGTGAGGTCGCGGTCCAGCTGCGTGTCCACCTGCAACAGCTCGTCGAAGCCGGGGACGTCACCGGTGACGACCTGCGCCGTCTACTCACGTCCTTGCACCGGATCGGCGACGCCTCGGCAACGCGCCCAGGCACCGTGCACAACGAAATCACCGGCGGCGTTCAGCACGGTCCCGTCATCCAGTCCGGCCGCATTACCGGCCTGACCGTCCACGGCCACCAGCCCTCAGGGTGGCGGTCCTAAGCGGTGCGGTGTGGTGTCAGGCTCGGGTCTGCCCTCCGTGTCGCCCGGCCAGGGCGGTCGCGGACGAGACGATGGCCGTCCCGACGAGGCTTCCGAGCATGACCAGCGCCACGCCGACCATGAAGAGGCCGCTGGCGTCGTCCGACCAGTCGTAGGAGGCGGCAACGGTGAGGCCGACAGTGGTGCCGAACACAGCACCCGCGACATGGCCCCGGGATGCCGCCCCGTACACGAGCACCAGCAGGGTCAGCACCAGTCCGATCACCTGCCACGCCTCGTACGGGCCGGTCGTGCTGCCGTCGGGGTGCACATCGCGATGCTGGTCCCAGCCCAGCCAGGCGGCCCACACCGCCACGGCCACCCCGGCGGACACGAGGATCGGGAGCAGTTGGGGAAGAGGATTCCATAGTCCTTGACGCATGCCCCAAGCCTTTCCGCTCCCCGCGTCACCGGCCAGAGCGCACGTACTCAGTTCCACCCGAGTACTCGGCCGCTCGCGTCATGAGCGTCCCGCCTCAGCCACGCCTTCACCGGACTGGGCAGAGCTACTGGACAACCAGCAGCACATCCCGGCAGGAGTGGCCGAGAACCTTCGAGCAGACCTCCAGGGTCCACCGCCCGGCCTCGGCACGCAGTTCGGCGCGGAAGCTGTTTCCGCCGTCGCACGGCCGCATCACCTCTTCCGCCACACACCGACCGTCCTCGCCGAGCCGCCGGACCCTCAGCCCCATCGCGGCGTCGGCGTTCGTCGCCCACACGTCGAAGGGCTGTCCGGCCCGGGCGAAGTCGGGGAGTTCGACCGCGACGGGTTCTCCGGTGCTCAGCACGCCGGCCGGTTCGAGGCCGTCGCAGATCCGTCTCAGCTGCTTGAGGGCGTGATCGGCGTTGATGAGATCGGCGTGCCTGCTGTCGAGCCACACCGTCCGGCCGGTGTCCCGCCACTCGGGCGGCGTCTGGGCGACATGCGCCACGGTGCCGTCACCGAACAGCCGCAGGCCCCGGTCCTCGGGATCTCCGGAGTCCGAGAAGTCCTGGTGGAATGCCGGCCTGGCCCCGGAGCGGAAGGAGAGCGCCTGGTCGGTACGGTGTTTGTCGCCTCCCAGCGCGATCAGCGTGTAGCGGTCGCGGCCGTGTACGGCGTCGTTCTCCTCGATCGCGTCCTGCGTCTCCTGGAAGAAGGCGAAGGAGTCGTCGATCATCCGCGTGTCCACCCCCTCGACCGGCTGGCCGTTCAGCCGGCTCCTGCCGCCCGCAGGGTCGATCACCACCCGGTAGGTGGGGATGAGTTGGCCGAGCGAGGGATACGTCGAGCAGACCTCGTGGATCCACTCGTCGAAGGGGCTCGGCACCCACCGCATCCGACCGGTCAGGAACCGCAGCGCCTTGACGCTCCCCGAGAAGGGTGTGCCCAGTGTGGCGACCGACCGGGTCTGCTCCCATCCACCGAGAACCTCGGTGTAGTACCGCACCACCAGACCGCCCATGGAACGGCACAGGAAGATCACCTTCGCGTCCCTGGCCCGTGGAAACCGCTGGGGATCGGCTGTCTCCTGCCATCGGGTCAACCGGTCCTGGACAAAACGTGCCAGCTTCTCGGCCGAATTACGGTTGCTGAGGCGCCAGTCGTAGGGGAATTCCGCGAATCGCTCCTCCTCGATGCCGAGCCGCTCACGCAGGCCCTGGTCCTCCATGGTGGACACCAGGCCCGGAAGCAGACGCCGTCCGTGGATCACACCGCCCAGCTGCAGGGCGTCCGGCGCCTCCGGGTCGTCGTCGCCGATGCCCTCGGGCAGCTTGAGGATCTCTCGCGTGCTCCTGGGCCGCAGGAGCCTGCTCATCGCCTCCGGGGTCAGATCCCAGACGTCGGCTCCGTTCCGGGTCAACGCCGTGCCCATGATGCCCGGAACGAGGACCACCAGGTCGTCCTTCACAGAACGCTCTCCTTGTCGCTTCGAGCGGATGCCGCCGCCCGTTGGCTCACGACCCTCGGCCCTTGGGACGGCTGGTCGACCCGCCAGGGGACGAAGACCTGATCGCAGCGGGCGCTGTGCTGCGCGATGCCCTGGATCATGAGGGTGATGCCCTGCCCGTCGAAGTCCGAGTCCACGCCGGTCACTTCGTATCCCCGGGATTCGATGGGGTCCAGCTCCCGCTCCCGCTGGATGTCCCAGAGGCGGAGGCGACCGGACCTGCGGCTCCAGCCCACGAGCAGCGGCCGCTCCGCCGGCCCCGCCAGAGCCACGCCGTCGAGTTCTCCGCCGGTCCGCCACGGGAGCACCGAGGCCACGCCGTAACCGCCGTCGCACTCGGCGAACTTCACCGTCTGTCCGGTGGTGAAGGCGATCAGCGGAACCGGCCTGTGCCCGCGCCCCAGCAGGCCCGTGGCGACGGCCTTGGCCCTGACGGCGTTGACCGGCTGCGGCTTCGTACCGGGCTCCGTGAGGTCCCAGACCCGTACCACGTTGCCACCCCAGGCCGACAGCCAGGAGGGGCCCGAGGGGAGGCCCACCACCTCGATCCGCTGCACCGCGCCTGCGGCTCCCATCCAGAAGGTGCGCCCTTCGCTCCATGCGCCACGGCGCTGCGTCCCGCGTTCCCAGGTGGCCACGCTCTGCCCTGACGGCCACAGCAGACGCAGCCGATCGGTTCCGATGGCCTGGAGAGCCAGGGAAGGCACCGCCTGTTCGGCCGAGCCCGGCAGTTCGAAGCTCTCGGCTGACCGCAGTTCCAGGTTCGGGCCGAGCTCCCAGAGCTCTACGCGCCTGCGTCCCACCGCCATGGTCAGCCAGTGGTCACCGAGTCTCGTCGCGGCGAGCGCCTCCACCGCATGGGGATGCACGAGCCGGAGCCCCCCGCCGGCCTGTCCCGCGGCCGAGTGCAGGCTCAGCAGCACGTCGTGTCCGTGCGAGCGGCTCAGGAGCAGGGTGCCGTCGGGTCCTCCGCCCGTCACCCGCAGCCGTGGAGTGCCGGCCGCCCGCGCGCCCGTACGGCGGGCGTGGGCCGCCTCGCCGTCCCCCGGCGGATCATGCGGCTCCCAGACGCGGATCCGGGTGTCGTCCGCGACCGCCAGGCGCCCTGTTCCCGAGGGATCGAAGGCCAGGGACTGGTGATGGTGGTCGCACGGCAACGAGACGTACTCCTTGCCCTCCTCGTCCCAGACACGGACCGCGGCGTTCTCCTGGACCGCGGTCAGCAGTCCGCGCGCGCCCCGTCCGACGGTCACGACCCGCCCGGCGCTCTCGGGGCAGGGGCTGAACACGGAGTGCGCCGCTCCCTCGAAGAGGTCGTCCATCCGCCAGGCGTGCAGTGTGTGGCCGTCCAGCGCCGCGATCACGGCCCCGGAGCCTTGGCCGTCCTGCACAGCGGCCCCGGAGCCGTCGCCGTCCCGCGCGGCCAGGGCCGAGACTGCGACGATCTCCTCGATGCCGTCCCCCAGCGTCCGGACACGGTGCAACGGCTTGTTCACCGTCTTCCGGCCGGGCAGCTCCCACACCGTCACCCCCGTGGGGCCGCCGGTGACCGCCGCGACCCGCCCGCCCACCGCGAGGAGGGACACACAGTGGACCGGCACGCTGACGGTGTGCAAACGGAGCCCGTCCCGGGAGTACTCCGCGGTGCTGTCCCACCGCCACAGCCACAGGCGGTCGCCGTCGACCGCGGCGACGAGGACCTCCGTGCCCCACCGCACCGAGTCGACCGCACCGGGGTTTCCGCCCCAGTACAGCTCTTCCACCGGGTACTTGCCGCCGCCGTGCCATATCCGTACGCATCTGCCGTCATGCGTGGCGACCACCCGGCCGTCCCCCCGGCCCGAAGCCGTCACCCCCCGCTGCCGCGGAGGGTCGGCCCAGGTGGCCGGGCCTGTGTCCCGGCCACGGATCTCATGTCCCTCCGCGGTCCACGATCTGACCTCACCGGCGCCCGAAGCATGGATGATCCCGTCGCCCTGCGCCTCCCAGTGCACGGCGAGCGCCCCGCCCGGCGGGGCCGGCCAGCTCCTGTGCAGGGGGAGTCGCACGGCGCTGCTCCACACGTCGTCCCAGAACACCGACGACGGCTTCGGCACGTCGGCGAGGAACTCCCGGGAGAACATCGCCAAAGCGGTGGCACGGAGCATCGCCCACCTCGCCTCTTCCGCTTCGTGCCGGCGGAAATGGCCGGCGGCCCCCAGGTAGAGCGCGCTCTGCGGGGTGGTCGTCAGTCGCGCGGCGACCAGCGGCTCAAGGATGTCGGGCGACGCGGCGACCAGGAAGTGGCAGTCCTCGACCAGATCCTCGAGGAGGTCGTCCCCGCCCAGGGCGGCATGCGCGGTGAGGTGCTGCTTCACATACTGTTCCGCGGTCCGCCAGTCCTCGCCTCTGCGCGGCGTCAGGGCCCGGTAGACCGCTCGGTGCTGTTCGCCCTGCCGCGTCTCGTCTCCCAGCAGATGGGAACCGAAGCTGGGGTGGTGCAGGCGATAGACCTCCTCCCCCGACTCCACGTCCTTCGCGATCGTCACGCCGGTGGCCCTGCGCATCACGTCACGCAGGTCCTCCTCCCCGTACTCCCTGCTGCCCGTACCGCGCACCGCGTTGGTCATCGCCAGCCACACCCTGGGCTGGGGCAGTCCCACTCCCTGGGCCAGGGCGAGCGCGGTCATGAAGTCCCGGACACGAGCGGTGTCCAGCGGATCGAGCCGGATCAACTCCTCGGCCAGCAGGGAGTCCAGGACGGACGTACCCTGCCGTAGTTCCCGGCGCAGTTGCTCCGCGTCGGACGCCACCGGCCGCTTGGCCACATGACGGGCCCACAGAGTGGCCACGAGGAAGAGGCCGTTGCTGCCGGCCGCGATCTGCCGGGCGATGGCGCCGCGTCGCTGCGCCGCATGCGGCAGCCGGTAGGGGGAGTGCTCCCCGGCCAGCAGCCGTTCGACGTGCCGGGCGATGTCCTGCTCGGTCTGATCCGTTCGGTCCAGCTCCATCACGGTGGCGCAGTGCAGCACGTCCAGCAGGGTTTCGGCGCGCAGTTCGCCCGGAAGGCTGCGGCGGGCGTTCGGCCGGGTGGCGACCACCACCCGCACCCCCGGCAGAGCGGCCAGCGGGTTGAGCAGCCCGCGCGCGATGTCGAAGGAGTGCCCCGCGGCTGCCTCGTCGAGCCCGTCGAACATCAAAGTGATACTGCCCTTGAGTTCGGCCAGGGTCTCGATCTGCTGCACGAGGCTGTGCGGGGACCCCTGCTTGATCTCCGCCGTGCGCAGGCCGATCGGGGTGAGCCCCCGCGCCAGCTCTTCGCACAGCGCCGACAGTGTTCTGCCACGGCAGTGGAGCGCGGCGTTGACCGAACGGAGTTCGGGCAGCACACGAGGACGGCGGTCCGCGGGGAGCAGGGCCACGAAGTGCTCGATGGTGAGGTGCGCGACATACGCCAGGAGCGTCGACTTGCCCGCGCCGGACGCGCCCGTCACGGTGAGCATCCCGGATTCCTGGATGCGCAACCAGTCGACCAGATCGGCGAGCACCCGATGCCGCGATGCGAAGTCCCGCAGGTGCCAGCTGTCACCCGAGCCCGAGAAGACGGGCAGTTCGTCGCTCGCGAGCTCCTTCCCGATCCAGGACTCGTCGTCCTCCGGGCGCAGCGCGGACCGCGCCCGCGGGGACCAGTACGGGTTGGGCAGGAACCAGGCACGCAGCGTCCGCGGCTCCTGCCAGAACGGCACCTGTTCCCCGGCCCGCTCCCTGACGGCACTCATCAACTGCTGGAAGGGAACGGCCTCCTTCTCCCGGCTGAACATCCTCACGCTGTCGTCGACGACCAGCTCCGGTGCCGACAGGACCTGCTCCAGACAGTCGACCCAGTGCCCCTCCAGTGCCTCTTGGCGTGATCCGGCGGTCGCGACGACGGCGAATCCCGCCTGCGCAGCGCGGACGCCGGCCCGCTGCCGGGCCTCCTTGACGTGGTCACTGACCTGCTCCACCGCCTCGCCCGAGAAGCAGGCGTCCAGCACCAGCAGCGTGTCCGTGGCGTCCTCGGCGAGCCAGGAGACCAGTTCCTCGGCCGAGACCGCCCGGCGGGGGTCGAACTCCCCTCGCTCGTAACTGTCTTCGCAGGCCAGGTAGAAGGCGCCCGACAGCACTTCGCCGTGGCCCGTCCAGTAGAGGATCTTCTTGTCCGCCGGCTGCTGCCGAAGCCGTGCCACGAGATCGCGGATCTGCTGCCGTCCGGCGATCCGTGCCGCCCCGCCGTCCCCGCCGGAGCTGCCGACGTTCAGTGCGGGAGCGTCGAAGCCCAGCCGTCCGGCCTGCTCCACGAAGCGTGCGGCCGTCCTCCTCAGCCGGGCACGGTCCCTGACCCGCCGCGCGTCACCCAGGTATGTGTCGACCACGACTGTCGCGACCACACCGTCGCGTTTTTGACCCCGGTCCAACCGAACTCTCCCTCCCAAGAGTTCAGCCACGCATCCCTGCCGCACGGCGGCACGGATTGTGGAAACCTGACGTCTCACACCGACACGGTGTGCCGCTTACGCTACTCGACATCGCACAGGGGGACTTCGTGGCGCCGCGCGACCGGATGGTCATCGGGAATCTTGTGACGGACTGTCACATCTTCGAGGGGGACGGCACACACCCGATCCAGGAGGAGAACGTACAGATCCTTTACGAACCGGGGCTCCGCCAGGTGCAGCTCCCCGTCGAAGTCCAGCAGTGGCGGCAGGACATCGAGGCGGAGCAGCAGCGCCGGCAGGCAGCGGGTGAGCGCTACGCCTGGAACAACCCCCGTTTCGCCGTCGAGAGCATCATCGTCTCGCGCACCAACGAAGCCGAAGTCCCGTTGGTACGGATCAGCCTGTGCGACGCGGACTACTACGACTTCCTCGCCACGTCCGTCAATCTCGACGAACCGCTGCGCGAGGGAGAACCGGCCACACTGCGCTCCCAGTACCTGGAGAACGCCGACCCGGTGACGGCGCCCGCCTTCCTGTCCTGCAGCTTCGGCGTCAACGTGGCGGTGGAGACCGGCCCCGACCGGAAAATGGTCTTCGCGCGCCGAAGCGTCATCGTGGAAGGCCACAACAAGGCGCGCTGGAACTCCTCGGTCAACGAGGGGCTCGCGGCCATCCACGACGTCCCCGAGGACGGCTCCCCCATCAGCCTGCGCGCCGTGGCACACCGCGCGCTGCGGGAGGAACTCGGCGTCCAGGACGAGGACAAGGCCGAGCTGGAACTGCTCGCGTTCGCCCTCGACCTGCGCAACCAGCAGTGGGCCGTCTTCTATCGGGCCGTACTCACCGATCTGACGGCCGAGGATCTCGTGGCCCGCCGGAGCCGTGGCATCGAGGACAAGTGGGAGCACGAGCGGTTCGACTTCGTCCCGGCCGACCCCGACAGCGTGCTCGACTTCATCCTGGAGAAGGACCCGACGGAATGGACCCCGTGCGGGCCGGCCCTCTTCTATCTGGCCCTGGTCCGCGCGGCAGTCATCGCCCGCGACGGCAACCGGTCGGGCCGGCTGGACGTCGAGGCCGCCGAACGCCGGGCCGTGACACGGCTCGCGACGCCTGCCGCCCGTCCCTGACCTCGTGGCGCCGCAGCGCCTGGACGACACGTCAGAAGACGTTCCGCTCCCGGTGCTGTCGGCGCAACTCAAGGAATTTCGCCCGCACCTGATCGACCGTCATACCGCCCTCGGCCTGGATTCTCAGGTCCGCCAGCGCGTCCCGGGACTCCATGAAGCCGCGCCACTTCTGCTGGGGCTTCAGCCAGGTGTCCACGGCGGTCATCACCGCGACGACCAGCGCCAGGGCCGGCACCCAGGCGATCAGCCAGCTCCCGTGGCCGCCCCCCAGGTTCTGGTCGGCCGCCACGACGGCGCTGGCGACAATGAGCAGAATCCGGCTGAGGTAGTAGGTGACACCGTAGTTGAAGGTGGCGATCCGCCACCTTCGCATCTCCCTGTCCATCTCCTTGACGAGCGGCCCGGGCAGCATCCCGGCCACCGCGCTCCGCTCGCCTTCCGCCACGGTCCCCGCCACATCCTCGGCCATGCGTCCCCCAACGAGTTCCCTGTCACGACGTGAACTCCGCCCATTTTCACCGATGGACACCCGGCTGCTGACCCCGGCGCTCTTGAAACCCGAACCCGCTGGGGATGTGATCACCATGACGAAACGCAAAGGCGCGATCGGTGTCCTCATGCCCCGCGACATTCCGGCACGGGACATCGTCGCGTTCGCCCGACGCGCGGAGGCACACGGCTTCGACGAACTATGGGTGGTGGAAGACCTCGGCTACCGAGGAGGACTGACCCAGGCGGCCACCGTCCTCGCCGCCACGACCCGGATCCGCGTCGGCGTCGGACTGCTGCCGGCCGCCGCCCGCAACGTGGCCTTCGCCGCGATGGAGATCGCGGGCCTCGCCCAACTGCACCACGACCGCGTCGACATCGCCGTCGGCCACGGCATGCCGGCCTGGATGCGCAGCGTCGGCGCATGGCCCAGGAGCCCGCTCACCCTCCTGTCCGAGTACATCACGGTCCTCAAGGCGCTGCTGAGCGGCCGGCCTGTCCAGCACGACGGCCAGTACGTACGCATCGACGGCCTTCAACTCCACGAGAGCGCCGTACCGGTGGCGGCTCCCGCCGTCCTGGCCGGCGTGCGCGGCCCCAAGTCCCTGGCGGTATCCGGTGACGTGGCCGACGGCACCCTCCTCGCCGAACCCGTGACGCCCGCCTACGTACGCGCGGCCCTCCACCACATCGCCCCCACCCGCCCGCACCGCCTGGTCGCCTACAACATCGCGGCGATCGACGAGGACCCCGCCGCCGCGCTGGCAGCGGTCCGCCCCGCCCTCGAAGTGGTCGGAGAACCGGACTGGCGGCCGCATATCGCGCCGCTGCCCTTCCACGACGATCTCGTCACCCTGCGCTCGCGCTGCGCCGGCCCGCGGGAGTTCGCCCGCGCCCTGCCGGACGAATGGGTCCGGCAACTCACCGTGGCAGGCACACCGGAGCAAGCCAGGTCCGCTCTGGGCGACTTGTTCGACGCGGGCGTCACCAGCGCGGTCCTCACTCCCGTGGGCACGGACCACTTGGCGGCACTGGACACACTGGCGACAGCGCTGTAGCAACTCACCACCAACGGCGTCGTGGAGCGGGCGTCCTGGTCCGCGAGGAGGCGGAGGAGGCGCCTGGCCGCGCTGTCGGGCCGACCGGATGTACGGACGACCGGCGGGCCAGGACGCTGGGGTTCTCCACGGCGTGGACGACAGGACGGCTTCGGTGGCGATGGTGAACCCGCCCGTGGACCGCAGTCGGGCGAGGGCCAGGCCGGCGGCATGGCCGGCCTCGTCGGCGACACTCGCGCGTCCATAGAACTCGTCGGTCCGCCCGCAGACTGTGAAAACGGGCAGTGGCTCCGCCTGAGCGGGTAGCTCCGCGAGCACGGTGAGCACGTCTGTGAGCAGGGATCGGGTGCGCTCCGGTGAGCCGCCGGCCAGGTCCACGGCTCGGCGCGTTCGGCTTCTTGGCGGCGCCGATCGCCCGCGCGGTCTCCGAGGGGGCCGCGAGTTCAGTGACGGTTTCCCGGACCGCACCCCACGATCCGGCTTCGACAGACGCACTCCTGCGTCCTGGTGCTGATGGGTGTGGGCCTGAACGGCACCAAGGAACTGATCGCGCCGGCCGAGGTGTTCCCCGCGACTCGCCACCAGCGATGCCGGGGCCACAAGGCCCGGAATGTCGCGAACACCCTGCCGAAATGCACACAGCCGGGCGCGACGAACTGCTGGCGTTCTACGACTTCCCGGCGGAGCACTGGATGAGTCTGCCGTAATACGGCATCGTCCTTTCCTGCGAGAGGGGCTCAACGCCCTGGAATTCGCCGAGCCCCTCGGCCTCGGCACCGCGACGCTTTCATCCCCTGGGGCGATCGGCCGTACCGGTGTGCCGACGGTGGCTGCGGATCTCCCTGAGCGACAGGAGGACGACCGCGAGGTTCAAGGGGAAGGCGATGGCGTTGGCGACTTCCGGGATGTCGATGGCGCGCAGCAGACTCGCTCCGGCGGCGATCAGGAAGAGTGCGAGCGGCAGGAACCTCCGCCACGGGGGGAGGTCCCGCATCCGGGCGACGGTGACGGAGCACCACAGGGTGAAGCAGAAGAAGGCGACCCCGAAGGCGGCGACGGCAGCAGGCATGGGGGGGATCTCCATGAGGAAGCCGAGGCCGTGCGATGGACGCTGCGGCCTGCGGGCTTGCGGACGGGACAGGGAGGCGGTGCTCCGCGGCAGGTGTCGCGGAGCACCACCCTAGACGCTGGTCAGGGCGGGTTCAGCCCTTGGTGTGGACGATGCGGTAGCTGGACACGTAGCGCCACGAGGTCCTTGTCCAGTTGACGTTCTGCCAGCCGCTGTAGCTCCAGCGGGTGGTAAGCCTGACTGTGGCGAAACTGCGCCCGGTTCAGGCGTGCTTGCGCACCCTGTAGGTCGCGCAGCCGGTGACGGCGTCGCTGTTGACGGGGTCGTGTGGCAACCGCGGGTGACCGGGGCGGCCTCGCAGGCCCCGATGGTCACCGCGCTGGTGGCCGTGATGACGTGCTTGGGACGGGCGAGAACCTTGCCGTCGACGGTGACCACCTCGGAGATCACCTCGGTCGTGGAGTTCGCCTGGCCGTCGATCAGGGACCGGGTGACCGTCCAGGCGTCGGCGGAGGAGTCGACCCGGCTGAACGTGGTGACGTTGCCCTCGGTGTCCGAGAGGATGAAGTCACCATCGGCGGTGACGATGTCGAGTGAGGTTGCCGAGGTCTTCCGCAGCTCGGAGTAGTCGGACTTGACGGCCTGTGCCGTGGTGCCGGCCAGCCACTCCTTGCCGAAGATGGCCGCCTGTCCGTCCTGTGCCGCCCCGGCCTGCGGAGTGCGGGAGGAGACGCTGCGGGTCACCGTCATGTCGAGCACCGAGACGTCGGTGCCGGACAGCGTGTAGTCGCCGGTCAGGAGGTTGAGCGAACCGGGGCCGATCTCGCTGGCGGCCGCGCCGTCGGCATTGCGGCCCACGACGACCGACAGCGCCTGCGTCGCTCCGTAGGCTCCGCCGGGGCCGGTGAAGTCGGCCTTGATCTGGATCGATCCGTCCGGGTCGACGGTGTCGGTGGTGTTCCACACGCCTTCGCCCAGTCGTCCGCCTCTGAGCGACGCCAGGAGAAGGAGACACTGTCGTACTTGCCCGCCTCCGCCTCGGCGACCAGGGGCAGCCGACGTGCAGTGCGCTCACCGTCGGAGGGCTGGATGAAGCCACCGGGCCCGGCGTGGAAGGTGTACGAGGCGGGTTCGGACTTGTTGTCCGCCTTGTCGACGGACCGCACCTGCAGTGTCTGGGTGCCGTCCTTCGCCGGCGCCGGTGTTGAAGTGCGTCCCGTCGTACGGCGAGGTGCGGAACTTGTACGTCTTGCCGTCGCTCAGCACCCCGGACGCGACCGTCACCAGCTTGGGCGGATTCGATGCGGCGTTGGCGGAGTTGACCCGCTTCCATTGCGCAACGACGCTTTCGTTGGAGGCACGCAGGCCCATGTGGCCCCGGAAGGCCTTGGCGGAGGCCCACTCCTGGACGAGGGTGGTCACGTCGGCGCTGATCCAGCCGTCGGGCTGGGTGGAGCACCCGGCGTTGCCCGTGGTCTCGGTGGACGTGGCCTTCGCCGCTGTCCAGGTCGGCTGTGCGGTCCAACGGGAGGATGTCGAGCCGGCGCCGGTCGACGACACCTCCCACGGGTAGAGCTTGCAGTCGGTGTTGCCCGAGTGGAAGTTCCACAAGGACAGCTTCGCGTCCAGGATCAGGGCGTCCCGGATCGGCGAGGTGTTCCAGGAGATGAAGGAGCGCGCCGTGCGCGGGGTGCCGTCGGAGTTCATGGTGCCCGGGTTGCCAAGGTCCAGCTCGGTACCGGCCGACCAGTCGACGGTCTCGCCCTGCTGGACGTAGGTGTCGAAGACGTTGGCGTCCCACCCCACATCACCGGGGCCGGTATGACGGCCTGTGCTGCCTCCTGCCGGGCCCCTGCAACGACCGGCTTTCGGAGTGCCAGTCACCAGGCGCCCATGCTCCGGACCTCACCGGCCCACCTTGGACAGAGCTGGAAAAGTGTCCGGTGGCACAGGAACCAGTAACTCTGCGCTCAGCGTCAAACGAGCGTCATTTCAGCATCAAGAAACCGCCCGTAACGCCCACACCGCACGTAAGGAGCACACACAAAACCGCGACTCAGGAGCCCTTCGGGGCGGGCTCAAGAATCGCCACGCACTCCACATGGTGCGTCATCGGAAACAGGTCGAACGCCCGTAGTGTTCGGACGCGGTACCCGTGCTCGCGGAAATAGCCCAAGTCCCGGGCCAGGGCCGCCGGATCGCAGGCGACGTAGGCGATGCGGCGGGGGGTGAGGGAGGCCAGGTGGGTCACCGTGGTGCGGCCCGCGCCCGCGCGGGGTGGGTCCAGGACGATGAGGTCGACCTCGGTGATACCGGTGCGCGGCAGGGCGGACTCGACCTTGCCCTGCTCGATGCGCACACGCGGGAAGTCCGCGAGGTTGTGGCGGGCGTCCTCGACGGCCCGCTTGCCGGACTCGATGCCGAGCACCGCGCCCTTCTCGCCGAGCCGGTCGGCGAGGGCGGCGGCGAAGAGGCCGACACCGCAGTACAGGTCGAGGGCCATCTCGCCCTTGCGGGGCAGCAGGCCCTGCATGACCGCGGTCACCAGGGTGTCCGCCGCCTTCGGGTGGACCTGCCAGAAGCCGCCGTTGCCGACCCGGTAGGTGCGGCCGTCCGCGCGTTCGCGGACGAAGGGGCGGCCGTGGACGCGGTGCACGCCGCCGGACTTCTCGTCGACCCTGAGGACCGAGACCGGCCTGTCCAGTTCCACGAGCGGCAGCCGGGCGCCGGGGCGCGGGGTGAGGATCACCTGCCGGTCCTGCGAGCCCGTCGCCGCGATCGCCTCGACCGACTCCATGCCGGACCAGTCGCGCTTCTCGACGCCCAGCTGGTCGACGCCCTCGGCCGCGATCATGCAGTGGTCGATCCGCTCCACCTCGTGCGAGCGGTGCCGGCGCAGCCCGGCGTGCCCTTCGGCGTCGACCGCGTACTGCACCCGGGTGCGCCACCGGGGCACCTCGCCCGCCGGGAGCTTGTCGCCCTCGGCCGGCATCACCGTGCCGTCCCAGCCGGCCTCCTCCGGGGTGAGGCCCGCGAGGCGATGCAGCTGCTCGGCGACGACCTCGCCCTTCAGCCGGCGCTGGGCGCCCGGCTTGGCGTGCTGCCAGTCGCAGCCGCCGCAGCGGCCGGGTCCGGCGTAGGGGCAGGGCGCCTCGACGCGGTCCTTGGCGGCCTCCAGGATCCGCACCGCGTCCGCGCGCAGGAAGCGGGCGCCCTCCTCGCCCTCGGTCACCCGGGCCACCACCCGCTCGCCCGGCAGCGCGTGCCGCACGAACAGCACCTGGCCCTCGGAGGTACGGGCGATGCAGTGGCCGCCGTGTGCGACGGGGCCGATCTCGACCTCGTACTCCTCCCCCACGAGCGACCCCGCCTGCGATTTCTTCGGTTCTGCCTGCATGGCGGGGTGACTCCAGATCGGGGGAAGGGAACGGCCCGCTCGGGGGCCGACGACAGCCCACCAGTCTACGTGCTCCGCCCCGGCCCCCAGCCCGGTGCGGGGCTCCGCATTCCCCGGCCCCCGGCCCGGCGCCGGACTCCGCATCCCCCGGCCCCCCTGCCGGCCCCCGCTGCCGGACCCCTCAGCCCGGCACCCCGGGCTCACCCCTCAGTTCCCGGCGCTCGGCTCCTTCGGCCGCTGCTCCGCCGGGCCGCGCCGCACCGTGCCGGGCGCGTGCCACTCCTGCCGCCTGCGGGCCCGGTTCCTGGCCGCCTCGGAGGACTGGAGCTGGTAGGGGACCGAGGTCACCATGACCCCGGGCGTGAACAGCAGCCGTCCCTTGAGGCGCAGGGCGCTCTGGTTGTGCAGCAGGTGCTCGTACCAGTGGCCCACCACATACTCGGGGATGATCACCGAGATCGCGTCGCGCGGGGACTCCTTGCGCAGGCTCTTGACGTACTCGATGATCGGCCGGGTGATCTCCCGGTAGGGCGAGTCGAGCACCTTCAGCGGCACGTCGATGCCGCGCCGTTCCCACTCCTCGCGCAGCACCTTCGTCTCCGCCGGGTCGACGTTGACGGTGAGCGCCTCCAGGGTGTCCGAGCGCATCAGCCGGGCATAGGCCAGCGCGCGCAGCGTGGGCCGGTGGATCTTGGAGATCAGGACGATGGAGTGGACCCGGGACGGCCGTACGCTGTCGTCGCTCGGGCCCTCGGGGGCCGCGATCTCCTCGGCCACGCGGTCGTAGTGCTTACGGATCGCGGTCATCGTCGCGTAGAAGATCACCATGCCGAGCAGGGCGACCCAGGCGCCGTGGGTGAACTTGGTGACGAGGACGACGACCAGGACCAGGCCGGTGAAGAAGGCGCCGAACGCGTTGATCGCCCGGGAGCGGATCATATGGCTGCGCCGGGCCGGGTCCCGCTCCGCCGCGAGGTGCCGGTTCCAGTGCCGGACCATGCCGGTCTGGCTGAGCGTGAAGGACACGAACACGCCGACGATGTACAGCTGGATCAGCCGGGTCGAGTCGGCGCCGTACACGAAGACCAGCAGGGCCGCGGCACCGGCGAGCAGCACGATGCCGTTGGAGAAGGCCAGCCGGTCGCCGCGGGTGTGCAGCTGGCGCGGCAGGTAGCGGTCCTGGGCGAGGATCGAGCCGAGCAGCGGGAAGCCGTTGTAGGCCGTGTTGGCGGCGAGGAACAGCACCAGCGCGGTGGCTGCGGCCAGCACGACGAACAGGAAGCTGCCCCTGCCGAAGACTGCCTCGGCGACCTGTGAGATCACCGGGTTCTGGACATAGCCGGAGCCGAGCGCCACGCCGTCGTGGAGCAGGTCGGCGGCCGGGTTCTCGGCCATGCGGACCTTGGTGGTCATGGCGAGCGCGATGATGCCGCAGAACATCGTCACGGCGAGCAGGCCCATCATGGCCAGGGTGGTCGCCGCGTTCTTCGACTTGGGCTTGCGGAAGGCGGGGACGCCGTTGGAGATCGCCTCGACGCCGGTCAGCGCGGCGCAGCCGGACGAGAAGGCGCGCAGCAGCAGGAAGACGAGCGCGAAGCCCGCGAGGCCCTGGTGCTCGGCCTTGATCTCGTAGCCGGCGGTGGGCGCGCGCATCGTGTCCCCGAGGACCAGGCCCCGGAACGCACCCCACACGATCATGATGAAAACGCCGGTGACGAAGACGTACGTCGGGATCGCGAACAGCGTGCCGGACTCCCGCACCCCGCGCAGGTTCATCAGCGTCAGCAGCACGATCACGGCGACGGCGCACAGCACCTTGTGCTCGACCACGAAGGGGATCGCGGAGCCGAGGTTCTCGATGCCGGAGGAGATGGAGACGGCGACGGTCAGGACGTAGTCGACGAGCAGCGCGCTGGCGACCGTGAGGCCCGCCTTGGGGCCGAGGTTGGTGGTGGCGACCTCGTAGTCGCCGCCGCCGCTCGGGTAGGCGTGCACGTTCTGCCGGTAGGAGGCGACGACGGTGAACATCAGCACGACGACCGCGAGCGCGATCCAGGGGCTGAACTGGTAGGCCGACACGCCCGCGATGGACAGGACCAGCAGGACCTCCCCCGGCGCGTAGGCGACGGAGGACAGCGGGTCGGAGGCGAAGACGGGCAGTGCGACCCGCTTCGGCAGGAGCGTTTCACCCAGCCGGTCGCTGCGCAGTGCGCGCCCGATCAGGATCCGTTTGGGCACGTCGGTCAGTTTGGACACGACAGAGGATCGTAAGGCTTCGAACTGGCAGCCGCCCACCTGCCGTCCCGGATCTGCCTCACGAGTGAACTCCGGGGCCGATGGAACTGCGGATTCCGGGGGCGGCGCGCTCTCCGTTTCTAGATGGCAAACCCCGCCTGTCACCGCACCTCGGAGGTTCCATGCCCGCGACCGCACAGCTGATCGGCGCCGCCGCCGCGCTCGTCGGCCTCGGATTCCTGACGCTGCTGAGCGTGCGCAGCATCACGCGCCGCTGACCACGGGCGTGCCTGCACGGGGGTGCCCGCCCCGGACGGTGCGTGTGTAGCTTGAGCATCGGTCTGAGACCCTGATGGGGCTGACCCCGATGGGGCTGAGCAGTTACTTTTCTGAACATCGGAAGGACGGTCGTGCACATCGTCATCATGGGCTGTGGCAGGGTGGGCTCCGCCCTCGCCCAGACCCTGGAGCAGCAGGGGCACACGGTCGCGGTGATCGACCAGGACCCCACCGCCTTCCGCCGGCTGGGCCCGGGATTCGGCGGCCGCCGGGTCACCGGGATCGGCTTCGACCAGGACACCCTCCGCGAGGCCGGCATCGAGGACGCGGGCGCCTTCGCCGCCGTGTCCAGCGGCGACAACTCGAACATCATCTCGGCCCGGGTGGCCCGTGAGATGTTCGGCGTGGAGAACGTCGCCGCCCGTATCTACGACCCGCGCCGCGCCGAGGTCTACCAGCGTCTGGGCATCCCCACCGTGGCCACGGTCCGCTGGACGGCCGACCAGATGCTGCGCCGGCTGCTCCCGTCGGGCGCCGAACCGCTGTGGCGCGACCCCACCGGTGGCGTCCAGCTCGCCGAGGTGCACACCTCCCCGGCCTGGGTCGGGCACAAGATCAGCAGGCTGCAGGACGAGACGGGGGTCCGGGTGGCGTTCCTCACCCGGCTCGGCGAGGCGATCCTGCCCACCTCGCAGACGGTGTTGCAGGAAGGCGACCTGGTACACGTGATGATGCGGACGGACGACGTCGACAAGGTCGAGGCGGCGTTCGCCGAGGGCCCCGAAGAGGAGGTCGGTCACTGATGAGGGTCGCCATTGCCGGTGCCGGCGCGGTCGGCCGCTCGATCGCGGGCGAGCTGCTGGAGAACGGCCACGAGGTTCTGCTCATCGACAAGGCGCCGACCGCCATCTCGGTCGAGCGGGTCCCGCAGGCGGAGTGGCTGCTGGCCGACGCCTGTGAGATCACCTCCTTGGACGAGGCCGCGTTGCAGCGCTGCAACGTGGTGATCGCCGCGACGGGCGACGACAAGGTCAACCTGGTCGTGTCCCTGCTGGCGAAGACGGAGTACGGCGTGCCGCGCGTCGTGGCCCGGGTGAACAACCCGAAGAACGAGTGGCTGTTCAACGAGGCCTGGGGCGTCGATGTCGCCGTGTCCACCCCGCGGCTGATGTCCGCGCTGGTCGAGGAGGCGGTGAGCGTCGGCGACCTGGTGCGGCTGCTCCGCTTCAGCCACGGCGACGCCAACCTGGTCGAGCTGACCCTGCCGGAGGAGTCGGCCCTGGCCGGCACCCAGGTCGGGGATGTGCAGTGGCCCGAGGACACCTCGCTGGTCACCATCATCCGCGGCACCCGCGTGCTGGCCCCGTCCAAGGAGGACTCCCTGGAGCCGGGCGACGAGCTGCTGTTCGTGGCCGCCCAGGCCCGCGAGGAACAGCTGGAGGACCTGCTGTCGGTGCGCCGCGAGGACGACTGAGCGCAAGGACGCCGAGTACGACGAGTAACGCCGAGTACGCAGCAGGGGGCGCCCGGTTGATCCCGGGCGCCCCCTGCTGCGTCGAGGACGTCGGCTACGCCTCGCGACGGTGCCGGCCGGCCGCCGACTCGCCGCGCTCCGCTGCCTGCGCGGCCTTCCGCTCCTCCTCGGCCCGCTCCTCGGCCTCCATCTCCGCGAACACGTCGATCGGCGCGGGCGCCTTCGCGAGGAACACCCAGGTGAGCCAGACGGCGAGCAGGAACGGCGGGATCTTCAGCGTCACCAGGACCCAGCCGAGCTGGGCGGTGTCCGCCCACCAGTACAGCGGGAAGAGGATCAGGCACTTCCCGAACAGGATCAGCCCCCACGCCCAACTGGCCTTGGCGTACGCCTTCTTGCGGCCGGGGTTGCGGGTGCGCCAGGAGAGGTTCTCCTTGAAGACCGGGCCGAGGATCAGCCCCATCAGGGGCACGCCGGCGAGGGTCGTGACGATGTACGCCAGGGACAGGCCCAGCGTGTAGAGCATGCCGGGGAGGTAGAAGTCCTTGGCGTTGCCCGTGAACATCGCGAACACGACACCGAAGGCCACGCCGAAGACGCCGCTGAAGGCGTGCTTGACGGTGTCCTTCATCACCAGCCGGACCACGACCAGGACCAGCGACACGGCCAGCGCGGCGATCGCCGACCAGTGCAGATCCTTGTTGATCGTGTAGATCGTGACGAAGAGGAGCCCGGGCAGGACCGTCTCGACCATGCCGCGGACACCGCCGAACGCCTCGAAGAGCGCGGCCTCGGTCACCGCCCGGGCGTGGTCCTGCTGAGTGGTGTCTTCGGTCGGCTTGTCGAGTGACGTCACCGGCTACTCCCGTCCGAGGGGTCTCAGTTCGTATTTCGGGTTGAACAGCACCCGGCGGCCCCGGCTCATCGAGATCCGGCCCGATGCGATCAGCTTGCGCCCCGGCTCGATGCCCACGATGGAACGCCTGCCCAGCCACACCACGTCCAGTGCGGCGGAGCCGTCGAACAGCTCGGCCTCCAGGGCCGGGACTCCGGCGCGCGGACGCAGCGTCACCGTGCGCAAGGTACCAGTTACCGTGACGATCTGCCGGTCCTGACAGTCGCCGATGCGTGTACAGCCGGCCGTCTCGGCGTCCTCCCGCAGCTCCTCGGACTCCAGGTCCTCCTGGGAGGAGGAAAGCCGGCCGAGCATGCGCCGGAACCGGCCCACCGGCTTCTCGGGACGCGGAACAGCACTCATATCAGAAGCGTACCGGGGCCCACCGACGACGACGTACCGGTGGGCCGATCCCCGCCCGTCCGCTGCGGTTCGGCCGCGCCCCGAAGGGGCGCGGGGAACTGCGCGACCAGCCACAACGCAGCCGCAGCAGACCGACGACGCAGCACCGCCCCAGCCCAGCGGAGCGCTCAGCGCTCGAACCGGTAGCCCATCCCCGGTTCGGTGATGAAGTGCTTCGGGTGCGACGGGTCGGCCTCCAGCTTCCTGCGCAGCTGCGCCATGTACACGCGAAGGTAGTTGGTCTCCGTCCCGTACGAGGGTCCCCACACCTCCTGCAGCAACTGCTTCTGGCTGACCAGCCGCCCGGTGTTGCGGACGAGCACCTCCAGCAGATGCCACTCCGTGGGGGTCAGCCGTACGTCCCTGCCGCCCCGGTTGACCTTCTTCGCGGCCAGGTCGACGATGAACCCCTCGGTCTCCACCGTCGTCATGTCGTCCTCGCCGGGGCCGACGGGCTCGGCCCGGCGCACGGCGGCCCGCAGCCGGGCCAGCAGTTCGTCCATGCCGAACGGCTTGGTCACATAGTCGTCGGCGCCCGCGTCCAGCGCCTCGACCTTCTCGTCGGAGGAGTGCCGGGCCGACAGGACCAGGATCGGCACCCGGGTCCAGCCGCGCAGGCCCCTGATCACCTCGACGCCGTCCATGTCGGGCAGGCCCAGGTCGAGGACCACCACGTCGGGGTGGCGGGAGGCGGCGAGTTCGAGGGCGGTCCTGCCGTCGGGGGCCGCGTCGACCTCGTACTTGCGCGCCCTGAGGTTGATCACGAGGGCGCGCACGATCTGCGGCTCGTCGTCGATCACGAGCACCCGGGTCATGAGGCCTTCCTTTCCGGTTCTGCTGCGCCCTTTCCGGTGCGGAGGGGCTCGGGACGCGATCCTGCCGCCCGCAGGCTGAGGACCATGGTGAGGCCGCCCCCGGGCGTGTCCTCGGCGTTCAGCGTGCCGCCCATCGCCTCGGCGAAGCCGCGCGCCACCGCGAGGCCGAGGCCCACCCCGGCGCCGCGCGGGGCGTCGCCGTAGCGCTGGAAAGGCTCGAAGATCCGGTCCTTCACCTCGTCGGGGATGCCGGGCCCGCGGTCCACGACCCGCACCTCCACCCGGTCGGCGATGGCACTGGCGGAGACGACCACGCGCCGGTCGGGCGGACTGTACTTGACGGCGTTCTCCACCAGGTTGGCCACCGCACGTTCGAGGAGCCCCGGGTCGACGGCGACCATCGGCAGGGTCTCGCGGATGTCCAGTTCCACGCTGTCCTCGGGCACGCCGACCAGCGCCATCGGGACCACCTCGTCGAGGTCGACCTCGCGGACGATCGCGGTGACCGTGCCGGTCTGCAGCCGGGACATGTCGAGCAGGTTGCCGACCAGATGGTCGAGCCGGTCGGCGCCCTCCTCGATGCCTTCGAGCAGCTCCGCACGGTCCTGCTCGGACCAGTCCACGTCGTCGGACCTGAGCGAGGTGACCGCGGCCTTGATCCCGGCGAGCGGGGTGCGCAGGTCGTGGCTGACGGCGGCCAGCAGCGCGGTGCGGATCCGGTTGCCCTCGGCGAGCGTGCGGGCCCGGTCGGCCTCCTCCTGGAGGCGCCGCCGGTCCAGCACGACGGCCGCCTGCGCGGCGAACGCGGCCAGCACCCGGCGGTCCTCGGCGGGCAGTACGCGGCCGGTCAGCGCGAGCGCCATGTGGTTCCCGGCCGGCACGTCGACGTCGGCGTCCTCGGGCCGCTGGAGCGGCGGGCCGAACCCGGCGCGGCCCGCGCAGGTCCACGGCTCGACGTCGCCCGCCCGCTCCAGCAGGGCGGCGGACTCCATGCCGAAGGTCTCCCGGACCCGTTCCAGCAGCTCCTCCAGGCTGGTCTCGCCGCGCAGCACGTTGCCGGCGAGGAACGAGAGGATCTCGGACTCGGCGCGCAGCCGGGCCGCCTGGTGGGTGCGCCGGGCGGCCAGGTCCACCACGGAGGCCACGGACACCGCGACCCCGACGAAGATCGCGATGGCGACGATGTTGTGCGGGTCGGCGACGGTCAGCCGGTGCAGCGGGGGCGTGTAGAAGTAGTTCAGCAGCAGTGATCCGAAGGCCGCGGAGGCCAGGGCGGGCAGCAGTCCGCCGAGCAGGGCCGCGGCCACGGTCAGCGCCAGGAACAGCAGCATGTCGTTGGCGAGGCCGAGGTCCACGGAGTTGAGCAGCAGCGCCATGGCGGCAGGGCCGAGCAGCCCGACCGCCCAGCCGGAGACGATCCGGGTCCGGCCGAGCCGGGCGCCCCGGGCGACGGGCAGCCCGCGGCCCTTGGCGATCGCCTCGTGGGTGACGATGTGCACGTCGAGGTCGGGGCCCGACTCACGGGCGACGGTGGCGCCGACGCCGGGTCCGAAGACGTACTGCCAGCTCTTGCGGCGCGAGGAGCCGAGGACGATCTGGGTGGCGTTGACGCCGCGCGCGAAGTCGAGCAGCGCGGCGGGTATGTCGTCGCCGACGACGTGGTGGAAGGTGCCGCCCAAGTCCTCCACCAGGGTGCGCTGGACGGCCAGTTCCTTGGGCGAGGCGGCGGACAGGCCGTCGCTGCGGGCTATGTAGACGGCGAGCACCTCGCCGCCTGCGCCCTTCTCCGCCAGCCGCGCCGCCCGGCGGATCAGCGTCCGTCCCTCGGGGCCGCCGGTCAGACCGACGACGATCCGCTCGCGCGAGCCCCAGATCGCGGAGACCCGGTGCTCGCTGCGGTACTGCTTCAGGTACTCGTCGACCCGGTCGGCCACCCAGAGCAGCGCCAGCTCCCGCAGTGCGGTCAGGTTCCCGGGCCGGAAGTAGTTGGACAGAGCCGCGTCCACCTTGTCGGGCTGGTAGATGTTGCCGTGCGCCATACGCCGGCGCAGGGCCTGCGGCGACATGTCGACCAGCTCGATCTGATCGGCACGCCGTACCACCTCGTCCGGCACGGTCTCCTGCTGCCGTACGCCGGTGATCGACTCCACCACGTCACCCAGCGACTCCAGATGCTGGATGTTGACCGTGGAGACCACATCGATGCCGGCCGCGAGCAGTTCCTCCACGTCCTGCCAGCGCTTGGCGTTGCGCGCGCCGGGGATGTTGGTGTGGGCGAGCTCGTCCACCAGGGCGACCTGGGGATGGCGGGCCAGGACCGCGTCCACGTCCATCTCGGTGAAGCGGCCGCCCCGGTACTCCAGCTCCTGGCGCGGCATCTGCTCCAGGCCGTGCAGCATCACCTCGGTGCGCGGCCGGTCATGGTGCTCCACGAAGGCCACCACGCAGTCGGTGCCCCGCTCCACGCGCCGGTGCGCCTCCGACAGCATCGCGTAGGTCTTGCCCACGCCCGGTGCCGCACCGAGGTAGATCCGGAGCTTTCCACGTGCCATGGCCCTATTGTCTTCCCGTCACTGCCGCCTACGCAGCGTCGACCCTACGGCCCGCAGGAGCGACGAAAGGGACGGGCGGTCGGGTGCCGGGCAACTTTGACGTAACCCTGATGAGCTGCTCCCTTTCCCGCTCGCCGCGGGTCGGCACTGGTCAGAGCGGGCCGGGGCAGCCGCCGGGGCGGGGCCGGCGGTCCACCGGGGCGGTCAGCGTTCGGCGATCTTCCCGTCGCTCAGCTCCAGCACCCGGTCGGCCAGGTCCAGCAGGGTGGTGTCGTGCGTGGCGACCAGTGCGGTGACCCGCTCGCTGTGCACGACGGCGCGCAGCAGCTCCATCACGGCGTGACCGGTCTCGGCGTCCAGCTGGCCGGTCGGCTCGTCGGCGATGAGGAGCGCGGGCCGGTTGGCGAGGGCGCGGGCGATGGCGACGCGCTGCTGCTGGCCGCCGGACAGCTCGCCGGGGCGCTGGGCGGCGTGGTCGGCGAGGCCCACCAGGGAGAGCAGCAGTTCGACGCGTTCCTCGCGCTCGCGCGGATCGGCACGGCGCAGCCGCATCGGCACGCCGACGTTCTCCGCCGCGGACAGGATCGGGACGAGCCCGAAGGACTGGAAGACAAAACCGATCCGGTCGCGCCGCAGCTCCAGCAGGCCGTTCTCGTCCAGTGCGGCGAGCTCCCGGCCGTCCACGGTGATCCTGCCGCGGTCGGGTGTGTCGAGCCCGCCGACGACGTTGAGCAGGGTGGTCTTGCCGGATCCCGAGCGTCCTTTGAGGGCGACCAGTTCACCGCGCGGGATCTCGAAGGAGATTCCGCGCAGGGCGTGCACGGCGGCGGCTCCGTGCCCGTACGAGCGGTGTACGTCCTCGACGCGCACCATCGTCTCGGTGACCACCTGAGCGCTCATCCCCACTCCCGCCGTAGACCGGGCGTCAGTATGGCTGCCAGGCGCCCGGCCGTCCAAGCGGTTCGCGTCGGTTCGGGTCGGCGAAGGCGGACTGGCCCTGCCAGTACGCGACGATCTTGTCCCGGGTGTTCAGGTCCTGGCTGGGCACGGTCTTCGGCAGATCGCCGTCGGATGCCGTACAAGAAGGGGCCGCACCCCCGGCCAGGGGTACGGCCCTTGTCGCGTTCGCCGCTATCGGACCTCGGTGATCTCCGGTCCGCGCTGCAGCTGGCCCATGCCGCCGGAGAAGCGCGAGGACTCCTCCTGCTGAACGCCCTCGGGGACCATCTGGGCGTCGTTCGGCAGCTTCAGGACGATCGGGTCACGGGGGGCCATCGGGCCCTCGCCGCGGACCACGACCGCGTCCCGGAAGATCTGCTCCAGCAGCCCGGCCGCCTGCGGCTGCACCGCGCCCTGGCCCGAGATCACTCCGCGCAGGAACCAGCGCGGGCCGTCCACACCGACGAACCGCACGACCTGGAAGCCGCCCGTCCCGTCCGGCAGCTGCACCGGCACCTGGGCACGCAGCTCCCAGCCCAGCGGACCCTCGACCTCGTCGACGATGCCGCCCTGCTGGGTGATGCCGGTCGCGATCTCCTCGCGGACCTCGCCCCAGATGCCCTCGCGCTTGGGCGCGGCGAAGGCCTGCAACTGGATCGCGCTGTCGCGCAGCACGACGGTCGCCGCGACGATCGCGTCGCCCGCGACCTCGACCCGCAGCTCCATGCCGTCCACGCCCGGCACGAACAGGCCACCGAGATCCACCCGGCCCTCGGCCGGGTCGCGCACCTCGGAGTCGTCCCACGGCCCCTCGGGGCGGGGCTCCGGTTCGAGCCGCAGCCGCTCGGGCTCGCCCGCTTCATCCTCGTCCGCCTCGGTGTCGACGCTGTCGACGACCTGCTCGGCCTCGCCGGCCGCGTCCTCGGCGGCACCCTTCTTCTTGCGACGTCCGAACACGTCACTGTCCTTCCCGGTCGGATACGACCGAAGCGTATCGATTCCCACCCGCCTGGCCGCCCTCGGCGACCTGACCGCTTGTGCCGCTCTCGCCGCCCACCGCGGCGTGGCCCCCGGTGGACCCGAAGCCCCCCTCGGCCCGCGCCGAGCCGGGAAGCTCCGCGACCTCCTGGAAGCGGACCCTCTCGACCTGCTGGACGACCAGTTGGGCAATCCGGTCGAAGCGCTCGAACCGCACGGACTCGCGCGGGTCGAGATTCACCACGATCACCTTGATCTCCCCACGGTACCCGGCATCAACCGTCCCCGGGGCATTCACGAGGGCGACACCGCAGCGGGCGGCAAGACCGGATCGGGGGTGCACGAAGGCCGCGTACCCATCCGGGAGGGCGATCGACACTCCTGTGGGCAACACGATCCGCTCGCCCGGCTTCAGTTCGCACTCCTGCGTCGTCCGCAGATCGGCCCCGGCGTCACCGGGAAGCGCGTACTCCGGAAGCGGTACGTCGGGGTCGACACGCCGGATCAGTACGTCCACGGGGGCACGGCCCGCCGGGGGCACGGGGTGCGCGGCGCTCACGGGTTCACCTCGAAGGCGCGGGCGCGCCGGACCTGGTCCGGGTCGCTCAGGGCGGCCTGGATCTCCTCGTTGCGGCCATGGTCGACGAAGTGGTCGACCTTGACCTCGATGAACAGGGCGTCGGCGCGGACCGCCACGGGGCCGTCGGGGCCCCCTATGCGTCCGACCGCGCTGGAGTAGATCTTCCGCCCGGCGACCGCGGTCACCTCGGCGGCCAGGTGCAGCGTCGTCCCGACCGGCACCGGCCGCACGAAGTCGGTCTCCAGCCGGCCCGTCACCGCGATCGTCCGCAACAGCCAGTTCAGGCAGCCCAGCGTCTCGTCCAGGGCGGTCGCCAGCACCCCGCCGTGCGCGAGACCGGGGGCGCCCTGGTGGGCGGGCTGCACGGTGAACTCGGCGGTCAGGGTGACGCCCTCGCCCGCCCTCGCCTCCAGGCGCAGGCCGTGCGGCTGGTCGTGACCACAGCCGAAACACTGTTCGTAATGCGAACCGAGCAACTCGCCGGGCGCGGGCGCGTCGGGATGCCGCACCGGGGCCACGGCATCGGCGGGGGGCTGAAGAGCTGCGGAACTACCACTCACAGCCGCAGACCTTACCCGCCCGTCCACCCCACCCCGGTTCCCCCACCCCGGCGGGTGAACAGCACCGACCGTCGACAACTGGCGGCGCCGGGAACAGCGGTTGTCGCGTCAAGCACCGACCGGTGACGGCAGGTCGACGGGTGATGGGTGTCGACGTGACCCTCACCGAGCCGACCAGCCACCGACAGCCGCCGCGTCGAACACCGGCCGATGACGACCGACAGCCAGCAGACGCGGGCGTCGGCGTCGCCGGGCCGACCACTCACCGCTCACGGCCGACCGCCGACAGACGGCAGACACCGGGAGCAACGGTCGCCGCGTCAAGCACCGAACGGCGACGACAAGTCGACGAGTGGTGGGCGTCGGCAGGAGGCTCACCGAGCCGACCGGCCACCGACAACTGGCAGACGCCGAAGGCGGCGGTCGTCGGGTCGAACACCGGCCGATGACGACCGGCCACCGACCACCGGTGGACGCCGAACTGGGGGTCGGACGGCCACCGACGACCGGCCGTTGGCCGATGAGCGCGTCGCCTGGCTGATTGCCGCGCGACACCGCCCCGTCCGGCCTCGTCCAGGCGCCCCACCCACGACCCCCACCACACCCTCCCCGCCCACCAGCAGCCCTCGCACCGTGCGACCGCGGCGGCAGCCGGCGACGCTCCCCAGGCAGGGGTGGGCGCCCTGGTTCGGGACGTGGGTGGGGCGCGTGCCAAGCTGGGGGCATGGAGCACTCCGGCACCCCGTACGACGAACGCCTCACCGCCCCCCGATCGTGGTGGCTGATCAGCTTCCTGGTCGGCGTCTCGTTGGCTCTGATCCTGCTCCCCTTCGGCACCCTGCCGATGCTGGGCGGGCTGGCCGGCGGCACGGCCGCCGCCGCGGTCATGGCCAGCGCCTACGGCTCGCTCCGCATCCGCGTCGTGGGCGACCACCTGATCGCGGGCGAGGCGAAGATCCCGGTCACGGCGCTCGGCGAGTCGGAGATCCTGGATCCGGAGGAGGCCCGCGCCTGGCGCACCTACAAGGCCGACACCCGCGCCTTCCTCCTGCTGCGCGCCTACATCCCGCAGGCGCTCCGCGTCGAGGTCACCGACCCGGCCGACCCGACCCCGTACCTGTACCTGTCGACCCGCGCCCCTGAGCAGCTGGCGGCGGCGATCGAGGCGGCCCGCAGCCGCGCGGCGGCCTGATCGTCCCCGGCCGTCGACGGGCCTGAGGGGCGCTCCGTCAGCGCCCCAGTTCGCCGGTGATGTCCCCCGGCGTCAGCGGTTCCGCGGGAGGCTCCAGCGGGGGCAGCTCGGCCAGTTCCTCCCAGGGGACCTGGATCTTGCGCAGATCGGCGCGGATCCGCCCGGCCAGTCTCTTGGTGTCCCGGCGGTTCATGACCGCCCCGACCGCGGCGCCGACCATGAACGGCATCAGGTTCGGCAGGTCCCGCAGCATCCGTTTCATGATCTGCTGGCGCAGTTCGCGCTTCATGTGGCCCCCGAGGGCCATGTTGATCGTCGACGGCTTCATCACGTCGATCCCGCGCTCCCCCGACCAGGAGGACAGATACGCGGTGCTGCGGGCCGTCAGGCCGCCCGGCGGCCGTACGCCGTAGACCTCGTGCAGCTCGGCGATCAGCTTCAGCTCGATCGCCGCGACCCCGGTGATCTCCGCGGCCAGTTCGGTCGGCATCGCGGGCGGCACGGGAAGCATCGCCGCCGCGCCGACCCCGGCCCCGACCGTCGAGGTCCCGTAGGCCGCGCCCGCCACGAGCTTGTCCGCGATCTGCTCGGGCCCGAGGCCCGGGAACTGCCGACGCAGCGTCGCGAGGTCCCGTACGGGGATCCGCGGGGCCATGTCGATGATCCGGTCGGCGAGGTACCCCAGCCCCGCCCTGGCACGGCTGCCGCCCTTGCGGGCGCCGTCCCGGGCCAGGTCGCGGGCCTTGCCGCGGGCGACCGCGGTCCTTTCCCACGCTCTCCGTCGCGTTCTGCCAGGGGCCGCCTCCATCGGTGCGACGGGTGCGGACTCCTCCGTCGGCGCCGGGCGGTCACCCCGGTCGGCCGCCGGTTCGAGCGAGGCTCCCTCAATGGGTGAGCCCCGCTCGACGTCACGCGCGCCGTGCGAGCCGTCCTGCGGCCCATGGTCCGCTCCCCGCAAGGGGAAGCGGCGCTTCCGAGGAGGGGTCGAGCCAGTCACGGCCGACCCACCCTCAGTCGCAGTCGCGGCAGATCGGCTGGCCGTTCTTCTCCCGGGCCAGCTGGCTGCGGTGGTGCACCAGGAAGCAGCTCATGCAAGTGAACTCGTCCTGCTGCTTCGGCAGCACCCGGACCGCCAGCTCCTCGTTCGAGAGGTCGGCGCCGGGCAGCTCCAGGCCCTCCGCGGCTTCGAATTCGTCGACGTCGACAGCGGAGGTCGACTTGTCGTTCCGCCGGGCCTTCAGTTCTTCAAGGCTGTCCGAGTCGACGTCGTCATCGGTCTTGCGTGGAGTGTCGTAATCGGTTGCCATGTCGCTCTCCCCCTCTGGGTGTCTGCGGTGTCTCCAGCGCACGTAACGCGTGAGAGGCCGGACTTGTGCCCGACCCGAGGCGGAGATTTTGCCTCACATCAAGGTCTGTTACTCAATCGACACCCAACCGGACTCCTCAAGAGTGATCGGCTTGGATGGCGATGGGGACCGTACACGGTCCGGATGCCGCACCTCAAAGGCGTCTCACCGAGTACTTCCCGTGATCAAGACCCCCGGAAACCAGGACTTTCCCGGCTTTCCACCCCGGTTTATGATCACGGAGAGTAGATGGCTGGAAATCCGCCCATGTGATCGATCACACAGGCGGAGTCCCGTCGACCCACCCGGAAATTCCGCGCAAAGCGAACATCCCCGTGTGTGTCGGCCGCCCTCGATCAAGATCTTCCCCGCTGCGACCAAGATCCACATCCAATTCGCCTCACATCGGCAGGGTGACCCGCATCACGAGCCCGCCTCCCTCACGCGGTTGCGCCGAGATGTGACCGCCGTGCGCGCGCGTCACGGAACGGACGATGGACAGGCCGAGGCCCACTCCCTTGTCGCTGCCCGTGCGCTCCGTACGGAGCCTGCGGAAGGGCTCGAAGAGGTTGTCGATCTCGTACGCCGGCACCACCGGGCCGGTGTTCGCGACGGACAGCACCGCCCGCCCGTGCTGGACCTCGGTGGTCACCTCGACCCAGCCGTCCTCGGGCACGTTGTACCGCACGGCGTTCTGCACCAGGTTCAGCGCGATCCGCTCCAGCAGGACCCCGTTGCCCTGGACCACCGCGGGCTTGCGCTCGCCCGTGATCCGTACGCCCTTGGCCTCCGCCTCCGCGTGTATCTGGTCGATGGCCTGCGAGGCGACCTCGGCGAGATCCACGGGCTTGCGCTCGACGATCTGGTTGTCGCTGCGGGCCAGCAGCAGCAGCCCCTCCACGAGCTGCTCGCTGCGCTCGTTCGTGGCCAGCAGCGTCTTTCCCAGCTGTTGCAGCTCCACGGGCGCGTTCGGGTCGGACAACTGCACTTCGAGGAGCGTGCGGTTGATCGCGAGCGGGGTGCGCAGCTCGTGCGAGGCGTTCCCGACGAAGCGCTGCTGCGCCGTGAACGCCCGCTGCAATCGCTCCAGCATCTCGTCGAAGGTGTCCGCCAGCTCCTTCAGCTCGTCGTCCGGGCCGTCCAGCTCGATCCGCCGGGACAGGTCCGAGCCGGCCACCGCGCGCGCGGTGCGGGTGATCCGGCCGAGCGGCGACAGCACGCGGCCTGCCATCGCGTAGCCGAACGCGAAGGCGATCACCGCGAGGCCCAGCAGGGCCAGCAGCGAGCGGCTGAGCAGGTTGTCCAGGGCGACCTGGCGCTGATGGTCGACGCACTGGCTGATCGCCTCGTTGAAGTCGGACAGCGGCAGGCTGGCGGTGTTGATCGCCGGGCAGTCGTCGCTGGAGACCTTGAGCGCCGTAAAGCTGACGATCTTGAACAGCGGCTGGTTGCCCGTGTTGATCGCCTGCGCGGCCAGCAGGTAGATGATCGACAGCAGCAGGATGCCGGCAATCAGGAACATGCCGCCGTACAGCAGCGTCAGACGTATCCGGATGGTCGGGCGCAGCCAGGGAGACGACGGCTGGGGTCTGCGCGGATCCCAGGTGGGCTTCGGGGGCGCCTGCGGGGGCGCGGGTGTCGCTGCCACGGTGGTCAGATCCGATAGCCGGAGCCGGGCACGGTCACGATGACCGGCGGCTCGCCCAGTTTGCGACGCAGGGTCATGACCGTCACCCGCACGACGTTGGTGAACGGGTCCGTGTTCTCGTCCCAGGCCTTCTCCAGGAGCTGCTCCGCGGAGACCACGGCGCCCTCGCTGCGCATCAGCACCTCCAGCACGGCGAACTCCTTCGGCGCGAGCTGGACCTCCTTGCCGTCCCGGAACACCTCGCGGCGGTTCGGGTCGAGCTTGATCCCGGCCCGCTCCAGGACCGGCGGCAGGGGCACGCTGGTGCGCCGGCCGAGGGCACGCACGCGTGCGATCAGTTCGCTGAACGCGAAGGGCTTGGGCAGATAGTCGTCGGCGCCGATCTCCAGGCCCTCGACACGGTCGCTGACGTCACCGGACGCGGTGAGCATCAGCACGCGCGTGGGCATGCCCAGCTCGACGATCCTGCGGCAGACGTCGTCGCCGTGCACGAGCGGGAGGTCGCGGTCGAGAACGACCACGTCGTAGTCGTTGACGCCGATGCGCTCCAGGGCGGCCGCACCGTCGTACACGACGTCGACGGCCATGGCCTCCCGGCGCAGCCCGGTGGCCACGGCATCCGCGAGCAATTGCTCGTCCTCGACGACGAGTACGCGCACGTCGTATGTCCTTCCTGTGTCCACCCGCGTAGCGCAACCGTGGGCGCACGGGCGGGGTTTCCTCGTGGAGTGTGACTCCATCCTGCCCTTTTCGGCCATAAGTCGGCTGTAAGACAGGGGACCGGACCGGACGAACCGGGGCCCTGGAGCGGGAATGCCAGATTTTCTCCTTCGGTTGAGGTTTCCATGGAAGGAAGCGGGGGGAGGACGGCTTTACACCCCGCGATCACGCTCTGCATGTGCCGCACCACCATGTGGTACGTCGCGGTCCGCTTCCCGCAGAGCGGGCGTGGTGTCCGGCACCGTCGCCGCCCAGCACGGGCAGCGCTGGGCACCCGCAGGAGACGTGATCGCCCCTTCCGAACGGCACACCCCCGTGCCACCGACCCACGACCCAGGACGAGGGGGCGCAGCATGGACGCATTCACCGCAGGACTTCTGCAGCGCATAAAGGCAACCGAGTCCGACTTGTCCCGGGCTCGCGACGAGGGCGACGACTTCCTCGTCGAGGTGGAGCAGGCCGAGCTCGACGACCTGCGACGCCTCGCCGCCGATCACGGTGTGGAGGTCGGCGCGACCAGCGTCTGACAGCCCATGGCACAACGGCAGGACCCCGGCGAATCCAGCGCCGGGGTCCTGCTGCTTTTTTGGGTCGGTCGCCTGCGGGGTGGCAAAGCCGGTGGTGGGGGACCGATCGTGCTCAACCCTCCGGGCCTCCGCGCGTTCGGTCCCCCACCACCGGCGCACCCCTTCGGCTCCCTCCCTGGCCGACGCGCGAGGACAGCCCAACTGGGACGGCCCGCACCGTCCGCCGCAGCCGACCTCGGGCGCCGCGGGCCTCGGCTGGTGGGCCTTTACCCAGCGGGTCTCCCGGTCAGTGACAGCGGGCGCGCCCGCCAGTCGTGCCAGACGCCCGAGAAGATCGCTCTCTCACCACCAACGCGCCCCTTCACGCGGAGACAGCCGAACTGGAACGGCCCTTACCGTCCGCCGCAGCCGGCCTCGGGCGCCGCGGCCTCGGCCGGTGCACCTGCACCCTGCGGCTTTCCCAGCCAGCGCCGGCGGGCGCGCCCGCCGCTAATGCCGGACGCCCTAGAAAATCGCCCTCTCACCACCAACGCACCCCTTCACGCGAGGACAGCCGAACTGGGACGGCCCGCACCGTCCGCCGCGGCCGACCTCGGCTGGTGGGCCTTTACCCTGCGGGTCTCCCGGTCCGTCAGTCGTGCCGGACGCCGGGGAGATCGCCTTCTCACCACCGACGCGCCCCGTCAGCTCCCTCCCGGCCGGCGCCTGGGGACAGCCAGGCCGGGACGGCCCTTGCCGTCAGCCGGGGCGAGCCTCGGGTGCGGTGCGGACTCAGCCGGTGCACCTGCACCCTGCGGCTCTCCCCGCCGGTGACAGCGGGCGCTTCCGTCAGTTGGGCCAGGCACCCGAGAGGATCGACCTCTGCTCGGGTGCGGGGCGTTTGTCAGTCGTGCCAGGCTCCGAGCCCCTCCAGGAGGCGCTGGAGGGGCTCGAAGACGCCCGGGGTGCCGGCGACCGTGAGATCGCGGGAGGGGCGCTCTCCGGGGCGTCCACCGGTCAGGGCGCCCGCCTCCCGGGCGATCAGGTCGCCCGCGGCCATGTCCCACGCGTTCAGCCCGCGCTCGTAGTAGCCGTCCAGGCGGCCCGCCGCCAGATCGCACAGGTCGACCGCGGCCGAGCCGCCGCGCCGGATGTCGCGCAGCAGCGGGATCAGCCGGGCGGCCACCTCGGCCTGGTGGGTGCGGACCTCGGTCACGTAGTTGAAGCCGGTCGACACCAGGGCCTGCTCCAGGGGCGGGGACGGGCGGCAGGACAGCGCGCGCTCGCCCTCCCAGGCTCCGGTCGCCCACGCGCCGCCCCCGCGCACCGCGTGGTACGTCTCGCCGCGCATGGGGGCGGCCACCACGCCGACGACGGTCTCGCCGTCCTGCTCGGCCGCGATGGACACGGACCAGGTCGGCAGCCCGTACAGATAGTTCACCGTGCCGTCGAGCGGGTCGATCACCCAGCGGATGCCGCTCGTGCCCGTGCTGGAGGCGCCCTCCTCGCCGAGGAAGCCGTCGTCCGGGCGCCGGTCGGCGATCAGGCCGGTGATCAGCTTCTCGGCGGCTATGTCCATCTCGGTGACGACGTCGATCGGGCTGGACTTGGTCCGGGCCACCGCGAGGTCGGCCGGACGGCCGTCCCGCAGCAGCTCGCCCGCGCGGCGGGCGGCCTCCCGGGCGAGTGCGAGCAGGTCCGGGTACAGGGTGTCGGTCACGGGGTTCCTCACGCGTAGGGGCTGTCGGCGCCCGCGGCGGCCGGCTTGGGGGCACGGGCCGGGCAGCAGCCGACCGGGCAGACGTCGTGGCTCGCGCCGAGCGCGCCGAGGGCGCACGGCGTGACCGCCCGCCCGCTCTCCGCGGCGGCGCGCTCCAGGATCAGTTCGCGGATCGCGGCGGCGAACCGCGGGTCGGCGCCGACCGTGGCCGAGCGGCGCACCGGCAGGCCCAGTTCCGCCGCCTTGGCCGTCGCCTCCGTGTCGAGGTCGTAGCGGACCTCCATGTGGTCGGAGACGAAGCCGATGGGGGCCATGACGACGGCCGGGACCCCGGCGGCGTGCTGCTCCTCCAGGTGGTCGCAGATGTCGGGCTCCAGCCACGGGATGTGCGGGGCGCCGGAGCGGGACTGGTAGACGAGCCGCCACGGGTGGTCGACGCCGGTGCGCTCGCGGACGGCGTCGGCGATCAGCTGGGCCACGTCCAGGTGCTGCTCGACGTACGCGCCGCCCTCACCGTGGGCCGGCACGGGGCCCGAGGTGTCGGCGGCGGAGGTCGGGATGGAGTGGGTGGTGAAGGCGATGTGGGCGCCGTCGCGGACGTCCTCGGGGAGGTCGGCGAGGGACTCAAGGACGCCGTCGATCATGGGCTCGACGAAGCCGGGGTGGTTGAAGTAGTGCCGCAGCTTGTCGATCCGCGGCAGGTCGAGGCCCTCTGCCTGAAGGGTGGCCAGCGCGTCGGCCAGGTTCTCGCGGTACTGCCGGCAGCCCGAGTAGGAGGCGTAGGCGCTGGTGGCGAGCACCAGGACGCGGCGGCGGCCGTCGGCGACCAGCTCGCGCAGGGTGTCCGTCAGATACGGCGCCCAGTTGCGGTTGCCCCAGTGGACCGGCAGGTCGAGGCCGTGCTCGGCGAAGTCCTTGTGGAGGGCGGCGAGCAGGTCCCGGTTCTGGTCGTTGATGGGGCTGACCCCGCCGAACAGGAAATAGTGCCGGCCGACTTCCTTGAGGCGTTCCTTGGGGATGCCGCGCCCCCGTGTCACGTTCTCCAGGAACGGGACCACGTCGTCCGGGCCTTCGGGGCCGCCGAAGGAGAGCAGGAGCAGGGCGTCGTAGGGGGTGGCATCGAGCGCGTCTGGCATGCCTCGATCCTGCCACCCGGCACTGACGGCCGGGAAACGGCGGGGTGACGAGTGCGGTCGCGGGTGGATTTCCCGCGACTTTCCAGGTGCATTAGGGTGACCTCACTCGTAAGCTGTATGAGCCGTCTTCACGCCTTACCGAGCCGCCGCGTGTCCCGTACTCGCCGTCGGCCGGGCCACCCGCCGCACCGCACTCCGGAGACCTCGTGCCCAGCCCCTACCGCGCCCTGTTCGCCGCGCCCGGCACCAAGGCCTTCTCCGCCGCCGGCTTCCTCGGCCGGATGCCGCTGTCGATGATGGGCATCGGCGTGGTCACGATGATCTCCCAGCTCACCGGGCGGTACGGGCTCGCCGGCGCCCTGTCGGCCACCCTCGCGCTGTCGGCCGCGGCGGTCGGTCCGCAGATCTCCCGGCTGGTCGACCAGTACGGGCAGCGCAGGGTGCTGCGCCCCGCGACCCTGGTGGCGCTCGTGGCGTCCGCCGGGCTGCTGTGCGCCGCGTACTTCTCGTGGCCGGACTGGACGCTGTTCGTGTGCGCCGCCGGGATCGGCTCCGTGCCCAGCCTGGGCGCGATGATCCGGGCCCGCTGGGCGGCCCTGTACCGGGGCACTCCGCAGCTCCACACCGCCTACTCGTTCGAGTCGGTGATCGACGAGGTCTGCTTCATCTTCGGGCCGATCATCTCCATCGGCCTGTCCACGGCCTGGTTCCCGGAGGCCGGGCCGCTGCTGGCCGCCTGCTTCCTGGCCGTGGGCGTCTTCTGGCTGACCGCCCAGCGCGCCACCGAGCCCGAGCCCCACCCGCGCGAGCACCACGGCGGCGGCAGCGCGCTGCGCGCGCCCGGCCTCCAGGTGCTGGTGGCCACCTTCGTCGCCACGGGGGCGATCTTCGGGGCGGTCGACGTGGTCACGGTCGCGTTCGCCGACGAGCGCGGCCACAAGGCCGCCGCGAGCGTGGTCCTGGCGCTGTACGCGGCGGGCTCCTGCCTGGCCGGGGCGGTGTTCGGGCTGCTGCGCTTCTCCGGGGCGGCGGAACGCCGGTGGCTGCTGGGCATATGTGCGATGGCCGTGAGTATGATCCCCCTCCTACTGGTCGGAAACCTGTCGCTTCTGGCCGTGGCGCTGTTCGTTGCGGGTCTGTCCATCGCACCGACGATGATCACGACGATGTCCCTCATCGAAGAGCACGTACCTCGCGCGAAGCTCACCGAGGGCATGACCTGGGTGAGCACCGGCCTCGCGGTCGGGGTCGCGCTCGGCTCCTCCGTGGCCGGCTGGGTGATCGACACGGCCGGTGCGCGCGCCGGGTACGGGGTTCCGGCCGTGTCCGGGGCCGTCGCGGTCGTGGTCGGTTTCCTCGGGTACCGCCGGCTCAGCAGGCCGGTCACGGGTCGGGGAGGCGTCGTTGAGCAGCACAGCGAGCGGAAAGAACGGCACGTGGCGTAACTGGGGCGGCAATGTCGTCGCCCGCCCCGCGCGGGAGGTGACGCCGGCCTCGGTGGAGGAACTGGCGTCGGCCGTGCGCCGGGCCGCCGAGGACGGCCTGACGGTCAAGGCGGTCGGCACCGGGCACTCCTTCACCGCCGTCGCCGCCGCCGACGGTGTGCTGGTCCGCCCTCACCTGTTGACCGGCATCCGCAGGATCGACCGGGACGCCATGACGGTCACCGTCGAGGCGGGCACCCCGCTCAAGAGGCTCAACATGGCCCTCGCGCGCGAGGGGCTGTCGCTCACCAACATGGGCGACATCATGGAGCAGACCGTCTCCGGGGCCACCAGCACCGGCACCCACGGCACCGGCCGGGACTCCGCCTCCATTGCCGCTCAGATCAAGGGACTTGAGCTGGTCACGGCGGACGGATCGGTGCTCTCCTGTTCCGAGCGGGAGAACCCGGAGGTCTTCGCGGCCGCCCGGATCGGTCTGGGCGCCCTCGGTGTCGTCACCGCGATCACCTTCGCCGTGGAGCCGGAGTTCCTGCTGACGGCCCGCGAGGAGCCGATGCCGCTCGACCGGGTCCTCGCCGACTTCGACCAACTCTGGGCCGAGAACGAGCACTTCGAGTTCTACTGGTTCCCGCACACCGGCAACACCAACACCAAGCGCAACAACCGCAGCGCGGGTCCGGAGCGGCCGGTGGGGCAGGTGGCGGGCTGGTTCGAGGACGAGTTCCTGTCCAACGGGCTGTTCCAGGTGGCCCAGTGGGTCGGCCGGGCGGCGCCCGTGACCGTCCCGGCCATCGCGCGGATCTCCAGCAGGGCGCTGTCCGCGCGCACCTACACGGACATCCCCTACAAGGTCTTCACATCCCCGCGCCGGGTGCGGTTCGTGGAGATGGAGTACGCCGTTCCGCGGGCGGCCCTGGTGGACACGCTGCGCGAACTGAAGTCGATGATCGACCGCGCGGGCCTGCGGATCAGTTTCCCGGTCGAGGTGCGCACGGCCCCGGCCGACGACATCACCCTGTCCACCGCGTCGGGCCGGGACAGCGCCTACATCGCCATCCACATGTTCCGGGGCACGCCGTACCAGGCGTACTTCACCGCGGCCGAGCGGATCTTCACGGCGCACGAGGGCCGCCCGCACTGGGGCAAGGTGCACACCCGGGACGCCGCCTACTTCGCCGAGGCCTACCCGCGCTTCGGCGAATTCACGGCACTACGGAACCGGCTGGATCCGGACCGACGGTTCCAGAACGACCACTTGCGGAGGGTGCTGGGGCCGTAGCGGAACCGCTCGGCGTGGGGGCGGCTGTGGATGCCGGGTCCGTCGGGCCGTCCTGCTGCTGGTGCGGGGAGCCGCTCGGTGTGGGCGTCGGGGCGCCGTCGCTCTCCGGCGTACCGCCGGTGATCGCTGACGGGGTGTCCGAGGGCGTCGCCGGGGATGCCGGGGTCGAGGCCGGGGAGTCCTCACCGGACTTCGAGGAGGTCGAGCCGCGGACCGCGTCGCTGACCGTGGTGCCGGTGCCGCCGCTGAAGCTGTCGCCGGACACCAGCTCGTACGTCGTGATGCCGGCCATGGTGACCCCGAACACGAGGGCGGCGGCGAGGACCGGGCGCCGCCAGGAGCGGATCCGCGCGCGGCAGACCGTGCCCTCGGTGAACTCGCCGGGCGCCGGCGGGGCTTGCTCCTTGGGCCTGGCGGCGACCGCCGCGCCGCGGATCTGTTCGCCGGTACGCGAGAAGAAAAGCTGGAAGAGGCTGCCGCCGCAGGTGGCGACGACGCTGACGACACCGGCGCCGAGGATCGTGCCGTACACGCCGAAATAGGACGCGAGTTTGGCGGCCACGACGGCGGCGACAGCACCGCCCGCGACCTGGGGGACGCTCAGTTCGATGCGCCTGCGCCGCGGCTCCCCGCGCTCCTTCCGCCCCCTCGACGCACCACCGGTATCGGGCCTTTCATGCGCCACCGGACCTTTCCTACCTTTCGCATACGCGACCGACAGATTGCACGAGAGGGTGACGTGCAGGCGAAACCAATAGTTCCGTTTCTGTGGATTGCGTGAAGTTCCCCACGGCCGGGGCCGTAAAACCCGGGTCGCGGGCGACCGACCCCCCGCCCTCGCCGGAAGTTGGGCGGCGCGCCAATCCACGCACGTGGCCCAAATGGAGTACTGTTGCGAGCCCTGGGTCCGGTCTCCCTCCAGGGTGTCCGGGGCCTTGTTGGACCGCCGGGAGGGGGCTAGTTGCACAGGGTGACGGAGTTGGTCACTTAGCGTTGCGAATAGGTAACCGTGCCATAACGGCGATCGAGGGCCCACGCCCGACACGCCGGGCAACTCGGCAAGGTTGTGGCAGGCTGCACCCGGGCAGGCCACACTCGACTAGCGGAAGCAGCGACGCAGGTGACGTCGGCAGGCACCACCCGGGAGGTCCCCATGCCCGAACTGCGTGTCGTGGCCGTCTCCAATGACGGCACACGGCTGGTGCTCAAGGCTGCCGACTCTACGGAATACACCCTTCCGATCGACGAACGGCTGCGCGCCGCCGTCCGCGGCGACCGCCCCCGCCTCGGCCAGATCGAGATCGAGGTGGAGAGCCATCTCCGCCCCCGTGACATCCAGGCGCGGATACGCGCTGGCGCGACCGCGGAGGAGGTCGCGCAGCTCGCCGGCATCCCCGTCGACCGCGTACGCCGGTTCGAGGGTCCCGTGCTCGCGGAGCGCGCCTTCATGGCGGAGCGGGCCCGCAAGACCCCGGTCCGCCGCCCCGGCGAGAACTCCGGCCCGCTGCTCGGCGAGGCCGTCCAGGAGCGACTGCTGCTGCGCGGCGCCGAGAAGGACACCGTGCAGTGGGACTCGTGGCGCCGCGACGACGGCACCTGGGAGGTCCTGCTGGTCTACCGGGTGGCGAGCGAACCGCACTCGGCGAGCTGGACGTACGACCCTCCCCGGCGGCTCGTCCAGGCCGTCGACGAGGAGGCGCGCTCGCTGATCGGCGAGTCCGACGACCTCGCCGTACCGGAGCCGAGCTTTCCGTTCGTGCCGCGCATCGCCCGCCTGCCGCGCGACCGCGCGCTGGACCGCTCCCACGACCGGGAGCGGCCGAGCCTGCCGGGCCCGGCGCCCGAGCCCGCCGAGGAGAGCGCGGGCGAGCGTGACTCGCTGACCAGCCTGCTGGAGGCGGTACCGAGCTTCCGGGGCGACATGGTGGTGCCGGAACGCCCGACGGCTGAGCCCGCGGAGGAGCCCGTCGCCGAACCCGCCGCGGAGGAGCCACCCGCCCCGGCGGCCTCGGCCGGTTCCGCCTACGCGGACGTCCTCATGCCGCGCTCGGTCGGCAGCCATCGCGACCGTCTCATCGGGGCCACCGACCGCCAGGCCGAGGCCGACGGCGTCCGCCCGGGCCGCCGGGCGGCCGTCCCCAGCTGGGACGAGATCGTCTTCGGCACGCGCCGCAAGAAGCAGGAGTAACAGGCCCGTACGACCCATGAGGGGGGCTCGGACTTCCGAGCCCCCCCCTCGGGCTGTCACCGCGGGCCCCCTCGGGCCGTCACTGCGGCTCGGGACCCACGGCGACCGGCCGGGACGGATCCGCCGACCACTCGGACCACGAGCCCACATACAGCTCCGCCGGGACGCCCGCGACCGCGAGGGCCAGCACCTGATGGGCCGCCGAGACGCCGGAGCCGCAGTACACGCCGACCCGCGTCCCGTCCGAGGCGCCGAGGGCGGCGAACCGCGCCTTGAGCGCGTCCGCGGACAGGAACCGCCCGTCCGGCCCGACATTCTCGTTCGTCGGCGCCGACACGGCACCCGGGATGTGCCCGCCGACGGGATCGATCGGCTCCACGTCGCCCCGGTACCGCTCCCCCGCGCGGGCGTCGAGCAGCACCCCGGAACGGGCCAGCGCGGCGGCCCCGGCCGCGTCGAGCAGCCCCGTCCTTCGCGGCACCGGACGGAAGTCGCCCTCGGCCGGCTCGGCGGTGCCGGTCGACAGCGGGCCCTCCCAGGCGGCAAGTCCACCGTCCAGGACGCTCACGTTCGGGTGACCCGTCCAGCGCAGCAGCCACCAGGCGCGGGCCGCCGCCCAGCCCTGGCCGCCGTCGTACACGACGACCGGCCGACCCGCCGACACGCCCGCCCGGCGCATCGCGGCGCCGAACTCGGCCAGATCGGGCAGGGGGTGCCGGCCGTGCTCCCCCGGGGCCGAGGCCAGCTCTTTGTCGAGGTCGACGAAGACCGCGCCGGGGATGTGCCCGGCCGCGTACTCGGCCCGGCCGTCGAACGCCGGCGCGCCGCCCGCCGCGGGCACACTGAGCTGCCAGCGGACGTCGAGCAGCACGGGCGGGCCGTCCGCGGTCAGGTCGTGCGCGAGTCGGGATGCGGTGATGATGGCTTCCATGACCCCCATCCATACGCCAGGGGTGGCCGCATCGTCCAGGTCCGACTAGTCTGCTCCGCCGGACAGGCTCGATCACATGGCGTACGGGCGTGAGCACATACCGTGCGGCTCGCGGACACCCGGCGTCAATCGCCTGGAAACGGGTGGGAAACGGCAGACCAGGCATTCTCGCGGCGGTGTACCGCCGGGCGGCGCCGCGGCCGCGGCGGGTGACCCACGGAGGGCGCGGGCAACGGCAGGGAGCGTGCACGCCGCCGCGGCACACCGGTTCCGCGGCGCGGAAGCGACACGGCCACCGCGAGGGGCCGGGGAGAGAGTGACGATGACCGAGTCACGGGGATCGGCCGGCCCGAACGGCGGCACGAACACCCGGCGCACGCCCGGCACGCCCTGCTGGGTGAGTCTCATGGTGCACTCGCTGACCGCGACCGAGGAGTTCTACGGGGCGCTGTTCGGCTGGGAGTTCCGGCCCGGGCCGCAGCAGCTCGGCCCCTATGTGCGGGCCCTGCTCGACGGGCGTGAGGTGGCCGGCATCGGCCGGCTGCCGGCGGACCGGCCCCTGTCCGTCGCCTGGACCCCCTACCTCGCCTCGAACGACGTGAACCGTACTGCCGAAACGGTACGGCTGTGCGGCGGCACGGTGGCGGTCGGCCCGCTGGACGCGGCCGACGCCGGGCGGATGGCGATCGCCTCCGACCCGTCGGGGGCCGTGTTCGGGATCTGGCAGGGCGGCGCCCACGGCGGTGCGGCCGTCACCGGGGTGCCCGGCACCCTGGTCTGGAACGAACTGGTCACCTTCGACACCGCGAGCGTCGTCAAGTTCTACGCGACGGTGTTCGGTTACACGCAGGAGCCGGTGGTGTCCGCCGGCCTCGACCACGTCACCCTGCACATCGACGGCCGTCCGGTGGCCGGTGTGCACGGCATGGGGAACGGGCTGCCGCGGGAGCGCGGCCCGCACTGGCGGACGTACTTCGCGGTGGCCGACACGGACGCGACGCTGCACCAGGTCGTCGGGCTGGGCGGCCAGGTGCTGAAGCCGGCCCACGACAGCGCGCACGGGCGGGTGGCCACCGTGGCGGACCCCGAAGGGGCCAGGTTCTCGGTGATCCAGAGCCCACGCTGACCCGCCGGGGCCGGCCGGGTCCCGGCAAGCGCGCGGTGGCCGCGCCCGAGTACACCGCCCGGGGAGTCCGGGTGACGGCGCGCGGGTCAGCCCGAGGTGACCGGCAGGACGTCGGGTGACAGCACCGCCGCCCGCGCCGTCGCGCTCGTCATCCGCCTGCGATGGTGCCGGCGGCAGAGCACCTCGTAGCCGACGACCTCCTCGGGCCCGCCCACGTCGCCCACCACGACCTGCTCGCCCTCGACGACCATCACCCCGCCCACCGTGCGGGCGTTGTGGGTGGCCCGTGCCCCGCACCAGCACATCGCTTCGACCTGGAGCGTCTCGATCCGGTCCGCCAGCTCGATCAGCCGCTGCGAACCGGGGAACAACTTGGTCCGGAAGTCCGTGGTGATACCGAACGCGAACACGTCGAGCGCCAGGTCGTCCACGATCCGGGCCAACTGGTCTATCTGATCCGTCAACAGGAACTGGGCCTCGTCGACGATGATGTAGTCGACCTTGCCGCCCCGCGACATCTGCTCCACGACGAACGCGTAGAGATCCAGCTCGGGCGCGGCCTCCACCGCGTCGGTGACCAGCCCCAGGCGCGACGACAGCTTGCCGGCTCCCGCCCGGTCCTCCCGCGTGAAGATCACACTGTGCAGACCGCGGGCCGAGCGGTTGTGCGCGATCTGCAGCGCCAGCGTCGACTTCCCGCAATCCATCGTTCCGGAGAAGAACACCAGCTCGGGCATGGGGAGTCGAGGACCTTTCGGCGAGGGAGGAGAAAGGGGGCGGTCGGAGCGTCAGGAGCGTACTTCGAGCAGGGGAACCAACTGCTCGGCAGGGGTCATCGAACCGTGGTTGCCGACCATCGCCGACTCCTTCGGCTCCCGCTCGGAGGCGATGATCAGGACGTCGTCGTGGGCAGCCGCGACCACGTCGCCCAGGCGCGCGTACACCCGTTCGTCGCACGCGCCGGGCGGTCCGAACCAGCCCGCGGCGATCGCCTCGTCCCGCGAGGCCACCCAGAACCGCTCCCCGAGCACCTCGCGCCAGCACGTCAGGACGTCGGCCTCGGCGCCCGGCAGCGCGTAGACATGCCGCGCGCGCCCCTCGCCGCCGAGCAGGGCGACGCCGGCCCGCAGCTCCCAGTCCTCGTCGAAGTCGATGCGGTGCTCCTCGTCGAAGGGCACGTCGACCATGCCGTGGTCGGCGGTGACGTAGAGCGCGCTGCGCGGCGGCAGTTGCTCGGCGAGGCGCTGGGCGAGCCGGTCGACGTACATGAGCTGGCCGCGCCAGGTGTCGGAGGCGACGCCGTAGCGGTGTCCCGCGCCGTCCAGCTCGGCGTAGTACGTGTACACCAGGGCCCGGTCGGCGGCGGCCAGTTGCTCGGCCGCGAGGTCCATGCGCTCCTCGCCGGTGAGCCGCCCGTGGAACGTGCCGCCGCTGAGCGCGACCTTGGTGAGCGGGGTGTTCTCGAAGGCCGGGGAGGAGACCTGGGCGGCGTGCACGCCCGCCTCGTGGGCCAGCTGGAAGACGGTGGGGTACGGCTGCCAGACGGCCGGCGCGGTCCACGGCTGCCAGCGCAGCTGGTTCATCAGCTCGCCGGTGGCCGGGTCGCGCACGGTGTAGCCGGGCAGGCCGTGGGCGCCCGGTGGCAGGCCGGTGCCGACGGAGGCGAGAGAGGTCGCGGTGGTCGCCGGGTAGCCGCTGGTGATCGGGCGGCCGGTGCCGCCCCGCGAGCTGCCGAGCAGCGAGGTCAGGAAGGGCGCCTCGGCGGGGTGGGCGGCGAGCTGCTCCCAGCCGAGCCCGTCGATCAGGAAGACACAGGTGCGGTCGGCGGCGGTCAGCTCCGGGATCGCCGCGGTCATGCCGGGGACGTCCATCCCGGCGGCCAGGGTGGGCAGCAGGTCGGCGAGCGAGCCGCTGCCGTACTCGGGCAGCGGCGCGGTGTCGAGGGCGAGCGGTTCCGGGTGCGGATCCCAGTCTGCGGTCTGCACCATCAGCGCGCGGGGTCCGCGGTCGCCTCGGAGATGGCCTGCGCGAAGGCGAGCGCCTCGCGCACCGTCTCCGGGCCGTCCCCGGCCTCGCTGACGCGCAGGCTGAGGTCGTCCGCCGTGGAACTGCCGGTATAGCCGTGGTCGGCCTCGCAGTTCGGGTCGCCGCAGGCGGCGGGCTCCAGGTCGATACGGGAGACGGCGCCCCAGCCGATCGTCAGCACGACCTCACGGGGCGGCGTGCCCGGCGTGTACTGCTCCGGGTTGGCGACCACGCGGCTGATCACCACGGACGAGATCCGGCCGAGCTTCACGGACTCCGTCGAGGTGGTGGCGTACGGCGTCGGGGAGGTGCTGTCGGCGGTCTGCTCGTCGGTGTGGCTGACGATGAAGCGGGTGTCGGTGAGGACCAGCACGGTCACGTGCCGGCGGACCTCGTTCTGGTCGAACGTCGTCTCCTGGTGGACCAGGTACGACCGCATGGGCTCGCCGCCCACGGCGGCCTCCACCGCCTCGGCCACGAGGGCCGGGTAGTAGCCGCTGCGCTCGATCGCCGCACGCAGCCCCTGGGTCGTCGTACTGGTCTTGGCCATGGCGTCCATCCTAGTCCGTGGGCCCGCAGGCTCCGGCCCGGTCGGCAGGACCGGGTCGGGCGGGCGGGTCCGGGCACGCGTCGACCGGTCGGGCGGGCGGGTCCTGGTCAGTACACGGGGAGCGTCCGGGGCCCGAGGTCGTCGCGGGCCGGCGGGGGCGCGAGCCGCACCGTGGCGCCGAGCACGCTCAGCCCGTGCGGGGCAACGACCACCGGCTCCAGGGTGACCGCCACCACCTCGGGATGGTCGTCGACCAGCCGGGAGACGCGCAGCAGCAGTTCCTCCAGCGCGGGCGTGTCGACCGGCGCGGAGCCGCGCCAGCCGAACAGCAGCGGTGCGGTCCTGATGGCGCGCACCAGCGAGGTCGCCTCCCGGTCGGTCACCGGGATCAGCCGGTGCGCCATGTCGCCGAGCAACTGCGACGCGGCCCCGGCCAGTCCGAAGGAGAGCACGGCCCCGGCCGCCGGATCGATCACGGCCCGTACGACGGTGTCGACGCCCCGGGGTGCCATCGCCTGCACCACCGGGCGCAGTTCGGCGGGCTTTCCGAACAGCTCCGTCAACTCGGTGTAGGCGCGGCGCAGTTGCTCCTCGTCGGCCAGGTCGAGGCGTACCCCGCCCAGGTCGGCGCGGTGCCGCAGGTGCGGCGCGGTCGCCTTGAGGGCGACCGGGTAGCCGAGGGAGCGGGCGGCCTCGGCGGCGTCGTCGGGGGTGGGGGCGGCCGGCGCGCGGCGCACATGGATGCCGTACCGCCCGAGCAGTGCGCAGGTCTCCTCCGAGCCGATCGTGAGGCCCTGTCCGCGGGTGAGCAGGCCGTCGATCAGCTCGGCGGCGCCCTTCTCGTCGATGTCCTCGTACTCGGGCACTCTCCCGGGCCGGGCCGCCTCGCGCCGCCACTGCGCGTACCTGACGGCTTCCGCCAGGGCCCGCACGGCGCGTTCGGCAGCGGGGTAGGCGGGAATGAGGCGGGAGCCCTCGCGCGGCGCTTCGGGTGCGCCGCTCTGCTGGTCCCGCGGCGCGGCGGGCGGCTCCTGGGCCGGGGGGTTCCGGGCGTCGTCGGCGGGTGCGGGCGCCCCGGCCCGGGGTGCCGTGCCGGCCGCGGCCGACAGTGCCTCCGCGAGCCCGCCGAGTTCCACGTGCACGACGAGCACGGGCTTCGCGGGCGCCGCCGCGGCGGCGGACCGCAGGGCCCGCGCCAGCTCCGCGTCCCCGGGGGAGCCCTCCCCGATCGCGGGGATGGCCGTGACGACCACGGCGTCGCAGGTGTCGTCCGCCAGCGCCCGGGACAGCGCCCCGTGGAAGTCCTCCGCCGTGGCCCCGGTCGTCAGGTCAAGCGGGCGCGCCGGGCGCAGCCCCTCGGCCAGGCACCGGTCGTAGGTGAGCAGCCCCAGCGACTCGGAGTTCCCGAGGATCGTCACCCGGGGGCCGGCGGGCAGCGGCTGCCGCGCGAGGAGCAGTCCGGTGTCGACCAGTTCGGTGATCGTGTCGACCCGGACGACTCCCGCCTGCCGCAGCAGCGCGGACACGGTCGCGTGCGGCAGCCGGGTGGCCCGGACCGCGTGGCCCTGGGGCGCGGATCCGGCCCCCTGCACCACGACCAGCGGCTTGGCCGCGGCTGTCCGGCGCGCCAGCCGCGTGAACTTGCGCGGGTTGCCGATGCTCTCCAGGTACATGAGGACGACGTCGGTGTCGGGGTCGTCGTACCAGTACTGGATGAGGTCGTTGCCTGAGACGTCCGCCCGGTTGCCGGACGACACGAAGGTGGACACGCCCGTGACGCCGGTGACCCCTCCCCCGCGCCGGTGCAGCCGGGACAGCAGGGCGATGCCGATCGCCCCGGACTGGGCGAACAGGCCGATCCGCCCGGGGCGCGGCGGCTCGGGCGCGAGCGAGGCGTTGAGCCGCACCTCGGGAGAGGTGTTGATGACCCCGAAGGCGTTCGGCCCGACGAGCCGCATGCCGTACGTGCGCGCGTGCCGGACGAGGGCACGCTGCCGCTCGTGTCCCTCGGGCCCGCTCTCCGCGTATCCGGCGGTGATCACCACGAGGCCCTGCACGCCGTGCTCGCCGCAGTCGGTGACCGCCTCGGTGACCTGCTCAGTGGGGACGGCGACGACCGCGAGATCGACGGGGCCCTCGATGTCACGGACCGAGCGGTACGCGGGTACGCCCTCGACCTCCGTCAGCTCCTCGGGGAAGGCCGTGTTGACCGCGTACAGGCTCCCGGTGAACCCGGCGTCCCGGATGTTGCCGAGGACACCGCGGCCGACGCCGCCGGGCGTGCGGCCCACGCCGAGGACCGCGACGGAGCGGGGCGCCAGCAGCCTGCGCACCGACCGCGCCTCGGCGCGCTGCTCCCGCGCGCGCTGCACGGCGAGCGAGCGCGCGGTGGGCTCCAGGTCGAACTCCAGGCGTACGACACCGTCCTCGAAGCTGCGCTTCTGGGTGTAGCCGGCGTCCATGAACACCTTGATCATCTTGGTGTTGGCGGGCAGCACCTCGGCGGCGAAGCGGCGGATGCCGCGCTCGCGGGCGACGGCGGCGATGTGCTCCAGGAGCGCGGAGGCGACCCCGCGTCCCTGGTGCGCGTCCTGCACCAGAAAGGCGACCTCGGCCTCGTCCGCGGGGGCGGTGGCGGGCGCGCCGGCGGTGCCGATGCGGTCGTAGCGTACGGTGGCGATGAACTCGCCGCCGACGGTGGCCGCGAGTCCCACCCGGTCCACGAAGTCGTGGTGCGTGAAGCGGTGGACGTCCTTGGCGGACAGGCGGGGGTAGGGCGCGAAGAAGCGGTAGTACTTCGACTCGTCCGAGACCTGCTCGTAGAAGCTGACCAGGCGGCCGGCGTCATCGACGGTGATGGGCCGGATGCGCGCGGTGCCGCCGTCGCGCAGTACCACGTCCGCCTCCCAGTGGGCGGGGTACTCGTGCCGGTCGTGCCGGTCCGCCGGGGTCTGCATGGGCCCCAGAGTACGGCTCGCCAACGACAGCGTCGCAGGGCAGTCTGTGGGGGACGGAGTCGGGCCGAGGCCGCGGTCCGACGACACGCCGGAGCGGGCGACAGTCCCGCTCCGGACTCGCTTCACCGTATGGGAAACTGGTCTAGACAACCCTGAACACCGAAGGGCAGCAACACATGGCTGAGCGCCGCGTCAACGTCGGCTGGGCCGAGGGCCTCCACGCCCGTCCCGCCTCCATCTTCGTCCGAGCCGCCACGGCCGCAGGCGTCCCGGTGACGATCGCCAAGGCCGGGGGCGCCCCCGTCAACGCGGCCTCCATGCTGGCCGTCCTCGGCCTGGGCGCCCAGGGCGGCGAGGAGATCGTCCTCGCCTCCGACGCCGAGGGCGCGGACGCCGCCCTGGACCGGCTGGCGAAGCTGGTCGCCGAGGGGCTCGAGGAGCTGCCCGAGACCGTCTGAACCGCATCCGGAAGCCGCGTCGTCCCGAAAGGGTGACGCGGCTTCCGTGTTTTCACGGCCGGCCGAATGAATTCAGCACTGACATACGGAAGACAGCCGGCCATGAATGTAGGACACGCCAGAGAAAAGGGCAGCGGCACGAGCCACTCCTCGAATATCCCTCTTTGTATACGGCGCCCGTGTTAATTCCGCAGGCTCGGCATGTTTACGGCGTGTTGCGAATTCCTCACGCGTTCCGTGCGGCCCCCGCCGGCGGCGAACCGCAGCCGGTGCGCGCCCGTCGCGCGCTCGGTGTGCAGGGCCATGACCGCCCGCGCGCGCTCCGCGTCGCCGCGCGCCACCGCGTCCACGACGGCGCCGTGCTCCGCCCAGGACTCGACGGGGCTGGCGGGCGACTCCACCGCGTACATCCAGGCGATCCTGTGCCGGAGCTGGGTGAGCGTCGAGGTCAGGGCATGGCTGCCGGAGGCCTGGGCGAGCGTCTCGTGGAACCAGCCGCCGAGCGAGCGCAGATCCTCGCTGTTGCCCCTCCTGGCCCGCTCCTGACCCAGTCTGACCAGTCCACGCAGCACTTTGAGGTGGGCCTCGGTGCGCCGCTGGGCGGCCCGGGAGGCGCCCAGCGGCTCCAAGAGCAGGCGCATCTCCAGGAGGTCGGCGGCCTCGTGCTCGGTGGGTTCGGCCACACACGCGCCCGCGTGCCGACGCGTCACCACGAACCCCTCAGCCTCCAGGGTGCGCAGGGCCTCGCGGACGGGGACGCGCGAGACGCCGTAACGACGCGCGAGGAGTTCCTCGGTGAGCCGGCTGCCACGCTCGTAGACACCGGCGACGATGTCGTCCCGGATCGCCGTGCACACCGAGTGCGCCGGAATACGCATGACCGACCTCCGCCTTAATCCCCGTGAAACGTCGACGATTGACGTGTGTTCCGTGACTCTAAGGCAATGAGCCGGAATTTCCGATGGCGGGCCGGAATCCATGGATATTTTTTGGACAGCGGGGCGTTGGAAACGACGAAAACCCCGGCTCGCGAGCCGGGGCCGCGGCAGCCCTCGCCGCCGGTCGTCAGATGTTCACGCCGTGCTTGCGGAGATAGGCGACGGGGTCGATGTCGGAGCCGTAGTCCGGGGTCGTCCGCGCCTCGAAGTGGAGGTGCGGCCCGGTCGTGTTGCCCGTCGAGCCGGAGAGCCCGATCTGCCCGCCCGGAGTGACCCGCTCGCCGGCCGAGACCCCGATGGACGACAGATGGCCGTACTGGGTGTACATGCCGTCGGCCATCCTGATCACGACCTCGTAGCCGTACGCGCCGCCCCAGCCGGCCGACACGACGGTCCCGGAGCCCACCGCGTGGACGGCGGTGCCGGCGGCGGCGTGGAAGTCGACGCCGGTGTGGGTGCCGGAGGACCACAGGGAGCCGCCGGTCCGGTAGCCGGTGGAGACGTAGGAGTGCGCGATCGGCGCGACGAAGGCGTTCAGCCGCCTGCGCTCGGCCTCCCGGGCCGCCCTGACCTCGGCCGCGCGCTCCTTCGCCGCCGCACGCGCCGCCGCGTTCCGCGCTGCCTCCTCGGCCGCCTTCTCGTCGGCGGCCTGCTGCTGCGCGACCGCCTGGGCGTCGATCCGCTCGGCCACCGAGTCGCCGATGCTGACGACGGGGGTGAGGCCGGTCTGCTCCGCGGTGGTCCCGGCCGCCTGCGCCGGGACGGCCGCGAGGGTGCCCATGACGCCGGTGCCGGCGAGGGTCGCGACGCCCGCCGCGCGGGCGGTGGTGCGGTGTATCCGGCCGGGACGACGGTGCTTCCCGGCGGCACGGGTGAACGCCATGGAGTGGCTGGTCCTTTCCTTCCTTCTCGCCTACCGGGTTAGCTGACGGGTTCGGAGCAGGAAGGTCTCCTACGGGCCCGCGTGCGGTGCGGACGCCCGATTCACCCCAGGGGGGACACCTCCGGTCCGCGACAACGGCGGCAGGAGGCTGGGTCCCCGGCTCCCCTGGCTCGCGCCGTACGGGGACTCGGCGATGGCTGTCCGGTGCCGCGGGCGCGGCGCACTGCCTGGCGAACAGCCCGGACGACGCTAAGGGGGACGACCTTTGATCCCCAAACGGAACCGGGCGTTTGTAGCACATCCCACAGGGCAGACACGCAATCTTCACCACAATTCGGACACCCCGGGGGGACGGAAGGGCCCTGCCGACCGGTCGGTCGTCAGGGCCCCACGCGCGTGTGCCGGACCGCGAACCACCCGGGGGCTACTCCGCGGACACCACGTTGACCTCGCCGATGCCGAGCGCCTCGACCGGCTCCTTGATCTGCGCCGCGTCGCCGACCAGGACGGTCACCAGCCGGTCCACCGGGAACGCGTTCACCACCGCGGCGGTGGCCTCCACGGTGCCGGTGGCGGCCAGCTGCTGGTACAGCGTCGCCTGGTAGTCGTCGGACAGGTACTGCTCCACCTGGTCGGCGAGGGTGCTCGCCACGGCCGCCGCCGTCTCGTACTTCAGCGGCGCCACCCCGACCAGGTTCTGCACGGCGACGTCGCGCTCGGTGTCGGTGAGCCCCTCCCCGGCCAGCGTGCGCAGCACCGTCCACAGGTCGGCCAGCGCGGGACCGGTGTTCGGGGTGTCCACGGAGCCGCTGATGGCGAGCAGCGAGACGCCCGTGCCGTCCGGGGCGGACCTGAGGACCTGGCCGAACGCGCGCACCCCGTAGGTGTAGCCCTTCTCCTCGCGCAGGACGCGGTCCAGCCGGGAGGTGAGGGTGCCGCCGAGGCAGTACGTGCCGAGCACCTGTGCGGGCCAGACCCGGTCGTGCCGGTCGGCGCCGACGCGGCCGATGAGCAGCTGCGTCTGGACGGCGCCGGGACGGTCCACGATGACGACCCGGCCGCGGTCGTCGGCGCTCACCGACGGCACCGGCCGCGGCTGGGACGTGGCGCCGGTCCAGGCCCCCAGGGACGCGCCGAGCAGCGCGTCCAGGTCGATGCCGGTCAGGTCGCCGACGACCACGGCGGTGGCCGTCGCGGGCCGCACGTGCCGCTCGTAGAAGGCGCGCACGGCCGCCGCGTCGATCTTGGCGACGGTCTCCTCGGTGCCCTGGCGCGGGCGCGACATGCGCGAGGCCGCCGGGAACAGCTCCTTGGAGAGTTCCTTGGCGGCGCGGCGGGACGGGTTGGCCAGCTCGTGCGGGATCTCGTCGAGGCGGTTGCGGACCAGCCGCTCCACCTCGCTGTCGGCGAACGCGGGGGCGCGCAGCGCGTCGGACAGCAGCCCGAGGCCCTTGGCCAGCCGGGAGGCCGGGACCTCCAGGCTCAGCCGGACGCCGGGGTGGTCGGCGTGCGCGTCCAGCGTGGCGCCGGCCCGCTCCAGTTCGGCGGCGAACTCCTCGGCGGAGTGCCGGTCGGTGCCCTCCGAGAAGGCCCGCGCCATGATCGTGGCGACGCCGTCGAGACCGGCCGGCTCGGCGTCCAGGGGCGCGGACAGCAGCACCTCGACGGCGACGACCTGCTGGCCCGGGCGGTGGCAGCGCAGCACGGTCAGGCCGTTGTCCAGCGTGCCGCGCTCGGGGGCCGGGAAGGCCCACGGCTTCGCCTCGCCCGCGCGGGGCTGCGGGTGGAACTCCATCGCGGCGAGCTCGGTCACTTGGCCGCCTCCTCGTTGTTGTCGCCGGCTTCGACGGTGGCTTCGGACTCGGGGTCCTCGGGGACGTCCACGTCCTCGGTGTGCTCCGCGGACTCGGCGGAGAGCGGCTCGTAGACGAGCACCGCGCGGTTGTCCGGGCGCAGCCGGGCCTGGGCGACCGCCTGGACCTCCTCTGCGGTCACCTCCAGGACGCGCTGCACGGCGGTGAGGGCGAGCTGCGGGTCACCGAACAGGACGGCGTACCGGCACAGTTCGTCGGCGCGGCCCGCGACCGTGCCGAGCCGGTCCAGCCACTCGCGCTCCAACTGCGCCTGGGCGCGCTCCATTTCCTCGGCCGTGGGGCCTTCCTCGGCGAACCGGGCCAGCTCCTCGTCGATGGCGGTCTCGATGACCGGCACCTCGACGTCACCGGAGGTCTTCACGTCCAGCCAGCCCAACGAGGGCGCGCCGGCCAGCCGCAGCAGGCCGAACCCGGCCGCGACCGCCGTACGGTCCCGCCGCACGAGCCGGTTGTACAGGCGGGAGGACTCGCCGCCGCCGAGGACGGTGAGCGCCAGGTCGGCCGCGTCGCAGTCGCGCGCGCCGTCCTGCGGCAGCCGGTAGGCGGCCATCAGGGCGCGGGCCGGGACCTCCTCCACCACGACCTCGCGCAGCTGCTCCCCGATGGTCTCGGGCAGCGAGCCGTCGCGGGGCTCGGGCTTGCCGTCGTGGGACGGGATCGAACCGAAGTACTTCTCGATCCAGGCGAGCGTCTGCCGCGGGTCGATGTCGCCGACCACGGAGAGTACGGCGTTGTTCGGCGCGTAGTAGGTGCGGAAGAACGCGCGCGCGTCCTCCAGGGTGGCCGCGTCCAGGTCCGCCATCGAGCCGATGGGCGTGTGGTGGTACGGGTGGCCCGCCGGGTAGGCGAGGGCGGTCAGCCGCTCGAAGGCGGTGCCGTAGGGCACGTTGTCGTAGCGCTGGCGGCGCTCGTTCTTGACGACGTCCCGCTGGTTCTCCATGGACTCGTCGTCGAGCGCGGCCAGCAGAGAGCCCATGCGGTCGGCCTCCAGCCACAGGGCCAGCTCCAGCTGGTGGGCGGGCATGGTCTCGAAGTAGTTGGTCCGCTCGAAGCTGGTGGTGCCGTTCAGCGACCCGCCGGCGCCCTGCACCAGCTCGAAGTGCCCGTTGCCCTTCACCTGCCCGGAGCCCTGGAACATCAGATGCTCGAAGAGGTGAGCCAGACCGGTGCGCCCCTTGACTTCGTGGCGGGAGCCGACGTCGTACCAGAGGCAGACCGCCGCGACCGGGGTCAGGTGGTCCTCGGAGAGCACCACGCGCAGACCGTTGGCCAGGCGGTGCTCGGTCGCTGTCAGGCCCCCGGAGCCTGCCTCGGCTGTGGCCGTGTGACCCATGGGCATGTACGTCCCTTCGATCGCGGATGCGGTCGCGAAACCGCGGTTTTCCTGCCAGTCCTGCCACTGTATGCAAGCGTGCGCGCCCTGGGCGAAGTTCCCGCGGGACGTACGCCCACAGCGGATCGCGTAGCCTGCGGGGGTCGTGCCGCGGGGCGGCCCCCCGCGGCAGCTGCGGCGCCGGGGCGGACCGGCCGACACCGGGGCCTGGCCCGGGTTGTCAGTGTCGAGGTCCACAATGGTCCGCATCAGATCACTTTCACGCTTCCGCACGAACGCCCCGTAGGCGAGCGACCGAAAACAGGAGGAGCCGGCAGCGATGGCCCGCCGCAGCACGAAGACCCCGCCGCCAGACGAACCGTTCGAGGAGAGAATCCTCGACATCGACGTCGTGGACGAGATGCAGGGCTCCTACCTTGAGTACGCGTACTCGGTCATCTACTCCCGTGCCCTGCCGGACGCCCGCGACGGCCTCAAGCCGGTGCACCGCCGCATCGTGTACCAGATGAACGAGATGGGCCTGCGCCCCGACCGCGGCTATGTGAAGTGCGCGCGTGTCGTCGGCGACGTCATGGGCAAGCTTCACCCGCACGGAGACGCGTCCATCTACGACGCCCTGGTGCGCATGGCCCAGCCCTTCTCGATGCGCGTCCCGCTGGTCGACGGCCACGGCAACTTCGGCTCGCTGGGCAACGACGACCCGCCGGCCGCCATGCGGTACACCGAATGCCGCATGGCCGAGGCCACCAGCCTGATGACCGACTCGATCGACGAGGACACGGTCGACTTCGCCCCGAACTACGACGGCCAGGAGCAGGAGCCGGTGGCGTTGCCCGCCGCGTTCCCGAACCTGCTGGTGAACGGCGCGTCGGGGATCGCGGTCGGCATGGCCACGAACATGCCGCCGCACAACCTCGGCGAGGTGATCGCGGCCGCCCGGCACCTGATCCGGCACCCGAACGCCGACCTGGACGCCCTGATCAGGCACGTGCCGGGCCCCGACCTGCCCACCGGCGGCCGGGTCGTCGGCCTCTCCGGCATCCGCGACGCGTACGAGACCGGCCGGGGCACGTTCAAGATGCGCGCCACGGTGTCCGTGGAGACGGTGACCGCCCGCCGCAAGGGCCTCGTGGTCACGGAACTGCCCTTCGCCGTCGGGCCGGAGAAGGTGATCTCCAAGATCAAGGATCTGGTCGGCTCGAAGAGGATCCAGGGCATCGCCGACGTCAAGGACCTCACGGACCGGGAGCACGGCCTGCGCCTGGTCATCGAGATCAAGAACGGCTTCGTGCCCGAGGCGGTCCTGGAGCAGCTCTACAAGCTGACGCCGATGGAGGAGTCCTTCGGCATCAACAACGTGGCCCTGGTCGACGGCCAACCCCTCACGCTGGGCCTGAAGGAACTCCTGGAGGTCTACCTCGACCACCGCTTCAACGTGGTGCGCCGCCGTTCGGAGTTCCGCCGCAGCAAGCGACGCGACCGGCTGCACCTGGTGGAGGGCCTGCTCACCGCCCTGGTCGACATCGACGAGGTCATCCGGCTGATCCGCTCCAGCGAGAACAGCGCGCAGGCGAAGGCGCGGCTGATGGAGCGCTTCTCGCTGTCGGACATCCAGACGCAGTACATCCTGGACACGCCCCTGCGCCGACTGACCAAGTTCGACCGGATCGAGCTGGAGGCGGAGAAGGAGCGGCTCAACGCGGAGATCGCGGAGCTGACCCGGATCCTGGAGTCGGACGCCGAGCTGCGCAAGCTGGTCTCCGCCGAACTCGCCGCGGTCTCCAAGAAGTTCGCCACCCCGCGCCGCACGCTGCTGCTGGAGGCGGGCGCCTCCCCGGTCGCGGCGGTGCCGCTGCAGGTGGCCGACGACCCGTGCCGGGTGCTGCTGTCCTCGACCGGGCTGCTGGCCCGGACGGCGAACGGCGAGCCCTTCCCGGCGGACACCGGCGCCAAGCGCGCCAAGCACGATGTGATCGTCTCGGCGGTACCGGCGACGGCGCGCGGCGAGGTGGGCGTGGTGACGTCCGCCGGGCGCCTGCTGCGGGTCAACGTGGTCGACCTGCCGCAGCTGCCGGAGGTGGCGGCGCCGCCGACCCTCGCCGGAGGAGCGCCCGTCGCGGAGTTCGTCACCCTGGAGGACGAGGAGACGGTGGTCTGCCTGACCACGCTCGACGAGTCGTCCCCGGGCCTGGCGCTCGGCACCGAGCAGGGCGTGGTCAAGCGGGTGGTGCCCGACTACCCGTCCAACAAGGACGAGTTGGAGGTCATCGCGCTCAAGGAGGGCGACCGGATCGTCGGCGCGGTGGAGCTGCGCACCGGCGAGGAGGACCTGGTCTTCATCACGGACGACGCACAGCTGCTGCGCTACCAGGCCTCCCAGGTCCGCCCGCAGGGCCGGCCGGCGGGCGGCATGGCTGGCATCAAGCTCGCCGAGGGCGTCAAGGTGATCACCTTCACCGCTGTCGACCCGGCCGCTGACGCGGTGGTCTTCACGGTGGCGGGCTCGCGCGGCACGCTGGACGACTCGGTGCAGACGACCGCCAAGCTGACCCCGTTCGACCAGTACCCGCGCAAGGGCCGGGCCACCGGCGGCGTGCGCTGCCACCGGTTCCTCAAGGGCGAGGACTGCCTGTCCCTGGCCTGGGCGGGCGCCGTCCCGGCGCGGGCCGCGCAGAAGAACGGCACGCCGGTCGACCTGCCGGAGCTGGACCCACGCCGCGACGGCTCGGGCACGTCGCTGCCGAAGACGGTGTGGGTGGTCGCGGGCCCGGTCTACTAGGCGGACGCCTCCGGCCGGGCTTCCCTGGACGGGTTTCTGGGGCGGCCGAACGGACGCCTCGGACGGCTGGACAGGGTCCCGGATCGGCTACTGGGCGGACGCGCCGGACGGCTCGGAAGGCCCGGCGGGCTCCAGGAACGGTGAATCCTCGGGGTCCGGATCCCCGGGGTCCGGTTCCTCGGCGGTCCACCGCCCGGGGTCCTGCTCGTCCGGGGCCGCCACATAGCGCAGGACGCCCCACATGCCGTGCTCGTCGGTGTGTGGGGCGTCGCTCTCGCAGGCCCTCAGCTCCCTGCCGAGGGCGCCGGTGTCGATGCCGGAGCCGATGAGGACGAGCTGGGTCAGCCGCTCCCCGGCCCCCGCCCACGGCTCGGGGTAGAAGCGCAGGAACCGCCCGACGGCGTGCACGGCGTACCGGTTGAGGCCGTCGTACGCCCCGAAGTCGACGTACCCCTTGATCCGGTACAGCCCCTCGGGCCTGCTGTCCAGGAACCGCATCAACCGGCGCGGGTCCAGGGGCACTTCGGAGACGAAGGACACACTGTCGTAGCCGGTGTGCAGATGACCGGCGTGCTCGTCCTCGCCGTGCTCGTGCAGGTCGTCGAAGGTCAGCTGCCCGATGCGCTCCCCGACCGGCCTGCAGTCGAAGAGGAACTCGGGATCGATACGGCCGTAGGAGGCGGGCACGACAGCGGCGCCGTCGGTGAGCGAGCCGACGAGGCCGAGCACCCGCGCGCCGTCCTCGGCCCGGTCGAGCTTGTTGACCACGACCAGGTCGGCGAGGGCGAGGTGCCGGTCGATCTCCGGGTGCCGGGCACGGGTGGCGTCGAACTCGGCGGCGTCGACCACCTCGACCAGCCCGCCGTACACGATCCCCGGATGCTCGCTGGCGAGCAGCATCCGGACGAGTTCCTGGGGTTCGGCGAGCCCGCTGGCCTCGATGACGATGACGTCGATGCCCGTGGCCGGTGCGGCGAGCCGGGCCAGGTACGCGTCGAGCTCGCTCGCGTCGACGGCGCAGCACAGGCAGCCGTTGCCCAGCGAGACCGTGGAGTCGCCGAGCGCGCCCGCCACGGCCATCGCGTCGATCTCGACGGCGCCGAAGTCGTTGACGATCGCCCCGATGCGGCTGCCGCCGCTGCGGTGGAGGAGGTGATTGAGGAGCGTGGTCTTCCCGGAGCCCAGGAATCCGGCGAGTACGACGACCGGGATCTGCTGCGGACTGCGGCGGTGCCCCACTGTGCGACCTCTCTCACGCGAACGCGTGCACCGGGGCTCACGGCCCGACGCACGGACGGGATGGCATGGCGATCCAGGATACGAGCAGGGAGAACTCCACGAAGTGAACGATTGTTAGCAGCCACCGCCGGGCAGACGATGGGCAGGCGCCGGAGTGTGCGACCCTCGCTTCCCTCCGTGCGCCGCCTCTCCGCCTCCCCGCCGATCAGAGCCGCTCGGCACACTCTGGGAGACGGCTAGCGCCGCCCACCGCTCGCCGGTCCCCTCCTGTAGCCCCGCACCCCGACGACCGGCGGACGACCGCCTGATTCGGGGGTTGACATGGCCACACGGAAGACGGGGAACTGGGGGCCGGGCTCAGTCACCGCGGTCCTCGCACTTTCGATCACCGGGACCGCGGCGTCCCTCCTGGCGTACCGCCGCGCCCTGGAGGCGCTCGTCCGCACGAACGCCGAGATCCTGCGGCGGCTGGACGCCCTGGACGATCAGCGCCGGCAGGCGTCCCGGCGGGCGGACCGCATCGAGTACCAGCGCGATCACCGGCAGCTCCTGCTCGCGGCGATGAAGGACCACGATCTGCTTCCCGTGCTCGACGCCTACGAGGGCGACGTGCCGCCTCGGGTGCAGAAGCAGTATCTCTTCGCCAACGCCCTGTACGTGCACGCCCTGCACGGCTACCGGATCGGCCTGCTCACCCGGGCCGAACTGCGCGGCTACGTCCGTGTGCTGTTCCAGAGCCCGACGGCCCGCGCCTACTGGGAGGCCACGCGCCACCACCGGGCGAGCCTGCGGGACGGCTCCGAAGAGGCCGAGATCGGCAAGATGACCGACGACCTGCTGACGGAGCTGGACGAGGCCGACACGGACGAGTGGTGGGTGGTGGGCGACCGTCCCGCCGAGGAGTGAGGCCCTGGAGAAGGAGGGGCTCCGCACGAAGAACAGGGCTCCGCACGAAGGATAGGGCTCCGCAAAGACGAGTAGGGCCGCAAAAACGAATCACCCGCTCAGACACACAAATCCCAGCCCCAAGCGCGATCTTCTCAGGCTAGGTTGTCCCCGCCTGCCACGTGCACACCCACCGTCCCAGCAGGCTCAGACATCGTTGCCGCCTCCGGACACACCCATGCTCCGGCCCCGGCACGAGGACCACCCATGACCGATTCAAGCAAGGACCGGGATCGACTTGAAGATCGTGCGCCGCATTGGTGCGTCACCTCGCGAAAGAGGGAGCGTTAACGGGCAGACCTGCCCGGACATCTTTGAACTGCAGGACGGGAATTTCGCGGTGATCGGTACGGACCGTACCGAGGCACTCGACTCCGAGCTGCCGCCGGACGCCGGACGCGCCGACTACGAGCGGATCGTGGTGATCAGCCGCGAGACGCTGGTGCGCGCGAAGGCCGATATTCCGGACGCCTAGGCACGGCCATCCGGTCACGGGGAGGCGCCGCCGAGGCGAGCGCACCGTGATCCGCGGATGAACCGCGCCCCGCACGGGCCCAGCTCGATGCACTTTCGGCAGCGGGCTGGGCTTTCCTCAACCCATCGCCGGGACCGCCGCGGGCAGGGCGGTCCGACGGAACGGGCCACCGGCCGGATGATCTCCGAGTCGGCCGTGCTGCGGCCCGGACAGCATCCCCAGGGCACCTACGAGGCATACCGCCACCTCATCCCGCCCCCGTCACCCTGTCACCCCGCCCGCACGCCCGGGACGGCGGCCGGCTCGTTCTGCGCCTGTGGGGCCGACTGACCGACCGTGCGCCCGACGAGGCGTCACTGCACGCCCTGGACACGGCACTTTCCCTCTTGACCGACCACGACCTGGCCGCCGCAACGCTCGCGGTACGGGTCGTCACCTCGGCCCGGGCCCATGTCCATGCGGTCGTCTCTGCCGGACTGGGCGTGCTCGAGGGCCCGTTGCACGGCGCTGCCGGCGGACTGGCCCACCGGTCGCTGCCCGATCCGCTGGACGAGGGCAGCGCGGTTCCGGTGATCGCGGCCGAACACCGCGCCGACCGCCGCATCACGGGGCGCGGACCCATGCGCGCGTGCCCTGTGTTCACCTCACGCGCGCATGCCCTGTTCGCGCTCCCGGAGCACGCCCCGCGCGCGGAACCCGCCCGCCTCGCGGCCCACGACATCGTCGCCATCACGGTCCGTCACACCCGCCGCACGCCGATGTGGACCCGCTGCGGATGCGCCCCAACGGCCACTACGTGGGCCCGGGGCTCTCGCGGTTCGGGCCGGTTCAGGGCGTGGGCGGGGACGGTGGGCCGGAAGTCGCCCCGGGCAAAGTCAGGTTAGGCTCACCTCTGTGAGTACGTGCGCAACCGTCTCCCGGAGCCTCGACGAGCCCATCTCCGGTACGGCGGCCATGGCGACGACATGGCTGCTGCTGGAACAACCCGGCCCCTGGGGGGCCAAGGCGCTCACGTCGAGCCATCTGGACCGCGCGCTCGGCCGCGCCCTGGAAACCGCCACCGGCGACACCGGCGTGAGGATCGCGCTCATCCGGCGCCCCGGGCGCCACGCCGACCCCAGAACCCCAGCTCAGCGCCGGGTGTACGCCGCCCACACCGTTCCCGGAAAGGTGTGGCTGCGTACCACCACGACCCGCGACCCGCGCAAACTCCTCGACCTCGATTTCGCCGCCCTCGGCGCGGGCGACCACCGCTCGTTCGACGCGGCGCTCGGCGGTCGCGCGCACCGCACCGGCCCGCTCGCGCTCGTCTGCACCAACGGCAAGCGCGACCGCTGCTGCGCGCTGCTCGGCCGTCCCCTCGCGAGCGAACTCACCACTTCCGGCGTACCTGGCGTATGGGAAGTCACCCATTTGGGTGGACATCGCTTTTCGCCTACGGTGCTCGTCCTGCCGTACGGCTACTCGTACGGGCGAGCCGAGGCACACACGGTCAAGGAAGTCCTGCAAGGCGTCCAGGAGAAGCGGATCGTCGTCCAGGGGTGCCGCGGAAACTCGGCCTGGGACAGACCCGGTCAGGCGGCCGAACTGGCCGTACGCGCGGCGAAGGGCGAGTACACGGCGGAGGCGCTGAGCGTCGTGCGCACCGACGGCGCGGCGCCCCGCTGGGCGGTGACCGTGGCCCATGCCGACGGCCGCCACTGGCGCGTCATCGTGGCCCAGGGCGCCTCGCTGCCGCCGCGCCCGGAGAGCTGCGGCGTCTCGGCGCTGGGCACACCGGCGCGAATGGACGTGGTGTCCGTGCGCGCGCTGACGGCCGCGGCCCTGGCGGGCTGACCCCGTCCGCCGGGAGCCGGCCCGCTTCCCCGAGAATCTGTCAGGAGATCCGCGCCACACCCCCCTACGGTTCGGTCCGCCCGCCCACGTACCGTCATGGGTATGAGCCCCACTCCCCCCGGACGCCGTCTGCGTCTCGGTCTGCCGCGGCGGGCGTTCTCGCAGGTCCTGCTGATGCAGGTGACGATCGCCGCGGGGGTCGCTGTGCTCGCCACCGGGCTGTTCCTGGCCCCGCTGAGCAAGCAGCTCGACCAGGAGGCGATGCGCCGCGCACTGGCGATCGCGGAGACCACGGCGCAGGATCCGCAGATCGCCGAGGGCGTCCAGCACACGGAGCCGTCCATCGACGGCCCGGTGCAGGTGGAGGCCGAGCGGATCCGGCTCGCCACGCACGCCGAGTACATCGTGGTCATGGACCTGCGCGGCGTGCGCTGGTCGCACACCACGCTCGCGGAGATCGGCGGCATCGTGTCCACCGACCCGAGCGCGGCCCTGGCCGGACGGCAGGTCATGGAGATCGACGACGGCACCCTGGGCCGCTCCGCGCGCGGCAAGGTGCCGCTGTACGACGCCGACCACCGGATCATCGGGGCGGTCTCGGTGGGCATCGCGTACGACAGCGTGCGGGCCCGCCTGCTCAGCGCGATACCGGGGCTGCTGGCCTACGCCGGCGGCGCCCTCGCGGTCGGCGCGCTGGCCGCCTGGCTGATCTCCCGCCGGGTGCAGCGGCAGACCCGGGACCTGGCCTTCTCCGACATCTCGGCGCTGCTCGCGGAGCGGGAGGCGATGCTGCACGGCATCCGGGAGGGTGTCGTCGCCCTCGACCGCACCGGCCGCATACGTCTGCTCAACGACGAGGCGCGGCGCCTGCTCGGCATCGGCGACGAGGCCGTCGGGCGGACCCCGGACGAGGCGCTGGGCGAGGGACGGACGACCGATGTCCTGGCCGGCCGGGTGACCGGCACCGATCTGCTCACCGTGCGCGGCCAGCGGGTGCTGGTCGCCAACCGGATGCCCACCGGCGACGGCGGCGCGGTGGCCACCCTGCGCGACCGCACCGAGCTGGAGCAGCTCGGCCGCGAACTCGACTCCACGCGGGGCCTGATCGACGCCCTGCGCGCCCAGGACCACGAGCACGCCAACCGCATGCACACCCTGCTCGGCCTGCTCGAACTGGAGATGTACGACGACGCGGTGGAGTTCGTCGGAGAGGTGGTCGGCGACCACCGGGTCACCGCGGAACAGGTCACGGAGAAGATCCAGGACCCGCTGCTCGCCGCGCTGCTGGTCGGCAAGGCGACGGTCGCGGCCGAGCGCGGGGTCGCCCTGTGGGTCTCGGACCGCACCCGGCTCCCGGACCGGCTGATCGAGCCCAGGGGCCTGGTCACGGTCGTGGGCAACCTGGTCGACAACGCGCTCGACGCCGTCGCCGGAACCCTCCACGCGCGCGTGGAGGTCGAACTGCGCGCCGAGGGACGCACGGCCGTGCTCAGGGTGCGCGACACGGGACCCGGTGTCCCGGTGGAGCAGCGCGAACTGGTCTTCACCGAGGGGTGGTCCACCAAGGAGCCGCCCGCGCACGGCAAACGCGGCCTCGGGCTGTCCCTGGTGCGCCGGTTCGCCGAGCGGCAGGGCGGGAGCGTGACGGTGGGCGAAGCGGGCGGCAGGGGCGCGGAGTTCACGGTCGTCCTGCCCGAGGCCCTGGCCGAGCCGGACCTGGAACCGGGGCCGGAGCACGGGCTGGAGCACGGGCTGGAGCACGGGCTGGAGCCGGCGCTGACGGCGCCCGCGGAGACCGCCACCGAGGAGGGTGCCCGATGATCGAGGTCCTGGTCGTGGACGACGACACCCGGGTCGCCCGGGTCAACGCCGCCTACGTGGCGAAGGTGCCCGGCTTCCACGTGGCGGGCGCGGCCCACAACGCGGCCGAGGCACTGCGCCAGATGGAGGCGCTGCCGCGGCTCGACCTGGTCCTGCTCGACCACTGTCTGCCCGACGAGACGGGCCTCGCGGTCGTCCGGGAGATGCGCCGGCGCGGCCACCAGACCGACGTCATCATGGTGACGGCGGCCCGGGACCTGTCGACCGTGCAGGCGGCGATGCGGCACGGTGCCCTGCAGTACCTGGTGAAGCCGTTCGCGTTCGCCGGACTGCGCACCAAACTGGAGGCGTACGCACAGCTGCGCCGCACCCTGGACGGCGGCGGCGAGGCCGACCAGTGCGAGGTGGACCGGATCTTCGGGGCGCTGTCCGCGCCGTCGGAGCCGGAGCTGCCCAAGGGGCACTCCCCCACCACCGCCGAACTGGTGCGCCAGTGCCTGATGAACGCCGGGAGCCCGCTGTCGGCCCAGGAGATCGCCGAGCGGACCGGGGTGAGCCGGCAGACCGCCCAGCGCTATCTGAAGCTCCTGGAGCGCACGGGACGGGCCCGGCTGACCCTCAAGTACGGCGACGCGGGCCGCCCCGAACACCGTTACGTGTGGGCGACCCGCGTCTGACGGCTCCCGGTCGGGGCGTCAGCCGGCCGACTGCGCGGCCTTCTCGACGAACTCCGTCGTGTAGGTCTTGCTCAGGTCGACCTGGGCGTTCTTGATGTTGGGGTTGAACGCCTTGAGGACCTTCTCGACGGTCTCCGGGCCGTTCTGCGGCATCACGCCGTCGTCGGTGAACATCGGCAGCGTGCTCTTGATCGCCTCCGCGTACAGGGTCTTGTTGCCCTGGGAGTAGTCGGCGGGCATCTTGGCCGCTATCTCGTCCGCGCTGTGCGTGGACATCCACTTGAGCGTCTTGACGAACGCGTTGACCAGCTTCTGCACGGTGTCCTTGTGGCTGTTCACCCAGTCCGTCTGCATGTACAGACTTGACGACGGGTACGGGCCGCCGAGCGCCTCCTGCGAGCCCTCCGGGGTGCGCATGTCGAGGAGGATCTTGCCGGCCTTCTTGTCCAGGATCGTCGCCACGGTCGGGTCGGTCGTCATGCCGCCGTCGATGGAACCCTGTTCCAGCGCGGAGATGAACGTCGGTCCCGCTCCCACCGCGACAGGCGTGAACTCGTGGACGTTCACCCCGTTCTTGACGGCGAGGTACTTGGTGAGGAAGTCCGTCGAGGACCCGAGCCCGGTGACGCCGAGCTTCTTGCCCTTGAAGTCCTTGGGCGAGCTGATGTCGCCGGCCGCCTTGTTGGAGACGACCTCCACCTCGCCCGGCGCGTGCGAGAACTGCACGACGGACTCGACGGACTTGCCCTTCACCTGGAGGTCGAGCGTGTGGTCGTAGAAGCCGACCGTCCCCTGGACCTGGCCGGCGACGAGCGCGGTCTCGGCCTGGACACCGGCGGGCTCGCTCAGCAGCTCGACGTTCAGGCCCTCGGCGCCGAAGTAGCCGAGCCGCTGGGTGAGCATCGCGGGCAGGTAGATGACCTTGTCCAGGCCACCGACCATGATCTTGACCTTCTCCCCCTTGCCGCCTCCGCCGCTGCCGCTGTCGGCGGTCGTGCTGGCCGCTTCGTTGGCACAGGCGGTGAGCGAGGAGAGGGCGAGCAGGCCGGCGGCGGAAAGCGCCGCGAGTCTGGCGGTCTTGCGCATGGCGGTTCACGTCCTTGTGAGAATGCGGTGCGGGGAAGGGGGGTGGCTCTGGGGGCCGTCAGTCGTCGGAGTCGGCCGGCTTCCAGCGGAAGATGCGCCGTTCGGCGAAGGTCAGCAGCCCCTCGGCGACGAGCGCGACGACGGCGAGAATGACCATCGCGGCGTACACACCGGCCGAGTTGAAGGTGCCCTGGGACTGCGCGACGAGCAGGCCGATGCCCTTGGTGGCGCCGATGTACTCGCCGACGATGGCGCCGATCAGGGCGAAGCCGAAGCTGACATGGAGGCTGGTGAAGATCCACGAGGTGGCCGACGGGATGACGACCTGGAGGGTCACCCTCCGGTCGCTGGCGCCCAGGATGCGGGCGTTGGCGACCAGGTTGCGGTCGACCTCCCGGGCGCCCTGGAAGGCGTTGAAGAAGACCGGGAAGAAGACGAGCACCACGGCGGACGCGACCTTGGACGCGGGGCCGAGGCCGAACCAGATCACGAAGATCGGGGCGAGGACGATCCTGGGTATGGAGTTGAGCACCTTGATGTAGGGACCGAGGACATCGGCGAGGAAGGCGACCCGCCCGAGCGCGATACCGAGCACGACACCGGCGACCACACCGATGACCCAGCCCAGCAGCGCCTCGTACAGCGTGTACCAGACCTGCTCGCCCAGTGAGCCGAGCGCCGTCCCGTGGGTGACCCAGGTGTAGATCTGGTCCCAGATCTTCGACGGCATCGAGAAGTTGAACGGATCGATGATCTTGGCCCGGGAGAACCACTCCCACAGGCCGAGCACGGCGACCAGGAGCAGCGCCCGGCCGGCCATGACGACGGCCTTGCGTCGGCGGGCGGCTCTGGCCCGGCTCTGGGTGCGGTCCGTGGTCTTGCCCGTGTCGACGACGGGGGTGCTGAGGACGTCATGCGACATGAGCCGCACCCCTCTCACGGGTGATACGGACCTCTTCGCCGAGGGACTCCCAGATCTCGCGGTAGATCTCGATGAACCGCGGTTCCAGGCGCACCGACTCGACCTTGCGCGGCCGGGGCAGGTCGATGTCGAAGACCTGCTTCACGGTCGCGGGCCCGGCGGTCATCACGACGACCTTGTCGGCCAGCGCGATGGACTCCTCCAGGTCATGGGTGACGAAGACGACCGAGGCGCCCGTGCCCTCCCACAGCTCCAGGAGCTCGTCCGACATCAGGGCCCGGGTCTGTACGTCGAGCGCCGAGAACGGCTCGTCCATGAGCAGGATCTCGGGATCGTTGACGAAGGTCGCGGCGAGCGCGACGCGCTTGCGCTGGCCGCCGGAGAGCTGGTGCGGGTAGCGGTCCTCGAAGGCGGCGAGACCGACCCGGGCCAGCCACTCGCGGGCCTTCTGCCTGGCCTCCGCCTTCGGTACGCCGCGGAAGCGGGGGCCCGCCATGACGTTGGACAGGACCGTCCGCCAGGGGAAGGTCGCGTCCTGCTGGAAGACGAAGCCGACCTTCTCGCCGACACCGGTGACCGGTTCCCCGGCCACCAGCACATCGCCCTCGGTGGGCTCCTCCAGGCCGCTGACCAGGGTCAGCGTGGTGGACTTGCCGCAGCCGGTCGGTCCGACGACGGCGACGAACTCACCACGCCCGATGGTGAGGTCCAGACCCCGGACAGCCGTGTGCAGACCCCCTGACGGGGTCCTGAAGATCTTGCTCGCGCCCCGCAGCTCGATGGCGGGGCTGGTGTCTGCGCTCATGGCCCGGGACCGTAGGTGTGGCCCCGGCCACAGCAGCAGTCTTCTGAGCGCAAGCCGTTCTTTTGCTCGCAGGAGCCTTTTGTGCTCGTTTTGCTCGCGTTACAACTGCGGAGCCGAAACACGGGCTTAACGCTCGCCTGGCCTTGAGGAAATGAGGCCCCATGATTGACGTCCTGGTGGTGGACGACGACTTCCGTGTCGCCGAGATCAACGCCAAGTACGTGGGAAAGGTTCCCGGCTTCCGGGTGGCCGCCCGCGCGCACAGTGCTGCCCAGGCCCTGGCCACCGTGGAACGCGGAGCCATCGATCTGGTCCTGCTCGACCACTACCTGCCCGACCGGACCGGTCTTGAACTGGTCCACCGGATGCGGGAAGAGGGCCATGGCACCGACGTCATCATGATCACCGCGGCCAGCGATGTCACGACCGTGCAGAAGGCGATGCGCCTGGGCGCGCTGCACTATCTGGTCAAGCCGTTCACGTTCACCGCGCTGCGCACCCGGCTGGACTCGTACGCCGCCCTGCGCCGCACCGTCGACCGGGTCGGCGGGCGGGGTCTGGCGGGCCAGGAGCAGGTCGACCGGATCTTCAGTGCGCTGCGCACCGCGCCCACACCGAGTTCACCCGGCCTGCCGAGCGGCCACTCGGAGCCCACCACCGACCTCATCTGCGGGGTCCTGCACCGCGCCGACCATCCGCTGTCCGCGCACGAGGTCGCCGCCGAGACGGGCCTGAGCCGCTCCACCGCACAGCGCTATCTGCGCCATCTGGAACAGGCCGGCCGGCTGCGTCTGTCCCTGAAGTACGGCGACACGGGACGCCCCGAGCACCGGTACGCCTGGGTGACCCCCTGACACCCCCGCCCGCCCGCCGGTACGGCTCGCAGCGGGGACTCTCCCTACACGGCTCCCGCCCCGGTCAGCGACCGCACCTCGGTCTCCGCGTGCTTGGCCTCGTCCGGGACCTCGTCCGAGGTGACGGTGCCGAGCCAGCCCGCGACGAAGCCCAGCGGGATGGAGACGATGCCGGGGTTCTCCAGCGGAAAGTACTGGAAGTCGACGGCCGGGAACAGCGACCCGGGGCTGCCCGACACCACCGGGGACAGCACGACCAGTCCCAACGCGGGCACCAGCCCGCCGTATACGGCCCACACGGCGCCGCGCGTCGTGAAGCCGCGCCAGAACAGCGAGTACAGCAGCACCGGCAGGTTCGCGGACGCGGCCACGGCGAAGGCGAGGCCCACCAGGAAGGCCACATTGAGGTCGCGGGCCAGCAGACCGAGCCCGATCGCGATCACACCGATGCCGACCGCCGCCACCCGGGCGACGGTGACTTCGCTGCGCGCCTCGCCACGCCGCCGCCGCAGCGAGGCGTACAGGTCGTGGGCCACGGACGCCGAGGAGGCCAGCGTGATCCCGGCGACCACCGCGAGGATCGTGGCGAAGGCCACGGCCGCCACGACCGCGAACAGCACCGTCCCACCGGTGGAGTCCGCCCCGCCGCCGAGATCGAGGGCGAGCAGCGGAACCGCCGTGTTCCCCGCCGCGTTCGCGTCCCGCACGGCATCCGGCCCGACGATCGCGGCCGCCCCGAACCCGAGGACGAACGTCATCAGATAGAAGCCTCCGATCAGCCCGATCGACCACACCACCGAACGGCGTGCCGCCCGCGCGGTCGGCACCGTGTAGAAGCGGGACAGGATGTGCGGAAGCCCGGCTGTGCCCAGGACCAGTGCGAGCCCCAGGCTGATGAAGTCGAAACGGGAGGTCCAGTCCCCGCCGTACTTCAGGCCCGGCGCCAGGAACGCGTCCCCGTGCCCGCTGCGCTCCGCGGCCGTGCGCAGCAGCCGGTCGAGGTCGCCGTGAAAACGCAGCAGCACCAGCACGGTCAGCACGATGGTCCCGCCGAGCAGCAGAACCGCCTTCACGATCTGAATCCAGGTCGTGGCCCGCATCCCTCCCAACGACACATAGACCACCATGAGCGCGCCGACACCGATCACCGTCCACGCCTGCGCCGCCGCGCCCGTCCGCCCGAGCAGCAGCGCGACCAGGCTGCCCGCCCCCACCATTTGCGCCACCAAATACAGAACGGAGACGGTGACCGAGGAAGTTCCCGCGGCGATCCGCACCGGCCGCTCGCTCATCCGCGCGGCCACCACGTCGGCCAGAGTGAACCGCCCGCAGTTGCGCACCAGTTCGGCGACCAGAAACAGCACCACCAGCCACGCGACGAGGAAGCCCACGGCATACAGGAGCCCGTCGTAGCCGAACAGCGCGATCAGCCCGGAGATGCCCAGGAACGACGCGGCCGACATGTAGTCACCCGCGATAGCAAAACCATTCTCCATCGGCGAGAAGAGCCGCCCGCCGGCGTAGAACTCCTCCGCGGAACCGTGTCGCCTGCGGCTCACCCAGGTCGTGATCCCCAGCGTGACGGCCACGAACGCGCTGAACAGCAGCAGCGCCAGCGTCTGATGCTGCCCCGTCACGACCCACCGCCCTGCGCACTGCGCGCCAGTTCCTGTGTGTCCCACCGCAGATCAAGCGCGGCCCGGTCCCTGCGCAGCCGCGCGTGCCGCGCATAGGCCCAGGTGAACAGGAAGGTGGTCAGGAACTGTCCCAGCCCGGCGAGCATGGCCACGTTCAGCGCTCCGGCCACGGGCCTGGCCATGAAACCGGGCGCGGTCGTCGCGGTGATCACATAGCCCACGTACCACGTGAAGAAGACGGCGACCCCGGGCACCACGAACCTGCGATACCTGCTGCGCACTTCCTGGAAAGCCGCGCTGCGCTGCACCTCCAGATAGACATCGCGGGTGCGAACGGCCGCCGCTTCCCTCCCCTCCGGCGCCGCGGACACAAAGGGCGCGGGTGCGCCCGTACCGTCCAACTCGCCCCAGCCCGAGGCCAGCGCGTCGTACCAGGGATCGTCGTAGCCCACCTCACGGGACGGCGTGCGTGCCGCCTCGTGGTGCTCGGCCGAACTCTCTGGACCGCCTGGACCGCCCTGGTCGCCGCCGGGACGACCGTTGCTTGACTGCATGCCCAAGGATGGACAGACCGGGAAGATCCCCGACTCTTCTTCTCTCCGCTGTTCACCCCATCAGGTGACTCAGTCCGCTGACGGCCGTACCAGCCCCTTCCCGTACGCGTAACGCACCGCCTGGGCACGGTCCTTGACCCCGGTCTTGGCGAAGAGGTTGTTGATGTGGGTCTTCACCGTGGCCGTCGAGACATGCAGTCTGCGGGCGATCTCCTGGTTGCTGAGCCCCTCCGCGATCAGCACCAGGACCTCGGTCTCCCGTACGGTCAGCCCGTCGGGCGCCTCGGCGCGCACCGGCTGCGGTTCCGGCTCGGACAGCCGCTCCAGCAAGCGCCGTTGGACGCTCGGCGACAGCCCCGCGTCCCCGGACAGCACGCTCTCCACCGCGCGTACGATCTCGTCGCCGCCCGCGTCCTTGGTGAGGTAGCCCCGTGCCCCCGCTCGGAGCGCGGGGAACAGCGACTCGTCATCCGCGAAGGTGGTGAGCACCACGACCTGGGTCCCCGGGTGCTCCGCCCGGATGCGGCGGGTGGCCTCCACCCCGTCGCAGCGCGGCATCCGCAGATCCATCAGCACCACGTCCGGCGCGAGTTCGGCGACCGCCTTGACCGCCTCCTCCCCGTCGCCCGCCGCGCCGACGACCTCGATGCCCGGCAGGAGTCCGAGCAGCATCACGATGCCTTCCCGGACGACGGTCTGGTCGTCGACCACGACCACCCGTGCGGGCTTCCTCCCTGCCTCCTCCGTCATACGGGCACCTTCAACGTCACCGCGAACCCCTCCTTGTCCGGCCCGGCCTCCAACGAGCCGCCCAGCAGTTCGGCGCGCTCCCGCATTCCCAGCAGACCGTACCCGCCGCCGGCCTGCGTGAGTTCGCCCGCCGTGCCACCCGAGTCCCTGACGTCCAGCCTCACCTCGTGCTCGCCGTACTCCAGCAACACATGGACCTTGGCCCCGTGCGCGTGCTTGCGAGCGTTCGTCAGCGCCTCCTGCGCGACCCGGCGCACGGCCTGTGCCGCTTCGACGGGCAGCGGTCTGCGATCACCCGTGACGGTGACCTCGGCCCCGTCGCCGACTCTGACCAGATCGCTCAGGTAGTCCTCCAGCGGGGTCATCTCGCCACGCAGCGCGGACAGCGCCTGCCGGGTCTCCGCGAGCCCGTCCCGGGCCATGCCGCGCGCCGCCACCACCCGCTCGAGGATCTGCTCCCGGTCCGCGTCCCGTTCGATCAGCAACCGGGCCGCCTCCAGGTGCACCAACTGGGCCGACAGGCTGTGCGCGAGGACGTCGTGGATCTCCCGGGCGATCCTGGCCCGCTCCGCGAGCGCCGCGGACTCGGCCTCCGCGGCCCGGGCGGCCCGCTCCTGCGCGAGCAGGCGCTGGGCGCCGCCGCGTGCCTCGGCGTCCAGCCGCATGACGTATCCCGCGAGAGCCATGCCCGTCACGATGGCGGCGGTGGTCAGCCAGACATCGTTGTTGATCACGGAGAACGAGGCGAGGGCGACCGCGGCGACGGGCAGGGCCGCTCCGAGCGGGAACCGCTCCAGCGCCGCGATGGCACAGCCGCACCACACGACGAGCGCCGGGCCCTCGAACGCCGTGGCCTGCGCGAGCCCGGCCATGCCCAGGAGCAGAACGATCAGCACGACGGACGGCCACAGCCGGTGGTCGTAGGTGGTGCGGTAGAAGCCCCAGGACAGGACCGCGGTCAGGAGGATCCCGCCCACCGCCGCGGCCGTCCCCCAGCCGTGGACGTGGTGGGCGTCGAAGGCACCCCACGCCAGCACGCCGATCACCACCACCCGCACCGACCAGGCGAGCAGGCGTCTCGGCCGGGTGATCCCCTCGCGGCCGAGTGCCTCCCGTGAGGGCCAGCGCGTCCAGACGTTCTCCGTCACACGCCCTCCTTCCACGCCGACCGGCGCATGGCGTCACCGTACGCCGTGGCACGGCCGGCCCCGGCGGTGAGGGACTGCGCACGCCAGACCAGGATTCCGGAGCGGACGACGAGGGTGCCCGCGAACGCGAGGAACAGGGCCGAGCTGTCCTGGTGGATACCTAGCGCCGCGCCGAGGCCGAAGAGTCCGACGCGCAGTGCTATGCCGACCACCCAGACGGTCACGCTCGCCTTGGTGCTCTTCGTCCAGACGACACCGTCCGACTCGGTCCACATCCGTGTCGTCCAGGCCCAGCCGGCGCCCATCGCCAGGCCTATGAGCAGTTCGGCGCCGAGCAGTGCGACGGACTCGGTGCGGTGGTGGGCGTCGATGATGCCGGGCTCGCGCAGTGCGACGATCACCAGAATCACGGGCAGGATCCACCAGCGCCGGTCGGTGTCGATGGGGCGAGCGCGGAACTGCCGCACGAGCACCAGCGCGACCACGGCCACGATCACCAACGCGTCGACCAGCCCGGACATCAATGCCTCCGTGAGCGGAAGGGGATGTCGGCAGCGGGTGCTTCCGACGCCTACGACGCTACGGAAATTCGCAGGTCAGCGAATCGGAGCCGGGGTGGATCACGGGTGGATCCGCATGGCGGGCGGGCCTCCACCCACGGGTGGAGAACCGGGGCGCCCCGGCCGCTCGGCCAGTGATGCGGAGGCGCTGGCGTGCAGGTGCTGGGGTGCGGGTGCTGAGGTCGGGACCGCGGTGCGTTCGGCCCGGTGACGCACCGACGCCGGTGTGCCGTCGTCTGCGCCAGCGCCGACGCCAGAGACAGTGCCTGACCGTTGACGTACCCGAGCCCGGGTCCTCGCGCACCCTGGCGGTGCCGTCCTGCGGGACCGCTCCGCCGGACCGCGGGAGGCGCTGGTGTGGCCGATGCCAGGCCCGTACCGGCTGGGGCCGGACCGTGCCGGCCGCCGTCGGGCCCGCCGCGGCCCCTGGCAGGGGCCGCGGCGTGGTCGCTAGGCGTCGATCCGCGAGCGGTCCAGCGTGGCCGCCGAGCTGGAGATGAACTCCTTGCGGGGAGCCACCTCGTTGCCCATCAGCAGATCGAAGACCTGCTCGGCGGCGTCCAGGTCGGACAGGTTGATCCGGCGCAGGGTGCGGTGGCGCGGGTCCATCGTCGTCTCGGCCAGCTGATCGGCGTCCATCTCACCCAGACCCTTGTAGCGCTGGATGGAGTCCTTGTACCGGACGTTCTTGCTCTGGAACTCCATGAGCTTGTCGCGCAGCTCACGGTCCGAGTACGTGTAGACGTACTTGTCCTGGCCCTTCTTCGGCTGGACGAGTTCGATGCGGTGCAGCGGCGGCACCGCCGCGAACACCCGGCCGGCCTCGACCATGGGCCGCATGTAGCGCTGGAACAGCGTGAGCAGCAGGCAGCGGATGTGGGAGCCGTCGACGTCGGCGTCCGTCATCATGATGATCTTGCCGTACCGCGCGGCGTCGAGGTCGAAGGTCCGGCCCGACCCCGCTCCTATGACCTGGATGATCGCGCCGCACTCGGCGTTCTTCAGCATGTCGGTCACGGACGACTTCTGGACGTTCAGGATCTTTCCACGGATCGGCAGCAGCGCCTGGAACTCGGAGTTCCGGGCGAGCTTCGCGGTGCCGAGCGCGGAGTCTCCCTCGACGATGAACAGCTCGCTGCGCTCCACGTCGTCACTGCGGCAGTCGGCAAGCTTGGCGGGCAGCGACGAGGACTCCAGGGCCGTCTTGCGGCGCTGCGCGTCCTTGTGCTGGCGGGCCGCGATGCGCGTACGGGCGGCGGCGACCGCCTTCTCCAGGACCACCCGTGCCTGTGCCGCGGCGTCCCGCTTCGCGGAGGTCAGGAACGCCTTGAGTTCCTTGGAGATCACGTTGTTCACGATGCGGCGGGCCGCGGACGTGCCGAGGACCTCCTTGGTCTGGCCCTCGAACTGCGGCTCGGCCAGGCGCACGGTGACGACCGCGGTCAGCCCCTCCAGGGCGTCGTCCTTGACGATGTCGTCCTCGGCGACGCGCAGCAGCTTCTTGGTGCGCAGCACCTCGTTCATCGTCTTGGTGACGGCCTGCTCGTAGCCGGCGACGTGGGTGCCGCCCTTGGGGGTGGCGATGATGTTGACGAACGACCTCAGGGTCGTGTCGTAGCCGGTCCCCCAGCGCATCGCAACGTCCACGCCCAGCTCGCGGGTGACCTCCGTCGGGGTCATCTGGCCGTGCTCGTCGAGCACCGGGACGGTCTCCTTGAAGGTGCCGTGACCGGAGAAGCGGAGGACATCGCACACCGGCTTGTCGGTGGCCAGGTACTCACAGAACTCGCTGATGCCACCGTCGAAGCGGAAGGACTCCTCGCCCTTGCTGCCGCCGTCACCGAGACCGAACTCGTCACGCACGACGATGGTCAGTCCGGGCACGAGGAACGCGGTCTGCCGGGCCCGCTGGTGCAGGGTCTCCAGGGCGAGCTTGGCGTCCTTGAGGAAGATCTGACGGTCGGCCCAGTACCGCACGCGCGTGCCGTTGCGGGTCTTGGGGATCTTCTTCGTCCTGCGCAGGCCGCTCTTGGCCTCGAACTTGGCGCTCGGGCCGTTCGCCGCGAAGGCGCCCGGGACACCGCGCCGGAAGCTGATCGCGTGGGTGTGCCCGCCGCGGTCCACCTCGACGTCGAGGCGGGCGGACAGCGCGTTGACGACGGAGGCGCCGACGCCGTGCAGACCGCCGGAGGCCGCGTACGAGCCGCCTCCGAACTTGCCGCCGGCGTGCAGCTTGGTCATGACGACCTCGACGCCGGACAGGCCGGTCTTGGGCTCGACGTCCACGGGGATGCCGCGGCCGTTGTCCCGCACCTCCACGGATCCGTCGTCGTGAAGGATCACCTCGATGTCGTCGCAGTACCCGCCGAGGGCCTCGTCCACGGCGTTGTCGATGATCTCCCACAGGCAGTGCATCAGGCCACGGCTGTCGGTCGAGCCGATGTACATACCAGGGCGCTTGCGCACGGCCTCGAGACCTTCGAGGACGAGAAGGTGCCGCGCGGTGTAATTGGAGCCGTCCCGGTCTGCTCCTGCCAGCAGCGCAGTGGACGGCACGGACGTGTCGGCGGTCACGCGGTTCGCTCCTCGCTGAATTTCAGGTGGGGCCCTTCTGGGTAAGGGCGCGGCTTGGGTCGCCGTCAAGAGGGTACCGAGGCCTGGTAGAGCCGTTGTAACGCCACCCTCGTCTTGAACTCACACTAGTCCAGAGTCGTATGGGTGTTCGATCCCCCCATGGAGTGAAGTACATATCACGTTCCCTTCGGGGCATGAACCATTTAGGCTCCGGGCACGTCCTCATTCACAACCGGCAAGCCAGCCGGGGGGACCGAAACCTGATAGACAGCGCGAACCCGTAAGACACATAGACACGCAATACGGCACATTCGCCGCCAACCGGCAGCAGACAGCCGCCCCGGAGAGATTTTTCGAGGAAAAGCCACGAGCGGGAACGTTTTCGGGCTGGTTGGATGTTGACCCTGGTACGACAGCTCGTCGAGCTAGAGAAGAGGCGACGTGACTACTGTTCTGACCCCCGCGAGCCCGCTGACGGCCGCCGATCGCTGCGACCGCTGCGGCGCCCAGGCATACCTGCGCGTCGTCCTGCTGAGCGGCGGAGAACTGCTCTTCTGCGCCCACCACGGCCGCAAGTTCGAGCCGGAACTCAAGAAGATCGCCGCTGAGATACAGGACGAGACGGAGCGGCTGACGTCCGTTCCGGCATCCGCCTCCGAAGATGAGCGCTGATACCTCGCATCCACGACGAGCCAGTCCCGGCACAGGCCGGTGAACGGGCGGCTGCTCCTCCCGGAGCGGCCGCCCGTCGTTGTGTCCCCCGGCAGACCGTCGAGGGCGTCAGGCACCCGTGTGCGGCGTCCGCACGCCACTGTGGCTCGCACCCAGGGCCCTGACGACTTCGGAGATCCGGGTGTAGACGCCAGGGCTCCCTGCCCGCCCGCAGCCGCTCCCCCACGACACGAGTCCGATGAGCCGCCCGTTGGCGACCAGCGGCCCTCCGCTGTCGCCCTGGCAGGCGTCGGGGCCGCCCTGGGTCTCTCCGGCGCACAGCATGGATTCGGAGCGATACGCTCCGTCCACGCCGCCGGGATAGGCGTGCTCGCACTGGGCGTCCGGCAGGACGCGCACGCGTGCGGCATGCAGCTGCCGCGGATAGTCGCCGGCACCCGTCGTGTCGCCCCATCCGTACACCGTGGCGCTCGTGCCCGGCGCGTAGGCCGGGTCGCCCGCTGCCGCCATGCCGATGACGTCGCTCTGCGGCAGGGACGTGGCGAGAGTGAGCACGGCGAAGTCGCCGGCGTTGGTGTGCGCGTCGTAGCGCGGATTGACCCGGACCTCGCGTACGGCGATCTCCTTCCCTTGGTCCGACAGAAGGTCCGTACGACCCGCGATGACCTTGAGGTCGCGCACCGCGTTCGGCGGCGCCCCGAGAACTTCCTCGGTCATGCAGTGGGCCGCGGTCAGCACGGTGGTCGGGCCGATCGCCACGCCACCGCAGAACTGCCCCGCCCGCATTCCTCCGAACCGGTCACGGCTGGACAGCGCGACCGTCCAGGGGCTCTGGGAGACGTCGACGGGGAAACCGCCGACGACCACGCTGTCGGCGGCCCCGGGGGACGCCGTGGCCAGCGGTATGACGGTCGCGGCAGCCGCCAGGACCAACGGCCGGATCAGTGCTCGCACGGTAGGGCGACGCATGCACGCTCCTCACTCTGAGTGCCTATGAGACACCCAGAGTGATCCAGAGTGCGACAACGCGCAGCGCGAAGGCCCGGCGCCCCCTGCGGGGGACCGGGCCTTCGACGTTCTACGACCGAGACTGATCGACGCGGTCGCGGAACTAGTCGAGATAGTCGCGCAGAACCTGCGAACGCGACGGGTGGCGCAGCTTCGACATCGTCTTGGACTCGATCTGACGGATACGCTCACGCGTCACGCCGTAGACCTTGCCGATCTCGTCGAGAGTCTTCGGCTGACCGTCGGTGAGACCGAAGCGCATCGAGACGACGCCCGCCTCGCGCTCGGACAGGGTGTCGAGGACCGAGTGCAGCTGCTCCTGCAGGAGCGTGAAGCTGACCGCGTCGGCCGGGACGACGGCCTCGGAGTCCTCGATGAGGTCGCCGAACTCGCTGTCGCCGTCCTCGCCCAGCGGGGTGTGCAGCGAGATGGGCTCGCGGCCGTACTTCTGGACCTCGATGACCTTCTCCGGGGTCATGTCGAGCTCCTTGGCCAGCTCCTCCGGGGTGGGCTCGCGGCCCAGGTCCTGGAGCATCTGGCGCTGCACGCGCGCGAGCTTGTTGATGACCTCGACCATGTGCACCGGGATACGGATGGTGCGCGCCTGGTCGGCCATGGCGCGGGTGATCGCCTGCCGGATCCACCAGGTGGCGTAGGTGGAGAACTTGTAGCCCTTGGTGTAGTCGAACTTCTCGACCGCGCGGATCAGGCCCAGGTTGCCTTCCTGGATGAGGTCCAGGAACAGCATGCCGCGGCCGGTGTAGCGCTTGGCCAGGGAGACCACCAGGCGGAGGTTGGCCTCCAGGAGGTGGTTCTTGGCGCGTCGGCCGTCCTCGGCGATGATCTCCAGCTCGCGCTTGAGCTTGGGAGCCAGCTTGTCGGCGTTGGCCAGCTTGTCCTCGGCGAACAGGCCCGCCTCGATGCGCTTGGCCAGCTCGACCTCCTGCTCGGCGTTGAGCAGGGGGACCTTGCCGATCTGTTTGAGGTAGTCCTTGACCGGGTCGGCGGTGGCGCCGGCGGCGGCGACCTGCTGCGCGGGCGCGTCGTCCTCGTCCTCGTCGGAGAGGACGAAGCCGGCGCTCTCGGTGCCCTCGGGCTCCTCGGCACCCTTGGCGTCCTCGAGCACCTCTTCTTCGAGCAGCTCGCCGTCGTCCTTCTTGGCGGTGGTCTTCTTGGCCGCCGTCTTCTTGGCCACGGCCTTCTTCGCGACCGTCTTCTTGGCGGTCGCCTTCTTGGCTGCGGTCTTCTTGGCGGGCGCGACTTCCTCGGCCGGATCGGTGGCGACGGGCTCGGCCGACACGGCCGGGGCAGCCGTGGTGGCGGTGGCCTTCCTGGTGGTCGTCACCGTCTTCGCCGCGACCGTCTTGGTGGCGGTGCGCTTGGCCGGACTCTTTGCTGCGACGCTCTTTCGGGTGCGCTTGGGCTCCGCGGCACTGACCATCAGCGTCACACCCTCTTCCTCGAGGATCTGGTTGAGGCTGCGCAGTACGTTCTTCCACTGAGTGGCCGGAATCTGGTCAGCTTCGAAGGCCCGACGCACATCGTCGCCGGCGATCTGCCCCTCAGCCTTTCCCCGCTCAATGAGCGCCATGACAGAGACGGACTCGGCGATCTCCGACGGGAGCGTACGGGATGTGCTGGCCGACACGAACAACCTCTCGGAACGTTGGAAAACGGCTTCCGGCCCCGTCCAGGGCGGACTGGAGCCGACCACCGGCCTGGGGATGGGCCGACGGCGCGGGCGGACGCCGGGAGGTTGCACAGCGCCTTGAACGGCGTCCGTATTCCCTCCGCGACTGTCACCTCTTAGGTCATCGCGCTGGTCCCTCGAGCGTTACGCCCAATCTTCGTGGCCCGAGTCACACCCCGTAAGCACTCAAAGGCGGTCAGACGCGGGCAGACGAGGTTGCCGACAGCGTCGGCCGGGACCATTCCGGCCATCAGGCCGCATCGCCCTGCGGCTGAGCCCCGCCGGGCCCCTCCGGACCGATACCGGGCCCCTCCGGACCGATGAGGATCCGGCGGGGTCCGGCAAGGGATGGTTCCCGGGCTCGGCGCAGCCGCCACAGGGCGGTGCGCTCCGACCGCAGCGCCCGCGCTCCGCGGTCAGTGCTCGCGCGGCGCCGGCACCACACGCTCCACCTCGGGGTGGACGGTGAGCAGTTGCCGCATCGCCGCCTCGGCCGCGGCGGCGTCGCCGGTGCCGAGCGCGTCGACGATGCGCGCGTGCTGGGCGAGGGAGGCGTCATTCGGCCGGTCACAGCCGGTGACCGGGCCGCCGGACACCTGGAGAGCGGCCGACACGATGCCCGACAGGTGCTCCAGCATGCGGTTGCCCGCGATCTGGATGAGCAGCGTGTGGAACTCGGCGTCGGCACGGGAGAAGGTGAGGGCGTCGCCCTGTCCCATGGAGTGGCTCATGATCTCGACCATGTCGGAAAGTCGCTGCTGAACGTCCTCGCGCCCGTGCCCCGCGGCGAGGCGCGCGGCGAGCGGCTCGATCGTCCAGCGCAGCTCACTCAGTTCGCGGCGCTGGTCGTCGCGCTGCGGCCCGAATGCGCGCCATTCGATGATGTCCGGGTCCAGGAGGTTCCAGTCGCTGACGGGACGCACGCGCGTGCCGACATTCGGACGGGCGCTGACCAGACCCTTGGCCTCCAGGACACGGAGGGACTCACGGACGACGGTACGGGACACCTCGAAGCGCTGGCCGATCTCCTCGGGCACGAGCGGGCGGTCCGCGCCCAGGTCGCCCGAAACGATCATCTGGCCCAACTGCTGGACGAGTTGGCCGTGCAGTCCGCGTCCGCGGTTGCCCGCGGAGCGTCGTCCCACCCGGCCCAGTTCGGGGTCCGCGCCGTCCCAGGCGGGCACTCCGACCCGGTCGGCGGCCGGGCTTTCGGCGTAGGGGTAGCGGTCGAGTTCGCCCGGGCCGACCAGACCTGAGTCGGTGGAGCGGGCGGCGGTCATCATGGTGTGCGCAAGGGTACTCACGGATCCTTTGTCGGCGCTGTCTCCAACTCCCTTGAGGGCTTTGGTGAAAAGCACACGAAAGGGTGATCGCTCACCCCGTCGCAATTGACGCCTTATCGGAAAGAAATGGGCGCGCTCCGGGGAGTTGTGCACACGGCAGGAACGGAAGGGCACGGACGGTCGTCATCTGACCCTGCTACGCAGCGTCGTGAGCAGATACGCACAGAGCAGAGCGGTCAGCGACAACGTCAGCGCGCCGCCCACGGGTTGAGCGAGCACCCGGGCCACCGCCGCCAGGTACCGCTCTCCCCCGAAGGGCCACTGGAGCAGGAAGACCTCGCGCATCCGGACCGGCAGACCCGCCGCGGTCCGCACGGCCGGGCCGCCCAGCATCTTCTGCACGACGGGAACGACCACGACCGGTACGGCGAGCACCGCGGCGACCCCGGCCGTCGTGGACCGAAAGACGCCGGCCGCCAGCACCCCGGCCCAGGCACACCCGACCACGAGCCCGAACCAACTCACGCTCAGCGAAAACCAGTCGGCGGGAACTTCCGCGAGCTCCCGCCCGTAGACGACATAGAGCACCTCGGCATCACAGCCCACGGTGAGGAAGGCCAGCGCCATCGCCGTGGCTCCGGAGACCAGCAGTTTCGCGGTGAGCAGCCCCAGCCGGCGGGGCACGGACCCGCGGTCCGCCGCCAGGGCGGGATGGCGGAACTCCTCACCGAAGGCCAGCGCGCCGAGCAGTCCCGCACCGAGCGCCGCGGGTGGCAGGGGCACCTCCCGTGGCCAGGCCGCGAACAACCGCGCCTGCGAGGTGTGGCCGACGCGGGCGAGCAGAACGGCCGTGACCGCGGAAACGGCGAGCACGGCACCGCAGGTGAGGAAGCCCGTGCCGATCCCGGTGGCGCGGCGCAGTTCGTAGCGGAGGGGGCGGAGGGGGCTGGGGGCGGGGCGGACGGAGATGGGGGGAGGGAGGGGGGACAGGGGGGCAGGGGTGAGCGATCCGGCGCGGCGGCGCAAGGGTCCGGCCTCTTGACGGGCACCGGGTACGCGGCCGGAGGCCGGTGCCGCGGGCTTGGCGGCGGCACCGGGTGCAGCGGGTGCGGCGTCTGGGGCATGTGCAGTGGTTGAGGCCGTTGTTTCGGCTCCTGGCGTGGGTGCGATCGGTTCCGTGCCGCCACCCGTTGCGTGACCGTCGGACTCCACGGAGCCATCGGCGTGGGCCGGTGCCCCCTCGGGGGGAGGCGTGCCGGGCAGGTCACGGGATGTCGCCGCCGACGCCGCGCCCACGGGAAGTGGTGCCTCGGAGTCGCCCGGGCCCTTCGTCACCAAGGGTGATTCGTGGGCCGCCCGCGGTCGTCTCAGGATGGCGGACAGGCCGCGGCCCGGTTGCAGCCGAACTCCTTCCGGGATCCACCGGCCTTGCCCTCGCCAGCCCACCGGCGTTCGGTCCGCGGGCCCCGGATCGCCCGGCACCTCCGGCCCGTCGGCCGGGCGGGTACCGGCGCCCGGCCCCATGTCACCCACCTCGTCGGCGAGTTGATGGACGAGGATGCCGTGCCGGAAGGCGGCGTCGCCGATGTCCGCCGTCGTACTGCCGTACACAGAAAGACGGTTGCCCTCTTCCCGAACGATCTCGACGGAGCGCCGGTCGGCTCGTGCTTCCTTGGTGAGCAGGGCCGCGAGGCGGGCCGCGTGCGGGGTGCGGACCGCCACCCGGGGACGCAGGCGCGTGCGGGCGAACTCCACGGCCTCCTGGTCGGCGACGAGTCTGCCCCGCTCCAGGGTGACGACGCGGTCCGCGTTGCGTGCCGCCTCCTTGGGTTCGGCGGTGGTGAACAGGACCGTACCGCCCTGGGTCGCGTGCGCCCGGAGCATGCCGTGCAGCCAACGGGCTTCGCGGGCGGACAGCCCGTTCACCGGTGCGTCCAGTACCAGGGTGTGGGGGTCGGGCAGCAGGGCGCAGGCCAGACCGAGCCGACGGTCCATGCCCCGTGAGAGCGTGCCCAGGCACTCCTCCCGCAGGCTGACGAGGCCGGTGACTTCGAGAACCTCGTCGGCGCGCCGGACCGGGACCCCCGCGGCGGCGCACAGCATGCGCAGATGCCCGCGGACCGAGCGGGCAGGATGCCCGGGTACGTCACCGAGGAGGACGCCCACCTCGCGCGACGGGTGGGCGATCCGGTGCAGCGGCCGCCCTCTGAAGTGAGTGATCCCGCGGCCCTGTTGGAGTTCGAGCATCAGTCTGAGTGCCGTTGTCTTACCGGCGCGGGGCGCACCCAGGAGTGCCGTGACACGGCCCGCGTGTGCCTCGAAGGAGACATCGTTGACGGCGGGCGGGTGCGCCTTGCGGGAGTTGCTGGTCAGTCCGAAGGCCTGGATCACCTGCAGCAAGATAGCGCGTTGAGTCCGTTTTTTCGGGTATCAGCCTGTCTGTCCTGCGGTGAGGGTCTCGGCCTGTCAGACCTCGGGGCGCAGCATCGGAGGGTTGAGCAGAGTGGCGCCGCCGGCCCGGAAGAGCTGGGCGGGACGGCCGCCCTGGCGTGTGGTCGTGCCGCCGGTGGGGACGAGGAATCCGGGGGTTCCGGTCACCTTGCGGTGGAAGTTGCGCGGATCGAGGGCCACTCCCCAGACCGCTTCGTAGACACGGCGCAGCTCGCCGACGGTGAACTCGGGCGTGCAGAACGCGGTGGCAAGGGACGAGTACTCGATCTTGGATCGGGCCCGCTCCACCCCGTCGGCCAGGATCTGGGCGTGGTCGAAGGCCAGCGGTGCCAGCGGTTCGCCGTCCCGGCCGTACCCGCCCTGCTGCAGCAGTTCCTCCACCGGAGCCCAGCGTGCGTTGCTCGCGTCGCCGCCCGCGCGGGGCGCGGGCAGGTCGGGGGCGAGCGCCAGGTGAGCGACGCTGACCACACGCATGCGTGGGTCCCGCTCGGGATCGCCGTACGTCGCGAGTTGTTCGAGGTGGGCGCCGTTGTCCTGGGCGGGGGCGGACGGGTCGTGTGCGTGCAGTCCCGTCTCCTCGGCCAGCTCACGCGCCGCGGCCTGCGCGAGATCCTCGTCGGCCCGCACGAAGCCGCCGGGCAGTGCCCATCGCCCCTGGAACGGCGCCTCACCCCTGCGCACCGCCAGCGCACACAGGGCGTGGCGACGCACGGTCAGCACGACCAGGTCCACGGTGACGGCGAAGGGCGGAAAGGCTGACGGGTCGTAGGGCATGCGGCGATCATAGTCGTCTGCCTGACGATAAACACTCCCTTCGCCGGCCGCATCGGTGGCTGATCCGTTTGGGTCCGGTGCCGGTTGCGTGAACGGATTCCGTTTCTTCCTCCGGATGGCGTCGTGTGAGGTCATGCTCCCGGCTGCGGGCCGTCCGCAGCCTTCTCGACCATGGCGAGCCCTTGGCGACCGGCCCGTACGGAGAGGGGCGCGCCCGCGACCGCAGCCCCGTTGGACGATCTCGCCCAGGGGCACGGGCTGCACCGGCCGAAGGGTGATCGTCCGGGTGGGGACGTCGGGGCGGATGCCCGTGAGCGCGGTCAGGAGCAGCACGCCGGAAGCTGCCGCCATGGCCGCCGGCGGCAGGCCGCGGGGTGCGGAACAGGGGTGGTCCCCTGGGCGCTCTGTTCTCCGGCGTACGTCTCGCGCGGCCGGCGGTCCGAATGGCTCGGCTGCCGAGAGCAGGCCGTTCGCTTCTTTCTCGTGGGCGCACACAGCACCGACGCCGTGATCGAAGGGGCGCCGCACGGCTCGTGGCTCGGGGCGGGCCTGTTCCGGTCGGCCGTGGGCGCGGTTCCAGGCTCGCCGTCGTGTCCGGTGGAAGGTCGCGCTCCCGGCGCAGCGGTTCTGCGGTGGCCGGCGCGTCGGCAGGCGGCGGGTCCGGCGCCGCTCACGAATCCTCCGCGGCGCCGTCGTCACCGGACCGTGTGCCTCCCGTCGGTGCGGGCCCGTGTCGCGTGTCGTTCCTGTTCGCCGCACGGGTGCCGCCCGGAGCCGGCGCGCCGGGGCGTGTGGAGCCTTCGGCCCCGGACGGGCGCCTGGGGGCGAGCCGCGGACGCCGACCCTCCGCTCGCACCGGACGGGCGGCGCCGTCAGCGCCTCCCCGGATGCGGACGCGGCGCCGACGGCGTGATCCCGGCTCGGAGGGGTCCTTGCCTGCTGCGGGCGTCTTCTTCTGGTCCGTCGCCGCTGCCGCTTCGGTCCGTGCCTCCGCGTGTTCGGCGCGCTCCGCGCGCAGACATCGGCGGACCGTCTCCGGATCCAGACCCTCGTTGCATGCCTGGTGCAGAAGACGGGCGAACAGATAGTCGGGGTCCGCTCCGAGGGCCATCGCCAGTGCTTCCCTTGCCTCCAGATCGTCGCCGCTGGACCAGGCGACCCAGCCCGCGAGGGTGAGCGGCGCGGCGGCGTGTTCGCCGTACGGGCCGACGCAGCGGCGGGCCAGGGCACGCCACAGGCGCAGGGCGGGGCCGGCGTCGTCGTCCTCCATCCACGCGGCGGCCCGGTCACGGGTGGTGCGGTCCTGGAGGCCGAGGATCAGCTGGGCCGCTTCGTCGTGGGTGAGCAGTGCGTCGTCGCGCAGATCCGCCGGGAGTGTGCCGGGCACCGCCGGCGCCGCCGCGAACCGGGTGAGCACGCGCTCGGCGAGGCGCAAGGTCTCCTCCGCCACGTCGGCGCGGGCCGCGTCGTCGAGGATCCGGGGCACCAGAGCCGTTCCTGCCGTGTCCAGGGCGATCTCCTGTTCCAGTGCGGCGGAGGTCTCCCAGGGCAGCAGTCGGGCCCGCAGCTCGCGCAGCGTGCCGCGCACCTGGAGGCCGGCGTAGGTCGCGGCGGCGGCCAGCACGGAGGTGCCGGGCAGGCCCATGGGTGTTCCGTCGTCCGGACAGCAGCCCACGTTCGGGCAGCAGTACGACCAGAAGCGGCCGTCCGAGATGCACAGGGCCTCGATGACGGGCACGTCCAGGGTGCCGCATTCGGTGCGCAGGAACTGGGCGAGCGGCTGAAGGCGTTGCATGACCTCGCGGCCGGTCTCGCCCTTCGCCGGTTCCTGGCAGACGTAGGCGACGATCTGTGCGGGCCGGGCTCCCCGGCGTTCGCTGCCGGCCACCAGGCCGTGTGCCAGTTGCCGGGCGGCCGGCTCCCAGTCGTCCCTGCTCGCGGGAATGCCGAGCCGTGCCCGGCCGCCGAACCGGCCGCGTCCGTCCCGGTCGTGGAGGGCCACCAGCACGATGCTGTCCTCGGGGCGGTATCCGAGCAGATACGGCAGGGCGTCGGCCAGCTCGGCCGGGGTGCGCAGGGTCACCTGGGCGTCGTGGGCGGTGCGACAGTCGGGTGCCTTTTGTTCCGTGACGTCGCTGTTTTCGGTGGGTCCGGTCGATTCGCTGTGATTCGTCATGCGCAGACGATCTCGCGGATGTCGAAGTTCCGGTTGAGCCTGTGGATAAGTCAGAGCAGGGACACGTCAACGGCGGCCGGGGCCCGTCCCTTGTCCACAGGTGCCGTCCGGTTGTCGCCGGTGTCCTGTTGGATGGGACGCATGGAGCACACGAGCAACACGGATCTGCGTGCACAGGCCGACACCGTCCTCGCCCGGCTGGTCGGGGACGCCACGGGCGCAGCCCGGCTGCGCGAGGACCAGTGGCGGGCGATCGAGGCGCTGGTCGCCGATCGCCGCAGAGCCCTGGTCGTCCAGCGCACGGGGTGGGGCAAGTCCGCGGTCTATTTCGTGGCGACCTCGCTGTTGCGGGCCCAGGGCAGCGGACCCACCGTGATCGTCTCGCCGCTCCTCGCGCTGATGCGCAACCAGGTGGAGGCCGCGGCCCGGGCCGGCATCCACGCCCGGACCATCAACTCCTCCAACACCGAGGAATGGGATGCCATCCAGGCGGAGATCGCGGCGGGTGATGTCGATGTCCTGCTGGTCAGCCCGGAACGCCTCAACAACCCCGACTTCCGCGATCAGGTCCTGCCCAAGCTGGCCGCCGCGACCGGGCTGCTCGTCGTGGACGAGGCCCACTGCATCTCCGACTGGGGCCATGACTTCCGTCCCGACTACCGTCGGCTGCGCACGATGCTCGCGGACCTCCCGCCCGGCGTGCCCGTGCTGGCCACCACCGCCACGGCCAACGCGCGCGTGACCGCCGATGTCGCGGAGCAGCTCGGTACGGGCGGCTCGTCGGACGCGTTGGTCCTGCGCGGCCCGCTGGACCGGGACAGCCTGAGCCTGGGCGTGCTACGGCTGCCGGATGCCGCGCACCGCATGGCCTGGCTCGCCGACCACCTCGACGACCTGCCGGGCTCGGGCATCGTCTACACGCTGACGGTCGCAGCCGCCGAGGAGGTCACCGCCTTCCTGCGACAGCGCGGGCACACCGTCGCCTCGTACACGGGCAAGACGGAGAACGCCGAACGGCAGCAGGCCGAGGAGGATCTGCTCGCCAACCGGGTCAAGGCGCTGATCGCGACCTCCGCGCTCGGTATGGGCTTCGACAAGCCGGACCTGGGGTTCGTGGTGCACCTGGGCTCGCCCTCCTCCCCCATCGCCTACTACCAGCAGGTGGGCCGGGCCGGCCGAGGCGTGGAGCATGCCGAGGTGCTCCTTCTGCCGGGGCGGGAGGACGAGGCGATCTGGGAGTACTTCGCGTCGCTGGCCTTCCCGCCCGAGAACCTGGTGCGCCGCACGCTCGATGTCCTCGCCGGTTCGGACCGTCCGCTGTCGCTGCCTGCCCTGGAGCCCCTGGTGGAGCTGCGGCGCTCACGCCTGGAGGGCATGCTGAAGGTTCTTGACGTGGACGGGGCGGTCAAGCGGGTCAAGGGCGGCTGGATCGCCACCGGGCAGCCGTGGACGTACGAGGCCGAGCGGTACGACTGGGTGGCCCGCCAGCGGAAGGCCGAGCAGCAGGCCATGCGCGAGTACGCCGCCGCCACGGGCTGCCGGATGGAGTTCCTGCAGCGGCAGCTGGACGACGAAGGGGCGAAACCGTGCGGCCGCTGCGACAACTGCGCGGGGGCCCGGTTCTCGGCGGACACGTCCGTGGTCGCGCTGGACGCCGCGCGCGCCGATCTGGGCCGCGCGGGTGTCGAGGTCGAGCCCCGGCGTATGTGGCCGACGGGGCTGCCGGCGATCGGTATCGACCTCAAGGGGCGGATTCCCGCCGGGGAGCAGGCGGCGCCGGGGCGCGCGTTGGGGCGCTTGTCGGACATCGGCTGGGGCAATCGGCTGCGGCCGATGCTCGCGCCCGGGGCAACGGACGCGCCCGTGCCGGACGACGTGGCGAAGGCCGTGGTGGACGTGTTGGCCGGCTGGGCCAAGGGGCCCGGCGGCTGGGCCCCGGGGGCCGCCGACACGCAGCCGCGGCCGGTCGGCGTGGTCACCGTCGCCTCACGCAGCCGGCCGCAGCTGATCCACTCCCTGGGCACGCGCATCGCGGAGATCGGCCGCCTGCCGCTGCTCGGGTCGGTGGAATACGTCGCAGAGGCGCCGCGGATGTCCCGCAGCAACAGCGCGCAGCGTCTGCACGCGCTGGACGGGGCGCTGGCCGTGCCACCCGCGCTGGCCTCCGCGCTGATGGCGGCGAGCGGTCCGGTGCTGCTCGTGGACGACTACACCGAGACCGGCTGGACCCTGGCGGTCGCGGCCCGCCTTCTCAGAAAGGGGGGAGCGCAGGGAGTGCTGCCGCTCGTTCTGGCCGTCCAGGGCTGACACCAGCCGGGCCGGCGTGCGCTCGGCGGGTGGCGTCCGAAAGCGTCCTGATCGCCCGCCCCACGAGTCGCCGGACGACCCTCTGGGTAGGGATATAAGCCACAGACCGCTGGATAAGGGTCGGTGACCCCAATTGCTCGTTGCCGCATCCCAGTTCGACAGGAAGAATTGAAGTCCGCTCCCCGCACGGCTCGTCCGTGATCCGGTTGGGCTTTCTGCGGTGTGCGCGTCCCTCGAATCCGACCCCGCCCGCAGTGTGGGCGCGTAGCCGAAGGGAGGAACGTGACCTTCGGATTCGCTCCGTCCTCGGCGGCATCGTTCTCGACGCCCGCGTCCGCCGCTTCCGCCAGCCGCCTGCTGGAGCCCGCGGAGTGGGCCGCCGCGGGGATCCCGCTGCTGCGCAACCCCCGTGAGGTCGTCAGCGGGCTGCACACCCGGCACCGGCCCAGGGCGACGACCGCGGTCGTCGCGGTCCTGGACCCCGAGGAAAGACTGCTGGCGAGCGCCTCGTTCGCCCGTCGCCCGGTACCGGCCGACGGGTGGATGTTCCGCAATGCGCTGCTGTCCCAACTGCGCCGGGTCATCCCGCACGACCTGCGGCGCCGCACGCCCGTGCGCACGGCGGTGCTGCTCTACTGCCGTGAGGGCGACGCGCGTTGGACGGAGGAGGACGGCGCCTGGATGTGGGGACTGCGTGACGCCTGCACGCTGCACGGGTTGCGCTGCGGGGCGTACATCACGCTGACCCGGGACGGCTGGCAGGTGCTCGGCGAGGGCCGTGGCGGGCGTCGCCCGAACATGGACTCGGTGCCGGAACCTTTCGCCACCGCGGACGCCCCGCCTTCGCCACCCCGCACCGGTGGCGCCGTCTCCGAGGTATTGCGCCGCGCGGCGGCCCGTTGAGCGGTACCGTCTGACCAAGCGGAGCCGCTCCGTGCTCTGCGGAGCCTGCCGGTCTCGCGTCGGCCTGTTCGGCCGACGCCGGGACGAGCGCAGCGGTGGGATCGGCGCAGTGCCCTGGTGACAGCAGACGAATGCCCGGTGCCGGTGCGGCGCTCCCCTCAGGAGCAGTCGTCCTCCGGTATCCGGGCATGCCGAAATCACCACCGTGCCCATGCCGCCGAAGCGGCATCTTCGACGTCCTCGCCGTCCTGCGATGTTCCGGCAGGATGCCGGACGCGGCTCAGACGCCCGTGCCCAGCACCGAGTTGATCTGCTGCGGGTCACCGCAGACGATCAGCAGAGCACCGGCTCGGGCATGAGCCAGCGGGAGGGCGACGGCAGCAGCGGTATCCGGACCGCCGTTGACCGCCACGACCACCACCGGACGGGATGCCGCACGGGAGGCGACGGCGGCGTCCGTGTAGAAGACGTCGTCGCCGGCATCGTGCTGCGCCCAGTAGGAGGCGTCGCCGAAGGACAGTTCGTGCTCGGCCCACGGGTGCGGCCGACCGGTGGTGATCACCAGCACATCACCGGGGGCGCGGCCCGACTCCAGGAGCAGGTCCACCGCCTCGTCGGCGGCATCGAGCGCTCCCTCGGCGGAGGCCGGGATCAGTTGGATCTGCGGGTTCGCCGCCGGAGCGGCGGAAGCGGCCGGACCCGGCGGGCCCGGCTTGGCAGCGGCTACGTCACGCGGCGTACGTTGCACGGGCGGCGCGGGCCGGAGAGGGCCTGGACGACCGGGACGCGACGGAGCCGCGGGGCGGGGGCCGGGTACGGGACGAGGGGTCGGCGCGGTGCGGGGACCCTGGGCACTCTCGTGAATCTGAGGCTCCTCGGGAATGAGAGGCATGAGCTGATATTTATCAAACGCCGGTCTGGTTCGCGTGACCGGGTGGCACAACAGTGCGAGTGGAACCGTCAGAAGTCGAAGCCGAGCTGACCCTCGATCTCCGGAACGCTTCCCTCCGCCCAGCTGCGGACCTTCTTGAGGTGCCGCCACTGGGGCAGCGCATCAAGATACGCCCACGACAAACGGTGGTACGGGGTGGGGCCCCGCTCCTCCAGCGCGGCCTTGTGCACGGGAGACGGATACCCGGCGTTAGCCGCAAAACCGAAGTCTGCATGGTCGATACCCAGTTCGGCCATCATTTTGTCGCGCTGAACCTTGGCGATCACCGAGGCCGCCGCCACCGCCACGCAGGAGCGGTCGCCCTTGATCACCGTACGCACCTTCCAGGGCGCACCCAGGTAGTCGTGCTTCCCATCGAGGATCACCGCGTCGGGGCGGACCGGAAGGGCCTCCAGGGCACGCACTGCCGCGAGCCGCAACGCCGCCGTCATCCCCAGTTCGTCGATCTCCTCCGGGGAGGAATGCCCCAGGGCGTAGGACGTCACCCACGTCCGCAGTGCCTCGGCCAACTCCGTGCGCCGTTTGACGGTGAGCAACTTGGAGTCGGTGAGCCCCTCGGGAGGCCGGCGAAGTCCGGTGACGGCCGCGCAGACGGTGACGGGTCCGGCCCACGCGCCGCGGCCCACCTCGTCGACACCGGCAATGACCTTCGCTCCGGTCGTGGCGCGAAGGGAGCGCTCGACGGTGTGAGTAGGTGGTTCGTACGGCATGGCGCCCTTAGCGTACGCCGCCAGGATCCCCGAGCGACACCCCGGCCCACCGCTCCGGCCGAGGTGCCACCGCGCCCCGGGGTCAGGCCCCCTCAGGCCGGAGCAACGGCAGCATCAACTGGTCGATCATCTCTTCGATGTCACGATCGGGCCATTCACTGACGCACACTTTGGCGCGGTACATCATCATCGCCGGAATGGCGTCGTAGACATAGCCGTTAGCGGCGTCGGGGCGCACCTCTCCCCGCTCCACTCCTCGGATGATGACCTCGTGCAGCAACTTGATCGTCGGCTCCACGAGGCCCTCGATGATCACACTGTGGAAGCGCTCCGCCTGCATCGAGTCGCACTCGTGAATCACCGAGCGCAGCGCGGAACCGGGGCGGGAGAACATCGCGTCACGCGCCTGGAGGCACAGGGCCAGCAGATCCTCACGCACACTCCCGAGGTCGGGGGCCTCCTCCAGCTGCGGCAGTGCGGCCTGCAGAGCGTCCGCGACGAGATCTTCCTTGGACGACCAGCGGCGGTAGACCGCGGCCTTGCCGGTCTGGGCGCCGGCCGCGACCCCCTCCATCGTGAGGCCGTTCCAGCCGACGGTGCTGAGCTGCTCCAGGGCGGCATCGAGGATCGCGCGTTCCAGCACGGCGCCGCGTCGGCGAAGGGAGGCCGCCTGAGCGGGGGCGGCCGTCCAGTGCGAGGTAACCATCTGGATTTCTCCAACAGACAAGGGGAGGCGGGGATTCCGGCACAGGGGACGCGCCACATGGCGGCAGCGGGGGACGCGACGCGCGGGGAAGGATTAAGTGAACGCTTGCGTTCTCTGTTGGGGACTCACTACCGTCGACGCGACAGTGAACGCGAGCGTTCACTAACGCCTTCGTGGGGGACCCATAGTGACAACCTCTCAGCTCATTCAGGACAAAACACCAGGAGCGCCCGGCCGGAAGGGGCATTCCGGTATCGCGCTCACTGTCATCGCGGCCTGCCAACTCATGGTGGTACTCGACGCGACGATTGTGAACATCGCGCTCCCGCACATTCAAGACGCGCTCAAGTTCAGCACCACGGATCTCACCTGGGTGGTCAGCGCCTACACGCTCACCTTCGGTGGCCTGCTGCTGCTCGGCGCGCGAGCCGGCGACATCCTCGGCCGCCGCCGAGTGTTCATGGCCGGCATCCTGCTGTTCACCTTCGCCTCGCTGCTCGGCGGACTCTCCCAGGAGCCCTGGCAACTGCTCGCCGCGCGTGCCCTGCAGGGCGTGGGTGGCGCGATCGCTTCGCCGACCTCGCTGGCCCTCATCACCACCACGTTTCCCGAGGGGCCGGAACGCAACCGGGCGTTCGGTGTCTTCGCCGCCGTGTCCGCGGGCGGCGGCGCCGTCGGTCTGCTCGCCGGCGGCATGCTGACCGACTGGCTCGACTGGCGGTGGGTGCTCTTCGTCAACGTACCGATCGGCATCCTGATCGCCGCGCTCGCACCGCGGTTCATCAACGAGTCCGAACGGCACCCGGGACGCTTCGACATCGCGGGCGCGCTGACCTCGACCCTGGGCATGGCCTCTCTCGTGTACGGCTTCATCCGCGCCTCGGAGGACGGCTGGCGCGACAGCCTGACCCTCGTGTCCTTCGGAGCGGCCGTGGTGCTGCTGCTGGCCTTCGTCTTCACCGAGATGCGGGCCAAGGAACCGATCACCCCGCTGAAGATGTTCGCCGACCGCAACCGCTCGGGCACGTATGTGATCATGTTGAGCCTGGCCGCGGCGATGTTCGGGATGTTCTTCTACATCGTGCTGTTCGTGCAGAACGTGCTGGGCTACAGCCCGATCAAGGCCGGGTTGGCCTTCCTGCCCGTGACGGTCGCGATCGCCGTCGGGGCCGGCCTGTCGCAACGGTTCCTGCCCACGCTCGGTCCCAAGCCCTTCATGATCACCGGCGCGACGTTCGTCGTCACCGGACTCACCTGGCAGACCTTCATCAGCCCCGACAGCTCCTACCTCGGAGGGGTGCTGGGTCCGATGCTGGTGTTCGGCTTCGGCATGGGCCTGAACTTCGTGACGGTGACGGTCACGGCCGTCTCCGGCGTCGCCCAGCACGAGGCGGGCGCGGCGTCCGGGCTGCTCAACGCCACACAGCAGGTGGGCGGTTCGCTGGGACTGTCCATCCTGACCACGGTCTTCGGCTCGGCGAGCAAGGACGAGGCGGCGAAGCAACTGCCGAAGTTCCTCGCCGACGGCTCGCCCGCCCAGAAGGCGGAGTTCGCCAAGACGCAGCAACTGCCCGCGCCTTGGGGACACGAAGTGCTCGCGCACGGCATCTCGACCGCGTTCATACCCGCCGTCGCGATGGCCGTACTCGCCCTGGCCACCGCCTGGCTGGTGATCAAGGTGCGCAAGAGCGATCTCGAAGCCCTCTCCGGAGTCGCGGGCCCGGGGATCGGCTGAGCCGGAAGACTCCCCACACGACCGCGGATGACCGGACCCGGCCCAAAGGACAGACGGCGAGGGCGGCGGTCCGGCCATCCGCAGCACGGCCGCCCAGGCCGAGAGGAAGACCAGCACCACCGGCACAACCGGCACCAGCACGACGAACGCCATCACCACACCCCCTGCCACCCGCGAGCTCTCTCGTCCGCGCGCACCCACACGTCGCACAGCCGATATCAGGACAACGCCCGCTCGTCACGCAGAGTTCCCGGCATTCACACAGGGTTCTGAACGCTGGTGCCGACCGAAAGTGTCAGGCCGCCGCCATCCAGTCCGGAAGCGTCTCCGCACGCTCCAGCCACTCGCTCGGCGGCGTCCCGGCCTTTCCCGCTGCCAACACGCCGCCCACTATGGCGCAGGTGGTGTCGACATCCCCGCCGACCTCGGCAGTCGTCCAGAACGCCGCCTCGTAGTCACCGAGCACGCGGGCCGCCGACCAGAGGGCGAACGGGACGGTGTCGTGGGCGGACGTATGCCGTCCGCAGCCCAGGACGGCGGCGACAGTGCCCGCGTCGCCGTAGTCCAGCATGTCCCGGGCGCGCCGCAGACCCGAGGCCACGGCGCTCTCCGGCACGAGCGCGACGACGCCGTCGAGAAGCGCCTCAGGACCGGGCGGGCCGCCGGGGGCGGCGGCCAGCGCGGCAGCCGCGGCGACGGCCATGGCCCCGGCGACGGCCTCAAGGTGCTGGTGCGTCGTGTACGCCGAGATCTCCGCCTGGTGGATCGCCTGTTCCGGATCGTCCGCGTACCAGGCGCCCAGGGGTGCGATCCGCATCGCCGCGCCGTTGCCCCAGGACCCCTGTCCGTCGAAGAGCCCGGCGGCCAGCTCACGCCAGTCGTGGCCCTCGCGGACGAGCCGCAGCAGGCGGTTGACAGCCGGCCCGTATCCGCGGTCGAAGTCGTGGTGCGCGGCGAAGGAGTGAGCGAGCGCGTCCTGGTCGATGCGGTGGTGCGCAGCGAGGACGGCGACCACGGAGCAGGCCATCTCGGTGTCGTCCGTCCACTGCCAGGTGCCGGGCGGCAGTTCGCGGCGCTTCAGCAGTGGACGGTTCGCCGGGACGAAGAACTGGGAGCCGAGCGCATCCCCCACGGCCAGTCCCCGCAGGCTGGTCAGGGCGCGGTCCAGGCGCCCCAGAGGGGAGGAATCAGCGGTCATGATCCTGCCACTCTATCCGGTGGTCCAGTGCGGCAGCGGGTCCCGCCAGCGCTCGAAGGGCCGGTCGAGCGTGTACTTGCCGTCATCACCGAGAACGAGCATGCGCATCTCCGCGTTCCCGGGGTTCGACAGCGATTCGAATTCCGCGACCGTCCAGTGGAACCAGCGCATGCAGAACAGCCGCATCGCCAGCCCGTGGGTCACCAGGAGCACGTTCGGAGGATGGTCCGGGGCCTCGAAGCTGCGGAACAGGCTCTCCAGGAAGCCCCCGACCCGGTCGTACACGTCGGCGCCCGACTCGCCCTGCGGGAAGCGGAAGAAGAAGTGCCCGTACGCGTCACGGTAGGTCTTCTGGAGGCGTACGTCGTCGCGGTCCTGCCAGTTCCCCCAGTCCTGCTCACGCAGTCGCGGTTCCTCGCGTACCCGTATCAGCTCGGGGTCGAGGTGGAAGGCGCGGAGCGTCTCGTGCGTACGCCGGTACGGGGAGACGTACACGCTCACCCGCTCGCGGCCGAACACCTCCCGGACCCGCTTCCCGGTCTCCGCAGCCTGCTGCCAGCCGCGCTCGGTGAGCGCGAGGGCATGGTCGGGTTCCCGCTCGTAGACGGAGTCATCGACATTGCCCGTCGACTCGCCGTGCCGGACCAGTACGATGCGCCGTGGTCGTGCCATGCCGAAACCCTAGATCGAGTGACGCCCGGCCGAGCAATTCTGGGCGCTCCATACGGCGTAGGTCACACGAATCCTGCACCATGGGCCACACAGGGGCACACGCCTCGCGCCCTCGGCGTCAGACCGTCCAGGTCGGCTCCAGTTCCACGATGTCACCGGTGAGCGCCGCGACGTCCGCCTCGGTCTGTGCCCGCAGGGCCAGCCGCTCCACGCGCTCGGTGCGGTACTTGCCGTGCTCGGCGGCCGAGCGCCACATCGACAGGATCAGGAACTCGTGCTCCGGGGCCTCGGCGAACATGCCGCGGATCATGCCGGGCGAGCCGGCCATCGCGGGGTTCCAGACCTTCTCCTGCATCAGCGTGAAGTTCTCCACGCGTTCTTCGTGGATACGGCAGAGGGCGACACGGATCAGGTCGGAGTCCGCGAACCGCGGTTCGAAGCCGGTCTTCACATCGAAGCGGTACTCGAACAGCTTGACCTGGCTGTCCTTGAAGGTGCCCGCCTGGGTCGCCGCAAGCCGGTCGTGGGAGCGGGCCATGAAGGAGTCGTAGAAGGCGCGGCTTTCCCAGAAGGCGAAGGTGTGCGCCACGCCGGGCCGCTGTCGGCTCCAGCCGCCGCCCTGCCCGCGAAATCCCGGCTCCCCCAGAAGCCCCGCCCATTTTCGCTGCCCCCGCTCGAACCCGCGGCGGTCCACCACGGTGCAGCGAATCCACTTGACCAGCACCGCGCCATCGTAAGGCCATGGAGCGTGGCACCGGTCACGCTCCGCGAGAGATCACCCACGCGCCGGCCCGCAGCACATGGCACGATGGACAACGAACCTTGGCTACCAGGGAGTTGGGACGCAACCCAGAGGGGGAAGGGGAAGCCTGGTGAACGGCTTGAGCAAGGGGATCCGCAAGGTCGAGGTCGCGTTGAAGTGGGATCCGAGCCCGGCGGGACAGCCGCCGACCGATCTCGACCTCATCGCCGCGACGTACGGGAAGGACGACCCGTACGGCACGCCTGATTATCTGGTGCACTTCGGCAGCCGCTCGCCCGACGGCACGATCTCCCTCAACCGGGACAGTGCGGACGGGAAGGGATTCGGCTCGGACGAGGTCATGGCGCTGGAACTCGACCGGCTCAACGACCGGTACGCGCGCGTGGTGGTCGGTGTCGTCATCCAGCAGCGGTCCGCGGACCGCAGATTCGCCGACGTCCTCAATCCGGAGGTGGACATACGCGAGGGCTACACCGTCCTTGCCGAGGACGATTTCGCATCCGTCCCCGGGGCGACCGCGGCGACCGTGGCGGAGTTCGTCCGTGGCGAGTCCGGTGCGTGGGAGTTCCGTCCCGGGGTCCATGGCTTCGAGGACGATCCCGCGACCTTCAGCAGGACCATGGGCCGGCGCGGCGGCCCCAGCGGTCAGCCCGGGTAGGGGGTCGATCGCAGGAGTCCGCGCCGATGCGTCCAGGGCCGCCGGCGGTGGGTGACGCCGTACGGCGAACCGCCCGTGTCGCGTGTGCCGTCGCGTATGCCCGGGTCGGCCGGAAGCACCCATTCCGGGCGCCGAGCGAGCAGCACGTTGTCGTGCTCCAGGATGTGCTGAAGGGGACCGGTCGGCGACCGGTCCCCTTCAGAATCCACAGATCAGCCGGCTTCGCGGGTCACGTCGAGTGGTGCCTCCGACGCGATGCCGCCCGGTGTCAGCTGCAGCCGCTCGTCGAGCCGCAGCCCTCGCAGATGTAGCAGGAGCCGGCCCGCTGCATCTTCGTGCCGCAGGAGAAGCACAGCGGGGCGTCGGCCTGGATGCCCAGCTGCATCTCCACCAGCTCGGCGCTGGTGTGTGCCTGCTTCGGGGCGGGGCCGGCCGCCTCGCCGCCGGCCCGCGGGGTGGACACGGCCTTCAGGTCGGTCTGGCGCGGCGCCGACTGGGCCAGGCCCTCGACGTCGACCTCGTCCTCCGCCTGCTCGTAGGAGCCGGTCTCCAGGTGACGCTGGCGCTCCTCGGCGGAGTGAATGCCGAGCGCGGAGCGCGTCTCGAAGGGCAGGAAGTCCAGCGCCAGACGGCGGAAGATGTAGTCGACGATCGACTGGGCCATCCGCACGTCCGGGTCGTCGGTCATGCCGGCCGGCTCGAAGCGCATGTTGGTGAACTTGGAGACGTACGTCTCCAGGGGCACGCCGTACTGAAGGCCGACGGAGACGGCGATGGAGAAGGCGTCCATCATGCCCGCGAGGGTCGAACCCTGCTTGGACATCTTCAGGAAGACCTCACCGAGACCGTCGTCCGGGTAGGAATTGGCCGTCATGTAGCCCTCGGCGCCGCCGACGGTGAAGGACGTGGTGATGCCTGGACGTCCCTTCGGGAGGCGCTTGCGGACCGGGCGGTACTCGACGACCTTCTCGACCTTGGGGGCCTCCTCGGCCTTGACCTCGGTCTTCTTGTCGTCGTCCTTCTTCTTCGCGGAGAGCGGCTGGCCGACCTTGCAGTTGTCGCGGTAGATCGCGAGCGCCTTGACGCCCATCTTCCACGCCTCGAAGTAGATCTCCTCGACCTCCTCGACGGTCGCCGATTCCGGCATGTTGACCGTCTTGGACAGGGCGCCGGAGATCCACGGCTGGATCGCGGCCATCATGCGGACGTGGCCCATCGGGGAGATCGCCCGCTCGCCCATGGCGCAGTCGAACACCTCGTAGTGCTCCGGCTTGAGGCCGGGGGCGTCGATCACATTGCCGTGCTCGGCGATGTGGGCGACGACCGCCTCGATCTGCTCCTCCTGGTAGCCCAGGCGGCGCAGGGCCTGCGGGACGGTGCCGTTGACGATCTGCATCGAGCCGCCGCCGACCAGCTTCTTGAACTTGACCAGGGCGAGGTCGGGCTCCAGGCCGGTGGTGTCGCAGGACATCGCGAGACCGATGGTGCCGGTCGGGGCGATGACGGACGCCTGGGCGTTACGGAATCCGTTCTTCTCACCGAGGCGCAGCACGTCCTGCCAGGCCTCCGTGGCGGCGGCCCAGACCGGGGTGTCCAGGTCGTCCATGCGCACGGCCGTGCCGTTGGCGTCGGCGTGCTGCTTCATGACGCGCTTGTGGGCGTCGGCGTTGCGGGCGTAGCCGTCGTACGGGCCGACGACCGCGGCGAGTTCCGCGGAGCGGCGGTACGACGTGCTGGTCATCAGGGAGGTGATGGCGCCGGCCAGGGCGCGGCCGCCGTCGGAGTCGTAGGCGTGGCCGGTGGCCATCAGCAGGGCGCCCAGGTTGGCGTAGCCGATGCCGAGCTGGCGGAACGCGCGCGTGTTCTCGCCGATCTTCTGGGTCGGGAAGTCGGCGAAGCAGATGGAGATGTCCATCGCGGTGATGACGAGTTCGACGACCTTCGCGAAGCGCTCGACCTCGAACGACTGGTGGCCCTTGCCGTCGTCCTTCAGGAACTTCATCAGGTTCAGCGAGGCGAGGTTGCAGGACGTGTTGTCCAGGTGCATGTACTCGCTGCAGGGGTTCGAGCCGTTGATCCGGCCGGACTCCGGGCAGGTGTGCCAGTGGTTGATGGTGTCGTCGTACTGGATGCCGGGGTCGGCGCACGCCCAGGCGGCCTCGGCCATCTTGCGGAACAGCTCCTTGGCCTCGACCTCCTCGATGATCTCGCCGGTCATCCGCGCGCGGAGGCCGAACTTTCCGCCCTGCTCGACGGCCTTCATGAACTCGTCGTTCACGCGGACCGAGTTGTTGGCGTTCTGGTACTGGACGGAGGTGATGTCGTCGCCGCCCAGGTCCATGTCGAAGCCCGCGTCACGCAGTGCGCGGATCTTCTCCTCCTCCTTCACCTTGGTCTCGATGAAGTCCTCGATGTCGGGGTGGTCGACGTCGAGGATGACCATCTTGGCGGCGCGGCGGGTGGCTCCGCCGGACTTGATCGTGCCCGCCGAGGCGTCGGCGCCGCGCATGAAGGAGACCGGACCGGAGGCGTTGCCGCCGGAGGACAGCAGCTCCTTGGAGGAGCGGATACGAGAGAGGTTCAGGCCGGCGCCGGAGCCGCCCTTGAAGATCATTCCCTCTTCCTTGTACCAGTCGAGGATCGACTCCATGGAGTCGTCGACGGACAGGATGAAGCAGGCAGAGACCTGCTGGGGCTGGGGCGTGCCCACGTTGAACCAGACGGGGCTGTTGAAGCTGAAGATCTGGTGCAGGAGGGCGTACGCCAGCTCGTGCTCGAAGATCTCGGCGTCGGCGGGCGAGGCGAAGTACTTGTAGTCCTCTCCGGCCTTCCGGTACGTCTTCACGATGCGGTCGATCAGCTGCTTGAGGCTGGTCTCGCGCTGCGGGGTGCCCACGGCACCACGGAAGTACTTGCTGGTGACGATGTTGACCGCGTTCACCGACCAGAAGTCGGGGAACTCGACGCCACGCTGCTCGAAATTGACCGAGCCGTCGCGCCAGTTGGTCATGACGACGTCACGACGCGCCCACTCGACCTCGTCGTACGGGTGTACGCCGGGAGTGGTGTGGATGCGCTCGATACGCAGTCCCTTGGTGGCCTTGGCGCCCTTGGCTCGGGAACCTCGTGCCGGACCGCTCGCCGTCTCTGTCATGCCGCCTCCCTGTACGGGCTAAAACGCCCTGAAGTGCCCCGATGTTCCCGTGGCACGGTGTTCTGTCTTGTGTTGCGGGCTCCCACACGCTGCCGCCCACAACAGGTCTTCACTCGCCGCCGACCGGCCGGATCCCGGACCCCCGTCCGCCCCGGCGCACCTTTCAGTCGGCAGCGTGGGCGGGCACGGGGACCTCGTCAGTCCCTCCGCGCCCGCGCTCGTCCTCCTGGCTCCCCGCTCCCGCGTCATCGTCGTCCGCGGCGGGGCCTCGCGTCGCTTCCCTGAGCTCGGCGATGGCCGCCTCGAAGTCCTCGAGCGAGTCGAACGCCCGATAGACGGAGGCGAACCGCAGATAGGCGACGAGGTCCAGCTCCTGCAACGGGCCGAGTATGGCCAGCCCCACGTCGTGGGTGGTCAGCTCGGCGCTCCCGGTGGCCCGCACCGCCTCCTCGACCCGCTGGCCGAGCTGGGCGAGCGCGTCCTCGGTGACGGGCCGCCCCTGGCATGCCTTGCGCACACCATTGATGACCTTGGTACGACTGAAGGGCTCGGTGACTCCGGACCGCTTGACCACCATGAGCGAGCACGTCTCCACGGTCGTGAAGCGGCGGGTGCAGTCCGGGCACTGGCGGCGCCTGCGGATCGACGTGCCGTCGTCGGTCGTCCGACTGTCCACGACACGGCTGTCGGGGTGCCTGCAGAAGGGGCAGTGCATGATCTCCAACCCTCCTCACAGCAGACTCAACGGCCTCGAAAGACCTCCTGGGTCCCTCGAAGCAGCCCCCAGCATAGGCGATCTCTCGGACATCGAAGACCCGGGGGACCACAACTTGTGGGCAGCTGTAGCAATCCAACCACTACATGTGGTGCTTGGCTCAACACATCGACACGCGCGCGTGTCGCGTGCGTACCGAGGGAAGGGATACGGGGATACCGTGGACGCCACGCGGAGGACGCGTGCGACTGCGGCACAGAAGGGGATCGGTTCCCGGTCGACGGGACTCCGGATGGCAGACTGAGCGCGCAACCCACGAGGTCAGCACCCCGGCGGTGAAGAGTACAACAATGAGCCCTTTTATCCGCCAGGCAACGCGTTAGCCATACACCCAGACATGTGATCACGTGAAGCGAACCGCGTTTTTTCACTCGAACGTGTGTTTGGCGCAACCTTTCGAAAGCAACTACCGTTGTCCAGCAGGGAGACCATCGAGAGGGGCCGACGTGACCACCACCGCAGACAGTGCCACCATCACTGCCCAGGACCGCTCCCCGGGCCGACTTGAGCCGGTGCATGCGATGAACGAAGCCACGAATCCGGAAGGGCACAAGCGCTCCCTGCCCGGCCGACCTCCAGGCATCCGGGCGGACAGCTCGGGGCTCACCGACCGGCAGCGCCGGGTGATCGAGGTCATCAGGGACTCCGTGCAGCGGCGTGGCTACCCGCCATCGATGCGGGAGATCGGCCAGGCCGTCGGCCTCTCCAGCACCTCATCGGTCGCGCACCAGCTGATGGCACTCGAGCGCAAGGGCTTCCTGCGCCGCGACCCGCATCGCCCGCGCGCGTACGAGGTCCGTGGCTCCGACCAGACGGTGACCGTGCAGCCCACGGACACCGCCGGCAAGCCCGCCGCGTCCTACGTCCCGCTCGTCGGCCGCATCGCCGCCGGTGGCCCGATCCTCGCGGAGGAGTCCGTCGAGGACGTCTTCCCCCTCCCCCGACAGCTGGTGGGCGACGGCGAGCTGTTCGTCCTGAAGGTCGTCGGCGACTCCATGATCGAGGCCGCGATCTGTGACGGGGACTGGGTCACCGTCCGCCGCCAGCCGGTCGCCGAGAACGGCGACATCGTGGCCGCGATGCTCGACGGCGAGGCCACCGTCAAGCGCTTCAAGCGTGAGGACGGCCATGTCTGGCTCCTCCCGCACAACTCCGCTTACGAGCCCATCCCCGGTGACGACGCGACCATCCTGGGCAAGGTCGTCGCCGTCCTGCGGCGCGTCTAGGCCGGACGGGCGGGCCGTCGGTTCGTCCCCTGACCGGGCCCCGGAACCTCTGCGCCGGTTCCGGGGCCCTGTGCTGTCCGGAACCCGGTCACCGGCGGCGTCGCATCGCGGGTTGGTCTGTCCCGGCGCCGGGACAGACCAACCCGCGATCACTTCGCTTCCGCCTGCTGCGCGGCGGCGTCGATGGCGGCGAGCGACTTCCGCACCTGGTTACGGTCCGTCGTGTACCAGAAGCCGGGCAGTGACGCCTTGAGGTAGCCGCCGTACCGCGCCGTGGCCAGCCTCTGGTCCAGCACGGCGACCACGCCGCGATCCCCCGTGGCCCGGACGAGCCGGCCGGCGCCCTGCGCCATCAGAAGCGCCGCATGGGTGGCGGCGACCGCCATGAAGCCATTGCCGCCCGCGTCCTCCACCGCCTTCTGGCGGGCGCTCATCAGTGGGTCGTCGGGGCGCGGGAAGGGGATCTTGTCCATCACGACCAGCTGGCAGCTGGGACCGGGCACGTCGACGCCCTGCCACAGGGACAGGGTGCCGAACAGACAGGTCTTGGGGTCCGCGGCGAAGTTCTTGATCAGCTCGCCGAGGGTCTCCTCGCCCTGGAGCAGGATCGGGAACTCGGGGACCCGCGAGCGCAGCTCCTCGGCGGCGAGCTGAGCCGCCCGCATGGAGGAGAAGAGGCCGAGCGTGCGGCCCCCCGCCGCCTGGATGAGTTCGGTCAGTTCGTCGAGCATGTCCGCACGGTCGCCGTCCCGTGCCGGGCGGGACAGGTGCTTGGCCACATACAGGATGCCCTGTTTGGGGTAGTCGAAGGGCGAGCCGACGTCGATGCCCTTCCACTGCGGGAGATCCTCGCCCTCCGTGCCCTCCGGGGCGAGGCCCAGGGAGGCGCCGACTCCGTTGAAGTCACCGCCCAGCTTGAGCGTGGCGGACGCGAGGACGACGGAGCGGTCCGCGAAGAGCTTCTCCCTGAGGAGTCCCGAGACGGACATGGGGGCGACACGGAGAGAGGCGCCGAAGCGGTCGTGGCGTTCGTACCAGACGACATCCCACTCCGAGCCGTTCACCACGCGCTCCGCCACGTCGTGCACCGTCTCCACGGACGCCAGCGCCTGCTTGCGGACCGCGTCCTCGTCCTGGACCGACTTGTCACGCGTCGCGCCGATCGCGGAAATCACGGTGCGGGCGGCGTCCCGCAGCGCCATCAGAGCGTAGGCGAGGTCCTCCGGGATCTCCTCCAGCCGGCCCGGAAGGGCCAGCTCCATCAGCCGCTCGAAGCCCTCGGCCGCGGTCTGGAGCTGGTCCGCGGCCTTCTCGTTGGCCAGCTTCGCGGCACGGCGCACCGCCCGGTTGACCTGGCCGGGCGTCAGCTCGCCGGTCGCGACGCCGGTGACGCGCGAAACCAGTTCGTGCGCCTCGTCCACGATCAGTACCTCGTGCTGAGGGAGCACCGGGGCGCCCTCGATGGCATCGATCGCGAGCAGCGCGTGGTTGGTGACGACAACCTCGGCGAGCTTGGCCCGCTCGCGGGCCATCTCGGCGAAGCACTCGGCGCCGTAGGCACACTTCGAGGCGCCCAGGCACTCCCGGGAGGACACCGACACCTGCGCCCAGGCACGGTCGGACACGCCCGGTGTCAGGTCGTCCCTGTCCCCGTTCTCGGTCTCGTCCGCCCAGTCGCGCAGCCGCAGCAGGTCCTGGCCCAGCTTGCTGGTCGGCGCAGCCGCCTCGAACTGGTCGAAGAGCCCCTCCTCCTCGTCCTGCGGTACGCCCTCGTGAAGACGGTGCAGGCACAGATAGTTCGACCGCCCCTTGAGCATCGCGAACTCCGGGCGGCGCCGCAGCAGCGGATGCAGCGCCTCCACCGTGCGCGGCAGATCGCGCTCCACGAGCTGGCGCTGCAGAGCGAGGGTGGCCGTCGCGACGACGACACGCTCCCCGTGCGCGAGTGCCGGCACGAGGTAGCCCAGCGACTTGCCGGTGCCGGTGCCGGCCTGAACCAGCAGATGGGATCCGTCGTCGATCGCTTCGGCAACCGATTCGGCCATGGTCACCTGGCCGGGGCGCTCCGTGCCGCCGACGGCTGCGACAGCGGCATGCAGGAGTTCGGGGAGTGAGGGCTTCGTCATAGCCCGACCACCCTACGGCCCGGCACTGACAAACGGGCGGTCAAGCCGGAGTGGAGGGGTGGGCCCAGGCGTGGGCCGGTGGCCGGGCCAAGTGACGGGCCGGTGGACGGGACTTCACGGCTGCCGCGGGCGCGGGGGCCGTCCGATCGACGGGACCGGTGAGGGTCGGGGCGGATCACGGTGGAGACTCCTCGGCGGCGTCGGACGTGGAGCGGGGCGGGGTACGGGTGGGGCCGGTCTCAGGACGGGGTGGCGGGGCAAGGCCTCGCAAGGGCCTGGGCGGCACGGGGCCGAGGCCCGGCAGACCTCGACCGCATGGGACCGAGGCCGGGCAGGGCCTGGGCAGCACAGGACCAAGGCCCGGCAAGGCCTCGACCACACGAAATCCGGTGGCATCCGAGGTACCCCACCGCGAGCGCTCCGGCGGTCAGGAGCATCAGCCGCCAGTGGTGCCGGACGACGTCGACAAGCGGCACGAGCGCGGTCCTCGATGGCCAGGAACCGGGGACTTTCGGTGAGCGAGGAGCACGGCCACAGCCCGGCCAGGGCGAGGGCCCCGGCCATTTGGAACGGCACCCGCCAGCCTCACGGCGCGAACTGCGCGATCGGACCGGGCGAGCGAGTCCGGCGGGCTGTTCCGGCAGGTGGATGGAGATCGCGGCCTGTGCCGGGCAGCGCGCGCCCTCCCGTCTCCGGATCGCTTGACTCACGGCGGAGCACGAAGCGGCCCGCGACCCGGTTGCCGCGATGGAGAACGACCCGGCCGCCTTGCTCGACTCCGTTTCCGGCGACCGGGAACCGGAGCGGTCCGAGGTTCGTACTACATGTGAACGGATCGTCACCGAGCGCTACAACACATCACGCAGTGACCGGTCCCGGATCATGAGGCCGGCCCGCTTGGCGGGCAGGTCGACCTCGGCGGCGAGCCGGAAGCCCGCGGAAAGGAAGGCGGCCATGGACGGCGTATTGCGGAGGTCGGGCTCGGCGATGACTCGGGCGCAGGCGGGACGTCGGCTCAGGATCAGCTCGGCCACTGCTCTGAGGAGGGCGGACCCCAGACCCCGCCCCCGGTCGGCGACGCCGCCGATGAGGAGATGGATCCCGGTGTCGTGCGGGCGGGCCGGATAGTGGCGGGCCAGTGGGTCCAGATCCGCCCGATAGATCTCCCAGTAGCTCATGGGGGTGCCGTCCAGCGTGCCGAGGCACGGCACGCTCCGCCCGTCGCCGGTGAGCTGGGCACACAGATGCTCCTCGGTCCTGTCCTGGGAACCGGCCAGATCCCAGAACGCGGCGACCGCGGGGTCGTTCATCCAGCGGCTGATGAGCGGGAGATCGTGATCGAGGCGGACGGGGACCAACTGGAACAGGCCCACGGATGTGCCGGTCGGGCCCCAGCCGGCGACATGGTCGAGCAGGTCGTCGTCCGCGGCGGAGAACAGGGCGGCATCCGCCGCGGAGAACGATCGCGCGTCGGTCTCAGCGGACGAGTGGGCAACGGTCTCGAAGAGCGAGCCGGCTTCCCCCGCGGAGGGCGGTCCGGCCTGCACCGCGGACGGCAAGTCGGCCTGCGCGGCGAACGAAGAGCCGGTGTCAAGCGCCGAGCGCCGACCGGCATCCGCCGCAAAGCCTGGGCCGACCCCCGTCGGAGACAGCCCCCGCTCGTCCCCCGTTGCAAGCGGACCGGCACCGGCTGAGTCATCGGTGTCCCTCGGTTCCCCGGCGATGAGGGCGATGAGTTCGGCGGGAAGGCGCAGGTCCAGCGTTTCCTCGCTGTCCCCTCCGGGGCCGGAGGAACCGGGGTGAACGGGCACGGGTCCGGTGTCGGTGCTCGCGTCGGCAGGGGACATGGCGCGCTCCTGTCAGAGTCCGAGGTGGCTACGTTCCTCGAAGGGTGAATGAATTGTTCGGTTCAGGAATGAAGGGGGTTGGCGATGGTTACGTAGACGGACTGGGTGTCGACCGGGCCGACGAGTTCGTCGAGGCCGTGCAACCTGGTCAGCAGGTTGGCCTTGCAGCGCAGGACAGGTGAGTCGAGCATGCGGGCGGGCAGGGAGGTCCGCAGCGGCGTGGGGCCCGCGGCGATGCCGGCGAGGAAACGGCGGAACGCGGCCAGCAGCAGACACTCGTCGGCGAGGCGCTGCGAGCCGAACGCACCGATCAGGCCGAGCACGTTGTTGATGGCGAGGTAGTAGGCGAACCGTTCGTCGGTGACCTCGTCGGAGACGAACGTGTCGCTGTGCTCGCCGATGCCGGGCAGTCGTGCGTCGAGTTCGGCTCGCCGGGACTCGCGGAAGTAGTAGCCCTGATTGTCCCGGTAGCGGCCGCCCGCAGGCCAACCGTCGTCGTCCAGCACGAGCAGCGTGTTCTGCTGGTGCGCCTCCAGGGCGATCCCCGCCTCGCTGTCCAGCCACAGCACGGGACGCACGACCTGCTCCAAGTAGCGCAGGAACCACTCCGTGGCGACCGTTCCAAGGGGACGACCGGTCCGCTCGGCGAGGCGCGTGACGACTTGGGCGAGGCGGGACTGGAAGGGCCGGGCCGTCGCGCCCGCGAGATGCCCGTGGGCGGCGGGCACGGCCATGGGCCGAGGCGCGACGAGACCGGCGAGGCAGGAGACGTCGTCGGCGGGTGCGAAGGGGTTGTGCCGGAGCACCACATCGAGTCCCCGGACGGGCAGGCCGTCCGGGTCGTCGACGGCCAGCCAGGCGGGGTCGCGGACGATGTCGAAGCCCGGGTGCACGGCCTGCCACTGCCGCGACAGGCCGGAGCGCAGCAGGCGGTGCACCTCGACGCCGCGGTGGAGTTCCTTACGGAGGTTCTCCCGGCGCGAGTTGGTGATCCGGAGGCCCAGGGACAGCTTGAGCATCGCGGGAGCACCGGTTTGATGGACGGTACGTACGGAGGAGGTGGGGTGCCACGGGGAACCGAAGGGACCGAGTTCTCTGAGCAGTCCCGCGTCGAGGAGGGCAGCGATGTCGTGTCGGTGCCGGATCTCGCGCGACTGCCAGGGGTGCAGGGGCAGGGCGGCGAACCCGTCGGGCAGGGCCAGCCCGGGGCCGGCGAGCAGTGCCGTGAGGTGCGCCGCCCGGACAGGGCGTCCACGCTCGGTCCAGGCCGAATCGGTAGCGAGCAGGGAAGGCGATACGGCCATCCAGTGCAAGGGGAAGGAGCCGCGCAACTCCGGTGAGTAGGGACGGGCTTCCGCTTCGGACAGGCCCTCGCGGCTCTTCGGGGTCGGATGCAGCGGGTGTCCGAGCAGGAGTGCCTGTTCGGCGCTGAGGAACCGGTCGGGTCCGTCGGCGGGGTGGGTGCGCCGGTCTCTGATGAAGAGGGCGGTGCGGTGGAGCGAGTCGGCCACTCGTGCGGCCAGGTCTCTGCCATCGGGGGTCGCTGCGGCGTCCGGACCGGCGGGGGTGCCGGTACGGCCGAGCGTCTCCCTGGTGATCAGCGCCGCGAGGGTCACGGCGTCGACCGGTGGGGCGTCCTCGGGGACGTCGGCGAGGCGCGGGCGGCCGAATCGGTGCCAGCCGGTCGGGGACCAGTAGCGGACGGGTGCGGTCAGGGCCGTGCCGCTGTGGGGCAGCGGGATGCGGAGGGTACGGGAGCGGGTGCCGGTGCCGGCATCTGGGCCGAGGTCGGGGCCGGTGTCGGGCGCTGCGAGGTTCATCTCGCGGACCCAGCAGCGAAGCAGGTTCTCCACGGCCGCGCTCTGGGCGGCCGTGGAGGGGTCGGGGTGTTCCAGAGGGTCGTCGGACACGCCCCACGGACGGTCCGCTTCCGGGATCCGGGGTTTCTGCTCGGGTACCCGCTCGGCCGTCGGCGAGAGCGGGGCGTGTGTGCCGTGGGAGGTGGTGTCAGGAGCACGGGAACGGCCGTTGGGGGTGGCGCTGGCATTCAAGACTGTTCCTAGGGAGGGTGCGGAGCAGGTGTTCGATGGCCTTCGGCATTGCTCGGACTCATGCGCCGAGGAGTCGGGACGATGGCGAGACAGCGAGGGAAGGCGGTTCATGAGGGCGCGAGGGTGACGGTTCATGGAGGGGGCGAAGGTACGGCGGTCCATCGGGCTTGCCTGGCTGACGGGACGGTGCCGAGTCGAGTCGGCGTCGTGGTCCGCCGCGTCCGACCGGTGTGGCGTCCGGTGGCGGCTCGGGCGACGTCCCTGACGAGGGCGGCCAGGTCACATTCGTGAGCGGTGTGCACTCCCCCGGACGGCTCCCCGGTCCTCGGATCGGTCACCGAATCGGCCTTCGGATCGGTCACCGAATCGGTCGCGGCCACGGCTCCGAGTCCTCCCGCTGTCCAGGGGCGAGTTGATCCGCGGGACCGGGCACGGGCCGCAGGCCCCTCACGGCTACAACACCGGACCGCCCACCGGGTTACGGGTTGCCTCAAGATCCTTGCCGTGACGCAACTGTTGCTGTTCCGTCGGAAGTCCCCCACAGCGAGCGCATAGTGTGTGGTGCCGTTCCCAGAGAGCCGTGAGACCTGCGTGAACTCCCCATGAGTTCCACCGGACATCACGGTCGCAGCACCGAGTTTCCTTACCAGCAGGGGGAGTCAAGACCATGCGATCCATACGGCCGTCCTTCACCGTTCGCCGCGGGAGGAGTGCGGGCCGCAGAACCTCCCCCGTGCTGGCGGCCGTCGCCCTCGTCTCGGCGCTGGCGCTCACCGCCACGGCGTGCACCAGCGACGGCGACGACACTGCGGGCGGCCAGGCCGGCGCCTCCGCTGCCGCCGACGACGGAAAGATCAAGATCCCGGAGGACATCAAGGAAAGGCTCAAGGAGCACGGGATCGATCTCGACCAGTGGAAGAACGGCGCGTGGAAGAACTGGAACAAGGACGACTGGCTGCGTGAGGCGAACGAATTCATCAACCCGATCATCAAGGGCCTGTGGGACCCGGACCGCATGCGGGATGCCGACGACCCGGACCGGGGCGTGGACGACAACGACCTCTCCGATGACCAGGGTGTGACCGACCCGACGCCGGCGCCGGTGCAGGCACAGGCGGTGCAGCCGCCGTACCGCACCCATGCCGGCACCGCCGGCAAGGTGTTCTTCGACGCCCCCGAGGGCACGATGGTCTGCTCGGCGACGGTGGTGCAGGACCCGGCGCACCCCGGCAAGTCCAACATGGTGTGGACCGCAGGCCACTGTGTGCATGCCGGTAAGAAGGGCGGCTGGTACCGCAACATCGCGTTCGTGCCGTCGTACAACGACACGGGCATGACGAACGAGGAGTTGCAGAGCGCCACCAAGGAGCAGATCGCTCCGTACGGGATCTGGTGGGGCGACTGGGCGCAGACCTCTCAGCAGTGGATCGAGCAGGGCGGTGAGACGGGCGGGGACGGTGCCTCGTACGACTTCGCCGTGATCCATGTGACGCCCGAGGAGGGCGGCAGCGGCAAGTCGCTGGAGGAGACGGTCGGTTCGGCGCTCCCGGTGGACTTCGACGCCCCGGCGGTGCCGAAGGTGGCGAGCATCATGGCGACCGGGTACCCGGCGGCGGCGCCGTTCGACGGTCAGTCGCTGTACCAGTGCCAGGACAAGCCGGGGCGGCTGTCGCTCAGCACGTCGGACCCGACGATGTACCGCATCGGCTGCACGATGACGGGTGGTTCGTCCGGCGGCGGCTGGGTGGAGACCGGTTCCGACGGCAAGCCGACGCTGGTGTCCAACACGTCCATCGGTCCGGTGAGGTCGGGTTGGCTGGCCGGTCCGCGACTGGGTGACGTGGCCGAGGGTGTGTACAGCGCGGTCAGCGAGAAGTTCGCCGGGCAGTAGCGGACGGCGGGCACAGTCGCGGACGGCCGGTCGCTGTGCGCACGCCGGGCAGAGCGGGGCTGCTACCGCAGTACAAGGTTCCCGGCAAGTCCGAGGCGACGCTGTCGGGTGGCCCCGGCAGTCCGAAGGCCCGCTCCCGCGGTCGGCGGGGCGGGCCTTCGGACTGTGTCGCGGTGGCTCAGGCGAGCGACGCGGGAACGTACGGCGCGAGGTCGGCCGCCAGTTCCTCGTGCACCCGCACCTTGAGCAGCGTGCCCTCCGCGGTGTGCTCCTCGGAGATCACCTCGCCCTCGGTGTGGGCGCGGGCGACCAGCTTGCCGTGCGTGTACGGCACCAGGGCCTCGATCTCGACGGACGGCCTGGGCAGCTCGTTGTCGATGAGCGCGAGCAGTTCGTCGATGCCCCGGCCGGTGCGGGCCGAGACGGCGATGGACCGCTTCTCGACGCGCAGCAGCCGCTGGAGCACCAGCGGGTCGGCCGCGTCCGCCTTGTTGATCACGACGATCTCGGGCACGTCGGTGGCGCCGACGTCCCTGATCACCTCGCGCACGGCGGCCAGCTGCTCCTCCGGGATCGGGTGCGAGCCGTCCACCACGTGCAGGATCAGGTCGGAGTCGCCGACCTCCTCCATGGTGGAGCGGAACGCCTCGACCAGGTGGTGCGGCAGGTGCCGGACAAAGCCGACCGTGTCGGCGAGCGTGTACACCCGGCCGCCCGGGGTCTCGGCCCGGCGGACGGTCGGGTCCAGGGTCGCGAACAGCGCGTTCTCGACCAGGACGCCCGCGCCCGTGAGGCGGTTGAGCAGGGAGGACTTGCCGGCGTTGGTGTAGCCCGCGATGGCGACGGACGGCACCTTGTTCCGCCTGCGCTCCTGGCGCTTGATCTCGCGGCCGGTCTTCATCTCCGCGATCTCCCGGCGCATCTTCGCCATCTTCTCGCGGATCCGCCGCCGGTCCGTCTCGATCTTGGTCTCACCGGGGCCACGGGTGGCCAGGCCGCCGCCCTTGCCGCCGCCCATCTGGCGGGACAGCGACTGACCCCAGCCGCGGAGCCTGGGCAGCATGTACTGCATCTGCGCGAGCGCGACCTGCGCCTTGCCCTCTCGGGACTTGGCGTGCTGGGCGAAGATGTCGAGGATCAGGGCCGTACGGTCGATGACCTTGACCTTGACGACGTCCTCGAGGTGGATCAGCTGGCCCGGGCTGAGCTCACCGTCGCAGATGACGGTGTCCGCGCCCGTTTCGAGGACGATGTCGCGCAGTTCCTCGGCCTTGCCGGAGCCGATGTAGGTGGCCGCGTCGGGCTTGTCGCGGCGCTGGACCACCCCGTCGAGCACGAGCGCGCCCGCGGTCTCCGCGAGGGCGGCCAGCTCGGCGAGGGAGTTGTCGGCGTCCTGCACGGTCCCGGACGTCCACACCCCGACGAGCACGACCCGCTCCAGGCGGAGCTGTCGGTACTCGACCTCGGTGACGTCCTCGAGCTCGGTGGAGAGGCCGATCACGCGGCGCAGTGCCGCGCGCTCGGAGCGGTCGAACTGGTCGCCGTCCCGCTCTCCGTCGATCTCGTGGCTCCAGGCGACGTCCTCTTCCATCAGGGCATCGGCCCGAAGACCTTCGGGGTAGTCGTGCGCAAGGCGCTTGGTGTCCTGGGAAGGGGAAGAAGAGGAGGTCATTGGGTCCTTACGTCGGAAGGGATTCCGTTACGGCGGTCAATATGGAGAACGCACGAGGACGGCGGGAGATTCCCGAGTTCCGTGCCGCGCCGACCTGACGATGGTCGCACGGCACGGCCCGTCTCGTCACCGGCTTATTCCGGGCCTTAGCCCACGGCCCCGTGCGCCGGCGGCGCGGCGCCCTCCTTCGCGGACGATGCCGCAGGCTCCTTCGCGGACGATCCCTGGACGCCCTTCGCGGGGGATTTCCCGGCCTTCTCCTCGGGCGGCGCGGACTTCCAGTCCGAGTGTCCGGGCATCGGCGGGGTCTTCTCGCCGTACAGCCAGCCCTTGAAGAATCCGCCCAGGTCGCGTCCGGCGACGGCCGCGGCGAGGCGTTCGAAGTCGGCCGTGGTCGCGGTGGCGTCCCGGTGCGTCTGCACCCAGGCCCGCTCCAGCCGCTCGAAGGCGGACTGCCCGATCTCCTGGCGCAGGGCGTAGAGGACCAGCACGGCGCCGTCGTAGACGTTCGGCCGGAAGATCCCGATCTTCTGGCCCCGGTTCGGGGGCTTGGGGGCGGCGGGCGGACCGCCGGAGGCGCGCCAGCGGTCGGAGGCCTCGTAGGCGGCCTTGATCCGGTCGACCATGGGCCGGTCGGCCTTCTCCTCCGCGTAGAGGGCCTCGTACCAGGTGGCGTGGCCTTCGTTGAGCCACAGGTCGGACCAGGTGCGCGGGCTGACGCTGTTGCCGAACCACTGGTGCGACAGCTCGTGCACCATGACCGACTCGACGTACCACTTGGGGTAGGCGGGCTCGGTGAACAGTTCCTTCTCGAAGAGGGAGAGGGTCTGCGTCTCGAGTTCGAAGCCGGTGGCGGCCTGGGCCATGAGCACGCCGTATGTCTCGAAGGGGTAGGGCCCGACCTTGCCCTCCATCCAGGCGATCTGGTCGGGGGTCTTCGCCAGCCAGGGTTCGAGGGCCTTGCGGTCGGCGGTCGGCACGACGTCGCGGACCGGCAGTCCGTGCGGTCCGGTGCGGCGCAGCACGGTGGAGCGGCCGATGGAGACCTGGGCGAGCTCGGTGGCCATGGGGTGCTGGGTGCGGTACGTCCAGGTGGTGGAGGGGCCGACCCGGTCCACGCCGGTCGACAGTCCGTTGGCGACGGCTGTGTAGTCGTTCGGGGCGGTGATCCGGAAGGTGAACATCGCCTTGTCGGACGGGTGGTCGTTGCACGGGAACACCAGGTGCGCGGCGTCGGCCTGGTTGGCCATGGCGAGGCCGTCCTTGGTGCGCACCCAGCCGCCGTCCCGGTCCTTGGCGGGCATCGGGTCACTGGTGTGCCGGACGGTGATCCGCAGCCAACTGCCCTGGGGCAGCGGCCGGTCCGGGGTGATGACAAGGTCGTCGCCGGCCCTGGCGAAACCGGCCGGCCTCCCGTCGACCTCCACGGACTTGACAGTGCCGTGCGCGAAGTCGAGGTTGAGCCGGTCCAGTGCGGTCGTGGTCCAGGCGTTGATGGTGGTGACGGCCTTGAGGGGTTTGTCGTTGCTGCCGGGATAGGTGAGGTCGACGTCGTACGACGCCACGTCGTATCCGGGGTTGCCGAGGTACGGGAAGAGCCGGTCGCCGACGCCCAGCGGGGCGGCGGGGGCGCTCGCGGACAGGAGGCACACGGAGACGGCGGCGGCCAGGAGGGCGCCCTTCCGGCGCCGGGCGGCCCGGCGCGGCCGGGTGCGGGGGTTGAGCAGCATGCACCACCGCTACCAGCGCGCGCGTGCCCCGCTGCGGCGACGCGCGCCCGGCCCACTCGAACGGGTTGGTCCTGCGGGCGCCCTGGGAGTCGTGGACCCGGTGCTCGACGCCGACTAGGGGGCCGGCGCCCGGTGCTGACGGTCACTCAAGGAGCAACGCTGCCCTGACGATCACTTCAAGAAGCGACGCCCGTCCCGACGGCCGTTCAAAGAAGCGACGTCCCGTTCTGACGCCATTCAGGAGGCCCAGGGCCAGTGCTGAGGAACGCCCGGGAGGCCAAGGTCCGGTGCCGGGCCCCACTCGGGGCGCATGGCCTCGTGCCGGGCGCCGCTCAGGAGTCCGCGGCCTCGTGTTGTGCGCGGCTCACGTCGTACACGCCGGGCACATTGCGCATGGCCCGCATCAGGGCGAGGAGGCGGGTCGCGTCGGGGAGTTGGAGGGTGTACGTGTGGCGGACCCGCTGCTGGCTGGGCGGTTCGACGATGGCGGAGACGATCTCGGCGCCCTCCAGGGCGATCGCCTCGGTGAGATCGGCGAGCAGATGGGGCCGCCCGAACGATTCCGCGACGAGCGTGACCCGGCAGGCGGAGCTGTCCCCCCAGCGCACATCGACCTCCGCGCGCCCCCCGCGCTTCATGCGCGCCACCGCGGCGCACCGCACGCGGTGCACGGTCACGACACCGCCGCGCACGGAGAAACCGGTGATCTCGTCGGGAGGCACGGGCGTACAGCATCCGGCGAGGCGTACGACGGCGCCCGGACGCTCGACGACGAGGTCGGCGCCCGCGCGCCCGGTGCCGCCGTCGGAGGTCGTGCGGGCGGCGGCCGCGGGCGCGGCCGGGTCGCTCACGCCCGGGTCGCTCACGGCCGTGCGGGTCCGCGGGCCGGGAGCGGCCCCGGCGGCGCTCTCGATGTCGTCGAGGCGCTCGCCGAACCGCGCGCGCTCCCCCGCCGGTCCCTCCACGGGATCCTCCGCCAGTCCCGCTGCCGGTCCCTCCGCCGGATCCTCCGGATGCGCCGCGAGCCACCGCTGGATGGCGATGCGCGCCGCCGGTGTGTGGGCGTGCTCCAGCCACTCCCGCGACGGCTCGGAGGCCAGGTCCTGGCCCATGAGGAGCTGGACGGAGTCGCCGTCCCTCAGGACCGTGCTGAGGGTGGCCAGGCGGCCGTTGACGCGGGCCCCGATGCAGGCGTGCGCGTCCTCGCCGTACTGGGCGTAGGCGGCGTCCACGCAGGTGGCGCCCTCGGGCAGCCCCAGCGTGCCGCCGTCGGGCCGGAAGACGGTGATCTCGCGGTCCTGGGCGAGGTCCTCGCGCAGCGTCGACCAGAAGGTGTCGGGGTCGGGGGCGCCCCGCTGCCATTCGAGGAGCCGGGAGAGCCAGCCGGGGCGGGTCGGGTCGGCGCGCTCGCCGTCGGCCGTCGACGCGTGCTCGTCCGTGGGCGGGGCGTAGGGGTTGCCGAGGGCGACCACGCCCGCCTCGGCGACACGGTGCATCTGGTGGGTGCGGATGAGGACTTCGACGACCTGGCGGTCCGCGCGGGCGACGGCGGTGTGCAGCGACTGGTACAGGTTGAACTTGGGTACGGCGATGAAGTCCTTGAACTCCGAGACGACGGGCGTCATGCAGGTGTGCAGCTCGCCCAGGACGCCGTAGCAGTCCGCGTCCTCGTTGACCAGCACGAGCAGTCGCCCGAAGTCGGCGCCGCGCAGCCGTCCGCGCTTGCGGGCCACGCGGTGCACGGAGACGAAGTGCCGTGAACGGATGAGGACTTCGGCCTGGATGCCGGCGTCGCGCAGGACCGTGCGGGCCTCGTCGGCGATCTCGGTGAGGGGGTCGTCGGGGCGGGCCGCGTTGGCGGCGATCAACTGCCGCGTGTGCGCGTACTCCTCGGGGTGGAGGATGGCGAAGACCAGGTCCTCCAGCTCGGTCTTGAGTGCCTGGACGCCCAGCCGTTCGGCGAGCGGGATCAGGACGTCGCGGGTCACCTTCGCGATCCGGGCCTGTTTCTCGGGGCGCATCACGCCGAGGGTGCGCATGTTGTGCAGCCGGTCGGCGAGCTTGATCGACATCACCCGGACGTCGTTGCCGGTGGCGACGAGCATCTTGCGGAAGGTCTCGGGCTCGGCAGCGGCGCCGTAGTCGACCTTCTCCAGCTTGGTGACCCCGTCGACGAGGTAGCGGACCTCCTCGCCGAACTGGTCCCGCACCTGGTCCAGCGTCACATCGGTGTCCTCGACGGTGTCGTGGAGCAGGGAGGCCGTCAACGTCGTCGTCTCGGCCCCGAGTTCGGCGAGGATCAGGGTCACGGCGAGCGGATGCGTGATGTACGGCTCGCCGCTCTTGCGCATCTGGCCGCGGTGCGAGGACTCCGCCAGGACATAGGCGCGGCGCAGCGGTTCGAGGTCGGCGTCGGGGTGGTGGGCGCGGTGGGCTTCGACGACGTGGCCGATGGCGTCGGGCAGCCGGTCACGGGCGGCCGGGCCGAGCAGCGCGGCCCGGCCGAGCCGGCGCAGGTCGATCCGGGGACGGGCCTTCCTGCGGGGCGCTGTAGGGGCTACAGGACCAGGGGTCGCGGGGTTCGTGGCCTCCGCACTCATGGGCACCTCCGGCTCGTGGACCGGCGGACGGAGCCCCAGGGCATACGCGGCTCAGGGATGGCGACGTTCCCCCGTCCGTGCCGGTGCTTGATGCTATCGAGCCCATCACGCCCGACTGACCCGCTCTCGCCGAGCGTGAAACGGATCACCCATTCGAGCGACGATCTGAAGGTTTACGGTTTTGCGCCAGGCGCTCCGCGGTCGGCCGTGGTTTCGAACCGGCGCGGACCCGGATACCCACGGATCCATGTGTCCAGGGCGGCCGGGGCCGCGATTCGCGTGGTCAGCGGGCCGCGTTTTCCAGCCAGTCGGCCTCGAACTCGCCCTCGGCCACGATCACCGCGGGGCCGGTCATCTCGATCTCACCGTCCGGCCGCTCGGTGATCACGAGGCGCCCGCCGGGCACGTCCACGGTGTAGGTCGCCGGGGCTCCGGTGACGGCCGGGTCGGTGCCGTCGCGGCGGGCGGCGGCCACGGCGACGGCGCACGCGCCCGTGCCGCACGAGCGGGTCTCGCCGGCGCCGCGCTCGTGCACCCGCAGGGCGACGTGCCGGGGGCCGCGGTCGACGACGAACTCGATGTTGACCCCGTCGGGGTAGGCGGCGGCCGGGCTGAACGGGGGCTGGGCGAGCAGGTCGCCCGCGTGCGCGAGGTCGTCGACGAAGGCGACGGCGTGCGGGTTGCCCATGTTCACGTTCCGCGCGGGCCAGCTGCGCTCGCCGACGCTCACCGTCACGGCGCCCTCGGGCAGGCGCGCGCTGCCCATGCCGACCGTGACGTCACCGTCCTTGGCGATGTGCACGGTCTTCACGCCCGCGCGCGTGGCGATCGCGAGGTCGCCTCCGTCCACATGTCCGGCGTGCTGGAGGTAGCGGGCGAACACCCGGACTCCGTTGCCGCACATCTCGGCGACCGAACCGTCGCCGTTGCGGTAGTCCATGAACCACTCCGCTCGGGACGCCATCCCCGCGGCCTCGGGGTGCGCGGCGGAGCGCACCACGTGCAGCACGCCGTCGCCGCCGATGCCGGCGCGGCGGTCGCACAGGGCGGCGACGGCGGCCGGGGTGAGGTCCAGGGCGTTCTCCGGGTCGGGGACGATCACGAAGTCGTTCTCGGTGCCGTGACCCTTGAGGAAGGCGATCCGCGTGCTCATTCCTCGATCGTACGGGGTCGCTACGACATCCCCGCGGGGCCGGTGACCGGTGCGACGGTTCCGCACCCCGCTGCCCGCTCCGGCCCGTCGGCGTGGCCGGGCGGCGGACGCGGCCGGGCGGCCTTCGGTGACCGGCGCGGCCCGGCTCAGTGACGCAGTCGGGCCACGCGCCACACGGCGAGGACCGCGACCACGGCCACGATCAGGACGTAGGCCAGGACGACCCGCCAGTCGGGGCGGCGTCCGGAGCCCCGCGGGGGCAGCCCCGGCAGGGTGTGGCCGACGCGGCGGGCGGCCATCATGCCCCAGCCCGCGGAGCAGGAGCAGATCAGCAGGCCGAGCATCGCGATCACCGCGCCGCTGTCGCCGAAGTCGAAGGCGAGCGGGAAGGCGAACATCAGGGAGCCGACCGCGGCCAGCGCCACGATGGGGGCGAGCTGCCAGATGCGCAGCCGGCGCTGCGGGCGCAGCTCGACCTCGACCTCAGGCCCGCCGGCGAACATCTCCTCGGGCTCGGGGCCGTCGGCGGTCACGCCGCCCGGCGTCTCGTCGGGTCCGTCGGGGCTCAGGCGGTCCTCGCCCTGCTCCGCTTCGCCGCCGTCGGCGGTGACGTGCTCGGTGCCTTGTGCGGTGTCGCGAGGGCCGGCCTCCATCGCCACGCGCCCTCCCAACTCGGACTCCACTTGGTCGATCGAAGCTCGATGATGGCATGGCGCCGGAGGCCCCGATGACCGGCGGCGCATCCCGATGCCATCACGTGATCAGGCTGTGACCGGTCGTTCGAGCAACGCCAGTGCGAGGCGCGGAAGTTCCTGACGGTCCGCCTCGGCCCCACTCAACCAGTGCACCCGCGGGTCACGCCTGAACCATGAATCCTGGCGGCGCGCGAAGCGTTTGGTGGCGCGTACGGTCTCCGACCGCGCCTCCTGTTCGGTGCAGTCACCGGACAGCGCCGCGAGGACCTGCTGGTAGCCGAGCGCGCGCGACGCCGTACGCCCCTCGCGCAGGCCCCGCGCCTCCAGGGCGCGCACCTCGGCCACGAGGCCCGCCTCCCACATGCGGTCGACGCGGTGCGCGATGCGCTCGTCGAGTTCGGGGCGGGCCACGTCGACGCCGATCTGGACGGTGTCGTACACCGAGTCGTGGCCGGGAAGGTTGGCGGTGAAGGGGCGGCCGGTGATCTCGATCACTTCCAGGGCGCGGACGATACGGCGGCCGTTGCTGGGCAGGATCGCGCGGGCGGCCTCGGGGTCGGCGGCGGCGAGGCGCGCGTGCAGCGCTCCGGAGCCACGCAGCGCGAGTTCGTCCTCCAGCCGGTTCCTGACCTCGGGGTCGGTGCCGGGGAACTCCAGGTTGTCCACCGCGCCGCGGACGTACAGGCCGGAGCCGCCGACCAGGATCGGCCAGCGTCCCTCGGCGAGCAGTGCCTCGATCCGGGCGCGGGCCAGTCTCTGGTACTCGGCGACGGAGGCGGTGACCGTGACGTCCCAGATGTCCAGCAGGTGGTGCGGGACGCCGCCGCGCTCCTCGGGTGTCAGCTTGGCGGTACCGATGTCCATGCCTCGGTAGAGCTGCATGGAGTCGGCGTTGATCACCTCGCCGCCGAGCCGCTGGGCGAGGAAGACGCCCAGGTCTGATTTGCCCGCGGCGGTGGGTCCGACGACGGCGATGACTCGGGGGGTGGAGGGTGCACTGCTCACCGCATCAGTCTCCCAAACCCCGCGGCCACGCCTCGAACGGGTTGTGCGACGGTCTGTGCACGGCCCGCCCGGGAGGCTGCACGGCCCGCCCGGGAGGCCGGGGGTCACGCCCGGGAGGCATTCGGTCACGCGGGATCGCGCCCGCGCGGGTACCGTATGGAACGGATGTGGGCACTTCGGCCCGCCTTCTCGCGACTCGGCACAGGGGCCGCGGCGAGGGAGCCGCGGGGGCGGCGGGGGGCGGTGCGGGTGCCCGCAGGCAACCGTCCCGCAAGGAAGGTGGACCATGGGTCTTTTCGACAATGTGAAGGCCAAGCTGGGCCCGGCCAAGGACAAGGTGTCCGACCTCGCGCAGCAGCACGGGGGCAAGATCCAGGACGGCATCGACAAGGCCGCCAAGGTGGTCGACGAGAAGACCAAGGGCAAGTACAGCGACAAGATCCACGCGGGCACCGACAAGGCCAAGGGCGCCATGGACCGGCTCGCGCACAAGGGCGGTTCCGAGACGGACGGCGGCCCGAGCGGAACCGCGGGAACCACGGGGACAACGGAAACGAAGGGGACGACGGGCACGGCAGACACGCCGCCGGAGACGCCTCCGCCGTCCTCCTGATCACGCGGGTCCGCGTCCGGGACGCGGACCCGCCGGCCGTGGACCCAGGACGCCCCGCCCGGGAGACCGGACCCCCGCGGACCGGGAACCGGGCCGCCTCTGGCCGTGAAATCGGGTCGCCGCGGACCGGGTAACCGGGCCGCCGCGGGCCCCGGTCCTAGGACCAGGCAGCCACCAGGTACCCCACGCCGTAGGGGGCGTCGTCGTAGAGCAGTGCGCCCGTCAGGTCCGCGCCCTCGGCGGCGCCCGCGAGGATCTGCCAGGGCACGCGGCCCGACGCCTTCAGCTCCCGCGCCAGCTCGGCGTCCAGTGCCGTGAGTGCCGCCAGGTCCGCCGCCCCCAGCGCACGCGCGACCTCCGCGTCGAACGGTGCCGCCCGCTCGTCCAGATAGCCCGGCGCCTTGAGCGTGCGGCACGCGCTGGCGTCGCCCATCACCAGCAGTGCCGTCCGCCCGGCCCGCGCAGCGATGTCCCTTCCCGCTTCGATACACCGCTCGGGGGCCAGCGGTTCCCCCACGCCGAGCCCCTCGATCGGCGCGCCCGCCCAGCCGGCCCGCTCCAGCAGCCAGGCGGCGACGGCGAGCGACGGCGGCAGCGCCCGCTCGGCGTCCGCGTCGCCGCCCGGCCCCAGCCGGACGTCGAGATCCACGCCGAAGCCGCGGAAGGAGCCCCGGGCGCCCTGTGGGTGGGCGCCGCGCCCGTCCGGCCCGGCGGGTCCGACGACCACCAGGCGCTCGGGGCGGGCGGCGGCGAGCACGCCGAGCGCGTCCGCGCACGCGGCACGCGCGACGTCCAGTTCCGCCGCGGCACCCGCCGCGACCGCGGGCACGAGGAGCGGAGGACAGGGGCAGACTGCGGCGGCGACAAGCATGATCGGCAGCGTACGTCAGTCGCAGCCGCAGGCACCCGTGGCGGCCGGCAGGGGCTCCGGTACACCGATCCGGGGCAGCCCCAGCATGACGCCCGCCGGCTTGGCCGACTCGGCCTGGGTCCGCTTCTCCCAGGCGTCACCCGCGCGCGTGCGGCGCACGGCGAGGGCAGGTCCCTCGGCGAGGAGGTGGTGCGGGGCGGCGTACGTCACCTCGACGGTGACCACGTCGCCGGGGCGCACCGGCTGCTCGGGCTTGGTGAAGTGGACCAGGCGGTTGTCGGGGGCGCGGCCGGAGAGGCGGTGCGTCGCGCCGTCCTTGCGGCCCTCGCCCTCCGCGACCATCAGCTCCAGAGTGCGACCGACCTGCTTCTTGTTCTCCTCCCAGGAGATCTCCTCCTGGAGGGCGACCAGCCGCTCGTAGCGCGCCTGGACGACCTCCTTGGGGATCTGGTCGTCCATGGTGGCCGCCGGGGTGCCGGGGCGCTTGGAGTACTGGAAGGTGAACGCCTGCGCGAAGCGCGCCTCCCGGACGACGTGGAGGGTCTGCTCGAAGTCCTCCTCCGTCTCCCCGGGGAAGCCCACGATGATGTCGGTGGTGATCGCCGCGTGCGGGATCGCGGCGCGCACCTTCTCGATGATGCCGAGGTAACGCTCCTGCCGGTAGGAGCGGCGCATCGCCTTCAGGACGGTGTCCGAGCCGGACTGGAGGGGCATGTGCAGCTGCGGCATGGCGTTCGGCGTCTCGGCCATGGCGGCGATCACGTCGTCGGTGAAGTCGCGGGGGTGCGGCGAGGTGAAGCGCACCCGCTCCAGACCCTCGACGGCGCCGCAGGCTCGCAGCAGCTTGCTGAACGCCTCACGGTCGCCGATGTCGGAGCCGTAGGCGTTGACGTTCTGGCCGAGCAGCGTGATCTCGGAGACGCCCTCGGCGACCAGGGCCTCGACCTCGGCGAGGATGTCGCCGAGGCGACGGTCCTTCTCCTTGCCGCGCAGCGCGGGCACGATGCAGAAGGTGCAGGTGTTGTTGCAGCCGACGGAGATCGACACCCAGGCCGCGTACGCGCTCTCGCGCCGGGTCGGCAGCGTCGAGGGGAACGCCTCCAGGGACTCGGCGATCTCGACCTGGGCCTCCTCCTGCACGCGGGCGCGCTCCAGCAGGACGGGCAGCTTGCCGATGTTGTGCGTGCCGAAGACGACGTCCACCCAGGGCGCCTTCTTCACGATCGTGTCCCGGTCCTTCTGGGCCAGGCAGCCGCCGACCGCGATCTGCATGCCGGGGCGCCGGGCCTTCTGTGGCGCGAGCCGGCCGAGGTTGCCGTACAGCCGGTTGTCGGCGTTCTCGCGCACGGCGCATGTGTTGAAGACGACGACGTCCGCGTCGCCGTCGGACCCCTCGGGGGCGCGTACGTAACCGGCTTCTTCGAGCAGCCCGGACAATCGCTCGGAGTCGTGAACGTTCATCTGGCACCCGTAGGTCCGGATTTCGTAGCTCTTAGATCCTCGAACGTCCACTGCGGGGCTCCGGTCGCTGCTGCTGGTCATTCCTCAAGGGTAGGCGCTCCCGGGAAGGCCCCTGCCGCCATGCCCCGGGAGGCCGGGCCCGGCACGGCGGGGGCGCCGTCAGGCGCCGCCCGGGAGCCAGCCCTGGCGGCGCAGGACCGCGGACACGTCCGGCGCCTCGTAGTGCTCGCCCTTGAGCACCTTGCCGTCGGACCGGCGGGCGACCTGGCCGTCGGGTCCCAGCTTGCTCATGTTGGAGCGGTGCACCTCGGCCAGCACCGCGTCGAGGTCGATCCCGTGGACCAGCGCGGTGCCGTACGCCACATAGACCACGTCGGCCAGTTCGTGCGCGAGCCGGTCGAGGGGGCCGGCCACCGAGACCTCGGCCACCTCCGCGGCCTCCTCGGCGAGCAGCTCCCCGCGGTGCGCGGCCAGTTCGGGGGACACCTCGGCCGGTGTGCTGCGGGCGTCGAGGCCGAGGGCCAGATGGAACTCACGGACGAGGTGGGCGGGCGTGGAGGTCATACGGCGACTGTAACGGCCACCTGTGACAACGCCCGCGGCCTGCCGACCGGGCCGTGACATCGCCCGCGACCTGCCCGACCGGGCGGGTGGCATCGCCCGCGCCCCCGGTATCACCGGGCGGTGGCAGCGCCCGCGCCCCGGCCTGACCGCGACGCCCGACGTGCCCCGCCCGACGTGGCCACAGCACCGAACACGCGCCGCCCTGCCCGGGCATGACATCAGCCGCGCCCCGCCCGACCCGGCTGTGGCCGCCGTCACCCCGCCCGGCCCCGGTCTCGCTCACCACCGCCCGCCCTGGTCAGGACCGTGGCCGGGCTGGCAGGATCGCGCGCATGTCCAAGGTGTTCCCCCGTATCGGCAAGCGCCGGGCGTTGCAGGGCGCGGCCGTCGGTGTCGTCGCCCTCGCCCTGTTGGCGTGGTGGCTGCTGCCCCTGGGCGAGCACCCGCCGACCGGGACGATCGTCTTCAGCACCGGGACCCAGCGCGGGGTGTACCAGGAGTACGGCGAGCGGCTGCGCACCGAACTCGACAAGGACATGCCGGGGTTGGAGGTGAAGCTGCTGAACAGCGCCGGCTCGCAGGAGAACGTGCAGCGGGTGGCGACCGGTGAGGCCGACTTCACCATCGCGGCGGCCGACGCGGTGGAGACGTATGTGCTCGACCACCGTCCCGGCGCAGCGGACCTGCGCGGCGTGGCCCGGCTGTACGACGACTATGTGCAGCTGATCGTCCCGCGCGACTCCGAGGTGCGGACGGTCGCGGACCTGAAGCACAAGCGGGTGGCCATAGGTCCGGTCGACTCCGGGGTGCGGCTGATCGCCGACCGGGTGCTCAGGGCCGCGGGGGTCGATCCCGGCAAGGACATCACGCCCCTGGCCGACGGCATCGACACCGGGCCCGACCGGCTGAGGCGGGGCGACATCGACGCGTTCTTCTGGTCGGGCGGACTGCCCACGAAGGGGCTGTCCGAGGTGGCCCGGACCTTCGGCCTCCGGTTCGTCCCGATCGGGGCGGACCTGGTGGCCCAGTTGCGCGGCCAGGGTGACGTCACCCGCTACTACCGCACCACCAACATGCCCGAGTCCGCCTATCCGTCCGCCCAGCACGGCATGACGGTGGCGACGATCGCGGTCTCCAATCTGCTGATGACCCGCAAGGACGTGGACCCGAGGCTCACCGAGTGGCTGACCCGCACGGTGATCAAGAGCCGTGACGACATCGGCAGCCACGTCCACTCCGCGCAGCTCGTCGACCTGCGCACCGCGATCTACACCGACCCGCTGACCCTGCACGAGGGCGCGCGGCGGTACTACCGGTCGGTCAAACCGTAGGCACGCTCGACGCCACCGGCCCGTGCCTGGGCACGGTCACCGTCACCGTCAGGCCGCGCGGCGCGTGGTGCCCGTACGCGATCGAGCCGCGGCCCGCCGCGAGCAGGGCCCGGGTGATGGACAGGCCCAGGCCGGAGCCCTTGATGTTCTGGTGCCGGCCGCTGCGCCAGAACCGGTCGCCGATGCGGGCCAGTTCCTCGTCGGACAGGCCGGGCCCGGTGTCCGTGACCACCACCGTCGAGGCGTCGCCGTTGGAGGCGACGGCCACCTCCACGGTGCCGTCCTCGGGCGTGAACTTCACCGCGTTGTCGATCACGGCGTCGAGAGCGCTGGACAGCGTGATCGGGTCGGCCCAGGCGGTGGTGGGCGGGCAGTCTCCGACCAGCCGGACGCCCTTGGCCGCGGCGGCCGGCGCCCAGGCCGCCACCCGCTCCGCCGCGACCTGACCGATGTCGGTCAGTCGCAGGTCCGCCTCGGCGTGCTCGGCCAGGGCCAGGTCCAGCAGGTCGTCCAGGACCTCGGCGAGCCGTCTGCCCTCGGTCTGGACGGAGGCGATCTCCTCGTTGCCCTCGGGCAGTTCGAGCGCGAGCAGTTCGATGCGCAGCAGCAGCGCGGAGAGCGGGTTGCGCAACTGGTGCGAGGCGTCCGCGACGAAGGCGCGCTGCTGCTCCAGCACGCTCTCGACGTTGTCCGCCATCTCGTTGAACGAACGGGCCAGCCTGCGCAGTTCCGGCGGGCCGCCGGCCTCCGCCACCCGCGACTTCAGGCGTCCGGTCGCGATGTCGTGGGTGGTGGCGTCCAGGACGCGCACGGGCCGCAGCACCCAACCGGTCAGCCGGAGGGCGGCGCCGACGGCGAGCAGCATCGCGGCGATCTCACCGGCGCCGACGAGCAGCCAGCCGCGCAGCGTCCGCGAACGCATCGCCCCGGTCGGCGAGTCGGTGACCACCACGGCGGCCACGTCACCGTCGCGGATCACCGGCGACGCCACGACGAGCCGGCTGCGCTGCCAGGGCCACACCTGCTCCGGGTCGTGGCTGCGCCGGCTGAGCAGCGCCTCCTCGAAGGCGTCGCGCACCTCGCCCTCCTCGGGCAGCAGCCAGTCACCGGGCGCGTTCGCCATCGGCGAGGCGTTGCGGTAGAAGACGCCCGCGCGGATGCCGTAGACCTCGTAGTAGCTGGTGAGTTCGCGGCGCAGGGTCTCCTTGCGCTCGTCCTCGGTCGAGCGGCGCGCCCCGACGGGCGCGTCGGTGACGAACTGGGCCAGCGCGGCGAACCGGGCCGTGTCGTCGATCCGGTCGACGACCACGGTCTGCTGCTCGGCCGCCGCGCTGCTGACGGCGAGCGGGACGCCGAGCGCGAGCAGCACGGCCGCCATCAGGACGATGAGCAGCGGAAGGAGACGTGTGCGCACCCGTGCCCGCTAGGCGCCCGGGGCGACGAGCCGGTAGCCCACGCCGCGTACGGTCTCGATCAGTGCGGGCATGCGCAGTTTGGCGCGCAGGGAGGCGACGTGCACCTCCAGCGTGCGCCCCGTGCCCTCCCAACTGGTGCGCCAGACCTCGCTGATGATCTGTTCCCGGCGGAACACCACGCCCGGCCGCTGGGCGAGCAGCGCGAGCAGGTCGAACTCCTTGCGGGTCAGCTGGATCACCGTGCCGTCCACCGTGACCTGACGGGTGGGCAGTTCGATGTGCACGGCGCCGAGCCGCAGCGCACTGTCGCCGCTGGTCACGGCGTCCTCGTGGGCGGTGCGCCGGCTGACGGCGTGGATCCGGGCGAGCAGTTCCCCGGTGTCGTACGGCTTCACCACGTAGTCGTCGGCGCCGAGGTTGAGGCCGTGGATGCGGGAGCGGACGTCGGAGCGCGCGGTGACCATGATCACCGGGGTGCCGGTGCGCTTGCGGATCTTGCCGCACACCTCGTAGCCGTCCTGGTCGGGCAGGCCCAGGTCGAGCAGGACCACGCCGAAGCCGGGGCCTTCGGGGACGAGCGCCTGGAGCGCCTCCTCGCCGCTGCGCGCGTGCGTGACGTCGAAGCCGTGCCGTGCCAGGATCGCGGACAGTGCCGCCGCGACGTGGTTGTCGTCCTCGACGAGCAGCAGTCTCATCCCCGCCCCCTCCGGTTCAGCGTTCGTACCGTCGCGGTTCGCAATCGGCCATTAGGAAGGTGCCCGCGCACAAAAAGGTTGCCCCCGCGCGCGTGCACCATGGCAGTGACGCCGATGGATAAGGACGGCGTCAAGAGGGTTCTGGTTACCCACCGCATCCGTTACGCGGCCGATACGTGACCAGGTCGCCACTGCTACGACACGTGTCCGATTGCTATCGGATCGTGATGCTCAGATTCCCCTCAGATGTGATGACGCTTGTCGCATGGGCTCACTACTGTCCTCCGAAACCGAGGAGGACGGAGCCTGAGAGCGATGACCGAAGTATCGGTGGCCAAGGAAGACGTGGCCGCGACCGGCGATCTGGTCGTCCTGAAGAGCGTCAACAAGCACTTCGGCGCGTTGCACGTGCTCCAGGACATCGATCTGACGATCGCTCGCGGCGAGGTCGTCGTGGTCATCGGACCCTCCGGGTCCGGTAAATCGACCCTGTGCCGCACCATCAACCGCCTGGAGAGCATTGATTCGGGCGCCATCACGATCGACGGCAAGCCGCTGCCCGACGAGGGCAGGGAACTGGCCCGGCTGCGGGCGGACGTCGGGATGGTGTTCCAGTCCTTCAATCTCTTCGCGCACAAGACCGTGCTCGAGAACGTGATGCTGGGGCAGGTCAAGGTCCGCAAGGCGGACAAGAAGCAGGCCGAGGAGAAGGCCCGGGCGCTGCTCGACCGGGTCGGCGTGGGCACCCAGGCCGACAAGTACCCCGCGCAGCTCTCCGGCGGGCAGCAGCAGCGCGTGGCCATCGCACGGGCCCTGGCGATGGACCCGAAGGTGATGCTCTTCGACGAGCCGACCTCCGCCCTCGACCCCGAGATGATCAACGAGGTCCTGGAGGTCATGCAGCAACTCGCCCGCGACGGCATGACCATGATCGTCGTCACCCATGAGATGGGCTTCGCGCGCTCGGCCGCGAACCGCGTGGTCTTCATGGCGGACGGCCGCATCGTCGAACAGTCCGCACCGGACCAGTTCTTCAGCAACCCGCGCAGCGACCGGGCCAAGGACTTCCTGTCGAAGATCCTGCACCACTGACGGCGCCTCACCCGCATCCCGGACGACCCGGGCACCCGCATCGACGCCCGCTTCCTCACCACACGAAGGATGTTCACCATGAAGCTCCGCAAGGTCACCGCAGCCTCGGCCGCCGTGCTCGCCCTCTCCCTGGCTGCCACCGCGTGCGGTTCCGACGACAAGAAGGACGACAGCGGTTCCTCCGGCGGCAGCAAGAAGATCACCATCGGCATCAAGTTCGACCAGCCCGGCATCGGCCAGAAGACCCCGCAGGGCTACACGGGCTTCGACGTCGACGTGGCCACGTACGTCGCCGGGAAGCTCGGCTACAGCGAGGACCAGATCGAGTGGAAGGAGTCGAAGAGCGCCGACCGCGAGACGATGCTCAAGCGCGGTGACGTCGACTTCATCGCCGCCTCCTACTCGATCACCCCGGAGCGCGAGCAGCTGGTCGACTTCGCCGGCCCGTACCTGCTGGCCCACCAGGACGTGCTGATCCGCGCGGACGACAACAGCATCAAGGCGCCCGCGGACCTCAACAGCAAGAAGCTGTGTTCGGTGACCGGTTCGACCTCGGCGCAGAACGTCAAGGACAAGCTGGCCCCCAAGGCCCAGCTCCAGGAGTACCCGACGTACTCCGCCTGTCTGACCGGTCTCCAGAACGCGGCCATCGACGCGCTCACCACGGACGACTCGATCCTCGCCGGCTACGCCGCGCAGTCCCAGTTCAAGGGCAAGTTCAAGCTCGCCGGCCTCAAGATGACCAACGAGAACTACGGCATCGGGGTCAAGAAGGGCAGCGACCTCAAGGACAAGATCAACAAGGCCCTCGAGGAGATGGTCTCCGACGGTTCCTGGCAGAAGGTCGTGGACAGCAACTTCGGTCCGGCCAACTACAAGAACGAGCCCGCCCCGAAGATCGGTGACATCAAGAGCTGAGGCAGCGCCCGACTGGTGCGCCGACCTCGCGGCGGCGCACCAGGGCATCCCTACACGCGGAAGCGCGGGAGATCGTGTTCGACTTTCTTGAGGGTTACGACCTGCTGGGCGCCTTCTGGACGACGGTGCAGCTGACGCTGCTGTCGGCCGTGGGCTCCCTGATCTGGGGCACCCTGCTGGCCGCCATGCGGGTGGGCCCGGTGCCGCTGATGCGCGGTTTCGCAACCGCCTACGTGAACATCGTGCGGAACATCCCGCTCACGGTGATCATCCTGTTCAGTTCGCTCGGCCTGTACTCGACGCTGAACATCACCATGGGTTCGGAGGTCGTCAAGACGAGCAACTTCCGGCTGGCCGTGCTCGGCCTGATGCTGTACACGGCCGCCTTCGTGTGCGAGGCGCTGCGGTCCGGCATCAACACGGTGCCGGTCGGGCAGGCCGAGGCGGCTCGGGCGCTCGGCCTCAACTTCACCCAGGTGCTGGGCCTGGTGGTGCTGCCGCAGGCCTTCCGGGCGGCCGTCGGCCCGCTGACGAACGTCCTGATCGCGCTGACCAAGAACACCACGGTGGCGGCCGCGATCGGCGTGGCGGAGGCCGCGTACCTGATGAAGGAAATGGTCGAGAACGAGGCGCAGCTGGTACTGATCTCAGCCATCATCGCCGTCGGCTTCTGCTGTCTGACGCTGCCGACCGGTCTGTTCCTCGGCTGGGTGGCCAAGAAGGTGGCGGTGAAACGATGAGTTCGGTCCTCTACGATGCCCAGGGCCCGCACGCCAAGCGGCGCAACGTCCTGTACACGGCGGTCTTCACCGTCGCCGCGGTCGCCGTCCTGTGGTGGGTGTTCAGCACCCTCGCCGACAAGGACCAACTGGCCTGGGAGAAGTGGAAGCCCTTCCTGGGCGGCACCGAGGCCTACACGGCCTACATCTGGCCCGGTCTGGAGAACACGCTCAAGGCCGCGGCACTCTCCATGATCATCGCGCTGCCGCTGGGCGCGGTCCTCGGCATCGCCCGGCTCTCGGACCACGCGTGGGTGCGCGTCCCGGCCTCGGTCGTGGTCGAGTTCTTCCGGGCGATCCCGGTCCTGGTCCTGATGATCTTCGGGATGGCCTGGTACTCCGAGTACACCGACATCAGCTCGGACAGCCGTCCGCTGTACGCGGTCGTCACCGGCCTCGTGCTGTACAACGCGTCCGTCCTGGCCGAGATCGTCCGGGCCGGCATCCTGTCCCTGCCGCGGGGTCAGTCCGAGGCCGCGATGGCGATCGGTCTGCGCAAGAACCAGACGATGCGGCTGGTTCTGCTGCCGCAGGCGGTCACCGCGATGCTCCCGGCGATCGTCAGCCAGCTCGTGGTGATCGTGAAGGACACGGCGCTCGGCGGCGCGGTCATGACCTTCCCCGAACTGCTCGCCTCGGCCAACACGATGAGCGCCTACTACGGGGCCAACACGATCGCCTCCTTCACCGTGGTGGCCGTGATCTTCGTGGCGATCAACTTCTCGCTCACGTCCTTCGCCGGCTGGCTGGAGCGACGGTTGCGGCAGGGCAAGAAGTCCACCGGTGCGGTGCTCGGCGTGGACGCGGTCGCCGAACTGGCCGCCCCGGGCGAGCACGAAGAGGTGACGAAGGTCGGGTGAGGCCCGCGGGCCCATGAGCACGACGGGCCGGCGGGCACCGCGTTCTTGACGAGCCTCATGTGTCCGAATGTGTCCGATGAGCCTGATGAGCCGATGATCTGACGAGGCGACAACTCCCCGGGGGCAGTGGCATGATCGCCACTGCCCCCGGTCACTTGACGCAAACACCGCCAATGGGTTGCATACGTTCTGTGATCGTGCACCCTGCTTCACCTTCCTGTTCACACGCGTCCGTCCAGGCACAGCTGCGGGCAGGGGGCGCCACGCCGTGGACCCGGTGATCATCGTCGGAGCGGGGCCCGTCGGGCTCACGCTCGCCCTGGCGCTGGCCCGCCAGGACGTGCCGTCCGTCGTCCTGGACGAGGGTCCCGGCACGGACGAACCCCGCGCCGCACGCACCGTCGTGCTGCGCGAGGACACCGCCGCACTCGTGACCCGGCTCACCGGCGTCCCACTCACCGAGCGGGGACTGCGCTGGGCCGGATGGCGGTCGCTGCGGCGCAAGCAGGTGATGGGCGAGATCGAGTTCGACGACGAGGAGCCCGGCCCGCTGCACATCGCGCAGCACGTGCTGACCGGCACCCTGCGCGCCGCGCTCGCCGACGAGCCACTGACCAGGCTGGTCGTGGACAGCCGTCTCGACACGATCGAGCAGGAACGCTCCGGCGTCACCGCCCACACCCGGGGCCCGGACGGCACCTGGTGGCGCGGCAGCTATCTCGTCGGGTGCGACGGACCCCGCTCCACCGTGCGCAAGCTCCAGGACATCCGCTTCCCCGGCCGTACGGCGGTGGAGCGGCATGCCGTCGCCGCGCTGCGCGTCGAACTGCCCCGGCCCGACTGGGCGTTGCTGCACCGGCTGCCGCCGTGGCGGGCGTCCGGGCCGTTCGCCGGGGAGGTGACCGCCCGCCCCCTGCCGGACGGCGTGTGGCGCCTGGACTGGCTGCTGCCGGCGGGCAAGGACCTGATCACGCCCGAGCTCCTGGTGGCCCGGGTCCGCGAGACCCTGGCCGGCTGGACGGGCGGCACCACACCCCCGTACGAACTCCTCGACACCGGCGTCCACACGGTCCACCACCGGCTCGCCCGGCGGTGGCGCGTGGGGCGGGTGTTCCTCGCCGGGGATGCCGCTCATCTGCTCGGCGCGCTCGGCACCCAGGGGCTCGACGAGGGGCTCAGGGACGCCGACAACCTCGCCTGGAAGCTGGCGCCGGCCTGGCACCAGGGCCCGCGCGAGGCGCTGCTCGACTCCTACCAGACGGAGCGGCGCGCCGTGGTCGCCGCGCGGCTGCGCGCCGCCGACCAGGCACTTCCGGTGCTGCGCGGCGGCGGCGGGCTGCGCACCTACGTCCCCGGCTCCGCCCGCGGACACGACACGCTGCTCACGGACGGTCATCTGGGACGGGGGCAGCTCGGCGCCCCGGGGATGTACGCCGACTCGCCGCTCGCGCCCGGCCCCCTCGACGCGGAGGTCCCGGTCGGCACGCCACCGGGCGCGCAGGTCAGCGACGTGCGGGTCACGGCGGAGGACGGCAGCTTCGTCCGGCTGCGGGACCGTCTCGGCCGCGGGGCGCTGCTGGCCGTCCTGATCGCGCCGGGCACGGGCGTGTGGGACCGCAAGCACTGGGTGACCGCCGGGATCATGCCCCGTCTGGCGGCGGCGGTGACCGCACTGCCGCATCCGGCCGAACTGCTGGTCGCCGAGGCATACCCGGGAGCACCCGCGCACACCGTGCTGCTCGTCCGCCCCGACGGGCACCTGGTCACCGCGCTGGGCGGCGTCCGTCCGGCCGACCTGTACACGGCCGCGGCGGCCGCGCTGGGCGGCGCGGCCGAGGAGGAGACCGAGGCGGCGGCAGGGGCGGGCTCCGGCGCGCGCTGACCCTTCCCCGCCCCGTGGCCCGGTCCACATTCCGACGACGAGTTGACCACCGCACTTCCGCAGTGGTGTACTCCGCTTCGTGATCGACACCTGTGTGCGCCTGTGGCGGAGGGTCCATATGGACCTGGTCCGCTATGCGGGCTGCGTGTGTCGCCGCACCTGCTGAATTCGCACCCCTCTCTCCTCCGCGCGCCGCATCTGACCTGCGGCGCGCTCTCGGCGAACGCTCAACAGGACGGTGTACGTGTCTGTCTCTCCCTCCGCATCTGCTCCCTCCGCCGACCCGGCCACCGGCTCCGCCCCGGCCGCGCCCACCCAGGCGGACCTCCTCGACTTCGTCCGGCGGACCGCCGCCGACGCAGAACTGATCGCCTCGCTTCCGCTCGACCCTGAGGGACGCACCTGGGTGCACCTCGACGGTCCCGGCGGCAGTGAGGCCTGGCTGATCGGCTGGCCTCCCGGTACCGGTACCGGCTGGCACGACCACGCCGAGTCGATCGGCGCCTTCCTGACCGCGGTGGGCGAACTGAAGGAGAACTCGTTCGCCGCCCGGCTGCCCACCGACGGCTGGAAGACGCTGGAACTCACCGAGGGCGTGGACCGCGAACGGCGGCTGCCGGCCGGGCGGGGCCGTTCCTTCGGTCAGCACCATGTCCACGAGGTGCTCAACGAGTCCACCGAGCGCCATGCGGTCTCCGTCCACGCCTACTACCCGCCCCTGCCGCAGATCCGCCGCTACAGCCGCAGCGGTCAGGTACTGCGTCTGGAGCAGGTCGAGCGTCCCGAGGACTGGCAGTGAGCCAGCCGTCGGGCGTAGGCGGGGCCGAACGACCGCTGGGCATCGACGAGTTGCTGGCACAGGTGCGTGCGGGCTACCGACGGTTCGAACCCCGTGAGGCGTATGACGCGGCGCAGGGCGGCGAGGCCCTGCTGGTCGACATCCGGTACGCGGCGCTGCGTGAGCGCGACGGGCTGATCCCCGGCGCGCTCGTCATCGAGCGCAACGAACTGGAGTGGCGCCTCGATCCCCGGGGCAGCCATCGCGCACCCGAGGCCATCAGCCACGACCTGCGCGTCGTGGTGATCTGCAACGAGGGCTACGCGTCCAGTCTGGCGGTCTCCTCCCTGCACCGGCTGGGCCTGCGCCGGGCCACGGACCTGATCGGCGGCTTCCAGGCGTGGAAGGCGGCGGGACTGCCGGTGGCGTTCTGACCCGCGGCCTCCACTCCGCGGGGCCATGTTCCTCCCCGGTGCTCCACGTTCCCCCGGTACTTCCCCGGTCCGGTCCCCGTGTCCGGTCCTCCGGGTCCGGGGAGCGGCCGGACCGGGACGGCGCCGGCACCGCTCCTCGGTGACGAGACGGCCCGACGGCGCTACCGTGCTGACCGGCCTCGCCCCGCCCCCGGCGGATCAGAGTTCCTCGCCGCCGAGGAACTCCGTGTCCTCACCCTCTTCCTCCAGCGCCTGCCGGACCACCCGGAGGGCCATGCCCTCGGGGTAGCCCTTGCGGGCGAGCATCCCGGCCAGGCGGCGTATGCGTTTGTCCCGGTCGAGGCCTCGGGTGGAGCGCAGCTTACGGGCGACGAGCTCGCGGGCGGTCGACTCCTCCTGTTCGGCGTCGAGTTGGGCCACGGCCTCGTCGATCAGTGCCGAGTCGACTCCCTTGGTGCGCAGTTCCCTGGCGAGCGCGCGACGGGCCAGCCCCCGCCCGTGGTGCCGGGACTCCACCCAGGCGTCGGCGAACGCGCTGTCGTCGATCAGGCCGACCTCCTCGAACCGCGACAGCACCTCCTCGGCGACGTCCTCCGGGATCTCCTTCTTGCGCAGGGCGTCCGCCAGTTGCTTGCGCGTGCGCGGGGTCCCGGTGAGCAGGCGCAGACAGATCGCCCGCGCCCGCTCAGCCGGGTCCCCCGGAGACTCCTCCTGCTCAGCCCTCGACGAGGAGAACGAGCCTCCGTCTTCGTCGGCGGGTCCCCCGAAGCCACGCCGACGACGCCCGCGCGGGCCGCCGCCACGACGCCCGCCACCGGGCGGTCCGTCCCCCTGTGGTTCCTCGCTGTGGGGCCCACCCCCGTGGGGCCCCACGCCGCGTGGTCCCTCGCCGTGACGGCCGTCCCCGTGCCGCCCCGCCCCGCGGAGCCGGCCGCTGAAGGGCTCGTCACCGTACGAGTCCTGCGGACCGTCGGGGCCGAAACCGTCGGCCCCGACGCGGGATCCGCCCCTGAACAGCCGGTCGTCGTCGCACGCCCCCTCGCCGTCCGTGCCGTCGTTCGCCCGGGCAGGACCGACGCCACCTCTCCCCGTCCGCTCCCGGTGAGCGTCGAGGTGCGCGTAATCGGCCCAGTCGGTTCGTCGTGTCACGGGTCAGCTCTTGGCTGTGGCGGCCTTGGGCTTGGTGGCCTTGGCGGCTGCCGGGGCGGGCACCGACTTGGCCGCGTCGCCCGGAGCTGCGGCGACCGCGGCATCCGCCCCCGGCTCGGCGGCGGGCTCCTCCGGCCGCACGCCGACGCCCAGCTTCTCCTTGATCTTCTTCTCGATCTCGTTGGCCAGGTCGGGGTTGTCCTTGAGGAAGTTGCGCGCGTTCTCCTTGCCCTGGCCGAGCTGGTCGCCCTCGTACGTGTACCAGGCGCCGGCCTTGCGGACGAAGCCGTGCTCCACGCCCATGTCGATCAGGCCGCCCTCGCGGCTGATGCCCTGGCCGTAGAGGATGTCGAACTCGGCCTGCTTGAAGGGCGGCGCGACCTTGTTCTTGACGACCTTGCAGCGGGTGCGGTTGCCGACCGCTTCCGTGCCGTCCTTCAGCGTCTCGATACGGCGGATGTCGATGCGCACCGAGGCATAGAACTTCAGTGCCCGGCCGCCGGTCGTGGTCTCCGGGGAGCCGAACATGACGCCGATCTTCTCGCGGAGCTGGTTGATGAAGATGGCGGTGGTCTTGGACTGGTTGAGCGCGCTGGTGATCTTCCGCAGCGCCTGGCTCATCAGCCGGGCCTGCAGACCCACATGGCTGTCGCCCATCTCGCCCTCGATCTCCGCGCGCGGGACGAGCGCGGCGACGGAGTCGATGACGATCAGGTCGAGCGCGCCGGAGCGGACCAGCATGTCCACGATCTCCAGCGCCTGCTCGCCGTTGTCCGGCTGGGACAGGATCAGGTTGTCGATGTCGACGCCCAGCTTGCGCGCGTACTCGGGGTCGAGGGCGTGCTCCGCGTCCACGAACGCGACCTGGCCGCCCGCCTTCTGCGCGTTCGCCACGGCGTGCAGTGTCAGGGTCGTCTTACCGGAGGACTCCGGTCCATAGATCTCGACGACACGGCCGCGCGGCAGGCCGCCGACGCCGAGGGCCACGTCGAGCGCGGTCGACCCGGTCGGGATGACCTCGATGGGCTCCCTCGACCGCTCGCCCATGCGCATGACCGCGCCCTTGCCGAACTGCCGTTCAATCTGTGCGAGCGCGGCGTCGAGCGCCTTCTCGCGGTCGGTACCTGCCATGGGTTCCACCCGGTTTGCTTGAGTCGATCGCTTCACGTCAAAGACGCTAACGCCTGCCACTGACAATGCGTCCCGACGCCGACCCGGCCTGTGGATAACTCCGGCACTTCTCCACTCGAACCGGGTCGAAGCCCCCGTCGAGAACCTCGCCTGGACCTCCATGAGAATGGATGTTCGATTTTCATGTCAAGCGCACCACGCGGCACTTCCGCACCCTGTCGTCCTGTGCCGTCGAAGCTGGACGGCACAGGGGCGATGTCAGGGCCGGGCCCCAGCGCGAGGAATGCCAGGACGACACAGAGCCCCAGTTGGACCGCCCCGATATATCGATGTCCGAGTCGCAGCAGCATGACGCCCGTCACGCAGACCGCCAGGGCCGATGCGCCGAAGCACAGCGCCGGCGTCCAGTCCGCGGGCGGTGCGCCGGCCGGTGCCGGTCCGGAGCCGGCTCAGCCCCCGCACCGCGAGCACGATGAGGACCAGCGATCCGGCCGCCGTCCCCCTTCTTCCACCGCCGCTTGCACCCCTACTTCCCGCGGCTACTTCCCGCGGCGTACGGCGGGTGTCTCCGGCCGGACGACGACCTCGGGGGACCCGCCCGGGAGTCTTGGCGCATGGATGATCCGCGCCCCGTCGAGCGCCTCTGTCATGCGATCGGCCTGCTCCTCGTCGTCTCCGGCCTCGTGCACCTGGTCGTGTTCGCCATCGACGGCGGCCCCTGGTACGGCCCCGTCTCCTGGCGCAAACCCGTCACGTTCGGGCTCTCCTTCGGCGTGACGCTGATCGCCATCACCTGGGTGACCGCTTATCTGCGCATCGGGGCGCGGCTGCGCGCCGGACTGCTCGCCGTGTTCGCCGCCGACTGCGTGGTGGAGGTCGGCGGCATCACCCTGCAGGCCTGGCGCCGGGTGCCCTCGCATCTCGACATGGAGACGCCCTTCGACACGGCGGTGTCCATGACGCTCGCGGTCGGCGGCGGCGTCCTCGTGGTGCTGCTCACCGTGTTCGCGGTCGCGTCTTTCCTGCACCGGCCGACCGGTCCCGCGGGCATGGCGCCGGCGGTGCGGTCCGGATTCGCCGTCCTGCTCGTGGCGCTCGCCTCGGGTGCCGCGATGATCGCGCGCGGGGTGGTGCTCACCCGGACCGGCCACCAGGAGGCCGCCTACCACTCGACGGCACCGCTCAAGCCGCTGCACGGGGTCAGCCTGCACGCCGTGCTGGTGCTGCCGGCGCTGGCCTGGCTACTGTCCCGCACGTCCTGGAGCGAGCGATCCCGGCGGCGCGTCGTGGCCGCCGCGATCGGCTGCTACGCGGCCGCGGTCACCGCGGCCGGTGTCTGGGCGGTGCTCACGTACTGAGCGCGGCGCCGCCCCCGGTCATCAGGCGGAGCCCTCCTCCGGGGCCTCGGACTCGCCCGGTCGCGGACGCCGCGTCCACTGCGTCCACGCGCGCGTGAAGAGTCCGGGCCCGCTCGTGCCGCGTGTCCGGTGGCCCTGCACCCGGGGGTCGTCCGTCACGTCGTACCGCTTCACGTACGCGCCCAGGAATGCCTGCAGCGTGGCGACCGCGGGGATGGCGATGAGCGCGCCGACGGCGCCGAGCAGCGCGGTGCCCGCGATGACCGACCCGAAGGCGACCGCGGGATGGATGTCGACGGTCTTCGAGGTGAGTTTGGGCTGCAGCCCGTAGTTCTCGAACTGCTGGTAGATCACGACGAAGACCAGCACCCACACCGCGTACCAGGGGTCGACCGTGAACGCGATCAGCATGGGCAGCGCACCCGCGAGATACGTGCCGATGGTCGGGATGAACTGTGAGACCAGGCCCACCCAGACGCCCAGGACGGGCGCGTAGGGCACGCCCAGGGCCTGGAGCAGGATGTAGTGCGCGATCCCGGAGACGAGCGCCATGAGCCCGCGGGAGTACAGGTAGCCGCCGGTCTTGTCCACGGCGATCTCCCAGGCGCGCAGCACCTCCGCCTGGCGCGATGGCGGCAGCACGGAGCACAGGGCGCGGCGCAGGCGCGGCCCGTCGGCGGCGAAGTAGAACGAGAACAGCCCGATCGTCAGCAGCTGGAACAGGCCGCCGAGCACCTGGGCGGACACGTCGAGCACTCCGGCGGCGCTGGTCTGCGCGTACCTGCGCAGCCAGTCGGAGTGGAGCAGCCCCTCCTGGACGTCGACCCGCCTGAGTTCGGTGCGGAACGACTCGTTGATCCAGTTGATGACCGAGTCGAGGTAGTCGGGGAAGCCCTCGACCATCTTGACGATCTGGCCCGCGAGCATCGAACCGAGCAGTGTGACGAACCCCGCCGTGACGATCACCAGGCCGAGGAAGACCAGGAAGGTGGCGAACCCGCGGCGCATGCCGCGCGCGGCCATCCAGCTCACCGCGGGCTCGATGGCGAGGGCCAGGAAGAAGGCGATGAGGATGTTGATCAACAGGCCGGTCAGCTGGTGGAAGGCCCAGCTGCCCAGCTGGAACGAGGCGATGAGGGCGAGCGCGAGCACCATGGCGCGCGGCAGCCAGCGCGGCATACGGGCGCCCGGCGCGGCGCTGTCGGCCGGGGGCCGGGCGGGCGGCGTCGTGCCGGGCTGGGATGCGTGCCGGGTGATCTGCCCGGTGTCGTCAGTGGAGGCCACGGAGCAAGTCTCGCCCACGGCACCGACAACCCGCTGCCCCCTCCGGTCTTCGTGACCGATCAGCGCCTTTCCCCCGGCACGTCCATGACGGTGCAGACCACGCGCCACACGTCCTTGGCGTCCCAGCCGGCGTCCAGCGCCTGGTGCACCGTGCGTCCGCCGAGTTCCGCCATGACGTGATCACGCGCGAACGTGTCGGCGTTGCCCGGACCGAAATGGTCCGCCATTCGCTGCCAGAAGACCGTCAACCGCATGATTCCAGTATCCCGCCCCTGAGAGTGGGCCCTGCCCGGGACCACGTGCCGTGACCGCTTTCCGCCCTACGGTCTGTCGCATGGCCGAAACCGGAGCTTCCGCACTCCCCCCGACGCCGGCGCACTCCCCGCTCTTCCGCGCCGAGCACTTCGTCTGGCTCACCGCGCGCGTGCTGGAGCAGCGCCTGTTCGCGTACCACTTCCTGAACGGCGCCGCCGATCCGGTGGAGACGGCACTGGACGCCTACCGCAACGAGGACGGCGGGTACGGTCACGCGCTGGAGCCCGATCTGCGCGGCCCGGTCAGCCAGCCCCTGCACACCGGTCACGCGCTGGCCGTCCTGGACGCCATCGGGCGGTGCGGCGGACAGCGGGTGGAGCGCGTGTGCCGCTATCTGACGTCGGTGTCCACAGCGGACGGGGCCCTGCCTTCGGTCGGTCCCGGCCGGCGCGGCTACCCGACGGCTCCGTCCGTCCCGGTCGTGGCCGACCCGCCGAGCGATCTCCTCGCCACCGGCCCGGTGGTCGGCCTGCTGCACCGCAACGAGGTGTGGCACGCCTGGCTGTTCCGGGCCACGGACTTCTGCTGGCAGGCCGTGGAGTCGCTGGAGAAGTCCCACCCCCGTGAGATCGCTGCGGCGGTGGCCTTCCTGGACGCCGTGCCCGACCGCCCGCGCGCGCAGGCGCTCGCCGACCGGCTGGGCCGCCTGGTGCGGGCGCAGCGGCTCGCGGCGCTGGATGCGGGCCGCTCGGCGGACCGCCCCGTCGCGCCGGACCAGCCCTTCGCGTCCGGCCCCGCCCCGGGGGAGCCCCACTTCCCGCACGACTTCGCCCGGACTCCGCGTTCGCTCGCGCGCGCGTGGTTCACCGAGGACGAGATGGCGCGCTCGCTGGACTTCCTCGCCGCGCAACAGCAGGAGGACGGCGGCTGGCCGACCCGCCATCCCCGGTGGGCACCCGGCACCGCCCTGGAGACCCGCCCCATGGCCACGATCGAGGCCCTGCGCACTCTGAGGGCACACGGCCGGCACGTGGGTTGAACGACGCGAGCAAGCCACGCGCGGGCGGGGTGCGCGGCCGATCGGGCAAGGCCGGAGTCCGGCGCCCTGTGGTTCCCGGCGTACCGGCATTCTCCACGTGCCCGGCGCCCCGTCGTGCCCGGCGCCCAGCGCCCCGCGCCCCGCGCCGTCAGCCGCCCATGGCGCGCACTCCCGCCGTCACCAGCACGGCCGCGGCGACGACGAGCAGGAACGGGGCCCGCAGCATCAGCACCACGGCGGCCGCCGCGAGCCCCGCCGCGCGGGCGTCCAGCACGAGCGCGTGGCCGTCGGCGAACGTCTGCTGCGCCGTGAGGGCGGCGAGGAGGGCGACGGGCAGCAGGGCGGCGAGCCGCTTGACGAGCGGCCGCTCCAGGGCGCCCGCGGGCACCATCAGCCCGGCGAGCTTGACCGCGTAGCAGCCGAGGGCGGTGGCCCCGATGGCGATCCAGGTGTTCAACGTACTTCCTCTGTCGAGCGGTTCGGTGTCGTCTGATCTGGTGCGCGCGACAGGGCCTAGGGACGAGGGGCGTCGCCACGGGCCCGTCCGCCGCGGCGGCCCTCCACGAACAGGGCGAGCGGCGCCGCGAGCGCGGCCACGAGCACCGGCACGCCGGCCGGCAGGACGGGCAGCAGGCCGAGCCCCAGGAGCACCGCGAGGCTTGCCACGGCTCGCTCGGTCACGGACTTCAGCATGGGCGCGAGCAGCGCCAGGAATACGGCGGGTCCGGCCGCGTCGAGACCCCACGCGTCGGTGTCCCCGATGGCCTCGGCGCCCAACGCGCCGAGCAGCGTCGTGAGGTTCCACAGCACGTAGAGGCTGACCCCGGTGACCAGGAACCCGAGGCGGGCAGCGCGCCGGGTCGGCTGTGCCAGCGACACGGCGGTGGTCTCGTCGATCACCCACTGGGCCGCGAACGGCCGCGCCACGCGCGAGAGGGCCAGCACCTGGGACAGGCGCAGCCCGTAGAACGCGTTGCGCACGCCCAGGAAGAAGGCGCCCGCCGCGGCCGCGACCGGGCCGCCGCCAGCCGCCAGCGCTCCCACGAGCGCGAACTGGGAGGCGCCGGTGAACACCAGGAGGCTGAGCGCACAGGTCTGCAGCACACTCAGTCCACTGCCGGCCGAGGTCACCCCGAAGGCGAAGCCGGACAGTCCTACGGCGACTCCGACTCCGAGGGCGTCCCGGACGACGGCGGAATCGGCTTTCCCTCCGCCTTCGGCGCGTATGTCAGCGAGAGCTGTCTGTTCTGCCACACCTCGGACAGTACGAGCGGCCGCCGTCGTGGGTCTTGTACGTTCTTGCGCTCACGCTGGTACGCCCCGGGAGGCACGCCGACGATCCGGGCGAAGTGGCGGTTGAGGTGCGGCTGGTCGGTGAACCCGACGGTGACGGCGGCCTGGGCCGGTGTCGTACCCGCGTCCAGCAGGCGCCGCGCCCGGCGCACCCGGGCATCGGTCAGCCAGGCGTGCGGCGGCATGCCGTAGGCGTCGCGGAACGCCCGCAGCAGGGCGAAGGGGCCGGTCCCGAGGTCGGTGGCGAGCCGTTCCAGCGTGGGCGGCTCGGTCATCCGTTCCTCCAGCACGGCACGCGCGCGTGCGGCGATCCGGGCTCCGGCCGTTCGCACCTCGTGCCGGGGCATCGGCCCGCCGTTCAGCCGCAGCAGCCGGGTCACCGCCACCCGCAGCAGGGTGTCGGCGGCGAGCGCGTTGCCCTCGTCGGCGGCACGCAGCACCCGGTGGACGAGGCCGACCGCGTACGGGTCGTCAAGGACGGGGCTGACGAAGCCGGGGGTGCCCCGGATCCCGGTGGTCTCGGCGGCTATCGCGGCCATCACGTCGGGCGACGGGTAGACCGCGCCGTACCGCCAGCCCTCGGGGACGCCCGCCCGGCCGGTGTGCGCGGTGTCCGGGTTGACCAGCGCCAGCGCTCCCGCTCCGGCGCGGACGTCCGACCCGCGGTGGTGGAAGACCTCGACGCCGTCGGCGATGGCCGCGATCACGAAGTGCTCGTGGGTGTGCCGGACGAAGGTCTTGCTGATGTAGCGGGCGCGCAGCAGGTCGACACCGGGCAGTTCCTCGTACCGCCAGTGCCGCGCCAGTTCACCCGAACCCGCCATGCGGTCATTGTCCGTCACGCCGCCGTCGGTGCGGTCGCGGCGGCCGCGTACCCGCCGAAGCCCGGCGCAGCTGCGCCCCGCTGCACCATTTGCCCAGGTCAGGACGATTGTCAGTGGTCGGGTGCAGGATGGACGCATGGTCAGCTCCGCACATCGAGCCCTCGGCGGCTTCTCCCCCGCGACCCGCGGCTGGTTCACGGGAGCGTTCTCCGCGCCCACCGCGGCCCAGGCGGGCGCGTGGCAGGCCATCCGGGAGGGCTCCGACGTGCTGGTGGTCGCCCCGACCGGCTCCGGCAAGACGCTGGCCGCGTTCCTCGCCGCCCTGGACCAGCTGGCCTCGACCCCGCCGCCGGCCGATCCGAAGAAGCGCTGCCGCGTGCTGTACGTCTCACCGCTCAAGGCCCTCGCGGTCGACGTCGAGCGCAACCTGCGCAGCCCGCTGACCGGCATCCGGCACGAGTCCGCGCGCCTGGGCCTGCCCGAGCCCGAGGTCAAGGTGGGCATCCGCTCCGGCGACACCCCGGCGGCCGAGCGCCGTGCCCTGTCCACGCGCCCGCCGGACATTCTGATCACCACTCCCGAGTCCCTGTTCCTGATGCTGACCTCGGCCACGCGCGACGCGCTGACCGGCATCGAGACGGTGATCCTGGACGAGGTGCACGCGGTCGCGGGCACCAAGCGCGGCGCGCATCTCGCGCTCTCCCTGGAGCGGCTGGACGAGCTGCTGCCCCGGCCGGCCCGCCGCATCGGCCTGTCGGCGACCGTCCGCCCGGTCGACGAGGTGGCCCGGTACCTCTCGCCGCGCCGCAAGGTGGAGATCGTCCAGCCGGAGTCCGGCAAGGAGTTCGACCTCTCCGTCGTCGTCCCGGTGGAGGACCTGGGCGAACTGGTCGGCTCCCCGGTCGCCGACGGCGCCGAGGGCGCGGAGCGGCCGTCGATCTGGCCGCATGTGGAGGAGCGGATCACCGACCTGGTGCAGGCCCACCGGTCGACGATCGTGTTCGCGAACTCCCGGCGCCTCGCCGAGCGCCTGTGCAACCGGCTCAACGAGATCGCCTACGAGCGGGCGACCGGCGAGCCCCTGGAGGAGCACCACTCCCCCGCCCAGCTGATGGGCGGCTCGGGCGCGGCCCAGGGCGCGCCCCCGGTCATCGCCCGCGCCCACCACGGCTCGGTCTCCAAGGAGCAGCGCGCTCTGGTCGAGGAGGACCTGAAGGCGGGCCGGCTGCCCGCCGTGGTGGCGACCTCCAGCCTCGAACTGGGCATCGACATGGGCGCGGTCGACCTTGTCGTCCAGGTGGAGTCGCCGCCCTCCGTCGCCTCCGGTCTGCAGCGCGTCGGCCGCGCGGGCCACCAGGTGGGCGCCGTCTCCACCGGCGTGGTCTTCCCGAAGTACCGCGGCGACCTGGTGCAGGCCGCCGTCGTCACCGAGCGGATGCGCACCGGCGCCATCGAGTCGCTGAGGGTCCCCGCGAACCCGCTGGACGTCCTTGCGCAGCAGCTGGTCGCCATGACGGCGCTGGACACCTGGCAGGTCGACGACCTGCTGGCCACCGTGCGCCGCGCCGCCCCCTTCGCCTCGCTCCCGGAGTCGGCGTTCACGGCCGTCCTGGACATGCTCGCCGGCCGCTATCCGTCCGATGCCTTCGCCGAGCTGCGCCCGCGCGTGGTGTGGGACCGGGTCGCCGGGACGGTCACCGGCCGCCCCGGCGCGCAGCGGCTCGCCGTCACCTCCGGGGGCACGATCCCCGACCGGGGGCTCTTCGGGGTCTTCCTCGCCGGCGCGGACCCGAAGAAGGGCGGCGGCCGGGTCGGCGAACTCGACGAGGAGATGGTCTACGAGTCACGCGTGGGGGACGTCTTCACGCTGGGCACGAGCTCCTGGCGCATCGAGGACATCACCCGCGACCGCGTCCTGGTCTCCCCGGCGCCCGGCGTGCCGGGCAGGCTGCCCTTCTGGAAGGGCGACCAGCTGGGCCGCCCGCTCGAACTGGGCCGCGCCGTGGGCGCGTTCCTGCGCGAGGTCGGCTCGCTCCCGAAGGACGACGCCCGGCTGCGGCTGCTCGCCGCGGGCCTCGACGCCTGGGCCGCGGACAACGTCCTGTCCTACCTGGACGAGCAGCGCGAGGCGTGCGGTCACGTCCCCGACGACCGGACGATCGTCGTGGAGCGCTTCCGCGACGAGCTGGGCGACTGGCGCGTCGTCGTCCACTCCCCCTTCGGGGCGCAGGTGCACGCCCCGTGGGCGCTCGCGCTCGGCGCCCGCCTGTCCGAGCGGTACGGCATGGACGCGCAGGTCATGCACGCCGACGACGGCATCGTGCTGCGCCTGCCCGACGCCGATCTGATGGGCCTCGACCTGCTCGACCAGGAACCCATGAAGGCGTCCACGGCGTACGACGCCGAGCAGGCGCCGGTCGGCGCGGCGGACGTCGCCTTCGACAGGGGCGAGGTCGACCAGATCGTCACCGACCAGGTCGGCGGTTCGGCCCTGTTCGCCTCCCGCTTCCGCGAGTGCGCCGCCCGCGCGCTGCTGCTGCCGCGCCGCAACCCCGGCCGCCGCACCCCGCTGTGGCAGCAGCGCCAGCGCGCCGCCCAACTGCTTCAGGTGGCGAGCGAGTTCGGCTCGTTCCCGATCGTCCTGGAGGCGGTCCGCGAGTGCCTCCAGGACGTCTTCGACGTCCCCGGGCTCGCCGAGCTGATGGGCGACATCGAGTCCCGCAGGGTCCGCCTGGTGGAGGTCACGACCCCCGAACCGTCGCCGTTCGCACGCTCCCTGCTGTTCGGCTACGTCGCCCAGTTCCTGTACGAGGGCGACTCCCCGCTGGCCGAGCGGCGCGCCGCCGCCCTGTCCCTGGACTCGCGGCTGCTGGCCGAGCTGCTGGGCCAGGCGGAGCTGCGCGAACTGCTCGACGCGGAGGTGCTGACCGAGCTGGAGCGGGAGCTCCAGTGGCTCACCGAGGACCGCCGCGTCAAGGACGTCGAGGGCGTGGCCGACCTGTTGCGGCTGCTCGGACCGCTCACCGAGGCCGAGTTGGCCGAGCGCGGCGCCGACCCGGGGTGGGCCCGGGAGCTGGCCGCCGCCCGCCGCGCCATCCGGGTCCGGATCGCCGGCGCCGACCACTGGGCGGCGGTCGAGGACGCGGGCCGGCTGCGCGACGCCCTCGGCACGGCGCTGCCGGTGGGAGTGCCCGAGGCGTTCACCGAGCCGGTCAAGGACCCGCTCGGCGACCTCCTCGCGCGGTACGCCCGCACGCACGGTCCGTTCACCTCGGCCACCGCCGCGGCCCGCTTCGGTCTGGGCGTGGCGGTCACCGAGGGGGCCCTGCAGCGGCTCGCGGCGGGCGGCCGGGTCGTCCAGGGCGAGTTCCACCCCGCGGGGATCGGCCAGGAGTGGTGCGACGCGGCCGTGCTGCGCCGGCTGCGCCGCCGCTCGCTGGCCGCGCTGCGGCACGAGCTGGAGCCGGTGCCGCCGCCCGCGCTCGCACAGTTCCTGCCGCAGTGGCAGCACATCGGGAAGGGACACGGCCTGCGCGGCGCAGACGGACTGGTGCGCGCCGTCGAGCAGTTGCAGGGCGCGTCCGTCCCGGCGTCCGCCCTGGAGAAGCTGGTCCTGCCGTCGCGGGTGGCGAACTACAGCGCGTCGGTGCTCGACGAACTCACCTCGGCCGGCGAGATCGTCTGGGCGGGAGCGGGGGCGCTGCCCGGCAAGGACGGGTGGGTGTCGCTGTATCTGGCGGACGCGGCCCCGCTGCTCCTGCCGCCGCCCCACCCCCTGGAGCTGACCGCGCTGCACCAGTCGGTGCTGGACGCCCTCTCCGGCGGCTACGGCCTGTTCTTCCGGCAGATCGGCGACCAGGTCCGTGCCACCACCCACCCCGATGTCACGGATCCCCAACTGGCCGACGCCGTCTGGGACCTGGCCTGGTCCGGGCGGCTGACGAACGACACGCTCGCCCCGATGCGCTCCCTGCTGGGCTCGGGCCGCACGGCCGGCTCCACCGCCCACCGGGCCAGGCGCACCGTCCCGCGCGGTCGCTACGGCTCCCTGACGGCCGCCGCCCGTCCCGTCTCCCGCACCGGCCCGCCGACCGTCGCGGGCCGCTGGTCCCTGCTTCCCGAGCGCGAGCCCGACACCACGGTGCGGGCCCACGCCCTGGCCCGCACGCTGCTCGACCGGCACGGTGTGGTCACCCGCGGAGCGGTGGCCGCCGAGGGCGTGGAGGGCGGCTTCTCGGCGGTCTACCGGATCCTGTCCGCCTTCGAGGAGAGCGGCCAGGCCCGGCGCGGCTATGTCGTCGAAGGGCTGGGCGCCGCGCAGTTCGCGATGGACGGGGCCGTCGACCGGCTGCGGGCGGTCGCCAACGCCCGCGAGCGGGGCGACGGCCTGCCCGGCCCCGGCGCGGCGAACGGCGGCCTCCATGGCTTCGCGGGGAGCGGCGCCCCGGGATCCGCCGGTGACGGCACCCCCGGCTTCGGGCACGAGGACTTCCGGGACTTCGGCGCCCCCGGCGGCACCTCGGCCACCGGCTTCGACCCGGCCGCCGCGTTCGACGGGACGGACGGAACCGACTGGGCTGACGGGGGAGACGTCCCCTGGCCGCCCGGCAACCGCACCGCACCGGGCGACTACGTCTCCCCCAAGGACCTCGGAGACCTCGCCTCCCCCGGGCACGGCGGCCCCCGGGGTGGCCCGGCCTCGCCGTACGGCGCGGGATACGGCGACCGCCGCACCCGCGGCTCCGCCGCCGACACCCGGGCGGTCGTCCTCGCAGCGGCCGACCCGGCGAACGCCTACGGCTCGGCCCTCTCCTGGCCCGAGCCGCCGACCGGGGCCGGGCACAAGCCGGGCCGCAAGGCGGGTTCGCTGGTGGTGCTGGTGGACGGCGAGCTGACGCTCTATATGGAGCGCGGCGGCAAGACACTGCTGGCCTGGCCCGCCGCCGCGGACACCGAACCCGCCGACGACCCGCGCCTCCGGGCCGCCGCGGACGCCCTGGCCGCCGCAGCCCGCGCGGGCGCCCTCGGCACGGTCACGGTGGAGCGCGTGAACGGCGCCGCGGCACTCACCTCCCCCGTCGGCGCTCTCCTGGAAGGAGCCGGCTTCGTGGCGACCCCGCGCGGCCTGCGCCTCAGAGCGTGATCCCCACGCACACCGCAGGCGCGCAGCCCGATCCGCGCACACGGTGGGCACCCAGCGTGGTCCACGCAGACGGCACGCCCGCCGCATGCTCCGCGTACGGACGGCCGCCGGCAGCCGCGCCGACGCCGGCAGGACCGTCGTGCCACCCTTGACCCATGCCCGAAGGTGACACGGTCTGGCAGGCCGCGAGACGGCTGCACAGCGCGCTCGCGGGCCGGGTGCTGACCCGCAGCGACCTGCGGGTGCCCAGGTACGCCACGGTCGATCTCACCGGACGCACGGTGCTGGACGTCACCCCGCGCGGCAAACACCTGCTCACCCGCGTCGAGGGCGGTCTCACGCTGCACACGCATCTGCGCATGGACGGAGCCTGGAAGGTGTACGGCGACGGCGAACGCTGGAACGGCGGCCCGGCGCACCAGATCCGCGTCATCCTGGGCACCGGGGAGCACACCGCGGTGGGCTACCGCCTGCCGGTCCTGGAACTGCTGCGCACCACCGACGAGTCCCGCGCCGTGGGCCACCTCGGCCCCGACCTGCTCGGTCCCGACTGGGACCCGGAAGCGGCCCTCGCCAACCTGCTCGCGGACCCCGCCAGGCCCCTCGGCGAGGCCCTGCTCGACCAGCGCAACCTGGCGGGCATCGGCAATGTCTACAAGAGCGAGCTCTGCTTCCTGCTCGGCGTCACCCCGTGGCTGCCGGTGGGCGCCCTGCCCGAGGACCGCGCCGCGCAGCTGCCCGTCCTCGCCAAGAAGCTCCTGGAGGCCAACCGCGACCGGCTGATCCGCACCACCACGGGCCGACGCGGCCAGGACCTGTTCGTCTACGGCCGCGTACCCCGCCCCTGCCTGCGCTGTCGCACCCAGGTCCGGGTGGCCGACCAGGGCGACGGGTCACGGGAGCGGCCCACGTACTGGTGCCCGAACTGCCAGCAGGGCCCCGCCCCGGCACCTGCCTCCGCGCAGGCCCGCGGAATCCGCCCCCGCGGCGGCAATTGACGACCCGTCAGAAACGCTCGTACGGTCCTTTCATGACCGTCGACGCGTACGACCTCACCGGCCGCACCGCATTCGTCACCGGCGCCGCGAGCGGCATCGGCCGGGCCTGTGCCGTGCTGCTCGCCGAGGCGGGGGCGACCGTGCACTGCGCCGACCGGGACGAGGCCGGCCTGCGCGAGACGGCGGCCCTCGCCGAGGCCCGGGGCGGCAGGGCCCGCACCCATCCGCTGGACGTCACCGACCGGGCCCGGCTGCGGGATGCCGTACGGTCCTGCGAGCGCCTGGACGTGCTGGCGGCGATCGCCGGGATCATGCACAGCAGCCCGGTCCTGGAGACCCGCGAAGAGGACCTGGACCGGGTCCTGAACGTCAACTTCAAGGGCGTGCTGTACGCCTGCCAGGAGGCGGCACGGCTGATGCTCGACCGCGGCTCGAAGGGCAGCATCGTCACCATGGCCTCGGGTGCCGTGGACACCGGCGGCCCCGGGCTGCTCTGCTACGGCGCGGCGAAGGCGGCCGTGGTCCAGCTCACGAAGACGCTGGCGACGGAGGTCGGCCGGCACGGCATCCGGGTCAACGCGGTCGCCCCGGGCTGGATCCGCACACCGATGACCACCCGCCACGACGAAGCGGCGCAGGCGCACACGGAGGCCCTGATGACCCGCATGTCGCCGCTGGGCCGGGTCGGCGAGGCGGAGAACGTCGCGCACGCCGTGCTGTACCTGGCGTCCGACGCGTCGTCGTTCACGACGGGCCAGATCCTGCGTCCGAACGGGGGGGTCGCGATGCCCTGGTGACGGCGCCCGCCCGCCAGGCGGCCACCCATCGCTCCGGCCCGACGGCGCCCGCGGCACCCGCCTTCGGCATGCAGTGCACGGGCAGCAGGCTCAATCCCCACCCACCGGCCGCGACGGCGCCCTCCAGCGCCCCCGTGTCCGCCCCCAGCACGATCCGCGCGACGGCCCACGACCACACCGCCCCGAGCCCCAGAGCCGTCCCCCATCGCACTGCCCGCCGCACCATGGCCGTCACCTCCCAGCCGGACGCTAGAACGCCGCCCGACCCGCTGTGGAGGCGCATGGACGGCTCACCGATGCAGCACCGGACCACACCCGGTCGGCCTCCGGGCGGACGAGCCCCCCTGAGCGGCCCGTCACCCGTTCTCCGCCCGGAACATCCGGCGGTGAAGTCTCGGATCACGCATTGACCTGCACCAGAGCACCTTTCCGGGAACGGGATTGCGGTTTCCTTCCGGCCGACGCCGAAAATTCGCCGTCCCTCTGGTGAGTGTCCCCCGACTGGTCCCACGCCGCATCCAGAACGGAACGCGTCCGCCGCATGAGGTTCTTCTTGGCCGAGAACCGAGGGGCCTCACCCACGAGATCGGCATGTGAGCCCGGATGCCCTGCCCAAGTCGACGGTCGGATGTGCCGACGCCAGCATGAGCATGGGTACCGTGCTGGGCCTCGGCGCCTCTCAGGCCCTGGCACGGCTGGCCCATGCCGGGTGTGCCCCTCGCCCGCCGCACGACGCCATGCGGGGGGCACATCCCTCGCCACTGGGCCGAATTCACCTCTGCCTCCCGGCGACACGCGCGTTTGCGCATGCCCGAGATCGAAGTCGCGATACCGAACGATCACAGCCATCCTGGCGGGGAGACATGGCTGGCTTCGCGTGGTCATTGTGCGTCGCGACCGCGCTGCGCAGAGAGGCGGTGGCCATGGCAGCGATACCCGACAAGACACACCGAGAGGACAGCAGCGCCACACTCGGCGGCGCGTCCTTGGCCGCCGGGGCCCTGATGACGCTCAGCGGATCGCTCAGCATCCTCATGGGTGTGTCCGGCGTCGCGCAGGACACCCTGTTCTCCACCTCGTCCCAGTACGCCTACTGGTTCGACCTCACCACCTGGGGCGTGATTCACCTCGCCGTCGGTGTGGTGCTCATCGTCACCGGCCTAGGGGTCCTGGCAGACAAGAGCTGGGGACGCGGGGCCGGCGCAGCGGCGGCGGCAATCAGTCTGATCACCCAGTTCATGTTCGTGCCGCACTATCCGGCGTGGGCGATTCCCATGATGACGCTCGATCTCCTGATCCTGTTCACGCTGACGAGGTTCCCCATCGAAACCAGCAGCGGCCGGTGAACCGAAGGACCATTACCAGACGGGCCGCATGTCGCTGACCTGATCACCCGTTCTCCGCCTGGAACATCCAGTGGTGCTTCTCGAGATCCGCCGTGATGCCGATGAGGATGTCCTGGGTCACCGGGTCCGGCTTCCCGGTCGCGGCGACCCGCTCCCGCATGCGGGTGATCACCGCGGCCAGCGCGTCCACGATCGTCCCCACCGCGTCCGCGTCCCTGACCCAGCCCTCGGGCGTCACGCCGATGCCGCTGCCGGTGGCCACCGTCGCGGCGCGCCCGTCCGGCGGGACGCCCAGCGTGGCCGCCCGCTCGGCCACGGTGTCCGAGTGGGTGCGCGCGGTGGCGACGACATCGTCGAGCTGGAGATGGATCGACCGAAAGCGTGGACCGACGATGTTCCAGTGGATCTGCTTGGCGACCAGTGAGAGATCCAGCAGGTCGACAAGGGCCCCCTGCAGCGCCTCGGCCACGATCTTGAGGTCCGCATCGTCGGACAGCGGACTCTTGACGACGTACATCCACAGCCTCCGTTGGTTCACCCGGTCTTGTCCCTCCACCATGACCGCCCCGCCCGGTACCGGCAAATGGACGCAAAGTGAACCCCGACGGCCCAGGGGGCGTAACACGCGCACAGCACGAAGGCCCCGGCCACGCCCCGCCGGGTCTCCCCGGAGGAGCCCCGGCCGGGGCCTCTCACGTGTCGCGTTACAGGGCCAAGCGCGTGACGGTCACGCGGCGACCACATCCACCGCCTCGGCGGGCGCCTTGATGGTCACCCGTTCCGGTGGCACACCGGTCACCGAGACGGAACCCAGCATCGGCCGAACCGGCGTGGGCACGGACTCGGTGGCGGCGGCAGACTGGGCCAGCTCGGCGAGGGCGAGTTCGTCGCTCACTTCCCGCATGAGCTCGGACATCCGTACGTCCAGCGCGTCGCAGATGGCGGAGAGCAGCTCGGAGGACGCCTCCTTCTGCCCCCGCTCCACCTCGGAGAGATAGCCGAGTGAGACTCGGGCGGACGAGGAGACTTCGCGCAGAGTACGGCCCTGGCGTTGGCGCTGCCGACGCAGCACGTCACCAAGCAGGCGACGGAGCAGAATCATCGGTGGCTCCCTCCTCGGACCGCGTAGCCGCATCCTTCTCGCCCCACCGTACCGCCTAGCGCCGCGGCCGTGCGGGGAGCGATGTCGTGTTCACTAAGGGCTGGAAACATCAAAACCCCCCGTTCTGTTCCGTATCCTGTGCCCGCTCATTCCCGGTCTGTTCGCCCACAAGCTCCTTCAGGAGCAGTGCGAGTACGCTCCGTACACTCTCCATACGGATTTCCGCACGCAGACCGTTCAACCGCAGGGCCTCCACTTTTCCGCCACCGGCAGAACCAGGCCCCGGCCCGAGGGGGCCGTCGACGGCGACGAACACCGTGCCCACGGGCCGGCCGTCCTGCGGTTCGGGCCCGGCCACACCGGTCGTCGCGATGCCCCAGTCGGCGCCGAGTGCTGTGCGCACTCCGGCCGCCATCTGGGCCGCGACCTGCGGGTCCACCGCTCCGTTGCGGGCCAGCAGGGCGGCGTCGACGTCCAGCAGACGGTGCTTCAGGTCGGTGGCGTAGGCGGTGACCGAGCCCCGGAAGACCTTCGAGGCCCCGGCGACCGCGGTGATCTCCGCCGCGACCAGACCGCCCGTGAGTGATTCCGCGACGGCGAGCGTCTCGCCCCTCACGGTGAGTAGTCGCACCACATCCGCAGCCGCGGAATTCACGCTTCCGAGTCCTCCAGCACCGCCGCTCGCTCGGCCATTCCCCGCCTGCGCAGCACAATGGCCTGTCTCACATAGTCGAGGCCGGTCACGACGGTCAGCACGACCGCCGCCGCCATCACCCAGAACCTCAGCGTGGCCAGCCAGCCCGTCAGCGCCAGCACATACATTCCCACGGCCACCCCCTGGGTGAGCGTCTTGAGCTTGCCGCCGCGGCTCGCGGGAATGACGCCGTACCGGATGACGAGGAAACGCAGCAGGGTGATGCCCAGTTCCCGGCCCATGATGACGACCGTCACCCACCATGGCAGGTCGCCGAGGGCCGAGAGACAGATCAGTGCCGCCCCCATGATCGCCTTGTCGGCTATGGGGTCGGCGATCTTCCCGAAGTCGGTGACCAGGTCGTAGGTGCGGGCCAGATGGCCGTCGAACAGGTCCGTGATCATGGCGATGGCGAAGGCGGCCCAGGCGAGGGAGCGCCACACCGGGTCATAGCCGCCGTCGGCCAGCATGAGCGCCACAAAACCGGGGACGAGGAGCAGCCGGAGCATCGTCAGCAGATTGGCGACGTTCCAGACGCTGGCCTGGTTGACGGCCGCCGCTGCCAGCTTCCCGCCGCGCGCGGGCCTCGTCGCGCCCTGCGCGCCGGAGACCGCCGCGCCCGCAGGTCCTTCGGCGGCGGAGCCCGGGGCCCCCTGCGCGCCGGAGGAGCCGCCCGCAGCGGATGCCGGGACTCCCGTCATCTGCCCGCCTCCTCACTCCACGCGAGCGAGCCCTGGAGCGGCTCGGCCACCAGGTCGACACCTTCCGTACCGACCACCTTCGCCTCGACCATACGGCCGACGCTCAGGCCCGCGCCGCTCGTGAGCAGCACCTGGCCGTCGGTCTCCGGGGCCTGGTGCGCGCCCCGGCCGTACACCCCGTCCTCGGTGTCGTCGCCGTCCTCGCCGTCCGGTCCGACGGACTCGACCAGCACGTGCACGGTCTCGCCCACGCGCTCCTCGGCCCGCTGCGAGACGAGCTCCTCGGCCAGCCGGGACACGTGCGCGAGCCGCTCGGCCACGACGTCCTCGTCGAGCTTGCCGTCGTACGTCGCCGCCTCCGTGCCCTCCTCGTCGGAGTAGCCGAAGACGCCGATGGCGTCCAGCCGGGCGTGGTTCAGGAAGCGTTCGAGCTCGGCGAGGTCGGCCTCCGTCTCGCCGGGGAAACCGACGATGAAGTTGGAGCGCGCGCCGGCCTGCGGGGCCTTGGACCGGATGGTGTCGAGCAGTTCCAGGAAGCGGTCGGTGTCGCCGAAGCGGCGCATCGCGCGCAGCACGCCGGGCGCGGAGTGCTGGAAGGACAGATCGAAGTAGGGGGCGATCTTCGGGGTGGAGGTCAGCACGTCGATCAGCCCCGGGCGCATCTCGGCCGGCTGGAGGTAGCTGACCCGGACCCGCTCGATGCCGTCGATCTCGGCCAGCTCGGGCAGCAGCGACTCCAGGAGGCGGATGTCCCCCAGGTCCTTGCCGTACGAGGTGTTGTTCTCGGAGACCAGCATGATCTCCTTGACGCCCTGCTCGGCCAGCCACCGCGTCTCGTTCAGCACGTCGCTCGGGCGGCGCGAGATGAAGGAGCCGCGGAAGGACGGGATGGCGCAGAAGGAGCAGCGCCGGTCGCAGCCGGAGGCGAGCTTGACCGAGGCGACCGGGGATCCGTCCAGGCGGCGGCGCAGCGGCGCACGCGGTCCCGACGCCGGGGCGATGCCCTCGGGCAGGTCCACGGGGCCGTGCCCCGGCAGGGCGACCGAGGCGGCCGACTCCTGGCGCTCGGCGGGGCTGATCGGCAGCAGCTTGCGCCGGTCGCGCGGGGTGTGCGCGGCGTGGATGCCGCCGTTCAGAATCGTCTGCAGACGGTCGGAGATGCTGGCGTAGTCGTCGAAGCCGAGCACGCCGTCGGCCTCGGGGAGGGCCTCGGCCAGTTCCTTGCCGTACCGCTCGGCCATGCAGCCCACCGCCACGACGGCCTGCGTTCTGCCGTGCTCCTTGAGATCGTTGGCCTCCAGGAGGGCGTCGACGGAGTCCTTCTTGGCGGCCTCGACGAAGCCACAGGTGTTGACCACGGCGACATCGGCGTCCGTGGCGTCCTCGACGAGCCGCCAGCCGTCCGCCTCCAAGCGGCCTGCGAGCTCCTCCGAGTCCACCTCGTTACGGGCGCAGCCGAGTGTGACGAGTGCGACGGTACGGCGTTCAGGCATGCGCTCAAGACTACTTCGTCTCACTGACAGCCCACGTCGACGGGGTTGGCGATCACGGCCGACCCCGTCGCCGGTGCGCTCCCGGTGGCCGCCTAGCCGACCTCGGGATCGCCCTTGGTGTACGTGAGGCGCTCCACGGCGCCCGGCTGGAAGTCGTCCTGGATCTTCTTGCCGTTGACGTAGAGCTGGATCGCCCCGGCGTCACCGAGGATGAGGTTGATCTTCGAGCCGTCCTGGAAGGTCTTGGAATCGCCCTTCTCCAGCAGCCCGTCGAACAGCATCCGGCCGTTGTGGTCCTTGGCCGAGATCCAGCTGCGTCCGTCGACGGCGCTCACCTGGACGGTCACCTTGTCCTGCGGGGCGGCCGCGATGGCGCTGTCGGAGGGCGCGGGCGTCCGGTCGGCGGGCTTGGTGTCGGTGGGCTTCGGCGCGGCGGACTTGCTGGTCGCGGGCGTGGCGCCCTCGGCGACCTGCGCCTTGGCGTCGTTCCCGCTGTCGCCGCCCTTGACCGCGGTGAAGCCGACGAAGCCGATCACGGCGACGATCGCGGCGACCATGGCCGCGGTCCAGTTGGGTCCGCGCCGCTCGGGGCGGATACGTTCCGCCTCGAACAGCGGGGCGGTCGGGGTGGGCGCGGGCCGCCCGCCGTGCTCGGCGTCGTACTGCGCGACGAGCGGGGCGGGGTCGAGGTGTACGGCCCTGGCCAGGGTCCGGATGTGCCCGCGGGCGTACACGTCTCCGCCGCACGAGGCGAAGTCGTCCGCCTCGATGGCGTGCACGATGGCGATGCGGACGCGAGTGGCGCTGCTGACGTCGTCGACGGTCAGCCCGGCCGCGATGCGCGCCTGCTGGAGGGCTCGGCCGACGGGGACTCGGGATTCCTCGGACACGTCGTGGAACGGACGCTCGTCTTCGGGGTAGTTGCCGATGGACACGGGGGCGCCTTTCGAGCGTGTAGCCACCTGTGCTGGAAGTTCAGTCTAGGGGGGGTGCGAAAGGGTGGGGCAACCGGGCGGTACGACTTTGTACGCCATCGGAATGGCCGGTCATCCCGATGACGGGCCAGGTCCGGACCCGGTCCGGGATCCGCGCCTGCCCACTCGCTCAACTTGACGTATGTCCAAGGGAAACGGTTGCTCGCCGGCCGCTAACGGGTGGATCACGGTGCTGCCCGACCCGACTCGGTACGACCGCCGAGCGGTCCTTCCCTACCCTTCAGACTCCCCACGTATCACGGCGAGCACGCCGTCGAGTTCGTCGGGTTTCACCAGAACGTCACGGGCCTTGGATCCCTCGCTGGGTCCGACGACGCCGCGGGACTCCATGAGGTCCATGAGCCGGCCCGCCTTGGCGAACCCGACACGCAGCTTGCGCTGCAGCATCGACGTCGATCCGAACTGGGTGGAGACGACCAGTTCGGCCGCCTGGCACAGCAGGTCGAGGTCGTCGCCGATGTCCTCGTCGATCTCCTTCTTCTGCTTGGTGCCGACGGTGACGTCGTCCCGGAAGACGGGCGTCATCTGCTCCTTGCAATGCCGGACGACGGCCGCGACCTCCTCCTCGGTCACGAACGCACCCTGCATACGGGTCGGCTTGTTGGCGCCCATCGGCAGGAACAGCCCGTCGCCCTTGCCGATCAGCTTCTCGGCGCCGGGCTGGTCGAGGATGACCCGCGAGTCGGCGAGCGAGGAGGTGGCGAACGCGAGCCGCGAGGGCACGTTGGCCTTGATCAGACCGGTGACCACGTCGACCGACGGGCGCTGGGTAGCGAGCACCAGGTGGATGCCGGCCGCGCGCGCGAGCTGCGTGATGCGCACGATCGAGTCCTCCACGTCGCGCGGCGCGACCATCATCAGGTCGGCCAGCTCGTCGACGATGACCAGCAGGTACGGGTACGGGTGGAGTTCCCGCTCGCTGCCCTCCGGCGGCTTCACCTTGCCGTCCCGGACGGCCTCGTTGAAGTCGTCGATGTGCCGGTAGCCGTAGGCGGCCAGGTCGTCGTAGCGCAGGTCCATCTCGCGGACCACCCACTGGAGCGCCTCGGCCGCCCGCTTGGGGTTGGTGATGATCGGCGTGATCAGGTGCGGGATGCCCTCGTAGGCGGTCAGCTCGACGCGCTTGGGGTCGACCAGGACCATGCGCACGTCCTCGGGGGACGCGCGCATCATGATCGACGTGATCAGGCAGTTGATGCAGGACGACTTGCCGGAGCCGGTGGCGCCCGCGACGAGGACGTGCGGCATCTTGGCGATGTTCGCCATCACATAGCCGCCCTCGACGTCCTTGCCGAGCGCGACCAGCATCGGGTGGTCGTCCTCGGCGGCCGCAGCGAGACGCAGCACGTCACCGACGTTGACCATCTCCCGGTCGGTGTTCGGGATCTCGATGCCGACCGCGGACTTGCCGGGGATGGGGCTGATGATCCGCACGTCGGGGCTGGCGACGGCGTACGCGATGTTCTTGGTGAGCGCGGTGATCCGCTCGACCTTGACGGCGGGGCCCAGCTCGACCTCGTAGCGGGTGACCGTCGGCCCGCGCGTGAAGCCGGTGACGGCCGCGTCGACCTTGAACTCGGTGAAGACGTTGGTGAGCGAGGCGACGACCGCGTCGTTGGCCGCGCTGCGCGCCTTGCCCGGGCCACCGCGCTCCAGCAGGTCGAGCGAGGGCAGGGAGTAGGTGATGTCGCCGGACAGCTGGAGCTGTTCCGCGCGCGGGGGAAGGTCGCGGAGCTCCTCGGGGGCCGACTTGGTCAGGTCGGGCACGACCGCGTCGGCCCGCAGCTTCTCCTGCTTGGGACGCGCGGCCGGGACCGGGCTCGGGACCGGCGTCGGCGTGGTCTCCTCACGGTCGCCCACGCTCACGCCCTGGGTGAGGTCGGCGACCAGCGGCGAGGGCGGCATGCCGTGCAGCACCGCGCCGTCGAGGTCGGCGGCGGCCGCCGCGGCGATGTCCACGGCGTCCGGCCGCCGGTCCATCGTGGGCTGCGGCACCGCGGAGCGCCTGGGGCGGCCACGGCGCTTGGAGAGCGCCTCCTGCTCGGCCGCGTCTGCGTCGTACACCGGGGAGGCGCCTTGGCGCCTGCGGGGGCGCGCGGGCAGGGCCTCGCGCCACTGTTCGTCGTAGCGCTCGTCGTCCTCGGTGGACCGGTCGCCCTCCGGGTCGTGCAGCACGCCGAGCCGTACCCCGAGCGTCCGCAGCCGCTGCGGGACGGCGTTGACCGGGGTGGCCGTGACGACGAGCAGCCCGAAGACCGTGAGCAGCACGAGCAGCGGCACGGCCAGTACGTCGGTCATGGTGTACGACAGCGGAGTGGCCGCCGCCCAGCCGATGAGACCGCCGGCATCCCTTATGGCCTGCATCCCGTCGCTGCGGGCGGGCGAGCCGCACGCGATGTGGACCTGTCCGAGCACGCCGATGACCAGCGCGGACAGCCCGATCACGATGCGGCCGTTGGCGTCCTGCTGCTCGGGATGGCGCACGAAGCGCACGGCGATCACCGCGAGCAGTATCGGCACGAGCAGATCGAGCCGGCCGAAGGCGCCGGTCACCAGGATCTCGACGAGGTCACCGACCGGGCCACGCAGATCCGCCCAGGTCCCGGCGGCGACGATCAGCGCGATGCCGAACAGCAGCAGCGCGACGCCGTCCTTGCGGTGCGCCGGGTCGAGGTTCTTCGCGCCCTGCCCTATCCCGCGGAAGACCGCGCCGACGGCGTGCGCGAGCCCCAGCCAGAGCGCACGCACGAGCCGGTAGACGCCCCCGGTGGGGCTGGGCGCCGGCTTGGGCGCCGGTTTCTTCGCCGCGGCCTTCTTGGCAGGGGCTTTCTTCGCAGGGGCCTTCTTCGCCGCAGCCTTCGCGGGAGCAGCCGCCTTCTTGGCGGGCTGCTTCTTGGCTGCGGAGGGACGTGAGGCCATGGATGTGAGATTACCGGGAGAGACGACAGTGGACACGTGTGCCGAGCGCTTCACCCGTTCGTGTCGCCCTTGCCGGAGCACGGAACTGACGCACGCTCATGGGCAACTGCGGACCGGACGCACGTCAGTTCGGCGCCGGCAGCGGCGAGGCACCGCTGCCGGTGCCGGGCTCCAGCGCGTCCAGTGCCCGGCGCAACCCCGTGAGTTTGCGTTCGAGATGGGCGGCCGTGGCCACCGCCGCCGCGTCCGCGGACTCGTCGTCCAGCTGCTTGGACAGCGCCTCGGCCTGCTCCTCGACGGCCGCGAGCCGCGCCGACAGCTCGGCGAGCAGCCCCGCGGACTCCTTGCCGGGGCCGACCGCGCCCTTGCCGCCGCCCTCCAACTGGAGCCGCAGCAGCGCCGCCTGCTCCCGCAGCTGGCAGTTCTTCATGTACAGCTCGACGAACACCGAGACCTTCGCGCGCAGCACCCACGGGTCGAAGGGCTTGGAGATGTAGTCGACCGCGCCCGCGGCGTACCCCCGGAAGGTGTGGTGCGGGCCGTGGTTGATCGCGGTGAGGAAGATGATCGGGATGTCCCGGGTCCGCTCCCGCCGCTTGATGTGCGCGGCGGTCTCGAAACCGTCCATGCCCGGCATCTGGACATCCAGCAGAATGACCGCGAAGTCGTCCGTGAGCAGTGCTTTGAGCGCTTCCTCCCCGGACGATGCCCGCACCAGTGTCTGATCGAGCGCAGAGAGGATGGCCTCCAGCGCCAGCAGATTCTCCGGCCGGTCATCGACCAGGAGGATCTTGGCCTTCTGCACCATGGCCCGCCCTCCTCGCCCCGGCGGTACACCGGGCGCCGCCCCAGGGGACGACTCCCTTGCGCCGCCCGTCCTTGTGCCGGTCATGGTAGCCGCACCCCGCCCGTCACCACACCCTGTCACCGCGATGTCACTGTGCACATAGCAAAAACGTGGCGGGGAACCGGAAGGTTCCCCGAAACCCGCACCGTCACACGGCCTCCCCGTGCATCCACTGCCGCATCACCGCCAACAGATGGTCCGGATCGACCGGCTTCGTCACATAGTCGGACGCCCCCGACTCGATCGCCTTCTCCCGGTCGCCCTTCATCGCCTTCGCGGTCAGTGCGATGATCGGCAGCCCGGCGAACTGGGGCATCCGGCGGATCGCGGTCGTCGTCGCGTACCCGTCCATCTCGGGCATCATGATGTCCATCAGGACGACCGCCACGTCGTCGTGCTGCTCCAGGACCTCGACGCCCTCGCGGCCGTTCTCGGCGTACAGCACGGACAGACCGTGCTGCTCCAGAACGCTGGTGAGGGCGAAGACATTGCGGATGTCGTCGTCGACGATCAGCACCTTCTCACCGCCGAACCGCACCCCGCGGCGCGACTGCGTGGCCGGCTCCGCGGCCGTCCACTGCTCGGGCCCCTGTTCGACCTCCGGAGCGCCCTTGCGCCGGCGCCGGAAGAGGGCCGCGGCACCGTTCTGCGTCTCCTGGTACGACTTCACCTCGGCCGGCGTCTCGATCTCCACGCCGGCCAGCGCGGACAGCGGCTGCTTGGCGGCGACCAGTTCACCCGCCACCGGCGCGGGCGCCGACTGCTGGTAACCCTGCGGCGGCAGTTCGCTCGGATGCAACGGCAAATACAGCGTGAACGTCGAGCCACGCCCCGGTTCGCTCTGCGCGTGGATCTCACCGCCGAGCAACTGCGCGATCTCCCGCGAGATCGACAGTCCGAGGCCCGTGCCGCCGTACTTGCGGCTGGTCGTGCCGTCCGCCTGTTTGAACGCCTCGAAGATCACCCGCATCTTGCTGGCCGCGATGCCGATCCCGGTGTCGGTCACCGAGAACGCGATCAGCTCCGCGTCCGGGTCGGTGAGCGAACCGGCCTCCAGCAGCTGCTCCCGGACGCCCACCGGGACATCCGCGCCGGCCGGCCTGATCACCAGCTCGACCGATCCGGAGTCGGTGAACTTCACCGCGTTCGACAGCAGGTTCCGCAGCACCTGCAGGAGGCGCTGCTCGTCCGTGTGGAGCGTGGCCGGCAGCTCCGGGGAGACCCGTACGGACAGGTCGAGCCCCTTCTCCGCGGTCAGCGGCCGGAAGGTGGCCTCCACGTAGTCCACCAGCTGGACGAGGGCGATACGCGTCGGCGAGACGTCCATCTTGCCCGCCTCGACCTTCGACAGGTCCAGGATGTCGTTGATCAGCTGGAGCAGGTCGGAGCCGGCCCCGTGGATCGTCTCGGCGAACTCGACCTGCTTCGGGGTGAGGTTGGAGTCGGCGTTGTCGGCGAGCAGCTTGGCGAGGATCAGCAGCGAGTTGAGCGGGGTGCGCAGCTCGTGCGACATGTTGGCCAGGAACTCGCTCTTGTAGCGCATGGAGACCGCGAGCTGCTCGGCGCGCTCCTCCAGGACCTGCCGCGCCTCCTCGATCTCGGTGTTCTTGACCTCGATGTCCCGGTTCTGCTGGGCGAGCAGCTCGGCCTTCTCCTCCAGCTCCGCGTTGGACGCCTGGAGCGCCTTCTGCCGGTTCTCCAACTCGGCAGAACGTTCCCGCAGTTGCTCGGTCAGCTCCTGCGACTGCTTCAGCAGCACCTCGGTCTTGGTGTTCACGGAGATGGTGTTGACGCTGGTCGCGATCATCTCGGCGATCTGGTTGAGGAAGTCCTTCTGGATCTGCGTGAACGGCGTGAAGGACGCCAGTTCGATGACACCGAGCACCGTGCTCTCGAACAGCACCGGCAGCACGATCACCTGCGCGGGCGGCGCCTCGCCGAGCCCCGAGGAGATCCTCAGATAGCCGCTGGGCGCGTTCTCCACCAGGATCGTGCGCCGCTCCTTGGCGGCCGTCCCGATCAGCGCCTCACCGGGGCGGAACGACGTCGGCATGGAGCCCATCGAGTAGCCGTACGAACCGAGCATGCGCAGCTCGTACGCGTCCTCGTGCTCGGCGTTCATGTCCTTGCCGTCGACCAGCGGCATCGCCAGGAAGAACGCGCCGTGCTGCGCGGAGACCACCGGCGTCAGCTCACTCATGATCAGCGAGGCGACGTCCGCCAGGTCGCGGCGGCCCTGCATCAGCGCGGAGATGCGCGCGAGATTGCCCTTGAGCCAGTCCTGCTCCTTGTTGGCGATCGTGGTGTCGCGCAGGTTGGCGATCATCTTGTTGGTGTAGTCCTGCAGCTCCTGGATCTCGCCGGACGCGTCGACGTCGATCTTCAGGTTCAGGTCGCCCCGGGTCACCGCGGTCGCCACGCGCGCGATGGCGCGCACCTGCCGGGTCAGGTTCCCGGCCATCTCGTTCACCGACTCGGTCAGGTCGCGCCAGGTCCCGTCCACGTCACGCACGCGTGCCTGCCCGCCGAGCTGGCCCTCCGTGCCCACCTCGCGGGCGACCCGGGTGACCTCCTCGGCGAAGCTCGACAGCTGGTCGACCATGGTGTTGATCGTCGTCTTGAGTTCGAGGATCTCGCCCCGGGCGTCGATGTCGATCTTCTTCGTCAGGTCGCCCTTGGCGATGGCCGTCGTGACCATGGCGATGTTGCGCACCTGACCGGTCAGGTTGGACGCCATCTGGTTCACCGACTCGGTGAGGTCCTTCCAGGTGCCGGCCACGCCCGGGACGTGCGCCTGACCGCCGAGGATGCCGTCCGTGCCCACCTCGCGGGCCACCTTGGTGACCTGGTCGGCGAACGAACTCAGCGTCTTGACCATGGTGTTGATGGTGTCGGCGAGCTGCGCCACCTCGCCGCGCGCCTCGATCGTCACCTGGCGCGTCAGGTCGCCGTTGGCGACGGCCGCCGAGACCTGGGAGATGTTGCGCACCTGCATGGTCAGGTTGTTGGCCATCAGGTTCACGTTGTTGCTGAGGTCCTTCCAGATGCCCGTGACACCCGGCACGTGCGCCTGACCGCCGAGGATCCCCTCGGTGCCCACCTCGCGGGCCACGCGGGTCACCTGCTCGGCGAAGGACGACAGCTGGTCGACCATGGTGTTGACCGTGGTGACGAGTTCGAGGATCTCGCCCTTCGCATCAACGGTGATCTTCTTCGACAGATCGCCCTTGGCGACCGCGGTGGTGACCTCGGCGATGTTGCGGACCTGGATGGTCAGGTTGTTCGCCATGAAGTTCACGGACTGCGTGAGGTCCTTCCAGGTGCCCGCGACCCCCTGGACCTCCGCCTGACCGCCCAGCATGCCCTCGGTGCCCACCTCGCGCGCGACGCGCGTGACCTCTTCGGCGAACGACGACAGCTGGTCGACCATCGTGTTCAGGGTGTTCTTCAGCTCCTGGATCTCGCCGCGCGCGTCCACGGTGATCTTCTGGGACAGGTCGCCCCGCGCCACCGCCGTGGCCACCTGGGCGATGTTGCGGACCTGGGCGGTGAGGTTGCCTGCCATGCCGTTCACGGAGTCGGTCAGGTCGCGCCACACGCCCGCCACGCCCGGCACCTGCGCCTGCCCGCCGAGCCGCCCCTCGGTGCCCACCTCGCGGGCCACCTTGGTCACCTGGTCGGCGAAGCCGGAGAGCTGGTCGACCATCGTGTTGATGGTGTTCTTCAGCTCCAGGATCTCCCCGCGCGCGTCGACGTCGATCTTCTGGGACAGGTCGCCCCGCGCCACCGCCGTCGTCACCTGGGCGATCTGCCGCACCTGGGAGGTCAGATTGCCCGCCATGAAGTTGACGGAGTCCGTCAGCTCCTTCCAGGTGCCCGAGACGCCGTCCACCTGGGCCTGACCGCCCAGACGGCCCTCCGTGCCCACGTCCCGGGCCATCCGGGTCACCTGGTCGGCGAAGCTCGACAGCTGGTCCACCATCGTGTTCACGGTGTTCTTCAGCTGGAGCATCTCGCCGGAGACGTCGACCGTGACCTTCTGCGACAGATCGCCGTTGGCCACCGCCGTCGTCACCTGGGCGATGTTGCGGACCTGACCGGTGAGGTTCCGGAACGCGGTGTTCACCGAGTCCGTCAGGTCCTTCCAGGTGCCCGCCGCGCCCGGCACCTGCGCCTGGCCGCCCAGCTCGCCCTCGACCCCGACCTCCCGCGCCACCCGCGTGACCTCGGCGCCGAACGCGGAGAGCTGGTCCACCATGCCGTTGACGGTGTTCTTCAGCTCCAGCATCTCGCCGGCCACGTCCACGGTGACCGTCTGCGACAGATCGCCGCTCGCCACCGCCGTCGTCACGGCGGCGATGTCCCGCACCTGGGTGGTCAGGTTCCGGAACACCGTGTTCACCGAGTCCGTGAGGTCCTTCCAGGTCCCCGCGGCGCCCGGCACGTTCGCCTGCCCGCCGAGCCGCCCCTCGGCGCCGACCTCGTTGGCCACGCGCGTGACCTCGTCGGCGAAGATCCGCAGCGTCTCGGTCATCTGGTTGATCGTCTCGGCGAGCTGCGCGACCTCGCCGCGCGCCGGGACGGTCACCTTCTGCGACAGGTCACCGTTGGCGACCGCGGTGGTGACCTGTGAGATTCCGCGCACCTGGGCGGTGAGGTTGCCCGCCATGGTGTTGACCGAGTCGGTCAGTTCCTTCCATACGCCGGCCACCCCGGGCACCTGCGCCTGGCCGCCCAGGATGCCCTCGGTGCCGACCTCGCGGGCGACCCGCGTCACCTCGGACGAGAACGCGGACAACTGCTCCACCATCGTGTTGACGGTGTTCTTCAGCTCCAGCATCTCGCCGGCCACGTGGACGGTGACCTTCCGCGACAGATCACCGCGCGCGACCGCGGTGGTCACCAGGGCGATGTCCCGGACCTGCGCGGTGAGCCGGTTGGCCATCGTGTTGACGGACTCCGTCAGGTCCTTCCACGAACCGGACATGCCACGCACCCGGGCCTGCCCGCCCAGCTTGCCCTCGGTGCCCACCTCGCTGGCCACGCGCGTGACCTCGTCGGTGAAGGTGGACAGCTGATCGACCAGATTGTTGACGGTCCGCCCGACCCGCAGGAACTCGCCGCGCAGCGGGTGCCCGGTGCCGTCCGGCGCGTGCGTGCGCAGTTCCATGCGCGGCGACAGATCGCCCTCGGCCACCGCGGTCAGCACCCGGCCGACCTCGGAGACGGGCCGTACGAGGTCGTCGACGAGCGCGTTGGAGGCGTCGATGGCGGCGGCCCAGGAACCCTCGCTGGCCCCTGCCTCCAGCCGCTCCGTGAGCTTCCCCTCGCGGCCCACCACGCGCCGCACCCTCGACAGCTCACCCGTCAGATGCAGGTTGCGGTCGGCCACCTCGTTGAAGACCGCGGCGATCTCGGACATCACGCCGTCGCCGGACACCGTGAGCCGCTTCCGGAAGTTCCCGTCGCGCATCGCGACGAGCGCCGCCAGCAGCCGATTCAGGGCAGCGGTGTCCACCGTGGTGGTGCCGCCCTGCTTTCCCAGGGAGCGTCCGCCTTTCGCGCGCGTCTTCGTGGCCCGCGTCGCCGCGCCAGACTCCACTGTGTCCCTCCCGCAGGGGTCGACCGTCACTGCTGTGCTCGGATACTGCCGACCGGCGTACCGGTTACTCCGGCGTGCCGGTTACTGCTGCGTATTTTCTTTCAGATGCGATCCGGCCACACCAAGAGCTGCTGCCCCCCGTGCACAGAACACACTCAGCGCATCCGGACCTTCACAACATGCTTGCCCAGTGTTTCACCCCTGCCGAACCAGGCCATAACAGTTCGGCAGCTTCGCACATCGTCCGCACACCCTGGGGGCGTAAAGACCGGCGACCGGCATCCGTCCGGACGGTGAAGGTAAGTAACCTTGCATGCGGCTGTCCAGCCGCACCGGTCCGTCCGGCCTGGGCGGTGGCACGAGCACGAGCGGGCATCGGAGGGGCGGCCGCACAACCATGACCACCGGACTGATCCCCGGGGGACAGCCCCCGGACCGGCCGAAGGGCACGCGGATGCCGCAGCAGCGGCGCGAGCGGGTCGGCCATGCAGCCCTGCCCGTCGACAACCGGCCGAGGAGTTCTGTGATCACCGCGCGCGCGGCCGCCAGCTTCGAGCCCGTCGGACGGTCCGTCGCGACCGCCCGGTCCTTCGTCCGCGACACCCTCCAGGGGTGGGGCTTCGCCGACGTCGTCGATGACGCCGTCGTCCTCACCAGCGAACTCGTCACCAACGCGGTGGTACACGCGGGCACCCACGCCGACGTGCTGTGCCTGCGCACCGAGGACGGCGTACGGATCGAGGTCGCCGACCGCTACCCGGAGCGCGAGGTGCCCGTGCAGAGCGCCGCGGTCAACATGGGCAGCCCGGACCGCGAGGGCGGCCGCGGACTTCAGCTGTGCGCGGCCCTGGCCGCCCGCTGGGGCGTCGAGTACACGTCGACGCACAAGAAGGTCTGGTTCCAACTCGACCTGCCCGAGCGCCCGGTCGGCACCCGCGCGGCCGGCCCTGCGCTGCCCGCCGACCTCCTCCCGCTCGCCGACGGCCGGGTCCGCGTGGCGGTCGTCCAGATCGACCGCGAGGGCGCCATCACGTCCTGGAACGAGGACGCGGATGACCTCTTCGGCTACACCGCCGACCAGGTCACCGGCAAGCCCCTGACCGACCTCGCGGCCTGGCCGCACACGCCCGGCACCAGCACCGGCATCGTGGAGGCGCTGCGCCTGTCGCGCTGGGAGGGCAGCTACGGCATCCGCGGCGCCGACGGCCGGGTCACCCCGGTGTACGCCTCGCACCTGCGGGTACGCGACACCGGCGGCGAGCCCTCCACCGTCTGCCTGCTGGTGCGGGACCATGAACGCGCCGTGCTGCAGACGCCGTTGCGCGTCCCGGCCTCCGACACTTCCCAGGTCTCCGACGGCCAGAGCGCCGACCCCTTCGAGGTCTTCATCGGCTCCCCCGCCCCGGACGACCTCGACGGCCTCCTCCAGCGCACCGTGGAACGCGCCCGCGACATGCTCGACAGCGACTCCGCCTTCCTGCTCCTCGCGACCGACGACGAGACGGAGTTGGAGGTCCGCGCCTCCACCGGCCTGCCCTCGGCCCGGCAGCGCTTCGCACGCGTGCCCGTCGACGCGGGCCCCGGCCGGTACGGCTCGGCCCGCATGCCCGCCGTCCACGAGGACCTCACGGCCGTGCCGGGCGCCGTACCCCTGCTGGGCGGCACCGGCATGCGCTCGGTGGTCACGGTCCCGCTCAAGGTGGAGGGCCGCCTCACGGGCTCCCTGGGCGTCGCCGCCGAGGCGCCCGGCCGGTACTCCAACGAGGAGGCGCTGCGCCTGCAGTTCGCCGCCGACCGCATCGCCCTGGCCGTGGAGTCGGCCCGCCTGGGCGAGCTGGAGCGGCTGCGCCGCGGCTCGCTGAGCTTCCTCGTCGAGGCCTCGGACCTGCTCGCCGGCACCCTGGACCGGGACCAGACGCTCGCCCTGATGGCCCAGATGACGGTGCCCACCCTGGCCACCTGGTGCGCCGTCTACACGATCGCCGACCAGGCGTCGGACCCGTACCTCTCGTACGTCCTGCACGAGGACGAGGAACTCATCGACGGCATCAAGTCGTTGCTGTCGAAGATCTCGCCGCCGGACCCGGTGCCCACCCCGGGCGCCCGGGTCTGGACGGCCCCCGCCGAGGTGGCCCACCAGGCGGCACTGCGCACCTCCATGCGCAGCCTCGGCCTGACCGGCGGGCCGCCTCACCAGATCTCCGCCGGTATCGGCCCGACGCTCGCCACGGCCTCTGCGGTCGGCGGCGAGACCGTGGTCCTGCCGCTCGTCGCCCGCAACCGCGTCATCGGCATGCTGACCCTGGGCAAGCCGACCGACGAACACTTCCGCCAGGAAATCCTGGAACTGGCCGAGGACTTGTCCCGGCGGGCCGCCCTGGCCCTGGACAACGCCCGGCTGTACTCGGAGCGCACGGCCATCAGCCAGGCCCTCCAGCGCAGTCTCCTGCCCCCGGGCACCCCGCACATCGAGGGCGTCGAGGTCGAGGTCATCTACCGTGCGGCCGGCGAGGGCAACGAGGTCGGCGGCGACTTCTACGACGTCTTCCCGATCAGCGACGGCGCCTACGGCTTCGCCATCGGCGACGTCTGCGGCACGGGCCCCAACGCGGCGGCGGTGACCGGCCTGGCCCGGCACGCGCTGCGTCTGCTGGCCCGCGAGGGCCTCAGCGGCCCCGCGGTCCTGGAACGTCTGAACTCGGCCATTCTCGACGAGGGCGCCCGCAGCCGGTTCCTGACTCTCCTGTACGGCGAGATGCGCCCGCGGGCGGACGGCAGCGCGGAGTTGAAGGTGGTGTGCGCCGGTCACCCGCTCCCCCTCCGGCTGCGCCAGGACGGCACAGTGGAGGCGGCGGCCGAGCCCCAGCCGCTCCTCGGTGTCATCGAGGACCTGGAGTTGTACGAGGAAACGGTCACCCTCGACCCGGGCGACGTGCTCCTCTGTGTCACGGACGGTGTCACCGAACGCCGGGAGGGCACCCGCATGCTGGGCGACGACGGCCTCGCGGACGTCCTCACCACCTGCACGGGCCTGACGGCCGGCGCGGTCGCGGCCCGCATCATGCGCGCGGTCGAACGTTTCGCGTCCGACGCGCCGTCCGACGACATGGCCATCCTGGCCATGCGCGTCCCGGAACTGCAGAAGGACTGAAGAACCGGGGAAGAATCCGGAAGAATCCAGGCATGAGAAAGGGCCCCACCCGACCGGGTGAGGCCCTTTCTTGTCGGAGCCCCCAAACGGAATCGAACCGTTGACCTTCTCCTTACCATGGAGACGCTCTACCGACTGAGCTATAGGGGCCTGTCACCTTTTTGAGGTTTCCCTCGCGGCAACGGATCAGAGCATACCCTGAACGAAGCCGTGCTCCCAAACTCGTTCTGCGCGCGGTCAGAAGGCGGGCTGAAGCAGTCCGCCGAGCACATTGCACGCGGAGACGATCCGCTGCATGTCCCGTTTCGTCAACGCGGCGTCCACGGGCAGTGCCAGCGTCTCTTCGGCGGCCCGCTCGGTCTCCGGCAGGGACACGCACCGGCGGAACTCGGGCAGCCGGTGCACGGGCGTCTTCACCGGCACGCGGCACTCGACTCCCCTGGCCCGTACGGCTCGTGCGAAGGCGTCCCGGTCCGGCCGGCCGTTCCCGGGCACGCGCACGACGTACTGCTGGAAGGTGTGCCCGTCACCGCCGTCCGGGGTGCGCACACCGCGCAGCTTGGCATCGAGGTAGGCGGCCCGCTGCCGCCGTTGGGCTATCTCGTCGTACGGCACCTCGGACTCGGCCTGCTCCAGCACCAGGAGCCCGTGCCGCTGCCCTGTGCCGTGCAGCCGCGCCATGTCCGCCCGCCGCCCGAAGCGGTGTACGACAACGACCGCCGCGGTACGGGAGGTTACGGCCGCTTCGACGGCGGAGGCCTCCAGGCAGTACGTCACCGGGTCTATGTCGGCGAACACCGGGAGCGCGCCGGCGAGGGTCACGGCCTCGGTGACCTCGACGTTCCCGAAGGCCGGCACGACGACCTCGTCACCGACTCCGACACCGGCGGCCCTGAGCATGGCAGCAGTACCCATGTGCTGGATGCTGAGCGCGCAACGTGAACGTCACGTTACGACAAACAAAAAAGGGTCGGACCCCGAACCGAAGTTCAGAGTCCAACCCTTTTGAATGATTGTTCGGCGGTGTCCTACTCTCCCACAGGGTCCCCCCTGCAGTACCATCGGCGCTGTAAGGCTTAGCTTCCGGGTTCGGAATGTAACCGGGCGTTTCCCTCACGCTATGACCACCGAAACACTACGAAACACACAACCGGAAAACGGCTGTTCGTGGTTTCAGAACCAACACAGTGGACGCGAGCAACTGAGGACAAGCCCTCGGCCTATTAGTACCGGTCACCTCCACACGTTACCGTGCTTCCAGATCCGGCCTATCAACCCAGTCGTCTACTGGGAGCCTTACCCCATCAAG
>NZ_PENI01000001.1 GCF_003688995.1 Streptomyces shenzhenensis | reverse complement strand
ACAACTGCCTCAAGCGTGAGGGCGTCCACTCCGTGGGTGAGCTCCTGGCGCGCTCCGAGGCCGACCTGCTCGACATCCGCAACTTCGGTGCGAAGTCGATCGACGAGGTCAAGGCGAAGCTGGCCGGAATGGGCCTGGCTCTGAAGGACAGCCCGCCCGGATTCGACCCGACCGCTGCGGCCGACGCGTTCGGTGCCGATGACGACGCGGATGCCGGTTTCGTGGAGACCGAGCAGTACTGATTCGGCTGCCGGTCCTTGTGGCCGGTCGCGCGGTTCCCCGCGTCCCTTCGGGGGGCGCGTGGACCCTCCGGGTGCCTGAACGGGCGCCCGGATCTCCGACGGGCAACCGCTCGCTCGGATACTGACTTCGGTACCTGACACGGCCGGGGCAGAGACACAGGAGAAGAACATGCCGAAGCCCACCAAGGGTGCCCGTCTGGGCGGCAGTGCCGCGCACGAGAAGCTGCTCCTCGCCAACCTGGCGAAGAGCCTCTTCGAGCACGGTCGTATCACCACCACCGAGGCGAAGGCCCGCCGCCTGCGCCCGTACGCGGAGCGTCTGATCACCAAGGCGAAGAAGGGCGACCTTCACAACCGCCGTCAGGTGCTCCAGGTCATCACGGACAAGGGCATCGTCCACACGCTCTTCACCGAGATCGGCCCGCGCTACGAGAACCGCCCCGGTGGCTACACCCGCATCACCAAGATCGGTAACCGCCGTGGCGACAACGCGCCCATGGCCGTCATCGAGCTGGTCGAGTCGCTGACCGTCGCCCAGCAGGCGACCGGTGAGGCGGAGGCCGCCACCAAGCGTGCGGTCAAGGAAGACGCCCTCAAGAAGGAGGAGGCCGTCGAGGCCAAGTCCGACGAGGCCGTCGAGGCCGTCGAGGACGCCAAGCCGGCCGAGGAGGCCGCTGCCGAGGAGTCGAAGGACGCCTGAGGCTCCGCCTGACGCCGGAAGCGGGTCCACCCTTCGGGGCGGGCCCGCTTTCGCGTACCTGAGAGGATCTAGGGGTGAGTGACGAAGTACTGCCCGGTCGTGTACGGGTGCGCCTCGATCTGTCCTACGACGGCACCGACTTCTCCGGGTGGGCCAAGCAGGCCGGGGGACGCCGGACCGTGCAGGGGGAGATCGAGGACGCGCTGCGGACCGTCACCCGGTCCGGGGACACCACGCACGAGCTGACCGTGGCCGGGCGGACGGACGCCGGGGTGCACGCGCGCGGCCAGGTGGCCCATGTGGACCTGCCCGCGGGGCTGTGGGCGGAGCACCGGGAGAAGCTGCTGAGGCGGCTCGCCGGGCGGTTGCCGAAGGACATACGGGTGTGGGCGCTCACCGAGGCGCCGGCCGGGTTCGACGCGCGGTTCGCCGCGCTGTGGCGCCGCTATGTCTACCGGGTCGGGGACCGGCCGGGCGGGGTGGATCCGCTGCTGCGGGGCCATGTGCTCTGGCACGACTGGGCGTTGGACGTCGCCGTGATGGACGCCGCTGCGAAGTCCCTGATCGGGGAGCACGACTTCGCGGCGTACGCGAAGCGGCGCGAGGGGGCGACGACGGTCCGCGAGATCCTCGCCTTCGGGGTGCGCCGGCGGACGGACGGCATCGTGGAGATCGAGGTCAGGGCCGACGCCTTCTGCCACAACCAGGTGCGGTCCATGGTGGGCGCGCTGCTGTTCGTGGGCGACGGGCACCGCGGGGTGGAGTGGCCCCGGAAGGTGCTCGATGCCGGGGTGCGCGACAGCGCCGTACACGTCGTACGGCCTCATGGGCTGACCCTGGAGGAAGTCGCTTACCCGGCGGACGAGTTGCTCGCGGAGCGGCAGTCGCAGGCCCGCCGGGTGCGCGGGGTGGTGCACGGGGTCAGCCGGACAGGATCCTCTTGAAGGTCGGCTTCAGGAACGGGGCCAGCGAGGTGGCGTAGCCGCCGGTCATATGGCTGTTGTCCCAGTAGACGACGTGTCCGCCGATGACGGCGGGGCAGTAGCCGTCGGCGCAGAAGGCGGGGAGGGTGTTGATGACGTCGGCGCCGTGTTCCTCGGCCACCTGACGTTCCAGGATGCGGAAGTCGGCGAGGTCGACGGCGGCTTCCGACTTCAGGGTGCACATGCCGGGATTGCTGGAGTTCTCGGCGAGGCAGTCCGGGACGCTGAACGCCGGCTTCGGAGTGTCGGTCAGGTAGACCAGGTCCGCGCCAGTCTTCTGGAGCGTCTTGAAGGTCTCCTCTGCGCCCTTGCGGGTGGTGGTCCACTGGACGCGGTTGGCGACGGCGACGACATCGGGCTTGAGCTTCTTGATGTAGGAGAGGGCGGACCTGCGCCAGGTGGTGCACTCGGTGTACTCGCGGCCGAGGTCCTCGCGGGTGATCTTGTAGGCCTCGGGGGAGCAGCCGCTCTTGATGACGGTGACGACCTTGACGTGCAGCTCGCGGCCGAGGGCGTCGAAGGCGTTGCCCCACTGGTAGGCGTGGGAGTCGCCCATCAGGACCAGGGTCCTGTCCGACTTCGTGTCGCCTATGACGCACTCGTCGTGCGGTGTGAAAGCGGTGACCAGGAGCTGGTCGATGCAGCCGTGGTCGCCTCGGTCGTCGGGGGATCTCAGGAGCGCGCTCTCGCTGATCCTGGGGGCGTTGCGCTCGCTGACCGCCTGTTCGACGGATCGGGTGCCGTCGAAGCCGGTGAGGGCGGCGGCGGTGCCGGCGGTGCCGAAGGAGAGGTTGAGGGGGACCTGGAGGGCGATCACCATGGCGGCGGCGGAGGTGGCGGTGAGGGTGCCGCCGGTGAGGATGCCTCGCCACGGGCGTACGACGAGCTTCACGTTGTCCCGGAAGCGCTTCTCCACCACGAAGTGGGTCGCGATGGACAGAAGGAAGGAGAGGACCGCGACCCGGAAGCGGTCGGAGTGGCCGAACTCCCAGTCGATGATGTGGGGCCAGAGGATCAGCAGGGGCCAGTGCCACAGGTACCAGCCGTAGCTGACCTTGCCGATGAAGTCGAAGACGGGGTTGTCCAGGAGCCGCTCCGCGCCGAGGCGGGGGTTGGCGCAGCCGCCGGCCATGATCAGCGAGGCGCCGAGCACGGGGCCGGCCACGGCGTAGCCCGGCAGGGGGGTGTGCTCGGTGATGAGCAGGCCCGTGACGACGACCGTGCCCAGGCCCAGCCAGGAGACGGCCGCCGCGAGGCCCCGGGGCATGCGGGAGAGGAACGGTGCCCACAGGGCGAGCAGGACGCCGGAGGCGAGTTCCCAGATGCGGGCGTGGGTGCCGAAGTAGGCCAGGGGCTGGTTCGAGGTCGTCTGGGTGTAGCCCAGGTAGAAAGAGCCGCCCACGACGGCCAGGAGGACGATGCCCACCAGGACGCGGTTGCGCAGGACGAGACGGCTGAGCCAGGCCACGGCGACCAGCAGAAGCGGAGCGGCCAGATAGAACTGCTCCTCGATGCCGAGCGACCAGAAGTGCTGGTACGGGGACTGGGAGCCGTCGTTCGCGAAGTAGTCGGTGCCGTTCTCGGCCAGCCGCCAGTTGATGAGGCTCACGGAGGCGGCGAGCCCGTCGTCCATGTACTCGCGGAAGCGGAAGGGGCTCGCGTAGAACCAGGACAGGATGCCTACGACGACGATGACGAAGGCGGCGCCGGGGGCGAGGCGGCGGAAGCGGCGGGCCCAGAACTTGGTCAGGGACACCTTGCCGGTCTTGTCGATCTCGGCGAGGAGCTGGCTGCCGATGAGGAAGCCGCTGAGCACGAAGCTGACGTCCACGCCGCCGTGGATGTCGAGGATGCCGCAGTGCATGCTGACGACCATCAGGATGGCGATGGCACGCAGGCCCTGGATGTCGGGCCGGTACTTGCGAAGGCGCTCTGCCTGCACGGCCGGTGAGCGATGGCTGGTCACGGTTCTCCAGTAACTGTGCGGTCGGGCCGGCGACTTCAGTGGGCCGTCAGGCAGGCGGCAGCCGTTCCGCTGACGCGCACCCCTTGGGCGGGAATGCGGATGCCGCACGACAGCCGCAGCTGGGCGGGCAGCTCGTTCTGCGCGCCGACATGGGAGTGGCAGCCCACGACGACCTGGCGGAGGAGCGACTCGCGGCCGATCGAGGAGTCGTGGTCGACGACCGACTCGTGGATCCGGGTGCCCTCGGCGACGGTGACGCGCTCGCCGATGATGGAGCGGTCGACGACGGCGTGGGCGCCGACGACGGCGTTCGGGCCGACGGTGGAGCCGCCCGTGACACGGGCGGTGGGGTCGATCGTGGCCGTGGGGTGGATCAGGGCCTCGGCGGGCGGGCCGACGAGCGGCGAGGTCGCCCTGCCGGTGACGAGGTCGGCGGAGCCGTGGACGAAGGCCAGCGGGGTGCCGAGATCGCGCCAGTAGTCGTCGGTGGCGTGGCCGTGGACGCGAGCGCCGGCCGCGACGAGCTGCGGGAAGGTCTCCTGCTCGACCGAGACCTCCCGGTCGGCGGGGATGGCTTCCAGGACCGAGCGGCGGAAGACGTAGCAGCCCGCGTTGATCTGGTCGGTGACGCACTCCTCCGGTGTCTTCGGCTTCTCCAGGAACGCCAGCACCCGGCCGTCGGCGTCGGTGGGCACCAGGCCGTAGGCGCGCGGGTCGTCGACCCGGGTGAGGTGCAGGGTCACGTCGGCGTCCCGCGCCTCGTGCTGTCGTACGGCGTCCCGCAGGTCGGCGCCGGAGAGGATGTCGCCGTTCAGGATCAGCACCGGCGCGTCGGGTGAGCCGCCGCGCAGCCGCTTTCCGGCGTTGCGGATCGCGCCGCCCGTGCCCAGGGGGACCGCTTCGACGGCATAGGAGATCGCCAGGTCCCCGGAGAAGTCCCGGAACTCGTCCTCGAAGAGGGAGGCGAGGTAGGAGGTGGCGAACACCAGGTGCTGGACGCCCGCGTCCATGAGCTTGGCCACCTGGTGGCGGATGAACGAGGTGCCCGCGACGCCGAGGAGCGGCTTCGGGGTGTGGTTGGTGAGGGGGCGCAGGCGGGTTCCCTTGCCGCCCACCAGGATGATGGCTTCTCGCATGGCTGCCTCGCTGGTCAGTTGGCGGTGTCGGTCCCGGGGCCCGCGTAGCCCGAGGAGAAACAGGTCTTGATCGCCCGTTCGGTGAGGGGGCGGCCGGCGAAGTCGAGCCGGGAGGCGGTCTTGTCGTCCGGCGGCGTGTTGGGGTCGTCGTCGAAGTGGATCGACCACCAGTAGACGCCGCTCATCCGGCGCTCCTGGACGACCTGGCAGACGGCCGTGTACCAGTTGGCCTGCACCTCGGGGTTGACGGCCCTGCGGGCGTAGAAGTCGCCGGGGGCGTGGTAGGCGCCCTTCATCGCGCCGATGCCGGCCTCGGCGATGGTGATCTTCGGGAGGGGGCCGGTGGCCTTCTTGTCGAGCCAGTCGTGCCACCCGGCGACCAGGGTCTTCACGGGGGCGTTGTCCGCGACCTCGACGGGGAAGTAGGCGTCGACGCCGAGGTGGCTGACCGGCATGTCGATCCGGCCGGAGACGTAGGTGTCCCAGTTGGCGTCGTAGGAGATCTCGCCGGAGAACGTCTTCTCGGCGGATGCGACGAGCTTCTCCCAGCCCGGCTTGCCCTCCATGGAGCTCAGCTCGGTGGCGATCACGAAGGTGTTCGCCTTCTCGGCCTCGGCGATCTCCAGGTAGGGGGTGAGCAGCTTCTCGTACGAGGTGAACCAGGCGGAGTCCGAGGCGGGCACGATGTTGCCGCGCCAGTCGCCCGTTCTGACAAGGGCCGTCTCGTCCATGACCGGGCGGATCGTGGTGCGGAAGCCCGCCTTCTCGAAGACCCGCAGGACGCGCCGGAGGCGCTCGGGTGAGGGGGTCTTGGCGCGGGCCGCGACGGTGTCGGAGGTGGGGTTCTCGGTGAAGAAGGGGAAGGAGATCGACACGGAGTTCGCGCCGAGGCCGACCAGGTACGCGGCCTGCTTCTCGGCCTGTTTCTCGATGAACTCGTCGGAACGTTCCTGCGGCTCCTCCTCCCAGTAGATCTGGACGCCCCACTGGGGTTTGCCGGCCTTCCAGGGCTCGGCGACCCGCAGGGGCGAGGGCTCTGTCGCGTCCGTGGGCCGCTCGGACGGGCTGGGGGAGTCCTCGGGGGAATCGTCCAGGACGAGCCTGGGCAGGGCCGAGCCCGCCTCCCAGCGCACCGGGTGGTCGCCGAAGAGGAAGGGGGTACCGAGGACGACGGTGAGGACGGTCACCGGGAAGAGGGCGAGCAGGGGCAGGCGTGAGCGCATGGTCAGGTGTTTTCTGTCTTCCGTCTCGGCCGAAGGTCAGGCGGGCTTGGCGATCACGACGAACTTGTTCTCCTCGCGCCGGGCGAACTTCGTGAAGCCGCGCAGGCCGCCGAGGCCCTCCAGCACCGAGAAGACGGGGATGAGCGCGACCACGGCGATCGGCTCCCACCACTTGCGCCGCCCGCTGACGGAGGCGAGCGCGTTCAGCCGCAGCCCCTCCCAGTAGGTCCAGATGACGTAGGCGAAGTTCAGGGCCCACAGGATGACGACGGACTGGGTCGCGGGCGAGGTGTTCATGTCGTTGACCAGCCAGCCGACGAGCAGGACGGCGCCGATGTGCTGGAGCGGGCCGAGGACCCAGGTGGCCACGCAGACCGACAGGAACCAGCGGTAGCGCAGCGGCACCTGGCGGTTGAAGCACAGGGCGACCAGGCCCCAGGCCCACCGCTCGCGCTGCTTGACGAAGTCGCGCGCGTTGGCGGGGGAAGCGCCGTAGCAGCGGCCGTTGAACCAGTCGCTGCGGCCGGGGTACTTGCGGCAGAAGGTCAGCGCGAGCCGGGCGTCCTCGACGATCTCCTTGGGGCCGAAGTCCCAGCCGATCTCCGCCTCGATGGAGGCGCGCAGCACGAGCAGCTCGCCGTGCACACCGGCCGCGGGGGTGCCCATGCCGGTCAGCGCGCGGAAGCGGGCGATGTCGTCCGCGGGGCGTACGGCGTCGGCGAGCCAGGTGAAGAGGCTGACCGCGTTCTCGCGGGGGTAGGTCAGGATGCCCTGCGCCATGTGCTTGGCCTCGTCGGGGTGGGCGCGGCGCTGGCGGTTGATGAACTGGGCGAGCGAGGTCGCGGTGTCGGGGCCGACGCCCGTGTCGTCGTCCATGTGGAGGACCCACACGTAGTCGAGGGCCTCGCCCTCCTCGATGCGCAGCTCATGGGCGTAGTGGTTGGCGCGGGCCTTGAAGCGGGTGCCGTTCGCCGGGGTGTAGTCCTTCGGGACGGTGATGACCCGGATCAGGGGGTGGGAGTCGGCGAGCCGGTCGATCTTCTCGGCCGCCTCGCAGCCCTCCTCGGTGAGGATGTCGACCCGCAGGTACGGGAACCAGTCGGGCAGGTGCTCGACATAGGACAGGACGGAACGTTCCAGCGCCGGGTAGGTGTCGTGGCGGCCGATGGTCGGGCACAGGACGATCAGGAAGTCCTGGGCGGCCGGGGCGGGCGGGGTCATCCGGTCGCTGCGGCGGACCCGGCGGCGGATCAGCAGCGCGCCCTGGACGCCGACCAGCACACCTGCCACGGGAAGGGACCAGACGACGGTGAGTATCCAGCTCAGCAGGGTGGAGCTGGGCCGGTAGCTCCACAGGCCGAAGAAGACCAGCAGGACAAAGGGCAGCAGGAACGGGAGGACACCCGGCTTCCAGGCGGCCGTGCGCTTCGCGAGCTTCGCGCCCTGGCGCGAGAACGAAGGGTCACTCTCGACCAGAGTCGATGTCATGACAGGCAACAGGACTTCCCGTGAGATCGGTGGCGCGTTGAGGCATCGACGGATCTCCGTCACGGCAGGCGTGAGCGCACCGCGACGATGGGCTTGTTCCGGGTTCCATCCCCCCTCAACGCCTTCATGGCGCCTCGGTCAGTGGGCCCTCACAAGCCCCCCCGGGCTCAGAACCACCGACCGAACAGAAAATCGAGTGTCGCATATATGCATGGAGTAAGGAACAGTTGTGAGGAACGCGACATCAGAACTTCACAGAGTGACGCATGGGGCGGCGGTTTCTAGCCGGTGCTCGCGGCCCGCATCGGCTGTCCGCCCGTGAGCACTCCGGGCGAGCCGTAGGTCCGCTTCACATCCGCCGTGGTGTTCTTCTGCCGCGGTGCCAGGACGTTGTCGTACGTCAGCGCCTGGCCCCACACGGTCCACAGCACCCACGGCGTCCGCGCCAGGGTCCGCGGCTGCGCCGCGTTGAGCGGGACGTGGAAGGACTCGGCGACGATCCGCGGCCTGCGGTACGCCTCCAGGCCGCGGTACCAGACCTCGGTCCAGGCGCCCTCGCCGAAGGGCCTGGCCGGGGTGTCGCTGTAGTCGTCGACGCCGACGACGTCGACGTAGCGGCCGCCCGGGTAGTACGCCTCGGGCTCGCGCCCGTACGTCCCGTCCCAGGAGTTCGGCGACCAGACGAAGATCAGGTTGTGCAGGCCGCGACGGCGCACGAGGTAGTCGTACGTCAGCCGCCACAGCCTGCGGAACGCGGCCGGTTCCTGCCCCGCCCACCAGAAACCGCGCCCCGGTGCCGTGTTCATCTCGTGGTACGGCCGCAGCAGCACCGGGACCCCGCGGCCGGCCAGGTAGCCCAGGTGGTCCGCGAGGAAGGCGAGGTCGTGCAGGAGGTCCCGGTGCTCGGGGCTGCCCTCGGCGGTCACCCGGCCGAACCAGCCGGGGTCCGCGGCGCCGGGGGAGTTGCGGTGCAGCGTCTGCGGGAAGCCCTTGACGGGGCTGCCCGGGTAGGGCTGGTGGAAGGAGAAGCCGACCAGGCCCGCCGGGCGGCCCCCGTTGTGCGGCAGGGCCACCTCGGCGCCGGACGCGCACTCCCGGTGCGTGCCGGAGGGCCGGTAGGAGCCGTCGGCCGCCCGCGGCAGCCCCGCCCACACGCCGACGGCGAGGTCCACGGCGTCCTCCACGTACCCCCAGGAGCGGCGGCAGGACGGCCAGGCCGCGGAGTAGGAGCGGGCCTCGCCCACCGCCCAGCCGGGCTGCCCGTAGCCGGGGCCCAGGTCGAGCTCCACGAAGCCGGGCAGCCGCCCGGTGATGTCGTGGGCCTTGCGGTAGTAGTAGCCCGGTTGTTTGGTGCCCCGGTAGTCGCCGTACCGCGCGTTGTACCGCTCGTTCTGCAGCTCCACGTGCTGGCCGATCACGGTGCGGCTCGGCCGGCCGCGGCGGGCGTCGTTCTCCAGCCCGGCCAGCAGCGCGTAGACGCGGCGCGCGGCAGGGGCCGCCGCGGGGTCACGCCCGCGCAGATCGGTGGGTACGAGCCGGGGACCGTCCGCCGCCCCCTCCGTTCCGGGCCGGGCCCATACGCCCAGCGGAGCCAGCAGGGCCGCGCCGGCCGCAGCTCCTATCAGCCGTACCCGGGCCCGTCTGTCCAGGTCCAAGGGGTCACGCCGGTGTCATGCGTCACTCGCCGGCCGCGGCCGACGCCTGGGCCTCGCCGCGGCGGCGGATCTGCCGGAAGGTGAACTCCGCCAGGTCGTCCCCGGTCGAGAAGACCTTGGTGTCCTTGGTCGTCACGTCCTTGCCGTCGGTGAAGCCGGCGATGGTGAAGTAGGCGTAACGGCCGTAGGAGTTGGTCGTCGAGCGGCAGATCGCCGAGTCGCAGAAGGCCGCGACGCCCTTGCCCGCGAGCGACTTCACGATGCCCTTCTTGTCGGTCCGGCCCTTCGCCTCGGTGGCCTTCGCCTCGGTCTCGAAGACGGCGACGCCGACGGTGACCGCGACCCCGTCCCTGAGGTAGCTGACGCGCAGCAGACGGGTGCAGCCGGCCGTGTCGAGGACCTTGGGCAGGGTGCCGCCGGCTGCCGAGGCGCAGTCCCCGGTTTCGGCGGTGGCGCCCTTCTTGTACACGGTCTCGCCCATGGTCAGCTGGGTGCCGGGGAAGAGGGTCTCGGCGCTGAGCGGCGCCGTGTCCTTCTTCGCGCTGGATATGAAGTCCTTGGGATCCAGCGGCGGCGGCGCGCTGGTCGGGTCGAAGGACGGCGCGGGCGCGCCGGAGTCGCTCGGCAGGGAGGCGCTCGCGGGCAGGTCGGCGGGCCGGCCCGAGGCGTCGTTGTCGCCGTTGTCGCCGTTCGCCGAGACCACGGCCATGGCCACGGCAGCGCCGACCGCCACGGTGGCGACCGCGCCGCCACCGATGAACAGCAGTCTGCGACGCTTGTTCCGGGTCTCCGAGGCCTCTGCCAGAGCGGCCCAGTCCGGGGTCTGGCTGCCGCCGCTGTCCCAGGGCTGCTGAGAATGCGGTTTCCACGGATCCCACTGGGACTGGGGTCCCCCCTGCCCATAACTCATGGGGCGCATCCTAGACGGGGACCGGGCGTGCCGGTGCGCCTGCGCCGGCGGCGATAGGGGACCTATCGGCGCAGGGTGGCGCATCTCCGCAGCCCGAGGTGTCGCAGGCCACTCGTTTTGACCCGTACCCGGCACCCCGGTATCCTGCATGTTCGTTGTGTATTGGCTTGCTCATTCTCACGGGACGGGCCCTTACACCGGTCTCCGGGCCGATGACCAGCGACCAGCACGCGGTTTGCGTCACCGCAGTGCAGTCAGGGCTGTCGTGATCGTCTTCGGTGACCTTGTCAGGACCATTCACTGAAGAAGCGAAGGCTACGAACCGTGCGTACGTACAGCCCCAAGCCCGGCGATGTGACGCGTCAGTGGCACGTCATCGACGCTCAGGACGTTGTCCTGGGCCGTCTGGCCACAACTGCCGCCACCCTCCTCCGGGGCAAGCACAAGCCGATCTACGCCCCTCACGTCGACACCGGTGACTTCGTCATCATCATCAACGCCGACAAGGTGCACCTCTCCGGCAACAAGCGGACCCAGAAGATGGCGTACCGCCACTCCGGCTACCCGGGTGGTCTGCGCTCCGTCCGTTACGACGAGCTGCTCGACAAGAACCCCGAGAAGGCCGTCGAGAAGGCCGTCAAGGGCATGCTCCCCAAGAACTCCCTGGGCCGTCAGATGCTCTCGAAGCTGAAGGTCTACAAGGGTGACCAGCACCCGCACGGCGCGCAGCAGCCGGTGCCGTTCGAGATCACCCAGGTCGCGCAGTAAGTCCGGCCACCCCCTAAGACCGAAGAGAATCTGAGGAGAATCGTGGCCGAGACCACTGCCGAGCAGCCGCTCGAAGAGCTTGACATCGACAGCTACACCACCGAGTCCGAGGTCCCCGTCGAGGGCGAGTACACCTCGGAGTCCCTGGCCTCCCGCTTCGGCGAGCCGCAGCCGGCCGCCGGCCTGGGCCGCCGCAAGAACGCCATCGCCCGGGTCCGGATCGTTCCGGGCTCCGGCAAGTGGAAGATCAACGGCCGCACCCTCGAGGACTACTTCCCGAACAAGGTGCACCAGCAGGAAGTCAACGAGCCGTTCAAGGTTCTGGAGCTGGAAGGCCGTTACGACGTCGTCGCCCGCATCGCGGGCGGCGGTGTCTCCGGTCAGGCCGGTGCGCTCCGTCTCGGTGTCGCCCGTGCGCTGAACGAGGCCGACGTCGACAACAACCGCGGTCCGCTGAAGAAGGCCGGCTTCCTGCGTCGTGACGACCGTGCGGTCGAGCGCAAGAAGGCCGGTCTGAAGAAGGCCCGCAAGGCTCCGCAGTACAGCAAGCGCTGATCTCAGCTGCCTGCTCGTACTCCGAACGCCCCGGCGGCACGCCACAGTGCCGCCGGGGCGTTCGTATATCACAGGCCAAGGGCGTATAACGGCACAAGACGCTCAAAGGCTTGTGCGATCGGATGCCCAGGTGCGTGCTGCCTGGGATGCGGAGCCGCACCGAACCGGCGACGAACCATCGCCTGCCCTACGGCTTCCGAAACTGACGCTTCCTCAGGAGGACAAGTGGGACGACTCTTCGGCACGGACGGCGTGCGCGGCGTCGCCAACGCGGATCTGACGGCCGAGATGGCGCTCGGCCTCTCCGTCGCGGCGGCGCATGTGCTGGCCGAGGCGGGCAGCTTCGCGGGCCACAAGCCGACGGCAGTGGTCGGCCGGGACCCGCGCGCGTCCGGGGAGTTCCTGGAGGCCGCGGTGGTCGCGGGCCTGGCGAGCGCGGGCGTGGACGTGCTGCGGGTCGGTGTGCTGCCGACGCCCGCGGTGGCGCATCTGACCGGCGCCCTCGGGGCCGACCTCGGTGTCATGCTCTCCGCAAGCCACAACGCCATGCCCGACAACGGCATCAAGTTCTTCGCCCGCGGCGGCCACAAGCTCGCCGACGAGCTGGAGGACCGGATCGAGGGCGTCTACGAGGAGCACCGCACGGGCGCCCCCTGGGACCGCCCCACCGGAGCGGGCGTGGGCCGGGTGCGGACCTACGGCGAAGGGGTCGAGCAGTACGTCGCCCACCTCCTCGGTGTGCTGCCGAACCGGCTCGACGGACTGAAGATCGTCCTCGACGAGGCGCACGGCGCCGCCGCCGGTGTCTCACCGGAGGCCTTCTCCCGGGCCGGAGCGCAGATCGTCACCATCGGCGCCGAGCCGGACGGGCTCAACATCAACGACGGCTGCGGCTCCACCCACCTGGACCAGCTGAAGGCCGCCGTCGTCGAGCACGGCGCCGACCTCGGCATCGCGCACGACGGCGACGCCGACCGCTGCCTGGCCGTGGACCACACCGGCGAGGAGGTCGACGGCGACCAGATTCTGTCCGTGCTCGCGCTGGCGATGCGGGAGCGTTCCGCACTGCGCTCCGACACCGTCGTCGCGACCGTGATGTCGAATCTGGGCTTCAAGCTGGCCATGGAACGCGAGGGCATCCACCTCGTACAGACCGCGGTCGGCGACCGCTATGTCCTGGAGGAGATGAAGGAGCACGGCTTCGCCCTCGGCGGCGAGCAGTCCGGGCACGTCATCATCCTCGACCACGCCACCACCGGCGACGGCACGCTGACCGGGCTGCTGCTGGCCGCACGGGTCGCCGAGACCGGCCGTACGCTGCGGGATCTCGCATCGGTCATGGAGCGGCTGCCCCAGGTCCTGATCAATGTGCCGGACGTGGACAAGTCCCGGGTGAAGACCTCCGCGGACCTGGCCGCCGCGGTCGCCGAGGCGGAGCGGGAGCTGGGATCCACCGGGCGGGTGCTGCTGCGCCCCTCGGGCACCGAGCCGCTGGTCCGGGTGATGGTCGAGGCGGCGGACATCGACCAGGCCCGGTCCGTCGCCAGCCGGCTCGCCGACGCGGTGAAGTCGGCGCTCGGGTAGCCGGGCGGCCCGGCCGGCCGGAAGACCGGAGGGGCTGGCCGGGGCGTCGGGGCGTCGGGGCGTCGGGGCGTCGGACAGTGGTGTGGTCCGGGCGGGAGGCCAGGGAGGCCGACGGGGAGTCGGGGCGTCCGGTGGAAGCGTGGGCGCCCCCGGTTGCGTGAGGGTGCGGAGGGCTGCCGGGCGCGCGGGCAGTGGCGTGGCCGGTCGGGGGCCGGCCGGGCGCTCAGCCGGACGTCGGGCGTCGTCGCTGCCTCGCCCAGAACAGCTTCTGGGCGAGCAGCGTGAGCACGCCCGCGAGCACGATCCCGCCCAGGTTGGCCAGCAGCTGCCAGACGGAACCCCAGGTCTGCGAGTAGTCCGAGTAGCTGAACGCCACCGCGGCGTTCGCGGCCGCCGGGACCGTGGTCACGGAGATCGCCACGCCGATCAGCGCGCCCGACTTGGCGGACGTGAGCGACAGGGTGCCGGCGACGCCGGCCAGGAACGCCACCACGAACGACATCGCGTCCGGCTTCCAGATGAACGAGGTGTTCGGCCGGGCCGCCTCCACCATCGACCTCTCGAACAGCCCGAGCACATTCATCAGCTCACTGAAACCGGCCGTCAGCACCATCGCGACGGCGAACCCGGCGAGCAGCGCCCACAGCGACCGCCACACCAGGTGCGGCGCCCGCTGGACCAGCGCCGTCGAGATCCCCGCGAGCGGTCCGAACTCCGGGCCGACGGCCATCGCGCCCACGATCAGGATCGCGTTGTCCAGCATCACACCGCAGGCGGCGAGCATCGTGGCGACGGCGAGGAACGCGACATAGGTGACGGTGAGCGTCGACTCCTCGTGGGTCGCCTCGGCGAGGTGCTCCCACAGCACCGCGTCCGCGCCCTCGCCCGGCGCTTCCTCCTCGGCCTTGTCGGCCCGCCGGGACAGGGTCAGGTCGATGTTCTCGACGGCGATCGACCCGGTCTCCTCGAGGCCCGCCGCCCGCAGCGCGGTCAGCAGCTCGTCGCCCGCCTCCCGCGCCACGTCGCACATGACGACGTCCCCGACGGGATTGCGCGCGGCGCCGGGCAGCACCACGAGATGCGTGGTGCCGACGGTCCGTTCGATGAGGCGGACCACGTCGTCGGTCGTGTCGGGCGGGGCGATCAGCCGGAGGTGCAGCATGGCGGCAGGGTAACGGTCACAGTTTGCGCAGCCGCAGCCGCTGTACCTTGTGATCCGGGCCCTTGCGCAGGATGAGGGTGGCGCGACCGCGGGTCGGGGCGATGTTCTCCACCAGATTGGGCTTGTTGATGGTCCGCCAGAGCAGGCGGGCGTAGTCCAGGGCTTCTTCCTCGGCGACCTGGGTGTACTTGCGGAAGTACGAGGACGGGTCCTGGAAGGCGGTGGCGCGCAGCTTGCGGAAGCGGCTGAGGTACCAGCGTTCGATGTCCTCGGCGCTCGCGTCGACGTACACGCTGAAGTCGAAGTAGTCGGCGAGACCGACCCGGGTGCGGCCGTCCGTGCCGGGCACGGCCTGCTGGAGGACGTTCAGGCCCTCCACGATGAGGATGTCCGGGCGGCGGACGGTGAGCCGCTCGCCGGGCACGATGTCGTAGATCAGGTGGGAGTAGACGGGGGCGGTGACCTCGTCCTTGCCGGCCTTGATGTCGGCGACGAAGCGGATGAGGGCGCGGCGGTCGTACGACTCCGGGAAGCCCTTGCGGGACATCAGGCCGCGCACCTCCAGCTCCTTGGTGGGGAGCAGGAAGCCGTCCGTGGTGACCAGTTCGACCCGCGGGTGTTCCGGCCAGCGGGACAACAGCGCCTGGAGGAGGCGGGCGACGGTGGACTTGCCCACGGCCACCGAGCCGGCGACGCCTATGACGAACGGTGTGCCGGACTGCGAACCCTGCTCGCCGAGGAAGGTGTTGAGGGCGTTTCGGAGCCCGTCCGTGGCGCCGACGTACAGGTTGAGCAGCCGGGACAGCGGGAGGTAGATGTCGCGCACCTCGTCGAGGTCGATGACATCGCCGAGGCCGCGCAGCTTCTCGACCTCCTCGGCGGTGAGCGGCAGCGGCGTCTTGTCGCGCAGCGCGCTCCACTCGGCGCGGGTGAGGTCGACGTAGGGAGTCGCCTCCGGCCTGTGCCGGTGGGCGCTCCGGGGCATCGGGGAGACCGGAGAGATCACAGTCCATTGTTAACGGAGTTTCAACACGGCGGCGGGTGGGGTGGGTCACGTACGGCCCATGCTCCGGGCGGGTGCGGGAGGGGCGTCCGGGGGCGGGCGGTCGTACGACGGTGGGAATTTCCGATTTCGGGCACGCGGTGCCGGTTTCGCGCGGGCTTCGGCCCGTAGGCTGCGCCCCATGTGCGGAATCGTGGGATATGTGGGGGCGCAAGCGGCGCTTGATGTCGTCATGGCCGGACTGAAGCGGCTGGAGTACCGGGGGTACGACTCGGCGGGCGTCGCCGTGCCCGCGGACGGCGGGCTCGCCGCGGCGAAGCGGGCCGGGAAGCTGGTCAACCTGGAGAAGGCGCTCGTCGAACGGCCGTTGCCGGCGGGGACCACGGGCATCGGTCACACCCGGTGGGCCACCCACGGCGCGCCCACGGACGCGAACGCGCATCCGCACCTGGACAACGCGGGGCGGGTCGCGGTCGTGCACAACGGGATCATCGAGAACTTCGCGGTGCTGCGCGCCGAGCTGACCGAACGGGGCCACGACCTCGCCTCCGAGACCGACACCGAGGTGGTCGCGCACCTGCTGGCCGAGGAGTTCTCGGCGACCGCCGATCTCGCCGAGGCGATGCGGCTGGTGTGCCGGCGGCTGACGGGCGCGTTCACTCTGGTGGCGGTGCACGCGGACGATCCGGACGTGGTGGTCGGCGCGCGGCGGAACTCGCCGCTCGTGGTGGGCGTTGGAGAGGGCGAGGCCTTTCTCGCCTCGGACGTCGCCGCGTTCATCGCCCATACGCGGTCGGCGATCGAGCTGGGTCAGGACCAGGTGGTGGAACTGCGCCGGGACGGCGTCACGGTGACGGGCTTCGACGGCCGCCCGGCGGAGGTCAGGTCGTACCACGTGGACTGGGACGCTTCGGCCGCGGAAAAGGGGGGCTATGACTACTTCATGCTCAAGGAGATCGCCGAGCAGCCCAAGGCGGTCGCCGACACGCTGCTGGGCCGCATCGACGCGGCCGGCTCGCTGAGTCTGGACGAGGTCCGGATCGGCGCGGGTGAACTGCGCGAGGTGGACAAGGTCGTCATCATCGCGTGCGGTACGGCGTTCCACGCGGGTCTGATCGCCAAGTACGCCATCGAGCACTGGACGCGGATCCCGTGCGAGGTGGAGCTGGCCAGTGAGTTCCGCTACCGGGACCCGATCCTCGGCCACCGGACGCTGGTCATCGCCATCTCCCAGTCCGGCGAGACCATGGACACCCTGATGGCGCTGCGGCACGCCCGTGAGCAGGGGTCCAAGGTGCTGGCGATCTGCAACACCAACGGTTCGACGATTCCGCGTGAGTCGGACGCGGCGCTGTACACCCACGCCGGGCCGGAGGTGGCGGTCGCCTCCACGAAGGCGTTCCTCACGCAGTTGGTGGCGTGTTATCTGGTCGCCCTGTATCTGGCCCAGGTGCGGGGCACCAAGTGGGGTGACGAGATCGGGGCGGTCATCCGAGATCTGTCGCGGATCGCCGGGGCGGTCGAGCGGGTCCTGGAGACGATGGAACCGGTGCGGGCGCTGGCGCGCACGCTCGCCTCGAAGGACACGGTGCTCTTCCTGGGGCGGCACGTGGGGTACCCGGTGGCGCTGGAGGGCGCGCTGAAGCTGAAGGAACTGGCGTACATGCACGCCGAGGGCTTCGCGGCCGGGGAGTTGAAGCACGGGCCGATCGCGCTGATCGAGGAGGATCTGCCGGTGGTGGTCGTCGTGCCGTCGCCGCAGGCGCGGTCGGTGCTGCACGACAAGATCGTGTCCAACATCCAGGAGATCCGGGCGAGGGGCGCGCGGACGATCGTGATCGCGGAGGAGGGCGACGAGGCGGTGGCCCCGTACGCCGACCACCTGATCCGCATCCCGGCGACACCGACCCTGCTCCAGCCGGTGGTGGCGACGGTCCCGCTCCAGGTCTTCGCCTGCGAACTCGCAACGGCCCGCGGCAACGAGGTGGACCAACCAAGAAACCTGGCAAAGTCGGTGACAGTGGAGTAGCCAGCCGCAGCCCGACTCCGTGGAACTCGCGAAGACCCCGGCCGGCGCGGGCGGTTCATTCCGGGGTGGGGGTCTCCTGCGTTGCCGCCGGGGTCTCGCTGAACAGGTCCTCCGCGCGCTCGACCGTGCCCGCCCGGTCGAGCCAGTCGTCGAGACGGGCGAGGTCGGTGCAGCCGGTGATGTGCTCGCGCACCTCGTCAGAGAGGGGAATCCCGCGCACCTCCAGGATCCGCAGCACCCCCTTCGCCTGACCCTCGGCCAGTCCAGCGGCTTGACCCTCGGCCAACCCAGCCGCTTGGCCCTCGGCCTGGCCGTCCAGGAATGCCTCTTCAAAGACCGTGCCCCTGCCGGGGAAGAACGTGACGACCATCTTCTCCAGTTCCCTCCATCAGCGGCCCCAGTATGGCCTGCCTCGCCACGTCCGACTCGTCGGAGATCCGCGGAACGGTGTCGGGCCCCAGGACCAACTGGGTGTGTTCTGGCCGTCCAGGGTGTGGAGCCCGAGGCGGGGGTGACGCTGGGCTGGTTGGCTCAGGGCGCTGTTGTGGGGGCTGTTCGCCGTAGGGTGCTCGGCATGGGCATTGTCGGGGTTGGGATCGATGTGGCTGAGATCGAACGGTTCGAGGCTTCGCTGGAGCGGACGCCCGGGCTGGTCGGACGGCTCTTCCTGGAGAGCGAGTTGCTGCTGCCGAGCGGTGAGCGCCGGGGTGCGGCCTCGCTCGCCGTGCGTTTCGCCGCCAAGGAGGCCCTGGCCAAGGCGCTCGGTGCCCCGTCCGGCCTGCACTGGACGGACGCCGAGGTGTACGTGGAGGACAGCGGGCAGCCCCGGCTGCGGGTGACGGGGACGGTCGCGGCCCGGGCCGCCCAACTCGGCGTGAAGTCCTGGCACGTCTCGCTCAGCCACGACGCGGGGGTGGCGTCGGCGGTGGTGATCGCGGAGGGGTGACGGCCCGCCGCCCCATGTGGCGCGGGTGCGGGCGCGGGGGCATCCGGGGCAGACTCGGACCCATGCGTACTGCGTACAGCGTGGAGACGGTGCGGGCCGCCGAGCGTGACCTCATGGCGCGGTTGCCGGAGGGGGCGCTCATGCAGCGTGCCGCCGCCGGACTGGCGGCCGCCTGCGCCCAGTTGCTCGGACGCGTCTACGGCAGCCGGGTCGTGCTGCTGGTGGGCAGCGGGGACAACGGGGGTGACGCCCTGTACGCCGGGGCGCGGCTCGCGCGACGGGGTGCGGGGGTGACGGCCGTACTGCTCGCGGCCGACCGCACCCACCCCGCAGGACTCGCCGCACTGCGCCGCGCGGGCGGCACCGTGGCCGCGCCGGGCGGCGGCGAGGCGGCGATCGAGCGGGCCGACCTCGTCGTCGACGGCATCGTCGGGATCGGCGGCCGGGGCGGGCTGCGGCCCGACGCCGCGGCCCTGGCCGCCGTCGCCGAGCGGTCCCGCGCCGCCGTCGTCGCCGTCGATCTGCCGAGCGGGGTCGAGGCGGACACCGGCCAGGTGCTGGGGGCCGCGGTCCGCGCCGACCTCACCGTGACCTTCGGGACGCACAAGCCCGGGCTGCTGATCGACCCCGCCCGCGAGCACGCCGGTTCCGTGCGGCTCGTCGAGATCGGGCTCGACCTGCCCGCCGAGCCGGAACTGGCGGCCCTGCAGCACGCGGACGTGGCCCGGCTGCTGCCGGTGCCCGGGGCGGAGAGCGACAAGTACCGGCGCGGGGTCGTCGGGATCGCGGCCGGGTCGGCGCGCTATCCGGGGGCCGCCGTGCTCGCCGTGTCGGGCGCGCTGCGCGGCGGCGCCGGGGCCGTGCGGTACGTCGGGCCCGCCGGGGATGCCGTCATCGCCCGCTTCCCCGAGACCCTGGTCTCCGACCAGGGCCCGCACAAGGCGGGGCGGGTGCAGGCCTGGGTCACCGGTCCCGGCGCCGGGGACGACGCCGGGACCGTCGCGGAGGTGGTCGGGGAGGACGTGCCGGTGCTCATCGACGCGGACGGGCTGCGGCTCGCCGACCGGGACGCGGTACGGGCCCGCACCGCGCCGACCCTGATGACCCCGCACGCCGGGGAGGCCGCCGCGCTGCTGGGCGTGGACCGCGAGGAGGTCGAGGGGGCGCGGCTGCCGGCGGTGCGCGAACTGGCCGCGCGGTACGGCGCCACCGTCCTGCTCAAGGGCTCGACCACGCTGGTCGCCGACCCGGACGGCGGCACCGTACGCGTCAACGCGACGGGCACGGCCTGGCTGGCCACCGCGGGCAGCGGGGACGTGCTGTCCGGGCTCGCGGGATCCCTGCTGGCCTCGGGGCTCTCCGCCCGGGACGCGGGCAGCGTGGCCGCGTATCTGCACGGGCTGGCGGGCCGGTTCGCGGCGGACGGTGCGCCGGCGGGGGCGCACGACGTGGCGGGGGCGATCCCACGGGCCTGGCGGGATGTGCGGGCGGAGGCCGGTTAGCGGCCCCTGACCGACACGCCGGACAGGGGGTGCGTGTGCGGGGCGCGTACCCGCCGGACGCGACCGGTGGTCCGTAGGGGGCGCGCGACCGGGCGCGGGGCGCGTGGCGGCGATCGGGCGCGGGGCCTGCGCCCCAATGCCACCGGTCGCCTCTGAGACACTGGGGGCGCCATGAACGACACAGCACCCGCGCCGACGGCGCCCCTGCGAGCCCGTGCCGAGATCGACCTGGCCGCCCTGCGGTCCAATGTGCGCGCCCTGCGCACCCTCGCGCCGGGCGCCGCCCTGATGGCCGTCGTGAAGTCCGACGCGTACGGCCACGGGGCGGTGCCGTGCGCCCGGGCGGCCCTCGCCGCGGGGGCGACCTGGCTCGGTACGGCCACGCCCGAGGAGGCCCTGGCGCTGCGCGCGGCCGGGCTGCCGGGGCGCGTCATGTGCTGGCTGTGGACCCCGGGCGGCCCCTGGCGGCAGGCGATCGAGGCCGACGTCGACGTGTCGGTCAGCGGGATGTGGGCGCTGCGGGAGGTCACGGCAGCGGCGCGGGCGGCGGGCCGGCCCGCGCGCGTGCAGCTCAAGGCCGACACCGGGCTCGGGCGCAACGGCTGCCAGCCCGCCGACTGGGCCGAACTGGTGGGCGCCGCCCTGCGCGCCGAGGCGGCCGGGCTGGTCCGGATCACCGGGCTCTGGTCGCACTTCGCCTGCGCCGACGAGCCGGGCCATCCGTCGATCGCCGCCCAGCTCACCCGCTTCCGGGAGATGACGGCGTACGCCGAGGACCGGGGCGTACGCCCCGAGGTGCGGCACATGGCCAACTCGCCGGCCACGCTCACCCTCCCCGAGGCCCACTTCGACCTGGTGCGCACCGGGATCGCGGTCTACGGCCTCTCGCCCGGCCCGGAGATCGGCACCCCCGCCGACTTCGGACTGCGCCCGGTGATGACGCTGGCGGCGTCGCTGGCGCTGGTCAAGCACGTGCCGGGCGGACACGGCATCAGCTACGGCCACCGCTACCTCACCCCCGGCGCGACGACCCTCGGCCTGGTGCCCGTCGGCTACGCGGACGGCATCCCGCGGCACGCCTCCGGGAGCGGCCCGGTCCTGGTCGGCGGCAAGTGGCGGACGATCGCCGGGCGGGTCGCGATGGACCAGTTCGTGGTCGACCTCGGCGGCGACGAGCCCGAGACCGGCACCGAGGCGGTCCTGTTCGGGCCCGGCGACCGCGGTGAGCCCACCGCCGAGGACTGGGCGCAGGCCGCCGGCACCATCGCGTACGAGATCGTCACGCGCATCGGAACCCGTGTCCCCCGCGTCTACGTGAACGAGGACCGGGACGGGTAGTCCGCTCAGGGGCCCGGGTTCACCTGTACCGGTGAACCCGGCCCGGTGACGCCCGCGTCGGCGGCACGCGCAGACCCGCAGCACCCACCCAGCGAACTGCAGTACGGCGAAGAGGAGCGGTACGTGAGCGAGAGCAGCGCGAAGGCCGTCGCGGACGCCGCCGCGGCGGCCGTCGCCTCCGTCGCGGGGGAGGCCGGCGGCTGGCGCCGGGCGACCGGCCTCGCGGGCGCCGCGATAGGCGTGCTCGCCGCGGGCGCGGCGGCCGGTGTCGCGATCGAGCGGATGACCGTGGGGCGCGGGGTGCGCCGCAAGGCGCGGCTGGCGCTGGACTCGACGGGGCCGTACGGGGCGCTGCGCGGCACCCCGGGCAAGGCGTACGCCGACGACGGCACCGAGCTGTACTACGAGGTCGACGACGCCGAACCCGAGGGCGGTCCGGCGCCCCGGCGGCGCCGGCTCTTCGGCCGCAAGGCGCCCGCCCCGGTCACCGTCGTCTTCAGCCACGGCTACTGCCTCAGCCAGGACTCCTGGCACTTCCAGCGGGCCGCGCTGCGGGGCGTCGTGCGGACCGTGTACTGGGACCAGCGCAGCCACGGCCGGTCCGCGCGGGGCGTGGCACAGCGGCGGGACGATGTGCCGCTGACCATCGAGCAGCTCGGCCGCGACCTGAAGGCCGTCATAGAGGCGGCCGTGCCGGAGGGGCCGATGGTGCTGGTCGGGCACTCCATGGGCGGCATGACGGTGATGGCGCTGGCCGCCCAGTACCCGGAGCTGATCCGCGAGCGGGTGGTCGCCACCGCCCTGGTCGGTACGTCGTCCGGGCGGCTCGGCGAGGTCAACTTCGGGCTTCCGCTGGCCGGCGTCAACGCGGTGCGCCGGGTCCTGCCGGGGGTGCTGAAGGCGCTCGGGCAGCAGGCGGCGCTGGTGGAGAAGGGGCGCCGGGCGACGGCCGACCTGTTCGCCGGGATCATCAAGCGGTACTCGTTCGCGTCCCGGGACGTCGATCCGGCGGTCGAGCGGTTCGCCGAGCGGATGATCGAGTCCACCCCGATCGACGTGGTCGCCGAGTTCTATCCGGCCTTCACCGACCACGACAAGACCGAGGCGCTCACCTACTTCGAGGACATGCCCGTGCTGGTGCTGGCCGGGGTGCGGGATCTGATCACGCCCAGTGAGCACAGCGAGGCCATCGCCGACCTGCTCCCGGAGGCGGAGCTGGTGCTGGTCCCGGACGCCGGGCACCTGGTCATGCTGGAGCACCCGGAAGTCGTGACCGACCGGCTCGCCGACCTGCTCACCCGCGTGGGAGCCGTCCCGGCAGGGGCTACGGTAAGTGGCTATGGAAGCACCAGCAGCGCCGCACGACGCGGCTGACCCCCGTACCGTGGAGATCACCGTCAACTCGCCCGAACAGATGCGGGAGTTGGGCCGCAAGCTGGCCAAGCTGCTGCGTGCCGGCGATCTTGTGATGCTCAGCGGGGAGCTGGGCGCGGGCAAGACGACGCTCGCCCGCGGGCTCGGCGAGGGGCTCGGGGTGCGTGGGGCGGTCACCTCGCCGACGTTCGTGATCGCCCGGGTGCATCCGTCGCTGGGCGACGGCGCGCCGCTCGTCCACGTCGACGCCTACCGGCTGTCCGGCGGTCTGGACGAGATGGAGGACCTCGACCTCGATGTCTCGCTGCCCGATTCGGTGGTCGTCGTGGAGTGGGGCGAGGGCAAGGTCGAGGAGCTGACCGAGGACCGGTTGCAGGTCGTGATCCACCGGGCCGTCGGGGATACGACGGACGAGGTGCGGCACGTGACGCTGGCCGGGCTCGGGGAGCGGTGGCAGACCGTGGACCTCAGCGTGCTCGCCGCCTGAGCGGAGCGGCGCTGACCTGGCGTGTGGGGTGGATTCGAAGGTTCCGACAACATGTCGGGAAGATGTTGCCCCGGACGCGTTCGGTGTGTTCACATGGTACCCAGCCCGTAGTTAGGTGTACCTAAGTATCTGGTAGTGCCTCGCTGCGTCCGCCCCCGTTCGTCAGGAGGCGTCCATGTCGGCCTCGGAATCCACGGCACCGCGGCGCGAGCCCGTCTCGGTGTCCATGCGTGACCTGCTGGCCGCCTGTGCGGCCGCGGCGGTCATCTCCAACCCGCCCCGGCATCCGGAGCCACGCTCCCCTCGACCGGCCTCCAGCCCCGATCACGAGCGCCCCCGGGCGGCTTAGCGGGCCCTTCGCAGGGGGCGTGGCGGGGTGTCGGGCGTGTGCGGCTGCGTTGTGGCGGATCGCGCAGTTCCCCGCGCCCCTGTGGGGGCGGTCGTCGAGGTATTTCCACGCGGGTGTTCGTGAGTGGCGGCGTGGGCGCGGTCTCGGTGGGGTCGGGATTGGTTGTCGGGCGGGTGCGGGAGCTTTTGTGGCTGATCGCGCAGTTCCCCGCGCCCCTTTCGGGGCGCCTGATCGTTGCGGGCTTTCCCGTCGCGGGGGTGTGGTGGGTTGTCGGGCGTGTGCGGCGGGCGTTGTGGCGGATCGCGCAGTTCCCCGCGCCCCTATCGGGGCGTCTGATCGTTGCGGGTTTTCCCATGGGGGCGTTGTGGCTGGTCGCGCCGTTCCCCGCGCGCCTTTGGGGGCGTCGCCCTCGGGGGTCAGGGGATCACCATGACTCGGACGCCGATCGTGGCGAATTTCCACATGGCCTCGCCGTTTCGGCGGGTTTCGCGGATGCCGCCCGTTCTGACCGACGGGTCGGGGAGCGAGGGTGATTCCTTGACCGCGGCGCTGAAGCCGATGACCACGCCGTCCACGGTCGCGAAGCGCACGACGTGCTCGACGAGGGCGCCGTCCGTGCCGGTGATGGCCTTCGAACGGGACGTCACCGTGTACGGACCCGGCTTCGGGTCCACGGTGCCCGGGGTCACCTTGAACGTGCGCTCCACCCCGCCGTTCGCGCCGACCAGCCACACCCGGTCGTCGTCCACCGAGTACACGACCCGTTCGCCCCTGCCGGAGCCGCCGGGCAGGACGGCCTGGCTCTTCTTGCCCTGGGGCGCCTTGGCGGTGGCCGGCGTGGGCGAGGCGCTCGCGCCGGACCTGCCGCCGAGCCCGGGCGGGACGTTCGCGGACGCCTGGTAGGCGAGGAGGCCGACCGTCCCCACGGCCACCGCGGTGAGCCCGGCCACGATCGACGAGCTGGTCCCTGCCACGTCTGCCCACCTCTGCTTCGCACCCTATGTCGTACTTCGTGCAGACCGTAGCAGTCGGTGACCGCCCGACCCGGCCGGGCGTGCACGGGCCCCGCGGAGCCGTAGGCTGTTCGCGTGCTCTTGCTCGCTCTGGATACCGCCACCCCCGCCGTCACCGTCGCCCTGCACGACGGCGACGCCGTCATCGCCTCCTCCAGTCAGGTCGACGCGCGCCGGCACGGCGAGCTGCTGCTGCCTGCCGTGGACCGTGTCCTCGCCGAGGCCGGGCTCCGGCTGGACGCCGTCACCGGGATCGTCGTCGGCATCGGACCCGGCCCCTACACCGGGCTGCGCGTGGGCCTGATGACCGCCGACACCTTCGGCCTCGCCCTGGGCGTCCCGGTGCACGGCGTGTGCACCCTCGACGGCCTCGCCTACGCGGCCGACATCGAGAAGGGCCCCTTCGTCGTGGCGACCGACGCCCGGCGCAAGGAGGTCTACTGGGCGACGTACGCCGATTCGCGCACACGGCTGACGGGCCCGGCCGTGGACCGGCCGGCGGACATCGCCGAGCGGGTGGCCGGGCTGCCCGCCGTCGGCGCGGGCGCGCTGCTGTACCCCGGCGCCTTCCCGCAGGCCCACGAGCCCGAGCACGTCTCCGCCGCGGCCCTCGCCTCGCTGGCCGCCGAGCGGCTGGCCGCAGGCGAGCCGCTGCCCGAACCCCGGCCCCTGTATCTGCGCCGCCCCGACGCCCAGGTGCCCAAGAACTACAAGGTGGTCACCCCGAAGTGACCGAGTCCGTGAAGCCCGCGCTGCGCGAGATGCGCTGGTGGGACATCGATGCCGTCCTCGGCATGGAGAAGGACCTCTTCCCCGAGGACGCGTGGTCGCGCGGCATGTTCTGGTCCGAACTGGCGCACGCCCGCGGCGCGGAGGCGACCCGGCGGTACGTGGTGGCCGTCGAGGACGACCGGGTCGTCGGCTACGCGGGCCTGGCCGCCCAGGGCGAACTGGCCGACATCCAGACCATCGCCGTCGCCCGCGACCACTGGGGCACCGGACTCGGCGGGCTGCTGCTGGCCGAGCTGCTGCGGGCCGCGACCGCCTTCGAGTGCGCCGAGGTGATGCTGGAGTGCCGCGTGGACAACGCCCGCGCCCAGAAGCTGTACGAGCGCTTCGGCTTCGAACCGATCGGTTTCAGGCGTGGCTACTACCAGCCGGGGAACGTGGACGCCCTGGTGATGCGCCTGACCGACCCGTCCGCGTCCACTCCCGTACGAGGAACCGAGAACAATGGCTGACGAACCTCTGGTCCTGGGGATCGAGACCTCCTGTGACGAGACCGGCGTCGGCATCGTCCGCGGCAGCACGCTGCTCGCGGACGCCGTCGCGTCCAGCGTCGACGAGCACGCCCGCTTCGGCGGGGTGGTGCCGGAGGTGGCGTCCAGAGCGCACCTGGAGGCGGTGGTCCCGACGATCGAGCGCGCCCTGAAGGACGCCGGTGTGAGCGCGCGGGACCTGGACGGCATCGCGGTGACGGCGGGTCCGGGGCTGGCGGGCGCCCTGCTGGTCGGCGTCTCGGCGGCGAAGGCGTACGCCTACGCGCTCGGCAAGCCCCTGTACGGCGTGAACCACCTCGCCTCGCACATCTGCGTGGACCAGTTGGAGCACGGCGCGCTGCCCGAGCCGACGATGGCCCTGCTGGTCAGCGGCGGCCACTCGTCGCTGCTGCTGTCGACGGACATCACCTCGGACGTCCGGCCCATGGGCGCGACGATCGACGACGCGGCCGGCGAGGCCTTCGACAAGATCGCCCGAGTGCTGGACCTCGGCTTCCCGGGCGGCCCGGTCATCGACCGGTACGCGCGCGAGGGCGACCCGGAGGCGATCGCCTTCCCGCGCGGTCTGACGGGCCCGCGCGACCCGGCGTACGACTTCTCCTTCTCCGGTCTGAAGACGGCGGTGGCCCGCTGGATCGAGGCCAGGCGCGCGGCCGGCGAGGACGTCCCGGTGCGGGATGTCGCCGCGTCCTTCCAGGAGGCCGTGGTGGACGTGCTGACCCGCAAGGCCGTACGGGCCTGCAAGGACCAGGGCGTCGACCACCTCATGATCGGCGGCGGGGTCGCCGCCAACTCCCGGCTGCGCGTCCTGGCCCAGGAGCGCTGCGAGGCGGCGGGCATCCGGCTGCGGGTGCCGCGGCCCAAGCTGTGCACCGACAACGGCGCGATGGTGGCCGCGCTGGGCGCGGAGATGGTGGCGCGCAACCGGGCCGCGTCCAGCTGGGACCTGTCGGCCGACTCGTCGCTGCCGGTGACGGACCCGCACGTGCCGGGCGCCCCCCACAGCCCCACGCACTCCCACCCCCACACGCACGACCATGTGCACGAGATCAGCAAGGAGAACCTGTACTCGTGACGGTCGCACTGATGTGGGAGGCGCGGGCGGTGCCGGGCCGCGGCGACGACCTTCTGGCCTGGGCCCGCGTCCAGCGGCTGGCTCGGCGGCCCGTGCGTCGTGAGTCCTTTCGGGCGCCCGAGGACCGGGTCCTGGTGATCACTTGGTGGGACGCTCCGTACGCTGCCGAGCTGCCCGAACTGCCGGAGCCCGACGGGGAGTTGGTCTCCCGGCCGGTGCACCGCTGGCGGTTCGAGTCGGCCGGGGCCGACGACCCGCGCTGACCTGCGCGGCCCGGCGGGCCCGGGTCACCCCACGTCCGACACCTCCGCCGCGCAGCGCAGCCGGCGGCCGTGCCCCGGCGTGCGGACCGGCCCGGTCAGGGTCAGCCGCGCGGTGTGCCGCACCTGCGCGCTGGAGGACGACAGCCGCAGCTCCAGGGCGCCAGGTTCGACCACCCGCGTGCCCGAGCGGTCGGTGAAGGACGAGAGGTCCGCGTGGAAGCGGAAGCTCACCCGGCGGGCCTGCCCGGGCGCCAGGTCGAGCCGCCGGTAGCCGATCAGACGGACGTCGGGCCGGGTCACCGAGGCCACCGGGTCGTGCAGATACAGCTGGACGACCTCGGTGCCGTCCCGGTCGCCGGTGTTGCGCACGGTCACCGACACGTCGTACGAGCCGTCCGTGCCGATCTCCGCGTCCGGGCCCGCGAAGTCCTCCCAGGCGAACGCCGTGTACGAGCGGCCGTGGCCGAACGCGTACAGCGGGGTCGGGTCCAGGTTGCTGACCTCGCCCGCCAGGCCCAGCGGCGGCTGGAGATACGTCCACGGCTGGCCGCCCGGGGACCGCGGCACGCTCACCGGGAGCCGGCCGGACGGGTTCACCCGGCCGGACAGCACGCCCGCCACGGCCGGACCGCCCTCCGCGCCCGGGAAGAACGCCTGCACCACCGCGCCGAGCCGGCCCTGCCAGCGGCCCAGCGCGTAGGGGCGGCCGGTCAGCAGGACCAGGACCACCGGGACGCCGGTGCCCACCAGCGCGTCCAGCAGTTCGCCCTGGACGCCGGGCAGCTGCAGGTCCGCCACGTCGCAGCCCTCGCCCGAGGTGCCCCGGCCGAACAGCCCGGCCCGGTCGCCCAGCACCGCCACGCACACGTCCGCCTCCGCGGCCCGCGCCACCGCCTCCGCGAAGCCGGCCGGGTCCGGGTCCGACACCCCGCACCCCTGCGCGAACGTCACCTTGGCGTCCGGGAGTTCGGCGCGCAGCGACTCCAGGACGCTCGGGATGCCGATGCCCGTCGGCACCTCGGGGTGGTGGGGGAGCACATGGGAGGGGAACGAGTAGCAGCCCAGCATCGCCAGGGGGTCCGCCGCGCGCGGGCCGACCACCGCGATCCGGGTGTCCGGGGCCAGCGGCAGCAGGCCGTCCGGGTTGTCCAGCAGCACCACCGACTCCTCGGCCAGCCGGCGGGCCAGGGCACGGTTGGCCGCCGAGTCCAGGTCGAGCGGGCCGGCCGGCTCCGGCCGCCAGTCCTCGTCCAGCAGACCCAGCTCGCACTTCTGCAGCAGCACGCGGCGGGCCGCCCGGTCCACCAGCGACTCGGGGACCAGCCCCTCGCGTACGGCGGTCACCAGCGGCTTTCCGTAGCACTTCAGGCTGGGCAGCTCGACGTCGACGCCGGCCTCCAGCGCCACCCGGGCCGCCTCGGCCGGGCTGCCGGCCACCCGGTGCAGCGTCTGGAGGAAACCGATGCCGAAGTAGTCGGCCACCACCGTGCCGGTGAACCCCCACTCCTCCCGCAGCAGTTCGGTCAGCAGACGCGGGTCGGCCGACGCCGGGACGCCGTCCGTCTCGGTGTACGCCGCCATCACCGAGCGGGCACCGCCCTCGCGCAGCGCCATCTCGAACGGCGGGAGCGTGACGTCCGCGAACTCCCGCACACCCGCCCGCACCGGCGCCAGGTTCCGGGCGCCCGCCGAGGCCGCGTACCCGGCGAAGTGCTTGAGCGTGGCGATCACCCCGGCCGACTCCAGACCACGCACATACGCCGTGCCGACCGTGCCGACCAGATACGGGTCCTCGCCGATCGTCTCCTCCACCCGGCCCCAGCGCGGGTCCCGGACCACGTCCAGGACGGGCGCCAGGCCCTGGTGGACGCCGGCCGCGCGCAGGTCGTCGCCGATGCGCCGGCCCAACTCCTCGACCAGGGCGGGGTCGAAGGTCGCGCCCCAGGCGAGCGGGACCGGGTAGGCGGTGGCGCCCCAGGCGGTGAAGCCGGCCAGACACTCCTCGTGGGCGACGGCCGGGATGCCGAAGCGGCCCGCCGCGGCGATACGCCGTTGGGCGCGGGCCAGCGCCTGCGCGCCCACCGCCGGGTCCACGGGGGCCGTGCCGAAGGAGCGGGTCAGCTGGCCGAGGCCCAGCGTGATCAGCTCGTCCCAGTCGTGGTCGGCGGTCATCTCGCGCTGGAGGGGCGCGACCCCGTCGCCGTCCGTGGCGGCGCCCACCCACACGCCGTACAGCTGGGCGGTCTTCTCCTCCAGCGTCATCCGGGAGAGCAGGTCGTCGACGCGGGCGGCGGCGGCCAGGGCGGTGTCCCGCCAGGGAGCGGTGGTCATGAAACTCCTGTCAGAGAGGGCGGATCGGGCTGCCGGGGGCCGGTCGGGATCACTTGCCGCCCACGCCCATCAGGCCGCCCACCAGGGCGCGCCGGGCCACCAGGTACACGGCGAAGATCGGCATGCCGGACAGGACGACCGAGGCGAGCAGGGCGGGGATGTTCACGCCGAACTGGCTCACGTAGGTGAACAGGCCGAGGGTCAGCACGCGCGGGCCGTCGGACTGGGTGAAGATCAGCGGGAAGAGGAAGCCGTTCCAGGCCTGGAGCGCGGAGTAGATCACCACGGTGCCGATGCCGCCCTTGGCCAGCGGGATGACCAGCTGGAACAGCATCCGGGTGGCCGAGGCGCCGTCCAGGGCCATCGCCTCGTACAGCTCCTCCGAGATGTCCCGCAGCGTGCCGGTGAGGATCAGCACCGACACCGGCATCGCGAAGGCCGCGGTCGGCAGGATGATCGCGAGCAGGCTGTCGTAGAGGTCGAGCTTCGCGATCATCAGATAGAGGGGCACCACGACCGCCTGCGCCGGGATCGCCACCCCGAGCAGAAACAGCCGGAAGGCCGCCGTCGACCACCGGCTCCGGGTGCGTACGGCCACATGGGCGAGCGGGACGCACAGCACGAGGACGATCACCACGACCGCCGCCGCGACGATCGCCGTGTTCGCCAGGAAGTGGCCGAAGCCGTTGTGCAGGACGGTGTTGTAGTTGTCCAGGGTCGGACGGGCGGGCGGCTTCAGGGCGTTGTTGCCCAGCGCCTGGTCCTGGTGGGTGAGCGAGGCCGAGATCATCGCGTAGATCGGGACGATCACGATCACCAGCCAGATCACGGAGCCCAGGCCGGCGAGCGGGTTGGGGCGCCTGCTCCAGTGCCGGCGGCGGCGTCCGGCGGGCGACTGCGCCGGCGGCCGGCTGGTCCGCGCGGGACGCGGCAGCGTATCGTGTGACACCGCGTCACATCCCTTCCCGGGTACTGCGCATCGCGCCGAAGCCGGACAGCCGCACGAGCAGCAGGGACAGTGCGGTGGCGGCCACCACGAGGAACGTCGCGATGGCGCTCGCGTAGCCGAAGTCGTAGCTCTTGAAGCCCGCCTGGTACATCAGGTACGGCAGGATCGCCGTGTCGGTGCCGGGACCGCCCTGGGTGAGGATCAGCACGGTCTCGAAGTACGTCAGCGAGCCGACGACCATCAGCACGCCGGACGTCGTCGCCGTGTTGCGCAGCTGGGGCAGCGTGATCGAGAAGAACTGGCGGTAGCGGCCGGCGCCGTCGATCGCCGCCGCCTGGTACAGCACCTCGGGGATCTGCCGCGCCCCGCCCTGGTAGATCAGGGTGTGGAACGGGATGAACTGCCAGCCGCCGACGAACACGATGGCCAGGAACGCGCCGCTGGTGGAGCCCAGGGTGTCCCGGTGGACGATGCCGAAGTTCGGGTCGAGCAGGGCGTAGAACAGCAGCGAGATCGCGGTCGAGGAGAGCAGGAACGGCACGAAGAAGACCGCCGAGAGGATCGCGCGGTTGCGCCCGCGGCCGGCCGCCCAGACGCCGAGCAGCAGGGAGATCACCGTCTGGAAGACCCAGCTCACCACGGTGAGCAGGACGGTGACCGTCAGGGACTGGGTGAGCCGGTCGTCGCCCAGGAGTCTGCGCCAGTTGGCGAGGCCCACCGGCTCCGGGTCGCCCAGGCCGTTCCACTCGGTGAAGGACAGACATAAGGCCAGGACCATCGGGGCGACCGCGAAGAACGCGAAGAACAGCACGCCGGGCAGGGCCCAGGAGGTGTGCGGGCGGCCCGCCCCGGTCGGCGGACCGCCGCCGGCCGCGCTCGGGCTCACTTCAGTCCCTTCAGCGCCGACACGAACTGGGCCGGCGAGGACTTCCCGACGAACAGCTTGTTGATCTCGGTGAGCATCGGCGTGGAGACGTTCGGGTCCACGGCCTGGTCCCAGCTCAGTGTGAACGCCGGTGCCTGCCGCACCATCTGGTACTGGAACGTGGCGAACTCCGGGTTCGGCGAGGCGGCCAGCAGCTTCTGTGCGTTCGACGTGGCCGGGATGTCACCGCCTGCGACCAGATCCTTGGCGTACGCCTCCGAGGCGCAGTCGCGCAGGAACGCGATGGCGGCGTCTCTGTTGGACGTACGGGCGTTCAGGGACCAGTAGTTGGTGGGGTTGCCGACGACGTTGCGGATGTCGCCCGCGCCGCCCTCGACCCTCGGGAAGGCGAACCAGCCCAGGTTCTTCCTGGCGAAGTCCGGGAACTTGCCGAGCTGCGTCGAGTACTCCCACGAGCCCATCAGATGCATCGCCGCCTTGCCCTTGGCGAAGACAGCGGGCGCGCCGCCGTTGGTGTAGGCAACCGAGCTGAAGCCCTTGCCGAAGGCCCCGTCGTCGATGAGCTGCTTGACCGTCTCGGCTGCCTTGAGGACGGCCGGGTCGCCCCAGCCGGCGGCGTCCCCGTTCTTGATGCGTTCGAAGACCTCGGGGCCGCCGATGCGGTCGACCAGGTACTCCAGCCACATCAGTTCGGGCCAGATGTCCGCGCCGCCGAGCGCGAACGGGGTGATCCCGGCCTTCTTCAGCCGGGAGTTGAGGTCGAGCAACTGGTCCCAGGTGGTGGGCGGCCGGAGCTCGTGCTCGGCGAAGACGGCCTTGTTGTAGAAGAGGATCACGGGCTGCATGCCGCGCATCGGTATGCCGTAGGTGCGTCCGTTCAGGCCGCCGGCGGCCAGTACCGAGGGCAGGAAGCCGTCCTTGAGGACCGGGTCGGACGCGACGGTGTCGGTGAGGTCGACCAGCTGGCCGGCTTCCTCGTACGCCTTGATCGAGCCGCCGCCCCAGTTGAAGAACACGTCGGGGGCGTTGGGCGAGCCCATCGCGGTGCGCAGCTTGGCCGGGTAGTCGGCGCCCGGCACCTTCTCCAGCTTGATCCTGCCCTTGGTCCGCTCGGCGGCGGCCGACGCGTTGAACCGGTCGACGGACTTGGTCTGCACCTTGACCGCGTCGTCGCCGTACACGAACGCGGTGAGCGTGCCGCCGCCGCTGCCGGAGCCGCCGGAGGAGCCGCAGGCCGAGAGTCCGGTGGTGAGCAGGGTGGTGGCACCGGCGCCGAGCACCCAGCGCCTGCTGAAGGTACGCCCGCCGTTGGACGTCTGGGACTCCATGACAGCACCTCTCGGCCGAATGTTTCGAGTAGGACATCGAATGTTCCGGGAACGTAGGGCCCGGCTGAGGCTTCGTCAAGAGATTGCGCAGGGATTACGATCGCGGGCATGAAGCCTGGGAAGCCCGCAGAAACGCAGACGGCGACGCTCGCCGAGATCGCCCGCGAGGCCGGGGTGTCCGCTCCGACTGTTTCGAAGGTCCTCAACGGCCGCGCCGATGTCGCCCCGACGACCCGGACCCGCGTCGAGGAACTGCTGCGCGCCTACGGCTACCGCCGCCGCCGGGCCGAGGCTTCCCGTTCGCCCCTGATCGACCTGGTCTTCCATGAACTGGAGAGCGCCTGGGCCATGGAGGTCATCCGGGGCGTGGAGAACGTGGCCAGGGACGCCGGTCTGAGCGTGGTGCTCTCCGAGTCCGCCGGGCGGCTCACGCCCGGCCGGACCTGGGCCGACCAGGTCGCCGCGCGCCGCCCGCACGGTGTGGTGCTCGTGCTGTCCGGGCTCGACGAGTCGCAGCGCGCGCTGCTCACCAGCCGCTCCATCCCGTTCGTGGTGATGGATCCGGCGGGCGATCCGGGCGCCGACGTGCCGTCGATCGGCGCGACCAACTGGCAGGGCGGCCTCGCCGCCACCCGGCATCTCGTCGAGCTGGGCCACACCCGCATCGGCGCGATCAGCGGGCCGTCCCGGATGATGTGCAGCCGGGCCAGGGTCGACGGGTACCGGGCGGCGCTGGAGACCGCGGGCGTGCCGGTCGATCCCTCGCTGATCGTCACCGGCGACTTCCACCACGAGGCGGGGTACCGGCTGGGCCTTGAGCTGCTGCGCCGCCCGGACCGGCCCACCGCCGTCTTCGCCGGCAACGACCTCCAGGCGCTCGGGCTGTACGAGGCCGCGCGGGAACTGGGCCTGCGCATTCCGGAGGACCTCAGCGTGGTCGGCTTCGACGATCTGCCGGTGGCCCGCTGGGTGGGCCCGCCGCTGACCACCGTCCGCCAGCCCCTGACGGAGATGGCCGAGGCCGCGGCCAGGCTGGTCCTGGACCTCGGCCGCGAGGAGGAACCCCCGGTGGCCACCCGCGTGGAACTGGCCACCACCCTGATACCACGCACCAGCACAGCACCGCCTCCGGCGGCTTAGCGGGGGACACGAGCGGGGCGAACAGCGCGCTGTGGCAAGGGAGTCGGGAGTGCCCTCCGTTCCGCGGAGCGGTGAGCTGCTGGCTTGGTTCGTCGAGGTGGGGTGACTCGTGGGGGTGTTGTTGTATTGACGGGTGGTGTCCGCGCCCGCACACTGCTCCGAAGCCAGTCGGTTATCGAACCGAAACTTTCGGAGGCGCCCGCATGAGATCTCTGAGAACGGGCTTATCCCTGGGGTCGCTGCTCACCGGCATCGCGGCGCTCGGCGCCCTGCTGGCCGCGACCCCCGCCGCACACGCCGCCGACACCCCGCTGCGCGACCTCGGCGCCGCCAAGGGCAAGGCCATCGGCACCGCGGTCACCGGCTCCAAGCTGACCGGCACCTACGGCGACATCGCCGGGACCCAGTTCAGCTCGCTCACCCCGGGCAACGCGATGAAGTGGGGGTCGGTCGAGCCCACCCAGGGCAACTTCAACTGGGCCGAGGCCGACCAGATCGTCGCCTTCGCGCAGGCCCACGACCAGCAGGTACGCGGCCACACCCTGGTCTGGCACAGCCAGAACCCGAGTTGGCTGACCACCGGCAGCTGGACGCCCGCCCAGCTCGGCAGCCTGCTGCAGAACCACATCGGCACGGAGGTGGGGCGCTACCAGGGCAAGATCGCCGCCTGGGACGTGGTCAACGAGCCCTTCAACGAGGACGGCACCTACCGCTCGACCCTCTGGTACAACGGCCTCGGCACGGACTACATCGCCGACGCCCTGACCTGGGCGCGCGCCGCCGACCCGGCCGCCGAGCTGTACATCAACGACTACAACGTCGAGGGCGTCAACGCGAAGAGCACCGCCCTCTACAACCTGGTCAAGTCCCTGAAGCAGCAGGGCGTGCCGATCGACGGCGTCGGCCTCCAGGCCCATCTGATCCTCGGCCAGGTCCCGTCCACCCTCCAGCAGAACATCCAGCGCTTCGCCGACCTGGGCGTGGACGTGGCGATCACCGAGCTGGACATACGGATGGCACTGCCGGCCGACAGCGCCAAGCTGGCCCAGCAGGCCGCCGACTACAAGTCGGTCGTCGCCGCCTGCGCGGCCGTGGCCCGCTGCGTCAACCTCACCGTCTGGGGCTTCACCGACTCCGACTCCTGGGTGGAGGGCACCTTCCCGGGCTACGGTGCGGCGACGCCGTACGACGCGAACTACGCGCCCAAACCGGCGTACTACGGGATCGCGGAGGCACTCGGCGGCAGCGGCGGCCCGACGGATCCGCCGACGGGCGCGTGCTCGGCGGCGTACACGGTGACCAGTCAGTGGAACACCGGCTTCACCGGGCAGGTCACGATCTCCTGCTCCGGCGCCTCGCTCTCGTCCTGGCGGGCGAGTTGGGCGTTCGGCGCCGGCCAGCAGATCACCCAGGCGTGGAACGCCACCTGCACCCAGTCCGGTTCGGCGGTCAGCTGCTCGAACGCGTCGTACAACGGGTCGGTGCCGGACGGCGGTTCGGTGACGTTCGGCTTCAACGCCTCGTGGAGCGGCAGCAACCCGCTCCCCACGGTCACGCTGACCTGAGCGGAGAGCGGTCCGGGGGCTGAACCGAGGTCCGGAATCGTGAGATTTTCCGAAGAAAACGGTCTCACGGCCCTTCCCCTAACAGTCCGCTAATAATTCAGACTTACGTTCTTCTTGTGACCGGACACGACGAGAACGGCGACGAGGACAGACAGACGGGCCGGCGGTCGACGGCGCTCAAGGCCGCCGGTCTCGCCCTGGCCGGCGCGCTGGTGCTGGGGATCGCGGCGGCGGGCTGGGTCTACTGGCACCTCGACCACAACATCAAGAGCGTCGACATCAACAGCGCGCTCGGTGACGACCGCCCGGCGAAGCCGGTCGTCACCCCCTCGGCCACCGCCGAGCCGACCGCGTCACCGCTGCCCACCGAGGCCCTGAACATCCTCGTCCTGGGCTCGGACTCGCGTAGCGGCAAGGAGAACCAGGAACTCGGCGGCGGCGACAGCTCGGGGGCCCGCTCCGACACGGCGATGGTGGTGCACATCGACGCGGGCCGCACCCGGGCCACCGTCGTCAGCATCCCCCGCGACACGCTGGTCAACCGGCCGTCCTGCCCGCTGCGGTCCGGGGGTTCGACGGCGGTGGCGTACAGCGCGATGTTCAACAGCGCCTACTCCGTGGGCGGGCCGGTGTGTGCCGTGAAGACGGTCGAGTCGTTCACCGGCGTCCGCATGGACCACTACGTCGAGATCGACTTCTCGGGCTTCGCCAAGCTGGTCGACGCCCTCGGCGGCGTCGAGGTCACCACCGACGAGGACATCGAGGACGACCAGAGCCATCTGCACCTGAAGAAGGGCACCCATCACCTCGACGGCACCGAGGCGCTGGCCCTCGCCCGCACCCGGCACGGCATCGGCGACGGCAGCGACCTGGGGCGGATAGGTCTCCAGCAGAAACTGGTGAAGGGCCTCCTGGAGCAGATGGCCGCCACCAACCTGCTCGGCGACCCCACCCGGCTCTACCGGGTCGCGAACGCGGTCACCGCCAGTCTCACGACGGACACCGGGCTCGACTCCCTGCCCGAGCTGATGAGCCTCGGCCAGAGCCTGAAGGGGCTGACCGCGGACCGGGTGACGACGGTGATGATGCCGGTGATGACGGCGCCGTACGACCGCAACCGGGTGGTCGCCCGCGAACCGGCGGCGAGCGACCTGTGGGCCTCCCTGCGCTGACGGCAGCCGGGCGCGGCCCTGGCGGTCATTGGCGCGTTTGCCGCCGGGCCGGCCTCAGCGTGGCTGTCGCCTGTTGCCCGGCGTGCGTGGCGATTTCGCGACTCGCGAGGAGTCGGCAGGGGTGGCCGAGCCGGCACGCAAGGCGTGACACGGCGGACGGCCCCGGCGGTCGCCGTCGAGCCCGCTCCAGCGGGACTGCTGCCCGGCGGGCCGCCGTCCGCGAGGAGTCGGCAGGGGCGGCCGAGCCGGCGCGCAAGGCGTGACACGGTGGACGGGGCCCGGCGCGGCCCCGGTCGGTCGCTGCCGAGCCCGTTCCAGCGTGGCTGTCGCCTGTTGCCCGGCGGGCCGTCGGCCGCGAGGAGTCGGTGCGCAACGCGTGACACGGTGGATCAGGTCGGCCCACCGGTCGCCGGCGCGGGGGTCCCGAGCAGCATGGTCGGTGTCCCCGCGACGCGGGTCAGGAACACGGTCGCCGCGTTCGGTCCCTGCGGCCTCACCTTCCGGCGCAGTTCCTCCGGTTCCACCGCCGACCCCCGCTTCTTCACGGTCAGCGTCCCGACCTCCCGCTCCCGCAGCAGCGCCTTCAACTTCTTGATGTTGAAGTGGAGTTGGTCGGTGATCTCGTACGACGTGGCGTACGGCGTCGCGCGCAGTCCGTCGGCGGTCACATAGGCGATCGTGGGGTCGATCAGCCCGCCGTCCAGCTCCGCGGCGACCTCGGCCACCAGATGCGCCCGGATGACGGCGCCGTCGGGTTCGTACAGGTACCGCCCCACGGGCCGCACCTCGGGATTCGGCAGCCCCCGGCCGAGCAGGGTCCGCGGCCCGGGCAGCAGCGTGGCCCGCACGGCACCCGGCGCCCCGGTGCCGAACCACAGCACCGCCTCCTTCACCTCCCCGCCGTCCGAGATCCACTCGGCCTCGGCCCGCTCGGGGACCGCCTCGTGGGGGATCCCGGGCGCGACCTTCAGCACGGCCGTGCGCGCCGTCGCCGCCGCCCCCACCGCCCAGGACAGCGGCGGCGAGTAGGCCTCCGGATCGAACAACCGGCCACGGCTGCCGCGCCGGGCGGGATCGACGAACACGGCATCCCAACCGGACGTGTCGACCCCGGTGACATCCGCCTCCCGCACCTCGATCAGCTCGTCCAGGCCGAGCGCCGCCGCGTTCGCCCGCGCGACCTCTGCCGTCAGCGGATCCCGGTCCACCGCGAGCACCCGGATCCCGGCGCGGGCGAACGCGATCGCGTCCCCGCCGACGCCGCAGCACAGGTCGGCGACGGAGCGGACGCCCGCCTCGCGCAGGCGCGCCGCCCGGTACGCCGCCACGCTGGTCCGGGTCGACTGCTCGACCCCGTCGGGCGTGAAGAACATCCGCCCCGCGTCCGCGGCCCCGAACTTCGCCGCCGCCCGCTGCCGCAGCCGGGCCTGGCCGAGGGCCGCCGACACCAGGCCGGCCGGGTGCGTGCGGCGCAGCCGGGTGGCGACGGCGAGTTCGTCGTCCGGCCGGGTGTCGCGCACCTCGTCGAGGAGGGCGCGGCCCTCGGGGGTGAGCAGCGTGCGGAAGGGAAGCAGGTCGTTCACCTGGTCATTGTGGGCCAGTCGACGGATGCTGCGCTGCGGGCGGCGGTGTCGGGCCGGATCGGCGGCCGGTGCCTGCGAGGATCCGGCACCATGCGAGTAGTAGTACAAAATGACAAAAATGGGGCGCAGCGTGGAAGAGTCGCCGTACGGGGCGGTCTCGCCCTGCTCGGCGCCGCCGCCGTCGTCTCCGGCTGCACGGCGCCGGCCCGGGACCCGGACGTCCGGCCCGCCGCGGGCCGGCAGCCGCACCAGGCACCCCCGGCCCCCCGCCTGGACGACTACGACGCCCGGCGGAGCACCGACCGGGCCGCCCTGGCCGCCGCCGCCCGGCGCTGGGGCCTGGACCAGGCGCCCCTGACGCCCCCGCGCCCCCCGGCGCACAAGCCGCGGATCACCGCCCGCGCCGGCTTCGAGGTCGACGGCCAGGAGGAGCTGGGCCTGCCCCCGGTCTTCACCACGATCCCCACCCGGCAGAAGGTCGTCTTCCTCACCATCGACGACGGCGCCGAGAAGGACCCGGCGTTCCTGCGCATGATGGCCGACCTGAAGATCCCCTACACCGCCTTCCTCAGCAACTACCTGGCCAAGGGCGACTACGGCTACTTCAGGAAGATGCAGTCGCAGGGGATCACTCTCAACAACCACACCCTCCACCACCCCTACCTGCCCGGTCTGAGCTACGCGGAGCAGCGGGACGAGATCTGCGGCATGCAGGACATCATGGAGGAGCAGTTCGGCAAGCGCCCCACCCTCTTCCGCCCGCCGTACGGCAACTACAACCGGGACACCCTGGTCGCCGCCAAGTCCTGCGGGATCAAGTACGCGCCGATCTGGGACGAGGAGGTCTTCGTCGACCACTGGGAGTACCGCGACTGGGACCGCAGCCTGCACCCCGGTGACATCGTGCTCACCCACTTCCGGGGCCGCTCCGACTGGGACGGCACCATGACCGACATGGTCCGGCGGTTCCTGAACAAGGTCACGCGCGAGGGGTACGCGGTGGCACGCCTGGAGGACTACCTGTGAGGCGTCCGGGGAGGCCCCGAAGCCCGCTGCGGCGGGGACAGCGCCCAAAGAGGCGCGGGGAACTGCGCGGCCGGCCACGACGGCGCCGCAGCCGGCCGACGGCGCAGCACGGCCCGTCCGGCGGAGCGGCACGGTGCCGGACGCTGACCGCCACCGCCCTGGCCGGTGCCCTGCTCCTGGCCGGCTGCGCCCAGTCCGTCGACCCCATCGAGCGGCTCGGCAAGAAGGCCGCCCAGGGCGTGCACCCGCACGGCCCGGCCACCCGGCAGCCCTACCGCAACTGGGGCCTGAGCGCCCCGCTCGCCCCCGCCCCCACGCCCGCGGCGCACCACCTGCCGACCGGCAGCGCGAGCCGTCCCCTGCCCCCGGTCGTGGACCGTGTGACGACGTCCGACCGGGTCGTCTTCCTCACCTACGACGACGGCGCCGAACGGGACCCGCGGTTCATCGACATGGTGCGCGACCTGCGGCTCCCGGTCAGCTTCTTCCTCACGGACAGCGTCGTCGGCCCGGGCTACGGCCACTTCGCCCGCCTCCGCTCGGTCGGCGCCGGCATCCAGAACCACACCCTCGACCATCCCGCCCTGCGCGGGCTGCCCTACGCGGGGCAGCGCGCCGAGATCTGCGGCCAGCAGAACAAGCTCAAGTCCCGCTTCGGCATCCGCCCCCGCCTCTTCCGGCCGCCCTACGGCACGTACGACACGACGACCCTGCGCGCGGCAGCCGACTGCGGCATCTCCGCGGTGGTCCTGTGGCGGGCCGCGATGGGCGCCGACACCCTCGGCTACGCCCGGGGCGACAAGCGGCTGAGCCCCGGCGACATCATCCTGGTCGGCCCCGACGAGTCCACCGGCCCCACGCTCAGGGAGCGCACGACACGCCTGCTGCGGCGGATCCAGTCCGCGGGTCTGACGGTGGCGCGCCTGGAGGACTACCTGTGAGCCGACGGGGGCACCTGGGCGGACGCGCCACGGTCGATTGGCACTCCGCTTGACCGAGTGCTAATCGCAGTCATAGTCTCGGCTCTGGCACTCCCCCCTGGAGAGTGCCAACAACGCGACGGGCAGGTCCGGCACCCGCGACGACGGATCGACCTGGTCGCCACCTCAGACAGTTAACCCCGTGAGATCTCCGAAGGGGGAGGTCGGATCGTGACGACCACCAGTTCCAAGGTTGCCATCAAGCCGCTTGAGGACCGCATCGTGGTCCAGCCGCTCGACGCCGAGCAGACCACGGCCTCGGGCCTGGTCATCCCGGACACCGCCAAGGAGAAGCCCCAGGAGGGCGTCGTCCTGGCCGTGGGCCCGGGCCGCTTCGAGGACGGCAACCGTCTTCCGCTCGACGTCAGCGTCGGCGACGTCGTGCTCTACAGCAAGTACGGCGGCACCGAGGTGAAGTACAACAACGAGGAGTACCTCGTTCTCTCGGCTCGCGACGTGCTCGCGATCATCGAGAAGTAAGTCACCCCGAAGCACTCCTGCTGTGAAGCTGCGCCCCTGGCCCCTGGACCGATAAGAAGCCGGGAGCCCGGGGCGCAGCGTCGTTACCATCAGATTTCCGAGAGGGCTCCCGCTGCCATGGCGAAGATCCTGAAGTTCGACGAGGACGCCCGTCGCGCCCTCGAGCGCGGCGTCAACAAGCTGGCCGACACGGTGAAGGTGACGATCGGCCCCAAGGGCCGCAACGTCGTCATCGACAAGAAGTTCGGCGCCCCCACCATCACCAACGACGGCGTCACCATCGCCCGCGAGGTCGAGATCGAGGACCCGTACGAGAACCTCGGCGCCCAGCTGGTGAAGGAGGTGGCGACCAAGACCAACGACATCGCGGGTGACGGCACCACCACCGCCACCGTGCTGGCCCAGGCCCTGGTGCGCGAGGGCCTGCGGAACGTCGCCGCCGGTGCCTCCCCGGCCGCCCTGAAGAAGGGCATCGACGCCGCGGTCAAGGCCATCTCCGACGACCTGCTCGGCTCGGCCCGGCCGATCGACGAGAAGTCCGACATCGCCGCCGTCGCCGCGCTGTCCGCCCAGGACCAGCAGGTCGGCGAGCTGATCGCCGAGGCGATGGACAAGGTCGGCAAGGACGGTGTCATCACCGTCGAGGAGTCCAACACCTTCGGCCTCGAACTGGACTTCACCGAGGGCATGGCCTTCGACAAGGGCTACCTGTCGCCGTACTTCGTGACGGACCAGGAGCGCATGGAGGCCGTCCTGGAGGACCCCTACATCCTCATCAACCAGGGCAAGGTCGCCGCCATCGCGGACCTCCTGCCGCTGCTGGAGAAGGTCATCCAGGCGGGCTCCTCCAAGCCGCTGCTGATCATCGCCGAGGACGTCGAGGGCGAGGCCCTGTCGACCCTGGTCGTCAACAAGATCCGCGGCACCTTCAACGCCGTCGCGGTGAAGGCCCCCGGCTTCGGCGACCGCCGCAAGGCGATGCTCGAGGACATGGCGGTCCTCACCGGCGCCACCGTGATCTCCGAGGAAGTCGGCCTCAAGCTGGACCAGGTCGGCCTGGACGTGCTCGGCACCGCCCGCCGCATCACCGTCACCAAGGACGACACCACGATCGTCGACGGCGCCGGCGACAAGTCGGCCGTCGAGGGCCGCATCGCGCAGATCAAGGCCGAGATCGAGAACACCGACTCCGACTGGGACCGCGAGAAGCTCCAGGAGCGCCTCGCGAAGCTGGCCGGCGGCGTGTGCGTGATCAAGGTCGGCGCCGCCACCGAGGTGGAGCTGAAGGAGAAGAAGCACCGTCTGGAGGACGCCATCTCCGCGACCCGCGCCGCGGTCGAGGAGGGCATCGTCTCCGGTGGCGGCTCCGCGCTCGTCCACTCCGCCAAGGTCCTCGAGGGCAACCTCGGCAAGTCCGGCGACGAGGCCACCGGTGTCGCGGTCGTCCGCAACGCCGTCGTCGAGCCGCTGCGCTGGATCGCGGAGAACGCGGGCCTGGAGGGCTACGTGATCGTCTCCAAGGTCAAGGAGCTGGACAAGGGCAACGGCTACAACGCCGCCACCGGTGAGTACGGCGACCTGGTCAAGGCCGGCGTCATCGACCCGGTGAAGGTCACCCGCTCCGCCCTGGAGAACGCCGCCTCCATCGCCTCCCTCCTCCTCACGACCGAGACCCTGGTCGTCGAGAAGAAGGAAGAAGAGGAGCCGGCCGCCGCGGGCGGCGGCCACGGCCACGCCCACTGACACCCGGCAGTGAAGTGAAGGCCCGGCACCCGGGAGGGTGCCGGGCCTTCGCGCTGCCCGCCGCGGTCACTGCTCCAGCTGGTCGAGCGCGCCCAGCTGCTCCATCAGCCCCAACTGGTCGTGCTGCCACCACGTCTCGGCGATCCGGCCGTTCGCGCCGAACCGGAAGACGGTGGTGCCGGTCGTGGTGACCTGCCTGCCGGTGGCCGCGATCCCCAGGAACTCCCCCTTGTGCGTGGCGTGCCAGCTCCAGCGGGCACAGGCCCGGTCGCCCTGGACGATCAGGTCCTCCACGGTGAAGGCGGAGTCGAACGCGGCCCGCCACATCCGCAACTCGCCCCGGACCGAGTCCAGCCCGATCGTGTCCTGCGGACCGAGCGGATCGTGGCTGTGCACGTCCTCGTCGAGCAGGTCGTTCAGCGGCGGCAGCTCGCCCGGCGCCGCCAGCGTCGCGAAGAAGCGGCGCACGGTGTCCGCGCCCAGCGGCTCGTCGCGTACGACGTCCAGGTCGATGAACGTGGGCATCTCGTCGCAGAGGGCGACCAGCTGCCGGAAGACCCGGTCCGTCTCCGGAAGGTTCGAGTTCCGCATCGCGTCCGCGTACGAGGGGAACTCCACGATCTCGACGATGTGCGACGCATCGGACCGGTCCTTGCCGACCAGGTCGTAGATCGCGGTGCGCTTCCCCTGGGTCTGCTCCACCCAGGTGTCCAGCAACCGGTTCAGCTCGTCGAACCGGCTCGTCCTGCACTCGATGAGCTGTACGAACGTCATGACACCGCCTCCGGCCCCCCTGGGTCCGGTTCCGTCCCGCCCATTTTCCCACCGGAGCGGCACGGGCACCCCGTCGCGGCCGGGTTCGCCGGGGGCTCACCGCGGGCCGTACCTGCGCCCGGTCCGTGAGGTGATCCCGCCCACCAGGGCGCGCGGGGCCATCTTGGCCAGCCCCATCAGCGCCTTGTACCGCGGATCGGGAATGGACAGCGTCTTGCCGCGCGCCAGGTCCGCGAGCGCCGCCGCGACCAGCTTGTCCGCGTCCAGCCACATCCACCCCGGGATGTTGTCCGTGCCCATCCCGGCCCGCTCGTGGAACTCGGTGCGCACGAGCCCGGGGGCCAGCGCCATCAGGCGGACGCCCGTACCGGCCAGAACCTGCGCCGCGCCCTGGGTGAACTGCACGACCCACGCCTTGGACGCCCCGTACGTCCCCCGCGGCACGAAGGCCGCCACCGAGGCCACGTTCACGATCCCGCCGCGCCCGCGCTCCCGCATCGCCTCGCTCGCCGCCGATGTCAGCCGCAGCACCGCCTCGATGTGCACCTTGACCATCCGCAGCTCATCGGCCATCGGTACGTCGAGATAGCGGCCCCTGTTGGCGAAGCCGGCGTTGTTGATCAGCAGATCGACGGGGCTCCTGCGGTCGCCGAGCCGGGCGGCGACCGCCTCGATGCCCGCGTCCTGCGCCAGGTCGGCCGTCAGCACCTCCGCCTCGATGCCGTGCCGGTCGTGCAGTTCGGTCGCCTGCTCGCGCAGCCGCGCGGTGTCCCGCGCCACCAGGACGAGGTCATGCCCGTCCGCCGCCAGCCGCCGCGCGAACGCGGCGCCGATCCCCGCCGTCGATCCCGTAATCAGAGCCGTTGTCATGGCCCAAGAGTAGTTACCCGGAGCGACGCGATCCGCGCCGTGCGCGAGGCCCTCCGGCCGGTGCGGCGCCCGCCCGCGGACCACCCGTGACGGCTGTTCAGGCCCCCTGGCCGCCCCCGTACTTCGCCACGTACGCACGGGCCTCGGCCAGCGCCTCCGGGTGCAGGGCCGCGCCCGCCACGAGGACCCGGGGCAGCAGTTCCCGCTCGGTCGTCTCCGCGCGGAACTGCACGGCGACCGTCACGTCGTGGTCCGGCCGGTACACGATCCGCACCGGGTCGCCCGCCCGGATCTCGCCCGGCTCGATCACCCGGAGGTAGGCACCGGGCGCACCCTTCCGCGTGAACCTCCGCACCCATGCCCGCTCGCCCAGGTGGGCCTGGAACGTCCGGCACGGGATCCGCCCGCAGGTGACTTCGAGCACGACGTCCGGGCCGATCCGCCAGCGCTCGCCGATCAGCGCGCCGGAGACGTCGAGACCGCGCGTCGTCAGGTTCTCCCCGAAGGCGCCGTTGGCGAGCGTCCGGCCCAGCTCGCCCTCCCAGTCGTCGAGGTCCTCGCGCGCGAGGGCGTACACCGCCTGGTCGTCGCCGCCGTGATGACGCAGGTCGCAGACCGCGTCCCCGGCGAGGCCGCTCGCGCCGCTCCCCTTCGGGCCCGGCGCGGCCACCCGCACCGGGCCGTCCACCGGACGCTTGTCGATGCCGGTCAGCCCCTGCGGCTGGTCCGTGTAGTCGACGGCCTTCGGGCGCCCCAGGTTCACCGAGAGAAGCTCCATGTCCGGCACGGTACGTCAGCCCGGTCAAAGCGTCGACGCGATATCGGGCGCCCCATCCAAGGCGGGCTTATGCTCGAAGGGTGATCGAGGCCCGTCATCTCCGCGCCCTGCGCGCCGTCGCCACCACCGGCTCCTTCTCGGCGGCCGGCCGGGAACTGGGCTGCACGCAGCCCGCCATCAGCCAGCAGATGAAGGCCCTGGAGACGTCGGTCGGCACCCCGCTGCTGATCCGCAGCGGCCGTGAGATGCGTCTGACGGAGGCGGGCGAGGCACTCGTCCGGCACGCCTCGGGGATCCTCGCCGGGCTGACCGCGGCCGAGGAGGAGGTCGCCGCGATCGCCGGGCTGCGGGCCGGCCGGGTCCGCCTGGTGTCCTTCCCCAGCGGCAGCTCCACTCTCGTCCCCACCGCACTCGCCGCGCTGCGCGCCGCCCACCCCGGCACCCGCGTCTTCCTCGAGGAGGCCGAGCCCCCGCACTCCGTGGACCTGTTGCGCGCCGGCGACTGCGACGCGGCCCTCGCGTTCCGTTACGAGGGCGCGGCGGGCGCCGAGGAGTGGGACGACCTCGTCGTACGGCCCCTGCTGACGGACCGTCTGGTCGCTCTGGTGCCCGAGCGGCACCGGCTCGCGGGCGCCCGGTCCGTCGCCATCGGCGAACTCGCCGCGGAACCGTGGATCGCGGGCTGTCCGCGCTGCCGCGGCCAGTTGGTGGAGGTCTGCGAGGGCGCCGGTTTCACCCCGCGCATCGACTTCGCCACCGACGACTACCCGGCGGTGGTCGGCCTGGTCGGCGCCGGACTGGGCGTGGCCGTCCTGCCGCAGCTCGCGATCGAGTCGGTGCGCCCCCGGGGCGCGCGCACGGTGGCGCTGGAACCGGCGGTACGCCGGGAGATCGTCGCCCTCACACTGCCCGACCTGGCACAGGTGCCGGCGGTGGCGGCGACGCTGGAGCAGCTGGCACGGGCCGCCCGTCGGCAGTGAGAGGTGCGGGCGGGCATGCGCATACGGCCGCGTCGGGTGGGCGCGGCGAGGCGATATGTGGTTGCAGAAACGTTCCTTCATGCGTGGTGGGCGGTGTCCCCGCCGGCCGACGAAGCCGATACCAGCCGGTTCCGGGCCCGTCCCATCAGCTCTTCGCGCTCGTCCTCGGTCAGGCCGCCCCACACGCCGTACGGCTCGCGCACCGCCAGCGCGTGCGCCGCGCACTCCGCACGGACCGGGCACCTCATGCAGACCTCCTTGGCCGAGTTCTCGCGAGCACTCCGAGCCGCCCCGCGCTCACCCTCCGGGTGGAAGAAGAGCGAACTGTCGACCCCTCGGCAGGCAGCCAGCAACTGCCAGTCCCACAGGTCAGCGTTCGGTCCGGGAAGGCGGGAGAAATCTGCCATTACGTGACCCCTTGTAGCCGTTCTGGGCGGATACGGTGCCAACGACCGTACATGTCCGGTCTAAGAAGATGAAAATATGACTCATTGCGAATCTAGCCCCAGACACCGTGAAATGGGAAGAAAAGGGTCTAAATGGGGCATAGGTTGTGATGAAAACTTGAGAGTCTGTCGGGCATGTATGCACCGTGTGCGCGCCCTCACGTAGAGTGCCGAAGATGGCACGCAGCCCCGTAACTCTTTCGAGTGACCGTCGTTGAGAGTGCGGAGGCGGTTGAGAACACAAGCGCTCGGGCAGGCGTCCGAGACGGTCGACCGCACAGGTGACGATTCCGTACCAGCCTGGAGGCTCAAGGTGACGCGCATCAGCTGCGGAGGGCGGTCATGACATCCGTCCTCGTCTGCGACGACTCCCCGCTTGCCCGAGAGGCGCTCCGCCGCGCGGTTGCGACCGTGCCCGGCGTCGAGCGTGTGACGACGGCGGCCAACGGCGAGGAAGTCCTCCGCCGCTGGGGTGCCGACCGCTCGGACCTCATCCTGATGGACGTACGCATGCCCGGACTGGGCGGCGTCGAGACCGTGCGCCGGCTGCTGTCCGCCGACCCCGGGGCGCGCATCATCATGCTCACCGTCGCCGAGGACCTCGACGGCGTGGCGCTCGCGGTCGCTGCCGGCGCCCGCGGCTATCTGCACAAGGACGCCTCGCGCGCCGAGTTGCGCGCCACGGTGACGCAGGCTCTCGCCGACCCGACCTGGCGGCTCGCCCCGCGCCGGCTGCGCTCGGCCGAGATGGGCGCAGCGCCCACGCTCACCGCGCGTGAGATCCAGGTGCTCGAAGGCATGAGCCACGGCCGCTCCAACGCCGAGATCGGCCGCGAGCTGTTCCTCTCCGAGGACACCGTGAAGACCCACGCCCGGCGCCTGTTCAAGAAGCTCGGCGCCTCGGACCGGGCACACGCGGTGGCGCTCGGCTTCCGCTGGGGTCTGGTCCGCTAGGGCCTCTCGTTTGGATCATGCCGGGCTCGCGGGCCCTGGCACCGCGCCTCGCGGCGTTGTCGTCGGTTGTCAGGGCTCCGCCCTGCCGCCCTCCTCCGCCTTGCGATCCACGGCACCAGACCCCGCTCCCTGATCCGGCCTGATCCAAACAAAAGACCCTAGGTCCTGTCGGGCGTGTGGTTGCCCGAGTGGCCCAAGGGCCGCACAAGGCGATTCGGTCGGTGAACTGCGGGCCGTCCGTGGCTGGTCACGCAGTTCCCCGCGCCCCCTCGGGGGCGCGGCCGCCGGTCCGCGCGGCACCGTTCGGCGAGTGCCCGCTGCTCGTTTCGCCGCGGATGCCGCATCCTTGGAGGTGTGGAGTCTCTCGGGGACGAGTCGGTCGAGCGGAAGGGGAGGGCGCAGGAGATGAGTGCCGGCGCACCTGCTCATAACGCTTCGATGCACAACCACCAGCACGATGCGACGGACCGGACGGCCTCAGGGCACCATGGACCGATGCGCGACGACGAGGCGGGCACGGCCCATGGGGCGATCGGTGCGCTCGTGCATCGCGCCGTCGACGGGGACGAGCAGGCCACGCACGACCTGCTCGCCCATGTCCACCCCCTGGCGCTGCGCTACTGCCGCACCCGGCTGTCCCGGCTCCCGGGGGACGCGCGCCACTTCGTCGAGGACCTCGCGCAGGAGGTCTGCGTCGCCGTCCTCCTCGCGCTGCCCCGCTACCGGGACACGGGCCGCCCCTTCGAGGCGTTCGTCTTCGCCATCGCCTCGCACAAGGTCGCCGACCTGCAACGGGCCGCGATGCGTCACCCGGGTTCGACGGCCGTCCCCTCCGACGAGATGCCCGAGCGCCCGGACGACTCCCTGGGTCCCGAGGAGCGGGCCCTGCTCAGCAGCGACGCCGAGTGGGCGAAGAAGCTGCTGGCCAACCTTCCGGAGAATCAGCGCGAGCTGTTGCTGCTGCGTATCGCGGTGGGCTTGACCGCGGAGGAGACCGGTCAGATGTTGGGAATGTCACCCGGCGCGGTACGGGTGGCACAGCACAGGGCGCTCAGCCGGCTGCGGGCGCTGGCCGAGCAGTAGGCCGCCCACGGGCCCGGACCGGCCCCGAACGGTCCGGACGCGCGGTCCGTATGAACAGACGAAGCCCAGGGCCGACCTGGACCGTGGAATGTGACTGCCGTGCTTCCCGTTAGCATGGGCATCCGCACCGATCAAGGCCATTTGGGGAAGGTGTCATGACTGCCAACGTCGACGGAGTGCCCGGTAAATTCGCGACACTCGGGCTGACCTACGACGACGTATTGCTGCTGCCGGGCTCGTCGGACATGGCACCCGACGACATCGACACCGCCTCGTACGTCTCCAAGAACGTGCGGGTCAACATCCCGCTCCTGTCCGCCGCCATGGACAAGGTCACCGAGTCGCGCATGGCGATCGCGATGGCCCGCCAGGGCGGCGTCGGCGTTCTGCACCGCAACCTCTCCATCGAGGACCAGGCCAACCAGGTCGACCTGGTGAAGCGCTCCGAGTCCGGCATGGTCGCGGACCCCATCACGGTGCACCCCGACGCCACGCTCGCCGAGGCCGACGCGCTGTGTGCGAAGTTCCGCATCAGCGGCGTCCCGGTGACGGACGGCAACAAGAAGCTGCTCGGCATCGTCACCAACCGTGACATGGCCTTCGAGACCGACCGCAGCCAGCGGGTCCGTGAGGTCATGACGCCGATGCCGCTGGTCACGGGCAAGGTGGGGATCTCAGGCGACGACGCCGTGCAGCTGCTGCGCAAGCACAAGATCGAGAAGCTGCCGCTCGTCGACGACGAGGGCATCCTCAAGGGCCTGATCACGGTCAAGGACTTCGTCAAGGCGGAGAAGTACCCGAACGCGGCCAAGGACGCCGAGGGCCGGCTGCTGGTCGGCGCCGCGGTCGGCGTCGCCGGTGACTCCTTCGAGCGCGCCCAGGCGCTGATCGAGGCCGGCGTCGACTTCATCGTCGTCGACACCGCGCACGGCCACTCCCGCCTGGTCGGCGACATGATCGCCAAGATCAAGTCGAACTCCGCCGGCGTCGACGTCATCGGCGGCAACATCGCCACCCGCGACGGCGCCCAGGCCCTGGTCGACGCGGGCGCCGACGGCATCAAGGTCGGTGTCGGACCGGGCTCGATCTGCACCACCCGGGTGGTCGCCGGCGTCGGCGTCCCGCAGGTCACCGCGATCTACGAGGCCGCGCTCGCCGCCAAGGAGGCCGGTGTCCCGGTCATCGGCGACGGCGGTCTGCAGTACTCCGGCGACATCGCCAAGGCGCTGGTCGCGGGCGCCGACACGGTGATGCTCGGCTCGCTCCTCGCTGGCTGCGAGGAGTCGCCGGGCGAGCTGCTGTTCATCAACGGCAAGCAGTTCAAGTCGTACCGCGGCATGGGATCCCTCGCCGCGATGCAGACCCGCGGCGACCGCAGGTCGTTCTCCAAGGACCGCTACTTCCAGGAGGGCGTCGCCTCCGACGACCAGCTGATCCCCGAGGGCATCGAGGGCCAGGTGCCCTACCGCGGCCCGCTGTCCTCCGTCGTCCACCAGCTGACCGGCGGCCTGCGCCAGTCGATGTTCTACGTCGGCGGCAGGACCGTGCCGGAGCTGCAGTCCAACGGCCGGTTCGTCCGGATCACCTCGGCGGGCCTCAAGGAGAGCCACCCGCACGACATCCAGATGACGGTCGAGGCACCCAACTACAGCAAGAAGTGACGCACGCGCGCGTACCCCGCGCGTGACGGACGTCGCCGAGGGCGGTCCCGGAGTTTCCGGGGCCGCCCTCGCCGCATCTGGGCGGAGGCGGTGTCCGACACCTGAGCGAGGACGGTGTCCGGCAACCTGTACGGGGGCGGTGTGCGGCCCGTCGGCGATACTGGAAGACGCTGAAACGCATCAGAAAGGCCACAGACGTGACTGAGATCGAGATCGGGCGCGGCAAGCGCGGCCGCCGGGCGTACGCCTTCGACGACATCGCCGTCGTCCCGAGCCGTCGTACGCGGGACCCGAAGGAGGTCTCGATCGCCTGGCAGATCGACGCCTACCGCTTCGAGCTGCCCTTCCTGGCCGCCCCCATGGACTCCGTCGTCTCCCCGGCCACCGCGATCCGCATCGGCGAGCTGGGCGGCCTGGGCGTGCTGAACCTGGAGGGGCTGTGGACGCGGTACGAGGACCCGCAGCCGCTGCTCGACGAGATCGCCGGACTGCCCGCCGAGGCGGCGACGCGGCGGCTCCAGGAGATCTACGCGGCCCCCATCCAGGAGGAGCTGATCGGCGCGCGCATCAAGGAGGTGCGCGACTCCGGCGTGGTCACGGCCGCCGCGCTGTCCCCGCAGCGCACCGCCCAGTTCTCCAAGGCGGTGGTGGACGCGGGCGTCGACATCTTCGTCATCCGCGGTACGACGGTCTCGGCGGAGCATGTGTCGTCCGCGCACGAACCGCTCAACCTGAAGCAGTTCATCTACGAGCTGGACGTCCCGGTGATCGTCGGCGGCTGCGCCACCTACACCGCCGCCCTGCACCTGATGCGCAGCGGCGCGGCCGGTGTGCTGGTCGGCTTCGGCGGCGGAGCCGCGCACACCACGCGCAATGTGCTCGGCATCCAGGTGCCGATGGCCACGGCGGTCGCCGACGTGGCCGCGGCCCGCCGCGACTACATGGACGAGTCCGGTGGCCGGTATGTGCACGTGATCGCGGACGGCGGCGTCGGCTGGTCCGGCGACCTGCCCAAGGCGATCGCCTGCGGCGCCGACTCGGTCATGATGGGCTCCCCGCTGGCCCGCGCCACCGACGCGCCCGGCAGGGGCCACCACTGGGGCATGGAGGCGGTCAACGAGGAGCTGCCCCGCGGCCAGAAGGTCGACCTCGGCACGGTGGGCACGATCGAGGAGATCCTCACCGGTCCGTCCCACACCCCCGACGGCTCGATGAACTTCTTCGGCGCCCTGCGCCGGGCCATGGCGACCACCGGTTACAGCGAGCTGAAGGAGTTCCAGCGGGTGGAGGTCACGGTGGCGGACTCGCAGCACCGTCGCTGAGGTGACGCCGCGCTCGATCTGAGCGCGGACGAGGGCTCGGCTGCCCGTGCGGGTGGCCGGGCCCTTCTGCATGCCCAAATGGCTTGGCGGGGGCGCGTGTTGTGTGCCCGGGGCGCGCGGTTGCGTTCGGGGCGAATCTGGGCCGAACGGGCGAACGCAGCAGGTAGCGTCAGTGATCGGCGACCCCGCTCTCTGGGGCGCCCCCTTCCAAGGACACGGTTCCGGACCCCGGCCCTCGGGGCCCGGCCCGAACTCCAATGAACCGCCCACCGGGATTATGGGCGGCGTCATGGAAGGGGGCGCGCCCATGGGCCGTCACCGCAAGCCCACCCGCTGGGACCGCGTTCGGCTTCAGCTGGTCAAGTTCCGGAGGAGGTGGATCTTGCGGATTTACGGAAGGTGAGCGGCCACCCCTATGAGAGATAGGGGTGGACGCATCGTTCACCTTCAGGAGCTCGTCGTAGTACCCGCTACGGCGGGCTCCACCTTTTTGTACGGTACCGGATCTGCTGTGGGGCGGTCTGGTTCCGGAGGAGGTGGATCTTGCGGATTTACGGAAGGTGAGCGGCCACCCCTATGAGAGATAGGGGTGGACGCACCGTTTACCTTCAGGAGCTCGTCGTAGTACCCGCTACGGCGGGCTCCACCTTTTTGTACGGTACCGGATCTGCTGTGGGGCGGTCTGGTTCCGGAGGAGGTGGATCTTGCGGACTCACGGAAGCGAGCGGCCACCCCTATGAGACGTAGGGGTGGACGCATCGTTCACCTTCAGGAGCTCGTCGTAGTACCCGCTACGGCGGGCTCGACCTCTTTACGGCCGGTGCGCGGCCGCCCCCATAAGGGCTAGGAGCGGACACCCGTGAACCGGTCAGGAGCCCGCTGCAGTGGCCTCTGCGATGGGGATCCGTCCGGTTTCGTACGCTACCCGTCGGCCGGTGCCCCGTGCCACCGGCTCTGGAGTGAGCCCCCGCCGCGCGCGCCCCCCTTCACAACCGGTGCGCCGCTCCCGTGGGTGTGGCGCCCCTTGTGTCCAGCAGCAGTTGAGCCTTCACCGACAGGCCCTGCATGTCGTACGTGCGGTGCTGCTGGAGGAGGATCGTGAGGTCCGCGTCGGCCGCCGCCTCGTAGAGGGAGTCCGCGCGGGGGACCGGGCGGTCCAGGACGCTCCAGGAAGCCACATGGGGGTCGTGGTAGCTGACGGACGCGCCCAGCTCCATCAGCCGGATGGCGACCTCGTGGGCCGGGGTGCCCTGCTGGTCGGCGAGGTCCGCCTTGTAGGTGACGCCGAGGAGGAGCACACGCGCACCGCGGGCCGACTTGCCGTGCTCGTTGAGAAGGGCCGCGGCGCGCTGGACGACGTACTGGGGCATGCGGCCGTTGACCTGCTGGGCCAGTTCCACCATGCGCAGCGGGCGGCCGGCGTGGCCGGTCAGGTCCTGCGGGACGCCATGGCCGCCGACGCCGGGGCCCGGCCGGAACGCCTGGAAGCCGAACGGCTTGGTCTCCGCGCAGCGGATGACGTCCCACAGGTCCACGCCCAAGTCGTGGCACAGGGCGGCCATTTCGTTGACGAGGGCGATGTTGACGTGCCGGAAGTTCGTCTCCAGCAGTTGCACCGTCTCGGCCTCGCGCGGTCCACGCGCGCGTACCACCTTGTCGGTCAGCCGTGAGTAGAACGCCGCGGCGGATTCGGTGCAGGCCGGGGTGAGGCCGCCGATGACCTTGGGCGTGTTGGCCGGGGTGTGGTCCCGGTTGCCGGGGTCGACCCGGCTGGGCGCGTAGGCGAGGTGGAAGTCGCGGCCCGCGCGCAGCCCCGAGCCCTTCTCCAGCAGGGGCCGCAGGAAGTCCTCGGTGGTGCCAGGCCGCACCGGCGACTCCAGGATCACCGTGGTGTGCGGGCGCAGCCGGGCCGCCAGGGTGCGGGCGGCGGCCTCCACCTGGCTCAGATCGAGCCCGCCGTCCACGCCCCGTGGGGTCGGCGCGCAGATCACCGCGGTGCGTACCCGGCCGAGCCCGGCCGGGTCGGTGGCCGGCCGGAAGCCCCGCGAGAGCATCCGGCGCAGTTCGGCGGGGCTGAGCGGGCCGGTCTCCGGCCCGGTGGTGTAGCCGAGCGTGGGGATGCCGGCGGCGACGGCTGCCTGGGCGAGGGGCAGGCCGTAGGGACCGAGTCCGATGACGGCGAGGTCTGCGGGCATGGCGTGGGCCGTCCTTCCCAGTAGCCGGAGCGGGACAGGTGTGCAAGCCCGGCGGACAGGATGGGCGAGCGCAATGTCACACTAGGAGTAAATATGACCGTTATGTGGGATTGTCTTCTTGTGTCTTCCGGTGGTCCTCCGCCGGTCACGCGGTCGTTGTCCACAGGCCAGGGGTGAGTGGTGGCTGAAGTCGGGCAAGCCGGTCAGAATTTGGGCATGAGGAGGGGACGAACCGGGCTTCGCCCACCGGGTGCGGCCGACCGACCGACAGTGGGAGGCAGCGGTGAGGACAGCGACACTGGGGCCGGCGCAGCGCGCGGAGTCGCTCGCGGGCATGGCCGAGCGTGAGCTGGACATATTGGTGGTGGGCGGCGGAGTCGTCGGCGCGGGTACCGCGCTGGACGCCGTCACCCGCGGCCTGTCCACGGGCCTGGTCGAGGCCCGTGACTGGGCGTCGGGTACGTCCAGCAGGTCCAGCAAGCTGGTCCATGGCGGTCTGCGGTATCTGGAGATGCTGGACTTCGCGCTCGTCCGTGAGGCGCTGAAGGAGCGCGGGCTGCTGCTGGAGCGTCTCGCCCCGCACCTGGTCAAGCCCGTGCCGTTCCTCTACCCGCTCCAGCACAAGGGCTGGGAGCGGCTGTACGCCGGTTCGGGCGTCGCGCTCTACGACGCCATGTCGATGGCCCGCGGCCACGGCCGGGGCCTGCCGATGCACCGGCACCTGAGCCGCCGTCACGCCCTGCGCATCGCCCCGGCCCTGCGCAAGGACGCCCTGGTCGGGGCCCTGCAGTACTACGACGCCCAGATGGACGACGCCCGTTATGTCGCGACCCTCGTGCGGACCGCGGTGTCCTACGGAGCGAAGGCCGCCAACCGCGCGCGGGTGACCGCGTTCCTGCGCGAGGGCGAGCGGGTGGTCGGCGTCCGGGTGCAGGACGTCGAGGCGGGCGGGGAGTACGAGATCCATGCCAAGCAGGTCGTCAACGCCACCGGTGTGTGGACCGACGACACCCAGGCGATGGTGGGGGAGCGGGGGCAGTTCCACGTCCGCGCCTCCAAGGGCATCCACCTGGTCGTGCCCAAGGACCGCATCCACTCCACGACCGGACTGATCCTGCGCACGGAGAAGTCCGTCCTGTTCGTCATACCGTGGGGGCGGCACTGGATCGTCGGCACGACCGACACCGACTGGGACCTGGACAAGGCCCATCCGGCCGCGTCCAGCGCGGACATCGACTATCTGCTGGAGCACGTCAACTCGGTGCTCGCGGTGCCGCTCTCCCGCGACGATGTGCAGGGCGTGTACGCGGGACTGCGCCCGCTGCTCGCCGGCGAGTCCGACGCGACCAGCAAGCTGTCGCGCGAGCACACCGTGGCGCACCCGGCGCCGGGCCTCGTCGTGGTCGCCGGCGGCAAGTACACGACGTACCGGGTCATGGCGAAGGACGCGGTCGACGAGGCGGTGCACGGACTCGACATGCGCGTCGCCGAGTGCGTCACCGAGGACATCCCGCTGCTGGGCGCGGAGGGCTACCGCGCGATGTGGAACGCGCGGGCGCGGATCGCCGCCCGCACCGGGCTGCACGTGGTCCGTGTCGAGCATCTGCTGAACCGGTACGGCTCGATGGCGGAGGAGGTCCTCGACCTCGTCGCCGCCGACCCCTCGCTGGGCGAGCCTTTGCAAGGGGCCGACGACTATCTGCGCGCCGAGGTGGTGTACGCCGCCTCGCACGAGGGCGCGCGGCACCTGGACGACGTGCTGACCCGGCGGACCAGGATCTCCATCGAGACCTTCGACCGCGGTACGCGCAGCGCCCGTGAGGCCGCCGAGCTCATGGGGGCCGTCCTCGGCTGGGACAAGGATCAGATCGAGCGTGAGGTCGAGCACTACGAGAAGCGGGTGGAGGCCGAGCGGGAGTCCCAGTTGCAGCCCGACGACCTCACCGCGGACGCGGCGCGGCTGGGGGCGCCGGACATCGTGCCGCTCTGAGCCGGCCGGGCCGGTTCACTCGAACGGGTGTGGTAATCCGGGATCTCCGTGCGGGGCCCGCCCGTTTCAACAGGTGCGAGGGCGGAACTCGACCGGGAGCGGGGCGGGTTCGCGGCTCGGTTCCGTCATCGCGACCGCACGCGCGCGGCGGGTCGGGGGAACGGCGGCAGCGAAAGGAAGCGAAGAGAAGCGAAAAGCAGAAGGGGAAGGAGGAGTGCGGGACCCGGGGCAGAAGGAGGGGCACCCTGGGCGTCGGCCACTTGTCGGGTGAGGGACAATGGAGGCTCTGTCAGGGCGGGTTGCATGAGGGGACGCATGTCGGAGGCGGAGCGGGCGGGGACATCCCGTCAGGACAAGAGCGGACGTCTCCTCGCCGGGCGGTACCGGCTGGGAGAAGTGCTCGGCCGCGGTGGCATGGGTACGGTGTGGCGGGCCGAGGACGAGACACTCGGCCGGACCGTCGCCGTCAAGGAGCTGCGGTTCCCGTCGAACATCGACGAGGACGAGAAGCGGCGCCTGATCACGCGAACCCTGCGCGAGGCCAAGGCGATCGCACGGATCCGCAACAACAGCGCGGTCACCGTCTTCGACGTGGTCGACGAGGACGACCGGCCGTGGATCGTGATGGAGCTGGTGGAGGGCAAGTCCCTCGCCGAGGTCATCCGTGAGGACGGCCTGCTGGAGCCGAAGCGCGCGGCGCAGGTCGGGCTCGCGATCCTCGACGTGCTGCGTTCGGCACATCGCGAGGGCATCCTGCACCGCGACGTGAAGCCGTCCAACGTGCTGATCGCCGAGGACGGCCGGGTCGTGCTCACCGACTTCGGCATCGCCCAGGTCGAGGGCGACCCGTCCATCACCTCCACCGGCATGCTCGTCGGCGCGCCCTCCTACATCTCCCCGGAGCGGGCCCGCGGGCACAAGCCGGGCCCGGCGGCCGACCTCTGGTCCCTCGGCGGCCTGCTGTACGCGGCGGTCGAGGGCGTCCCGCCGTACGACAAGGGGTCGGCCATCGCGACGCTGACCGCGGTGATGACCGAGCCCCTGGAGGAGCCCAAGAACGCGGGCCCCCTCAAGGACGTCATCCACGGGCTGCTCACCAAGGACGCGGCCAAGCGACTGGACGACGCGGGCGCCCGGGCCCTGCTCGACGCCGTGATCCGCGCGCCCGAGCGGGAGGCGATGGACGCCACACGGGTCGTGCCGCTTCCGTCGCAGCCCGACGGGTCCGCGGACCGGGCCGCTGCGGGCGCCGGCAAGCGGGGCGAGGAGGCCGGGGAGAAGCTGCGCGGGGCGCTGCGTTCCGTGCGCAAGGCCGCGGGGGCGGCCGCGGCCGGGGCGGCGGGCCGGACGGCGGGGAGCACCGAGGGCACCGCGGCGGGTGCGGGCGCGTCCGCACCGGCCTCCGGCGGTGCGGCTTCCGCAGGCGCGGGCGGAAACGGGAAGGGAGCCGCCGGTGCCGGCTCCGCGGGGGCGGCCGGGACTGCTTCCGCGTCGGCTGCGGCGGGCTCGGCGGCAGCGGAGACGGGTACCAAGTCGGGTGCGGCGAAGCCGAGTTCCGGGTGGCCCGTGGTGCCGCCGCCGGATCTGCCGTCGCGGCCGGCGCCCCGGGCGTCGCTCACGGACGTGGTGCCGAAGCGGACGCTGGTGATCATCGCGGTGGTGCTGGTGCTCGCGGTGGTCGGCACGGTGCTGGCCCTCACCCTCGGTGACGGCAACGGCTCCAACGGCGCCAAGGACGACGGTGGCAAGCCGGTGGCGAGCGCGGGCGCGAGCGCCGGCACCAAGCAGAACAAGGACAGCGGCGGCACCCGCACGGACGGCGAGGCCTCGGCATCCTCCGGTAAGGACGCGGCCGCGGATGCCACGACGGGCTCCACCGCCGGGGCGGGGAGCGAGCCGAGCGGTTCCGGCGACGGCGGTTCCGGCGAGTCGAACTCCAGTGGCAGCGGCGGTGTGCCCGTGGCGCAGACCCGCAAGGGGGCCCAGGGGTACTCGATCGGGCTGCCCGAGGGCTGGAAGTACGGGTCCTCGGACTCCGCGGGGGACCGGTACACCGGGCCCGACGGGCAGAAGCTCCTCGTCGCCTGGACCAGCACGCCCAAGGACGACCCGGTGGCGGACTGGAAGAACCAGGAGCGCTCCATGGCGCGTTCGCAGTACCAGCGGATCCGGATCGAGAAGGTGGACTACCGCGGCTGGAACACGGCCGACTGGGAGTTCACCTACACCGAGGGCGGCACGAAGTACCGGACCGTCGACCGCGGGTTCGTCATCGACGGGCGGGTCGGTTACGCGCTGATGTACACCGCGAAGTCCGCCGAGTGGGACGGCGAGTTGCGCTCGGGTACCTGGAAGACGCTGACGGAGTCCTTCGAACCCAAGGCGTGAGGTGAGCGGTCCGGGTTTTGGGGCGTGACAATCCGGTCAAGCCCTCAATGCGGGTTGCCTCCGGCACGTATCGTGAGTGGTTGCGGACCGTACGCATCCGGGAACGCATACCGAACGGGCCGTAAGGCGAACGGAATTGACCGACAGGGCAGCCGGGGGAGGCAACGTGGACGACTATGCGGGTCGGGTGCTGGCCGACCGCTACCGGCTGCCGCTGCCGCCCTCCGACGAGTACGAACTCACCGAGACCCGTGCCTTCGACACCTACAGCGGGCAGGAAGTCCTGGTCCGGCAGGTGCCGTTGCCCGAGGTCGTCGAGGCGGAGGTGCTCGACGCGGACGGGCTGCCCGACGGTTTCACCGCCCGTGACCGCGGCTCCCGGCGGCCCCCGGCGGGCCGGGCGGCGACGCGGCGGCCCACGGATCCGGCGGTGCGGCGCGCCGTCGAGGCGGCGCAGGCCGCCGCCCGCGTCCCCGACCACCCGCGGCTCGACCAGGTCTTCGACGTGTTCGCCGAGGGCGGCTCGCTGTGGATCGTCAGCGAGTGCGTGGCGGCGCGCCCGTTGTCCGCGCTGCTGGCCGAGCAACCGCTGACGCCGTACCGGGCCGCCGAGGTCGCCTCCGACGTCCTGATGGCGCTGCGGGTGCTGCACGCGCACGGCTGGGTGCACCGCAACATCACCGCCCGTACGGTCCTCGTCTGCGACGACGGCCGCGTGATGCTGAGCGGCCTCGCGGTCGGCGCGGCCGAGGAGGCACTGTCCGGCTACGACCCGGTACCGGCTCCGGAGGAGCCGGAGGGCGCCGGTCCGCAGGGGCTCGCCGGGCCCGGCGGTCCGGGCGGGCCCGAGGCACCCGGCCCGTCCGGCGGCGCCGTCGGCGGCGCGCCGGGGAGTGCGGATCCCGAGTCCGCACGGCGTGCCGCGATCCAGGCGCGGGCCACGGGCGGGGCGGACGGGGCCGGGACCCAGGGCGCGCCGGGCCGCCCCGCGCTGGAGAGCGGCGGGGACATCCGGGCCGCCCGCGCGGGGGCGATCGCCGCGTACCGGGCGGGCGCCCGCGCCGCCGCCCGGGTGCAGGAGACACAGCAGAACGGGCGGGCCGCGCTGCCCGGCGCCCAGCCGCCCGTCGAGGGCGACCCCGGCGCCGCCGCCCGGGCCAACGGCTTCGCCCCGGTGCCGTACGCCCACGGCCAGGGCGCGGAGCAGCGCCCTGGCGGCGCACCCCCCGGTCAGATAGCCGACCCCTACGGCGTGCGCGCCACCCCGTGGCACGGGGCGTCCCCCCGGAACACCCCGGGCGAGGACCGGCAGCGGACGGCGCTCCCGCCGGGCGGCGCCACCCGCGCGACCCCGTACGCTCCCGGTGCGGAGGGCGGCCCGGCCCCCGCCCTGCCGCCGGCCGGCGCCGCGGACGGACGGTCGCTCCCGGCCGTCGGCGCGCCCTCGCCGGGCGGTCGTGCACCGCTGCCGCCCGCCGGTGCGCTGCCCCCGGCCGACTCCCCGCTGCCGCCCGCCCGCTGGGGTGAGCCGGCCGCCGGCGCCCCCGCCCGGCGGGGCCCCGCCACCGCGCTTGCCGCGGAGCGGGCACGGCAGGTGCGGATGACCGTGGTGGGACCGGTGACCGAGCGCTGGGCACCCGAGCAGGCCGGGCCGGTGCACGAGAACTGGCAGCTGGCCGCCCCGATCGGTCCCGCGACCGACCTGTGGGCGCTCGGCGCGCTGCTCTTCAGGGCCGTACAGGGACACGCGCCGTACCCGGAGGAGTCGACGGCCGAACTGGTCCAGCTGGTGTGCGCGGAGCCGCCCGCCTTCGCTGAGGAGTGCGGGCCGCTGCGCCCGGTCGTCGAGTCGCTGCTGCGGCAGGACCCCACCGAACGGCCGGACTTCGAGGAGCTGCGTGGCTGGCTGCGCTCCCTGGTGCGGTCCGCGCCCGAGCCGGACGCCGGCACACATGTGGTCGCCGCGCCGCCCACCGACCCGAAGCGGCTGCCGATCGTGCGGCGCCGCGGCGAACTGGTGCGCAGACGGCGCGCAGGACTGCCCGCGAACAGCGCGCACGGGCGGCACAAGCGGGCCCGGCAGGAGACCGCCTCCCCGCGCCGCCTGGGCCGCACCCTGCTCCTGCTGGTCCTGCTCCTGATGGCGGGCGCGATCGCGTACGCGATGCTGTTCCTGCCGAAGGCGGACAGCACCGACGCGGCGGGCGGCGAGCGGACCGGGGCCGCCGGCCAGGTGAGCCAGGTGCCCGCGCCCTCGGACAAGGCGAGCACCACGCCCTCGGCGGGCGCCTCCGAGGAGTCCTCGTCGGCGCCCTCCACCGAGACGCAGACCACCGAAGGACCCGCCGTCGCCGACGGCTTCACCCTGAGCAAGGACCCCGAGGGTTTCCGGATCGCCGTCGCCAAGGGCTGGGACCGCACCCCCCGCAACGGCCTCGGACAGGTGCTCTACACACACGGCGGCTTCCAGCTCATCGTCGTACCGGGCCGGGACGGCGCGGCCAAGTACGGCAGCGATCCCATGGCGTACCAGCGGGACAGGGAGAGCGAGTTGCAGCCCTACCGCGACTCCAGCTGGGCCACCGCCACCGGGCTGCGGACCATCGAGGTGGGCGGCCGGACCATGGCGGAGGGGCAGTTCACCTGGACCGACGACCAGGGGCGCGATCTGTTCGTCCGCAACATCGCAATGCTCCTCGACGGCCGCTACCACGTGGTGCAGGTGCGTGGCCCGGAGGCCGAACGGGACGAGGTGACACGGCTGTACGAGCAGGCGTCGCAGACGTACCGATTCACCCGCTGACGCCCCGCCGCATTCGGTTCCCGTCGGCTTGCGGAAGCGAAAACCGTCACAGTGCGGTCTCCTTGGCACCCCTTCGGTTCCATGAGCGACTGACGGTCCCTACGCTGACCCTGTCAAGAACATTGCGGGGCAACGTGAATCAGATGCAGGGCCTGCTCATAGCGGGCCGCTACCGGCTCGTCGACTCCATCGGCAGCGGGGGCATGGGCCGGGTGTGGCGCGCGCACGACGAGGTGCTGCACCGGTCGGTCGCCATCAAGGAGTTGACCGCCGCGCTCTACGTGTCCGACAGCGACCAGGCCGTCCTGCTCGCCCGCACCCGGGCCGAGGCCCGTGCGGCGGCCCGCATCAACCACTCCGCCGTCGTCACCGTGCACGACGTACTGGAACACGACGGCCGCCCGTGGATCGTGATGGAGCTGGTCGAGGGCAGCTCGCTGGCCGACACGGTCAAGGAGCGGGACCGGGTCGAGCCGCAGGAGGCCGCACGCATCGGGCTGTGGGTGCTGCGGGCGCTGCGCGCCGCGCACGCCGCCGGCGTCCTGCACCGCGACGTCAAGCCGGGCAACGTGCTGCTCGGGCGGGACAACCGGGTCCTGCTCACCGACTTCGGCATCGCCCAGATCGAGGGCGACTCCACCATCACCCGCACCGGAGAGGTCGTCGGCTCGGTCGACTATCTCGCCCCGGAACGGGTGCGCGGCCACGACCCGGGCCCCGCCTCCGACCTGTGGGCGCTGGGCGCCACGCTGTACACGGCGGTGGAGGGCCGGTCGCCGTTCCGCCGCACCTCACCGCTGAGCACCATGCAGGCGGTCGTCGAGGACGAGGCCGCCGAACCCCGGTACGCGGGTCCGCTCGGCCCCGTCATCACCGCCCTGCTGCGCAAGGACCCGGAGGACCGGCCGGACGCCGCGGCGGCGGAGCAGATGCTCGCCGAGGCGGCGGAGGGACGGCGGCCCGGCGCGGCGCAGGCGTTCGTGCCGACGCGGAACGTGGCGTCCCACCCGCCGGAGCACATCGAGTACGGCTCCGCCACCGGGGCCCCGTACGGGACGGACCCGGCGACCCCGCCGCTCACGGGGCCCACGGTGCCGACGCCGGCCGTGCCGCCCGCCCGTCCCCCGCGCCGCCGGCTGCGTACCCTCGCGCTCGTGGTCGTCGTGGCCGCGCTCGCGGGCGGCGCCGCCGCGGTGGCACTGCAGCAGTGGGGCACCGGGCGGCACAACGACGGCGCGACCGTGACCACCCCCGACCCCACGGACTCGGCCACCGCCACTCCCACCGCCACCCCCAGCGTCACGCCCACGGAGGACGCGACCCTCCCCGCCGACTGGCAGACCGTCAACGACCCGCTGGGCTTCACCCTGTCCCTGCCGAAGGACTGGAAACGGCAGGTGTACGGCATGGAGGGCGACCTCAAGCAGGTCGACTACACGCCCGACGGCGGCCTGCACTTCGTCCGTGTCTCCATCGACGGCTCACCGGACTTCGCCGACCCGTTCCAGCACCAGCAGGACCTGGAACAGCAGTTGCAGCGGCTGGTCGACTACGAGCGCGTGACGATGAAGGAGAACACCTACCGCGACCGCCAGGGCGCGCTGTGGGAGTACACCTGGACCGCGCTGAAGAAGGACCCGCCGTACGTCCCAGGGCCGCGCCACGCCATCGAGGAGACGTACATCGGCCGTAACGGCGCCGAGTACGCGATCTACATGTCGTCGCCCGCAGCGGACTGGGCGACGACGAGCAGGCAGTTCACCTGGGTGCTGCAGAGCTGGCAGCCGCCGGAGGGCTGACACGCTTGGCCGGTCGGCGCCCCGGAAGGGAAGGGTCCGGTGCGGCATGATGGGCCCCATGGGGACCGAGGGGGACGCCTTCCGTGTGATCGCGGGCCGTTACCGCCTGGAGGCCCGGCTCGGGCGCGGCGGGATGGGCGTCGTGTGGCGGGCGGCCGACCAGTTGCTGGGGCGCCGGGTGGCGGTCAAGGAACTCACCCAGGACGGCTCCCTCCCGGACGACGACGCCCGGCAGCAGCGCGACCGCACCCTGCGGGAGGCCCGTGCGGTGGCCCAGCTGCACCATCCGCACATCATCGTCGTGCACGACGTCGTGGAGCACGACGAACGCTCCTGCATCGTCATGGAGCTGATCGACGGCCGCTCGCTCGCCGACCGGATCGCGGAGCGCGGACCGGTCGGCGCCGCCGAGGCAGCCCGCATCGGCATCGCCCTGCTCGGCGCGCTGCGCACCGCGCACGAGGCCGGTGTCCTGCACCGGGACATCAAACCCGCCAACGTCCTGATCGAGTCCGGTACCGACCGGGTCGTCCTCACCGACTTCGGCATCGCGCAGGTCGAGGGCGCCACCACGCTCACCGAGACCGGCTCCTTCGTCGGCTCGCCCGAATACACCGCGCCCGAGCGGATGTCCGGGACCCGGACCGGGCCCGAGTCCGATCTGTGGTCGCTCGGTGCGCTGCTGTGCGCGGCGCTCAGCGGTGAGTCGCCGTTCCGGCGCGACTCGCTCGGCGGCATCCTGCACGCCGTCGTCGCCGCCGAGATCCGGCCGCCCGTCCAGGCCGAGCCGCTGCTGCCGGTCGTCCGGGGCCTGCTGGAACGGGATCCGGACCGGCGGCTGGGGGCGGCCGAGGCGGAGCGGATGCTGCGCGCGTTCCTGGACACCGGCCGTACGCCGCAGCCGGCCGGCGTGTCACGGCCGGCCGCACCGTACACGCCGACCCAGCGGGACGTGCCGCGGCCGGTGCCGGCCGCCCGGCGGTCGTCACGGCCGTCCCGGCGGGCCGTGCTGGTGACGGTGCTGCTGGTCGCGGCGACGGCCGGGGCGGGCATCTCGGCTGCGGCGCTGCTGATCAACCGCGACGGGGACGGCGGCGGCGCACCGACGAGCCCGGCACCGGGCACGTCGGCGAGTCGGGCGCCCGGCACGTCGACGAGTCCCGCGCCGGGCGGGCCGGCGAGCACGGTCCCGTCGCCCACCGCGTCCACCGCCCCCGCCTCCGGCACCCGCCCGGCACCCTCGGGCTATCGCACCGCCCGGGACCCGGCGGGCTTCTCTCTCGCCGTGCCCGCGGGCTTCACCCGCGAGCCGCAGGGCGAGCGCGTCTTCTATCTGTCGCCGGGGGAGACCTTCCGGCTCGGCATCAAGGTCACCGCACCCGGACCTGGCGGCCCGCTCGGGGTGATGCGCCGGGCGGCGGCCGAGGGCCCGCGCACCAACCCCGGGTACCGCGACGGCCGGGTCACCGAGGCCACGCACCGCGGACGACCCGCCGCGCTCTGGGAGTTCAGCTGGAGCGGCTTCAGCGCGGTGGAGGGACCCCGGCACACCTACGACCTGTGCTGGGAGGAGGACGGGCGGCTGTACGACGTATGGGTGTCGGCGCCGGTGGGGATGGCCCGGGAGGCCCGGGAACACTTCGACGTGGCACTCGGCACGTTCCTGCGGCACTGACGACGCGCCCCGCCTCCTGCGCTCCGCTCGCCGTACTTCGCGCACCCCCGGGACGGGTACGTGGATCCGGCCGGGTCACGGGTCTGTGACCGGTTCGCACCGAGTGTGGCTGTGTCGGCGCATGGCGCGATATGGATGGACGCATGAGCAGCAACGGGGGAGCCCACCACCGCACCGGCGAGCCGACGAGTTTTGGTCTGCGACCGCCCAACCCACCCGCGCACGTGCCGCATCCGGACAATCCGTACGCGATGCCGACCCAAACGGTGCCGACACCGCCCGAGTCCCCGCGGCCCGCGCCGGACCCGGGCGCCGGGCGTCTGATCGGCGGGCGTTACCGGCTGCTGTCCCGGCTCGGCGACGGCGGCATGGGCACGGTGTGGCGGGCCAAGGACGAGACGGTGGACCGCGAGGTCGCGGTGAAGGAGCCGCGGATTCCCGACCACTTTCCCGAGCACGAACGCGCGAACGCCTTCGAGCGGATGCGGCGCGAGGCGCGCGCGGCGGCCCGTCTCGACCACCCGGCGGTGGTGAACGTCCATGACGTGGCGGTCGTCGACGGCCGGCCGTGGATCGTGATGGAGTTGGTGCAGGGGCGTTCGCTGGGCAGCGCCCTCCAGGAGGGCACCCTGGACACGCGCGAGGCGGCCCGGGTCGGCCTCCAGGTGCTCGGCGCGCTGGAGGCCGCGCACGCGGCCGGCGTTCTGCACCGTGACGTCAAGCCCGACAACGTCCTGCTCGGCCGGCACGACCGGGTCGTCCTCACCGACTTCGGCATCGCGCAGATCGAGGGCGAGACGAATCTGACCGACACGGGCGGCTTCGTCGGATCGCCCGAGTACATCGCGCCGGAACGGGTGCTGGGCAGACGGCCAGGACCCGCCTCGGACCTGTGGTCACTCGGCGTGGTCCTGTACGCGGCCACGGAGGGCGTCTCGCCCTTCCGCCGCAGCAACACGGCCGCCACGCTCCAGTCGGTCCTCAACGCGACCCCCGCCCCGCCCGCCGCCGCGCACGGCCCGCTCGCCGAGGCCGTCAACGGGTTGCTGCAGAAAGACCCCGCGCACCGCCCGGACGCGGCCCGGGTCCGCGCCCTGCTGGAGGCGGCCGCCCGCCCTCCGGCTCCGGTGCCCGCCGGGCCGTCGTCACCCGCCGTCCCGGCCGGCCGCGGCTTCCGGCCGGGCCGCGGGACCTGGTGGGGGCTGGGCGCGGCCGTGGCCGCCGCGGCGGTGGCGGGGTACCTGCTGCTCGCCGACCCGTTCGCGGGTTCCCTGCCGGGGGACTGGGAGACGAAGGCGGACAAGGGACTGGGCGCGACGCTGGCGGTTCCGGCGGCGTACGAGGCCGCCCACCCGGACAAGAGCGACACGGACCAGGACTGGGTCACGTACTCCGATCCGAGCGGCGCCATCTGGATCGGCCTGAACCTGTCCAGGAAGTCCGACGACTCCCTGCGCCGGATCAAGGACTCCGCGGCCTCCCAGATGTACGCCGAGAACGAGAAGTTCAAGGACAACGGCGACTACGGCCTCGCCATGCCCGAGGGTCCGAGGACGTCTCCCGATGACAACGCCGAGTTTCACGGCAGGCCTGCGGCCCAGAACACGGTGACGTACACCACCACCGACAGCCGGCGTCCCAGCCCCCGCGAAGTGCGGGTCTTCTACTACCGGACACAGGCCGGGGACATGTACCGGCTCACCGTCAGCTATCCGGGCAAGGGCGATTTCACCGCCCGGGGCCGGGAGGTGGCCAGGACGGCCATCGAGCATCTGAGCGTCGACAAGCCCTGAACCGAGGGGTGTTGAGGGCCGGCCGCATCGGGACACGGCGAGTACCCGCGTCGACAAGGACGTTCCCGACGCGGTACTGATGGTGCATGAGTGGAGACGGTGCACCCGCGGCCGACGGGCGTCTGATAGGCGGCCGGTACCGGCTGGCAGCGCGCATCGGCGCCGATGCCACGGCCGACGGCGTCGCCACCGGCCGGGTGTGGCGGGCCGTCGACGAGGCGACCGGCCGTGAAGTCGCCGTCAAACAACCGCTGTTGCCGCCGTCGCAGCCGCTGGATCCGCGGGTCGCCAACCGGCTGCACCACGAGGCCCGGGCTGCCGCGCGCGTGGACCACCCGTCCGCCGTCGCCATCCTGGACGTGCTGCTCGACGACGGACTCCCCTGGGTCGTCATGGAGTTGGTCCACGGCGAGTCGCTCCGCACGGCGCTGCGCCGGGGCCCCGTCCCGCCCGCCGAAGCCGCTCGTATCGCGCTCGCCGTCCTCGGCGCGCTGCGCGCCGCGCACGCCGTCGGCATCGTGCACCGTGACGTCAAGCCGGCCAACGTCCTGATCGAGTCGGGCACGGGACGCGTCGTCGTCACCGACTTCGGCACCGGCCACGGCGGCCCCGCGGATCCCCCCGGCCCGTCCGCCGGTCCGGCCGACCCGCTCGGCCCGCGCGACTTCCTCGCCCCCGAGCAGCTCTCGCGGCCGGGCGCCGGACCCGCCTCCGACCTGTGGTCCCTGGGCGTGCTGCTGTACGTCGCCGTAGAAGGCCGCTCACCCTTCCGCCATGCGCCCGGAGCCGGGTCCGGCCCCACCGGGCCCACGGCCCCCGCCTACGATCGCGCCGGTCCGCTCGGTCCCCTGCTCACCGGGCTGCTGGCCCGCGAACCGGCGGACCGGCCGGAGCCCGACGAGGTGGCCGCCGCGCTGCGTGCCCTCGCCGAAGGGGTGCGCGAGGGGGAGGGCGAGGGGTACGGGGTGGGGGTGACACGGTCGCGCGTGTCGTCCGCCCCGCTTCTCCGTCCGGCCCCGCACCTGGGCACAACGCCCTGATCAGCACATTCACCGCCAGTGTTCACTGGCGTCGTGTGAGTACCCGGTGAATGCCTGTTACCGACGGGTACCCAAAGGTTCCGCTCCGGAATACCCTGCGGCTCATGACCGACTCGCAGGCCCAGGAACAGGTTCCGGCACCCACCACGGACGTGCCCGGCACCGGCACCAACCCCCTCGCCCCCGCTCCCGAGGGCGCGCGGACCGCCGCCGACGTGGTCACGCCGGAACTGGTCGCCCAGCTCACCAAGGGCGTCATCGGCTCCGGCCGCACCGCCAACCACACGCCGTTCACCGGTGAGAAGCTCGCCGACCTGCCGCAGTCCACGCCCGCGGACGTACTCGAGGCGTTCCGGGCCGCCCGCGCCGCCCAGGCCGTATGGGAGCGGACCCCGGTGCGGCAGCGGGCCGCCGTGCTGCTGCGCTTCCACGACCTGGTGCTGGAACGGCAGGCCGAGGTGCTCGACCTGATCCAGCTGGAGACCGGCAAGGCGCGGCTGCACGCCCACGAGGAGGTCCAGTCCGTCGCCGTCACCGCCCGCCACTACGGCCGCAAGGCGCCCGCCTGTCTCAGGCCCCAGCGGCACACGGGCGCGATGCCCACCCTCACCAAGGTCACCGAACTGCGCCACCCGCGCGGGGTCGTGGGCCAGATCGCCCCCTGGAACTATCCCCTGGAGCTGTCGGTCGGCGACGCGCTGCCCGCCTTCGTCGCCGGCAACGCGGTCGTGATGAAGCCGGACACCGAGACCTGCCTCACCGCCCTGTGGGCGCGCGACCTGCTCATCGAGGCCGGGCTGCCCGCCGGCGTCTTCCAGGTGGTCCTCGGCGACGGCCCGGTCGTCGGCCCCGAGGTCGTCGGGCACGCCGACTACGTCTCCTTCACCGGCTCCACCCGCACCGGGCGCGAGGTGGCACAGAGCGCCGCCGCCCGGCTGGTCGGCGTCTCCCTCGAACTCGGCGGCAAGAACGCCATGCTGGTGCTCGCCGACGCCGACATCGAGAAGGCCGCGGCCGGTGCCGTCCGCGCCTGCTTCTCCTCCGCCGGCCAACTCTGCGTCTCCATCGAGCGGTTGTACGTCCACGAGTCGATCGCCGACGCCTTCCTCGCACGGTTCGCCGCCCGCACCAAGGCGATGCGGCTCGGCAGGTCCCTCGCCTACGGCGCCGACATGGGGTCGCTCGTCGGGGAACGCCAGCTGGAGACCGTACGACGGCATGTGACGGAGGCCGTCGCCAAGGGCGCGAAGGTGATCGCCGGCGGCGTGGCCCGCCCGGACATCGGCCCGTACTTCTTCGAACCCACCATCCTCGACGGCGTCGAGGCGTCCATGGCCGTCTGCGCCGAGGAGACCTTCGGGCCGGTCGTGTCGGTCTACCGCTTCACGACCGAGGACGAGGCGGTCGAGCGCGCCAACTCCTCGCCCTACGGCCTGAACTCGTCGGTGTGGACGAAGGACGGCCGGCGCGGCCGGGCCGTCGCCGCGCGCCTGCGCACGGGCACGGTCAACGTCAACGAGGGCTATGTGTCCGCGTACGGCAGCGTCCAGTCCCCGATGGGCGGCATGAAGGACTCCGGCCTCGGCCGGCGGCACGGCTCCGAGGGCATCCTCAAGTACACCGAGGCCCAGACGGTGGCCCAGCAGCGGCTGCTCCCGCTGGCTCCCTCGCTGGGGATGGACGACGAGCGGTACGCCCGGTTCATGAGCAGGAGCCTGCGGCTCATGAAGGCATTCCGGTTCCGTTAGCCGACCGGCCGCGGACGGCCCGCACGCACCACTCGATGAGGAGAACTCGTGCCCCAGGACAGCTACGACTACGACGTCATCGTCGTCGGTTCCGGCTTCGGCGGTGCCGTGACCGCCCTGCGCCTGACCGAGAAGGGGTACCGCGTCGGCGTCCTCGAAGCCGGCCGCCGCTTCACCCGCGACACGCTCCCCAAGAACTCCTGGGACCTCAAGAACTACCTCTGGGCGCCCACGTTCGGCATGTACGGCATCCAGCGCATCCACCTGCTCGGCAACGTCATGGTCCTCGCCGGCGCGGGCGTGGGCGGCGGCTCGCTGAACTACGCCAACACCCTCTACGTGCCGCCGCAGAGCTTCTTCGACGACCCGCAGTGGAAGGGCATCACCGACTGGCAGGAGGAGCTGAAGCCGTACTACGACCAGGCGCGGCGCATGCTCGGCGTACGGCTCAACCCGACCATGACCCCCTCCGACGTGCACCTCAAGGCCGCGGCGCAGCGGATGGGCGTCGGCGACACCTTCCATCCGGCCCCGGTCGGGGTGTTCTTCGGCGACGGCGAGGACGCGGACGGGACGGCGAAGGCCCGCCCCGGGGAGCAGGTGGCGGACCCCTACTTCGGCGGCACGGGACCGGCCCGCAGGGCCTGCACCGAGTGCGGCGAGTGCATGACGGGCTGCCGGCACGGGGCGAAGAACACCCTCAACGAGAACTACCTCCACCTCGCCGAGCGGGCCGGCGCGGTGGTGCATCCCATGACGACGGTCGTGTCCGTCACCGACGACTCGCGGGGCGGCCACGCGGTGGCCACCCTGCCGACCGACGGCCGCAGGAAGGGCGCGGGCCGGACGTTCACGGCCCATCGGGTGGTGCTGGCCGCCGGCACCTACGGCACCCAGACCCTGCTGCACCGCATGCGGGCGAACGGGCAACTGCCGTATCTCTCCGACCGGTTGGGCGAGCTGACCCGCACCAACTCGGAGGCGCTGGTGGGCGCGCAGACCGACGACCGCCGCTATCGCAAGGCGCACGGCACCGCGAAGGCCGACTTCACCCAGGGCGTGGCGATCACGTCCTCGATCCACCCGGACGCCGCCACCCACATCGAGCCGGTCCGCTACGGCAAGGGCTCGAACGCGATGGGCGGCCTGTCGATCCTCCAGATCCCCTACGCCGAGGGCTCCTCGCGCGTCCTGGCCTGGCTGGCCAATGCCGCCCGGCACCCGTGGCTGCTGGTCCGGTCCCTGTCCAACCGGCGCTGGTCGGAGCGGACCATCATCGGCCTGGTGATGCAGTCCCTGGACAACTCCCTGACGACGTACCTGAAACCGGACGGGCTCGGCAAGGGGCTGCTCACCGCCCGGCAGGGGCACGGCGCGCCCAACCCCCAGCAGATCAGGGCGGCTTCGGAGGCGGCGTCCGCGCTCGCCCAGGAGATCAACGGCTTCCCCGGCAGCAATGTGGGCGAGTTGATGGGCACTCCGCTCACCGCCCACTTCCTCGGCGGCTGCCCGATCGGCGACTCGCGCGAGACGGGTGTGATCGACCCGTACCACCGGCTGTACGGACACCCCGGCATCTCGGTGGTGGACGGTGCGGCGGTGTCGGCGAACCTGGGCGTCAACCCCTCGCTCACCATCACCGCGCAGGCCGAGCGGGCGATGTCGTACTGGCCCAACAAGGGCGAGGCGGATCCGCGTCCGGCGCAGGGGGCGGCCTACGAGCGGCTGACGCCGGTGGAGCCGCGCACCCCCGTGGTCCCCGCGGATGCCTTCGGCGCCCTGCGCCTGCCGTTCCTGGGGATGCCGGCGGTGCCGCCCGAGCCGTAGGCGGGAGCGGGCCGGAAAAGACGAAAGAGAAGGACCTGCGCCCCCCTCCGAGCGCAGCTCCCTCTCTTCCGTGGTCTCTTTCCGTGTCGGCCTTACGCGTTCTTACGCGTTCGCGTCGGCCTTGCGCCGGCGCACCGCGAACACCGCACCCGCACCGGCGACGACGGCGATGCCGGCGACGAGCCCGATCACGGGCAGCGCGGAGTCGGCGCCGGTGTCGGCGAGGTTGCCGGTCGGCACGGAGGAAAGGTCGCCCTGCGGCTTCTTCACCGAGCTCTTGCCGCCCTTGTCGCTCGGGGTGGCGGAACCCGGGTCGGGGTTCGGGGAACCGGCCTTCAGAACCTCGAAGTCGTACATCGCCCAGCCCTCGGCGACGCAGGACTTGCCGTCGACGTTGTCGAAGTAGGCGCCGGAGCCGAAGGAGTAGGCGTCGCCCGCGGGGGCCTTGGCGTCGATGCTGACGCGCAGGTCGATCGACCTGCTGGCGCCGGCCTTCAGCTGCTCCGCGCGGAAGAAGACGTCACCGGCCCACTCCTTGTCGCCGATCCGGTCCCAGGAGCCGTCCGTGGGGTTCTTGAACTGCAGGTCGACGTACGGGCTCAGGTACTTCGCCTCGTCGTCGAACTCGTAGTTCTCGATCTCGGCGTAGAAGTAGACGTCCTCGACATCGGTCTTGGAGTCGTTCGTGACGACCAGCTTGAACTGGTGGAAGCCGTCCCCCGCGACGATCTTGCCCGGCAGGCCCTTGATGTCCGCGGACACCTTGGCGTCGCCGTAGTGGTCGTCGAGGTCCTCGCAGTACGGCGCCTCGGGGTCCGACGGGGTCTCGGTCGGCCCGGCCGGCCCGGAGGGCTCGGGCGAGGCCGTCGGGCTCGCGCTGTCGCTCGGGGCGGGCGTGTCGCTCGGCGACGTGCTCTCGCTCGGCTGGGCGGTGTCGGTCGGCAGCGCCGTGTCGGACGGCGAGGTGGATTCGCTCGGTGCCTCGTCGGTCGGCCCGGTCGTCACGCTCTCGGTGGGGGCCGGCGATGTCGACGGCGACTCGTCCGCGAACGCGGCGGGCGCGGACAGCAGGGCCAGCGGCGCTATGACAGCCGTCGCGGCCGCTGCCGCCATGGCACGGCGAAGATTCATGAAGACCTCGTGGAGTCCGGGTGCCGCGGCGGGCAGCACCTTGTGGCCGGCGGGCTCCGCGTGTGGGGCGCGGGGTGTGTCCCTGGGTCGTGCTGGTGTCGCTGGGTTTTGGTGAACCCTTTGATCTCGTTGATGTCAGCAGGTTTGATCAGCGAGCCCACCGAATGGTTGCACCGGCTCTCACAGAATTCTTATGTGGCCTACCTCACACCATTCTTCCCGGCTGCCCCCCGAAGGGGGCGCGGGGAACTGCGCGATCAGCCACGACGGCGTCGCAGACGGACGACGGGTGATGTGGGCTCGGCGGGGATCTGCGCGATCCGCCAAGGCGGCGCCGCAGACGGACGACGGCGCGTGACCGCCTGCGCCGTGCGGTTGCGCCCCGCAGGGGGCGCGGGGAACTGCGCGACCGGCCACGACGGCGTCGCAGGCGGACGACGGGTGATGTGGGCTCGGCGGGGATCCGCGCAATGCGGTTGTCCGGCCGGGGACCTAGGGGACGCTCCTCGCATCGAGCCGGACGGACACGGCCACCGCAACCGTCCGGTCCACCCCTGCGCATCGTGGAGTTTCCCGCCGGTCGGCCCCGGGCGTCCCCGGAGCCGACCGGTTCTCTTGGGTGACCGGGCCGCTGTCCTCTGCAGTCCGGTCACTTCCCTGGAGCGAGGTCCCACGACGCACGGCACGATCCGTACGCCTCATCGCCCCAGCGAGCCACGCGTGGTCCTTCGGGCCCGCCCCTGGCTGGCACGGACACCGGGACCAACGAAGCGGTGCGCGGAGCGGTCACGCTCCGTACGAGTGAGAGGGGGACCGAACTCAGATGCGACCCCGGCACAGTTCGAGGAGCGTCATGGCGAGCGCGGTACCGGGCTTGCCCAGCTCCTGCCGGTAGCGGCCGAGGATCTCCATCTCCCGGGAGAGGTTCACGCGCCGCCCGCCGGAGGCGATCCGCGCCTCCTGGATCACGGCGGACACGGCCATGCGTTCCTGGACGAGCCCGATGATCCGGTCGTCGAGCGCGTCGATGCGCTCGCGGGCGTCGGTGATGGTGTCGGCGGCAGCGGCGGTACGGGCGCCGGTCTTCTCGGTGGCGGCGGTCATGTCGGGGCTCCTTGTCGGTGTGCCCCGGCCCGGCAGGCTCCGGAAACGCCAGGCGCACCGGACCTTGTCGGCCCGGGGCGCCTGGGAAGTCGCTTGTCAGTTGCTCAAGCAGCACGACCATGGCAGCCGGTGGGCCGGATGCCATAGGTAAAGACGAACGTCGAGTGCGCGAGCATGCGTCCAGTATGCCACGGCCGGCGGGCTCGGCCCCGGGCCGCCCGGGCCCCCAGGCAGGGGGCCCGTACGCGGCGAGGTGTCCCACGGCCACCCCGTTAGAATCGGAGACCACAGACCCCCGCCCGACCCGCCGGAAGGCACCCCGTGTCATCAGCGACTCCCGCTGCCGCCATCACCGACACCGTTCTGGTCGTCGATTTCGGCGCGCAGTACGCCCAGCTCATCGCCCGTCGTGTCCGCGAGGCGCGGGTCTACAGCGAGATCGTGCCCAGCAGCATGCCGGTCGCCGAGATGCTCGCCAAGAACCCCGCGGCGATCATCCTCTCCGGCGGCCCCTCGTCGGTGTACGAGGAGGGCGCCCCGACCGTGGACCGCGCACTGTTCGAGGCGGGCGTCCCCGTGTTCGGCATGTGCTACGGCTTCCAGCTGATGGCCCAGGCCCTTGGCGGCACGGTGGACAACACCGGTGCCCGTGAGTACGGCCGCACCGACCTGCACGTCTCCAGGCCGTCCTCCACCCTGTTCGAGGGCACCCCCGCCGAGCAGGCCGTATGGATGTCGCACGGCGACGCCTGCTCCGCCGCCCCGGCCGGCTTCTCGGTCACGGCCGCCACGGACGTCGTCCCGGTCGCCGCCTTCGAGAACGACGAGAAGCGGCTGTACGGCGTCCAGCACCACCCCGAGGTGATGCACTCCACGTACGGCCAGCAGGTGCTGGAGCACTTCCTGTACCGCGGCGCGGGCCTCACCCCGTCCTGGACCACCGGCAATGTGATCGAGGAGCAGATCGCCGCGATCCGCGAGCAGGTCGGCGACAAGCGCGCGATCTGCGGCCTGTCCGGCGGCGTGGACTCCGCGGTGGCCGCCGCGCTCGTGCAGCGGGCCATCGGCTCCCAGCTGACCTGCGTCTATGTCGACCACGGCCTGATGCGCAAGGGCGAGACCGAGCAGGTCGAGAAGGACTTCGTGGCCGTCACCGGCGTCCAGCTGAAGGTCGTCTACGCCGAGGAACGCTTCCTCACCGCTCTCCAGGGGGTCTCGGACCCCGAGGAGAAGCGGAAGATCATCGGCCGTGAGTTCATCCGGGTCTTCGAGCAGGCCCAGGCGGAGATCATCGCCGACGCGGGCCCGGCCGTGGAGTTCCTGGTGCAGGGCACCCTCTACCCGGACGTGGTCGAGTCCGGCGGCGGCACCGGCACCGCCAACATCAAGTCCCACCACAACGTTGGCGGCCTCCCCGAGGACCTGGAGTTCCGGCTCATCGAGCCGCTGCGCAAGCTGTTCAAGGACGAGGTCCGGATGGTCGGCCAGGAGCTGGGGCTGCCCGCGGAGATCGTCCAGCGCCAGCCCTTCCCGGGCCCGGGCCTCGGCATCCGTATCGTCGGCGAGGTCACCAAGGAGCGTCTCGACCTGCTCCGCGAGGCCGACGCCATCGCCCGCGAGGAGCTGACCGCGGCCGGCCTCGACCGGGACATCTGGCAGTGCCCGGTGGTGCTGCTTGCGGACGTCCGCAGCGTCGGCGTCCAGGGCGACGGCCGTACCTACGGCCACCCGATCGTGCTCCGGCCGGTCTCCTCCGAGGACGCCATGACCGCCGACTGGTCGCGGCTGCCGTACGACGTCCTCGCGAGGATCTCGACCCGCATCACCAACGAGGTCCGCGACGTCAACCGCGTCGTCCTCGACGTGACCTCGAAGCCGCCGGGCACCATCGAGTGGGAGTGAGCCCCGGGGCAGCGCCCGAGGGGGCGCGGGGAACAGCGCGACCGGCCACGACGGCGCCGCAGCTGACCGACGGCGCGGCACGCCCGTCCGGCGGAGCGTTCAGCGCCTGAGCGTGCGCAGGGGCCGACCGGGCTGCCAGATCTCGGTGACCAGATACGTGTCGTCCTCGATGTAGGTCCGGACGACCTCGGTCAGCTCGGCGCGGAAGAGGTGGAACGGCTGCGGCGGCTCCACCTCTTTCACGTACGCCCCCTTCAGTTCCGGCTCCTCCACCTCGACGGCGCGTCCGCCGACCCGGAGGTCGCCGTCGCCCGGGTCCGTGCCGGAGCCGGGGTTCGACTGGAGCGCGAAGCGCGGGTCGCGCCGCAGGTCGAGGACCTTGAGCGAGTGCGGCATCATGCCGAGCCACAGCTCGCCGTCGAGGAAGCGGACCTCAAGGCCGCTGGTGCGCGGGGAGCCGTCCTTGCGCAGGGTGGCGAGGACGTGATGGCGGAACGCGCCGAAGCGCCGCTCGGCGATCTTCGCGAGTTCGGGTGCGGTGGTGGTGAGGGCTGCCCAGTTCATGGGCCCACTCTCACGGCGATACCCGACATCTCCTGTCGGGTTTCGCTTGCGGACGTCATCATTGCGCAACATCTCTGTTCTCCTGCGCTGACCGAGGGTAACTTCCGCCCCGTGATGCAACCCAGTGCTGGAGGACCTGTGCACGGGCCGACCCCCACCCCGCCGTCGCCGCTGCCCACCGATCAGTTGCAGTTCGCGATGCCGCCGATGCACGACTCGCTCGACGCCGAACGACGGCACCGAAAGGAACGGCTCGCCGGCGCGCTGCGGATCTTCGGGCGGTCCGGGTTCGAGGACGGGGTGTCGGGGCACATCACCGCGCGCGACCCGGAGTTCTCCGACTGCTTCTGGGTCAACCCGTTCGGGATGCCGTTCAAGCACGTCACCGTCAGCGATCTCGTCCTGGCCAACCAGGACGGGCAGGTCATCGAGGGCCGCTACCACGTCAACCAGGCCGCGTTCACCGTGCACGTCCAGGTGCACGCCGCCCGCCCCGACGTCGTCGCGGTCGCCCACTGCCACTCCGTGCACGGCCGTGCCCTGGCCGCGCTCGGCGACCTGCTCGACCCGATCACCCAGGAGAGCTGCGCCTTCTACGAGGACCACGCCCTCTACGACGCCTACACGGGCGTCGCCGTGGACGCCGAGGAGGGCCGCCGGATCGCGTCCGCGCTCGGCAGCCGCAAGGCGCTCGTGCTGCGCAACCACGGGCTGCTCACGGTCGGCGACTCGGTGGACGCGGCGGCCTGGTGGTTCCTGTCGATGGAGCGGTCCTGCCAGGTGCAGCTGACGGCGAAGGCGGCCGGCCGGCCGGTCCTGATCGACCACCGACTGGCGACGGCGACCCGTGAGCAGCTCGGCGGCGACCTGGTGGCCTGGATCAACTACCAACCGCTGTGGCAGGACATCAGCCGCAGTGAGCCGGATCTGCTCAGTTAGCCCGCGGCATCGACCCGAAGCGTCAGGACGACAGGACCTAGAACCCGCGCAGCACCGCCGCCTTCGTCCGGGTGAACTCCTCGTCCGTGAGCACGCCGTCCCGGTGCAGTTCGCCCAACTCGCGCAGCCGGCGCAGCAGTACGTCGTGGTGGTCGGCCGGCGGGGGCACCGCGGAAACCGGCCGCGGCCGCTCGGTGTACTCGATGCCGGCCCGGGCGGAGGGATGCGGCAGCCGGGCGGTCACCGCGGCCGCCACCAGCGCGGTGAGCAGATCGCGGCGGGCGCTGCCCCACAGATCGAGGGTGTACGGGTCGCGCTCCGGCGGCAGCTTGGTGAACACCGTCTCGCGGGTCACGAAGCGCAGGAAGCCGTCCTCGTAGCCGGAGTTGGGCAGCCACTCCACCTGGAGCAGGTCGCCGATGCCGATCATCCGCGGCCCGGTGGCCCGCTTGATCCGGTCGGCGGTGTCGGCCCAGTCGATGCGCACCTGGCCGCCGTCGAAGGAGACCGTCCCGTCGGAGCAGCGCACCGAGACCGGCACCGGCGGCCCGGGTAACAGATAGGTCCCGGCGGGCTCCTGGGGGATCTGGTCGAGCAGCAGTGCGTGCCGGATCTCGTCGGCCAGGTACTCGGCGATCCCGGAGCGGTCCGTGTCCACGGCCAGCCGGTACGGGTCGGCCGTGTCCGGCAGCCGGCCGCCGGTGGCCTGTACCAGCGGATCGGCACCCTCGCGCAGCCGTAACCGCAGCAGCCCGCGCCGGCGTTCGGGCTCGTAGACCACCCCCGACACGGCCTCCAGGGGCACGGCGATCTCCCCGTACGTCTGCCGGAAGAGCGGCACGGAGCGGTGCCGCCCCGGCGTGATCCGGACCGTGCTGCCGTCGAAGGTCCAGGCCCCGTCACGCTGGATGATCTCGGCCATACGGAAATTCTCGCAGCCGGGTCAACACGGCGGGCCGTACCTCACCCGCGGTGACCGCACCTGCTGTCGGCTGCCCGCCCCGCGTAGGGCACAATTCGCAGTCAGCACAAGGGAGTTGCGCGGTCATGGCCGAGTCCGCAAGGGGGTCGCCGGCCGTGCCGCGGGTCGTGGGGAAGGCGGGCATCGGGCGTGGCGGTGCAGGAGGCGGGGCAGAGCGCGGGTACGGCCGCCCACGGGGGCGGCTGCACCTGCGGGGACTGTCCGCACGGGGCGCGCGAGGGGCACCGCCGGGCGGTCGCCGAATTCCTCCTCCGGCGCGACGAGTTCGCGGCCGGGCGGGGCCTGCCGGTGGCGGTGGCGCACTCGGCCTCCGCCTCCCGCCAGTGGATCTCCGAGGCGTTGACGCAGTCGGCCGAGGCCGTCGCCGAGCGCGGCCGGGCCGAGGGTGCGGCCTGGCTGGCCCGGCTGTGGCAGCGCACGCTGTACGTCCTGTGGGCGGCCGTCGTCCTGCTGCTCCTCGTGCAGGCGCTGACGGCGATCGGCACGGGCTGGACCAGCGCGCGCACCGCCGGGCTGCTCGGCGCGCTGGTGGTGGCCTGCGCGCTGACCGCCGCCTCCTGGTTCCACCGGGCCCGGGGCGGGGCGCTGGCCCCCGTCATCGGCGAGGACAACCGGCTGTCCACCTCCCGTACCGTCGCGGCGGCCTGGGTGCTGTTCGTGGCGTACGCGGTCCTGGTCCTGGCGGGCCGGCTTGCCGCCGCCTCCGACCCCGCCGAGCGCGACGCGCTGATCTCCGGTCTCGAACTGGCCCGCGGGGCGGGTGTGGTGACCGTCCTCGCCGTGGTCTGCGGGATCGCGGTGCTCGTCCGGCGGGTGGTCGGCCTGCGCATCCTCGGCCAGCGGCTGCAGAAGGTACCGGCGCACCGGCCGCGTGCGGCCGATCTGCTGACCGACGACGCGGGCCGGGGCACGTTCGCCGACATCCAGTACGTCGTGATCGGCGCGGTGGCCCTGGCGTTCGCCGCGGTACGGCTCGCCCGCCGCCCCGACCAACTGCCCGACCTGCCCTGGGGGCTGGCCGTGCTGGTCCTGGTGTCCGCCGCCACCTATGTGGCCGGCAAGTACGCGGAGGGCGGGCGGCCGGTGATCCTGTCCGTGGTCCGCGCCCGCGAGGCCGGCGACCTGGACGGGCCGATCCGTACGGGCGACGACATCGAGATCCGCGGTGCCGGCTTCGTCCCGCCCGGCGCCCAGACCGCCGACCGGCTCTCCCGCATGGTGGTGCGCATCGGCGCGGTCAATGTGCACGTGCCGCTGGTTCCCGTCGCCGGCGGATTCAGCAATCCGGCGGACGGGGTGCTGCGGGTGCCGGTGCCGGCGGAGGTGGAGCCGGGGGCGGTGGAGGTGCAGGTGGTCACCGCGGCGGGGGTGGCGACCAACCGCTGCGTGGTCGAGGTGACGGAGTGACCGGAGTCGGCGGAGCGACTGGCGTACATTCCGGTCATCCGAATTCGGAAAATCGTCCGGGAGAGGATTGAGCAGGTCCCGTTTGTCGTACGTATGGTCTGGAGGGGGATCGGTACGCGGGTGAGAGGCGGCGTTCTGCGATGACTCATGGCGTTCGTTCGGATGTGCGTATGTCCTACCTCGACAGCCGCCGTGACTGGCGGGAGACCGCAACTCAGTACGCCCTGCTGCCCCTGCGCCTGTTCCTCGGCATCACCTTTGTCTACGCCGGTCTGGACAAGCTGACGGACAGTGCCTTCATGAAGTCCGGCGGTTCCGGCTCCATCGGCGACACGATGCGCGCGGTGCGGGACTCCGCGGCGATCCCGTCCCTGGTCGATATGGCTCTGAAGAACCCCGTGGGTTTCGGCTACGCCATCGCCTTCGGTGAACTCGTCGTCGGGATCGGGGTCCTGGTCGGGCTGCTCACCCGGCTGGCCGCGCTCGGCGGAGCGGTGATCTCGCTCAGTCTCTGGTTGACCGTCAGCTGGGCTGCGACCCCCTACTACTACGGCAACGATCTCGTCTATCTGATGGCCTGGCTGCCTCTTGTGCTGGCTGGGGCGCCGTATCTCTCGGTGGATGCGGTGCTGGGGCGGCGTCGACGGTAGCGCTCCGCTGGGGGGCGGGTTCTGGTCGTGGTGTTGTGCGGCGGCGTCGTGGCTTGTCGCGCAGTTCCCCGCGCCCCTTTGGTGTGGTTGCGGTTTGTGGTTGTGTGCGGGGGCGTCGTGGCTGATCGCGCAGTTCCCCGCGCCCCTACGGGGGTGGTTCCTGTTTGTGGGCCTGTGCGGCGGTGTTGTGGCTGGTTGCGCAGTTCCTTGCGCCCCTTTTGGGGGTGGTTGCGGTTTGTGGTTGTGTGCGGGGGCGTTGTGGCTGATCGCGCCGTTCCCCGCGCCCCTATGGGGGCGGCCCCTTTCCTTCGGGGTGCCGCGTTGGTTTAGGTTTGGGGGTTTTTGGGGGGTCTGGTGCGGTGGGTTCGGGTTAGTACGGCTGTGGCTGCTGCCAGGGACAGGCCGCCTATGACCAGGGGGATCACGGCGAACCAGGGGGTTTCCCACAGGCCGCCCGCGTCGCCGGCGTAGGCCACGGCCGTGGCGGTGAGGAAGATGCCCGCCACCAGTCGGCCCGGCTGGAACTCATGACGCAGCACGGCTCACCTCCGCCTGTCCCATGCCGACCTGGAGGCCGACGTCGATGGTGCCGCCCTTGCCTGTCGTCGCCGGCGGCAGTGTCACCGTCCTGTGCTTGCCGGGTGCCACGTCCACGTCCTTCTTGTTGTCGCCGGGCAGCTGGATGTCGCCCACCCCCACCTCGATCCTGAGCCGTACGGTCGCGTCGGGCGGCACGACGAGCCGCAGCCGGCCCACACCCACCCGCGCCCGGGTCGCCAGGGTCTGGCCGTCGGCGAGCCGGACCCCGGTCAGATCCAGGGTGCCGACGCCGGTCCCGAGGTCGTACTTGGGCCGTACCTCCGCCACCGCGGCGGGCCGCCACGACGCCTGCTGCCAGTGGGCGGTGATGTCCTTGGGCAGCTGCGTCGAACCGGCGAGCAGCGCCGCCGTGACGAGCGCCAGGAACACCGAACCGGCCCCCGTGCGCCCCAGGAAGGCGCTCACCGCGACACCGAGCCCGAAGACGGCGAGCGCGCAGGACAGCCCGATCTGGAGGCTGACACCCAGCGGCTGCCGGTCCCACGACAGACCGGTGCCCAGGCCGCCGGCCAGCAGCGCGAGCAGGAAGACCCAGCCGCCGATCCAGCGCGGGCCGCGCGGCCGGTGCGGCGCCGTACGCGAACCGCGCGCGTCGAACCGGGGCATGCCGGGGCCGAAGCGGCGGGCCCCGGCCGGGTCGCGCTCGACGGCGGATTCGGGGCCCCACAGATAGCCGGTGCCGCCCACGTGCGTGCCGTCCTTGACGATGGGGTCGCGCCACCAGGACGGATACGCGGTGGGCGCGGGCGGCGCCTGGGGCTCCGGCGGGGCGTCGGCGACCGCCTGGGCGGCCAGCGGATCCGGGTCGAGGGTGCCGCGCCGCTGCGACCAGTAGCCGGCGCCTGCCAGCAGCAGGGAGAGGACGACGCCGAACGTGAGCACGTCGCCGTTCCCCAGCATCGTCAGGAACACACCGCAGCCGACCAGCGCGAACAGCACGGCGGCCAGGGCCTGCCCGTCGACCCGGCCGGTCAGCAGCTTGCGGACCTCGTTCTCCTCCTCGTCCTCGTACGGCACGAAGAGCCAGGCGAACCCGTAGAAGATGAGCCCGATGCCCCCGCTCGCGGCCAGCACCGCCAGGGTGATCCGGAAGATCACGGGATCCATGTCGGTGTGCCGGCCGAGCCCGGAGCAGACCCCCGCCATCACCTTGTGCCGCCGGTCGCGCCGGAACGCGCGCAGGGGCTGCACGGGGTCCCCGACGAGGGGCCCGGCGCCCTCGCCCGTCGTGCGGTCCGCGCCGGGTCCCGGCCCCGGCGCGGCGTGGTCGTGATCCGTCATGTGTCCATGGTGACGGCCCGGCCGCCGCGGCGGCAGTCGGATCGACCCTGGCCGAACCCTGATATCGGCCCTGAGCCGAGCCCGGGGTACGGCGGTCCGGTGGCCGGATCCATGAAGATCAGGGGAGTCTCGGGGACGGACCCTGATGCCCCGCCCCGGTGGCCGTGTGACCATCGATGGCATGCCGGAAGCCGCAACAGCAGCGCCCCCCGTCGAACCGCGGCCGCCGCGCAAGCTCTACCGCAGCAGCGACGGCCGCTGGCTCGGTGGCGTCGCGCGGGGGCTCGCCGGGCACCTCGGGCTGCCCGTGGTCTGGGTGCGGCTCGTCTTCGTCGGCCTGCTCATGGCCGACGGCCTCGGCGCGCTGCTGTACGCCGCGTTCTGGTTCTTCGTCCCGCTCGGCGTCGGCGGCGTCGGGGACCAGAAGCCGCCGTCCCTGGTCGGCACCGAGACCGCGCCGGACGGCCGCCGCAGGCTCGTGGCCCGCAGACCGGACAAGGGCCAGATCGTCGCCCTGCTCCTCATGGTCGGCGTGGCCATGGTCTTCGTGAGCAACGTCAACCTCGGCGGCGGGGCCAAGGCGTATCTGGTGCCGGCCGTCCTCGTCGGCGCGGGCGTCGCCCTCGTCTGGCGCCAGGCGGACAACGCCCGCCGGGCCCGGTGGGTCGAGGTCGGCAGCCGCCGCCGCACGCTCAGGCTGCTGCGCGGGGGCGCGGGTGTGCTGCTCGTCACCGCCGGTGTCTCCGGGATCTTCGTCCTTCAGGGCTCCGCCGCCCACCTCGGTTCGGTCCTGCAAGCAGCGCTCGCCGTCCTCGTCGGTATCACGCTGCTGGCCGGTCCCTATCTGGTCCGCATGACCCAGGACCTGTCCGAGGAACGCCTGATGCGCATCCGCGCCCAGGAGCGCGCCGAGGTCGCCGCGCACGTCCACGACTCGGTGCTGCACACCCTCACCCTGATCCAGCGCAACGCGGAGAACGCCGGCGAGGTGCGCCGTCTGGCCCGCGCCCAGGAGCGCGACCTGCGCACCTGGCTGTACAAGCCGGAGGGCACCGGCAAGGACGAGGAGGACGAACCGGCCACCCTCGCCGACGCGGTCCGGCGCAACGCCGCCGAGGTGGAGGACAAGCACGGCGTGCCCATCGAGGTCGTCGTGGTCGGCGACTGCCCGCTCGACGAGAAGACGGCGGCCCAGATGCAGGCCGCGCGCGAGGCGATGGTCAACGCGGCCAAGTACGGTGGCGACGGCGGCGCCGTTCAGGTCTACGCCGAAGTGGAGGGCAGGACGGTCTTCGTGTCCGTCCGTGACCGCGGTCCGGGCTTCGACCTCGACTCGATACCCGCCGACCGCATGGGCGTCAGAGAATCGATCATCGGCCGCATGGAACGCAACGGCGGCACGGCGCGGCTGCGCGCGGTGCCGGACGGCGGCACGGAGGTCGAGCTGGAGATGGAGAGGGCGGAGAAGACGTCATGAGCGATCCGACCGAGGCGAACGGTACGGCGGGGGCGGCGGAGCCGGCCGGGCAGGAGGGCCCCGCGGGCGAGCGCCGCGTCCGCGTGGTCCTCGTCGACGACCACCGCATGTTCCGCACCGGCGTCCAGGCCGAGATCGGCCGGACCGAGCAGACCGGCGTCGAGGTCGTCGGCGAGGCGGCGGACGTGGACCAGGCGGTCACGGTGATCACCGCGACCCGGCCCGAGGTGGTGCTGCTCGACGTCCATCTGCCGGGCGGCGGCGGGGTCGAAGTGCTGCGCCGCTGTGCCGCGTTGATGGCCGACACCGAGCGGCCCGTGCGGTTCCTCGCGCTGTCCGTCTCGGACGCGGCGGAGGACGTGATCGGGGTGATCCGCGGCGGCGCCCGCGGCTATGTCACCAAGACGATCACCGGCACGGACCTCGTCGACTCCGTCTTCCGCGTCCAGGAGGGCGACGCCGTCTTCTCCCCGCGGCTGGCCGGCTTCGTCCTCGACGCCTTCGCCTCCACCGACGCCCCGCCGGTCGACGAGGACCTCGACCGGCTCACCCAGCGCGAGCGGGAGGTGCTGCGTCTCATCGCCCGGGGCTACGCGTACAAGGAGATCGCCAAGCAGCTCTTCATCTCGGTGAAGACGGTCGAGTCCCATGTCTCGGCGGTGCTGCGCAAGCTCCAGCTGTCCAACCGCCATGAACTGACCCGCTGGGCGACGGCACGCCGGCTGGTGTGAGCCGGGGCGGGGCCGGACGCCGGGGCCCTCACGCCACCCGGGTCGCCCCCGCGAACGGCATCTGGTCGATCGGGGCCAGCCGTACCGGCGCGGACGAGTTCGGGGCGTGGATCATCTGCCCGCTGCCCACGTAGATGCCGACGTGGCTGATGCCGGAGTAGAAGAACACCAGGTCGCCGGGGAGGAGTTGGGAGCGGGAGACGCGCTGCCCCGCGCCGATCTGGGCGTAGGTCGTGCGGGGCAGGGAGACGCCTGCCGAGCGGTAGGCGGCCTGGATGAGGCCCGAGCAGTCGAAGGCGTGCGGGCCCGTCGCGCCCCACACATAGGGGCTGCCCAGCTTCTGGTAGGCGTACGCCACGGCGGCCGCCGCGCGGGAGCCGGGCGCCGCGGCCGGATCCGCGCCCGGCAGGGCGGTGCGTCCGTCCCCCAGGTCGGCGCGCGAGGCATGGCCGCTCGCGCCGCCGTCGGCCGTGACCCGGGCCCGCTCCGCCGGCGGCAGGTGGTCCAGGAGCTGCCGGGCCGCGCCCAGCTTCTCCGTGATCGTCTCCTTGTTCCGCTTCAGCTCGGCCTGCCGGGACCGCAGCGACGCCAGTTCGACGCGGGCGGCACCGCGCAGCTGCTCGATCTCCCGCAGCTGCTTGCGCACGCGCGCCACTGCCACCGACTGGCGGTCACCGGCCCGTTCGGCGAACGCGGTCCCCGCCAGGAACTGGTCCGGGTCGTCGGAGAGCGCCAGTTGGAGGGCGGGGGTGAGGCCGCCGCTGCGGTACTGCGCCGCCGCGATCGAACCGAGCGAGTCCCGCGCCGAGTCGAGCCGGTCCTCCCGGCGGGCCGCCTCGTCCTGGAGCGATGCCAGTCGGCGCTGGGCCGTGTCCGCCTTCTCCTTCGCCCCGTTGTACTTCTCGGTGGCGACCTCTGCCTCCTCGTACAGCTTGTCGACCTTGGCCTTGACCTCGGACGGTGCCAGTTGCGGCTCGGCGTGCCCGGTCCCGTCGAAGGCCGTCGCGGTCGCCGCGCCCGCCAGGGCCAGGGTGGCGGCCGTCCGGGCCGTGTTGCCGCCGAGCGGGCTGTGCCGGGGCTTGCGATGCGCTGCCACCTCGACCGTCACGTCCTTTCCTGAGTGCGGTTGCCGCGTCCGGCACGGGGAGCCGGCCGCTGGTGGAGGACGCTAGGGCCGATGGTGACGAGTCGGTAACGGGATGTACGGAACTGGCAGGCGTGGAGCGGCTGGTGACCGTATGTGACCGTGATTTCGGTGCGGAGCCGCCGACTTCACATGACGCGCTGACCGAAGCGGCGTTTCCGGAGCGTGCATGGCCCCGGGGGTGCTATGGGGCTCCGCCGGCGCGGGAAGTCGGCGGGCTGGGCGTGTTCCTCGCGGTGCGCGCATCAGCCAGGGAGCGGCTCTCCCGGGACGAACGCTCCGCTCCCGGACGCCGGGGCCCGGGGGCAAGGTGGGTGGCAGTTCGACGATGGAGGAGAACCCATGCAGATGCGAACCCTGGGCAGCACCGGCCCGGCCGTCTCCGCGCTGGGCCTGGGAGCGATGAGCATGTCGGGCGCCTACGGCGTGGCCGACCGCACGGAGAGCATCGCCACCGTGCACGCCGCGCTGGAGGCCGGCGTCACACTGATCGACACCGCCGACTTCTACGCCATGGGCCACAACGAGCTGCTGCTCGCCGAGGCGTTGCGCGGCCGGGAGCGGGACAGTTACCGGCTCAGCGTCAAGTTCGGCATGCTGCGGGGGCCGGGCACGCAGTTCGGCGGGCATGACGGCCGTCCCGAGGCGGTGAAGAACTTCCTGGCCCACTCGCTGACCCGGCTGGGCACCGACCACATCGACATCTACCGTCCCGCCCGGCTTGACCCGGCGGTCCCCATCGAGGAGACGGTGGGCGCGATCAAGGAGATGATCGACGCCGGCTATGTGCGGCACCTCGGCCTCTCCGAGGTCGACGCGGCGACGATCCGCCGGGCGCACGCCGTGCACCCGGTCGCCGACCTGCAGATCGAGTACTCGCTGATCTCCCGCGCGGTGGAGGCGGACATCCTGCCCACGCTGCGGGAGCTCGGCATCGGACTGACCGCGTACGGCGTCCTCGGTCGCGGCCTCATCTCCGGGCACTGGTCCGCCGGCCGCACCGGCGGCCCCGGCGACAGCCGTGCCTTCAGCCCGCGGTTCACGAACGGGAACGTGGAACACAACCTCGCCCTCGTGAAGGCTCTGCGCCAGGTCGCCGAGGCGAAGCGGTGCACCGTCGCCCAGCTGGCCATCGCCTGGGTGGCCGCACAGGGCGACGACATCGTGCCACTGGTCGGCGCTCGCACCCGCGAGCGGCTGGCCGAGGCGCTGCCCGCGGCGGAGCTGAACCTCACCGCGGACGACCTCGCCGCGATCGAGAAGGCGGTGCCCCCGGGCGCGGCACGCGGCGACCGCTACCCGTCCGCGTTCATGTCCGGTCTCGGCGTGGGGAACTGAACCCGGCCCTCCGGCGACCGGCTGCCACGGGTGAGCGTCCGCGGCGCCGGTCCTGACGACCGACCTGGGGGGCGGTGCGCGTCCGCTCAGGGGCCCCTGATTAGGCTCCGGGGCCATGGACGTACTCATCCATCTCTTCGTCGGCCTGCACATCGTCGGCATCGCCGCCCTCCTCGGCGGCTTCCTCACCCAGATGAAGGCGATGGGCGGGGGCACCGCCCGCTTCGTCCCCGCCATGCTGCACGGTGCGCTGACCATGCTGGTCACCGGAGCGATCCTGGTCGGCCTCGATCAGGCCGAGTACCACCATGTCAACAACATCAAGATCGGCGTGAAGCTGGCCCTGCTGATCGTGATCCTCGGGCTCGTCTACGTGAAGCGGGACGAGGAGCGGGTCGACAAGAGCCTGTTCGGCGTGGTGGGCCTGCTGACCACGGCGAACATCTTCATTGCTGTGCTGTGGACATGACGTACGCAGACGTCAGGCGCGGCCCGCGGCCCTGATCCCGGCGCGCGCCGCCACGACCGCGCCCGCGGCCACGGCCAGCCAGGCCGCGACGGCGACCCACAGCAGCGCCTGCCCGAGACCCCGCAGCCACGGGGTGCCGACGGCCGCCGACGCGGACAGCGAGGCCGCCGCCGTCATCCCCATCGGGAACACCGTCGACCAGCGGCGCACGTCGTAGCGCGGGCGGGGCCGGACCACCTCCGCGATCACCAGGACGACGTAGCAGGCCAGATCGAGGACGAGCAGACACACGGTCGCGGTGTGCAGGACATCCCGGTCGTCCTCGTTCCACAGATACAGGGCCGGGCTCTCGGCGGTGATCAGCTTCGCTCCGGCCAGCGCCGCGATGGCGAGCGCGCCGGCCAGGACCCAGTGGTCCCCGGCCCCCCTGAGCACCTGCCGGGCGTCGAACCGGGTCAGCGCGAGCAGGTAGAGCGCCAGCCCCAGCCAGAACAGCACCAGCGCCGTGTGCGCGAGCCATGCCGTCGTCCCCGCGGCGGCCAGGGTGGCGCCGAGCACGGCGAGCCCCTCGGTGGCCACGCAGATCAGGAACACCGCCCCGGACATGCGGGGCCGCAGGTTCCGTCCGACGAGGAACAGCAGCACCGGCCAGAGCACCGCGGCCAGCGCGGGCAGCGCGGCGGCGAGGGTGTGCCGGCCGAGCACGGAGACACGGGTGCCGAGCACCGTCGTCGCGGCCACGGCGGCGAGCGTGCCGGGCGTCCTCGCCCCGGCCCGCCACCGTGCCGGGTCGCGCAGCATGCCCGTGACGAAATCCACGGCGAGCGCGAGCCAGGCGACACAGCCCAGCGCCAGGGCGATCAGGGACAGGACCTCGTACCCGGTCAGGTGCAGGCCCAGCGAGACGATGCCGGTCGCCATCACGGCGGCCCCGGCCGCCGGCGGACGCTGCGCCCACCAGGCGCGGACGGGGGAGATGCCGGGCATGCGCCCGATGGTAGGGAGCCCCGGACGCGCCGGCGGCGTGGCACGCGTGCGTACGTCTCAAAAACGCGCGGGCGCGGGACATGGCGGAACCTGAACGCGCCCACGCGCGCGTGGGTCCCGGTCGGGTTCACGCCCACGCACGCGTGGCGCCGGAAAACCGCCGGGACGGGTCAGGCCGGGCGTACCACGCTGTGGATGATCGAGTCCCCGGCGTAGTAGATCGACTCCTCGCGGACGTAGGCGCCCGGCTTCGGAGCGTGGATCATCATGCCGTTGCCGATGTAGAGGCCCACGTGGCTGACGTCGTCGTAGAAGAAGACCAGGTCACCGGGCTGGGCGTTGGCGAGGGAGACCGTGGTGCCAGCCTCGACCTGGCTCCAGGTGGTACGCGGCAGGGTGACGCCCGCGGCCTTCCAGGCGGCCTGGGTGAGCCCCGAGCAGTCGTAGGAGCCGGGTCCGGTGGCACCCCAGACGTACGGCTTGCCGATCTGCGCCCGGGCGAACGCGATCGCCTTCTCTGCCTTGGTGGCGTAGGCGGAGCCGGACGAAGAGGATGACGAGGATGAAGACGACGACGAAGACGACGAGTCCGTGGAGTTCGACGAGTCGCTCTTCTGCTGCGCCGCCTCCCGCGCGGCCTGCTCCTCCGCCTGCTTCTTGGCCAGCTCGGCCGCCTTCCGCGCGGCCTCCTCCTGCTTGCGCTTCTCGATCGCCGCGAGCCGCGCCTTCTCCTCCGCGGTCAGCTCGGACAGCAACTGGCGCGCGGTGGAGAGCTTCTTCTGGACGGTGGCCTTGGCGGTCTTCAGCTCGTCCTGGGACTCGTTGAGCGTCTCCAGGCTCTTCGTGGCCTCCTGGCGCTTCTTCATCGTCGCCGACTGCTCGGTGGCGTAGTCGTCGACCGCGGTCTTCTGACGCGACGTCAGCCGGCCCATCAGCTGGGTCTGGTCGAAGTAGTCCTGCGGGGTGTCCGCGAGCAGGAAGGTGGCGGTGTCGGGGGCGGCGGCCCCGGTCCGGTACTGCGCGGCGGCGAACGTGCCCAGTTCCTCACGGGCCTTGTTGAGCTTGTCCGTGCGCTGGGCGACATCGTCCAGGAGGGTGTCGACGCGCTTGCGCTGCTTGCCGGACTTCTCCTTGGCCGCGTTGTACTTCTCGGTCGCCGACTCGGCCTGCCGGTACAGGTCGTCGACCTTCTTCTGCACCTCCTCCACGCTCGGCCGGTCGCCGTCGGGAGTGGGGGCGGCGTTCGCCGTCTGGGAGAGCAGGGCCACGGAGGTGAGGGCGGCGGTGGCCAGGGCGGGGGTACGTATGCCGGAAACGCGGGTGCCCGCGGAGCGCGACTTGCGGTGCGACGCCAAGAGAGGCGACTCCTTCCGTGTTCCGCCTACCGAGTTAGCTGACGGGTTCGGGCGGATGGTTCGGAAGGTTTGCCCTACGGCCGTTCCCCGCAAGGGAGTTGGGCCGATTCACCCCAAAGTCGGTGTGGGTCCCCGGCTCCGTGCGCCACGGAAGGCGCGCCGGACTCGGCGGAGGCCGTACGGCCCGGCGATGTTCGCCGGTGGGGGTCGTACGGCCTGCCCGGCACGCTAGCCAACTCGTGTGGCTCCTGTGAAGGTTGATGGGTGATATGTCCGATACATTTTCGTGACCTGATGGTGGGTTTCCGTCTGGGTGACAAGGTGATTCCGCACGGTGAGCGGTTTGCCCGGCCTGTGGACCGGAGCGGGATCCGCCGGCGGACCCGGGCGATGTGCTCGGGGCGGCGGCGGGCTGTCGGTGGTGCGGCCTAGACTCGGAGAGCGATGAGCAGCCTCTTTGACGACAGCTTCCTGGCGGACCTCCCGACCCCCCACGGGCAGGAGGGTGAACCCCCGCCGCCGCCCGAGGACGAACACGCTCCGGAGCCGGTTCCGGACGATCTGTTCGGCGGGAAGTTCGACGTGCCCCCGGACCGGGACACCCACTACGGGGACGGCGCCCCGCGGCCGGTCATCGACCCGGCCGCGCTCCTGCACGGGCTGAACGACAACCAGCGCGCCGCCGTCGTGCACTCCGGCTCCCCGCTGCTCATCGTGGCCGGCGCCGGCTCCGGCAAGACCCGCGTGCTCACGCACCGCATCGCCCACCTGCTGGCGGAGCGCAAGGTGCACCCGGGGCAGATCCTCGCGATCACCTTCACCAACAAGGCCGCGGGCGAGATGAAGGAGCGCGTCGAGCAGCTCGTCGGCCCGCGCGCCCACGCGATGTGGGTGATGACCTTCCACAGCGCGTGCGTGCGCATCCTGCGCCGCGAGAGCAAGCGCCTCGGCTTCACCTCGTCCTTCTCGATCTACGACGCCGCCGACTCCAAGCGCCTGATGGCCCTGGTCTGCCGCGACCTGGACCTCGACCCCAAGCGCTTCCCGCCCAAGTCCTTCAGCGCCAAGATCAGCAACCTGAAGAACGAGCTGATCGACGAGGAGGACTTCGCCGCCCAGGCGAGCGACAGCTTCGAGAAGACCCTCGCCCAGGCCTACGCCCTCTACCAGTCGCGGCTGCGCGAGGCGAACGCCCTCGACTTCGACGACCTGATCATGACGACGGTCAACCTGTTGCGCGCGTTCCCGGACGTCGCGGAGCACTACCGCCGCCGCTTCCGCCATGTGCTCGTCGACGAGTACCAGGACACCAACCACGCGCAGTACGCGCTCGTGCGCGCGCTCGTCGGGACCGCCGAGCACCCGGTGGACGTGCCGCCGGGCGAGCACGACCTGCCGCCCGCGGAACTGTGCGTCGTGGGCGACGCCGACCAGTCGATCTACGCCTTCCGCGGCGCGACCATCCGCAACATCCTCCAGTTCGAGGAGGACTACCCGGACGCGACGACGATCCTCCTGGAGCAGAACTACCGCTCCACGCAGACGATCCTGTCCGCCGCCAACGCCGTCATCGAGCGCAACGAGTCCCGCCGTCCGAAGAACCTGTGGACCAACGCGGGCACGGGCGCCACCATCACCGGGTACGTCGCGGACACCGAGCACGACGAGGCGCAGTTCGTCGCCGACGAGATAGACCGGCTGACCGACGCGGGCGAGGCGAAGGCCGGCGATGTCGCCGTGTTCTACCGCACCAACGCCCAGTCCCGTGTCTTCGAAGAGGTCTTCATCCGCGTCGGCCTGCCCTACAAGGTCGTCGGCGGCGTCCGCTTCTACGAGCGCAAGGAGGTCCGGGACGTCCTCGCCTACCTGCGGGTGCTGGCCAACCCGGAGGACTCGGTCCCGCTGCGCCGCATCCTGAACGTGCCCAAGCGCGGCATCGGCGAGCGCGCCGAGGCGATGATCGACGCGCTCGCGCAGCGCGAGAAGATCAGCTTCCCGCAGGCGCTGCGCCGCGTGGACGAGGCGTACGGCATGGCCGCGCGGTCCACCAACGCCGTCAAGCGGTTCAATGTGCTGATGGAGGAGCTGCGCACGATCGTCGAGTCCGGCGCGGGCCCGGCCACCGTCCTGGAGGCGGTGCTCGAACGCACCGGCTACCTGGCCGAGTTGCAGGCCTCGACCGACCCGCAGGACGAGACCCGGATCGAGAACCTCCAGGAACTCGCCTCCGTGGCCCTGGAGTTCGAGCAGGAGCGCGGCGAGGGAGAGCCGGCCGCGGGCGGCACGCTCGCCGACTTCCTGGAGCAGGTCGCGCTGGTCGCCGACTCCGACCAGATCCCGGACGACGAGGAGGGCGCCGGCGTCATCACGCTGATGACCCTGCACACCGCCAAGGGCCTGGAGTTCCCGGTGGTCTTCCTGACCGGCATGGAGGACGGCGTCTTCCCGCACATGCGCGCCCTCGGCCAGACCAAGGAGCTGGAGGAGGAGCGGCGCCTGGCGTACGTCGGCATCACGCGCGCGCGGGAGCGGCTGTACCTCACGCGGTCGGTGCTGCGCAGCGCCTGGGGCCAGCCCTCGTACAACCCGCCCTCGCGGTTCCTGGAGGAGATCCCGGCCGTCCACATGGAGTGGAAGCGGACGGGAGCCACGGCGCCCGCGCCGTCCGGACCGGCGTCCGGCATCGCGGCCTCGCTGTCCTCGTCCCGCTCCCGCTCCTCCGCGGCGGGCGCGTCCGGGTTCGCCACGCGCAGGACGTCGGAGAAGCCGGTGGTCTCCCTGGCCGTCGGCGACCGGGTCACGCACGACCAGTTCGGACTCGGCACGGTCGTCGCGGTGGCGGGCACGGGGGACAAGGCCCAGGCGACGATCGACTTCGGAGACTCGAAGCCCAAGCGGCTGCTGCTGCGGTACGCGCCGGTGGAGAAGCTGTAGCCCGCTGAGCCGGGCCCCTGCCGGCCGGCGGGGGCCCGCGGACGGGGCGCCGGGCCGGCGGACCCGCGGGGCCTACGTGGGGTTGATTCCGTGGCTGCGCAGCCACGGCAGCGGGTCGATCGCCGAACCGCCGGCCGGGCGCACCTCGAAGTGCAGGTGCGGACCGGTGGAGTTGCCCGAGTTCCCGGAGTACGCGATCGGCTGCCCGGCCTTGACCGGTGTACCGGAGATGACCCGGTAGCTGGAGAGGTGGCAGTACCAGGTCTCCGTGCCGTCCTTCGCCGTCACGATCATCATATTGCCGTAGGCGCTGTTCCACTCCGTGCGGACGGTGCCGTCCGTCGCGGCCATCACCGTCGTGCCGTACGACACGGGAAAGTCGATACCGGTGTGCACGGACATCCAGTTCACACCGGCCTGCCCGAAGTAGGCGCTGAGCCCGTGCTGGGCGACCGGGAGCGCGAACTTGGGGCGCAGCCGCTCCTTGAGCGCCGCCTCGGCCTGCGCCTTCTTCTTCTCGGCCTCCTGCTGGGCCTTGAGGTCGATGCGCTCCTGCGTACGGCTGGCCCGGTCGGCGAAGTCGTCGGCGCCGGCGGAGAGGCTTTCGAGCTGGGTGTCCAGCTTGTTGTTGGCGGTGGATGGTTTCACCGGCGTCGCGTCCGCGGCGGAGGCGGTCGTGTCCGTGCCGTCGTCCGTCAGGCCGCCCACGGAGGCGGCGGCGATCCCGGCGACCCCCATCACACAGGCCGAGGGCACCGCGATGGTCAGCAGCGCGGAGCGCTTGGCGGGCGGACGGCGCCGGGAGCGGGCCGCGGCGCGCGAGCCCGCGCGGGGGGCGGGCGCCGGGGTGACCTCTTCCTGGTCGTCGAGCAGCGGCATCGCCGCGGGCAGTTCACCGGTGGCGGACAACTCGCCCTCGTCCGGGGCGGGTTCCTCGTAGGAGTGCGTCTCGTACGAGGGCTGCTCGAACGTGCTGGTCGCCTGCTGGTCGAAGGGCTCGGCCCGCTGCTCGGTACCGGCGCCGTCGGAGTTCCACTGCGTGGCGTCGTACGCGCCGGTGTCGAAGGTCTGGGTGCCCCACTCCCACTGCTGGGTCGGGTCGGCACCGCCGGGCTGGTCGGCCTGGAGCCAGGTACCGGCGTCCCACTGACCGCTGGTCTCGGGCGACGAGCCCTGCTGCGGCAACGTCCACGCCGTGGCGTCGTAGGCGCCGCTGTCGTAGACGGCCTGGTGCTGCGCCGCGTACGGGTCGTAGTTCAGGGTCTGATGGGCGCCCGTCGACCAGTGTGTGGAGTCGTACGCGCCGGTGCTCCCGGCCTCTCCCGGGAGGTTGCCGAAGAGGGGGTCGGCCTCGAAGGCCGCGGTGGCCTGCGCGCCCTGCGGAAAACCGCCGGCGTCGTAGCCGCCGTACGTGGTGAAGTCGCCGTACTGGGCTTCCTGTCCGCCGTACGCGTAGTGCGCCGAGGTGGCTTCGGAAGCCGGAGCCGGGGTGGTCAAGGTCCCCGACGGGTGACGGTCGTTCACCAACTTCTCTTTCGCCTCGACAACAGGGGCTGGCAGAGCAGTGCGGCGACTGTACCCGGCGGTACGCGGGCGCGACAATCTTCTGCTGGTTTCGCGTCCGAAGGAAACGGGCATTCGGCCGTGTTTCGGGGGACCGTGGACGCGGGTTTGGCCTTGTGTTCGAAGAATGTTCGACTGTGGGCGGCGTCCGGTCCCGTGAACGCGCCCGCGAGAGGCCGTGCGGTCCCGCTGTGCGGGGCGGTCCCGCGAGCCGGTCGCGCGGGGGCGGCCGTTCGGGTGTTCCGGACCGCCCTCCGCCCGCCCTCGGCGCTCAGGCCACGGTCAGCCCCGAGGGGTCCGCGACGACGCCCGTGTCCACCTGTTCGGTGTCGAGCACCTGCCGGATGCGGCCCGCGACCGCCGGATGCACCGGCAGGGCGAGATGCCCGATCCCGGTCACCGGCACGTTCTCGGCCAGCAGGTCGGGATGGTCGAGGCAGGCGGCCGCCAGCGGGTCCATCACCGAGTCGAGGTCGCTCCAGAAGCTGACGAACCGCGTACGGCAGCCGGGCGCGGGCAGGGCCAGTTCCTCGATCACGTCCGAACCGGGGCGCATCTGGCGCACGATCGGGTGGGCGTTCGCGAGCGGCACCGCCCGGGTGCCGGAGTGCGGGGTGCCCAGCGTCACCAGGGTGCGGATCCGGCTGTCACCGCCCAGACACTGCACGTAGTAGCGCGCGATCAGCCCGCCGAGGCTGTGCCCCACGATGTCCACCTGCGGGCTGCCCGTGCGCTCGCAGATCTCCTCGATGTGCTTGCCGAGCAGTTCGGCCGCGGTGCGTATGTCACAGGTCAGCGGAGAGTAGTTGAGGGACTGCACCTGGTTCCTGCCGTGCTGGGCGAGATTGCGGCGCAACAGGACGAAGACCGATCGGTTGTCGATGAAGCCGTGCAGCAGCACGACCGGGAGGTCGGGTCGGACCGGTAGCTGCGCGGCGCCGTCCGGCGGGGACGGGGGCCGGGAGCGGCGTTCCTGGATGATGCCGGTCGGATAGAGGAGGAGGTGTCCCGCGAGGATCGTGACCTCAAGGGCGGTCGCCTTGAGGAGGGTCACAGAAAGTCCCGCCAGTCTGGCCGGCAGGAGGAGCTGGTAGAGCGGACGAAGGGGCTGCACTGCCCTGGTGACCATCATGGCCGACCTCCTGTCGGCACACAGGAGGACGTCTCTGTCCCCCGTGTGCCCTTATGGGAAGCCGTGCGCAGGGTGATCGAGCGTGTGTCCCGTACACGCCGCGTGCCTTTCCTTTCCCTGCGGACCACGCTGCGGCTCCCGAACATGTCCCATTATGTGATTTCCCCCTCGGTCGCCGCCGTAAAACTGCCGGTTGAGGGATGCTATGGATAACGACCGTTCACTTCGCGGCCGGTGGCGGACCGCGCGGACTGTGCGGTACTTGTCGGTACGGATGGATCCAATCGCTTCATGGAGGCAGTGATGGGTGTGACAGCCGGTCCGATCCGCGTGGTGGTGGCCAAGCCGGGGCTCGACGGTCATGACCGTGGGGCCAAGGTCATCGCGCGGGCGCTGCGCGACGCCGGCATGGAGGTCATCTACACCGGGCTCCATCAGACGCCCGAGCAGATCGTCGACACGGCGATCCAGGAGGACGCCGACGCGATCGGCCTGTCCATCCTCTCCGGTGCGCACAACACCCTGTTCGCGGCCGTCCTCGGCCTTCTCAAGGAGCGCGACGCCGAGGACATCCTGGTCTTCGGCGGCGGCATCATTCCCGAGGCGGACATCGCGCCGCTCAAGGAGAAGGGTGTCGCGGAGATCTTCACCCCGGGTGCCACCACGGCGTCGATCGTGGCGTGGGTGCGGGAGAACGTACGGCAGCCGGCCGCCTCCGGCGGCTGACACCGGGTCGATTCCGTCGTCTCGGCCACGTTCACAGGTTCACCCGTTTCGGCTCTTCCGGCGCTCGGCTCCTTGGGCCGAACGGGTGCTTGGGCCGGTGCCGTGGCAGGAGGGGTCCGGCCCCAACACCCCGTGCCGCGACGCGAGAAGACCTGGCACCCGGTGTCGCGTCGCGGGAGTTTCCGACACCGGGTGCCGCAGGCCGAGGGGCCCGGGGCCGTCGCGGTGGCCCGGCATCGAACCGGGCCGTCTCGGAGGCGCCGCGCCCCCTGAGGCGGGCCCCGTTCGGCCCGCACCGCCGCGCCCCCCGAGTCAGGCCGCTGTCCGGCCCGTACCGCTGCGGTGCCGAGTCAGGTCGCTGTCCGGCCCGCCTCGTCGCGTCCCCAGGGGTCGGCCGGTGTTCGGCCGTACCGCGGTGGCGTCGGGCTTCCGCCGCGGCCTCGGGCGGGAGCGGCCCCCACGGGGTCGTCGTCGACGATGCGCGGCCGGCGGCCCATCGCCCCGCCCACCGCGGCGGGCACCTTCCAGCCGCGCTCGGTGATCAGCCGGTCGATGGCGGCGCCCAGCGTCATCGGGGCACGGCCTCCGGTGCGCGCACCGGAGGCTCAGGTGCCGGCCGGCGTCAGTTCACGGGCCATGTCGGCGCGCAGCCGCAAGGTGGTCATGAGCCGCTGGAACGCCTCCGCCCAGTAGCCGCCGGCGCCCGGTGACGCGTCCTCCCGCTCGTCCGGCACCGCCAGCAACCCGTCCAGCCGCGACGCCTCCGCGGGATCCAGACAGCGCTCGGCGAGCCCCATCACCCCGCTGAAGCTCCAGGGGTAACTTCCCGCGTCCCGGGCGATGTCGAGCGCGTCCACCACCGCCCGCCCGAGCGGCGCCGCCCAGGGCACGGCGCACACCCCGAGCAACTGGAACGCCTCGGACAGACCGTGCGCCGCGATGAACCCGGCGACCCAGTCCGCCCGTTCCGCGGCATCGAGCGTGCCCAGCAGCTTCGCCCGCTCGGCGAGGGACACCGCTCCCGGCCCGCTCGCCTCCGGCGCGCCGGGCGTCCCGAGCAGCGCCCGTGACCACTCCGGGTCCCGCTGCCGCACCGCCGCCCGGCACCAGGCCGCGTGCAACTCGCCCTGCCAGTCGTCCGTCACCGGCAGCGCCACGATCTCCCGGGGCGTACGCCCGCCGAGCCGCCGCGGCCATGTCCCGAGCGGCGCCGCCTCCACCGACTGGCCGAGCCACCAGGCCCGTTTCCCGCGCCCCGCGGGAGGTTTGGCCACGATCCCGTCCCGCTCCATCGCCGCGTCGCACTCCAGCGGCGCCTCCACCACGATGGCCGGCGCGCCGTCCGTGTGGTCGACCGCCACACAGGCCCCGGCCCGGACCGCCATCCGCGCCGCCAGCGCCGAACCGGGCAGCGCGGACAGCAACTCGGCGGCCAGCGCCCGCACATTGCGGCTCCGGTCGGCCAACGCCCGCTCCAGGAAGGGCTCGTCGGCGGCGGACAGTCCCGGACGCAGCGAGTCGAGGAACATCAGCCGGTCCTCGGCGCGCTCCGTCGCCCATGTGGTCGCCAGCAACTCGCGTGCCGCCGTGGGCCGGGCCGCGCGGATCGCGGCGAGCAGGGCGACCCGCTCGGCGAACAGGCCCTCCTCCCACAGCCGTCGCACCCCGTCGGTGTCGTCGAGGTCCGGCAGGGCCGCGCCGCCGCCCGGTGCCGCGCGCAGGGCGAATCTCCAGTCCGGGTTCAGCCGGGCCAGCCACAGCCCCCGCGGCCCCGCGAACGCGAGCGCCGCGGGGCGCAGGTCCGTGCGCCCCCGCGCCGCGTCCAGCAGCGCGGGCAGTGTCTCCGGCGGCGCGGCGTAGCCCTGCGCGTTCGCCGCCGCCAGCCACTGGGGCAGCAGCTCCATCAGGTCGGGCGAGGCGCCCCGGCGACCGCCGCCCGTGCCGGGACGGTCGGCCAGCAGCAGGGTGAGCCGGCGGGCCGCGGCGGCGGGCAGGGCGGGACGCGGATCCTCGGCGGCCGGCTCCGGGCGCCGGGCCGCCGTGGCCGGACGCAGCCCGGCCCGCCGCCGTACGGTCTCCACGGCCGCCGCGTCCAGCAGCGCCACCGGTGCCGCCCGGCCCGGCGCGCCCCCGGCGGGCGGGCGCCGGTCGGTGCCGAGCAGCGCCGTGGTGACGAGGTCCTCCCAGACGTCGGCGGTGCCCCTGGCGTCCACGGTGCCCGCGGCGAGCGTGGTGTCCGCGGCGTCCGTGGTGTCCGGCGGAGCGGCCGCATCCCGCACCGCAGCGCTGCTCCCGTTCATACGACTCCTTCTGGTCGGATCTCCCGTGGTCTCCGGTCGGTTCAACACAGCGCCACCGCCTCTCCGGCGCCCTCCGGCCAGGCCGTCAGCGGAGTGAAGCCCCGGTGGCCGCACTCGCCGAACACCGTGACCGGGGCGCCGCCGGACAGGGCGACCAGCCGCCACAGCCCGGGTCGGGAGCGGGCGGCCGGGGCCAACGGCAGCGCCCCGTCACCGTCGGCGTCCGCCAGCTGCCAGGACCCGCCGTCCGGCGTGGGCACGACCCGGTCCAGCGTCACCGGCACCGCGTCCAGCCAGGGGTCGTCCCGCAGCGCCTCGCCGTACCGGGCGACCGCCCGCGCCGTCGTCCCGCCCGGCGGCCGTATCGCCGCCGGCGCGGGCGGAGCGAACCGCTCCCCGAGCGTGGCCCGCAGCTGCCCGGCGCCGGGGTGGACGGACACCTTCGCCTCCAGGGCCAGCCCGACCGGCAGGGCCTGCTCGGGGGCGCGGCCCGCCGCGCCGTAGGAGAGGAGCAGGCAGGTGCGGCCCGACTCCTCGCCGTACAGCCAGATGCGGCGCGTCGTCAGCTTGGCGTCCGCCGTGTCGTACTGGGCGAGGACCAGCCAGCGGTCGCGCGTCGACGGGCCGTCCGGCGCCGCGGGCAGGCCGACACGGGAACGGACCGTCGCCGCGATGCCGTCCGGCAGCCGGTCCCGGCGCAGCCAGCCCTGGTCGAGGAGGTGCAGCAGCGCGCACTCCTCCAGCAGCCGTACCGGCCAGCCCGGACCGGACGCCGGAATGGCGCCCAACTCCCGCACCCGCGCGGCCAGTCCGGGCGCCTGCGCGTCGACCATGCGGGCCGCCGTCTCGTCCCACAGGCCGTAACCCGCCTGTTCCGCCGAGGCCAGTCCGCCGCGCAGCAGGTCGGCCAGGCGCTGCTCCAGCTCCGTCGCGCCCGCGGTGATCCGCTCGGCCCGGCGCTCCGCCCGGCGCCGCGCCGCTTCGGGATCACCGGATCCGGCGGCCGAACCACCCTCGGCCGGCGGCCGCTTGTCCTGCGCACGCTTCTTCCGTCCCGCTGTCCACTGCTCCGCCCAGTCCGGGGCCTGCCCCGTCGGCACCGCGGCGTCCCCGCCCGCCCAGAGCAGCAGCAGGCCGAGCGCGTGCTTGCACGGGAACTTGCGGCTCGGACAACTGCACTTGTACGCGGGGCCGGACGCGTCCGCGATGTCCACCACCGTCTGATACGGCTTGCTGCCACTGCCCTTGCACAGTCCCCACACCGTCCCCTCGTCGGAACTTCCCGCCTCGGACCACGGCCCGGCCGCGCCGAGCTTGCTTCCCGCTTTGCGCGACGCGGCGTCAGGCGCCAGTGCCAGCACCTGGTCCGCGGTCCAGCGCACCCCCTGCTGAGTCATGCCATCGAAGGTAGATCCCCCCACTGACAATCGGTCCAGCCGGGGCATTTGTGCAGGTCAGAGCGATTGTCAGTGGGGTGGTGCACGGTGGACACAGATCCGAACCGGCCGAGCTGGAGGGGGCCTCAGCCATGTCTGTGTCCGTGGAACCTACGTCCGTCGAACCGAGCCAGAACAACTCCGCGCCCGCGAACGCGGCGCAGGCGCTGCGCCCGCACGCCGAGGACGCCTTCGCCGCCGAACTCGCCGCGCTGGCCGCGCAGGACGACCGTCCGCGCCCGGCCCGCTGGAAGCTGTCGCCGTGGGCGGTCGCCACCTACCTGCTCGGCGGCACCCTCCCGGACGGCACGGTGATCACACCGAAATACGTGGGCCCGCGCCGTATCGTCGAGGTCGCCGTCACCACGCTCGCCACTGACCGCGCCCTGCTCCTGCTCGGCGTGCCCGGCACGGCGAAGACCTGGGTGTCCGAGCATCTGGCCGCCGCGGTCAGCGGTGATTCGACGCTGCTGGTGCAGGGCACGGCGGGCACCCCCGAGGAGGCCATCCGCTACGGCTGGAACTACGCGCGGCTGCTCGCCCACGGCCCGAGCCGGGACGCCCTCGTGCCCAGCCCGGTGATGCGCGCCATGGCGGAAGGCCTGACGGCCCGGGTGGAGGAGCTGACCCGCATCCCGGCGGACGTGCAGGACACGCTGATCACGATCCTGTCGGAGAAGACCCTGCCGATACCGGAGCTGGGCCAGGAGGTACAGGCGGTCCGCGGCTTCAACCTGATCGCCACGGCCAACGACCGCGACCGCGGGGTCAACGACCTGTCCAGCGCGCTGCGCCGCCGCTTCAACACGGTCGTGCTGCCCCTGCCGGCCGACGCCGACACCGAGGTCGACATCGTCTCCCGGCGCGTCGACCAGATCGGCCGCTCCCTCGACCTGCCCACGGCGCCCGACGGCATCGACGAGATCCGCCGCGTCGTGACCGTCTTCCGTGAACTGCGCGACGGCATCACCGCGGACGGCCGCACGAAGCTGAAGTCGCCCAGCGGCACGCTGTCCACCGCCGAGGCGATCTCCGTCGTCACCAACGGGCTCGCCCTGGCCGCCCACTTCGGCGACGGCGTGCTGCGGCCGGGCGATATCGCCGCGGGCATCCTGGGCGCCGTCGTCCGCGACCCCGCGGCGGACCGCGTCATCTGGCAGGAGTATCTGGAGACGGTGGTCCGCGAGCGCGACGGCTGGAAGGACTTCTACCGGGCCTGCCGGGAGGTGAGCGCATGAGCGGCTCACAACCCCTGCTGCTCGGCGTGCGGCACCACGGGCCGGGGTCGGCGCGGGCCGTGCGGGCCGCGCTGGACGCCGCCGTGCCGGAAGCGGTGCTGATCGAGGGGCCGCCCGAGGCCGACGCCCTTGTTCCGCTCGCCGCCGACCAGGGCATGCGGCCCCCGGTCGCGCTCCTCGCCCACGCCGTGGACGAGCCGGGCCGCTCGGCGTTCTGGCCGCTGGCCGAGTTCTCCCCGGAGTGGGTGGCCATCCGCTGGGCCCTGGAACACGACGTACCGGCCCGCTTCATCGACCTGCCCGCCACGCACACCCTGGCGTGGCGGAAGGCGGAAGAAGAGGCAGAGGCTGAGGTAGAGGAAGAGAACCCGTCAGGGCCGTCCGCCGAGCACACGCTCCGTCTCGACCCGCTGGCCGTGCTCGCCGAGACCGCCGGATACGACGATCCCGAGCGCTGGTGGGAGGACGTCGTGGAGCACCGGGGCGCCGGGGCTCCGGGGGACGGGACGCGCGACCGGGAGGCCGCTCTCGCGCCGTTCGCCGCACTGGAGGAGGCGATGGGGGCGCTGCGGGAGACGTACGGCGCCGGTGGGCACGACCGGGACCTCGTGCGAGAGGCGCATATGCGGCTCCAACTGCGGTCCGCGCAGCGGGAGTTCGGCGACAGCGTGGCCGTGGTGTGCGGGGCGTGGCATGTGCCCGCGCTGCGCCGGAAGAGCGCCGTCACCGCCGACCGGGCGCTGCTGAAGGGGCTGCCCAAGGTCAAGGCGGACATGACATGGGTGCCGTGGACGCACCGCAGACTGTCCCGGGCCAGCGGCTACGGGGCGGGCATCGACTCGCCGGGCTGGTACGGGCATCTGTTCGGGGCACCGGACCGGCCGGTCGAGCGGTGGCTGACCAAGGTGGCGGGGCTGCTGCGCGAGGAGGACCGGATCGTCTCGTCCGCGCACGTCATCGAGGCGGTCCGGCTGGCCGGGACGCTCGCCGCGATGCGCGGACGCCCGCTGCCGGGGCTGACCGAGACCACCGACGCGGTGCGCGCGGTGATGTGCGACGGCTCGGACGTGCCGCTGGCGCTGGTGCACGACCGGCTGGTCGTCGGCGACGTGCTGGGGGAGGTGCCGGACACGGCGCCAGCCGTGCCCCTGCAGCGGGACCTGACCCTGCTGCAACGGCGGCTGCGGCTCAAGCCCGAGGCGCTGGAGCGCGAGCTGGAGCTGGACCTGCGCAAGGAGAACGACGCCGAGCGCAGCCGGCTGCTGCACCGGCTGCGGCTGCTGGGCATCGGCTGGGGCGAGCCGGCCCGGTCGCGGGGCAGCACGGGCACGTTCCGGGAGACCTGGCGGCTGCGCTGGGAGCCGGAGCTGTCCGTGCGGGTCGCCGAGGCCGGGGTGTGGGGGACGACGGTGGCCGCCGCCGCGACCGCCAGGGCCGAGGCGGACGCCCGGGCCGCGCGGGCGCTCGCCGACGTGACCGCGCTGGCCGAGCACTGCCTGCTGGCCGGACTGCGCGACGCGCTCCCGGTGGTGATGCGGGTGCTCGCCGACCGGGCGGCGCTCGACGCCGACGTCGGCCATCTCGCCCAGGCCCTCCCCGCCCTGGTCCGCTCGCTGCGCTACGGCGACGTGCGGGGCACGGACACCACGGCGCTCGCCGAGGTCGCCGCGGGCCTCGCGGAGCGGGTCTTCGTCGGGCTGCCACCGGCCTGCACCGCCCTCGACGCGGACGCGGCCGAGCAGATGCGCGGCCACGTGGACGCGGTGCACGGCGCGGTGGGGCTCCTCGCCGAGAGCTCGGCCGCGAGCCACGGCGACCTGCGGGCCCGCTGGCGCTCCGTGCTCCGGTCGCTGTCCGGCCGGGACACCGTGCCCGGGGTCATCCGCGGCCGGGCCGTGCGGCTCCTGCTGGACGAGGGTGAGGTGGGGCAGGACGAGGCGGCCCGGCTGATGGGGCTCGTGCTCTCGCCGGGCACACCGCCGCAGGACGCCGCCGCCTGGATCGAGGGCTTCGTGGGCGGCGGGGGAGGCATGCTGCTCGTGCACGACGAGCGGCTGCTGGGGCTGGTCGACGCATGGCTGACCGGGGTGCCGGCGGACGCGTTCACGGATGTCCTGCCGCTGCTGCGGCGGACGTTCGCGGCGTACGAACCGGGCGTGCGGCGGACCCTGGGCGAGCTGGTGCGGCGCGGCCCCGGGGTGCGCGGCGGCGCGTCGGCCGGCCGGACGGCCGGCATACCCGGGTTCGCACCCGAGCCCGACACCGAGCGCGCGGAGGCCGTACTGCCTCTGGTGCGGCTGCTGCTCGGCCTGGACACCGACGACAAGGACCTGGCGGGGGTGGGCACATGACGACCACGAAGACCACGACGGAGACCGCTGCCGGCGGCCCGGCCGCAGCGGACGCCGCCGGGGAACGGCTGCGGCGCTGGCGGCTGGTGCTCGGCGGCGAGTCCGCCGACGGGACCGGATGCACGCTGCACGGACAGGACGCGGCGATGGACGGCGCGCTCGCCGCGCTCTACGGGAAGGGGGACAGACCGCAGTCGGGGCGGGACCGCGCGGCGGGGCTCGGGGCGTCGGCCCCGTCCGTGGCCCGCTGGCTCGGCGACATCCGGACGTACTTCCCCTCTTCCGTGGTCCAGGTCATGCAACGGGACGCCATCGACCGGCTCGGGCTGGACTCCCTGTTGCTGGAGCCGGAGATGCTGGCGGCGGTGGAGGCCGACGTGCACCTCGTCGGCACGCTGCTCTCGCTCAACAAGGCGATGCCGGAGACCACGAAGGAGACGGCAAGGGCGGTCGTGCGCAAGGTCGTCGAGGATCTGGAGAAGCGGCTCGCGACCCGGACCCGGGCCACGCTCACCGGCGCTCTCGACCGCAGCGCCCGCGTCAACCGGCCGCGCCACCACGACATCGACTGGAACCGCACGATCGCGGCCAACCTCAAGCACTATCTGCCCGAGTACCGCACGATCGTGCCGGAGCGGCTCATCGGTTACGGCCGCGCCGCCCAGTCCATGAAGAAGGAGGTCGTCCTCTGCATCGACCAGTCGGGTTCGATGGCGGCGTCCGTCGTCTATGCCTCCGTGTTCGGGGCGGTGCTGGCGTCCATGCGGTCCATCGACACCCGGCTCGTCGTCTTCGACACGGCTGTCGTCGACCTCACCGACCAGCTGGACGACCCCGTCGACGTGCTGTTCGGCACCCAGCTCGGCGGCGGCACCGACATCAACCGGGCGCTCGCCTACTGCCAGTCGCAGATCACCCGGCCGACCGAGACGGTGGTGGTGCTCATCAGCGACCTGTACGAGGGCGGCATACGCAACGAGATGCTCAAGCGGGTCTCGGCGATGAAGGCGTCGGGGGTGCAGTTCGTGGCGCTGCTCGCGCTGTCGGACGAAGGGGCGCCCGCGTACGACCGTGAACACGCCGCCGCGCTCGCCGCGTTGGGCGCGCCCGCCTTCGCCTGCACCCCCGATCTGTTCCCCGAGGTCATGGCGGCGGCGATCGAGAAGCGCCCGCTGCCGATACCGGACGGCGCGTGAGGTCCGGGGCGGAAGGGGACATGACTGCCCATCGGTGATGGGGGACTTGCGCGACCTCGGGCGTCCCGTGCAAGGATCGGTGTCCGCAGCGTGCCGACCCGTCACACGTTGCGCCGCACGGGAGGACCCACCCGCTCTTGGCCTCAGCAGCAGCTCTGTCCGGTGCCGCTGTGCGCGTATGGCGCACGGCGGGGGGACGGCGTGTGCTGCCACTGGCGGTGCTGGTGGGCGCCCTGTTCGCGCTCGGACTCCTCTGCGGCCAGCGGGCGCACGCGGCCGACGGCGCTCCGTCCCTGACCTCGGCCGTGCCGGCTCCGTCCGTGGCGGCTCCGGTGAAGGACGCGGTGCGGACCCTCACGGGCGGCGACGCTCCGCACACCCCGGACCGGCCGGCCGGCGCCCGCGGCAAGCCCGCGCCCGCTCCCGCAGCCGAACCGGCCCCCGTGGCCGTGCCTGTGGTTCATGACGTGGTGCGGTCCGTCGCCGGTGGGGTCGTGGGGGCCGTGGGTGACGTGGTCGGGGCGGTAACCCGGACCCTGGACGAGGCGCGGACGGCGGTGCCGGTGCTGCCCGAAGCACCCGCTTCGCCCGCCCTGCCCGAGCTGCCGTCACTGCCCGCACTGCCCGGTGACGCGGCGACCCCGCTGCCGTTGCCGTCGCTGCCCGGGCTCGCCGAGCTGCCGGGGCGGCTGCTGCCCGCACCGGTCACCTCACAACCGGCGCCGGGGGAGCCGGGCGAGCCGCAGGCGTCCCCCGAACCGACGGAGCGAACGGGCAAGCGGACCGCCGCGCACCGGACACCGGCCGGCTCCGTGCACGGCCCGCTCGGAACGGTCGTCGCCCCCGCGCAGGGGTCCGCGGCGCCCAGCGGCGGCCGGGGCGCCGGGCCCGCCGTGGACAGCCCGCCCCACCCCGCCCCCGCCGGTGACCCGGACGGCACGGCCGGCAAGTCGGCCCTCGACGGCGGCAGTTCGCGCCATGCCGACATGAATGCCGTCACCCTGCACCACCGGGCGCCGCTGGGGCTCGTACCCGGTACCGCCGCGCGCGCGGCGACGCCCGGGGCCCGGGACAGGCACCGGGACATCCCGGTCTTCCCCGGCTAGCACAGGACCGGCCGGCTCCCCGGCCCGGACCCGCGCGGGCTGACCCTGTCCGCCCGCCTGCCAGGTCCGGGCTCCGCCTCCCCCGGATTCCCCCGGATTCCCCGGATTCACGCGGACCGCCGCCCACCCCCGTTCACGCCCGCCCGCATCCGCGCACGCGCGGTCGACGGCCCCGTACGGCCGCCGACCGCCCCTCGCGCCCCGATGTGACCGGCGCGGCCCAGGTGACGGGAATGACGGGCATGACGAGCGTGACCGGTGTGACGGCGTGGACCGGTGAGCCGCCCGCCCCCACCGACTCCGTGGGACAGCCGGGCCGGACGGCCGAATGCCGTCGGCGCGTGCGGCCCGTACCCCACGGGCGGGGCGGACTGGTCCCCATTGGGGTGGGGATCAGCCGTCCCGGGCCCTCACGGGCCCTTCCAGAGGCCTCACCGGGTCAACCCCAGCCCGGTGAGGCCTCGCCTCGACGGCACGCCGTGCCGGAAAAACCGGCATCATGTGACAGGTATCACCGCTCAGGTGTGACCCGCGATTTAGAGGCCCCCCTGAAGCAGCGATAATCTGCGAGACGGACATGCCGCGCGCTCGGACACCGTGTGCGCATCCCTTGTGACACATGCGGACGTCACGCTGCCCTTCGCGGCACGCCCACGCATCCAACGAACCGCGAGATCACTGATAGGGACGGAAGCGCGTGGACCTGTTCGAGTACCAGGCGAGGGACCTCTTCGCCAAGCACGATGTACCGGTGCTGGCCGGTGAAGTCATCGACACGCCTGAGGCGGCGCGCGAGATCACCGAGCGGCTGGGCGGCAAGTCCGTCGTCAAGGCGCAGGTGAAGGTCGGTGGTCGCGGCAAGGCCGGTGGCGTCAAGCTGGCCGCCTCCGCGGACGAGGCCGTCGCCCGCGCGACGGACATCCTCGGCATGGACATCAAGGGCCACACGGTCCACAAGGTCATGATCGCTGAGACCGCCCCGGAGATCGTCGAGGAGTACTACGTCTCCTTCCTCCTCGACCGTGCCAACCGCACCTTCCTCTCCATCGCCTCCGTCGAGGGCGGCATGGAGATCGAGGAGGTGGCGGCCACCCGTCCGGAGGCCGTCGCCCAGACCCCGATCGACGCCATCGACGGTGTGACGCCGGAGAAGGCCCGCGAGATCGTCGCGGCCGCCAAGTTCCCGGCCGAGGTCGCGGACAAGATCGCCGACGTGCTCGTCACGCTGTGGGACACCTTCATCAAGGAGGACGCCCTCCTGGTCGAGGTGAACCCGCTGGCCAAGGTCGCCTCCGGCGAGGTCATCGCCCTCGACGGCAAGGTGTCGCTGGACGACAACGCCGAGTTCCGCCACCCCGAGTTCGAGGAGCTCCACGACAAGGCCGCGGCCAACCCGCTGGAGGCCGCCGCCAAGGAGAAGAACCTCAACTACGTCAAGCTCGACGGCGAGGTCGGCATCATCGGCAACGGCGCCGGCCTGGTCATGTCGACCCTGGACGTCGTCGCGTACGCCGGTGAGAAGCACGGTGGCGTCAAGCCCGCCAACTTCCTCGACATCGGCGGCGGCGCCTCCGCCCAGGTCATGGCCAACGGCCTGGAGATCATCCTCGGCGACCCGGACGTGCGTTCCGTGTTCGTCAACGTCTTCGGCGGCATCACCGCCTGTGACGAGGTCGCCAACGGCATCGTGCAGGCCCTGAAGCTGCTTGAGGACAAGGGCGAGGAGGTCACCAAGCCGCTCGTCGTCCGTCTCGACGGCAACAACGCCGAGCTGGGCCGCAAGATCCTCTCCGACGCCGCCCACCCGCTGGTGCAGCGCGTCGACACCATGGACGGCGCGGCCGACAAGGCCGCCGAGCTGGCCGCCGCCAAGTAAGCACCGAGGACGAGGACATCAAGACACCATGGCTATCTGGCTCAACAAGGACAGCAAGGTCATCGTCCAGGGCATGACCGGCGCCACGGGCATGAAGCACACCAAGCTCATGCTGGGCGACGGCACCAACGTCGTGGGCGGCGTGAACCCGCGCAAGGCGGGGCAGACCGTCGACTTCGACGGCACCGAGGTACCGGTCTTCGGCACCGTCAAGGAAGCCATCGACAAGACCGGCGCCGACGTCTCCGTCATCTTCGTGCCGGAGAAGTTCACCAAGGACGCGGTCGTCGAGGCCATCGACGCCGAGATCCCGCTGGCCGTCGTGATCACCGAGGGCATCGCCGTGCACGACACGGCCGCCTTCTGGGCGTACGCCGGCAAGAAGGGCAACAAGACCCGCATCATCGGCCCGAACTGCCCCGGCATCATCACCCCGGGCCAGTCGAACGTCGGCATCATCCCGGGTGACATCACCAAGCCGGGCCGCATCGGCCTGGTCTCCAAGTCCGGCACGCTGACCTACCAGATGATGTACGAGCTGCGGGACATCGGCTTCTCGACGGCCGTCGGCATCGGTGGCGACCCGATCATCGGCACCACGCACATCGACGCCCTGGCCGCCTTCCAGGACGACCCCGACACCGACCTGATCGTCATGATCGGTGAGATCGGCGGCGACGCCGAGGAGCGGGCCGCGGCCTTCATCAAGGAGAACGTGACCAAGCCGGTCGTCGGCTACGTCGCGGGCTTCACCGCGCCCGAGGGCAAGACCATGGGCCACGCCGGCGCCATCGTCTCCGGTTCGTCCGGCACCGCCCAGGCGAAGAAGGAGGCCCTGGAGGCCGCCGGCGTCAAGGTCGGCAAGACGCCGACCGAGACCGCCAAGCTGGCCCGCGGCATCCTCGGCAGCTGAGCGACCGGGCGCAGCCCCGCTCGCCGACCCGGCAGCTGACGACGGGGTCCGCATCCCGACCGGATGCGGACCCCTTCCGTGTGCCCGGCGAGTGGGCCCGTTCAGCGGTTGAGCGGCAGCAGCCGTTCCGGCCCGTTCGCGGTCTCCGTGTGCAGCTTGGCCCGCAGTTGCTGCTCCGTGGGCGACAGCGGGCCCAGCACGGGATTCTGCGGAATGCCCCGCACCTTGTGGCCCGGGGCGAGCGGGGGCTCGTAGTGCGTCGGCGCGGTGCGCAGTGCGAGCGCCGTCGACCCGATGATCGCGACCGTGAAGGCGATGGCGGCCCGGGTCCAGAAGCGGTTACGGCGCTCGCCGCCGGTCCGCACCGGCTCCGGCTTCCGCGCCCGCAGCCGCTCCGTGGAGGCCAGCTCGGCCAGCCGCCGGTGGAGCACCGCGGGGTCCGACAGCTCCGGGACGCGTGCGGCCAGCTCGGCGCGTGCGTGCGTCACCCGGTTCGCCGTCGCCGGGGTGCTCGCCTCCGTCTCCGCCGCGGTCTCCGGCAGGCCGAGCCCGACGCCGTCGTACAGCACGAGCGTGCGGCGGTACGACGGCGGCAGACCGAGGAGCGCCTTCAGCAGCGCGCGGTCGCCGGGGTCGGTGGGCGCGGGCTCAGGGCGCCGGTGGCTCAGGCGGAAACGGTGCCAGGGGGAGAGGGCGCACTCGTACGCCGTCGCCCGTACCCAGCCGGCGGGGTCCCGGTCCTGGGCCACCTCGGGCCAGTTCTGCCAGGCCAGTTGGAAGGCCCGCTCCACGGACTCGCGGGCGAGTTCGCGGCGCCCGGTGAGCAGATAGGCCTGCCGTACGAGGGCGGGGGCGCAGAACGCGTAGAGGGCGTCGAAGGCCTGGGCGGGCGTCAGGGCGGCTGTCGTGGCCCTGTCCTCGGCCGCGAGGGAGGCCGGATGGGGCTGGGGGGCCGTCACGTCCTCCGCCGCCGCGGCTTCGTGACGGACCGTCGTCTCGTCCCCTTCGGGCCGCGGTGGCGGGTTCGCGGGGCTCTGCGTCACTGTACGTCCTTTCGTGCGAAAAAGAACATAAACGTATATTGAGCGACACTTCGGTGGTTCGCTCGTTACGTCCATCAGGCGCGTGTCGTTGGGAGCATGGCGGTCGTGACGCAGATGACCGTTCGCCGACCGTCCTTGTCGTTCCTGCTGAGCCGGCTGCGCGACCGCTCGCCCGGGTGGGGCGCGAGCCTCGTGGGCGGCGCGGTCGCGGCCGGTCTCGGGCTGGGCTCGTCCGCCGTGCTCGTGATGACGCTGTGGATCAGTTCGCCGTATCCCGACAGCGGCCCGGGCAGCGGCCTGCACGTCGCCGCGACGCTGTGGCTGCTCGCGCACGGGGTCGAACTGGTCCGCACCGACACACTGTCCGGCGCCCCCGCGCCGATGGGCATCACCCCGCTGCTGCTCCTCCTGCTGCCGGTGTGGCTGCTGTACCGGGCGGCGCGGGACGCGGTGGACGCGCCCGAGGACTCCGACGGGCCACCGCCGGTCGCCGCGCGCACGGCGTGGTCCGGCGTCGTCCTCGGCTACCTCGCCGTCGCCGGCCTCGCCACCCTGTACGCCCGCGGCGGCGAGCTGCGGCCGGAGTGGAGCTGGGTCGCGGTGTGTGTGCCGCTGATCGCCGCGGGGGCGGCGGGCGTGGGGGTGTGGACGGCGTACGGCCGTCCGATGGGGCCGGTCCGGGGCCGGCCGGCGCTGTGGCCGGAGCGGCTGCGCCGTTCGGTTCCCGCGGCGGGTCCGGACTCCGGGCCCGGTTCGGGCCTCGGTACGGCCGCGCGGGCCGCAGGGGCCGGGACGGCGGTGCTCGTCGGGGGCGGGGCGCTGCTGTTCGTGGCCTCCCTGGCGGTGCACGGCGGGGCGGCCCACGAGTCCTTCCTGCACTTGACGGACGGCTGGTCCGGGCGGTTCGCGGTGCTGCTGCTGTGCGTGGGGCTGGTGCCGAACGCGGCGGTCTGGTCGGCGGCCTACGGCCTCGGACCCGGGTTCGTCCTCGGAACGGGGCACGTGGTGTCCCCGCTGTCCTCCGATCCCGCGCCGCTGTTGCCGCCGTTTCCGCTGCTGGCGGCGGTGCCGGACGCGGGGGCAGGGGGGCCGTTCCACTGGGCGGCCGGGGTGGTTCCGGTCGCGGCGGGGCTGGCCGTGGCCCGGTTCACGGTCGCGGGAGCCGTGGGACGGCGGGACGCGCGCCCGGACCCGGGCGCGGGCGAGGGTGCGGTGGCGCGGGAGGCCGGGCGGTCCGCGTGGTCCGCCGCGCGGACCGCGGGGGTGGTGGTGCTGGCCGCGGGGATGTGCGCGGCGGTGGTCGCGATGCTCGCCGAGGCGGCGGGCGGGCCGCTCGGCACCTCGGCACTCGCCCGGTTCGGTCCTGTGTGGTGGCAGGCCGGCGGGGCGGCGGGCGCGTGGATCGTGGTGGTGGGGGTGCCGGTGGCGCTGCTGGTACGGGCGTGGCGGCTGGGGGTCCGGCGGTTGCGGGCCTGGTTGTCGCGGGGGCGGTCGGCACGGGGGGAGGGGACGCCTGCGGGCAAGCCGGAGCCGAAGGCGGTGGCCGTCCGGGTGGCGCCGGCCGCGGAACGGGGCGGCGGTGCGACGGGGTCCGACGCCTACGACCTGCTGCCGGCCGATGACCCCGGGACGTCGGCGTGGCACGACGACGCGTCCCGGGAGGCCCGCTGGACAGCCCTGCGCGAGGCGGCACCACCGGACAAGCCGTGACCCGGTCCGCCCGCCCCGCTGGGGCGGGTCAGGTGTTTGTGCCCAGGAGAGTGCGGAGTTCCTGGGGGAGCAGATGGTTGCAGGACTGTCTGGCCTCGTTGGTCAGGGCGTCGTTCACACAGGTGTAGTAGTCGCGGTAGACCAGCTGGGCCGTAAAGGTCGCGGCGACCAGGGCCAGGGCCAGCCCCGCGGTGACCAGGCCGCTGACCGCAGCCGCGGTCTGCGGGCGGCCGGTCTGCGGGCGGCCGGTCCGGGCGGGCGCGGGATCGGCGGTGCCGGCGGGGTCGGCAGGGTTGGCGGGGTTTTCCAGGGTCCGCGTGCGCGGCTTGGCGCGCAGCGCGCCGACGCCCCAGTACAGGGCCAGCGCACCCAGCAGCAGGGCCACGTACGGCCAGCTGAACAGGGCGAAGAAGAAGGCCCACATCCCGCACAGCAGGGCGTAGCGCGCGCGGCGCTGGGCGGGGTCCGTCGGGTCCCAGCGCATGCCGGGGCCGGGGCCGCCGCCCGGGCCCTCCGGACCGGCGCCGGGGCGCTCGCCGAAGCCGCCGGAGGAGCGGCCCGGCTGCCGGTCGCTCCACTGGCTGCCCCAGGGGGTCCGCTGCCGCGGGCTGCCGTTCTCGTCCGAGGAGGAGTCGTCCCCGTCCGTGGGCCGCCGCGGCTGCCACGGACGGTCCGGCGTGCCCTCCGGCGGGGGCGCGAACGGGTTGTCGTCCTGCGCTGCGCCGCCCCGCTCGTCCCCGGTCTGCCCGCCCGAGGGGGCGTTGGGCGGCGAGGCCGGCCGCTCCCGCACCAGCACGGCACCACGCTCCCCTCCCTGCACCGACTGCGGGGGGAACGTGAGGAGTCGCAGACTGCGGTCCGGCATCAAATGAGCGTCTTCCCTAGGTGATTACGGCTGTCCGACGTGAGCTGACACTTCGGCAACGCACCGCGCGACGACAGCGTTCCCGAACCGCTCCCTCCCAGACGCTACCTTCCGGCCACGCCCCCGTCCCGTGGGGGCCTTCCCGTATGCCGGTATCGTTGCTGACGGCCGACCGCTTCGTAGAGTTCCCCGTATCCAGGGGCGCGAAGCCATCGTACGAATGTACAAACTGCCGTACGGGTCCGGCCGTCGTACCGACGCACCCCCGAGAAAGGGCCCCATCGTGGCCGCCAAGCCCGAGGTCAAGCGCCTCGTCGTGCTGGTCTCCGGATCCGGCAGCAATCTGCAGGCGCTCCTCGACGAGATCGCGACCGAGGGCGCCGAGGCCTACGGCGCGCGGATCGTGGCCGTCGGTGCCGACCGCGCCGGCATCGAGGGGCTGGCCCGCGCCGAGCGCGCCGGGGTGCCCACCTTCGTGTGCCGGGTCAAGGACTACGGCACCCGCGAGGAGTGGGACGCCGCGCTCGCCGAGACCGTCGCCGCCCACCGGCCCGATCTCGTCGTCTCCGCCGGGTTCATGAAGATCGTCGGCAAGGAGTTCCTCGCGCGGTACGGCGGACGCTTCGTCAACACGCATCCCGCGCTGCTGCCCAGCTTTCCGGGGGCGCACGGCGTGCGGGACGCGCTCGCGTACGGGGTCAGGGTCACCGGTTGCACCGTCCACTTCGTCGACGACGGCGTCGACACCGGGCCGATCATCGCTCAGGGCGTGGTGGAGGTCCGGGACGAGGACGACGAGAGCGCGCTGCACGAGCGCATCAAGGAAGTCGAGCGAAGGCTGCTCGTCGAGGTCGTCGGCCGGCTCGCCCGCCACGGCCACCGCATTGAGGGACGAAAGGTAGTTATCCAGTGACCGCCGAGACCATCGAGAGCGGCAAGCGGCCGATCCGTCGCGCGCTCGTCAGCGTCTACGACAAGACCGGGCTCGAGGAGCTCGCGCGCGGGCTGCACGAGGCCGGCGTCGAACTCGTCTCCACCGGCTCCACGGCCGGGCGGATCGCCGCGGCGGGCGTGCCCGTCACCAAGGTCGAGGAACTCACCGGATTCCCCGAGTGCCTGGACGGCCGGGTCAAGACCCTCCACCCCAAGGTCCACGCGGGCGTCCTCGCCGACCTGCGGCTGGACAGCCACCGGCAGCAGCTGGCCGAGCTGGGCGTCGAGCCGTTCGGTCTCGTCGTCGTCAACCTGTACCCGTTCCGTGAGACCGTCGCCTCCGGCGCCTCGCCCGACGAGTGCGTCGAGCAGATCGACATCGGCGGGCCGTCCATGGTGCGGGCCGCCGCCAAGAACCACCCGTCCGTGGCCGTCGTCACCAGCCCCGAGCGGTACGCCGACGTCCTCGCCGCCGTGCGGGACGGGGGCTTCGACCTCGCCACCCGCAAGCGGCTGGCCGCGGAGGCCTTCCAGCACACGGCGGCCTACGACGTGGCGGTCGCGAGCTGGTTCGCAAGCGAGTACGCGCCGGTCGACGAGTCGCGTTTCCCCGACTTCCTCGGCGCCACCTGGGAGCGCGCGAACACCCTGCGCTACGGCGAGAACCCGCACCAGCCCGCCGCGCTCTACGTCGACGGCAGCGGCGGCGGTCTGGCGCGGGCCGAGCAGCTGCACGGCAAGGAGATGTCGTACAACAACTACACGGACACGGACGCCGCGCGCCGTGCCGCGTACGACCACGACGAGCCGTGCGTCGCGATCATCAAGCACGCCAACCCGTGCGGCATCGCGGTCGGCGCGGACGTCGCCGAGGCGCACCGCAAGGCGCACGCCTGCGACCCGCTGTCCGCCTTCGGCGGTGTGATCGCCGTGAACCGGCCGGTCAGCAAGGAGATGGCGGAGCAGGTCGCCGAGATCTTCACCGAGGTCATCGTCGCGCCCGACTACGAGGAGGGGGCCCTGGAGGCCCTCACCAAGAAGAAGAACATCCGGGTGCTCAGGGCCCCGAACGGCCCGTGCAACCGGGTGGAGGCCCAGCAGATCGACGGCGGTGTCCTGCTCCAGACCACCGACCGGCTCCAGGCCGAGGGCGACGATCCGGCCCACTGGACGCTGGCGACGGGTGAGGCCCTCACCGCCGGGGAACTGCGCGAACTGGCCTTCGCCTGGAAGGCCTGCCGGGCGGTGAAGTCCAACGCCATCCTGCTCGCCAAGGACGGTGCCTCGGTGGGCGTCGGCATGGGCCAGGTCAACCGGGTCGACTCGGCGAAGCTGGCCGTCGAGCGGGCCGGCGCCGAGCGGGCCGAGGGCTCGTACGCCGCCTCCGACGCGTTCTTCCCCTTCCCCGACGGCCTGGAGATCCTCACCGCGGCCGGCGTCCGGGCCGTCGTCCAGCCCGGCGGATCGGTCCGCGACGAACTCGTCGTGGAGGCAGCGGAGAAGGCCGGCGTCACGATGTACTTCACGGGCACGCGCCACTTCTTCCACTGACGGCAGCCTCCCGCACGGCCCCGCGTGACACCGTCGCGCGGGGCCGTGCGGTTGGGTCCGCGCGGTGACAGCGGCTCGCGCCGGGCCGGTCTCGAACCTGCCGACGAACCCGGACGGGTTGGCGCCGGTGTGCAGCCTGGCGCCGGTCGCGTCGTCGCGGCATCGGACGGAGTCGGCGCGCCAACAGGCGGACGCGGCCCGGGTGGTGACGGCGGGAGGCGGCAGGGCCGCCATTCGCCGGGCTGGGCGCGTTCCTTGAGGCCGGTCGGCGTGGTCGTGGTACGTCGAGGGAACACGGCGAGGTCCCGGCCCGTTCCGGGGCGAGGACGGCGGCGCCGTCGAGGGGCGGGCCGCGGCGCGACTTCAGCTCGTGGTCGATGAGTTCGCGCAGCTTCCGGGCGCCGACCCGGTGGCCCCGCGGCTACGCTGACCGTGGGCGGGGCGGTCATCGGGTGGTGCGGGGCGCCGGGCGGGTGAGGACGGTCAGGTCGTCCTCGCGTACGACGTCGAAGCGGAGCGCCAGCGAGACCAGGGACTCCTTCTTGCCGTCGAGACGCAGCTTCACGCCCAGATAGCCGATGTTCCACTGCACCGTGGTGCGGGAGACGGCCGGCCAGCCGGGGCGCAGCCGCTCGACGACCTGGTCGACGGTGGGCAGCGGCGCGTGCGGGTCGCCCCGTAACCGCGGCTCGCACAGGGCGGCCAGGACCGCGAAGTAGCGCTTGGTGCGGTCGACGGAGTAGACGGGCGCGATGGTGTCGCCGGTCGTGCCGGCGCCGCCGCGCAACTGGTCGTGGCGCGGCGCCCACACCTCCAGGGCCAGCAGATCGCCGGCGGCGGGCAGGACGATCCTGGAGAACTCGAACGGCACCGGCGCGTCCAGCCGTCCCGGCCCGACCTTGATGTGCTCGCCCGCGCCCTCCGGCTCCGCGACGACGTACGTCTGGTGGGCGGAGAGGTTGCTGAGCAGCCAGAACGTGCCCTGCGCGGTGATCGCACCGGCTCGGCGCGCGACTCCCTCGTGCGGTATGGCCAGGTCGTTGCCGGGCGCCGAGCGGCCGAAGGCGAGGCGTTCGCCGGGGGCGAGGCGGATCTGCGGGCGCCGGTCGTCCCCCATGGCCGGCGGAGGTACCACGATGATGCTGTACAAGGTGCGTCTCCCCGTGCCTGACGGCTACCCAGCCAGACTAGGACGACACACCAGGGCCGTGTCCCCCCTGTACGGGTGAGACACGGCCCTTGGCTGTGCCCGGCGTCAGGACGCGGATCGGCGTCCGCCGCGGGCCGGTTCAGCCCCGTCGGCTCCGACCGGCCGGTTCCGACGGCTCAGTTCTGTCCGGCGGGTCAGTTCTGGACGACCATCGTGCTCGCGGCCTTGTCGTGCCAGCCCTGCTGGCGCCCGGACTTGTCCCAGAACGGGGACAGGTACACGATCAGCTGGCCGATGCCGCAGACGAAGCCGCCGACCATCGGGATGATCCAGCGGATGAACGCCGAACCCAGGCCGGGCTTCTGGCCGGTGTCGGCCTTCACCACGCGCAGACCGACGGCGAGCTTGCCGAGGGTCGCGCCCACCAGGCCGGTCATCAGCCACTCGTAGAGCAGACCGGCGATGGCCAGGACGCCGATGACGGCGCCGAAGCCGGACATGAAGTCCGAGCTCGCGTTGTTGATGCAGGTGTTGTAGTCCGCCGCGTTCGGGTCGCAGTCCTGCACCGAGCCGAGGGAGCCGGCGACGCCGACGGCGGCGAAGACGATGTAGATGATGAACAGGATCACGAAGTCGATCACGCGGGCGCCGAACCGGCGGCCCATCGACGCGACTCGCGGGCCGGGGCCGCCACCCGGGTAGCCGGGCTGCTGCGGGTAGCCGTAGCCCTGCTGCGGCGGTATGCCCGGAGCCTGCGGATAGCCGTAGCCGTAGCCGGGCTGCCCCGGCTGCTGCGGGTAGCCGTGACCCTGCTGGGGATTGTGCGGCGGGCCGTACGGGTTCTGGGGCGAGCCGAAACTCATGGCGGGTTTTCCTCCGTTGTACTGCGGGGACGACGCGGATGGCGCGGAGGAACGTCAGAGCATGAGCGGTTTGCCCCCCAACACGGACCGCGATACTGCGCCGTTCATCGTCATGGCTGGGTCAGCCCTTGTCCAGCCGTATCGGCCAGGTGTTGTGCAAGTGCAACATCGGCGATCTTGGACGAACCGGGAGGTGGGGGCGCGGGCGGCCCCCGGATTGGAACCAGGGGGCGGTCATCCGGGAGGATGGGGGTATGACCGCCCAGATTCTCGATGGCAAGGCCACCGCAGCCGCGATCAAGTCCGATCTGACCGCCCGCGTGGCGGCGCTCAAGGAGAAGGGCGTCACGCCCGGCCTCGGCACGATCCTGGTCGGGGACGACCCCGGCAGCCAGAAGTACGTCGCCGGCAAGCACCGGGACTGCGCCCAGGTGGGTATCGCCTCCATCCAGCGCGAGCTGCCGGGCACGGCGACGCAGGAGGAGATCGAGGCGGTCGTCCGCGAGCTGAACGAGGACCCGGCCTGCACCGGCTACATCGTCCAGCTGCCGCTGCCCAAGGGCATCGACGAGAACCGCGTCCTGGAGCTGATGGACCCGGACAAGGACGCGGACGGCCTGCACCCGATGAACCTGGGCCGGCTCGTCCTGAACGAGCCCGCCCCGCTGCCCTGCACCCCCAACGGCGTGCTCACCCTGCTGCGCCGCCACGGCGTGGAGATCAAGGGCGCCGAGGTGGTGGTCGTCGGCCGCGGCGTGACCATCGGCCGTCCGATGCCGCTGCTGCTCACCCGGCGCAGTGAGAACGCCACAGTCACCCAGTGCCACACCGGCACCCGTGATCTGTCGTCGCACCTCCGGCGCGCGGACATCATCGTCGCGGCGGCGGGTTCCGCCCATCTGATCCGGCCCGAGGACGTCAAGCCGGGGGCCGCGGTCCTGGACGTGGGCGTCTCGCGCAGCGCCGACGGCAAGATCGTCGGCGATGTGCACCCCGGGGTCGCCGAGGTCGCCGGGTGGATCTCCCCGAACCCGGGCGGCGTGGGCCCGATGACCCGTGCGCAACTGCTCGTCAACGTGGTCGAGGCGGCGGAGCGCAGTGTCGGCTGACCACACCCACCCGGACGCGGAGCCGACGGTCCGCGACGCGACCAGCGCGCCCGAGCCCGCGGGGCGCCCCAAGCGGGCCACCCGCCGCTTCCCGTCGTTCACCAGGGACACCGCACGCCCCGAGGGCGGCGGCCGGGCCACATCCGGTGACCTGCCGGCGCCGGCCCGCCAGTGGCCGATGCTCGTCGTGCTGTCCGCGGTCGCCCTGGGCCTGCTGCTGATCGCCCTCGACGTGGTCCGGTACGGGACGCTGCTGATCGGCGCCGCCCTGCTGGCCGGCGCGGTGCTGCGCTGGTTCCTGCCCGGCGTCGGCATGCTCGCCGTGCGCTCGCGCTTCACGGACATCGCCACCTACGGCGTGCTGGGGCTCGCGATCGTCCTGCTGGCGATGATGGCCCAGCCCAGGCCGTGGCTGGAGATCCCGTTCCTGAAGGACACCCTGCACTTCACGCTGGACCAGTAGCTCCGCGGCGCGGGTACTGCTTGTCGGTCCGGCGGCCTCGCCGGAGGACGGCGGCCCGTCCTCTCCCCCGAGCGGGGACGGGCCGCCGTCGCGTCTCCACCCTCCCCTGCCACGAGTGGCCTGTTCAACGGCTGTCCGGGCGCTGTGGCACGGAAGTGACCGTTCCGGTACGGTGTCCGCGCTCTGCGACAAAGAGAGGTCCGCGGGTGTCACGGCGGCCCCTGGGACGGGCGAGGTCACCACTCCGTGCGCACTGTGTCGATGTCTTGACAAGTTCGGGGATGTGTCAGGAAGTGCGCGCACAGCCGGGCTAACGTGTCCCAACGCGACAGCCCGGTGGACCGGGTGCCGGGCGGCGTGCAACGGTGCATGACCAACGGGTCCGATGCTCCCGTGCGCCCCCCTCCACAGAGCTGCGATCCTTTGGAGGGACGCAGCCCTGTGGGTAGCCAGAACGGGGACTGGCGACGGGATGCCACGCGGGGGAAACGCGGGGCGGACGCCGGGAACACAACAGCACCGACCGGGGGGAAGAGGGGGGAACCCATGCCTCGTTGGAAAGCCTTGCCGGATGAACTCGATCCGCAGGTCAAGGAGTTCGCGAGCCAGCTGCGGCGACTCGTGGACCGCAGCGAGCTGAGCATCGCGGCGCTGGCCGACCGCACGGGCTACAGCAAGACGTCCTGGGAGCGTTACCTCAACGGACGGCTCCTCGCCCCGAAGGGCGCGATCGTCGCGCTCGCCGAGGTCACCGGCACCAATCCCATCCACCTCACGACCATGTGGGAGCTTGCCGAACGCGCCTGGAGTCGTTCGGAGATGCGCCACGACATGACCATGGAGGCGATACGGATCTCCCAGGCGCGCGCCGCGCTGGGAGAGTTCGGTGGGCCTGCGGTGGGCAGGAACGGGGGCGGGACGGCCCGCAAGGGCGGCAGCGCGACGGCGACGCCGGGGGTCGCGGGCCCCATGGGCGGTTCCCCGACGATCCCGCCCCAGCCGACGGCGCCCGACGCCGACGCGCGCGAGGGAGCCGGACGGAATCCGGGGAAGGGCGGCAACTCCTGGGGAGTGGCCGGGTATCAGGGCCCTTCGCGGGCGGGCGGCCGCACGCCGTCACCGTCCGTGCCGACTCCTCCTTCTGGTTCCTCCGGTTCCTCTGGTTCTTTCGGGTTTTCCGGTTCTTCCGGCCCCGCTCCGTCCGCGTCCCCGGACGGTCCCGGCTGGACCCCGGGAGCCCCGGGCCCGTACGGGCAGCAGCCGCAGGCGCCGGGCCCCGGCGCCCCCGTGCCCGGCGCCCCCGTGCCCGGGGGGCCGGGCGGCAGGCGGCGGACGGTGATGTTCCTGGCCGGCCTGGCCGGAGCGGCCGTTGTCATCGGCGCCGTCTTCTTCCTGACCGGCAACGGCGGCGAGAAGAAGAACGAGGGCGCCGACAAGTCGCCCTCCCCGTCCGCCAGCACCGCGGCCGACCTGCCCCCCGGGGTCAAGTGCGCGGGCAGCGGCTGCACGGGCAAGGACGCCGAGACCATGGGGTGCAGCGGCGACCTGGTGACCACCGCCAAGTCCGTCACCGTGGGCACCACCACGGTCGAGGTCCGCTACAGCAAGACCTGCGGCACGGCATGGGGGCGGATCAGCGGCGCCGGACCGGGCGACGAGGTCCGTATCGCCGCCGGCACCACCAGCCACACCGGCGCGGTCGACGCGACCGGTGACACCGGCGCGTACACCCCGATGGTGGCCGTGCGGGCCGCCACGGAGGCGAAGGCCTGCGCAACCCTGTCCACGGGCCAGACGGGCTGCACGCCGTAGGCCCTGTCGTCACATTCCCTCCGCGGGGTGCGCATGGTCCGCGTCATCGGGGGCACGCGAACCGTACCCCCACGGGATCCGGATTCCGGTGTCCCCGAGTGGCGGCCGCCCCTGTCTCACCTCTCCCGGACGGGCGGCCGCCGCTTCCGGGGGCCTGTGGGGTGGGCCACACGGGGCGGGCCGTCCGGGATGCCGGATGCGCGATAGCCTGACCGCTGGATCTCTCTTGACGCCAAGAGATCGATCATCCGAACCCGTGATCGATCGTCGCGGCGGGCACCGGCCGCACGCCGGGGCGGGGATCCCGTACCCCCGGGGCAGGGACGCCCCACCGCCAGCTGTCATACGGAGAACGCCATGACCCGCACTCCCGTGAACGTCACCGTCACCGGCGCGGCCGGCCAGATCGGTTACGCCCTGCTCTTCCGCATCGCCTCCGGCCAGTTGCTCGGCGCGGACGTGCCGGTCAAGCTGCGCCTCCTGGAGATCACCCCGGCGCTGAAGGCGGCCGAGGGCACGGCCATGGAGCTGGACGACTGCGCGTTCCCGCTCCTGCAGGGCATCGACATCACGGACGACCCGAACGTCGCCTTCGACGGCGCCAACGTCGGCCTCCTCGTGGGCGCCCGGCCGCGCACCAAGGGCATGGAGCGCGGTGACCTCCTGGAGGCCAACGGCGGCATCTTCAAGCCGCAGGGCAAGGCCATCAACGACCACGCCGCGGATGACATCAAGGTCCTCGTCGTCGGCAACCCAGCCAACACCAACGCGCTCATCGCGCAGGCCGCCGCCCCGGACGTACCGGCCGAGCGCTTCACCGCGATGACCCGCCTGGACCACAACCGCGCGCTGACCCAGCTGGCCAAGAAGACGGGTTCGACGGTCGCCGACATCAAGCGCCTGACCATCTGGGGCAACCACTCCGCCACCCAGTACCCGGACATCTTCCACGCCACCGTCGCCGGCAAGAACGCCGCCGAGGTCGTGGCCGACGAGAAGTGGCTGGCCGAGGAGTTCATCCCGACCGTCGCCAAGCGCGGCGCCGCGATCATCGAGGCCCGGGGCGCCTCCTCCGCGGCCTCCGCCGCCAACGCCGCCGTCGACCACATCCACACCTGGGTCAACGGCACCGCCGAGGGCGACTGGACCTCCATGGGCATCCCGTCGGACGGTTCCTACGGTGTCCCGGAGGGCCTGATCTCCTCCTTCCCCGTCACCACCGGGGACGGCCGTTACGAGATCGTCCAGGGCCTGGAGATCAACGACTTCTCCCGCGCCCGCATCGACGCCTCCGTCAAGGAGCTGGCGGAGGAGCGCGAGGCGGTCCGCGCCCTCGGCCTCATCTGATCCACCGTTCGTCGACGCCCCGTCACGCGCCACGCGGGCCCCGCTCCGGTCACCCCGGAGCGGGGCCCGCGCCCGTTTCCGCCCCCGTCTGCCTCCGCCCGGTTCCGCGCCCGGGGACCCGGTCAGGAAGCGGGCCCGTCCGTCAGCCGCTTCTCGAACCAGTGGTGGGCGTAGACGTGGTCGACGTACGCCGGGATCTCCGTGTATCCGCACGCCCGGTACATCGCCTGCGCCTCGGTGAGCGTGCGGTGCGTGTCCAGCCGTACGACGTCCAGGCCGCGCGCCCGCGCCGCGTCCTCCAGGCCGGCCAGCAGTCGGCGGGCCAGCCCGAGGCGGCGGGCGTCCCGGTGCACCCACACATGCCGGATCTCGCCCACACCCGGCTCCAGCCGCCGCAGCGCCCCGCAGCCCACGGGCCGCGCGCCCGGCCCCTCGACACCGTCGCCCCCGCCCTCGTACGCCACCAGGAACGCGCCGGCCTCCCCGGACACCTCCTCGGGGCCGACCAGGTCCGACGCGTCGAAGCCCTCGGGGAAGCGCGCGTCGATGTCGGCGGCGTACGCGTCCAGGCAGGCGCGGGCGTCGGGTGCGGCGCCGTCGACGACCTCGACCGTGATCCCCGCCAGCCGCAGCAGCCGCTCGGCCGTGGCCAGGGCGCCGGTCAACTCGGCGCGCTGGTCCGGGGTGAGGGCCTGGAGCAGACCGGCGGCGAGCGCGTCGGCGCGCCGGTTCTGCTCCTCGACCTCGACGCGCCCGGCCGGGGTCGGCTCGACGATCCGCAGCCGGTTGTCGTGCGGCGGGACGCCGACCCGCACCATGCCCTGCGCCTCCAGCGCCCGCGCCAGCCGGCTCAGATAGCCGGCGTCCAGGCCCAGCCGGGTGCGCAGTTCGCGCAGGGAGACCCCGTCGCCGATCTCGAACAGCAGCCGGGCCTCGCCCAGCGGCCGGTCCTGGCCGAGGTAGTGGTCGTCCAGGACGCCGATCCGGCGCGTGAAGTAGCGATTGAACCGGCGGAGGTCCGCCACGTCTTCCACAGCCACAGGCTCCATAGTTCTTTGACTTTAGTCAAAGAACTATGGCCGGTCCAGGCAGCGACGATCGTCACCGGTCCGGCGAGGGCGGGCCGACCGGCTGGGTACGGGTCACGCGTACTGCCCCGGCTGGTAATGACCCGGCGTCATCCGGGTGGCCACCCCGAACCGGTTCCAGGCGTTGATCACCGTGATCGCGGCGATCAGCTGCGCCAGCTCGGCCTCCTCGAAGTGCTTGGCGGCCTTCTCGTACACCGCGTCCGGCACGAAGCCGTCGGTGAGGACCGTGACGGCCTCGGTCAGCTCGATCGCCGCCAGCTCCTTCTCCGTGTAGAAGTGCCGCGACTCCTCCCACGCGCTCAGCTGCACGATCCGCTCGACGCTCTCCCCGGCCGCGAGGGCGTCCTTGGTGTGCATGTCGAGGCAGAACGCGCAGTGGTTGAGCTGCGAGGCCCGGATCTTCACCAGCTCGTACAGCGTGGGGTCCAGACCCCGCTTGGCCACGGTGTCCAGACGGATCATCGCCTTGTACACGTCCGGCGCGAGCTCGGCCATGCGCAGGCGGGGTGCGGTCTCGGGTGCGTACTCGATGCTTTCCTGTGCGGTCATGTCTTCGACCCTAGAAGCCAGGCAGCCCAGGAGTATGGTCCATTTCCATGGCGGAATCCTGGGCCACTTTGGGCATCGACCTGCATTTGGAACCGACCGGCTCGCTCGGCCTGCGGCGCGGCCTCACCGACGCGCTGCGGGACGCCGTCCGCACCGGCCGCCTCGCCCCCGGCACCCGGCTGCCCTCCTCCCGCACCCTCGCCGCCGACCTCGGCATCGCCCGCAACACCGTCGCCGACGCCTACGCCGACCTCGTCGCCGAGGGCTGGCTCACCGCCCGGCAGGGCTCGGGCACCCGGGTGGCCACGGGGCTGCCGTCCCCGGCCGGCGCGGCCGTCCCGGCGGCCGGCCGGGCACCCCGCCGCCGCGCCGCCGACCGGCCCACCCACAACCTCGTCCCCGGCACCCCCGACCTCTCCGCCTTCCCGCGCACCGAATGGCTCAAGGCCGCCCGCCGCGCCCTCACCGCCGCCCCCACCGAAGCCCTCGGCTACGGCGACCCCCGCGGCCGGCCCGAACTGCGCACTGCCCTCGCCGGCTACCTCGCCCGCTCCCGCGGCGTCCGTGCCGGCCCCGAGAACATCCTGGTCTGCGCCGGGTTCGCGCAGGGCCTGAAGATCCTCGCCGCGGTGCTGCGCTCCCGCGGCGTCCGCACCGTCGCCGTCGAGTCCTACGGCCTGTTCGTCCACTGGGACCTGCTGGCCGCCGCCCGCCTGGCCACCCGCCCGCTGCCGTACGACGACCTGGCCACCGACACCCGCGCCATCCCGGACGCGGGCGCCGTGCTGCTCACGCCCGCCCACCAGTTCCCGATGGGCACGGCCCTGCACCCCGACCGGCGGGCCGCCGCGGTGGACTGGGCGCGGCGCACCGGCGGCCTGGTCCTGGAGGACGACTACGACGGCGAGTTCCGCTACGACCGCCAGCCCGTCGGCGCGCTCCAGGGCCTGGCCCCCGACCAGGTCGTCCACCTCGGCACCGCCAGCAAGTCCCTCGCCCCCGGCCTGCGGCTCGGCTGGATGGTGCTGCCGCCGTCCCTCGTCGACGCGTGTGCCGCCGCCAAGGGGCACAGCGACACCTGCGGGGTGCTGGACCAGCTCACCCTGGCCGAGTTCCTCACCTCCGGCGCCTACGACCGTCATGTGCGCGCCGCCCGGCTGCGCTACCGGCGCCGCCGCGACACCCTCGTCGCGGCCCTGGCCGCCCGCGCCCCCGAGGTCCGTGTCACCGGTATCGCGGCCGGCCTGCACGCCGTCCTGCGGCTTCCGCCCGGCACCGAACAGTCGGTGCTCCAGGCCGCCGCCTGGCAGGGACTGGCCCTGCACGGCCTGACCACGTACCGCCACGAGCACGCCGTCACCGCGCCCCTGGACGCCCTGGTCGTCGGCTACGGAACCCCACCGGACCACGCCTGGACGGCAGCCCTTGAGGCCCTGTGCCGCGCCCTGCCGTAGGCCCTGTCGTCACATTCCCTCCCCCGGCCTCCGGCCGGGAGGTGCCCCCAGCCCCGCGACGCCATGCACGCTCCCCCGAGCTCTTCGAGCAGGGGGGACCCCCACTCGCCGCACCGGACACAGGCCCGAGTACGTCCAGTACGAGGGCCCGCGCCCGGCACACCGAGAGCACGCTCCCCCAAGCTCTCGGCTCCGCTCGACCAGGGGGGACCCCCACGACGCCGCAGGGCCCGCCCTCCGGGCGGACGACGGGAATGTGACGACAGGACCTAACCCACCGCACCCCTTGAGCCGGGGTGTTGCGGCGATCCCCGGGGCTCAAGGGGCCTCTGTCACCGGGGCCTCGCCGAAGCGGGCCAGGGCCAGGGCGCCTGTCACCGCCACCGCGAAGCCCAGTACCGCGAGCCAGGTCAGGCCCTCGCGGGTGCGGTCACCCAGCCACACCACGCCCACCGCGGCCGGGCCGATCGTCTCGCCGATCACCATCCCGGCGGTGGCCGTGGTCACCGAGCCGCGCTGGAGAGCCGAGGTGAGCAGCAGAAAGGCGGCCGCCCCGGCGAGCAGCAGGGCGTAGGCGGCCGGGTTGGTGACCAGGGCCGCCGGCGCCGGCTCGTCGATCAGCCGCACCGCCACCTCCACCACCCCGAACCCGAACCCCGCGCCCAGCCCGAGCAACAGCGCCCGGCCCCGCCTCCGCAACCGTCCGCCGACCGCCCCCAGCCCCAGCACCGCCACGGCCGCCGCCAGCATCGCGTACCGCAACGCCGCCGAGCCGTCCCGATGGCCCTCCGCCCCGGAGGCCAGCCCCAGCATCGCCAGCCCTGCGCACACCACCGCCACCGCGCCCCACTCCACCCCGCTCAGCCGCACCCGCAGCAACCGCGCCGCGACCACCGCGGTCACCGCCAGACTCGACGCCAGCGCCGCGCCGACCGTATAGATCGGGACCGACCGCAGCGCCGCGATCTGCAGCAGGAACCCCAGACCGTCTAGGCCCAGACCCGCCAGATACCGCCACTGCCGCAGCGCCCGCAGCAACAGCGCCGCATCCCCGCCCGCACCGGTGCCCGCCGCGTGGCGCGCGGCGATCGCCTGCAGGACGGTCGCCGTACCGAAACAGACCGCCGCGCCCAGGGCGCACACCATTCCGAAGAGCACGAAGCGACTGTAGGGGAGCGGGAAAACCCGCGGCCCGGTCCGAGCCCGGCTCTCACCTGACTCTCGCCTCGCCACGCCGGCCGGCCAGCACCGCCCGCACCTGATCGAGCCCCCAGTCCAGATCCTCCTTCTCGATCACCAGCGGCGGCGCGATCCGGATCGTCGAGCCGTGGGTGTCCTTCACCAGCACGCCGCGGTCCATGAGCCGCTCCGAGATCTGCCGTCCCGTCCCGAGCGCCGGCGCGACATCGACTCCCGCCCACAGCCCGCGCCCGCGCACCGCCGTCACCGCGCCGGTACCGAGCAGCGCGCCCAGCTCACGGTGCAGATGCGCGCCCAGCTCCGCCGCGCGCGCCTGGTACTCGCCCGACCGCAGCATCGCGATCACCTCCAGCCCCACCGCGCAGGCCAGCGGATTGCCACCGAACGTCGACCCGTGCTCACCCGGCCGGAACACCCCGAGCACCTCCGCGCCCGACACCACAGCCGACACCGGCACGATCCCGCCGCCCAGCGCCTTGCCCAGCAGATACACGTCCGGCACCACCCCCTCGTGCTCGCACGCGAAGGTCCGCCCGGTCCGGCCCAGCCCCGACTGGATCTCGTCCGCGACGAACAGCACATTCCGCTCCCGGGTCAGCTCCCGCACCGTCGGCAGATAACCGGCCGGCGGCACGATCACGCCCGCCTCGCCCTGGATCGGCTCCAGCAGCACCGCCACCGTGTTCTCGGTGAGCGCCGCCCGCATCGCGGTCAGGTCCCCGTACGGGACGATCTCGAAGCCCGGCGTGTACGGCCCGAAGTCCGCCCGCGCCTCCGGATCCGTGGAGAAGCTGATGACCGTCGTCGTACGGCCGTGGAAGTTGCCCCCGGCGACCACGATCTTCGCCATCTCCCCGGGCACCCCCTTCACCCGGTAGCCCCACTTCCGGGCCGTCTTCACCGCGGTCTCCACCGCCTCAACGCCGGTGTTCATCGGCAGCACCAGCTCCATGCCGCACAGCTCGGCCAGTTCGCTGCAGAACGCGGCGAACCGGTCGTGGTGGAACGCCCGCGAGGTCAGCGTCACCCGTTCCAGCTGCGCCGTGGCCGCCGCCACCAGCCGCGGGTTGCGGTGCCCGAAGTTCAGCGCGGAGTAGCCGGCGAGCAGATCGAGGTAGCGCCGGCCCTCGACATCCGTCATCCAGGACCCGTCCGCGGTGGCCACGACCACCGGCAGCGGGCGGTAGGTGTGCGCGGTGTGGGCGTCGGCAGCGGCGATGAGCCTCTCCGTAGCGTTCACGGGAACTCCAGTGGGCCAGAGTGTCGGGATTCGCCCCCTTCTCCCATCCTCGCTCGCGGGCCGGACCCGGAGCCGTAAGCACCGTGCGACCACCGCCGCGCGTGCCCGTCCGATTCGCCCGGTAGGCTGACCGGCGGGCCGTGACTGGCGCGCTGGGATGGGATGGACCATCGGGGAGCGGCCCCAGTGAGACCGAGTGCCGTGCGCCTGGGCCGAGCCGTGAACGCTGTACATACGCCGTCCGGAGGTCCTCATGCCAGAGCAGTCCCTCTCCTCGTCCCTCTCCGCCGAGTCCACCGCCTTCCGTGCCGCCCTCGACGTGATCCGTGCCGTCGAGCCGCGCGTGGCCGACGCCATCGGCCAGGAGGTCGCCGACCAGCGCGAGATGCTCAAGCTGATCGCCTCCGAGAACTACGCCTCCCCGGCCACCCTCCTGGCGATGGGCAACTGGTTCAGCGACAAGTACGCCGAGGGCACCATCGGCCGCCGCTTCTACGCCGGCTGCCGCAATGTCGACACCGTGGAGTCGATCGCCGCGGAGCACGCCAAGGAGCTGTTCGGCGCCCGTCACGCCTATGTCCAGCCGCACTCCGGCATCGACGCCAACCTCGTCGCCTTCTGGGCCGTGCTCGCGCAGCGCGTCGAGGCGCCCGCCCTGGAGAAGGCAGGCGTCCGCCAGGTGAACGACCTCTCCGAGGCGGACTGGGCCGAACTCCGCCAGGCCTTCGGCAACCAGCGCATGCTCGGCATGTCCCTGGACGCCGGTGGCCACCTCACCCACGGCTTCCGCCCGAACATCTCCGGCAAGATGTTCGACCAGCGTTCCTACGGCACCGACCCGGCCACCGGCCTCATCGACTACGAGGCCCTGCGCGCCTCCGCCCGCGAGTTCAAGCCACTGATCATCGTCGCCGGTTACTCCGCCTACCCCCGTCTCGTGAACTTCCGGATCATGCGTGAGATCGCCGACGAGGTCGGCGCCACGCTCATGGTCGACATGGCCCACTTCGCCGGTCTCGTCGCCGGCAAGGTCCTCACCGGAGACTTCGATCCGGTCCCGCACGCCCAGATCGTCACCACCACGACCCACAAGTCGCTGCGCGGCCCGCGAGGCGGCATGGTCCTGTGCGACGACTCCCTCAAGGACCAGGTCGACCGCGGCTGCCCGATGGTCCTCGGCGGCCCCCTTCCGCATGTCATGGCGGCCAAGGCCGTGGCGCTCGCCGAGGCCCGCCGGCCCTCCTTCCAGGACTACGCCCGGCGCATCGTCGACAACTCCCGGGCGCTGGCGGAGGGCCTGATGAGCCGGGGCGCCACTCTGGTCACCGGCGGCAGCGACAACCACATCAACCTGATCGACGTCGCCGCCTCCTACGGCCTGACCGGCCGCCAGGCCGAGGCCGCACTGCTGGAGTCCGGCATCGTCACCAACCGCAACGCGATCCCGGCCGACCCCAACGGTGCCTGGTACACCTCCGGCATCCGCATCGGCACCCCGGCCCTGACCACGCGTGGCCTGGGCACCGCGGAGATGGACGAGGTCGCCGGCCTCATCGACCGCGTTCTGACCACCACCGAACCCGGCACCACCGGCAAGGGCACCCCGTCCAAGGCGCAGCACATCCTCGACCCGAAGATCGCGGACGAGATCTCCCACCGCGCCTCCGACCTCGTGACCGGATTCCCGCTGTACCCGGAGGTCGACCTCGGCTGACCGCCGCCCCCGGCCCGGTGGCGGGGAGCCCCGGCGGTCGGAGAACCGGTCAGTTCCTGTCGGGACACCTCCCGCGGCGGTCCGGACGGCGTGTCTGTGTTCCTCGTCTCATCGGCGACGATCGACAGCGGCCACGGCCTGAACGCCGCGCTGTCCCTCCCAGCTGTTTCCGGTCGGTTCGGGATCGGGGGGTGACACCTGAGAGAATGGTGAACATGGCTTCAGACAGTCCCCGCGTGCTCTCCGGGATCCAGCCCACCGCAGGCTCGTTCCACCTGGGCAACTACCTCGGCGCCGTACGTCAGTGGGTGGCCCTGCAGGAGTCCCACGACGCGTTCTACATGGTTGTCGACCTGCACGCGATCACGGTCCCGCAGGACCCGAAGGAGCTGCGCGCGAACACCCGGCTCGCCGCCGCCCAGCTCCTCGCGGCCGGCCTCGACCCGGAGCGCTGCACGCTCTTCGTCCAGAGCCATGTCCCCGAGCACGCCCAGCTCGCCTGGGTCATGAACTGCCTCACCGGCTTCGGCGAGGCCTCCCGCATGACCCAGTTCAAGGACAAGTCCGCCAGGCAGGGTGCCGACCGCGCCTCCGTCGGCCTGTTCACCTACCCGATCCTCCAGGTCGCCGACATCCTGCTCTACCAGGCCAACGAGGTCCCGGTCGGCGAGGACCAGCGCCAGCACGTCGAGCTGACCCGGGACCTCGCCACGCGTTTCAACGGCCGGTACGGCGAGACCTTCACCGTGCCGAAGCCGTACATCCTGAAGGAGACGGCGAAGATCTACGACCTTCAGGAGCCGTCCGTCAAGATGAGCAAGTCGGCCTCCACGCCGAAGGGCCTCATCAACCTCCTCGACGAGCCGAAGGCCACCGCCAAGAAGGTCAGGAGCGCGGTCACCGACACCGACACGGTCATCCGCTACGACCCGGAGAACAAGCCGGGTGTCAGCAATCTGCTCACGATCTACTCGACCCTCACCGGCACGGGCGTGGCCGAGCTGGAGGCGACGTACGAGGGCAAGGGCTACGGGGCGCTCAAGACCGACCTCGCCGAGGTCATGGTGGAGTTCGTGACGCCGTTCAGGGAGCGCACCCAGCAGTACCTGGACGATCCCGAGACGCTCGACTCGATCCTCGCCAAGGGCGCGGAGAAGGCGCGTGCCGTCGCCGCGGAGACCCTGGCCCGCGCCTACGACCGGGTGGGCTTCCTGCCCGCGAAACACTGAGGCGCACCACCGCACACCGGCCTTCGGGCAGAGCGCCGCACATCACGTCGGCTGCGCCTGCCCACGGCACAGCAGTGGCCGTACAGTCGATAGCCGGACGGCTGAGCACGAATCCGGCAACCCAGCCGAGACGACGACAGGAGACGACGTGGGGACCGTAACGATCGGCGTGTCGATCGCGGTCCCGGAGCCTCACGGCAGCCTGCTCCAGGAGCGGCGCGCGGGCTTCGGCGACGCCGCGGCTCACGGCATCCCCACGCACGTCACGCTGCTGCCGCCGACGGAGGTGGACGGCTTCGCGCTGCCGGCCGTCGAGGCGCATCTGACCGAGGTCGCCGCGGCCGGCCGGCCGTTCCCGATGCGGCTGTCCGGCACGGGCACCTTCCGGCCGCTGTCGCCGGTGGTCTACGTCCAGGTCGTTCAGGGCGCGGAGACCTGCTCCTGGCTGCAGAAGCGGGTCCGCGAGCGGTCCGGTCCGCTGGCCCGCGAGCTGCAGTTCCCGTACCACCCGCACGTCACCGTGGCGCACGGCATCGAGGAGGCGGCGATGGACCGTGCCTTCCGGGAGCTGGCCGGGTTCGAGGCCGAGTGGCCGTGCACCGGGTTCGCGCTCTACGAGCAGGGGGTGGACGGTGTGTGGCGCAAGCTGCGGGAGTTCACCTTCGGCGGCGCTGTGGTGCCGCCGCAGGTGGGGCATGCGGAGAGTATCGCTAGCCGGTGACGGTGCGCTGCGCTGCGCTGGCTGGGGGTGGGGTGGGTTGTTGTTCGGCTGCGGGCTCGGTGGGGGCTTGTCGCGCAGTTCCCCGCGCCCCCTCCGGGGCGTCAGCGTGGGTGTTGGATGTTGAGGGTTCGTCGAGGGTGTTCTTCGGCTGCGGGTCGGTGGGGGGTTCTCGCGCAGTTCCCCGCGCCCCTTTCGGGGCGTTAGTGCGGGTGTTGTTTGGCTGCGGGTCCGGTGGGGGCTTGTCGCGCAGTTCCTCGCGCCCCTTTCGGGGCGGGGGCTGCTGGGTTGTCAGAGGGGGAGGCGGCGGAACAGGGGGCGGGGGGTGTGGCGTAGGGCTGTCATGATCAGGCGGAGTTTGCCGGGGACCCAGACTGTTTCCGAGCGGCGTCGCAGGCCCAGTTCGATGGCCGTGGCCACGGCGTCCGGTGTGGTCGCCAGGGGAGCCTCGTCGAGTCCGGCCGTCATGCGGGAGCGGACGAATCCGGGGCGTACGACCATGACGTGCACGCCGGTGCCGTAGAGCGCGTCGCCGAGGCCCTGGGCGAAGGCGTCGAGGCCGGCCTTGCTTGAGCCGTAGATGAAGTTGGAGCGGCGGGCCCGCTCGCCGGCGACCGAGGAGAGGACCACCAGGGAGCCGTGCCCCTGCGTCTGGAGCGCGGCCGCCGCGACCAGGCCCGCCGAGACCGCGCCCGTGTAGTTGGTCTGCGCGACCCGGACCGCGCTCACCGGTTCCCGCTCGTCGTGCGCCTGGTCGCCGAGGATCCCGAAGGCGAGCAGCACCATGTCGACGTCGCACTCGGCGAAGACCTTGCCGAGCACCGACTCGTGCGACTCGGGTTCGAGCGCGTCGAAGGCGACGGTACGGACGTCCGCGCCCAGGCCGCGCAGCTCCTCGGCGGCCTTCTCCAGGGCGGGCGAGGGGCGCCCCGCGAGCCACACGGTACGGGTGCGGCGGGCGATCAGCCGGCGCGCGGTGGCCAGCGCGATGTCCGACGTACCGCCGAGGACGAGCAGGGACTGGGGGAGGCCGAAGGCGTCCTTCACGACAGCTCCTTGGGGGTCGGGGGCTTCTCAGAGGTCCAGACGGCGGGCGAGGTCCGAGACGAACACCCCGCGCGGGTCCAGTTCCGCGCGCAGGGCACGGAAGTCGGCGAGCCGGGGGTACATCGCGGCGAGCAGGTCGGGGCGCAGCCGGGAGTCCTTGGCGAGATAGACGCGTCCGCCGGCGGCGGCGACCTCCTCGTCCAGTTCGTCGAGGAAGCTGCCGAGCCGGGGCAGGTTCGCCGGGATGTCCAGGGCGAGCGTCCAGCCGGGCATCGGGAAGGAGAGCCAGCCGGGGTCCGCCTCCCCGAAGCGCTTGAGGACGGCCAGGAAGGACGGGCACCGGCGCACGGAGATGCGGTGCACGATCCGGTGCAGGGCGTCCTCCTGGCCGTGTCCGACGACGAACTGGTACTGGACGAAGCCGCCGCGGCCGTAGATCCGGTTCCAGTGGGGCACGCCGTCCAGGGGGTGGAAGAAGGCGGGGATCTGCTGGAGTTCGCCGGTACGCGCGCGTGGCGCCTTGCGGTACCAGATCTCGTTGAACAGCCCCACGCCGACGCGGCCGAGCAGGCCCTCCGGGACGAAGGGGGGAGCGGGCGGGAACTGCCGGGGGCGGAAGGCCAGCGGGCGCCGTCGCGCGCGCGTGCCCTCGCGCAGCGCCTCCAGAGGCGCGTGGTCGCCGCGGGTGAGGACGGCGCGGCCGGTGGCCGCGCCCCGGGCCAGCAGGTCGATCCAGGCGACCGAGTAGCGGTAGCGGTGGTCGGTGGCCGTCAGGCGGGCCATCAGGTCGTCCAGGTCGGTGGCGCGCTCGGTGTCGACCGACATGTACGAGGTCTCCACCGGCAGCAGCCGCACGGTGGCGGTCAGGATCACCCCGGTCAGGCCCATTCCGCCGGTGGTCGCGTCGAACAGGGGGGTGCCACGGCCGACCGCGTGGATCTCGCCGTCGGCGGTGAGGAGTTCCAGCGCGAGCACATGGCGCGAGAAGGAGCCGGAGACGTGGTGGTTCTTGCCGTGGATGTCGGCGCCGATCGCGCCGCCGACCGTCACCTGGCGGGTGCCGGGCGTCACCGGCACGAACCAGCCGAGCGGCAGCAGCACCTCCATCAGCCGGTGCAGGGACACCCCCGCGTCGCACAGCACGGTGCCGCTGCCGGCGTCGATGGCGTGGATGCGGTCGAGGCCCGTCATGTCGAGCACGGCCCCGCCGGCGTTCTGCGCCGCGTCCCCGTACGCCCGCCCCAGGCCCCGCGCGATGCCACCGCGGGCCCCGCAGTTCCGCACGGCGGTCACGGCCTCCTCGTACGTTCCCGGGCGCACCAGCCGGGCGGAGGTGGGGGCGGTGCGGCCCCAGCCGGTGACGGAAACCATGGCTCCAGACATGCCGGTGACCGTATCGCCCCTATGTGAGCGATTAATTAAGAAACATCACATGCCTCCCCGAAATGGGTGATTAATGGGATGTCGCTCAATATTGCCGTAGTTCTGGCGGTGCGGGGGTGAACAGTGAGTCCACATGGACGACATGGACCACCGGATCCTCTCCGCACTCCGCGCCTGCGGTGCCGATCCGCGCGTCGCGTCCGCCGTACGCGGCCTGTCCCTGGCCGGTGAGCACGGCGCGCTGTGGCTCGCGGCGGGCCTCGTCGGGGCCGCCGTGGACGGCACACGGCGCGGCTCCTGGCTGCGCGGCACGGCGCTCGTCGCGGGCGCGCATCTCGCCGGCTCCGGCGTCAAACGCCTGGTGCGCCGGGAGCGGCCGGGGCATATCGAGCCGCTCGTGCGCACCATCGGCCGGTACTCCTTCCCGAGTTCGCACGCCGCCTCCGCGACGGCCGCCGCCGTGGCGTTCGGGGCGCTGGGCGGGTACGGGTTCGCGCCGCCGGCCGCCGCCATGTGCCTGTCCCGCCTCGTGGCGGGCGTGCACCACCCCTCCGACGTCGCCGCCGGCGCGGCCCTGGGGGCGCTCACGGCGCGACTCGGAGCGCGCTGGATGACAGGGGGGCGGCCGTGACTGAGACAGCGCCCCTCACGGACGGTGTGCACACCGGCGAAGCCACGCTGCCGGAGCGGCGCACGCCCGCCGCGCCGATCGCGCCCCCGCTCAAGGGCACCGTCCTGGGCGGCCTGCTGCGGACCACCCGCCCCAAGCAGTGGGTCAAGAACAGCCTCGTCGTCGCCGCGCCGGCCGCCGCGGGGCAGCTCTTCTCCCGGCACGCGCTCACCCAGGTCGCCCTCGTCTTCGTGCTGTTCACCGCGTGCGCCGCCGCCGTCTACCTGATCAACGACGCCCGTGACGCCGAGGCCGACCGCGCCCATCCGGTCAAGTGCCGCCGCCCGGTGGCCGCGGGGCAGGTCCCCGTACCCGTCGCGTACGCCGTCGGAGCCGCCCTGGCCGTGCTCGCGCCGGCCGCCGCGGCCTGGCTGACCGCACCGCTCGTCGCGGCCCTCCTGGCGGCCTACGTCGGCATGCAACTGGCGTACTGCGTCCGCCTCAAGCACGTCCTGGTCGCCGATCTCGCCGTCGTCACCACCGGCTTCGTGATGCGCGCGATGATCGGCGGGGTCGCGCTCGGCATTCCGCTGTCCCGCTGGTTCCTGATCACCACCGGGTTCGGGGCGCTGTTCATGGTGTCGGCCAAGCGCTATTCCGAGGCCCTCCAGATGGCCGGGAAATCGGGCGCCACGCGCGCGTTGCTCACCGAGTACACCACCGGCTATCTCCGCTTCGTCTGGCAGCTGGCCGCGGGGGTCGCCGTCCTCGCGTACTGCATGTGGGCCCTGGAGGAGGGCGGAGCGCCGCACCCGGGCGTGCTGCCCTGGCGGCAGCTGTCGATGGTCGCCTTCATCCTCGCGATCCTCCGGTACGCCGTCTTCGCCGACCGCGGCACCGCGGGCGAGCCGGAGGACGTCGTCCTGCGCGACCGGGCGCTGGCCCTGATCGGGCTGGCCTGGCTCGCCATGTACGGGCTGGCGGTGGCGAACTGGTGAGCGTCGCCCGGCGCGAGCTGCTCGGCTTCGCCACCGCCGGGCTCCTCGCCTACGCCGCCGACCTGGCCGTCTTCGGCTGTCTGCGCGGCCCCGCCGGACTCGACCCGGTCACCGCGAAGAGCGTGTCCTTCGTGGCGGGCTGCACGGTCGCCTACCTGGGCAACGCGCGCGGCACCTACCGCCGCGCGCGCCCCGGGGGCCCGCGCCCGTACGCCGTCTTCGTCGCCGTGAACCTCGCCGGCGCGCTCGTCCAGCTTCTGTGCATCGTCGTCAGCCACTACGGCCTCGGGCTCACCTCGCAGTGCGCCGACACCGTGTCCGGCTCCGGCATCGGCATGGCCCTCGCCACGGTCCTGCGATTCTGGGGTACCCGGACATTGGTGTTCCCCGCAGAGGGCAGAGTCGGATCATGGACTGGCTGAAACGGCTTCCCGGGATCGGACCGCTCGTCACGTGGCTCATGACCACGCACGCGTGGCAGGCGTACGAGCGCCTGGACCGGGTGAAATGGACGCGGTTGGCGGCGGCGATGACGTTCATCAGCTTCATCGCGCTGTTCCCGCTGCTGACGGTGGCCGCCGCGATCGCCGCCGCCACCCTGAGCACGGCACAGCAGCAGGAGCTCCAGAACAAGATCGCCGAACAGGTTCCGGGCATCTCCGAGCAGTTGGACATCCAGGCCCTGGTGCAGAACGCGGGCACCGTCGGACTCATCGCGGGTGCCGTGCTGCTGTTCACCGGCATCGGCTGGGTCGGCCAGATGCGCGACTGTCTGCGGGCGGTGTGGGAGCGGCCGGACCGCGACGAGAACCCGATCGTGCGCAAGGCCGTCGACGCGGGCGTCCTCGTCGGCCTCGGGGGCGCGGTGCTCGCCACCATCGCCCTCTCGACCGTGGCCACGGCCCTGGTCGGCTGGATCTCCGACCAGCTCGGCCTGGACCGGGCGAGCTGGGGCAGCCTGCTGCTGCGGATCGCCGCGTTCACCGTCGCCGTGCTCGCCGACCTCCTGATACTGCTCTACGTCCTCACCCTGCTGCCCGGAGTCGATCCGCCGCGCCGCCGCCTGCTGGTGGCCGCGCTGATCGGCGCGGTCGGCTTCGAACTCCTCAAGCTGCTCCTCAGCGGCTACATCCAGGGCGTCGCCACGAAGAGCATGTACGGAGCCTTCGGCGTGCCCGTGGCCCTGCTGCTGTGGATCAACTTCACCGCGAGACTGGTGCTGTTCTGCGCCGCCTGGACGGCGACGCAGAGCAAGGGCAAGGAGCTCACGGGCGGGGCGCCCGCCGGCGCACCAGGTCCGGCAGCGGCGGGCGGCGGTTGACCGGGAACGCAGCGGTCCGCCGCCGCTCGGGCCGCTGGTGGGGGGTGTCGGCCTTGCCCGGCGCGACGTGGTGTGAGGTGTGGGCGGTCAGGGGCGGGGCGTCCGGCGGCGTACCAGGTCCGGCAGCGGCCAGCGGCGGTTGACCAGGAATGCAGCGGTCCGCCGCCGCTCGGGCCGCTGGTGGGGGAGGTCAGGGGCGGGGCGTCCGGCGGCGTACCAGGTCCGGCAGCGGCCAGCGGCGGTTGACCAGGAACACCCCGCCGGCCAGCAGCACCAGCAGCCCGCCGGTGATCGCCAGCGCGATCCCGACGCCGCTCGAACCGTCCGTGGAGGAGGCGCTCACGGGCTTCGCGGACGACCCGTCGCCGGCCTTGCCGTCGGCCGCGGCGGTGCCGCCCGCCTCCGCGGCGGACGCCGTGGCGTCCGGCTGCCCGCTGGGCGGCACCGCGCTCTTCGGCGGCACCAGCTCACCCACCGGCCGCACCTTGCCGGCCGCCGCGAAGCCCCAGTCGAAGAGCTTCGCGGTCTCCTTGTAGACCTCGTTGCGCTCGCTCTTCTCCGGGTTCATGACGGTGACCAGCAGCACCCTGCCGCCACGTTCCGCGACGCCGGTGAAGGTCGCGCCCGCCTTGGTGGTGTTGCCGTTCTTCACGCCCGCGATCCCGCCGTACACCGGGACATCGGTGTCGCCGCTGAGCAGCCGGTTGGTGTTCTGGATCTCGAAGGTCCCGCGGACGGTCTTGCCCTTGGCCTTCTTCGTCTCGCCCGGGATCTCCGCCCGGACCGTGGAGCAGTACTCGCGGAAGTCCTTCTTCTGCAGCCCGGAGCGGGCGAAGAGCGTCAGGTCGTACGCCGACGACTGCTGCCCCTGCGCGTCGTAGCCGTCGGGGCTGACCACCTGCGTGTCGCGGGCCTGCAACTCCGCGGCGTGCGCCTGCATGTCCTGGACGGTGTCGTCGACGCCGCCGTTCATCTCGGACAGCACATGCACGGCGTCGTTGCCGGAGCGCAGGAAGACGCCGAGCCACAGGTCGCGGACGGTGTAGGTCTCGCCCTCGTGCACCGGGACCACGCTGGAGCCGGCGCCGACGCCCGCCAGGTCGGAGGAGACCACCTTGTGCTCGGTCGACTTGGGGAACTTCGGCAGCACGGTGTCGGCGAACAGCATCTTCAGCGTGCTCGCCGGGGGCAGGGGCCAGTGCGCGTTGTGGGCGGCGAGCACATCGCCGCTCTCGGCGTCGGCGACGATCCAGGAGCGCGCGGTCAGCTCCCTGGGCAGCACGGGTGCGCCGGTGCCCAGGTCGACCTGTGTACCGGCCTGGCCGAGGCGGGCGCCGCCGACCGTCGACATCTGCGCCGGGGGTGTGGCCGACGGACGCGGGGCCGCCAGGGCGACCGGCGTCGTCAGCGAAATGGACAAAAATGCGGCAGATATGACCAGCAGGGATCGCCTGGCGGTCTTATTGGGTGCGGGCACGGTCGAGAACGTACCTTTCGCGGGCCGTGAAGTCCCGCCGCCCGTCCCACCCCGGACCGGGAACCGGACAGCAGGCGGCGATACTGGACGTATGAAGCTCAGCCGCCCGGTGTCCTGGTTCCTGCTCGCCTTCGGGGTGTGGAGCTGGGTCATCTGGGTCACTTTCGTCAAGAACCTCGTCAAGGACAGCAGCGGACTCGCCTTCGACGACGGGCATCCGACGGCCTATTTCTGGGTGCATCTGCTGCTGGCGGTCGTCTCCTTCGTATGGGGGACGGTCATCGGGGGCATCGGGTTGCGCGGGCTGCGCGCACTGCGCCGGACGTCATAGCGGAAAGACTGCGAGGACACAGCAGAGTGGTCATCGTTTTAGTGCTCGTCGCCCTGGCCGTGCTGGCCGTCGTGGCCGGGCTGCACTGGTACGTCTGGCGGCGCCTGGTCCGCGACACGACGGCGGCGCCGGGGCGCGCCCGCAGGGTCGGTACGGCCGTGTTCGTGGCGGGCCCGGTCCTGATGGTCGCGGCCCTGGTCGCCGAGCGCTCCGGAGCGCCGTTCTGGCTCCAACGCACCCTGGCCTGGCCCGGCTTCCTGTGGATGGCGCTGGCCCTCTACCTCCTGGTGGCGGTCGTGGCGGGGGAGGCCGTACGGCCGTTGCTGCGCCGGCTGACGCGGCGGCGCGCAGCCCGGCCCGCCCCCGTCCCGGTGGCCGTACCGGCGGGCACCGTACCGGCACCGGAACCACCGGAACCCCCGGAGCCGCGGCCGGATGCCGGTCCGGAACCCGGGCCGGAGTCCGGCCCGCGGGACCCGTCCCGGCGGCTCTTCGTCTCCCGGGTCGTCGGCGGCGCGGCGGCCACGGCCGCCGTGGCGACCGTCGGGTACGGCACCTATGGCGTGCTGCGCGGACCGCGTGTGAAACGCGTCATGGTCCCGCTGGCCAAGCTCCCGCGCTCGGCACACGGGTTCCGGATCGCCGTCGTCAGCGACATCCACCTCAGCCCGGTCCTCGGCCGGGGCTTCGCACAGCGGGTCGTCGACACCATCAACGCGACCCAGCCCGATCTGATCGCGGTCGTCGGCGATCTGGTGGACGGCAGCGTGCCGGACCTCGGCCCGGCGGCGGCACCGCTCGCGCAGCTCTCGGCCCGGCACGGGACGTACTTCGTCACCGGCAACCACGAGTACTTCTCCGGCGCCGAGCAGTGGGTCGAGGAGGTGCGCAGGCTCGGGCTGCGCCCGCTGGAGAACGCCCGCACCGAACTGCCCGGCTTCGACCTCGCCGGAGTCAACGACGTACAGGGCGAGAGCCAGGGCCAGGGCCCGGACTTCGGCAGGGCACTCGGCGACCGCGACCCGGCACGCGCGTGCGTGCTCCTCGCCCATCAGCCCGTCCAGATCCACGAGGCCGTCCGGCACGGCGTCGACCTCCAGCTCTCCGGCCACACCCACGGCGGCCAGCTCTGGCCGGGCAGCCTCCTCGCGGCGGCCGCCAACCCGACGGTGGCGGGCCTGGAACGCTACGGCGACACCCAGCTGTACGTCAGCCGCGGTGCGGGCGCCTGGGGTCCGCCCACCCGGGTGGGGGCGCCGTCGGACATCACTGTCGTGGAGCTGGCGTCCCGGCAGGCCTGAGCGCGCCCGCAGGCGCCCCCCGCCCCCTAGGGCCTCTCGTTTGGATCAGGCCGGGCTCGCGGGCCCTGGCACCGCGCCTCGCGGCGTTGTCGTCGGTTGTCAGGGCTCCGCCCTGCCGCCCTCCTCCGCCTTGCGATCCACGGCACCAGACCCCGCTCCCTGATCCGGCCTGATCCAAACAAAAGACCCTAGGCCCTGTCGTCAAATTCCCTCCCCCAGCCTCCGGCCGGGAGGTGCCCCCAGCCCCGCGACGCCATGCACGCTCCCCCGAGCTCTTCGACCAGGGGGGACCCTCACGACGCCGCAGGGCCCGCCCTCCGGGCGGACGACGGGAATGTGACCACAGGGCCTCGTGAGCCGGTGTGAACACCTGGAGAAGCCCAGGTCATGAGGGTGCGGGGGAGGCGGCGGCAGCCCCCGGCCCGGCCACTGTGAACACCCTGTGAAACCGGGCGGTAACCGTCGCAGGGTAAGTTCTCGCACATCTCGCCCGATTGCTCTTCCCTCAGGCGAAACACGTGTGATTAGGTGAGCCGCGCCATGCAGGGGAGTGGCGTTTGTGCAAGTCAGGGGTAGGGCCCGCGGAAGGCCCGGGGAGGGCACCACCATGCGATCGGTTCGCATGCGGATTCTCGTGACGCTGCTCGTGCTGGCGGTCGTGGGAGTAGGCGGCTGGCAACTGCTGCCGGCGCAGGAGAACAAGAACAGGACCATCAAGGTCGGCACGACGGACGCCGTCACGTCGCTCGACCCGGCCGGCGCCTACGACGCCGGTTCCTGGGCCCTGTTCAGCAATGTCTTCCAGTCACTGCTGACGTTCGAACCGGGCGGCGTACAGCCCGTGCCGGACGCGGCGGAGAGCTGCACGTTCGTGGGCAGCGACCTGAAGACGTACCGCTGCACGCTGCGCGACGGGATCAACTTCCCGAGCGGCCGGGCGATGACGGCCGAGGACGTGAAGTACTCCTTCGACCGGGTCAAGAAGATCAACTCCGATGTCGGTCCGGCGTCGCTGTTCTCCACCCTGGGCTCGGTGAGCGCCGACAGCGCCTCCACCGTCACCTTCCACCTGTCCTCGCCCGACGCCACCTTCCCGTTCAAGGTGGCCACCGGCGCCGGTGCGATCGTCGACAAGGACACCTACCCGGCGGACAGCCTGCGCACCGGCTCCGGGGCCGACGGCACCGGCCCCTACAAGCTGACCGGGTACACCAAGGACCAGCGGGCCGTGCTCACGCCGAACACGCACTACAAGGGCAACCTGAAGGGCACCGGCAGCCCCATCGAGCTGCGCTACTACGGCGACTCGCAGGCCCTCGACAAGGCGTGGCAGAACAAGCAGTTCGACGTGGCCACCCGCACACTGCCGCCGAAGGTCCTGTCCGGCCTCAACCCGAGCGACCCGAACCAGCGCGTCACCGAGTCCGACAGCTCCGAGACCCGCAACCTGTACCTCAACACCCGCGCGGGCTCGCCGCTGCACGACGTGCGCGTGCGCCGGGCCATGGCCTGGCTGGTCAACCGCGAGGAACTCGCCGCCACCGTGTACGAGGGCACGGTCGACCCGCTGTACTCGCTGATCCCGACCGGACTGACCGGCCACACCACGTCGTTCTTCGACGCCTACCCGAGGCAGAGCACCGCGAAGGCGAAGGAACTGCTCACCGCGGCCGGGGTGAGCCTGCCGGTGCGCTTCACCTTCGGCTACGGCAAGGGACGTGGCGCGGGCGCCGAGGAGGCCGCCGCGCTGAAGAAGCAGCTGGAGGCGGGCGGCCTGTTCGAGGTGGACGTCAAGGGGTACGAGTGGACCGACTTCCAGAAGCGCTGGGCGGCCGGGAAGATGGACGCCTGGGCGGTCGGCTGGGTCGCCGACTACCCCGACCCGGACACCTTCGGCGCCCCGCTCGTCGGCACCGGCTCCACCATGAGCACCGGCTACAGCAACAAGATCGTCGACAACCTCATCCAGGACAGCCAGCAGTACGCGGACCGCAGCCGGGTCGCCCAGGACTTCCGCGCCGTGCAGGCGGGCGTCGCCACCGACGTGCCGCTGATCCCGCTGTGGCAGCGCAAGGAGTACGTGGTCAGCAGCGAGGACGTCGGCGGCGGCCAGTACCTCTCGGACGGCACCGGCGTGTTCCGGCTCTGGCAGCTGAACTGGATCTGACGCTCACGGCGGTACGGGCGCCCCGGACGGCAGCGTGACCGTCACGGCCAGCCCCTCCCCGGGGGCCGTCCGTACCGCCACCTCGCCGCCGTGCGTCCGCACGACGCCCTGCACGATCGCCATCCCCAGCCCGCTGCCCGCTCCGCCGCCCGCGCGGAAGAAGCGGTCGAAGATGCGTGCCGCGTCCTCCTCGGCCAGTCCCGGACCCTCGTCCGCGACACACAGCCGCACCAGCCCGTCCGCCCGCTCCACGCCCAGCCGCACCGGCACATCGCCGGGCGTGTGCGTACGGACGTTGGCCACCAGGTTGCCCAGTACCTGCCGCAGGCCCGACTCGTCGGCGCGCACCAGCACGGAGCCGTCCGCGGCCACGGTGACCGGACGCTCCGGCTGCTGGGCCCGCAGGTCCGCCGCCGCGTCCCGGACCAGACGGCTCACGTCGACGTTCCGCAGGCGCAGTTCGGGCCGCTGGTCGAGGCGGGCGAGGGTGAGCAGCTCGTCGACGAGCCGCCCCATCCGGTCCACCTCGCCGTTCATCCGGTCCCAGGCGCGCTTGCGCTCCTCCGGCTCGCGCAGCATGCCCTTGTCGTACAGCTGGAGGTAGCCGCGGATCGCCGACAGCGGGGTGCGCAGCTCGTGCGAGGCGTCGGCGACGAAACGGCGCAGCTGGGCCGCGCTGCGCTCGCGCGTCCGGTACGCCGACTCCACCTGGTGGAGCATGGAGTTGAGGGCGAGCCGCAGCTGTTCGACCTCCAGCGAGGTCTCCCGGCTGGAGGGCACCCGGCGGGCGAGGTCGCCCTCCGCGATCGCCGACGACGTCTCCACCATGTCCTCCAGTGGCCGCATCCGGCGCCGCACATTGAACATGGTCAGACAGGCCAGCAGCGCCAGCAGCAGCGTGCCCACGGCCAGGTCGAGCCGGAGCGCCTTGGATATGCCCTTGTGCAGGGCGTCGGTCGAGTTGGCGATCAGGATGTAGTTGCCGTCGGCGAGCCGGACGCCGATCGCCCGGTACGCGGCGTCGCGGACGGTGATGTCGCGCGGCCCGGGCAGGGCGGCGAGCGGCGCCGGGTCGCCTATCGCGGCGGCCAGCGCGCGCTGGCTCTCGGTGGGCGGGAAACCGGCGAGGGGCCGGACCCCGCCCCGGGCGTCGACGACCGCGAACAGCGAGTCAGGGCGGGGCTGTTCGCTCATCGGCGGCCGGACGAACCGGTCCCGGACGATCGCCAGCGCGGCCAGCGAGTCGATCTGGCGCAGCGTCAGATCTGAGGCGGAGAGCGACTGACGGGTCTTGCCCAGCCCGGCGTCGACCTGCTGGAGCAGATAGTGCCGCATGCCCATCAGGCTCACCGCGGTGGCCGCGATGATGCCGAGGGCCAGCAGCAGCACGTTCGCGAGGGTCAGCTTCGCGCGCAGCGAGCGCATGCCGCGGGTACCGCGGGGCCTCATGCCAGCCCGTATCCGACACCGCGCCGGGTGGTGATCACCGGCGGTCCCAGGGTGTCCAGCTTGCGGCGCAGATAGCTGATGTAGGTCTCGACGACGGTCGACTCGGGCGGGGTGTGCTCGTACTGCCAGACGTGGCGCAGGAGTTGCTCCTTCGGCACGATCCGGCCGCCGTTGCGCACCAGGAACCGCAGCAGCGCGTACTCGGTGGGGGTCAGCTCGACCGTGCGGCCCGCGCGGCGCACCGAGTACGTCGTCTCGTCCAGCTCCAGGTCGCCGTAGCGCAGCGGCGGGCGCTGCGGGATGACGTCCGCGGGGCGGGTACGGCGCAGCACCGCGCCGATCCGGGCGACCACCTCGTCGATGTTGAACGGCTTGGTGATGTAGTCGTCGCCGAAGCCGAGGGCGCCGACGATCTCCGCGGGCGAGTCCCGTGCCGTGAGGAAGACCAGCGCCAGGTCGGGCCGCCCGGCGCGCAGTTCACGGCCCAGCGCGCGGCCATCCCCGTCGGGCAGCATGACGTCGAGGAGGGCCACGTCGGGCCGGGTGCGCCCGGCGGCGGCCAGCGCCTCGCGGACGGTGCCCGCGATCATCACCTCGAAGCCGTGGTAGCGCAGGGCGATGGCGAGGACGTCCGCGATGCTCGGTTCGTCCTCCACGACCAGCACGGTGCCTGGAGCCGTCGTCATGCACCCAGTATCGGCGGGACCACTGACAGCCGGGCTCGTTCGCTCTTTGGAGTTCCTTGAGAGTCATGGGCGCGTCGTGTGCACGCACGGGTGCCGGCGCCGATCCTGGTGCCCAGGACCTGGGGGACCGACCGACCGAAACAGTTGAAGGAGCCTTGAACGTGGCGGCATTGGCACGGTGGTGCTTTCGGCACCGGCTGGTGGTCCTGCTGGTGTGGGTGGGGGCGCTGTGCGGTCTTGGCCTCACGGCCTCGGCAGCGGGCACGGACTACGCGAACGTGTTCTCCCTCCCGAACACGGACTCCAAGCGCGCGTACGACCTGATGGAGAAGGCCTTCCCGGAGACGTCCGGCGACACCGACACGGTGGTGTGGAAGGTCGACACGGGCACGGTCAGGGACCAGGACGTACGGTCCCGGATCGAGCCCGCGCTGGAGAAGATCGCCGGGATGGACGGCATCGGAGCCGTCACCGGCCCCTACACCGGTGAGCGGGGCGCCGCGCAGGTGAGCCGCGACGGACGGATCGCGTACGCGCAGGTCACCTTCACCGAGCCGGCCAACTCCGTACCCAAGGAACTGGTCCAGGACGTCGTCGACACCGCGCAGGGTGCGGAACGCGGCGGACTCCAGGTCGAGTTGGGCGGGCAGGCGATCCAGCGGGTGCAGGAGCCGCCGACCGGTCTCGCGGAGGTGGTCGGGCTCGTCGCGGCGGCCGTCGTGCTCTTCCTGGCCTTCGGCTCGCTCTTCGGGATGCTGCTGCCCATCGGCATCGCCGTCTTCGGCGTCGGCACCGGCCTGTTCTCCACCCAGCTGATCAGCCATGCCACCGACGTCCCCGACCTGGCCCCGCTCCTTGCGACCCTGATCGGGCTGGGCGTCGGCATCGACTACGCGCTGTTCATCGTCACCCGGCACCGGCGCGGCATCCTGCGCGGCACCGACCCCGAGGAGGCCGCGGTCACCGCCCTCAACACCTCGGGCCGCGCGGTGCTGTTCGCGGGCGGCACGGTGTGCATCGCGCTGGCCGGCATGCTGGTGACGAACCTGCGCTTCCTGGACGGCGTGGTGATCGGCACCTCGCTGACGGTCGTGCTGAGCGTGCTCGCCGCGACGACGCTGCTGCCGGCGTTCCTCGGCTTCCTCGGCCCGCGGGTGCTCAGCCGCCGCCAGCGCCGCCTCCTCGCCGAGCAGGGGCCCGAGCCGGAGCGGGCGAGCGGCCTCGCGGCCCGCTGGTCGGGCGGGGTGCAGCGGCGGCCCCGTACCGTCGCCGCGCTCGCGGTCGTCGCCATGGCCGTCCTCGCCCTGCCGGTGCTGTCGCTGCGGCTCGGCGCGACCGACCAGGGCAACGACCAGGCGTCGACGACGACCAGGAAGGCCTACGACCTGCTCGCCGAGGGCTTCGGCCCCGGCTTCAACGGACCCCTCCAGGTGGTCGCCTCGGGCGGTGACACGACGGCCCTGGTCAAGGGCATCGAGACGACCTCAGGGGTGGCCCAGGCGGTCGCGCTGCCGCCCGCGCGGGGCGTCACCGTCATCCAGGTCGTGCCGACCACCTCACCGCAGTCGAAGGAGACGGACGACCTCATCGACACCCTGCGCGACCGGGTGATCCCTCAGGCGGGCGCGCAGGCCCACGTCGGCGGGGTGACCGCGGTCTCGAAGGACTTCGCGGCGGTCACCGGCGACCGGCTGCCGCTCTTCGTCGCGACCATCATCGGGCTTGGCTTCCTGCTGCTCCTGATCGCCTTCCGCTCCCTGGTGGTGCCGCTGACGGCCGCGGTGATGAACCTGTTCGCCGCGGCGGCCTCCTTCGGTGTCCTGGTCGCGGTCTTCCAGTGGGGCTGGGGCCTGGACCTGCTGGCCCTCGGCAAGGAGGGCCCGATCAACGCCTTCCTGCCGGTCATCATGCTGTCCCTGCTCTTCGGCCTCTCCATGGACTACCAGGTGTTCCTGGTGAGCCGGATGCACGAGGAGTGGGTGCACACCAAGGACAACGCGCGCGCGGTGCGGGTCGGCCTGGCCGAGACCAGCCGGGTGATCAACTCGGCGGCCCTGATCATGGTGTGCGTCTTCCTGGCCTTCGTGCTGAGCGGCGACCCGAGCGCGGCGATGGCGGGCGTGGGGCTCGCCGCCGCGGTCGCGCTGGACGCGTTCATCCTGCGTACGGCCCTGGTGCCGGCGGCGATGCATCTGCTGGGCCGGTCGAACTGGTGGCTGCCGGAGTGGCTGGACAAGCGGCTGCCGCACCTGGCGGTGGAGCCGGCGGAGGAGCAGGCCGCGGAGCCGCCCGCGGCCGTCGGCCCCGCGTCGGTCGTGCACGGCTTCATCCGCTCCGTCGACGGCGATGCGGTCCACGGGGCGTCCGTGACGCTGATGACGAAGGGCGGCCGCCAGCTCGACCGCGTCGACTCGCTGGCCGACGGCTCGTACATCGTGGCGGTCCCCGGGCCGGGCACCTACCTCCTGGCGGCGACCTCCGCCTCGTACGGCTCCCGCGCACGGCATGTCGTCGTCGGCGACGGTCCGCTGGTGTACGACGTGGAACTGGCCGACCACGAGGTGGACGCGGTCAACTGACCACAACCCCCGCCCGGGCACCGCGCCTGGGCGGGGACACCTGCCGTACGGATCGGGGCGCGGGCCCGGCGCGGATGCCGGGCCGGCGGGCGCGGGCGGGGCCCGGTGGGCGCGACCGGAAGGCGGCCGAGGGCGTCGGCGCCTGCGGGCGCCCCGGCGAGGGCGTGCCCGGCCCGGGGAGTCGGCAATCGGCGGTGACGCCTCCGTGGAGCGGCTTCCGCCCGAGAAACTCCGGAAGGGCGCGCCCGGCCTCGCGGGTCCCGGGCCCTAGGGGGTCGGTCTTTTCGCGGGGTCGGGCAGGGCTCTGGTCATGCCGGGCAGGAAGTCGGTGAACAGTTCGTGGACCTCGTGCACCAGGGGCCCCAGCACCCGGAACCGGGCCAGCGACACGCCCCGCGCGGTCAGGCGTGCGCCCCGCTCGGCGAGCCGGTGGCTGCGCTCACGGCCCTCGGTGCGGTCGAAGATCCAGTACAGCACCAGCCCCATCTGGGAGAGCCACATCAACTCGGGGAGCGCGTCCCGCAGTTCCTCCGGGACCTTGGTCCTCGAGCCGGCCAGCACCTCCCGGTGGACGCCGATGGCCGCCTCGCGCGCGTGCTCGCTCTCCGCGGAGAACGGGCTGAGCGGGCTGTCCGGATCGGCCGCGTTCTTGAAGAACTGCACCGCGAACTCGTGGTACGGCCGCGCGACGTCCAGCCAGGCCCGCAGCACGCCCGCGAGCCGCGCCTCCAGGTCGGTCTCCCGGTCCAGGACCTCCCGGACCGCCACCCGGTGCTCGGCGGCGATCCGGTCGTAGAAGCCCTGGATCAGGTGCTCCTTGCCGTCGAAGTAGTAGTACGCGTTGCCGACGGAGACCCCGGCCTCCTTGGCGATGGCCCGCATGGTCGTGCGGTCGTAGCCACGCTCCTGGAACAGCCGCATCGCCGTCTCCAGGATCAGCGCGCGGGTCTGCTCCGCCTTGCTGGTGGAGCCGGCCGGGTCGCCCGTCACGGGCTCGTTGTTCGCGGACACGGACACGAGCCTAACGACCGGCCCGTCAGGCCCGTCGGCCGAGTTCCGGCCGCTTCGAGTAGTCCGTGAACCCGATGACGTTCCCCCAGGGGTCGGCGATCTCCACGGCCCACCCCGTGGCCACGGCGAACGGCTCGTCGAGCGTGCCGATCCCGGCGTCGGCGAACGCCCGCGCCGCCACGCGCGCGTCCGGCACCTCCAGCCAGATCCGCGGCGCGGACCACGGCGGCGGCCGGTGCCCGCACCCCTCCTCGACCCGCAGCAGGATCCCGGGCGTCTCGCCGCCGACCTTCAGCTGCGTGATCCCGCCCTCGTCGAACCGGAACCCCACGGCGAACCCGGCCCGTTCGTAGAACCCGACGGCCTCGCCGAGATCCCCGACGGGCAGCAGCACATGGTCAAACCCGAGCAGCTCGTACGACTCTCCATCTGACATATCGTCAAATTACCGACCCCACCCCCACCCCACCGCCCACCGTCCCGACCCCCCACCCCCCGATCACCCGATGAGGCGAGACGGTCGGCGTTGCTCCGAGGGCCCGCAAGCACGCGCCGGCCGGCGTCCGGCATTGCCGTCGGTCGACCGGCGATCGATCGACGCCCCGGCAGCTGACCGGGTCCGGCGGGGGTGACCGGTTCTCCGGTCGGGTGGGGCCGTCGGTTACCCTTCCGGCCAGGTCGCCGTAGGGGGGAGCCCATGGGCCGGGTGCGGGTCGCGTTCGGGCTGCTGGTCGTGGTCGTGGGCACGGCATGGCTGCTCGGCGGCCCGGACGCCGTGCGCTCGGGCGGGCGCTGGACGCTGGTCCTGCTGCCCTATGTACTGCTCGGCCTGGGGCTGCTGCTCCTGCTGCGGGCCGCGGTGCCCCGGGGCCTGCTGGCCGCTCCCCTGGCGCTCATCCTGGTCGGCGCCCTGTGGGCGGCGTACGCGGCCGGCTGGCTGGGCGGGGCGGGGCGGTTCTGGCCGGGGCTCATCGTGCTGCTGGGCGCGGCGATCGCCCTGGGCGGCGTGCCGGTGGCGACCGGTACCGGGAACGACGGACCGCTCCGGCACTACCGCAGCGTCGTCCTGCCCCTGCGCCCCGAACTCGTCACCGAGCCGGGGACCGGGTTGCGCCGGATCACCGTCGCCTCGTACCTCGGGGACGTCCGGCTGCGGCTGGCCGATGTGCCCTTCCAGTCCGAGACCGTGCTGGACACGACCGTCGAGGTGCTCGAACTCGACGTCACCCTGCTGTTCGGCAGCGTGGCCATCGAACTGGACCACCGCTGTGCCGTGGTGAAGGGAGACGTGACCAATGCGCTGGCGGTGCACTTCGCCGACCAGGTGCGGGTCTACGCCACCACGGACATCTATGCCGACGAGGCCCGCACCGAGCTGCCCCGCAGGATCCAGCTGAACGTGATCGGTGTCGGCGGCACCGTCGCCATACGCTCACGCTGACCCGCCGTCGTCCCCGGCCGGAGGGACGGGCGGCCCGGCTGCCGGAGGCGCGGCCCCGGGGTGCCTGAAGGGGCGGTCGCCGAGACCGGGGTCCTGCGCCAGGGGGTGGGCGTCCGGGTCGCCCAGATAGCTCGACAACTGCCTGTTCAGCACGTACTCCTCGGCCGGGTTCTTCGGCAGCTCGTAGTGCAGTGCGGCGGCGAGGTCGAAGCGGTGCAGATCGAAGACCGTGCCGAACACCACGCCGGTGTAGCCGGCGGTGACCACGGCGCCCCGGTAGGCCAGCACCGACAGGACCGCGGCGGCCAGGGGCGTCAGCGACCAGATGTCGAGCCGGCCGAGCAGCGGCAGTGTGATCGCGCACAGCAGGCCGAAGCAGACGCTCAATGAGGCGGTGGCGGCCAGCAGTTCCAGCTGACGGGCCATCGCCTCCGCCAGCCGCTCGGAGAGGTACGGGTAGATGCGCGGGTATACGAACAGCGACTCCAGACCGTAACGGCCGCCCGCGGTGCGCTCGGCGCGGCGCAGCGCATTCCCCAGCCGGGTGGGCATCAGATCGGTGACCCGGCGTTCCCGCGGCGGTGTGACGAGGTGCCGGTCGTCGGGATAGCCACCGCGGATCCGCTCGTCCCGCTCCTTGCCGCGCGCCTGCCGGTCCATGCGGCGCTCGAGGGCGACCAGCGAGGCCAGGCTGGTCGCCCCGGGCCCGTACCTGAGCTGTTTCTGTTCGGCGAGCAGCAGCCGGGCCGCCGCGTTGTCCCGGCGCCGCCGGTGCAGTTCCACGGCGGCCCCGCGCAGGCGGGCCAAGGGCGACGGCGGATCCCAGTACCCTTCGAGCTGCTGCACCAGGACTCGTTCGAAGGGGCGCAGCAGGATGCCGCCCACCAGGGCGGCCAGCGCGAAGGCGACGACCGCCGCCGGGCCGGCCCCCGCGAGCACGGCGCCCAGGTCCACGGGGTGGTCCAGGTCGTAGGCGTGGGCCCGGACGAGCACCGTGGTCACCGTCACCACCAGGGCGCCCGGCAGGACGTTCAGGAGTCCGAAGCGGGCGCCGCCCATGGCCTTCGTACCGGCCTTGACCAGGTCACCGAACACGACGGCCCGTCCTCACGGCTCCGCCAGCAGCGTCATCGTCCTGGGCGGTCGGTGGCGGTCGCACTCCGGGGCTTCCGCCTCGGGCAGCCGGGTGGGTGGGCCCAGGCAGTCGAGGCAGGCGTGGATGTACAGCGGTCCGCTCGCGCGGGCGGGACGTGGGGTGCTCTGCAGCACGGCCGCCGCCACGGTGGGGTGTCCGGCGTAGCACGTCTTCCCGTCGGACGACGTGGACAGGAAGACGTCCGCCGTGCAGTCCCGGTGCTCGCACACGTGGTAGTAACTGCCCGGGCGCCCCCTGCCGTAGGGTCCGAGGATCGGGTCGCTGAGCAGCAGCACCCGCCGTATCCCCCATACCGCGCCCCACAGGCCCAGTCGCCCGACGCGCACCTTCCGTCCGCCCGTCACCTCGCCTCCCCCCGGTCGGGCCGTCTCCCGAGTATGCAGGCAACTCCCGTGCCCGCGCAGCGGGTGCAAGGTGGAGGCCCCGCTTCCTGGGGGAGGCGGGGCCTGGTGACCTTGTGTGGGGTGGGGTTCAGAAGCGGCGCGTGATCAGCGCTCGCTTCACCTCCTGGATCGCCTTCGTCACCTCGATGCCGCGCGGGCAGGCGTCCGTGCAGTTGAAGGTGGTGCGGCAGCGCCAGACGCCGTCGCGGTCGTTGAGGATCTCCAGCCGCTGCTCGCCGGCCTCGTCACGCGAGTCGAAGATGAAGCGGTGCGCGTTGACGATCGCCGCCGGGCCGAAGTACTGGCCGTCGTTCCAGAACACCGGGCAGGACGACGTGCACGCGGCGCACAGGATGCACTTCGTGGTGTCGTCGAAGCGGGCGCGGTCCTCGGCGGACTGCAGCCGCTCGCGCGTCGGCTCGTTCGTGTCCTTCGTGATGAGGAAGGGCATGACGTCCCGGTACGCCTGGAAGAACGGCTCCATGTCCACGACCAGGTCCTTGAGGACCGTGAGGCCCTTGATGGGCTCGATCGTGATCGGCTTCTCGGGGTTGATGTCCTTGATCAGCGTCTTGCAGGCGAGGCGGTTCTTGCCGTTGATCCGCATCGCGTCCGAGCCGCAGATGCCATGGGCGCAGGAGCGGCGGAACGTGAGCGTGCCGTCCACATCCCACTTGATCTTGTGGAGACCGTCGAGGACCCGCTCCTTCGGGTCGATCTCCAGCGGGAAGTCCTCCCATGTGGACTCCGCCGAGACCTCCGGGTTGAAGCGGCGGACGCGGAAGGTGACCGTGATGTAGGGAGAGGCCGAGGCCTCCGCCTCCACCTTGTCCAGAACAGGGGTTGCCATCAGTACTTACGCTCCATCGGCTGGTAGCGGGTCTGGACGACCGGCTTGTAGTCGAGACGGACGGACTCGGTGCCGTCGTCGCCCACCTCGCGGTACGCCATGGTGTGGCGCATGAAGTTGACGTCGTCGCGGTTCGGGTAGTCCTCGCGGTAGTGGCCGCCGCGGGACTCCTTGCGGGCCAGCGCGGACACCGCCATGACCTCGGCCAGCTCCAGCAGGTTGCCCAGCTCGATGGCCTCCAGCAGGTCCGTGTTGAACCGCTTGCCCTTGTCCTGGATCGAAACGTTCCGGTAGCGCTCGCGCAGCTCCGCGATCTTCTCGACCGCCGTCTTGATGGTCTGCTCGGTGCGGAACACCATGACGTTGGCGTCCATGGTCTCCTGCAGTTCGCGGCGCAGGGTCGCCACCCGCTCGGTGCCCGTGGCCGTGCGTAGCTGCTCGATCTGCTCGACGACGAGGGACTCCGGGTTCTCCGGCAGCTCGACGAACTCCGCCCGCCGGCTGTACTCCGCCGCCGCGATGCCCGCCCGGCGGCCGAACACATTGATGTCCAGCAGGGAGTTGGTGCCCAGGCGGTTGGCGCCGTGCACCGACACGCAGGCGACCTCGCCGGCCGCGTACAGGCCCGGCACGACGGTGGTGTTGTCCGACAGGACCTCGCCCTCGACGTTGGTCGGGATGCCGCCCATGGCGTAGTGCGCGGTCGGCTGGATCGGGATCGGGTCCGTGTACGGCTCGATGCCGAGGTAGGTCCGGGCGAACTCCGTGATGTCGGGCAGCTTGGCGTCCAGCTGCTCCGGCGGCAGGTGCGTGAGGTCGAGGTAGACGTGGTCGCCCTCGGGACCGCAGCCGCGGCCCTCGCGGATCTCCGTGTAGATGGAGCGGGACACGACGTCACGGGACGCCAGGTCCTTCATCACCGGCGCGTACTTCTCCATGAAGCGCTCGCCGTCCTTGTTGCGCAGGATGCCGCCCTCACCGCGGGCGCCCTCGGTGAGCAGGATGCCCATGCGCCAGATGCCGGTCGGGTGGAACTGGAAGAACTCCATGTCCTCAAGCGGCAGCCCGCGCCGGTAGACCGCCGCCTGGCCGTCGCCGGTCAGGGTGTGCGCGTTCGACGTCACCTTGAAGAACTTGCCGCAGCCGCCGGACGCGTAGATCACGGCCTTCGCCTGGAAGACATGGATCTCGCCGGTCGCCAGCTCGTACGCCACGACACCGGCCGACTTCTTGACGCCGTCGACCTCGGTGATCAGCTGGTCGAGGACGTAGAACTCGTTGAAGAACTCCACGCCCTCCTTGACGCAGTTCTGGTACAGCGTCTGGAGGATCATGTGGCCGGTGCGGTCGGCCGCGTAGCAGGAGCGGCGGACCGGGGCCTCACCGTGGTTGCGGGAGTGACCGCCGAAGCGGCGCTGGTCGATCGTGCCGTTCGGGGTGCGGTTGAACGGCAGGCCCATCTTCTCCAGGTCGAGGACGGAGTCGATGGCCTCCTTCGCCAGGATCTCCGCGGCGTCCTGGTCGACCAGGTAGTCACCGCCCTTGATCGTGTCGAAGGTGTGCCACTCCCAGTTGTCCTCCTCCACGTTGGCCAGCGCGGCGGCCATGCCGCCCTGCGCGGCGCCCGTGTGGGAGCGGGTGGGGTAGAGCTTGGTGAGCACCGCGGTGCGGCTGCGCTTCGTGGACTCGATGGCCGCGCGCATGCCCGCGCCGCCGGCGCCGACGATGACGGTGTCGTACTTGTGGATCTTCATGTTTCTCGCAGCCCCGTGCCTAGCGGATGTTCGGGTCGAAGGTGAAGATCACCAGCGTGCCCAGCAGGATGGTGAACACCGTGGCGGTGTAGAGCAGGCCCTTGAGCCACAGCCGGGTGTTCGCGCGTTCCGCGTAGTCGTTGATGACCGTACGCAGGCCGTTCGCGCCGTGCAGCATCGCGAGCCAGAGCATGGCGAGGTCCCAGACCTGCCAGAACGGGTTGGCCCAGCGGCCGGCCACGAAGGCGAAGCCGATCTTGGAGACGCCGCCGTCCAGGAACAGCTGGATGAGCAGGTGGCCGAGGACCAGGACGACCAGCACGATGCCGGACAGGCGCATGAACAGCCAGGCGGCCATCTCGAAGTTGCCGCGGGTGGTCCGCGGGGTCTTCTTGGTGCGCTGGCGCGGCGCCTCGATGAGGGGCGCGGGGTGGTCGACGCCGTACAGGGACTCGCCCTCGACGGGGCCGATCCCGGAAGCGGTGGTTTCAGTCGTGGACATCGGCGTCAGCTCCCGAACAGGACACGAGCGGCGTGGCCGAGGACCGGGTAGACCGAGCCGACCATCAGGACGACCCAGACGCCGACGACGGTCCACAGCATCTGCTTCTGGTAGCGCGGGCCCTTCGACCAGAAGTCGACGGCGATGACGCGCAGGCCGTTGAGCGCGTGGAAGAGGATGGCGGCGACGAGGCCGTACTCCAGCAGCGCGACGATCGGCGTCTTGTACGTGGCTACGACCTTGTCGTAGTCCTCGGGGGAGACACGCACGAGAGCGGTGTCCAGCACATGAACGAACAGGAAGAAGAAGATGAGGACGCCGGTGACTCGGTGAGCCACCCAGGACCACATTCCTTCCCGGCCGCGGTACAGCGTTCCAGCCGGCACGGAAGAACCCTCCGGGAGCGGGGACTGAGGGCCGCGCCGGCTTCGGTGTCGGTCGGGCCCGGCCGGGTACGGTCCACCGGCCCCCAGCATGGTAGCCATGCGCCTGAGGCGCTCCGCGGGGGGGCCTGCTTGTGTGATCAAAATGGCACCGGATGGGCTATCTGGGGGGTCGGCGGCCAGTGGGGTGGGGGCTTCTCGGTGGTGCCGGGTGCGGGTCGGCCGTGGCTTGTCGCGCAGTTCCCCGCGCCCCTTGGGGGCGCTGCCGGGCCGCAGCGGGCTTCGTTCGGCCACAGTTCCCCACGCCCGCTACGCGCCGTTCCCCGCGCCGCGTAGGTGGGTCACCAACCGGCCTCTCGCCAGACGGCGGAGCTCGTCCGCCGTCACCACGCGTTCCTCGTCCGGGTCGTTCGTCAGACGGGAGCGGATGCCTTCGAGGGTGCGGTCCAGGGCCTCGCCGGGCGCGGTGCCGCCCAGATGGATGACGAAGACGTGGCCGAAGCGGGCCTCATAGGCGGCGTGCGCGGCGCTGAGGGCCGTGTGGGCCGCGGAGTACGTGCCCGCCGGGAGGGTCGGCAGGGTCTCGCCGGCCAGGGCCTCCGCCAGCTCGGCCGGGGTCAGGTCGTAGGCCGCCTCGTCCGCCGCGGCCAGCAGGGCGTCCAGGTCGGGGTAGGGGCGGTGGGCGGCGAGGCGCGCGGCCCAGCGCGGGCTGTGCAGACAGCCGAGGAGCGCCTCGTGGGCCTCGTCGGCGGTCGCGGCGTTGAAGCCCGCCAGCCGGCCGGAGGACGGCGGGACGCGGGTCTGCCCGGGGAGCGCCGGTATGGTCGCTCCGCCGGAGAACCCGGACGGGTACGGGAGACGGTGCGCAGGCAGCGTGGGTCCTCGCGTCACATATGGGGCGGCAGCGGATGCTGTGAGGGATGTGTCGTCACGTTATCGAGAGTGGTCATGGCGTGTCCGACGGATGCCCGAATTTCACCCGGACGGCGGAGTTTCGGAACCGTTCATGGACGCATTGCTTCGGCATTGGCCTTAGCTTGGCAGTGTGAGCCAGCACAGGCGCCGGACGCCGGCGCAGCAGGTCAGGCGGCGGCGCGCGGCGGTCGGCGGTGCGTTCGTCTGCACGGTCGCACTCGGTGTCGGACTGGGTGTCTGGGCCGCCGGGGACGGCGGCACCGGAGCGCGGCCCACCGGAGCCGCACGCCAGTCCGCGGGCGACACCGCGGTGGGCGCGGCGCCCGATCAGGCGGCCCCGAGCCCGTCACCCAGCCGCACCTACCCGCTGTCCCAGGCCCCCCGCACCATTCCCGCCGTGCGCTCGCACACCCCCGAGCGCGGCCCCGGCTGGCGCCCGGCCAGGGGTGAGCGGGTCGTGGTGGGCGACCCGGCCCTGGCGGACGAGGGCCGCCTGATAGCCGGTGAGCTGGGCCTCGCGTACGCCGGTGAGCAGCACGACCGGCGCGCCGGGGACCTGCGGCTGGAGCTGAGCGGCGACAGGACCGGGAACCCGGAGTCGTACACCATGACCGTGCGGGGCGGCGGTGTGACCATCAATGGACCCGCCGACGCGGGCGTCTTCTACGGCACCCGCACCCTCAAACAGGAGGTCCACGGCGGCGGCACCGCCCCGGAGGGCGTCGTACGTGACGAGCCCGCCAAGCCGCGGCGCGGATTCATGCTGGACATAGCGCGCAAGCCGTACAGCGAGACCTGGATAGAGGACCGGATACGCGAGCTGGCGGACCTCAAGTACAACGAGCTGGGGCTGCACTTCTCCGACGACCAGAGCTTCCGGATCGAGTCCAGGACCCATCCGGAGATCGTCTCCGCGGACCATCTCACCCAGGCACAGGTCAAGAGGATCGTCGACCTCGCGGCCAGCCGGCACATCGCCGTCGTCCCCGAGATCGACTCGCCCGGGCACCTCGGTGCGGTCATCGCCGCCCACCCCGATCTTCAGCTGCGCAACGCGCAGGGCGTCGCCTCGCGCGGTGCCGTCGACATCTCCAAGCCCGCCGCGGCGCGCCTCGTCGACGATCTGCTCAACGAGTTCACCGGTGTGTTCCCGGGCTCGTACTGGCACCTCGGCGGCGACGAGTACCGCGCGCTCGCGGTGTCCGACCCGGCCGCGTCCTATCCGCAGCTGGCCGCCGCCGCCCGGAAGACGTACGGCTCCCGCGGCACCGTCGCCGACCTGGCGACCGGCTGGCTCAACGCCCGCGCCGACACCGTCCGCGCCCACGGCCGCACGATGCGGGCCTGGAACGACGGCTTCTACCGGGGGACCTCCGTGCCGCCCGCCAAGGACCTGGAGGTCGCCTACTGGACGGGCAAGGAGATCGGCGCCCGGCCACCGGCGGAGTACCTGGGCGAGGGACGCAAGGTCATCAACTACAACGACGAGTTCCTGTACTACGTCCTCGGCCAGCCGCAGACCTTCGTGTACCCCACCGGGCAGCGGATCTACGAGCAGTGGAACCCGCGGGTGCTGCGCGGTACGACCGCCGTGCCCGCCCGGTACGACGGGCAGATCCTCGGCGGCTCCTTCGCCGTCTGGAGCGACATCCCGAGCGCCCAGACCCAGGACCAGGTGGCGGCCGGGATCCGGATGCCGCTGCGGGCCACCGTCCAGAAGCTGTGGGACCCCGGCACGCCGGCGCTCTCCTGGGCCGACTTCAAGAAGCTGGCCGACCGGCTGGGCTGACCCGCACCCCGGACGCCCGTTTCGGCATACGGCTGCGGACCTCCGCGCGGCTGTGGTGTATTCGCCCGGAGCCGAGTCGAACAGTCAGCCGAACGGGCAGGGGGACGGACATGGGCTACTGGGGGTATTTCGTCGTGGGCCGGGCCGAGCGGCCGCTCGCCGAACTGGACGCGCTGGCCGGTGCCGAGGGCCTGATCCGGCGGGCCGCCGGGCCCGACGGCCGGCAGGTGTGGGAGTACCCGGGGTCCGAGGGCGAGATCGGGAGCATGAACGCGCTGGCCGCGCAGACCGGCGCGCCCGCGCTGTTCGGGTACGTCATGGACAGCGCCTGCGTGGTCGTCGAGGCGGCGGCGCCGGACAGCGGCGGCTGGACGACGTGTCTGGCGCGCACCGCGATGGCCGGCCGGCTCGGCGCCGACCGGGAGGGCCTCACCCTGGAGGACTACTTCCTGGAACCCCGTGACGCCGCCGAGCGCGCGGTCGTCTGGGCCGCCGAGGCCGGGCACACGGTCACCGCCGAGTCGGTGCTCGACGTGCTGACCGCCGACCCCGACGAGCTGGCCGAAAACCTGCTCTTCCGGCTGCTCGCGCTGCTGGGTGCGCCACCCCTGTGACACTCCGGCGCCCTCCCGCGCAGTAAGGGGAGGTACGGGCTCCGTACAGGTCGGCGCCCCGGCGAGGGAGGCGCGAATGAGCCTGGTGAACCTGATCGCACAGGCCGATGAACGCGGGCTGACCGCCAGCGGGCTGGCTTGTCTGGATCGTTGCGTACCGTTGCTCGGCGGTGACGACGAGGCGCTGCGCCCGCTGTGGGGGAGCCTCGTGGACGGCGGCGGCGACTGGGGCGCGAGCCTGGAGAAGGCGCGCGCCGCCCTCCGCCCGCAGGACCCGGGCGAGGACGAGGCCGCGCGGCTCGCCCACCGGATGCTCGACGCGGCCCCGGCCGAGCGCACCGGCGCCGCGGTACGGGTGTGGGCCGACGCCTGCTCGGTCGCCGCACTGCGCGTCCACCGGCTCCTCGAACCCGCCGAGGGCGGCACCGGCACGCACGACGCCGCGCTCGCCCTCCGTCCTCGGCCGCTGGCCGCCGTGCGCGCCGGGAGGACGACCGGCGAGCGCCGTACGGAGGGCATGTCGCCGCTGGTCGCCGCCGAGCTGCGGCGTCAGGTCACCGTCCTGGAACTGCTCGCCGAGCGCGGGGCGGGCGGGCTGCGGCGGGCCCTGGACGTGACGACAGAGGGGCGCCGGGTGCTGGCCGCGGTGGTCTCGCGCCGGGCCCGCGGCCGGGCCTGAGACCGCCCGGCGGCGGGAACCGGCAGGGCCGGGCTCCCGGGCCGGTGCTGTGACCGTCGTGCGGGGGAGGTGGGGCGGTCCTGCGCGCGTTGCGGGCGCGGCCCGGATCCGGGTGACGAAAGCCACGCCGGCCGCGCTCTTGCCTATGTGACAGCGCAGCAGGTGACAGAAGAGCAGCAGACCAGGCCCCAGGCCGCGGCGAAGCCCGTGCGATGGGCGGCGGACGTGGTGGCGACGATGCGCGAGGGCGCGCGGGTACGGCTCGACTACTCGGCGCAGAGTCTGTGGCGGGTGGACCGGATGATCGACGACATACGGCGCGAGGGCGCACCGGACGCCGCCGTGCAGGACGTGCTGCGCGGCTTCGGCGCCTACGCCGGCGAGGTGATCGTCCGGCAGTCCGGCGCCGAGTGGTGGGCGAGCGGCGGTGACCACTGGATCCGTACGCCCGACGGCCGGCTGTGGGACCCCGTCGAGGAGGCGCGGCGCTGCTTCGCCGGGCAGGGCTCGCTGCGGCTGCTGTGCCGGGACGCGACGGCGTCGGCGCCCTGACGGCCGCCCCCGGACGCCGGGGGAGGCGGTGGCGTCCGGGGGCGGCCGTGCCCTGTGACACATCTGTGAGCTGCGGCGCTGATCATCGTGGGGACGCGGGTCGCCGTGCCGCACGGTGCCGATGCGCTGCGAGGACGAGCAGCGGCACGAGCAGGGGCACGGCTCGTACGGACGAGGACGGTTCTTGGGCCAGGGAGGGGAACGTCGCCGCCTGCAGGCGCACGACGGCGAGCTGGGCGCGGCCGTCGCGCGGGCCCAGGACGGCGACGAGACCGCCTTCGCCGTGGCCTACCGGATGGTGCAGCCGGGCCTGCTCGGCTATCTGCGCGGCCTCGTCGGCGACGACGCGGAGGACGTGGCCTCCGACGCCTGGCTGGAGATCGCCCGGGACCTGGGCCGGTTCAAGGGCGACGGCGCCGGGTTCCGCGGCTGGACCGCGACCATCGCCCGGCACCGGGCCCTCGACCATCTGCGCAGGCAGCGGGTGCGGCCCCGGGCCACGGGTCTTGAACAGGACGTGCTGGAGCTGCCCGGGCCGCACAGCACGTACGACCAGGCGCTGGAGGCCCTCTCCACCGAACGCGCCCTCGCCCTGGTCCGGGGGCTGCCGCGCGACCAGGCCGAGGCCGTGCTGCTGCGGGTCGTCGTCGGTCTCGACGGCCCCGCCGCCGCGCGCGTCCTCGGCAAGCGGCCCGGCGCGGTGCGCACGGCCGCGTACCGCGGACTGAAACGCCTCGCCCGGCAACTGGACGGCGGGTTACCGGCGGTCCACGGTGCGGACGGCGGTGTGACGGATGAGGGCCCGGGCACGCTGGGGGATTCGACATGAACGGCGGCGGGCGCGGCACGTATGAAGTCGGTGGAGCCGGCGGACCGGGCCAGGACGGGGAACGGACATGGGTGAACGGCACAGCGACGACGGGCCGCCCGGCCGTCGGCGCGCGCACCCCGGCGGCCCGGTGCCCGGCCCGCGGCCGGCGGACCCCGGCACAGCCCTGGAGGCGCGGTTCGGCACCGCGCTCCGGCCGGACGGCGCCGGCCTCGACCCGGAGGCCGAGCGGCGGGCCGTCGCCGCGTTCCGCGCCGCGAGGGACGCGGGGGCGCACCGGGCGCGCACCCGGCGCCGGGACGACTGGCGGCCCCGCGCGCCGCGCCGCGCCCGGTTCTCGGTGACGGCCTCGCTGTCCGCTTTCCTCGCGAGCGTCACGCTGGGCGGCCTCGCCGTCGCGGCGATCGCCTCGGCCGGGGCACCGGCGCACCGCGGCGACGAGCAGCCGGCCCCGCACCCGACGGCGGACACCTCTGAACGGCCGGCCTCCGTACCGGCCCCGGAGCCGTCCGGTCCCCGGCCCGCCACGAGTCAGGCACCCGCGAGCCCCGCTCCCACGGACCCGGCGGCCACGGAGTCCGCGGCGGCCCACGCCCGTCCGGACCGCCCGGCCACGGCCAAGGACACCCTCGCCCACTGCCGCGCGTACGAGCAGGTCAAGGACCGGGGCAAGGCGCTGAACTCGACGGCCTGGCAGCGGCTCGTGACGGCAGCGGGCGGTGCGGAGAAGGTGGCGGCGTACTGCGCCGGCCGGCTGGCCGCGGCGACGACGGCGGCCGAGGAGCCCGGGGCCGGGCGGTGATCCGGCCCGCCCGGGCGTTCCTTGCCGAGGCAACGGCCGGGGCCGCCACCCCCCACAGGAGAGGCCCCGGCCGTCGCGCGGCACGGGCCGCGCGGCGGCCCGTACTTCCTTCAGCGTCATGGGTGCTTTTTCTGTCACACCGCTCCGCGTCACGAGTTAGTTGCATCTTGTACGGACATGGACGGGAGCGGTTTCAAGCCGTAACGTGCCTTTCGCGCCGAGGCGCGGCGGGCGCATGACCACCGCAACCATCAGCGGCCTCGAACACCGCAACCACCGATTGAGGAACCACGACGGCGCGCACCCGGTCCGCGCGAGCGGCGCCGGCTCAGGCGCGAGGAAGGGCACCACGGGTGCTGGGGGACGACGCGGAGTTGACCGCCGCGGTGCGCGCGGCACAGGACGGGGACGAGACCGCGTTCCGGACCGTCTACCGCGCGGTGCATCCGCGGCTGCTGGGGTACGTACGGACGCTGGTCGGGGATCCGGACGCCGAGGACGTCGCGTCCGAGGCCTGGCTGCAGATAGCCCGCGACCTCGAACGCTTCAGCGGTGACGCGGACCGCTTCCGCGGCTGGGCCGCCCGTATCGCCCGCAACCGCGCCCTCGACCACATACGCATGCGGGGCCGCCGCCCCGTGATAGGCGGCGACGAGACCGAACTGACCGCCCGGGCCGCCGAGTCCGACACCGCGGGCGAGGCCATCGAGGCCCTGGCCACCGACAGCGCCCTCTCGCTCATCGCGCGGCTCCCGCAGGACCAGGCCGAGGCGGTCGTGCTGCGCGTGGTCGTCGGACTCGACGCCAAGACCGCCGCCGAGACGCTCGGCAAGCGGGCGGGCGCCGTCCGCACCGCCGCGCACCGCGGTCTGAAACGGCTCGCCGAGCTGCTCGCCGAGGATCCGGAATCGGCCGACGGGCTCGGCGGCCTGCCGGCCCAGCGAGAACCGCGTGGCCGTGCCGTGACGTCCGCCACTGTGACGCATACGCGTTCGCGGACGCAGAAGGACATGTGATGGCCGACGAGCAGTACAAGTGGCTGAACCGGGAAACGGCGGAACGTCTGCTGCGCGGTGAGTCACTCGAAGCCGTCGACGCGTCCGCCCGCGGTCAGGCCGAACGACTCGCCAGGACACTGGGCGCGCTGTCCGTCGAGGCCACCCCGGCCGGGGTCGAACTCCCCGGTGAGGAGGGTGCGCTGGCGGCCTTCCGCAAGGCCCGCGAGGCCGCTGCCGAGCAGACCGCCGTGGCGCACGGCGACGGTTCGCAGGCGCGACGCACCGGGGCGGCGTCCCGGCCGTCCGACGCGGGCCTTGTCCGCCTCGGCGGCCGTCCGGCCCCCGCCCGCGGCCGTCCCCGCTGGGCCCGCCCCGCGCGGCTGGCGCTCGCCGCCGCGCTGGCCGTGGGCACGGTCGGCGGAGTCGCGGTGGCCGCAGGCACCGGAGTCCTCCCGGTGCCCTTCGGTGACAACGTTCCCGGGCCCGCCGCCTCCGTCACCGCCGCCGGGACCCCCGAACTCCCGCTCGCCTCACCCTCCGCGGACGCCGCACAGGGCGGTACGTCGGGCCCGCCGGCGCCGAGCGCCCCCGCGAGCGGCGGTCCCGCCACCGGCTCCGCGCACGAGCGGACCGGCACCGATCCGGCCCCGGGCGGCGCCACCGGTTCCACCGGCTCCCGCGGGCGCGCCCCCGGGCCGTGGCCGGGCGCATCCGCGGCCTGCCGTGACCTCCGGGACGGCAAGGAACTCGGCCGCGGCCGCGAGCGCCTCCTGGAGCAGGCGGCGGGCGGCCCCACGCGCGTATGGACGTACTGCAAGGGCGTCCTGGCGAGCACGGGCGGCACCCGGGGTGCCGCGGGCGGAAAAGCGAACGGAGGCGACGGCGACGGCGGTAACGGCGGTAACGGCGGCAGCGGGGACAAGGCCGGCCAGGACGATCAGGGCGATCAGGACGACCAGGGTGACCGGGCCGGTCACGGTCACCACGGCAACCACGGCCGCCACCGCGGTGACGACGACGGTGACTCGGACCGGGGCCGCGGCAACGACCACCGTCAGGACGGCGGCGCCGTGTCCGTCCCGTCCGCTTTCGCCCCGCAGCGGTCCGGCAGCCCCGCCCGGTCCCCGGGCTCCTCGCCGAGCCCGACGTACACCGCGCTCTGACCCAGCCCCGGCCCTCCGCTTCGACCTGCGTCTTCGCGGCGCGGGAACGGGCCGGCGAGCCGGGTGTGACACTTTCGGCGACGGTGACGCAGTACAGAACGAGCCGACTGGTCATCGGCCGTCGCACCGAGCCGGGGTTCCCCCCGTACCCAGGGCTCGTGCACCTCGGCGCGGGCGGGATCCGTTCCCCCGGTCCCGCCCGCGCCCCGTCTCCGGCGAGCGGAGCCGCCCCGGCGAGGGGCGCCTCACCAGGAGACGACGACCTTGTCGCCCGTCCGCACCTGCGCGAACAGCGACGCGACGGCCGCCTCGTCACGCACGTTGACACAGCCGTGCGAGCCGCCCGCGTAGCCCCGGGCCGCGAAGTCGTACGAGTAGTGCACCGCTTGGCCGCCGCTGAAGAACATGGCGTACGGCATGGGGGAGTCGTAGAGCGTCGACACATGGTGCCGTGACTTCCAGTAGATGTGGAACACACCCTCGCGGGTCGGGGTGTACTGCGAGCCGAACCGCACCGCCATCGTCGACACCGTGCGCCCGTCGATCATCCAGCGCAGTGTCCTGCTGGTCTTGTCGATGCACAGCACCCGGCCGGTCAGACAGCGCGGGTCGGGCGCGGCGGCCGGCTGACCGCCCATCAGATACAGGTCCCAGGTGCCCGGCCGGTGCGTCATGCCGAGCAGCCGCTGCCAGGTGACCGTGTCCGTCCGCCCGGTCCGCGACAGCCCGCGCTTGCCCTGGAAGCCCTTGACCGCCTCCTCCGTCAGGTCGTCGTACGTCCCCGTCGGACCGTCGAGGAGCCAGGCGACCTGGCGCAGCCGGGCCTGCAGTTCGCGCACCTCCGGTCCGGTGTCGCCGCGGGACCACAGGACGCGGGGCGCCGCGGGCGCGGGCCGGGCCGTCGTCGGGCCGCCGCCGGGCGCGGGCCGGTCGGCCGGCCGGGTGCCGGGCAGCCGGATGTGCACCGGCGAGCGGTTCTTCCCGTCCGCGTCCGCGGGCTGCACGGTGCACCCGCAGAGCGCGGCGAGCACGGTGAGCGCGGCGGCCGAGGCGAGCGCGGCGGCGGGCCGCCCAGCGATCCGTTCGATCCCCCTGAGCCTCATGCCTGGGATGTTTCCCCGGGTGACCGCCGTCGAACTAGGAGGCATGGTGGGGAGTAGGCGACGTACCGCGGAGGCACCCCATGGCGCGTGAGTCGGAGTCCGGACTGCCCATCGAGCCGGTCTACGGGCCCGCCGCTCAGGCGGGCTGGGACCCGGCCGTCGAGCTGGGCGAACCCGGCGCGTACCCGTTCACCCGGGGCGTATACCCGACGATGTACACCGGGCGTCCCTGGACGATGCGCCAGTACGCCGGCTTCGGCACGGCGGCCGAGTCCAACGCCCGCTACCGGCAGCTGATCGCGCACGGCACCACGGGCCTGTCCGTCGCCTTCGACCTGCCCACCCAGATGGGCCACGACTCCGACGCGCCGATCGCGCACGGCGAGGTCGGCAAGGTCGGGGTGGCCATCGACTCGATCGACGACATGCGGGTCCTGTTCGGCGGGATCCCGCTGGACGAGGTCTCCACCTCGATGACGATCAACGCCCCGGCGGCCCTGCTGTTGCTGCTGTACCAGCTGGTGGCCGAGGAACAGGGGGTCAGCGCCGACCGGCTGACCGGCACGGTCCAGAACGACGTGCTCAAGGAGTACATCGCGCGGGGCACGTACATCTTCCCGCCCAAGCCGTCGCTGCGGCTTACCGCGGACATCTTCCGCTACTGCCGGGCCGGGCTGCCGAAGTGGAACACCATCTCGATCTCCGGCTACCACATGGCCGAGGCCGGCGCCTCACCCGCGCAGGAGATCGCCTTCACGCTGGCCGACGGCATCGAGTACGTACGGGCCGCGGTCGCGTCCGGCATGGACGTCGACGACTTCGCGCCACGCCTGTCGTTCTTCTTCGTCGCCCGGACCACGCTGCTGGAGGAGGCCGCCAAGTTCCGGGCCGCGCGGCGGATCTGGGCGCGGGTGATGAAGGAGGACTTCGGCGCCCGGGACCCCCGGTCGTGGATGCTGCGCTTCCACACCCAGACGGCCGGGGTGCAGCTGACCGCGCAGCAGCCGGAGGTCAACCTGGTCCGGGTCGCCGTCCAGGCACTGGCCGCCGTGCTGGGCGGCACCCAGTCGCTGCACACCAACGCCTTCGACGAGGCCATCGCCCTGCCCACCGACAAGTCCGCCCGCCTGGCCCTGCGCACCCAGCAGGTACTGGCCTACGAGACGGACGTGACCGCGACCGTCGACCCCCTCGCCGGCTCGTACGCCGTCGAGCGGCTCACCGACGACCTGGAGGCCGCCACCCTGGACCTGATGCGGAAGGTCGAGGACCTGGGCGGCGCGGTCGCGGCCATCGAACGCGGCTTCCAGAAGGGCGAGATCGAACGCAACGCCTACCGCATCGCCCAGGAGACCGATGCCGGCGACCGGGTCGTCGTCGGCGTCAACCGGTTCCAGCTCGACGAGGAGGAACCCTACGAACCACTCCGCGTCGACCCCGCCATCGAGGCGCGGCAGGCCGAGCGGCTCGCGGCGCTCCGGGCCGGGCGGGACCGCGGCGCGGTGGACTCGGCGCTGGCCGCGCTGCGGAAGGCGGCCGAGGGCGAGGACAACGTCCTGTACCCGATGAAGGAGGCGCTGCGGGCCCGGGCGACGGTCGGCGAGGTGTGCGGCGCGCTGCGGGAGGTGTGGGGCACCTACGTCCCGTCGGACACCTTTTGAGCCATGCCGGACCGGCGGCCGACCGGGGGGAGGAAATGTCGTACCTCCGTGCGACACTCCTTTTCATGTTCGGTGTCATCGACCTCCCCACCTATCTGGCGGGCCTTGTCCTGATCGTCCTGCTGCCCGGCCCCAACTCCCTGTACGTGCTCTCGGTGGCCGCCCGCCGCGGGATCCGGGCGGGGTACACCGCCGCGGCCGGGGTGTGGTGCGGGGACACCGTGCTGATGACGCTGTCCGCGGCGGGGGTCGCCTCGCTGCTCAAGGCGAACGCCGTGCTCTTCGGCATCGTGAAGTACGCGGGCGCCGGCTATCTGACCTGGCTGGCGGTCGGCATGCTGCGGGCCGCGTGGGGCATGTGGCGGGCCCGGCGGGAACAGGCAGCGGCGGAGACGGCGCCGGCCCCGGCCGCCGGGGAGCGGCCGTTCCGCCGCGCCCTGGTCGTCAGCCTGTTCAACCCGAAGGCGATCCTGTTCTTCGTCGCCTTCTTCGTCCAGTTCGTCGACCCGGGCTACGCCTACCCGGCCCTGTCCTTTGTTGTCCTCGGCGCCTTCGCCCAGCTGGCCAGCTTCCTCTACCTCAGCGCCCTGATATTCGGTGGCACGAAGCTGTCGGCCGCCTTCCGCCGCCGCAAGCGGCTCTCGGCGACGGCGACCTCGGCAGCGGGTGCGCTGTTCCTCGGCTTCGCGGTGAAGCTGTCCCTGGCGAGCAGTTAGCCGGGCGCGCGCCCCGGACCCGGCCGCCCACGGTCAGGAGGGGCCGGCGCTCGTGATCACGGGCAGCGAGGTGCGGTACGGCAGCGGTCGAGCGTCGCTGCGGGCGGTGCCCCCCTTCTTGAGCCGTGGTCCGAGGGGGCGCTCCACACAGCGGTGGATCAGCCAGGCGAGGCCCAGCATCCCGAGCACCGTGACCGCGAGCGTCGGCCACGGCGGCAGGCCGAGGCCGCGGTGCAGGACCCGGATGACACACCAGCCCAGGTGCTCATGGACCAGATAGAAGGGGTACGTCAGAGCGCCGGCCGTGGTCAGCCAGGGCCACGAGGCCCATCGCGTCCAGCCCAGCGCCACGGCCGCCACCGCGGCGAAGCCGAGCGTGAGCAGCAGCAGGATCAGGTACGGGTTGCGGTGGAAGTCGCCGACGGCGCCCGGACGCCACAGCCCGGTCGTCACGGTCTCCTGGCCGAGCAGCCAGGAGACGCACACGATGCCCCACAGGGTCGGGTTCCCGCCGCAGCGGTGGATCAGGTACAGCGCGAGCCCGCCGACGAAGAACGGCGCGTGCTCCGGCATGACCAGCTGAGCGGTCAGCTCGTTGCCCGCGCCCTTGCAGACCACCGCGGCCAGCGTCCACACGCAGCAGAACAGCACCAGCCGGCGGTAGGTGACGCCCCGCAGCACCACGCACAGCGCGAACAGGGCGTAGAAGCGGACCTCGGCCCACAGCGTCCAGCACACGCCCAGCACCCGGGGCACGCCCGTCGGCATCTGGAACATCGTCAGGTTGACCAGGATCTGGTCGAGCCGCAGCGGCTGCAGGACGGTGGGCAGGACGAAGGCGGCACCGGCGACCAGGAGCACGGCCGCCCAGTACGCCGGGTAGAGACGGGCGACGCGGGACCGGAAGAAGTCCCCCGGGCTGCGGCCCCAGCTGCTCATGCAGATCACGAAGCCGCTGATGACGAAGAAGAACTGCACGCCGAGACAGCCGTAGACGGCCGCCTGGGACAGATCCGGGAAGATCCGGGACGGCGACCGGCCCCAGGACCGGGAGATGTCGCCGCCGCGACCGGCGAAGTGGTACAGGCAGACCATCAGCGCGGCCAGCAGCCGCAGCCCGTCCAGGGCGGCCAGCCGATCCCGGCGACCGCCGGGATCGGCGCGGTCGGGCCGGGGCGTGCGGGCGGGGGCGGGGGTGAGGGGAACGGGGCCGGACGAGGCGAGAGAGGGAGAGGGGAACGCCATGGTCTTGCACGCCTACCCGATGGGCGCGGCACATCTCGGTTCGCCGTATGGCTGTCCCCGGGATGACGGAGCGCGCACCCCGCACCTGGGCGAATCAACGGGCAAACGGGCGGCGTACGTTCGAGGGGCGGTGCGAGGACAGGACCGACGGCCGTCAGGAGGCCCGCAGGAACGCCGAGAGCGACGCCTTGCCGAGGTAGGTGAAGCGGGTGTCGCCCGTGAGGTGCTTGTCCAACGCCTCCTTGATGCCCGGCCACTTGGGGTCGCCGAAGTCGTCGAGGACGATGATCGCGCCCGGAGCGGCGATCTCCTCCGCCCAGGCGAGATCCTTGGCGACGCCCTCGGCCGAGTGGTCGCCGTCGACGACGATCACGCCGTAGCGGCGGTCCGAGACGGCCGCGCGGGTGCCGGGGTCCTCGGAGTAGCCCCGCTGGATCCGGGCCGCCACGCCCGCCGGGCCGGCCAGGGCGAGGTTGGTGCGGACGGCGCGTTCGTCGACCGGCGCGCCTGAGGGGTCGGGGCGCTCGGGGTTGCCGGGCTGGACCTGCACGCCGGCGAACGGGTCGACGATGGTCACGCTCGGGCTGCGGCCGTCGCGCTCCATCATCCGGATCAGCCCCGCGGAGAACATGCCGTAGAGCGTGCCGATCTCGAGGATCTCGTCGTTCGGCGGGTCCAGCAGGGGAATCGTCCCGAGCTTGCCGCAGATGTTCATGGTGCCGCCGGCGATCCGGCCGACCCCCAGCGACTCCAGCGCGACCAGCAGCCGGAACGCGGTGGCGACATTGCGGACGGCGGCCTCCTTGTTCCCGGCCAGCTCCGCGACTTCCGACTGCAGGCGGTTCAGGGGACCGGGGCTCACGATCCGGGAGAGGCCGCGGCCACGCTCGTCGAGCAGCAGGTCGACGGTGAGCTGCCGGCGCTTCATCGACTCGACGGCGTCACGGAGCTTCTCCCGCTCCGCGGCGTCCCGGGCCGCCGACGAGCGGATCCGCCGCTCGATGCGCTGGTCGATGAGATCGGCTATCGGGCGCAGCAAGCGCCGGGAGGCTGAACTGGTGAGCAGGGAACTGCTGTTCATGACCGGAGACCTCAATTCGTCGGACGTCGAGTGGAACTGATACGGCTCGCGGCTGGGGACGGGCTGGTGTCTCCCGCGCCGGAGGTCTGTCGTTGGATCCCGAGATACCGATTGAGTTCTGCTGCCGGGGCGCCGGCGCCGGAATACGGCTGACCGAGCGCCCCCGCTTTCATGGGCACTTCACCCGCGGTGGACCTGTGCGGTCACCCCCGGGCGCCGCGCCGTACCGCCTTGCGCACCACCTTCTTGGCCTGGTGCACCCTGACCTTCGCACGTGCCCGCGGGTGGCCGGGAAGGCCCAGCTCGGCAAGGCGCAGTTCGGGGAAGTAGTAGTCGGGGCTGTCGGCCGCATGGCTCTGCAGCCAGGCGACCGTCGGCTCCCGCAGGTCCGCGTACATCTCGGGCTGCATGCAGAAACCCATGGCGCGGACCAGGGGCGACAGCGTCTCGGGTGCCGTACCGACGAGGGCGGGGCTCTGCCCGCGCTCCAGGTCGGGCACCAGATGGTCGACGATGGCCAGCGGCACGCGGTTGCTGTTCGGGTACGGCTTGAGACGCCGCATCACCAGCGCGGTTCCGACCCGGGCGACGGGCACGTCGTAGTAGGCGGAGGCGGTGGTCATCGCCGTGGAGAAACAGCCGACGACGAGTCCGGGAGCGCAGTGCTGGTACAGGGTCTCCGCCAGCAGCGGCGAGTTCAGCACGGTGAGCCGGACGCCCGCATCCTCCGCCGCCTTGCTCAGCGCCGCCGAGTAGCTGGCGGGGGCCGTGGGGTGGGGCTTGAAGACCACGGACCGGTGCCCGGCGCGCGCCGCCCCGGTGAGCATGCGGACGTGGAGGTCTTCCTCCTCCTCCGGGCTCAGGATGTTGATCGCCGCCAGGTACTGGCCGAGGAGCACCGCCGTCGGCTTCTCTTCCAGGACGGACGCCAGCCGCGGGTCGTCCGCGGCGTCCCGCGCGATCTCGTCGAGCACACCGCGGAACGCCCCGTCCGGGACGATCTCGGGCCGGACGTCGAACTCCGACAGCAGCATCGGCCGCAGGCCGGGGATCAGGTCCAGGTGCAGCAGCCGCCGGATGCGCTGCCCGATGGTCAGGGGCAGCCGCTCCCGGGTCGGTCCGTAGCTCATGAGACCGTCGGCGTACACGTGGACGGCGCTTTCCGAGAAGACCGCCGCCAGCGCACGGCCCGGGTTGACCTGGATCGACTCGACCGCCACCTCGACCGGTTCCCGTGCGCCCAGGCCCCAGGCGAGCCGGAACGCCCGCTGCCAGATCGCCGTGTCCTCGCTGCGCGGGCCCCAGACACTGGGGTGGTAGGGGCGGATGGTCTCGTTCCAGCTGACCACCGAGTCGAACCGGCGGGCGATGCGCTCGTATCCGTACATCTCGTCGAGGCGCAGCGCGGTCTCCGGTATCGCGGCGTTGTTGGAGACGAGCAGGATGCGCCGGACCCCGTCGTGCGGTCCGAACAGGTCCGCGTCGAGCGCCGCGGCCAGGGTGGCCGCCCCGTACAGGGTCGAGACCTGGAAGATCTGGGTTTTGCGGTACATGGATCAGGCAGCCTTCCGCCCGTCGCGCAGGCGTCTGAGCAACCTGCTCCGAGTGCTGTCGATGGTGGCGAGGGTCTCCTCCAGCACCTGCTCGGGCATGCGCAGGAGCGCGGCCCGTGCCTCGTGCCGGAGCCGCTTGGCCGCCGAGGGCTCGTACTCGTTCACCTTGCCGATATGGAAGGCGATCATGGCGCAGTAGGTCCGTACGGCCTTGGGGAGGAAACGTTCGGTCTCCGGGTCGTCCAGCACGTCCTGCAGCAGCATGTCGTAGGCCGGGATGAAGTCCAGCTGGCGGGCGTCCTTGACCTGGGTGAGCGAGGTCGTGACTCCCCGCCGGTAGAACACCCCGTGCAGTCCGAGGGACGCGTACGACTTGGCCTTCAGATGCAGGCGCCAGATCCACAACCGGTCCTCGGCCGTGCGGAGTTCGGTCACGAACCGCATCCCGCCGTCGTCGAACAGGCGCCGGTGGTAGATCCCCGCCCAGACGAAGGGATAGTCGACCATCGTCTCCATGTGGGGCGGGGCTATTCCGTCGCGCGGATCCATCACGGTGTTGCGCTCGGGAGCCGGCGGACGCCGCAGGACCCGCTTGGTGCCGGTCGCCTGGACATGGTCGGTGCGGGCGAAGTCGCAGCCCAGCTCCTCGATCGCGGAGACCAGTTCGGTCAGGTGGCCCGGTCCGTACCAGTCGTCGCCGTCGAGGAACGCGATGTACTCGCCGGCCGCCACGTCGATACCGCTGTTGCGTGCCTGTGCAATGCCCACGTTCTTCTCGTGCCGGATCACCTTGGCGTTGGGCAGCCGCTCCGCCCAGCGGTCGATGATCCACGGTGTGGAGTCCGTGGAGCAGTCGTCGACGAGAAGGAACTCGAAGTCGGGGTCCGCGTTGTTGGCGAGACTTCGCAGCGTGCTATTGGCGAAGGCTCCCACATTGTGCATGGGGACGACGACGGACAGTTTGGGCACGCGGGCCTCTCCCATTCGAGGAGTGAAGTTCGGAACTGGCTGTGGACAGGCTAAGTACCCACCCTGGTGAGACCGGTGTCGACCGGGATGCGGATGAGTTAATTCCGTTCGCCGTCGAGGTGAAGACTTGGTGTCCTACGCCCTGCCGAAGGTGGTCCGGAGTTCGTCGAGGTTCGCCTGGGTGGTCTTCCACAGCATGTCCTGCGCGCTGTGTACGTCCGCCACGGCGGCTGCGTGGTCGTCGAGGATCGCGGCCGCGCGCTCGGCCAGCCGCGGGCCCAGCTCCCGGTCGTGCACGGACAGCCCCCACTCCTGACGGTCGATGTCGGACAGGAAGTAGGCGAGCTTCGGATGGGAGACGAGGCTGAGGATCGGGGTTCCGCAGCCGAACGGGATCATCCCCGCGTGCCCGCGCATCCCGATCACCAGTCGTGAGCGGCGGTACAGCTCGCGGGTCTCGTCGTTCGACAGGTCGTACAACCGCTCGACGGGCAGGCTGAGGCCGTGCTTCCGGCGCAGGTCGTGCACGAACTTCTCGTCGGCGGGCATATGGGCCGCGTACCGCACGTCCGCCCGGTCCCGCAGCTCCCGCAGGGTGCCGGCCAGCTGGGCGAGGAAATGGCCGTAGTCATGGCCGAACCGCAGCCCCGCGCGGTCGTACGCGCAGTTGACCAGGACGGTGTCGGCCCGCTCCGCCGGGTCGGACCAGCCCGGGACGAGGTGCCGCGCCACCGTGGTCGGGCAGGGCTGGTAGCGCACCCGGTCGCGCAGCTCGGCGGGGAGCAGCTCGCGGACCCGCTCGATCGAGCCGTGGTTGCGCAGCCCGAAGAACGCCGACCGTTCCACGAGGATCCGCAGGCTCTCGGCGAACCGCTGACGGCGGTAGAGCTGACCGTCGAACACGTTGTAGCCGACCGCGAACACCGCGAGCGGCGCGGTGAGCCGGGCCAGGACGTCGTCCGGGACGTTCCACTGCCAGTGGCTGTTGCCGTTGGGGGAGGTGTCCGGCAGGAACAGCCCGCCGCCGCCCACGATCACCCCGCGCCGCGCGTTCAGCTGCTCGAGCGCCGCCTCGTCGACCAGCCGGTGCACCGGCTGCTGGTACCAGCGGCGCGGGCCCGTGTCGGTGTCGAAGCACATCCGCACGGCCTCGGGCAGGACCTTGTCCCCCGCGTTCTCCTGGCCCTCGGCGAACAGCGCCACATGCGCCAGTTGCTCCGCCGCCCCGGTCGGCTCCTGCGGCGTCGGCCCCTGCGGACGGGTACGGACGTACCAGCTGTGGCACCCGGCGTCGGTGGGGTCGGCCTCCAGGCCGTCACGGGCGTAGGCGTGCGCGTCCTCCTCCCGGCCGCACAGCCAGGCCAGGCGGGCGAGCTGGGCGAAGGCGCGCGGGGCGACATCGGGTGACGCGGCCGCCAGCAGCAGATGCGCCTCGGCCTCGTCGTAGCGCGACAGGGCCATCAGGCAGACACCGAGCGTCTCCTGGCAGCGCGGCGCGTCCAGCCGGTCCGCGACGACCGGGGCGAGCGCGTCGACGGCCTCCGCGTAGCGGCCCTGCCGGCGGTGGACGTCGGCGACCGTGCGGGCCAGACCGAGGGAGGGACGCACGTCGAGCAGGGGCGGCGCGCAGTGCGCCAGGAGCTCGGGGTGCTTGCCGCCGGGCAGGTCGCAGTAGGCGGCCCGGAACTCGTCGTCGCTCATCTCGAACCGGTGCCGGGCCGCGGTGGCCGGACCGTACCCCGGCTCGTCGAACGGGCCGGTGAAGTGCAGAACGGCGACCTGCGCGGGCACCGGTACGTCGCCGTGGAGCCGGCTGGTGAGGAAGTCGAACCGCGCGTCGACCGGGGTCAGGACGCCGTCGAGGGCGGCGGCGGAGCCGCGGCCGGTGACGGCGGTGAGCCGGGCCTGCACGGTGTCGTCCACGTCGGCCCGCTGGACGACCATGACACCGTCCGGCAGCACGGCGCGCCGCTGACCGCCCTCACCGTCCCTCAGCAGCTGCGGGACGACCCCGACACCGTGGCGCATCCGCAACAGCTCGCCGAGGTCGCCCAGGACGACCATGGCCGGGCTGAGCGCGACGACCGTGTCGTAGCCCTCCAGGCGGAGGACGTCCATGCTGCTCTCCGCCCGGCGGGTGACGACGCGCGGGTGGAGCCGGCGCAGCGCGTCGAACGACGCGTCGGCCAGCCCGGGGTGCAGGACCACGACGTCCTCGCACACCTCCGGGTTGGTCAGCACCAGGCTGCGGATCAGCACGCAGAGGGCCGGCAGGCGGTCCTCGTCGGTGTGGACGGCGAAGGCGATCCGGCGCTTGCCGGTTATGGAGCTCCGGTCGTCCGGGGCGGAGTCGGTCATCGCAGGGCGATCCTCATCTTGCTGTCGTCGACGTGCGTGGCGCGGTCCATGACCCACTCGGCCTCCGGCGGCCGCAGCCGGCCGGGTCCGCTGAAGCCGATGAGATCCAGGCGGGGGCTGACGTCCAGGAAGTCCAGGAGCCTCAGCACGGTGAAGGCGGTGGTGGTGCCCGTGCCCCAGCCGTCCTCGCCCAGCAGGGCCGGGTCGTCCAGGGGCCGGCGCAGGGAGGCGTCGCCGATGTGCTCCTGCGCCCCGGGCACCAGCCGCTGCCGCACGGCGCGGCGCCAGTTCCCGGCCGGGTCCCCGAACACGAGCCGGACACCGGCCGACTGCGTCCAGGCGGGTCCCTCCCACGGGGTGTCGCCCCGCAGCGAGACGGCGTGCAGGCCGGTGCGCTCGCCGGTGTCCGCCGCGCGGACTCGGAACGTGTCGCAGCGCACGACCAGGTCGTAGCGGTCGATCTCGGCGCCCAGCGTGCTCCCGGCGAGCGCCCCGGTGTCCGAGACCAGGCACACCGTCCGCCCCGCGACGAGGCCCCGCAGGTCGCCGACGCCGATCGGCGTGCTGCCGCCGAGCAACGGGTCGGACATCCCGGACCGCTCGACGAGCCGCCGGTAGCCGCTGTACAGCGCCACCAGCCGCCGTACGGCGGGATCGCCCGCGCCGTGCCGGGCCACCTGGGCCCGCACGTAGGCGGCGAACTCCGGCTCGACGGCCGCGGTGGGCCGTCCGGGCAGGCCGCGCAGTGCGGAGCCGTCCTCGGGGAAGAGCGCGGCGGCCGCTTCGAGGCACGCCCGTCGGCGCCGCAGGGTGTCGACCCTGCGGGCGACCTCCGCCGCCGCGTCGGTGTTCTGCAGCAGCGAGAGGTAGCGCTCGTAGCTCTCCAGCGCCTCGGGGTCGCGGCCGAGCCCGTCCAGGGCCAGGCCGCGCAGCCGCCAGGCTCCCTTGGACCGCTGCCTGATCCGGGTCGAGGTGTCCGCGACGGCCAGCGCGAGGCCCAGTCCGCTGTCGCCGTCGGCCTTCAGCGCGTGCTCGCCGACCCGGAGCAGCGCGTCGAAGGAATCGGCCGACGGATTGTCGAGGGAGGCCGCGAAGGCTCCGATCGCCTGGTCGAGCCGGGCCTGCCGGGGAGTGGACGTGTCGCCCCGTGCCGCGAGGTGCTCACCGCACAGGCGCATGCCACGGGCGTACAGGGCGGGTGTGGCGGCCTCTTTCCGCCGTGCCCTGAACAGCCCCGCCAGGGGGTTCGTCATGCATTCCACCGTTCTCAGATCGGAGGCCGAATGTCCACCAGCACGACGCTTCGCAGGCATCGCTTCGATGGACGCCGGATGAACAATTGCCCTCGCGCGGGTGATCGGCGAGGGTGCGGTGCACCGCAGGACGGCACGGCCGTGCGGCCGCCGCCCGCCCGCTGCGGTGGCGGGATCACCTCATCGTTTGATCGAGCGCCGGATCGCCCGCGCCCGTCGCACCATCTTGCGCGCGGTGGCGTTCCGCGGCAGGAACGACAGGCGTTCCGGGATGCCACCGGGCAGCCCCAGGGAGGTGAGCCGCCGCCTCTTGAAGTACCGCCAGGTATGGGCGTTCAGGCTGCCGCGCAGATATTCCTCGGCCGCCGGCCGCAGCTCGGGCAGCACCTTGGGCTGCATCGCGAAGCCGACGGCCCGCACCAGCCGGCCCAGCGCGTCGGCGTCCATGCCGCGCCGCCCCTCGGTGACCGCCGAGGCGTCGGACGGTTCCGGCAGCAGCGCGTCCACGATGGTGACGGGGACGCGGTTGCTGTTCTCGTACGGCGTCAGCCGGTCCAGCAGGGTGTCGGTGCCCACGCGGGCCACCGGCAGGCCGTACAGCGCGGACGCGGTGAACAGGGCCGTGGAGAAGCAGCCGACGACCAGAGCCGGGCGCATCCGCTGGTACAGCACCTCGGCCAGGACCGGCGTGTCCAGGACCGTGAGCTCCACGCCCAGCTTCTCGGCCTCCTGCTCCAGGGTGCGGGCGAACCGGGCCGGTGCCGTGGGATGCGGCTTGAACACCATCCGGGTGTGACCGAGGCCGGCGGCGCCCTTCAGCATCCGGACGTGCAGGTGCTCCTCCTCGTCCGCGGAGAGGATGCCCAGCGCCGACAGGTACTGGCCCAGCAGGAGGGCGGGCTCCTCGACATCCGGCAGTCCGGCGCTGGTGGCTGCCAGTTCTGTCAGTTCCGCCAGCACCTTGGTGAACGCCGCGGTCGGCACCAGCTCCGGCGGGACGTCGAACTCGCTCAGCAGCAGCGGCTTCAGCCCGGGCACCAGGTCGAGGTGGAGCAGCCGCTCCACGCGCGTGCCGACCAGCGGGTCGATCTTGGAGCGGGTGGGGCCGTAGCTCATCAGCCCGTCCGCGTAGACGGTGACCGGAGCGTCGGTGAAGATCTGCGCCACGCCGAGCGACGGATTGACCTGGATCGACTCCATGGCGAAGGCCACATCGTCGTCCCCCAGCCGCCAGGCCAGCCGCAGATACCGCTCCCACAGGGGGAGGTCCTCCAGGCGCGGCGCCCAGCCCGCGGGATGGAAGGGGGAGATGGCCTCGTTCCACGACAGCACGTCGTCGAACCGGCCGCGCAGCAGCTCGAACCCGGGCATCTCGTCCACGGCCGGTGTCGTCTCCGGCGTCGCCGCGTTGTTGGCCACCAGCAGGATGCGCCGGTCGGCCGCCGTGAAGCAGCCCGCGTCCAGGGCGGCGGCCAGCGTCGCGGTGCCGTACAGCGTCGACACCATGAAGATCTGCGTGGTCACGCCGCCACCTCCGCGCCCGACGCGGAACGGCGGCGCAGCCGGCGCAGTCGGGTGGCCCGCTCGGCGTCCATCGAGGCCAGCGCGTCGTCGAGCAGGTCCTGCGGCATCCGCCGCAGTGCGGCCGCGCTCATTACCTTCAGTTTCCGGGCCACGGGAGCCTCGAACCTTTCGATGGAACCGAGATGATGGGAAATGATGGCGCAGTAGGTGCGCACGGCCTTCGGCAGCAGCGCCGCCGCCTCGGCGTCCTGGGCCGTGTCCTCGATCACCTGGTCGAACGCGCGGATGAAGTCGAGCTGCCGGGCGTCCCCGATCTGCGTCAGCGACGAGGCCACCCCGCGCCGGTAGAAGACGCCGAGCAGGCTGGTCACCGCGAACGACTCCGCCTCCCGGTGCAGCTTCCAGATCCACGGCCGGTCCTCGGCCGTGCGCAGCCCGTCGGTGAAGTGCAGCAGGCCGCGGTCGACCAGCCGACGGTGGTACACGCCCGCCCAGGCGTAGGCGTAGTCGACGGACGTGGTCCGGTGGGTGGGCAGGATGGCGTCGCGCGGGCGCAGCACCACGTTGCGCCGGCCGTGCGGTACCCGGTGCACCGTGCGCGCCCGCGCCGTGCACTGCACATGGTCGGTACGCAGGAAGTCGCAGCCCAGTTCGTCCATGGTGGCGACGAGCCGGGGGTAGTAGCCGGGGGCGAGCCAGTCGTCGCCGTCCAGGAACGTCAGATACGTGCCGCGGGCCCGGTCGATGCCGGTGTTGCGCGCGGTCGCCAGACCCCCGTTCTTCTCGTGTCTGACATGTACCGCGCCTGGCAGTTCGCGCTCCGCGCGCGCGAGGATCTCTGGCGTCCCGTCGGTGGAGCAGTCGTCGACGAGAATGAATTCGAAGTCCTCACGGGCGTTCGCACGCAGGCTTCTGAGCGTGTCCGGCACGTATTGCTGGACGTTGTAGAACGGCACGATGACGGAGAGCTTGACCACACAGGGGACGTTAGGACGAGGCCCGTGATTCGTCTTGACCGCCGCCTTGATATCAGGTGAACGACGTGTGTCGAAGCCGTGAACCGGGACTTTTTCCCGCCGGTTCCCGGCCTGATTCGCCATCCGTCGATGTGCTGTTAACCGTTTGTTGTATTCGGGTTGGGCGGAACCTAGGAATGGCTTCCTAGCGTCTTCGGCGTGCCAGTAAGTGCAACGAAGTCCCTGCGGGTCGCCGTGCTCGCGGATTCCGACACCCGGTGGAAATGGGGCGCCCTCACCGCGAGCCGCATCGCGGGCGGCGCCGCCGAGCCCACCGGGTCGGGCATCCGCCTCGACGGCTATCTGCTGCGAGGTCGCGCCACCCCCACCGCCCGCCAGCTGCGTGAGGTCGGCGTGCACGCCGACTCCCTGCGCGAGGTGACCGCCGTCGAGTTCCTGCGCGCCATGAACGACAAGTCGTACGACGTCCTCGTCCTCGCCCTCGTGGGCGGCGGCGTGCAGGCCATGCTGCACGGCCTGCGGCGGGTCTGGGCGGACCGCGCCGAGCGGCCCGTCGTCGTCACCGGCTATGTCGGCGTCGTCTACGAGAAGCTCGCCGACGGCCTGCTGCTGCGGCACGGCGCCGACCTCGTCCTCGCCAACTCCCGTCAGGACGCGGACCGCTTCCGTGCCGTGTACGAGGGCGTGGGCGCCGACGCCTCCTGCGTGACCGAGGTGGCGCTGCCGTTCCTCGGCGGCACGCCCTACGCCGGCGAGCCCGCGCCCGCCACGGAGCCGGACGGCAGGCCCTACACCGTCGTGTTCGCGGCCCAGCCCTCGGTCCCGGTGAGCCGCAAGGACCGTACGTACCTGCTCGACCGGCTGATCCGGCACGCGCGGGCGTTCCCCGACCGCGAGGTGCTGCTGAAGCTGCGCTCCCGGCCGGGCGAGCACACCACGCACATCGAGGAACTGCCCTACCAGAAGCTGGCGCAGAGCCGTGAACTGCCCGCCAACTTCCGCCTGGTGTACGGGCACATGGGCGAGGTCCTCGACCGCACCGACCTGCTGGTCACCATCAGCTCGACGGCCGCGCTGGAGTCACTGCACCGCCGCATCCCCACGGTCGTCCTGACCGACCTCGGGGTCCGCGAGATGCTCGGCAACCACCACTTCGTCGGCTCCGGCTGCCTCGCCTCCTGGGACCAGCTGGACGCCGGCCACCGTCCCGAGCCCGAGCCCGAGTGGGTGGCCCGGCAGGGCGTCGCCGCCGACGGCACCTACGACACGGCCTTCGACGCCGCCCGGCACCGCATCACCCGGCTGCTGGACCGGCCCGGCGGACTGCCGCCGCTGAACCCCTACTACACGAGCGAGACCGCGCCCGGCTATCTGCCGGGGATCCTCGCCCGCCACCACCTCGGCCCGGACGGCACCCCGCTGCCCGGCGCGCCCGCCGCCGACAAGGCGCCGGGCCCGGTCCGCCAGATCGTGCGCCGGGCGGCGCGCGGCGCCTACCGCCACGGCGTCCAGCGGGTGGCACCTGTGATCCGACGAATGGGAGAGCTGTGAGCGACCGGATCCCGCGTCAAGGAGGAGAGCCCATGTCCAACTCCCCAGCGGGCCAGGGTACTTCGGTGCGCCGCGTGCTCGCCGTGATCCCCGCGCGCGGCGGCTCCAAGGGCGTGCCCGCCAAGAACCTCGCGCCCGTCGGCGGGGTACCGCTGGTGGCCCGCGCGGTGCACGCGTGCCGGTCCTCCCGGTTGGTCACCGACGTCGTCGTGTCCACCGACGACCAGGCCATCGCGGCGGCCGCCCGGCAGGCCGGCGCCGAGGTCGTGCTGCGGCCCGCCGCCATCGCCGGCGACACCGCCACCTCCGAGGCCGCCGTGCTGCACGCGATGGACGCCCACGAGGCGCTGCACGGCACCGCCGTGGACGTCGTCCTGCTCGTACAGTGCACCAGCCCGTTCCTGTTCCGCGAGGACGTGGACGGGGTCGCGGCGGCCGTCGTCGAGAACGGCGCCGACACCGCGGTGACGGTGGCCCCCTTCCACGGCTTCATCTGGCGGGACGCGGGCGACGACCCGGTCGCCGTGGAGCCCGCCCGCGAGCAGACGGCCGGCGGGGCCACCCGCGTCACCCACTCCACCGCCACCGAGGGCGGTTACGGCGTCAACCACGACAAGTCGTTCCGCCCGCGCCGCCAGGACCGCCCCCAAGACCTGCTGGAGACCGGCGCCGCGTACGCCATGGACGCCGCCGGGTTCCGCGAGCACCGGCACCGCTTCTTCGGCCACACCGAACTGGTCCGCACCGACCCGGCCCGGGTGCTGGAGATCGACGACCCGCACGACCTTGCCCGCGCCCGGGCCCTCGCCCCGCTCTTCGACGCGGAGCTCCCCCAGGATTTCGACTCCGCTCAAGCAGGGGGGACCCCCGTCGGCACCTCTGCCGCGGATTCCCCCGCCCACCTCCCCGCGGCCGAGGACATCGACGCGGTCGTCCTCGACTTCGACGGCACCCAGACCGACGACCGGGTGCAGATCGACGCCGACGGACGGGAATTCGTCACCGTGCACCGCGGGGACGGACTCGGCATCGCCGCGCTCCGCAGGAGCGGCCTGAAGATGCTGATCCTGTCCACGGAGCAGAACCCGGTCGTCGCGGCCCGAGCCCGGAAGCTGCAGATCCCGGTGCTGCACGGCATCGACCGGAAGGACCTCGCCCTCAAGCAGTGGTGCGAGGAGCAGGGCATCGCGCCCGAGCGCGTGCTCTACGTCGGCAACGACGTCAATGACCTCCCGTGCTTCGCCCTCGTGGGCTGGCCCGTGGCGGTCGCGAGCGCCCACGACGTCGTGCGCGGCGCCGCACGCGCGGTCACCACCGTCGCCGGCGGTGACGGCGCCATCCGAGAGATCGCCAGCTGGATCCTCGGCCCCTCTCTCGATTCCCTCACCAAGTAAGGACATCCCCTGATGAGCACCAACTCCCGCATCCGTAGCTTCGGTTCGCGTGAGGCCGGCCCCGGCCGCCCCGTCTACATCACCGGCGAGATCGGCATCAACCACAACGGTGACCTCGACAACGCCTTCAAGCTGATCGACGTCGCCGCCGAGGCCGGCTGCGACGCCGTCAAGTTCCAGAAGCGCACCCCGGAGATCTGCACCCCGCGCGACCAGTGGGACATCGAGCGCGACACGCCCTGGGGCCGGATGACCTACATCGACTACCGCCACCGCGTCGAGTTCGGTGAGGACGACTACCGCAAGATCGACGAGTACTGCAAGGAGAAGGGCATCGACTGGTTCGCGTCCCCGTGGGACACCGAGGCGGTCGCCTTCCTGGAGAAGTTCGACGTCCCGGCCCACAAGGTCGCCTCCGCCTCCCTCACGGACGACGAGCTGCTGCGCGCCCTGCGCGCCACCGGCCGCACGGTCATCCTCTCCACCGGTATGTCGACCCCGAAGCAGATCCGGCACGCCGTCGAGGTCCTCGGCAGCGACAACATCCTGCTCTGCCACGCCACCTCCACCTACCCGGCCAAGGCCGAGGAGCTGAACCTGCGCGTGATCAACACGCTGCAGCAGGAGTACCCGAACGTCCCGATCGGCTACTCCGGCCACGAGACCGGTCTGCAGACCACGCTGGCCGCCGTCGCCCTCGGCGCCACGTTCGTCGAGCGCCACATCACCCTGGACCGCGCCATGTGGGGTTCGGACCAGGCCGCCTCGGTGGAGCCGCAGGGCCTCGTGCGCCTGGTGCGCGACATCCGGATCATCGAGGCGTCGCTCGGCGACGGTGTCAAGAAGGTCTACGACTCCGAGCTCGGCCCCATGAAGAAGCTGCGCCGGGTCGCCGGTGCCGTGGCCGAGGCGGAGATCGCCGCTGCGGCCGGCGAGCCGGTCACGGTCTGACCCCGCCCGAGTCCGCCTTGGTTCCCAGCCGAACGCCTCACGGGACGGTCGTACGTCGATGAACCGCCGCGCCGGTAACGCCGGCCCCAGCCTTCGCACCCTCGCCTTCGTGGAGAGCCCGGTACAACTGCTGAACGTACTGGAGTGGGCGCACACCCATGCCCTGCGCGGAGTGCCCGGGGCACCGGCGTCCGGCGCGGGCGCGCCGGCGCCCATCCCGGCCGTGCCGCCCCAGGCACGGCGCACCGTGGACGGCTCCGCGCCACAGGCCGCCGCGGAACTGACGGTCGTCGTGCTGTCCCCGACCGACCCGATGACCCGCGGACAACTGCGGCGCATGGCGGACCTGGCCCGGGACGAGGGGTACGAGGTGCGCTGGGAGGAGGCGCGGGGCGGTACGACCGCGCCCTTCCAGACCATCGGCGGGCTCGCCGGGGCGCTGCGCCGGGCGGACCGGATCGTCATGGGGGACCCGTTCTCCCGTTACGTACAGCTGCTGCTGACCATCACCCGGGCCCGGGACCTCGTGGTCGTCGACGACGGCACCGCGACGATGGAGTTTGTCGCCCAGCTCGCGCGCGGCGAGCGGCTGGTGCGCTGGCACCGCAAGGGCGGCCGGCCCGGGCCGCGCGACCTGCTGTTCGCGCCGGTCTCCTCCTCGGCCCGGCGCCGGCTGACGCCGCGGGCCGGCCGCCGGGTGGAGGTGTTCTCGTCCATGCCGGTCGAGGAGATCCCGGACGGGGTCGCGGTCACCACCAACGACTTCGGCTGGACCCGGTCCCGGTTCGGCCCGCCGCGCATCACCAAGGGCGCCGACATGGTCGGGACGTCACTGGTGGAGACCGGCGTCGTGGACGGCGACCGCTACCTGGAGGCCGTGCGGGGCCTCGCCAAGGCGCACGGTGCCGCCCGCTACTTCGCGCACCGCCGCGAGAGCACGGAGAAGCTGCACCGGCTCGCCGCGGAGACCGGCCTGGAGATCGTCCGGCCCGACCTCCCGCTGGAGCTGATCGCCCGGCGCGGCCCGATCGGCCGCACGGTCCTGAGCTTCCCGTCCACGGTGGTCCACACCCTCCCGCTGGCGCTGGCCGGCACCGGTGTCCGCATCGCCGTCTGCGACATCGACCCCACCTGGCTCACGGACCACGCCTCCCCCCGGGCCCAGGGCTTCCTGTCCGGCGTGACAGACACAGCAAAAGACATCCACCGCCTGACAGCGGTGGCCCTGGCCTGAGGCATGGGGCGTGCCCGGAGTCGTCATGCCCGGGTGCGCCGTCCAGGTGGTCGCGTACGCAGGCCGCCTTCCGGCACTGTCGCAAAATAGTAGCCATGTACATAGTAGCTATGTACTCTATTTGGCATGAGCAAGGGTTCGCCGGGTCCCACGCCCGGATTTCTGGTGTGGCGGCTCGCCAACAAGTGGCGCGTCGCGGTCGATCGCGCGGTGGCTCCGCTGGGCCTGACCCACGCCCAGTACTCAGTGGTCGCGTCCCTGTACGGCATGCAGCGCGCCGGGGAACGGCCCAGTCAGCGCCGGCTCGCCGACCACACCGGCCTGGAGGCGCTGTACGTCTCCAAGCTGGCGCGCGCCCTGGAGTCGGCCGGTCTCATCGAGCGCACCCGCGATCCCCGTGACCCGCGCGCCGTACAGCTCGCCCTCACCGAACGGGGCCGGACCGTCACGCGGCAGGCCATCGCGGTGGTCCAGGAACTGCTTCAGCAACTGCTGGAGCCGCTCGGCGGCCTCGACGCCCCGCGGGCACGCGCGTTCACCGACGAGCTGACGACCCTGCTCGACGCACCTCTCGCGCCATCCGTACCGAACGACGAGAGCACTCAGGGGACAACGCCATGACTTCCACCGCATCCACCGCCGCACCGCTCGCCGACGCCCGCGCCCTCGGCCTGGCCCACTACGCCGCCCGCGGCGTCCTGGAGCACGTCCTGGCCCGGCACGGCGTCACATTTCAGCAGCAGATGGCGTTGCGCGCCGCCGTCACCGCCGACGCCCCGCAGACGCCGGACGATCTCATCGCCCAGGTCCGGGTCGCCCTCAAGGCCGATCCGGCCGACATCCGCGCCACGCTCGACGAACTGCTCGCCAAGCAGCTGCTCGTCGCGGACGGCGCGCATCTTCGCCCCACGGACGCGGGGCGCGAACTGGTCCCCGCGGTCAGCGCGGAGACCGCGCCCATCACCGCCCGCATCTGGGGCGGGATCCCCGCCGAGGACCTGGCCGCCGCGGGCCGCGTCCTCACCCTGGTCAGGGAACGCGCCAACGCGGAACTCGCGGCGCTGGCCAGGCCCAGGTGAGGTGTGGTTGCTTCACGGGGGTCAGCGACGGCCTTCAAGCCCTCGACGAAGGCGGCGAAGGCGGGGGTGGGGAAGGTGAGGACGGCTCGGGCGGGTGTCTTGGAGTCGCGGACGGCCATGTGGGTGTCCAGGTCGGCGACTTCCACGCAGGTCAGCGGTGGGGATGTTCCTTCAAGTCCTCGATGAATGCCCTGAAGGCGCGGGCGGGGAAGGTGAGGGCGGCTCTGGTGGGGGTCTTGGAGTCGCGCACCGAGGTGCTGAAGGGTGTCTGGGCTATCTCCACACAGGCGTTGCCGTCGCCGCTGCCGCTGTAGGAAGACTTCCGCCAATTGTCGGGAGCGATCACCGAACGCCTCACAGTTCTCTGGCCAGCTTGTGGATGAGATCACGCGACCGGTCAGGGTCGAGTGACACTGGCTCCGCTCTATGGAAATGCCCTCGGAATACGCCCAGTTACGCTTCGGATCCGATGAAGACCGTGCCGTGGGGCCGTCCCGTACGACGGTGTCCAGTTGCGGGACGGCGCTACCCGCGTACATCAGGGCGGCGCCCAGGTCGGCGAAGCGCTCCAGGTCGAAGGGGCACGTTGATCCCGTGAGGCCGCGCGACTGCCCACCGTCGTGCCCGGAGTCGTCACACGGGTGTGTGTCCGGCCAGGTAGTTGCGGACAACCGCGGAGAGGGCGGCGTCCGCGGTGTCTGTGAAGGGGGTCCAGCGGATCTCTTCCGGTGGGAGACGGGCGCCGTCCGACGGGGCCTCGGCCAGCAACTGGCACACCACGGCCGACACCGTGTCCTCCGGCTCCAGCGTCTGGGAGCCGTCCACGAGGTAACCGGTCAGTTCGTGGACGACGCGCGCCGCGGTGGCCTCGGCCGTCTCGGCCGGTTCGGGGGTGCCCGAGGGCAGCCCCCAGCCGTCCGGCCGTCGCACCAGCAGCAGCCGGCCGTCGTACCCGACGACCGCCTCCACCGTGCCCGCAGCAGCCCGCTCCAGCGTCATGGCTCGCCCTCCCTTCCCCGGCGCCGTCCCGGCCCTCCGGCCGACGAGAACCGTACAACCGGGCCCTGCTTCCCTACCCCGACCCGCACGGAGAACTCCCGCACGACGGGGTGCCGTCAACGAGTGGCGAACGTCCGACAAGCCTTGAGATGACCTCACGGAAGGTGTGGTGCGCGTCTCGTGCCGGATCACTGCGCGCGTGCTCATCCCTCGTCCTTCCCGTGCAGCTCTGCCCAGACCCGCTTGCCCCACGGCAGCAGCTCGGTACCCCAGTCCTGCGCCAGTTCGTCCACGAGTGCCAGGCCGCGCCCGTTCACGTCCCCGGGGCCCGGCATCCTGCGCTTCGGCCGCACCCTGGAGAAGTCCACGACGCCGATGCGCACCAGCGCCGCGCCGGGCCGCTCGATCGTGATCCGAATGGACTCCCGCCGGGCGTGCTGGACCGCGTTGGCCACCAGCTCGGAGACGATGACGGCCGTGTCGTCGGCCAGCTCGTCCAACTCCCAGACAGAGAGGGAGGCGCGGACCAGGCGACGGGCGGTGGCGGCGCTCTCGGGTTCTCTCGGCAGGGTCTCGCTGTACCCGGGGTGCCCTGTAGACCGAGCCCAGGTTGTGAGTTGCCGCATGTCGGTCTGCTCTTTCAGATCGGCCAAGCCCCGGGGCCGGTCGCACGGTCGCCGGGGCGCTGTGCGTTCAGGTAACCGGTGTTCCTGTTCGGGGGGAGGGGCCGTTCAGGGGGCCAGGGGAGGGGCCGGCGCGGGTAGCGTGGTAGCTGGGAGGCACTGCATGAACGACCAAGCGAGACGCGCCCAGTTCGGCGCTCACCTGGCGGGTCTGCGCAAGAGCGCGGGCCTCTCGCAGCGCTCGCTGGCGCTCCGGCTGTGCGTCACCGCCGGTATCGCCACACTGACGCGCAACGAAGTCTCCCGGTGGGAGCGCGGCGGGCGCATCCCGGATGCGTGGTTACCGCCACTCGCGCAGGTGCTCGGGGTGCCGCTGGACGGCCTGGAGCGGGGAGCCGCGCGGGCCCGGGGGGAAGCAGAGCAGCCAGGGTGCCCGGACCGGGAGCCGGACACCTACGTGCAGGACGCCGTGGGGTGGCTGCTCGCCCACGACAACCGCCACGGCGGGGATCACGTGGCGGACGCCGCCGTGCGGGTGTGGGAGGCCGAACGGGGCCGGATCACGGGTGAGGACAAGCAGCACCTCGCCCAGGTGGCGGAGATCGGGGAAGTGGCCGGGTGGCTGCTCCACGACGCCGCCCGGTTCCGCGAGGCACGCGCCACGCTCGCGGAGGCGCACACCCTGGCCCGTCTTGCCGGGGACGGCCCGCTGGAGTGGTTCATCCTGGACCTGATCGCCATGATCGACGTGCACACCGGCCGTGCCGGTGAGGCGATGGCGATCACGGACGAGATGCTGACCGGCCGCGAGGTGCCCGGCCGCGTGGCGCTCATGGCCCGCGTACGGCGCGCGCGCAGCCTCGCGCAGGCCGGAGACCGGACGCGCGCCCTTTCCGCCCTGGAGCGGGCCACAGGGGGGCTCCAGGACTCGATACAGGCCAACGACCCCGCATTCACGTGGTGGATCGACACCACCGAAGTGGGCCTGCACACCGGGGAAACGCTGCTGAGCCTCGGAGACCCGCGCGCGGCGCTGCCGCACCTCCGGCGCAGTTCGGCGGCCTCTCGCGACGGGGGCCGCCGGGAGTTCGGCAACGTGCTTGCGGAGCTGACCGCTCTGGTGCAGCTCCGAGTGTGGCGGGAGGCCGAAGCGCCGCTGCTGCGGCTCGAACCGATCTTGCGCGCGGTCACGTCGTCCCGGACCCGCGTCCGCCTGCGGTCCACGCTGCGCGCCATCGACCGGGACGCCCCGTCATGGCTCGCGGACACCGCACACGAGGTGGCGGCTGCCGGATAGGCCTTGCACAGCGGGAAGTTCCGCTCAGACAGCAACGGCCGCGCCGCAGCCGCCCCTATGCGCTGAGCAGATGTCCGTGATCGTGAAGCAAGTTGCGAACCTCGGGCACTCCCGCAAAATCCCGGAGCCGATGAAGTACGACACGAGCCCGTGACGCGGTGCGGTCGCTCGACATGTTCACCGACGCGGAGACGACACGTCGGGCTTCCTCGGCTGCCTGCTCCGGTTCGTTGGCGTCGGCAAGGGCCACGGCAAGCCATGAGCGGTACAAGACGACCTCTCGTGCGTGCGTGGCGTCGTACCGACTCAGAACGTCGGCCAACAACGGAACCGCGCGCAACGGACGGTGCAGTTCGGTGAAGACCCGGGCGTCCATCACCTCAAGCTCTTCCCTGCTCACCCAGTACGCCCACTGAGGCGCCCTGTCGTCGGCTTCTGCGAGTGCGTCGTGCGCCTGCCCGAGTGCCTGCATGGCGGGCTGCGCCTCTCCGGCGCGCGTATGAGCCCACGCCACGCGGTCAAAGAACAACGCACGCGTCTTGGCGGGGGCGTCCCGCCCGGCTTCGTCCACGGCAGCACGGGCGAGATCAAGCCCGGCGCGCTCGTGTCCGGTATTGCTGAGTTGGTAGGCAAGGCTTCCTGCGAGGTTCGCCACCAGCGGGGGATCATCCGCCTGCCGTGCCGCTTCGATCCCGATGCGATACGCGCGCTCAGCCTGTGCGTGCTGCCCGGCGTCGCTGGCGATCCATCCAGCGATCTGGGCCAGTTCGCCGACCTGGGTCAGCAGTGCGCCGGCGACGGCTTCCGTGTGTGTGCTCTCGCGGTACAGCCGCATTGCCGCATTGAGTTCCCGGAATACGGGCGCCAAGAGGTCGCCCCCGGCCAGTACGTCGTCAGCGAGCCGGAAGCCGTGCACGCGGGCGGCGAGGCGTGCCACGTCATCGCCGCCGACGCGGCGGCCGATCGGGGTGGGCAGTGGTGTGAGTGCATCACCGGGCGGGATCAGCTCCGCGAGGACCACGGCGGCCCCGAACGGAGTTGCTTCCAACTCACCTCGGGCGTAGGCAGCGGCCCGTTCCAGCTCTACGGCAGGAGCTCCCAGGACTTCCGCGATGAACGGGAGCCAGGAATCCGGAATGCGTCCTCCGCGCTCCCATCGGGAGACGTCGTTCCGCGTGAGTGACTGCGTGTCCGAGACGATGCACAGCATGGCGGCAAGCTGCCTCTGACTCTTATGAGCATCGTGCCTCAGCCGTGCCAAGTACGCCCCGAACTGCCGTCGCCGTGCATCCTTCATCCGTCGGCCCCCTCTCCCTTCGAGTGTGGCCCCTCCCTGGCCCCCTGCGCGGCTCCTCTCCCGGTTCTGCCCCGAACGATTCGATGGAGCTTCCGGAAATGCCGGACCCCCGCGACCGTGGCCAACGCTTTGAGGGAGCGCCGACACGTGAAAGCTACAGCCCGCCCGCCTGCCGCGGCAGGGCAGGAACAAACCCCGCCGGACGTTGCCACGATGCGGGCCACGGCGGCCCTGCTGCTCGGCCCGGGGCCGCAGGCGAAAGCCGTACTCGTGCCGGCCCGCCGTGCCGGAGGGCAGTGATCGTTCACATGTGCCGTGTCTGCGAGGAGACGACCACCGGCCTGGGCGCCGCCGTCCACCTCGGTCATGAGGAGGCCGCCAGCGGGCCGGGCTGGGCGTACTGGGCGCATCCCGGCTGTGCCGAGCTGGCGCCTCCGGGCTTCGCCTCGGTCGCCGTGGCCTGTGCCCATGCGAGGGCCGTGTACATGCAGTCCCGGAGGCAGAAATCACCGTGAGGGCTGCCGTGAACCGGCGGCGCCGGCCGCACCGGGTTCGTCACTATCGGCGTCGAGTCCGGTGAGCGCCTGCGTGACGCGGCCTGGGTCGCCACGCGGCGCGCGCTCGATCTGCTGATCGAGCAGTACGAAGCCCACGACGATCGCACCCGGCGTCTCACCCGCCTGATCGTGAACACGCCGCCATTGGCAGCCCGCCACCGGGAGAAGAACGCCCGGTGGCACGAAACTGCTCCGGCCCGAGATCGCCCGCGCTCGCGGCTGTCCTGGACCGCGCCATGGGGAGACGCCCCACGCACCGGCCCGCCCCACCACAGGTGACCCCAGTTTGTACGGCGACGGTGCCCTAAGAGCCGCTCAGCCCGGTCGAGTTGTCCGCGAACTCCCCCGGAAGTGTCCGCGCTCGGTAACAGACGCATCCCCTGGCCACCGCCCCTCGTCCTGTCATGTGGCCGGAGGCGACCAGGACCGGCGAGGAACTGCGGGAGAGCGGGGCGGGGATGACACGGCACGGCGCCAAGCGGGGTTGGTACGGCAAGATGGTCGGCGCGGCGTTCGGGGTGACGGTGCTGGCCGCCGGTGCCTCGGTGTGGACCGCGCAGGCCGGAGCCGTCGGCAGCCCGTCACCGCATGCCGCCGCGTCGGCCGCACCGGTCAGCGAGGTCACGCCGGTGGACGTGACCATCGCGCACTCCTCGGACAAGGGGGAGAACGGCGTCAACATCACCATCGACGACGGCCCCGACCCCGTGTGGACCCCTCAGATGCTGGACGTGCTGCGGGAGTACGGGGCGAAGGCCACGTTCTGCATGGTGGGGACGCAGGCACAGGCCCACCCGGACCTCGTGAAGAAGGTGGTGGCGGCCGGTCACCGGCTGTGCGACCACACGGTGTCGCACGACACCACCATGGACACCAAGCCCCAGGCGTACCAGTCGCAGCAGATGCTCGACGCCGAACGCATGATCACCGAGGCGTCCGGGGGCGTACGGCCGATGTACTACCGGGCACCCGGCGGAGCCTTCACCCCCTACAGCCGCAAACTGGCCGCCTCCCGGGGCATGCGCCCGCTCGGCTGGAACGTGGACACCAAGGACTTCGAGCGGCCGGGCGCGGACGCCATCGTCGCCACCGTCGAGCGGGAACTGCCCAACGGGCCGACACTCCTCTTCCACGACGCGGGCGGTGACCGCTCCCAGACCGTCGACGCCCTGCGCCGGATCCTCCCCCGGCTCAAGGAACAGGGCCGCTCCTTCGGCTTCCCGGTGCGCTGAGCCGGACGGAGCGTGCGGGCTACGCAGGTGCCGGCTTGCGGGCGAGGACGAACGCCCGGGGGAGTCTCTGCTCGGCCTCGGGCTCGCGTACGAGGCGGGCGCGGGGCTCCAGCCCGGCGGCGGTGAGCAGACCGCAGACGGTCTCCGGGGTGCGCCAGTGGTAATCGAGTGAGATCTCGTGGCCGTACCGCTCGGTGAGCCGCGTACGGCCGTCCGCCGCGCCCGACTGGAAGCCCAGCAGCACCTGGCCGCCGGGCACCAGCGTGCGGTGGACCTCCGCGAACACGGCCGGCAGGTGGTCGTCGGGCACATGGATGGTCGAGTAGAGCGCGAGCGCGCCGCCGAGGGTCTCGTCCGGCAGGTCCAGGCGTGTCATCGAGCCGACGTGGAAGCGGATGCCGGGGTGCGCCGCCCGGGCGAGCGCGACCATGCGCGGGGAGACGTCGATCCCGAACACCGGCACGCCCAGCGCGTGCAGCCGCGCGGTGACGTATCCGGGGCCGCTGCCGAGGTCGGCGACCGGGGCGGGGCCGTTCGCCCGCACCAGCTCGGCGAAGGCGGTGAGCTGGGCCACATCCAGCGGGCTCTCCCCGAGCCCGTCCGGCACGTGGGCCGTGTAGTCCCGGGCGATGGTGTCGTAGGCGGAACGGGTGGCCTGAAGGAAATCCGGGGTGGAGTCGGTCACGTAGGCGCAGGCTACCGGCGCCGCGGCGCCCGGGGCGGAGGTTTCGGTGGGTGGACGTTCCCGGCCCGGCGGAGGCCGGACGTGGTATCCGTGGAGGGAGAAACCACCGGGTTCATGATCGACACGGTCGGCGGACGGGCGAGTTTACCCACCTTTGTCGACAGCTATGCGCCCAGTGGTCAGAATATCTTCGCCTGACGGGCTGAAGTTTTGTTGATCGAGGGGCAGTTGACCGGTCGGTCGGCCTACCCTTCAGAGGGTGAACCAACTGATGTCCAGAGAGTCCGAGGCCGAACTTCCCGAGGGTGCCGTGCTTCCCGGCACGCTGAGCGAGGCGCTCTACGCCGAGCTGGTGGCGTTCCGGCGCGACCTGCACATGCACCCCGAACTCGGCAACCAGGAGTTCCGTACGACCGCGGCGATCAAGGCCCGGCTCGAACAGGCCGGACTCGAACCCCGCGTCCTGGCCCTCGGAACCGGTCTCGTCTGTGACATCGGTGTGGGGGAGGGGGCCGCCCCCGGGCCCGTTCTCGCGCTGCGCGCCGACATCGACGCCCTGCCCATCCCGGACACCAAGAGCGAGTGCGCCTACCGCTCGACCGTGCCGGACCGCGCCCACGCCTGCGGGCACGACGTGCACACCACCGTGGTGCTGGGGACCGGGCTGGTCCTCGCCGAGCTGCACCGGCAGGGGCTGCTGCCGCGGCCCGTCCGGCTGATCTTCCAGCCCGCCGAGGAGGTGCTGCCCGGCGGCGCCGCCGACGCCATCGAGTCCGGCGTGCTCGACGGGGTGGGGCGGATCATCGCCGTGCACTGCGACCCGCGGGTGGACGCCGGCCGGATCGGGCTGCGGGAGGGCGCGATCACCAGCGCCTGCGACCGGCTTGAGGTGGCCCTCGACGGGCCCGGCGGGCACACCGCCCGGCCCCATCTCACCACCGACCTGGTGACCGCCGCGGCCCGAGTCGCCGTCGACGTGCCCGCGCTGGTGGCCCGGCGGGTGGACAGCCGCGGCGGGCTCGCCGTGACCTGGGGGCGGATCGAGTCGGGGCACGCGCCGAACGTGATCCCGCAGCACGCCGAGCTGTCCGGCACGGTGCGCTGCCTGGACCTCGCGGCCTGGCGGCTGGCCCCCGACGTGGTGCACGCCGCCATCGACGAGATCGCGACGCTGCACCGGGCGAAGTCGGAGATCACCTATGTGCGCGGGGTGCCGCCCGTCGTCAACGACCCGGCGATGACCGAACTGCTGCGCGACGCCATGGTCGCCCGGCGCGGCGCGGAGTCCGTCGAGGGCACCGAGCAGAGCCTCGGCGGCGAGGACTTCTCCTGGTACCTGGAGCAGGTGCCGGGGGCCATGGCCCGGCTCGGCGTGCGCCCGCCCGGGGAGCGCCAGGTGCGCGATCTGCACCAGGGCGACTTCGACGTGGACGAGTACGCCATCGCGGTGGGCGTGGAGCTGTTCACCGCCGCCGCTCTGCTCGACGCGGGACGGTAGCGGCCCGCGGACCGAAGGGGTGCCGGATCGGCACCCCTTCGTCCCCTTGTGTCACCCGGGCGTAACCCGTGATGCATGGTTGTAACCCAGGGGCGGCACGAATCGATAACGGCCGGGTGCAACCCCGTTCCCCTCCCCTTCTACGCGCGTTACTGTGCGCCGAAATCGCCACCAGAGGCGGCACATAGGGGAAGCAGCGGACCGGTGACGGTGCCGTGGGGACGAAGGGGTGCTTGCTGTGCGTCTGAACTCTCGGAGGACGAGGTTCTCCCAAGTCGCGGTGGCCGTCGCGGTCGTCGCCCTCGCGGCCGCCGGATGCGGCAAGTCGAGCAGCGATTCCGCGGGCTCGTCCGACGACGGCACGTACGCGGGCAAGGGCATCGGCCTGGCGTACGACGTCGGTGGCAAGGGCGACCAGTCGTTCAACGACGCCGCCTACGCCGGCTTGCAGAAGGCGGAGAAGGAATTCAAGATCGGCGGGCGGGACATCGAGCCGCAGGACGGTGAGTCCGACGCGGACAAGGTGCAGCGCCTGGAGACGCTGGCCAAGCAGGGCTACAACCCGATCATCGGCGTCGGCTACTCCTACGCCCCGGCGGTGAAGGAGGTCGCCGTGAAGTACCCGAAGGTCACCTTCGGCATCATCGACGACGACACCATCAAGGCGAAGAACGTCGCCGACATGGTCTTCCATGAGGAGCAGGCGTCGTATCTGGCGGGCGTGGCCGCGGCCAGGACCACCAAGAAGAACCACATCGGCTTCATCGGCGGCGTGGACATCCCGCTGATCCACAAGTTCGAGGCCGGGTTCGTCCAGGGCGCCCAGTCCGTCAACCCGAAGATCAAGATCGAGAAGCAGTATCTGACGCAGACGGCCCAGGAGGGCGGCTTCTCCAGCCCCGACAAGGGCAAGGACGCGGCCAACGGTCAGGTCGAGGCGGGCGCGGACGTCGTCTATCACGCGGCCGGTCTCTCCGGCCAGGGTGTCATCCAGGCCGCGGCCGAGCACAAGGTGTGGGCGATCGGCGTCGACTCCGACCAGTACGGGCAGAGCGCGCTGGCCGAGTACAAGGACTACATCCTCGGGTCGGCCCTGAAGAACGTCGGCGGTGCCGTCTACGACCTCACCAAGTCCGTCGTCGACGGCAAGCCGCTCAGCGGCGAGGTGCGCGGCGACCTCGAGTCGGGCGGGGTGGGCTTTGCCGACAGCAACCCCAAGTACAAGGCGATGACGGACGTCGTCGCCGCCGTGGACAAGGCCAAGCAGGACATCATCGACGGCAAGGTCACCGTCGACACCCAGTGATCCCGCGGAGCTGACCGCGGCCGGCCGGGCCGCGCGGACATCGTCCCAGCGTGCGCCCCTTGCCACCCGCAAGGGGCGCACTGCTGTGTGTCGATACGGCCGCGACTGTGGCCACAGCTCGGTAACGGACCGGACAGAAGGGGTTTTCCGTCCCGTCTACGCGCGTTACGCTGCGGCGGAATCAGCGCCTGGAATGGGCGCTTGCACGAAGGAGTCTCGTTCCATGCGCCGGGTGTCCCGTATCGCGGTTGCAGGCGTTGCAACCGCAGCTCTCGCCGTCACCGTTTCCGCCTGCGGCAGCTCGTCCACCTCGTCCAAGGGCGGCGGGGAGTCCAAGGGTATCGGCCTGGCGTACGACGTCGGTGGCAAGGGCGACCAGTCGTTCAACGACGCCGCCTACGCCGGCTTGCAGAAGGCGGAGAAGGAATTCAAGATCGGCGGGCGGGACATCGAGCCGCAGGACGGCGAGTCCGACGCGGACAAGGTGCAGCGCCTGGAGACGCTGGCCAAGCAGGGCTACAACCCGATCATCGGCGTCGGCTACTCCTACGCCCCCGCCGTGAAGGAGGTCGCCGCGAAGTACCCGAAGGTCACCTTCGGCATCATCGACGACGACACCATCAAGGCGAAGAACGTCGCCGACATGGTCTTCCACGAGGAGCAGTCCTCCTACCTGGCGGGCGTGACCGCGGCCAGGACCACCAAGAAGAACCACATCGGCTTCATCGGCGGCGTCGACATCCCGCTGATCCACAAGTTCGAGGCGGGCTTCGTCCAGGGCGCCCAGTCCGTCAACCCGAAGATCAAAATCGAGAAGCAGTATCTGACCGAGACGGCCCAGGAGGGCGGCTTCTCCAGCCCCGACAAGGGCGAGAACGCCGCGAACGGCCAGATCGACGCCGGTGCCGACGTCGTCTACCACGCGGCCGGTCTCTCCGGCCAGGGCGTCATCAAGGCCGCCGCCGAGCACAAGGTCTGGGCGATCGGCGTCGACTCCGACCAGTACGAGCAGTCCGCGCTGGCCAAGTACAAGGACTCCATCCTGACCTCGGCGCTGAAGAACGTCGAGGGCGCGGTGTACGACCTCGCCAAGTCCGTGATCAAGGACAAGAAGCCGCTCACGGGCGAGATCCGCGGCTCCCTGGACAACGGCGGCGTGGGCCTCGCGGACACCAACCCGACCTTCCAGGGCGACGCCGGCCTCCAGGCCGCGCTCAAGAAGGCCGAGGACGGCATCAAGAGCGGCAGCATCCAGGTCAAGACCTCCTGACCGAGGGCCCCGGCATTGTCCGGGGCATGGTCAAAAGAGGGCTGTAATGGCAGCGTTACGGCCACGGAACGGGGTGCGGGGAGGATGACCTCTCCGTGCCCCGTTCGCACGGCAGAATGCTCGGAACGGATCGAGTGAAAGAGTGTCGATCGGTTCCGAGCACTATTTAAAGTAGGGGCGCTACGCGCGTAGATCGGCCCCTTTCCCAAGGAGAGTGCGCCATCGACGCGTCCAGCAGCCCTCCGCTCACCGCTCCGTCGACCGCCGCGGTGGAGCTCGCAGGCATCACCAAACGATTCCCGGGTGTCGTCGCCAACCACGACATCCACCTGACCGTCCGCAAGGGCACCGTGCACGCCCTCGTCGGTGAGAACGGCGCCGGCAAGTCGACCCTGATGAAGATCCTCTACGGCATGCAGAAGCCGGACGAGGGCACCATCGCGGTCGACGGCGAGCAGGTCGCCTTCGGCAGCCCCGCCGACGCGATCGCCCGCGGCATCGGCATGGTCCACCAGCACTTCATGCTGGCGGACAATCTGACCGTCCTGGAGAACGTGGCGCTCGGCAGCGAGAAGCTGTACGGCATCGGCGGCGCCGCCCGCAAGAAGATCAAGGAGATCTCCGACCGGTACGGCCTGGGCGTCCACCCGGACGCGCTGGTGGAGGACCTCGGCGTCGCCGACCGGCAGCGGGTGGAGATCCTCAAGGTCCTCTACCGCGGTGCCAGGATCCTGATCCTCGACGAGCCCACCGCCGTCCTCGTACCGCAGGAGGTCGACGCGCTCTTCGACAACCTGCGGGAACTCACGGCCGAGGGCCTGTCCGTCATCTTCATCTCGCACAAGCTCGGCGAGGTGCTGTCCGTCGCGGACGACATCACCGTCATCCGGCGCGGTACGACGGTCGGCACCGCGATCCCCGCCGAGACCACGGCGCGCCAGCTCGCCGAGATGATGGTCGGCAGCGAACTGCCCACCCCGCAGACCGCCGAGTCCACCGTCACCGACCGGGCCGTGCTGGAGGTCGAGAACCTCACCGTCCAGGCCGGCGGCACCGCCCTCGGCGCCGAGCCCGAACCCGCCGGCGAGGCACTCACCGGCTTCGCGGACGCGGGCGCGGCCAAGCGCGTCCTCGACGACGTCTCCTTCACCATCCACGCGGGCGAAATCATGGGCATCGCCGGCGTCGAGGGCAACGGGCAGACCGAGCTGATCGACGCGCTGATCGGCACCAAGAACGCCGACTCCGGCCGGATCCGCTTCCTGGGCGAGGACATCACCCCCTGGCCCACCCGCAGGCGCCGCGAGTCCGGCGTCGGCTACATCCCCGAGGACCGCCACCGCCAGGGCCTGCTCCTGGAATCCCCCCTGTGGGAGAACCGCATCCTCGGCCATGTCACCGAGAAGCCCAACGCCAAGGGCTTCTGGCTCGACCCCAAGGGCGCCCAGGCCGACACCCGCCGGATCGTCGAGGCGTACGACGTCCGCACCCCCGGCATCGACGTCACCGCGGCCTCCCTGTCCGGCGGCAACCAGCAGAAGCTGATCGTCGGCCGCGAGATGAGCCACGACCCGAAGTTCCTGATCGCCGCCCACCCCACGCGCGGTGTGGACGTCGGCGCCCAGGCGCAGATCTGGGACCGCATCCGCGAGGCCCGCCGCGCGGGACTGGCCGTGCTGCTGATCTCCGCCGACCTGGACGAGCTGATCGGCCTGTCGGACACCCTGCGGGTGATCTACAACGGCAGGCTGGTCGCGGACGCCGACCCGGCCACCATCACCCCGGAGGAACTCGGCTCGGCCATGACGGGTGCCACCTCCGGTCACCTCGAACACGCAAGCGCCGGTCCGGAGGACGAGGCCCGATGAAGAAGTTCGACAAGGAGCGGGTGCTCCTCGCGGTGGCCGGACCGGTCATCGCGCTCGTCCTCGCGATCGCGCTGACCTCGATCGTGCTGCTCGCCTCGGGGAAGAACCCGTTCGAGCCGTACCGGCTGATGCTGGAGCAGCTGCCGTACTCGGACATCCAGGTCCTGATCATCAACCAGGCGTCCCTGTACTACATCGCCGCCCTCGCGGTCGCCCTCGGCTTCCGGATGAACCTGTTCAACATCGGCGTCGACGGCCAGTACCGGCTCGCCGCCGTTATGACCGCCATCGTCGGCGCGAACGTCGCCCTGCCGGGCTTCCTGCAGATTCCGCTGCTCCTGCTGGTCGCCATCTGCACCGGCGCCTTCTGGGCCGGCATCGCGGGCGTCCTCAAGGTCACCCGGGGTGTCAGCGAGGTCGTCGCCACGATCATGCTGAACTCCATCGCGACCTCGCTCATCGGCTATGTCACCCTCGCCGACGTCTGGGGCGTCCAGGTCGGCAACAACATGACGACCGGCGTCATGGAGAAGTCCGGCTGGTTCCCGGGCATCGACCTGGGGGCCGACGCCGGCGAGATCTACGGCCTGGTCTTCCTCGCCGTCCTGCTGGGCGTCCTGTACTGGATCGTCCTCAACCGCACCCGGTTCGGCTTCGACCTGCGCGCCACCGGCGCCTCCGAGACCGCCGCCGCGGCCTCCGGCGTCAACGCCAAGCGGATGGTGCTGCTCTCCATGCTGATCTCCGGCGCGGTCGCGGGCCTGTCCGGCCTGCCGCTGCTGCTCGGCGACACCCACACCTACAGCCTGAGCTTCCCGGCGGGCCTCGGCTTCACCGCCATCGGCATCGCCCTGCTCGGCCGCAACAACCCCGGCGGCATCGCCCTCGCCGCCCTGCTGTGGGCCTTCCTCGACAAGGCCTCGCCCGCCCTCGACTACGCGACCCCGGTGGCGTACGAGAAGGAGATCGCCACGATCATGCAGGGCCTGATCGTCTTCGCGGTCGTCATCTCGTACGAGGCCGTACGCCAGTGGGGTCTGCGCCGCCAGCAGCGCCAGGTCGGTGCCGAGCTGGCCGCCGCCGCCCAGAACGTCAAGAAGGAAGAGGTGGCGGCCTGATGAGCACCGCGACCGTCGCGAAGCCGAAGGCGAAGCAGCCCGCCAAGGGCGGCCGCCGTCTGTCGCTCCCGGTACTCCTGCTGGTCATCGCGGGTGTCCTGGTGCTGACGTCGATCGTCCGCCTGGTCACCGGCGCGGACGGCATCACCTCGACCGGCCAGATGTCCACCGCCCTGCGCCTCGCCGTGCCGATCGGGCTCGCGGGCCTCGGCGGCCTGTGGGCCGAGCGCTCCGGTGTCGTCAACATCGGCCTCGAAGGCATGATGATCCTCGGCACCTGGTTCGGCGCCTGGGCCGGCTACCAGTGGGGCCCGTGGACCGGTGTGCTCTTCGGTGTGATCGGCGGCGCCCTCGGCGCCGTGCTGCACGCCGTCGCCACCATCACCTTCAACGTCAACCACATCGTCTCCGGTGTGGCCCTCAACATCCTCGCCCTCGGCACCACCCGCTATCTGTCGAAGTTCACCTTCGCCGACGCGCCGCAGGGCTCCGCCAAGCAGTCCCCGCCGATCAGCTCGCTGGGCACCTTCGACATCCCCGGCCTGTCCGGCTGGCTGGACACCCTCAACCAGAAGCACTGGTTCCTGGTCTCGGACATCGCCGGACTGCTCGGCGGGCTGGTCACCGACCTGTCGCCGCTCACCGTCGTCGCGGTGGCGCTGGTGCCGATCAGCTGGTGGGTGCTGTGGCGCACGGCCTTCGGCCTGCGGCTGCGTTCCTGCGGCGAGAACCCGGTGGCGGCCGAGTCCCTCGGCGTCAACGTCTACAAGTACAAGTACATCGCGGTGATCATCTCGGGCGGCCTCGCGGGCCTCGGCGGCGCGTTCCTGTCCATCGTCGCCTCGAACGTGTACCTGGACGGCCAGACCGCCGGCCGCGGCTACATCGGCCTCGCCGCGATGATCTTCGGCAACTGGATGCCGGGCGGCCTCGCGCTGGGCGCCGGCCTGTTCGGCTACACCGACAGCCTCAATCTGCGCGGCGGCACGGTGAACGTGCACGCGCTGATCCTGCTCCTCGCCATCCTGCTGGTGTTCGGCGCGGCCTACCTCGCCTGGCGGAAGAAGTACGTCCCGGCCGTCGTCACCGCCGTGGTCGCGGCCCTGATGTTCGTCTGGTACGCCACCACCAACGAGGTCCCGCGCCAGCTCGTCACCGCCACCCCCTACCTCGTCACCCTGCTCGTGCTGTCGCTGTCCGCGCAGTCCCTGCGGATGCCGAAGGCGGACGGCCTGCCGTACCGGAAGGGACAGGGCAAGTGACCGGGCCCGCCGCCGTCGACTGGGAGGCGCTGCGCGCCGAGGCGCGGGAGGCCATGTCCCACGCGTACGCCCCCTACTCGGGCTACCCGGTCGGGGCGGCGGCCCTGGTCGACGACGGGCGCACGGTCTCCGGCTGCAACGTCGAGAACGCCTCCTACGGTCTCGGCCTGTGCGCCGAGTGCGGGCTGGTCTCCGCGCTGCGGCGCACCGGGGGCGGCCGGCTCACGCACTTCACCTGCGTGGACGGCACGGGCGCCCTGCTCGTGCCGTGCGGCCGCTGCCGCCAGCTGCTGTACGAGTTCGGCGGACCCGGCCTGCTCCTGGACACCCCCGAGGGCGTCCTGCCGCTGTCGCGGATGCTGCCCCAGGCCTTCGGCCCCGACCACCTCACCAAGTAATTCCCGTGCGGCCCCTCCGACCTCGCTCAGGGGGGCCGCGCACCTGCGCAATTCCGGAAGGAAGGCCATGGCCATGGACGCCGTCTCCGTCATCCGCACCAAGCGGGACCGCGGAGAGCTGACCGACGAGCAGATCGACTGGGTCATCGACGCGTACACCCGCGGGGAGGTCGCCGACGAGCAGATGTCCGCGCTCGCGATGGCCATCCTGCTCAACGGCATGAACCGGCGGGAGATCGCCCGCTGGACCGCCGCGATGATCGCTTCCGGCGAGCGCATGGACTTCTCCTCGCTGTCCCGCCCGACCGCCGACAAGCACTCCACCGGCGGCGTCGGCGACAAGATCACGCTGCCGCTGGCGCCCCTGGTGGCGGCGTGCGGTGCCGCCGTGCCCCAGCTGTCCGGCCGCGGCCTCGGCCACACCGGCGGCACCCTCGACAAGCTGGAGTCCGTCCCGGGCTGGCGGGCGCTGCTCTCCAACGAGGAGATGCTGCACGTCCTCGACACCACCGGAGCGGTGATCTGCGCGGCGGGCGACGGCCTGGCCCCCGCGGACAAGAAGCTGTACGCGCTGCGGGACGTCACCGGCACGGTCGAGGCGATCCCGCTGATCGCCTCCTCGATCATGTCGAAGAAGATCGCCGAGGGCACCGGTTCGCTCGTGCTGGACGTCAAGGTGGGCACGGGCGCCTTCATGAAGACGATCGAGGACGCCCGCGAACTGGCCTCGACCATGGTCGGCCTCGGCACGGACCACGGGGTGCGGACGATCGCGCTCCTCACGGACATGGCGACCCCGCTCGGCCGCACGGCCGGCAACGCCCTGGAGGTCCGCGAATCCGTCGAGGTACTGGCCGGCGGCGGCCCCGCGGACGTGGTGGAGCTGACCCTCGCGCTGGCCCGGGAGATGCTGGCCGCGGCGGGCATCAAGGACGCCGACCCGGCGAAGGCGCTGGCCGACGGCTCCGCCATGGACGTCTGGCGCCGGATGATCGCGGCCCAGGGCGGCGACCCCGACGCCCCGCTGCCCACGTCGCGCGAACAGCACGTCGTCACGGCCCCGGCCGGCGGTGTCCTCACCCGCCTCGACGCCTACGACATCGGCGTCGCCGCCTGGCGCCTCGGCGCGGGCCGCGCCCGCAAGGAGGACCCGGTGCAGGCGGCGGCCGGCATCGAGCTGCACGCCAAGCCCGGCGACACGGTGACCGAGGGCGCGCCCCTGCTCACCCTGCACACCGACACCCCCGAACGCTTCGCGTACGCGCTCCAGGCGGTGGCGGGTTCCTACGACATCGAGGCACCGGGTACGGCCTTCACGGCGCCGCCCGTGGTGCTGGAACGTATCGCCTGACCAGCGGTTTCCTCATTCGGGTGAACGGGACCGGCGCACCTGTGCCGGTCCCGTTCGGCGTGCACGATCCAGGTCATGGCTGGGACGACCTGGTGCGGTTGTGGGCGGAAATGGAATGGCCCGAGGGCAGCAAGGTGGAGATCATCGAGGGGATCGTCACCGTGCAGCCTCGTTCCGCGAACCATCACTGCCTGATCGCGTCACGCATCCAGCGCCGCCTGTATTCCGTGATCCCGGAAGACTGGGGTCTCTTCCAGCGACTACCCCTTGCCGTGCCCGAGCGTGCGGGCATGCTCCTCCCGGACATCGTCGTCATCCCGCAGAGGGAGTGCCTGAAAACGGGCGTCCATGTTCCCGCCGCCCTCGCTGAACTCGTCGTAGAGATCACCGCCACCTCCGACGCCCGCCATGACCGCGTCACCAAGCCCGCCGCCTACGCCACCGCGGGCATCCCGCTCTACCTGCTCGTCGACCGCTGGGCCCCCGGCGGCCCCACCGTCACCCTCTACGGGGAGCCGAAGGGCGATGTCTACCGGGTCCTGCGCGGCGTCAAGTTCGGTGATCCCGTCGAGCTGCCGGAGCCGTTCGGTCTCACGATCGACACCGGCGAGTTTCCTGCCGCGCGGTAACGCCTCTGGGTGCCGATGAGTTGGGGGTGTTCCGGCGGTCTGACAGTACGTGGATGCCAGGACACCGGCCGTGCTCGTGCTGACCGGCCCCGTCGCCCGGGACGAGGTGACGGGGCACTGCGACGACCTGCGCGGGCTGCTGGAGGTCACCGGGCTAGGGATCGTCATCGTGGATGTGGCCGGGCTCGGCCCGCCGGGGCTCTGGGCGGTGGAGCTGCTGGCCCGGCTGGAGCTGACCGCCCGCCGGGCCGGTGTGCGGATACGGCTGCGGAACGCCGGCCCCGCGCTACGCGCCCTCCTCGACCTCGTCGGCCTCCGCTTCCAGCTGGAGCGGCAGGCCGAACAGGGGGAACCAGCGAGCGGTGTCGAGGAAGCAGTGCAGACCGCTGATCCCGCCCTCTGACACCTCCAGCACCTGCACCGCCCAGGCGCTGAAACCGCCCTTCTCCGGGTCCGGCTTGTAGTGCGCGAAGGCCGGCAGGCCGTTGGCCTCGACCGGCCGCAGCCGGGACCCCGCACAGGCGGAGCCGAGGGTGGTCATGAAACCGGTCATGTCGGCCGGGCCCCGCAGCCACAGGTCGAACGGCGGCATCGTCATGACGGCGTCCTCGTGGAGCAGGGCCGTGAGCGCCGTCATGTCGTACCCCTCGAACGCCTTCACATAGCGCTCCAGGAGTCTTTGCTGCTCCTCGTCGAGCGGGTCGGAGACGGCCGCCTCCGCGCCCTGGTCCGCCCGCTCGGCGAGCGTCGCGCGGGCCCGCTGCAGGGCGCTGTTGACGGACGCCACCGTGGTGCCGAGCAACTCGGCGACCTCGCTCGCCCTCCAGGCCAGCACCTCACGCAGGATCAGCACCGCCCGCTGTTTGGGCGGCAGCTGCTGCAGGGCGGCCATGAAGGCGAGCCGGACCGACTCCTTGGCCACGGCTGCCTCCGCCGGGTCGTCGGTGCCGGGCAGTACACGGGCGTCGGGCATGGGCTCCAGCCAGGTGTTGTCCGGGCGGGGGGCGAGGGCCGCCTGGGCGAGCGGCGTCGCATCGGTCAGGTCCATGGGCCGCGCCCGCTTGCTGCCCGCTTTCAGCATGTCCAGACACACGTTCGTCGCGATCCGGTACAGCCACGAGCGGAGGCTGGAGCGGCCCTCGAACTTCTCGTAGCTCCGCCAGGCGCGGACCAGGGTGTCCTGCACGGCGTCCTCGGCCTCGAAGGAGGACCCGAGCATGCGGTAGCAGTACCCGGTCAGCTCGACCCGGTGTTTCTCCAGTGCGACGTCGAGATCCGTCGTCGCCGTGCTGTCGCTCATCGTCCACCCACCCCTGTGGCCGTTCCCTGTTCGCGCCTTTGCGCCCAGCACTCCGGAAGCTACCGCAGCCCACTGACAATGGCCCCTCGAGCCGGTAAACGCCCAGGTCGGACCGATTGCTTTCAGGAAGGTCGCCGTACTGACCGCAATCCGGGTGCCGGCACCGTGACGGATTCGGGCCAGGGCGGGCCACCGTGCGTGCCCACGGGCGGACGGAGCGCGCCTAGGGGCCGCGGTCCCCGAACCGAACGGGACGGGCGGCCTCAGCGGGTGGCCGGCACCGGCTCGCTCCGGGCGGCGAGCCGGGCCGCGCGGGAGCCGAAGGCCGTGATCGTCACGACGCCGACGACCGCGAGCACCCCGACCCCGACCGTCCCGGCCCAGCCGCTCGCGTGGAAGGCGACGGCGCCCACGGTGCTGCCCGCGCTGGAGCCGACGTAGTACGCGGACTGGTACAGGGCCGCCGCCTGCGCCCGGCCGTGTGCCGCCGTCTTGCTGACCGCCGAGGACGCCACCGCGTGCCCCGCGAAGAAGCCCGCCGTGATCAGTACCAGGCCCAGCAGGACCAGGAGGAGCGTGGGCGCCAGGGAGAGCAGCAGGCCGGCCGCGGTCGTGCCGCCCGCCAGGTACAGGGCGCCCCGCCGGCCGAGGCGGACGACCAGCCGGCCCGCCGTGGACGCCGACACCGTGCCGACCAGGTACACCAGGAAGATCGAGCCGACGATGCCCTGCGGCAGCCCGAACGGCGCCTCCGTCAGCCGGTAGCCGATCACCGTGTACACGCCGCCGAACACCGTCATGAACAGCGCGCCGATCGCGTACAGGCGGCGCAGGAGCGGGTTCGCCAGGTGGTCGCGGACCGCGCGCGCCAGGACGCGCGGGCGCAGCGAGCCCGGCTTGAAGTGCCGCGGCGTCGGCAGCAGCATCCGGAACGCCACCGCGCAGCCCACCGCGATCAGGCCGATCACACCGACGGCGACCCGCCAGCCCCACTCCTGGGCGACCCAGCCGGTGATGACCCGGCCGCTCATCCCGCCGACACTGTTGCCCGCGACGAACAGCCCGATCGCGGTGATCAGCGCCCGTGGCCTGACCTCCTCGGCCAGGTACGCCGTCGCCGAGGCGGGCAGCCCGGCCAGCGCCGCGCCCTGCACCGCGCGCAGCGCCACCAGGACGCCGAGCGAGGGGGCGAACGGGACCAGTACGCCGACGGACACCGCCACCGCCAGCGAGGCCGTCATCACCGTACGGCGGCCGAAACGTTCCGACAGGGCGCTCATCGGCAGCACGAACAGCGCCAGACCGCCGGTCGCGGCCGCCACCGTCCAGCTCGCCTCGCTCGCCGTCACCCCGAACTCGCCGGAGATCAGCGGCAGCAGGGCCTGCGTGGAGTAGAGGAGCGCGAAGGTGGCGACACCGGCGAGGAAGAGGGCGAAGCTCATCCGGCGGTAGCCGGGGCCGCCCGGGGTGAGACGGGAGTCGGAGTCGGCGGTGGGAGCGGGGTCGGGGGCGGCGGAAGCGGTCGGGACGGCGCCCACGGCGGTGGGCGCCCCGGTACTGGCGGGAGACATGCCTCGACGCTACGGAGCGGCCGCTCATCCGTCCAATGCATGGAATCGGCATAATCGTTCCCATGGTGCATCAGCAAAGGCCAGAGCCACGTCTGTCACCGTCCAGTGACACAGAAGACATGACCGACATGGCGAAGCTGCTCGCTCCGCGGCTCGCCTATTTCGCCGCGGTCGCCCGTACCGAGCATGTGACGCGGGCGGCGCTGGAGGCGCAGGTTCCGCAGTCCACCCTCTCCCGGGCCATGGCCCGCCTCGAACAGGACCTCGGCGTCGACCTCTTCGCGCGCCGCGGCCGCACCCTGTCGCTCACCCCGGCCGGCCGCACCTTCCTGGCCTCCGTGGAACGCGCTCTGGCCGAGATCGGACGGGCCGCCGACGAGGTGCGCGCCGATGCCGACCCGGCCTCCGGCAAGGTCGCCTTCGGGTTTCTGCACACCATGGGCGCCGAGACGGTACCCGGCCTCATCCACGAGTTCCGCGCCGACCATCCGCGCGTGCGGTTCAGTCTGGTCCAGAACTACGGCGAGGCCATGCTGGAGCGGTTGCGCGCGGGTGACCTCGACCTCTGTCTGACCTCGCCGGTCCCGGACGCGCCCGATCTGGTGGCGCGCCGCTTGGACGAGCAGAAGCTCCGCCTGGTCGTGCCCGCCGACCACCGCCTCGCGAGCCGCCGCCGGATCCGGCTCGCGGAGGCCGCCGACGAGGCCTTCGTCACCCTGGAGCCCGGCTACGGGCTGCGCCGCATCACCGACGCCGTGTGCAAGGAGGCGGGCTTCAAGCCCCGGATCGCCTTCGAGGGGGAGGAGGCGGAGACCCTCCGGGGGCTGGTGGCTGCGGGTCTCGGGGTGGCCCTGCTGCCGCCGCCCGCGGTTCCGCGCCCGGGCGTGGTGGAACTGACGGTGACGGCCCCACGGGCGGTACGGGAGATCGGCGTCGCCTGGCTGGACGGCCACCCCGACACCCCACCGGTGACGGCATTCAAAAAGTTCCTCTTGTCAAAACGCGGCAACCTGCTCCCCTGACCCGACGACCGAGAGCCGGCCCCTGTGACGGACGGGACGGAGGGCGTGCTTCCGCGCCTCAGCGTCTGCCCCGGGCCTGGTTGCCCCGGGCGGCTTCGCTGTTGGGCGAGTCATGTGGGCGGACCCGTCGGTCCGAGGCCGGGCGTCGGCGCTGTCGTGATGATCGGTGCGCCGGACGGCGTGCGTGCCCGCGTCCGGGCGTGGGCCTCGGCGCGGTGGGGGACCGGGCCGGGTGTGCCGCGTGGAGCGGTCTGCCCGACTCGGCCCGGCCGCGGGGGCGCGTCCGTTGGTCCGGGGGCGGGCGTTGGTGCTGTCGTGAAGACCGGCGTAACCGGACGGCGTGCGCGCCCGCGTCTCAGTGTCGGCCCCGCCGTGACGAAGGACCGGCCGTGCTGTCGGTTCCGTTGGTCTGGGCGGCTTTGTTGTCAGGCGAGCATGGGTGGAGGTGGCCGCCTCCGCCGCCTGGTGTCAGCCGTGGTGCAGGGAGCGGCCGAAGCCGGTGGCCAGGGGCATGCGCAGGCCGATGGGGGGTGGTGCGGCCAGTGCGTCCTCCACGGGGCGGGACAGCGCGTGTCCGAACAGCGCCCCCATCGCGAAGTCCGCGGCGAGCGCCAGCACTTCGGCCCGGTGCTGATGCAGCCCGTGCCCGTCGGAGTGCACCTCGAAGCGGCACACGTCCCGGTTCGCCTTCTTCGCGCGGGCGGCCAGCCGGAACGACAGCTCCGGGTCGGCCCGCTCGTCGTTCGTGCCGTGCACGATCAGCACCCGCCGCCCCATCAGCTGCCGCACCGGCTCCTGCGGCGCCGCCACGTCCTCTTCCGGCAGCCACGGGGCGATGGCCACCAGGGAGTTGACCGCCTCGTGGCCCCCCGCGCGGAGCGCCGCCCGGCCGCCCATGCCGACCCCCACCAGACACACCGGCACATCGCCGTAGCGGCGTACGACCTCGTCGGCCGCCCAGGACGCGTCCCGCGCGAGATCCGCCTCGCTGCCGTTCCAGCCGCGGCAGCGGTAGTGGACGGCGTGGGTCGCCAGCCCCTCGCCGCGCCCCGCCCGCGCGAACGTCCGGCCGAGCGCGCGCACGAGCGCCGTCGCCCACACGGGCGACGGTCTGCGCGCGGAGACCTCCTCCCCGCCGGGCAGGAGCAGCACCGCCCCGCTCACCGCCGTCGGCTCCTGGCCGACTGCCCTTCCCAGCCTGGCCGTTCGCAGCGGCGTCAGATGCTGTGCCATGGCAGAACAGTGTCAGAAGCAACGGTGTACGCGACCCGTCCGTGCGGTCACCTTTGCGTATCGACGGAAACCCGGGACGAGTGATCTACGCGCGTAGGAGTTAGAGTGCGGAAATGACGAGCCAGACTGCACCGAGCGGGAACGTCCCCACGCCCGACCAGATCCGCCGGGCCCCCAAGGTCCTGCTGCACGACCACCTCGACGGCGGCCTCCGCCCCGGCACCGTCGTCGAGCTCGCCCAGGACGCCGGCTACTCCCAGCTCCCCGAGACCGATCCCGGCAAACTCGGCATCTGGTTCCGCGAGGCCGCCGACTCCGGCTCCCTGGAGCGGTACCTGGAGACCTTCAAGCACACCGTGGGCGTGATGCAGACCCGCGACGCGCTGGTCCGGGTCGCCCGCGAGTGCGCCGAGGACCTCGCCGCCGACGGCGTCGTCTACGCCGAGGTGCGCTACGCCCCCGAGCAGCACCTGGAGAGCGGGCTGAGCCTGGAGGAGGTCGTCGAGGCCGTCAACGAGGGTTTCCGGCAGGGCGAGGCGCTGGCCAGGGAGAGCGGCCACCGCATCCGGGTCGGCGCCCTGCTCACCGCCATGCGGCACGCAGCCCGCGCCCTGGAGATCGCCGAACTCGCCAACCGCTACCGGGATCTGGGCGTCGTCGGCTTCGACATCGCCGGCGCCGAGGCCGGCTACCCGCCCACCCGGCACCTCGACGCGTTCGAGTACCTCAAGCGCGAGAACAACCACTTCACCATCCACGCCGGCGAGGCCTTCGGACTGCCCTCCATCTGGCAGGCCCTCCAGTGGTGCGGCGCCGACCGGCTCGGGCACGGGGTGCGGATCATCGACGACATCCAGGTCCACGAGGACGGCTCGGTGCGGCTCGGGCGGCTCGCGTCGTACGTGCGGGACAAGCGCATCCCGCTCGAACTGTGCCCCAGCTCCAACCTCCAGACCGGGGCCGTCGCCTCCTACGCCGAGCACCCGATCGGGCTCCTGCGCCGGCTGCACTTCCGGGCCACCGTGAACACGGACAACCGGCTGATGTCGCACACCAGCATGAGCCGGGAATTCGAGCACCTCGTCGAGGCATTCGGTTACACGCTCGACGACATGCAGTGGTTCTCCGTCAATGCGATGAAATCAGCGTTCATTCCTTTCGATGAACGACTGGCCATGATCAATGACGTCGTCAAGCCCGGATATGCGGAACTGAAGTCCGAATGGCTGTTCCAGCAGACCGCCTCCACCAGCGGTTCTGTCGCTCGGGAGGGCTGAATACACCAGGATGCGGCGCACGGAACGCAGACGGGCTTCACCATCCGTCCGCATTTCGATGTTTGCGGCGGACGGCCCGCGGTGTTTACGGTCGTGGACCGCTGATCCCCGTCATCACATGCAAGGACGCATTCCCCATGAAGCAGTCTGCTGTCAGGACCCTCGGTGTCGCCGCCCTCGGTGCCGCCTTCGCCGCGGCCGGCGCGGGTGCCGCCGACGCGGCCCCGGCCGTCCCGGACGCCACCCAGGCGCTCGACGGCATCACCCGGACGCTGCCGGCCGAGAACGTCGCCACGGCGCTGCCGGGTGCGGGTGAGGCGCTCGCCCACGGGCAGGCGGCCGTCGGTGCCGGGCTGGCCGCCGCCCAGCCCGCCGCCGAGCAGGTGCTCGCCCAGGGCCCGACCGCGCCGGTCGCCGGCCTGCTCGGCGGGCTGCCGGTGCAGGACCTGCCCACGCAGGGCCTGCCGGTGAACGGCATTCCGCTCGGCTGAGCCGGACTCCACGACGCGCCGTCGGGGCACACCCCCTCCTCCCGGGGTGCGCCCCGACGGCGTTCCCCTGCGCGGACCGCGCCGGGCGGCTACCAGGCCGCCGTGGAGGACTTCTCCTCCGAGGGCAGCAGGATCCACAGGGCCAGGTAGAGCAGGAACTGCGGGCCCGGCAGCAGGCAGGAGACCAGGAAGATCACCCGCATCGTCGTCGCGGAGGTGCCGAAGCGCCGTGCCAGCGCTGCGCACACTCCGCCGAGCACGCGGCCGTGGGTGGGGCGGGCGAGGGCAGTCATGTCGCCACTCCTTCTTGATCGCTCGGTCGCCTGGGGGGTGGCCTGAGCCGCCCCTTCGGCTTCCTCGTGGCCGGCGTGTGGGGAAAGGCGCTCTCGCGCGGCCCTTGCCGCCCGCCGGTGTGGGCTCGGCTGCCCATCTGTCCGCAACGTTACGGAGCGGCGAACGGCGGGGCGTCGCTCTACGGTGCGATGCCGACCCTGGGAATCGTCGGGGTCCGGCCCTGAGTCGTTTCCTCCTGATGGAGGGGCGCACGCCGGACGCGCTCGCCCCTGCGGCGGAGCCAGGAGCGGCCCGCCGGGACCACGGCGAGATGCGCCAGTGCCACGCCCACGGTGTTCAGCAGCAGCGAGTCCACGTCCACGACCCGGCCCGGGACGCCCGTCTGCAGCAGGGCGATGCCCAGCGAGAGCAGGGCGCCCGCCGCCGCCGTACGGAGCAGGGAGGCGAGCGGGGAGGCGGTGAGCCGGCCGTGCGCCATCGGCAGCAGCACGCCCAGCGGCGCGAGCAGGGCGAGTCCCTCGCCGATCCGCCGGGCCGCCTCCGGCCGGCCCAGCGCCAGATCGGCCCGGATGCCGGCGAGCGGGTGCAGATTGGCGGGCATCACCCAGGGGACGTTCAGGGGGCGCAGCATCAGCCAGGCGACGAGCGCGAGATGCGCGACGAGGAGGACACTCCCTGTCACCCGGATGCGGATCGCGGCGCTGCCGCCGATGGAGCCTTGACGCTGCACGCCCCCCTAGACGCGCCCCCACGCACGATCGGTTCCGGATCGGCCCCGTGCGGGCGGGTGAGGTGTGCGACACAGCCGCGGGGCCTGCGGCGCGCCCGGGGCCGTGCGCCGTCGCCGTCCCTCAGCCGCCCGTCACCTCGCTGGACGGCGGCCGGGCGGTGCCCGGCCGGGAGCGGACGTCGTCGCTGCATTCGTACCGGCGCGGCCGCTCGCCGCCCGGCCCGCCCAGCACCACCGAGCCGTCGCCCTCGGCCGCCGTCGAGTCGGAGAACGTGCAGATGATCTGGGCGAGCGCGTACGAGGTGAGCTGCTCGGGGGCCGTGCTCAGCCGCAGCGTGTCCTCGGGGTCGGAGGACCGCGGCCCGCTCACGCTCGTGCCGCCGCGGACGTAGGTCGCATAGCCCGCGTTCCGCTCGCTGTCGGACGGCGTCCGGGCGAGCTGGTCCAGCAGCCCCTGCGCCACGAGCACCCGCCGCCGGGCGTCCGCCGTGCCGTCGGGGACGCGCACCGTCCGGTCCACGGTCACCAGCGACGCACCGCACAGCAGGAAGACCTGCACGGGCATGCCCAGCGCGGTCTGCGCCGACACATCCGGTTCGGACAGCGAACACGGCACCCGTGAGGGCGCCCCGCCGAAGTCCGTCGGCACCTCCGTGGGCCGGATCCCGCAGCCGGCGAGCAGCACGGCGAGCACGGGGACGGCCAGCAGCCGCCGTACGGTCATCACGCCTCCCCCTTGCCGTCGCCGGCATCGCCGTCGTCGGCGGCCGGGCCGGTCTCGTCGGCCGGTTCCGTCAGCTCGGCGGCGTCCCGGGGCAGCCGCAGCGTGAACACCGCGCCGCCCTCGGGCGAGTTGGCGGCGGTGATCTCGCCGCCGTGGATGTGAGCGTTCTCCATCGCGATGGACAGGCCGAGGCCGCTGCCCTCGGAGCGCGGGCGGGAGGCGCTGGCCTTGTAGAAGCGGTCGAAGACGTGCGGCAGGACGTCCTCGGGGATGCCGGGCCCGTGGTCGCGGACGGCGATGACGATCTCGGAGCCCTCCGCGCCGGCCACCCGCACCGAGACCCGCACCGGCGAGCCGCCGTGCTTGAGCGCGTTGCCGATCAGATTGGCGAGGATGACATCGAGGCGGCGCGGGTCGAGAAGCGCGTGGATGCCGCGCTCGGCGTCCAGCTCCACCGCGTCCAGCCAGGCGCGGGCGTCGATGCAGGCGGTGATCTGGTCGGCGATGTCCACGTCGTCCAGGACCAGCCGGGCCGTGCCCGCGTCGAAGCGGGTGACCTCCATCAGGTTCTCGACCAGGTCGTTCAGCCGCCGTGTCTCGCTCACCACCAGCCGCACCGCGGGCTCGATCATCGGGTCCATGCTCCCGGCCTCCGAGTCCAGCTCCTCCTCCAGCACCTCCGTCACGGCGGTGATGGCAGTCAGCGGCGTACGCAGCTCATGGCTCATGTCCGCGACGAAGCGCCGGGATGGCTCGTCCCGGGCGGCCATGTCGGCGACCCGCTTCTCCAGCGCCTCGGCCGCCTTGTTGAACGTCCGGGAGAGATCGGCGAGTTCATCGGTGCCGGACACCCGCAACCGGGTGTCCAGCCTGCCCTCGCCGAGCCGCCGGGCGCCCACGCCCAGCCGGTGCACCGGCTTCAGCACGGTCGTCGCGGCGGCCTGTGCGAGCAGCGCCGAGCCGATCAGCGCGAGGCCCGTGGCGATGCCCAGCGACCAGGCGAGGGAGTTGAGGTCCTTCGCCTCGGGCTCCAGCGACTTGAGCATGTAACCGGTCGGGCCGCCGCCGATCACCTTCGTGCCGGCCACCAGATACGGGGTGCCGTGGTCGACGATCCGCTGCCAGTACAGGTGGTGCGGGGACTTGTTGCCGTCGCCCACCGGCTGCCGCTTGTCCACGGCGGCCCGCAGGGACCGGGGAACGTCCTCCAGCGCGAATCCGCTCAGCCCGCCCGAAGTGCCGTACACCGTCCGGCCGTTCGTGTCCTGGCCGACCAGCAGCACGCTGAAGCGCTGGCTGCTGCCCGCCATCTGGCCCGCCGTGCGCTGCAGTTCGTCCTGGGTGGGGTGCACGGGCAGCGCACTCGCACGGTTCTGCATCTCCTGCTTGAAGTCCCGCAGCGCCGCGTCCTGGGCCCGGGTGAGCACGGCCTCCCGGTTGAGCCAGTAGGCGATGCCCGAGGCGGACACCGCTGCGGTCAGCGCGACCAGCCCGAAGACCACGACCAGCCGCAGCCGCAGACTGGTGAAGCGCAGCCGTGACAGGACTCCCTTGCGACCCGCGGCCCAGCCGCGGAACCCCCCTTGTGCCGTCGTCACTGAGGAGCGTCCAGGCGGTAGCCGACACCACGGACGGTACGGATCAGCGTCGGGGACGACGGCACGTCCTCGACCTTGGCGCGCAGCCGCTGGACACACGCGTCCACCAGCCGTGAGTCACCGAGGTAGTCGTGCTCCCACACCAGCCGCAGCAGCTGCTGCCGGGACAGCGCCTGGCCGGGCCGCCGGCTCAGCTCCAGCAGCAGCCGCAGCTCGGTCGGGGTGAGCTGGAGGTCCTCGCCGTTCTTGGTCACGGTCATCGCCGAGCGGTCGATGACGAGGCTCCCGAACGTCGCCGAGTCGCTGGCCTCCCGTTCCCCGCGCCGCAGCACGGCCCGGATCCGGGCGTCCAGCACCCGCCCCTGCACCGGTTTGACGACATAGTCGTCGGCGCCCGACTCCAGCCCGACCACCACGTCGATGTCGTCGCTGCGCGCGGTCAGCAGGATGATCGGCAACTGGTCCGTGCGCCGGATGCGCCGGCACACCTCGAACCCGTCGATGCCGGGCAGCATCACGTCCAGCACGATCAGGTCCGGCCGCTGTTCACGCAGCAGTTTCAGACCGTCCTCGCCGGTGGCAGCGGTGGCCACCCGGTGTCCCTGGCGCGTCAGTGAGAGCTCCAGGGCCGTACGGATGGCGTCGTCGTCCTCGATCAGCAACAGGGAAGGCACGGGGCTCATTCTGGCCCATGGAGGGGGTGTCGTACGACCGGTGGGGCCCGCCGGGGCCCGGAAACCTCGATACCGTCACACCCTGTGCACTCTCTGTAATTCAACCGTGCCGGGCCCCTGTGACAGGTCTGTGACAGTCGGCGGACACGGCCATGAAGTCCCCTGGGCAAGATTTTCGGCACAGGCAAGGAAGCAGGCCGAACACCGAAGTCCACGACAGGGGGCGCGAGATGAACACGCTGCACGGCATGAGCACCAGCGCAGTCGTCACGCGTCTGCATGACGTGAACCGGGGTTCAGAGAAGTCCGGTGCCGAGGGGAGTCCCTCCCGCACGAACGCGTTCGAGCGTGGGGGAGCACGGGGGTGCGCTCGCGGCACCGGGCGTCAGCACACCGCGTACATCTCGGTGGTTGACGCTCGTACGGGGGGAAGCACGACGGGGGTCACGGGGGCCCACGGGGGAGCCGCGTACAGGGAGGACTCGGGGGAGCGCCGCTCGCTGACAGAGGCGGAGTTCACCGCCTATGTCAGCGAGCGCCGCGCCTCCCTGTACGCAACCGCCTATCACCTGACCGGTGACCGCTTCGAGGCCGAGGACCTGCTGCAGAGCGCGCTGTTCTCGACGTACCGGGCGTGGGACCGGATCAGTGACAAGGCGGCGGTCGGCGGATACCTCCGCCGCACCATGACCAATCTGCACATCAGCGCCTGGCGGCGCCGCAAGCTCAACGAGTACCCGACCGAGGAACTGCCGGAGACGCCCGGCGAGACGGACGCGATGCGCGGCACCGAGCTGCGCGCGGTCCTGTGGCAGGCGCTGGCCCGGCTGCCCGAACTCCAGCGCACCATGCTGGTCCTGCGCTACTACGAGGGCCGCACGGACCCGGAGATCGCGGACATCCTCGGCATCAGTGTCGGCACGGTCAAGTCCAGCATCTGGCGGTCGCTGCGCCGGCTGCGCGAGGACGAGGTCCTCAGCCTCGGCCGTGACGAGGAGAGCGCCTTCGGGGAACTGGTCGCCTGAAGGCTGGGGGGAACGGGGAACGGGGGGCCGTGAGTTCGGGGGAACTCACGGGAACGGGGGCAAGGGGGACACGGGGGGACAGGGGGAGGGGGAGGAACGGCGGGACTGGAGGGCCGGGGGGTCCGTCCAGTCCCGCTTCTCCCGTTTCCGGCGCGTGCGGCTCTCTGCCGCGGCGGCGACTACGCCGGTGTCTGCGTCTGTGCCGGAGGTGCCTGATCCTGTGCCGGTGTGCCGGGCGGCGGTGCCTGGCGTCGCTCCGCCGCGGCGGCCAGCCGGCCCAGCGCCTCGTCCCGGTCGCAGGCGTGCGCGCCCAGTGACACCTGGCGGGTGACGATCGACCGCTCCGCGCGCATCAGCCGGACCCCGCGGCGCAGCAGGAACGGCACCGACTTGCGGCTCTCCCTCAGATCCCGCAGGAAGCGGCGCCGGAAGGTGGTGAGCGGGCCACGGCTCAGGCACAACGCGTCGGCCAGCAGGCCGAGTTCACGGCAGCGCAGCACGATCTCCGCCGCGAAGATGCCCTCCGCCACAAACAGGGGCGCGCGCCCGATGCGCAGCGCCTCCTCGCCGGTGCGCGCGCTCTTCGCGATGTCGTACACCGGCACGCCCGTCGACCCTGTGGCGCACAGCCGGGCGATGGCGTCGACGGCGACGTCCGCGTCCCAGGACCGCGGATGGTCCCAGTCGATGTCCGAACTCCCCGCCACCAGCGGCAGCGTCGGGTCGTCGCCCTCCTTGTAGAAGTCGTCGAGACGCAGTACGGGCAGCCCGGAACGGGCGGCGACAAGGGACTTGCCCGAGCCCGAGGGGCCGCACAGCAACACCACACGGGCGGGAGACGGGGGATGAATGCTCACGGAACACCAGTTTGACGCATGATGCGGTCCTTGCCGACCCCGTGGGTCGGCATTGGAACGCGGCTCACACCTCAACTACCCTTCGTGTCGACATCATTACCCTGTGCACCGGAAGGTGGCGTCCACGATGGCCCGACACAGCTCCTTGCAGCACCCCACCGCACAGCGCGCGCTGATCGCCCTCGCGACCGCCTCGGCGGCCCTGGGCGCGGGCGCGGCGACGGCGTCCGCGGCCACCGCACCGGTCATGGACGCGCCGCTCCGGTCGGCCTCGCTCGGCCACGCCGACCCGCAGGCGGGACTGACGGCCCTCACCGACTCGGTCCGCCATGTCACAGGACCGGTCGCCGGACTCAAGCCCAACCCGCTCGCGGGCACCGGCGTCGACCCCCTCGACAACGGCGTCGGCACCCAGCTCGCCGACTTCAAGCCGCTGACCTCGCGGACGCTGACCGCTCCGATCGCCCAGGCGCAGTCGCTGGGCAGCCTGCCCGTGGCCGGGCAGCTCCTCGGCGCGCTGGGCCGCTGAGGAGCCCGGAAGGGGCGCGGGGAACTGCGTCGCCGGCCGCAGGCGGCCTGCGGACGACGGCAGTTCCCCGCCGGAACCGTCGGTGAGCCGGGTGCCCGTCAGTAGGAAGAACCGGCCGCGCCCAACGCCCCCGTCGGGTGCCACACCGTCTTCGTCTCCAGGAACGCCGTCATCCGCTCGGTCCCGGGCGTCCCGGAGTAATCCACAGCCTGTGGACGAAGGACCCGCTTCAGATTGTCCGCCGCCGCGATCTCCAGCTCCTTCGCCAGCGCCTCGTCGGCGCCCGCGAGGTCGATCGCGTTGACGTCCTGGTGCGCGGCCAGCGGCGCCGCGATCTCCGCCGTACGCCCGGAGAGCACGTTGACGACACCGCCGGGCACGTCCGAGGTGGCCAGCACCTCGGCCAGGGACAGCGCCGGCAGCGGGGACTTCTCGCTCGCGGCCACCACCGCCGTGTTGCCGGTCGCGATCACCGGGGCGAGCACCGACACCAGGCCGAGGAAGGACGACTCCTGCGGGGCCACCACGGCGACCACGCCCATCGGCTCGGGGGAGGACAGGTTGAAGAACGGGCCCGCGACCGGGTTGCCGCCGCCCACCACCTGGGCGATCTTGTCGGTCCAGCCCGCGTACCAGACCCAGCGGTCGATCGTCGCGTCCACCACGGCCACCGCCTCGGCCCGCGGCAGGCCCTCGGCGTCGGCGACCTCGCGCACGAACTGCTCCCGCCGGCCCTCCAGCATCTCCGCGACGCGGTAGAGGACCTGGCCCCGGTTGTACGCGGTCGCGCCCGACCAGCCGCCGAACGCCTTGCGCGCGGCCACCACCGCGTCCCGGGCGTCCTTGCGGGAGGAGAGGGGAGCGTTCGCCAGCCACTTGCCCGTCGAGTCGGTCACTTCGTACACCCGGCCGCTCTCGGAACGCGGGAACTTGCCGCCCACGTACAGCTTGTAGGTCTTGAGGACGGACAGTCGTTCGTCAGACATCGAGGTACGCCTCCAGGCCGTGGCGGCCGCCCTCGCGGCCGAAGCCCGACTCCTTGTACCCGCCGAACGGCGAGGCCGGGTCGAACTTGTTGAACGTGTTGGACCACACGACACCGGCCCGGAGCCGGCTCGCGACCGCCAGGATCCGCGAGCCCTTCTCCGTCCAGATGCCCGCCGACAGGCCGTACGGCGTGTTGTTGGCCTTGGCGACGGCCTCCTCCGGGGTGCGGAAGGTGAGGACCGACAGCACCGGGCCGAAGATCTCCTCGCGGGCGATGGTGTGCGCCTGGGTGACGTTCGTGAAGAGCGTCGGGGCGAACCAGTAGCCCGAGGACGGGAGTTCGCAGGCCGGGGACCAGCGTTCGGCGCCCTCCGCCTCGCCCCGCTCGGCCAGCGCGCTGATCCGGGCCAGCTGCTCGGCGGAGTTGATCGCGCCGATGTCCGTGTTCTTGTCGAGCGGGTCGCCGAGGCGCAGCGTCGACAGACGGCGCTTGAGGGACTCCAGCAGCTCGTCGTGGATCGACTCCTGCACCAGCAGCCGGGAGCCGGCGCAGCAGACCTGGCCCTGGTTGAAGAAGATGCCGGTCACGATGCCCTCGACCGCCTGGTCGATGGGGGCGTCGTCGAAGACGATGTTCGCGCCCTTGCCGCCGAGTTCGAGGGTGAGCTTCTTGCGGGTGCCCGCGACCGTGCGGGCGATCTCCTTGCCGACGGACGTCGAGCCGGTGAAGGCCACCTTGGCGACGTCGGGGTGCGCGACGAGGTCGGCGCCGGTCCGGCCGTCGCCGGTCACGATGTTCACGACACCCTGGGGCAGGCCCGCCTGCCGGCAGATGTCCGCGAAGAACAGCGCGGACAGCGGGGTCGTCTCTGCGGGCTTGAGGACCACCGTGTTGCCGGTGGCGAGCGCCGGGGCGATCTTCCACGCCAGCATCAGCAGCGGGAAGTTCCAGGGGATGACCTGGCCGGCCACGCCCAGCGGCTTCGGCGACGGGCCGAAACCGGCGTGGTCCAGCTTGTCCGCCCAGCCCGCGTAGTAGAAGAAGTGCGCGGCGACCAGCGGGAGGTCGGCGTCGCGGGTCTCCTTGATCGGCTTGCCGTTGTCCAGCGTCTCCAGGACCGCGAGCTCGCGGCTGCGCTCCTGGACGATGCGGGCGATGCGGAAGAGGTACTTGGCGCGCTCGGCACCGGGCAGCGCCGACCACTTCTCGAACGCCCTGCGGGCGGCCTGCACCGCCCGGTCGACGTCCTCGGCGGTGGCCCGGGTGTACTCGCAGAGCACTTCCTCGGTGGACGGAGAGACCGTCTTGACCAGATCCCCGCCCGCGCTCTCGGTGAACTCCCCGTCGATGAAGAGGCCGTACGACGGGGCGAGGTCGACGATCGCGCGCGACTCGGGCGCGGGCGCGTACTCGAATGCCATGAGTCAGTCCACCGTTACGTAGTCGGGGCCGGAGTAGCGGCCGGTGGCCAGCTTCTGACGCTGCATCAGCAGATCGTTCAGGAGCGAGGACGCGCCGAAGCGGAACCAGTGGTTGTCCAGCCAGTCCGCACCGGCGGTCTCGTTGACCAGGACGAGGAACTTGACCGCGTCCTTGCTGGTGCGGATGCCGCCCGCGGGCTTCACCCCGACCTGGACGCCGGTCTGGGCGCGGAAGTCGCGCACCGCCTCCAGCATCAGCAGGGTGTTGGCCGGGGTCGCGTTGACCGCCACCTTGCCCGTCGACGTCTTGATGAAGTCGGCCCCGGCCAGCATGCCGAGCCAGCTCGCCCGCCGGATGTTGTCGTACGTCGACAGCTCGCCCGTCTCGAAGATGACCTTCAGCCGCGCACGCGCACCGCAGGTCTCCTTCACCGCGACGATCTCGTCGTACACCTTCGAGTACTTCCCGGCGAGGAACGCGCCGCGGTCGATGACCATGTCGATCTCGTCGGCGCCCGCGGCGACGGCCTCGCGCACGTCGGCCAGCTTGACGTCGAGCGCGGCACGGCCGGCCGGGAAGGCGGTGGCGACCGAGGCGACCTTGACGCCGGAGCCGGCGACGGCCTCCTTGGCGACGGCCACCATGTCGGGGTAGACGCAGACGGCCGCGGCCGCCGGGGTGGTGCGGTCCGTCGGGTCCGGGTGGACCGCCTTGGCGCCGAGCGCCCGGACCTTGCCCGGGGTGTCCGCGCCTTCCAGCGTCGTCAGGTCGACCATCGAGATGGCGAGGTCGATGGCGTACGCCTTCGCGGTGGTCTTGATGGAACGGGTGCCGAGCGAGGCGGCGCGCGCCTCCAGGCCGACCGTGTCGACGCCGGGCAGCCCGTGCAGGAAGCGGCGCAGCGTGCTGTCGGACGCGGTCACGTCGGCGAGAGCCTGCGCTGTGGGAGCAGAGGTGGGCATGGTCACCAGACGAGCATATCTACGCGCGTAGCGGCTGTACACCCCCCGGAACCGCCCCGATCACCGGGCCGGGCCCCGTCGCCCGCCCCGGTACCGGGGACGAGCAGCGCCGACGGCGTCGTGCAGAATCGGGACCATGACGACCCCGGACCACCAGCCTTCCGAGCCGCAGCCTCCGGCGCCCACCGCCGAGGACCGGATCCACCGGTCGCCCGCGGCGATCGCCGGCGGGGTGGTGATGCTCGCCATCATCCTGTGGCTCGGCTTCGACGCGCTGTTCAACGGGCACGGCCGGACCCCCTGGCTGGCGCTCGCCGCGCTGATCCTCGTCGTGCCGCTCGTGGTCGCCTTCACCCTGCGCCCGGCCGTGTACGTGGGCGAGGACCGGCTGCGGGTGCGCAACCCGTTCCGGGTGATCACCCTGCCCTGGGGCGAGATCGCCGCCCTGCGCTCCGGCTACTCGAACGAGGTCGTCGCGAAGTCCGGCACCAAGTACCAGCTGTGGGCCGTCCCGGTGTCGCTGCGGGCCCGCAAGAGGGCCGCCCGGCGGCAGGCGCGGGCCGAGGCGGCGGCGCACGACGGCGGCCGGTCCGGCGGGCCGGGCACCAGGGCCGGCGCGGGCCTCGGTCTCGGCCGCGGCGCGCGCGGCGGCGGCGAGCCGTCCGTGCCGGCGCGGGCTGAGGCCGACCAGATCATGGAGGACCTGCGCGAGACGCTGGAGCGCCGGGGGCAGGAGCCGAGTGCCCAGGGCGAGATCGCGGTCCGCTGGGCGTACGAGATCGCGGCGCCGGCGGTGGCCGGGGCGGTCCTGCTGGTGATCCTGCTCGCGGTGGGCTGATCTCGCTCACCGCAGTCGGGGCCGGGCCACCCCCACGGGTGGCCCGGCCCCGGTCGTGCGGAGGCCGGTGTCGCTCAGGGGTCAGCGCACGTCGACGAAGTCGCCCTTGGAGACGGCGGCCGCGGTGCCGGCGGTGCCGGCGTAGGACCAGCGGTAGTCACCGTCGACGAGCGCGCGGACGGTGGCGGAGACGGTGCCGTCGGCGGCGGTGTTGACGGTCTTTACGGTGGTGTAGGTGGCGCAGCCCTTGGGACGGAACTGCAGCTTCACGGGCTGGCCGGCCGCCGCGGCGGCGTACGTGCCGGTCGCCCAGTCCGCGTTCTGCACGCCGCCGGTGACCGTGAGGTTCTTGCCCCACTTGACCCGCTCGGGGGCGTTGACGGAGACCTGGGTGTCGCGCTGTACGGAGAAGTCGGCTGCGTCGGACAGGAACACCGCGTCGATGTCGGCGGAGATCGCGTAGGCGCTGACGTGCCAGGTGCCGGCGAGCGAGCTGTCGGCGGGCGTCGTGCCGGGCTTGAGGTCGAAGGTCAGGGTGCAGGTGGTGGTGGCGTCGGGGGTCGGGCCGCAGGCCGCGGTCGAGGACACGGAGGCGTCGGGGTTGCTGTACGAGCCGCGGTAAAGGGTGGCGTCGACCTCCGTGAGACCGGCCGGGTCGGTCGCGGTGACCTCGACGGTGACGGTTCTCTCGGTGTTGCCGACGACCACGGGGTTGCCGCTGTTGACGACGACGCTGGTGATGTCGGTGTCGCCGAACCTGTCGTCCGCGTGCGCGGCCGGAACAGCGAGAGCGGACAGGGCCACGACGCCGCACGCGGCGACGGCAGCAGGGTAAATGCGCATGCGAATTCCTCAAGTTGTACGCCACGACCCGCCAATTCCCGGTCGGCGAGCCCGAATTGACGAGTGCAGCGTACTCACCCTGTGGGGATTTAGGAACGTTTTTGGCGACGGAGTGAAGGAGATCGCCGTTTTCCCGCTAAAAGAAGTGCGGCCGAATAACGGGTGCGCCGATTCCATGGAAAACCGAAGGGAAAATTCGACTGGAATTTCAGCGGACCTGGCGACCACCTACGCGTACCGCGGCCCGGCCGCGGCCGTGGTGGCCTCGTCGTCCAGCTCGCGCGCTCGCCCTACGGCACCCATGTGAACGAGGGGCAACTTTCCGGTGAAGCATGGTGGGTGCGGTAAAGAGAGGGCAATCGTTGTCAATCGCGTCTCACTACTCTGCGGATGCCGCATGAATGACGAGCCGTCGTCGACCCATGCGGCCTTCCTGACGACGGGAACCGCAGGGGTGGGGATGGATGGCGGCAAGACAGGGGGGCGCGGCCGTACCCGGCACGCGCTGTCAGATAGACATATCCGCAGACGGAAGTTACCTGTGGCGACTCACCGCCACGAACGGTCGGGTGATCGCCGTGGCGGCCCTGACGTACCGCAGTTACGAGGAGTGCCGAACGGCGTTCGAGCAGATGTGCGCCGACGTGGCGGGGTTATCCGGGGGTGTGCATCACACCTCTGAAGGAAACGGCTGGGTCTGGCGGCTGCGTGACCCGGCCGGCGGTGCCCTGGCCGTGTCCTCGCGCGCCTACGAGCGCCACTCGACGTGCCAGGCCGCCTACGAGCGGTTCCGGGCGCTGCTGGCCGAACTGGGATCGGCCGGCGTGATCGCGTGGGAGGACACCCACTGACCGGGCCTGTCGGCTAGACGATTTCACCTGCGTACAAGGGGTCCGGGCCCGCCGCACCGGCGGGCCCGGACCCCTTCGCGCGCTCGCATCGCCGCGTTCACGTCAAACCCGGAAGTTGCCTGTTGGGGGCGCCTCGTTCACCTTTGCGTGCGCAGCAGTCCACCGGGCCTCAGGAGCGTCGACACATGTGACGACGCGAATGCATGAGCGACCTGTGACTCCGGTGGACGACCCACCGAGACGTCTGTACGCCGACCAGGGCGTGGCCGACCGCTTATTCCGAGGTGTGCTGCGCGGGGGCGGCACCCTGGTGCTCGCCATCATGCTGCTCGTCGGCGGCTTTCTGACGTACCGGGCCTGGCAGGCGCTGTCGGTCGCGAAGTGGGGCTTCATCACCACCGAGACCTGGGAGCCCGAAGGCGGCAACTTCGGCATCGCCGCCGTGCTCGTCGGCACGATCCTCGTCGCGCTCGTCGCCATCGTGTTCGCCGTACCGCTGGCCCTCGGCACCGCGCTCTACATCTCCGAGTACGCCCCGCCGAGGATCCGCCAGACCCTCATCAGCATCGTGGACCTGATGGCCGCAGTGCCCTCGGTGGTCTACGGACTGTGGGGCCTGTTCTTCTTCCAGGGGAAGGTGGTCAGCCTGTCGCGCTGGCTCGCCACGTACTTCGGCTGGATACCGGTCTTCGAGGTCGACGGCGCCGATCCGCGCGACCCGCTCGCCACCGCCACCGTCTACACCTCCTCCACCTTCATCGCCGGCATCGTCGTGTCCCTGATGGTCGCGCCGATCATCTGCTCGGTGATGCGGGAGGTGTTCTCGCAGGCCCCGGTCGGCGAGCGGGAGGGCGCGTACGCGCTCGGGGCGAACCGCTGGGGCATGATCCGCAGCGTCGTCCTGCCCTTCGGCAAGGGCGGCATGATCGGCGGCACCATGCTGGGCCTGGGCCGGGCGCTCGGCGAGACCATCGCCGTGTACCTGATCATCTCGCCGGTGTTCACGATCCAGCCGCACATCCTCCAGAACGGCACCAGCTCGGTCTCCTCGCTGATCGCCCTGCGCTACGGCGAGGCGAGCCCCATCGGAATGTCGGCGCTGATGGCCGCGGGCCTCGCGCTCTTCCTGCTGACCCTCGTCGTCAACTTCGCCGCGTCGTCGATCGTCGCCCGCAGCCGTTCCGGCGCGGCGAGCGACTCCTGAGGAGACCGAGCCCGATGACCGTCATCACCGCACAGAGCCCGCCCGGCGACCAGGGACCGCAGCCGAGCCCCGCGGAACCGCCCGCGCCGCCGGCGGCGGGCACCACCCTGCCCGGCCGCCGCACGACGCGCGCCGAGGCACGTCGCAACCTGTCCACGCTGCGCGCCACCGACGTGTACGCCATGCTCGGCGCCGCCGCCGCGTCCCTCTGCGTCACCTGGCTGCTGTTCGACCGGCTGCTGCCCTTCAACGGCGCCGTGGGCTTCGTCGTCGTGGCCTACGCGCTCTTCCTCGGCCTGTACGCGCTGCTGGTCTCCTTCGACGAGGACGGGCCGGCGGTGCGCGACCGGGTGGCCGCCGCGGTCGTCCAGAGTCTCGGCGTCGTGATGCTGGCCGTGCTGGCGTTCGTGGTCGTCTACACCCTCTACGAGGGCCGCGACGCGCTGCCGCACCTGAACTTCTACACCGAGTCGATGGCCGACGCGGGCCCGATCGAGCCGCTCGACGTCGGCGGCATCCTGCACGCGATCGTCGGCACGCTGTGGCAGATCTCCATCGCCCTGCTGATCTGCATCCCGACCGGGCTGGTGTGCGCGGTCTTCCTGAACGAGGTCCCGGGGGCCTTCAGCCGGTTCGTCCGCACCATGGTCGAGGCGATGACGGCCCTGCCGTCCATCGTCGCCGGCCTGTTCATCTACGCGACCTTCATCCTGGCGCTGGGCTTCGACCGCTCCGGTCTCGCCGCCGCGCTGGCGATCTCCGTGATGATGCTGCCGATCATCATCCGCGCGTCGGACGTGGTGATCCGGCTGGTCCCGGGAACGCTGCGCGAGGCGTCGTACGCCCTCGGCACCTCGCGGTGGCGCACGGTGTGGCACGTGGTGCTGCCCACCTCCCGGTCCGGACTGACGACGGCGATCATCCTGGGCACGGCCCGCGGTGTGGGGGAGACCTCACCGGTCCTGCTGACCGCCGGCTACACCGCCGAGCTCAACATGAACCCGCTCCACGACCCGATGGTGTCGCTGCCGCTGGCGACCTTCGAACTCGTCAAGTCCCCCGAGCCCACCTACATCGCCCGCGGCTTCGGCACCGCGGCGGTGCTCCTGGTGCTGGTGCTCGTCCTGTTCGTCATAGCCCGCGTCATCGGCGGGCGCGGACCGGGCCAGCTGACCCGCCGCCAGGAACACCGGCGCGTCAAGGCCTCCCGCCGGGACGCGAAGCGCTTCACCGCGTATGCCCCCGCAGACCAGCCGTCAACCAGATCCGCACCGACGAGGAGCACCCCGTGACCACCGCACTAGTCCGTCGTCCGCGCGCTACGCGCGTGTACCAGGCGCTGGCGCTGCTCGTCGCCGCGGTCTGCGCGCTGATCGCCGTCCATCCGCCGAACGCCTTCGCCGACAGCTACACGAAGATCAGCGGCTCCGGTTCGACCTGGAGCTCCAACGCGATCGAGCAGTGGCGCCGCAACGTCCGTCAGCAGGGCATGACCGTGAACTACTCGGCGGTCGGCTCGTCCGTCGGCCGTCAGCAGTTCAAGAACGGCACCTCCGACTTCGGCGTCTCCGAGATCCCCTACGGTCTCAACGACCTCGGCCAGGCGGACCCGCCGCCCACGCGCAAGTACGCCTACATGCCGATCGTGGCCGGTGGTACCTCGTTCATGTACAACCTGAAGATCGGCGGCAAGCAGGTCACCAACCTCCGGCTGTCCGGTGAGGTCCTCACCAAGATCTTCACCGGCAAGCTGACGATGTGGAACGCGCCGGAGATCAAGGCGGACAATCCCCGGCTGAATCTGCCGGCCCGCCGGATCGTCCCGGTGGTCCGCTCCGACGGCTCCGGTACGACCGCGCAGTTCTCCCTGTGGATGTCCAAGGAGTACGGCTCCCTGTGGAACGACTACTGCCGCCGGGCGGGCAAGTCGACGCCGTGCGGTCTGACGTCGTACTTCCCGGTGATCCCCGGCTCCGGCTTCGTCGCCCAGTCCCAGTCGCTCGGCGTCGCGGGCTACACCAAGCAGGCCCAGGCCGAGGGCGCCATCACCTACGTCGAGTACTCGTACGCGAGGAACGCGGGCTTCCCGGTGGCCAAGGTCCTCAACCACTCCGGCTACTACGTCGAGCCGACCGCCTCCAGCGTGGCCGTCGCGCTCACCAAGGCCAGGATCAACAGCGACCCGCGCTCGGCGAACTACCTGACCCAGAACCTGGACAGCGTCTACACCTTCGGGGACCGGCGCACCTACCCGCTCTCCAGCTACAGCTACATGATCATCCCCACCAGGGAGGAGATGGGCTTCACCAAGGCCAAGGGGAAGACGCTGAGCGCGTTCAACAACTACTTCCTCTGCGAGGGCCAGCAGCAGGCCGACCGGCTCGGCTACTCGCCGCTGCCGAAGAACCTGGTGGAAGCAGCCATGGACCAGACCCGGAAGATTCCGGGTGCCGTGACGGACAGCATCAACGTCAACAAGTGCAACAACCCGACGTTCTCCGGCGGCAAGAACCTCCTGATCCAGAATGCCCCCTACCCGCAGGCCTGCGACAAGAGGGGCTCCGACCAGTGCGCGACCGGCACGGGCGGCAACAAGACCCCCACGCAGGTCGGCGGCTCCGGCGGTTCGAGCTCCGGCGGTTCCGGTTCCGGCGGCTCCGGCTCGACCGGCGGGTCCGCCGCGACCGGCGGCTCGGGATCGACGGGCGGGTCCGGCTCCACGGGCTCGGGTGGCGCCACGGGCGGCTCCTCGGGCGGTGGCACGTCCGGCGGCTCCGGCGGCACGGGCGGCACGAGCGGGACGACCGGTGGGTCCGTCGTCGACCCCGAGACCGGCGAGGTCCTCGGCGGCGGCCAGTCCACCGGTGACTCCTCCGTCGCCGCCAGCCCGGTCTCCCTGGGTTCGGACGACGCACTCGGCCTGCGTACGGCGCTGATGGCGCTGTCGGCCGCGCTGCTCGTCGGCGTCGTCGTCGGGCCGCCGGCCGTCGCGCGCGTGATGGCCAACCGGACGCGCCGCAAGGGGGGTGCGGCATGACGACTCTGCCGAAGCGGCCCCGGCCGCGCGTCCTCGTCGCCGTGGGTTCGCTGCTCACCGCCCTGGCGGTGGCCCTGCTTCCGCTGCCGCCCGGCACGCCCGCCGCGGCGGCGGACAACACCGCGGAGGAGTCCGCGGTGACGAAGTCGGGGCCGAAGGGGAAGTACGACGACTTCTCCGGGCTGAAGGTGACGGTCCATCAGACGAAGGAGCTCCGGTCCCAGGGTGTGCGGGTCAGCTGGGCGGGCGGGGCACCGACGACCCCGAACGGCGCCCGGGGCAACTACCTGCAGATCATGCAGTGTTGGGGAGACGATCCGGACGGGCCCGACCGCGGCCAGTGCGTGTTCGGCGCCGGCGACGTGCTTCCGGGCTACAAGGCGAACACCCGAATGCTGACCGCGAACAAGGATCCTGAGGAGACGCAGGGCGACTTCGTCCCCTTCCGCCCCGCCAACGGTGAACACCCGACGACCACGCCGTTCGACACCACCTACTTCGGGCCGCTGGACACCAACGAGCAGAACGGCAGCCGCACGTACGCCAACGGCACGGGCGAAGTGCAGTTCGAGGTCCAGGACGGGGTTCAGGCGGACCACCTCGGCTGCGGTGAGAACACGGCTCCCGCCGGCAGCACCCCGACTCCTCGGAAGTGCTGGCTGGTCGTCGTGCCGCGTGGCACCCACGACACGGACGGCACAGTCGTCGATCCTGATACGGCCAGCTCGACCCTCTCCACGTCCCCGCTCTCCGCGACGAACTGGGCCCAGCGGATGGTCTTCCGCCTGGACTTCCTGCCCGTCGACAACTTCTGCCCGGAGGGCAGGTCCGAGCGCCCAGTGACCGGCTCCGAACTGGCCGCGGACGCGGTCAACTCGTGGCAGCCGAAGCTGTGCGCCACCACCGACAGCATGTTCTCCTACGACCCGGACAGCGAAGAACTCGCCAGGAACGGCGTGTCCGGCACGACGAGCGACACGCCTCTGCTGGGCGTCACCGTCGACCCGGTCACTCAGGCCGAAGGCCAACCGGACGTTGTGCACGCGCCGTTGGCGGTGTCCGGGCTGGCGATCGGATTCTTCATCGACTCCACGAAAACCGGCGTGATGCGGGAGATGAAGCTGACGCCGCGGCTCGTGGCCAAGATGCTCACCCATTCTTATGTCTGGACTGTGCCATGGAACAAGAAGCAACCTGAACCCGAGCAGGTAGCGGGAAATCCGAAGTCCTATTTCAGTGACGAGGAATTCAAGGAACTGAATCCTCAGTTCGCCGATTTCGCCGCGGATACGAATGCGTCCGGGCAGCTGAGTCTTATGGTTCCGTCGGGTAACTCCGACACCACGCGACTGCTGTGGAACTGGCTGCAGTCGGACAAGGACGCTCGGGATTTCCTCTCCGGAAAGCCCGACCCCTGGGGAATGCGGGTGAACTCGTACTTCCAGGGTCTGGATCTGGCCGAGAACACCTCGATCTCCGACTACCCCAAGAACGATCCGACCACAGCAGTCGCCCTCAACGCCGAGGACTCGACTCTGGAGGACAAGCCCACCTATGGATTGACGGCCCTCGACCCGTACACGGAGGACCTGCACGACGGAGCGGTGCGCACCCGCCGCGGCAACAACAACAACAGGATTGCCTGGGACGGGAGTCTCCTCAACAAGAACGAGTTGTTGAACTCGCCCAGCACCAACCACACTGTCATGGCTGTCGTCGACATCGCCTCGGCGCAGCGCTACGGACTGAACATCGCTGCGCTGCGCAACGCCGATGGCCGGTTCGTGAAGCCCACCGATGACACCCTGCTGAACGCGGTCGACGCCATGAAGGCATCGCCCGACAACGCCAAGGTTCTCAAGCCGGACCCCACGCTGGCCAAGGGCCAGGCCTACCCGCTGGCCGCGGTGACATACGCCGCGGCCTCGGTGAATCAGAGCACCGGGGACCGCAAGGCCTACGCGGACCTCATCAGGTACGCCGCCGGAGCGGGTCAGACGCCGGGCTCGTCGGCAGGCGAACTGCCCTACGGATACGCGCCGTTGCCGGACGGGCTGCGCAAGCAGGCGAAGGCTGCCGCCGACGACCTGGAGCGCGGGCAGATCTCGGATGATCCCGGCACACCGAACCCGGACGACCCCGGGGGCGGCGGTGCCGGAGGGCTCGCCTCCGGAGGCGACCCCGGAGGCAACGCCGGAGGAACATCCTCCGGTACCTCCGCCGGCGGGGCCTCGACGGGCGGCGAAGACGGTGGCGCGAATCCCAGCCCATCGGTCTCGGATGCATCCACCGGAAATGGGTCGACAACTTCCTCGTCCGGCGGCCAACAGAATGTCGCCAGCAGTGGAATCACCCCAGGTGAGGTTCTCGGTATCATCCGATGGGTTCTTCTCGTCGTCCTGTTCGTGGGCGGAGCGGCGGGGCTTGCAGGCCCGATAATGCTTCGCCTCGCGCAGCGGCGAACTCCCTAGGAGACACCTAGGAAGCCTTCCCGTAACCTTTCCCTCGTTGGGAATTGGTTGGCCACCGTGCCAAATTCTGGAAATGTACACGGTGGCCGACCGACGGGTCGGCAGCGCGAAAATCCGGATTCAGCTTGAACGTCCAGCCTTCGAAAATCCAGAAACCAAGGGGTTCAGAAGTGAACGTCAAGTCCTACGCCAAGGTTGGTGCCGCTGTCGGCGCCGCAGTGTTCGGTATCGGTGTCCTGGCCGCCCCCGCGTCGGCCGACCCGAACCCGGCCACCGACAAGCGCATCCTGGCGGGTGTCGGCTCCGACACCACCCAGTACGTGATGAACGGCCTCGCCAACGGCACCACCGTCGTGACCGGCGCCAGCAACGCCAAGATCCTCGCTTCCTGGGACGCCATCCCGCCGTCGGGTGTCGCCGACAACATCAGCACCAAGACGTCGGGCTGCACCTTCCCGCGTGCGGACGTGAACGGTTCCTCGAACGGCATCAACAAGCTGGTCGCCGAGATCGACGACACGGCCACGGCCGACTGTGTCGACTTCGCCCGTTCCTCGCGTGGCCCGCAGACCGCCGGCTCCAAGCTCACCTTCATCCCGTTCGCCAAGGACGCCGTCACCTACGCCTCCCGCCTGACCGGCACGGTGCCGACGAACCTGACGCGTGCGGACCTGATCAAGCTCTACACCTGCACGGCCGACCGTCCCGCGGGCATCAAGCCGCTGCTGCCGCAGGCCGGCTCCGGCACGCGGTCGTTCTGGCTGCAGTGGCTGAGCGACACCGCCACGCCGATCACGCCCGGCTCGTGCGTCAACGAGGGCCTCTCGCAGGCCCCGCAGGAGCACGACGGCACCGCGCTGACCGCGAACGACCAGATCATGCCGTACTCGATCGCCCAGTGGATCGCCCAGGGCAAGGGCCTCTCGGACGTCCCGAACCGTCGCGGCACGGCCTGGGTCCGCAGCATCAACGGCGTGGCCCCGACCACCGGCACGGGTTCCGCCACCGAGCTCAACTCCACCTTCCCCGTGGCTCGTGAGGTCTACAACGTCGTCTCGACCGCCCGGAAGGGCGAGTCGGCGATCGCGGAGGCCTTCGTCGGCTCCGGCTCGGACGTCTGCTCCGCCGCGAGCCTCGCCGTCATCAAGACCTACGGCTTCGGCGACCTGGCCACCGACGGCAACCCGAACACCAACTGCGGTGACACCACCATCACGGGCGACAAGTAAGCCTTGATCGCCAACTGACCCAAGCGTGACGGCCGGGCACCTTCCAGGTGCCCGGCCACCCGCGCTGTGCAGGGATCCATCCGACTAGCGTCCCCCGGGGGGCAATCGCAAATGAGAGTGCTTCATCCATTCCGAAGAGTGGCCGCCGTCCTGGCTGTCTGCGCCGCGCTGGCCATGGGCGTGGTGGGCTTGGTTGCCTCCCAGTCCCAGCCTGCCCGGGCGGCGGAGGCCGGGACGTTCACCATCACGCCCGACAGCGGGTCGCTCAGCGATCCTCAGCCCTTTGCCGGTTCCATAGAGCTCCCCGCCGCCTGCCCCGCCGACGTACTCGACCCCCTGACCTTCGACAGCGTGCTCAACCTCTCCGTGGTCAAGGAAGGTTCCGCGCCCAGGCTCGCGCTGTGGGGGATCACCGATGCGGCCCCCTACCACGGCCCGACCTCCACGGTCTCCCTGGCGGCCGCGGACAACCCGGGCATGGAGGTACGCAACCTGTCGGACTACATCACGGGTGACGGCACCTACGAGCTGCGCGTGGACTGCGTGGACCAGTACTCATACCTGCCCCCCGACTCCTACGGACTGCCGAGCCACTACTGGACCCAGAAGATCACCGTCTCCGGCGACACCTGGGTGGTCGGTGAGGGCGCCGCGACCACCTCGGTCGCGCTGGACTCAGGTGGTGCCTCCCGGTTCGAGCCCGACCAGGAAATCAAGCTCACCGCCACGATCACGCCCGCTGAGGCCACCGGCACCGTGACGTTCCTGGAAGGGGAGACGCCGCTGGGCAGCGGCCCGGTCACGGTCTCGGGCGGGAAGGCCGCGCTGACGACGTCGACTCTGCCCGAGGGGCGGCACGAACTCACCGCGCGGTTCACGTCGGCGAACGCCGGCCAGTGGGCGTCCTCGCAGTCCACCCCCATCCCCGTGACCGTGGCCAAGCCGACGGTGGAGATCCAGGACGAGAACGGCAAGCGACTGACCGGTACCCCCGGTCCGGAACTGCAGCGCGGCCAGACGGTGAAGGTGCTTGTCCGCGGCTGCGAAGCGGGCACCTCGTACTCGATGGCCCTCAGCAACCGTGACGAATCGTTCCCCGGCGCCACCGCCGATGCCAACGGGGTGGTGACCTGGAACTCGCTCACCGTTCCGGACGACATGGTTGCCGGTACATCGTCCTGGAACTTCTCGCCGGCCTGCAATTACCTGACCGGCGAAACCGCGTCTCAGGCGACCTTCACCGTCGCGGAGCCCTCCGACTCCCCCAGCGACAACCCGTCCGACAAGCCCACCGACGAGCCGACGGACGGGCCCACCGACGAGCCGACCGCCGATCCCACGGGCGACTCGGCCGGCACCTCCGGCGGCGGCAGCACCTCCGGCGGTGACTCCGGCGGCGGCAGCACCTCCGGCGGCAGCTCCACCTCCGGCGGCGCCTCGCCCTCCGGGGGCCTGGCCTCCACCGGCAGCCAGATCGCGCTGTTCTCCGGCGTCGGCGCCGTCGTCCTGACCGCGGCCGGCATCGCCTTCGTACGGTACGGCCGCCGCAACGGGCTGCTGTCCTTCGGCGAGCCCCGCTCGTAACGGCAGGCGGAAGCACGGGCGGCGGGCCCCCACCCCGCCGCCCGCCCTTCCGTTTCTCCCCTCCGCATCTCTTCACAGGAGCGCTTCCCGTGACCGTGCTGTCCCCGCCCCCGCCGGCCGAGGCGCCGCCGGCGCCGGCGCCTTCACCCGAGCCCGAGACCGGCTCAGGGCCGCCGCGGGCAGAACGCGCCGGCTTCGCCTTCGCCGGGGCCGCGCTGTGCGTGCTCGCCGCCCTGCTGCTCGGCTTCGCCGCCAACCTCACGATCGTGGGACACCTCCAGCATGCCCGCGACCAGCAGACCGCGTACGACGAGTACCGCCGTCAACTCGCCCTCGGCATCGCGCCGGTGGGGCAGCAGACGTACGACGGCAAGATGCTGGAGCCCGGCGCCCCGGTAGCGCTGCTGCGCATCCCGGCCCTGGGCCTGAAGGAAGTGATCGGGGAGGGCACCACTTCCGGTGTGCTGATGTCGGGCCCCGGCCACCGCCGGGACACCCCGTTGCCGGGCCAGGCAGGCACCAGCGTGATCATGGGCCGCCAGTGGGGGTACGGCAGCCCGTTCCACGGCCTGCACCGACTGCCCGCGGGCACCGAGATCGAGATGACGACGGGCCAGGGCAAGGCCACCTACCGGGTCACGGGCGTCCGCCGGGAGGGCGACCCGCTGCCGGCCGCCCTCAAGGACAACGAGGGCCGGCTCACGCTCACCACCGCCGAGGGCGGGCCGTACACCCCGTCCGGCACCCTCCGCGTCGACGCGACCCTCACAAGCGACGTACAGCCCGCCCCGCCCCGCCCGCTCGCCCTCGGCTGGGTCGGCGACTCCGAGCAGGCCTTCGGCATCGAGGGCGCGGCCTGGCTGCCGGTCTTCCTCTGGTCCCAGGGGCTGTTCCTGGCCGCCCTGCTCACCATGGCCGCCTACCGCGCGTGGGGCCGCTGGCAGACCTGGATCGTCGGCGTACCCGTACTGGCCGCGTTCGGCCTCGCCGTCTCCGGCGCCGCCGCCCGCCTGCTGCCCAACCTGCTCTGACCGACGAGGAGTTCAACCATCATGTCCGACACCACCGACACGGCCGACACCCTCGTCGACGAGCTCCTCGACCCGACGAAGCGGATACCGGCCGTCAAGGCGCCCCAGCGCGGCGCGGCCACCGCGGAGAGCGACCCGGCCACCCTGGAGGCCGACGCCATCTCGGCCTGGTTCGGCAATCACAAGGTGCTGGAGCAGGTCTCGCTCACCATGCCGGCCCGCAAGGTCACCGCGCTCATCGGCCCGTCCGGCTGCGGCAAGTCCACGTTCCTGCGGATCCTCAACCGCATGCACGAACTGGTCGGTTCGGCCTCCCTGTCGGGCCGGGTCCTCCTGGACGGCGACGACATCTACGACCGGGGGCGCCGCATCACCCACGCCCGCCGCCAGATCGGCATGGTCTTCCAGAAGCCCAACCCCTTCCCGGCGATGTCGATCTACGACAACGTCACCGCCGGCCTGAAGCTGGCCGGCCTGAAGGCGGGCCGCGAGGACAAGGACCGGCTCGTCGAGGAGTGCCTCACCAAGGCGGGCCTGTGGAAGGAGGTCCGGGACCGGCTCCGCCAGCCCGGTGGCGCGCTCTCCGGCGGTCAGCAGCAGCGCCTGTGCATCGCGCGGTCGCTTGCGGTCCGGCCCCGCGTCCTGCTGATGGACGAGCCGTGCTCCGCCCTTGACCCGACCTCGACGCGCCGCATCGAGGAGACGATCCACGAGCTGTCCGACGAGGTCACCATCGTGATCGTCACCCACAACATGCAGCAGGCGGCCCGCGTCTCCGACCAGTGCGCCTTCTTCCTCGCCGAGCAGGGCACCCCCGGCGTGATCGTCGAACACGGCGGCACGGACGCCATGTTCAACAGCCCACAGGATCCGCGCACCACGGACTACGTGAACGGCCGCTTCGGATAAGCCCGCGGCAGCCCGTGACAAGGGGTTCAGAAGTGAACGTCCGGTCTCGCATCAGGCCCGGTGCCCGACTGCCACTCCGCGGGGCCGTGGCCGTGGTCGCGTCCGCCGTCCTCGCGGGGTGTGCCGTCCCCGGGGCGGGCGGCAGGCCGTCGGCGGGGCCGTCCCCGAGCGCCCCGCCCACCGCGTCGGCCACCGACCGGGTGGCCACGGCTCCGCCCGAGCCGACGCCCTCCGGCACACCGACCCGGACCGGCCCGCCGGAGCCCGCGCCCACGGCGGTCACCAGCCGCCCAGCGCCCCCTCCCGCACCGTCCCCGAGCAGGCCCACCGCGGCTCCGACGACCGAACTGCCGGACCTGTCCGACACCGCGCCTCCGTCCGCCGCCGCCCGCCCCGGCGGCACCCCCGCCGAGCCGTCGTCGAAACCCTCGCCCGACGCCGGGACCCACGACCGGCGCAGCCGGGACGGCTCGACCACGCTGCGGATCGGCTCCTGGTCCGCCAAGGTCGTGCGGGGCGGCCAGGACGTCGTGGACTCCTGCCGGGACGCCGTGCAGTGGACCGGGCCCGACCTCGGCACCGAGGACGGCTACGGGCTGCGCACCGCCGTGGTCGTGGGCCACGACTACTGCGGCTTCTCGCGGTTCGCCACGCTGCCCGTGGACACGACGGTCACGGCCACCACACCGCGCGGCACCTTCACCTACCGCGTCTACGCCAACTACGTCTCACCCGGCCGCGGCACCCCCGCCCACGGCCTCTACTGGGGCGACCTCACGCTCCAGTCCTGCGTCGGCGAGAACACGGGCTTCAGCTACCTCGTGCGGGTGCAGCCGTAGCCCTCGTCTCCCCCAGGAGTTCATCTCGCCTTAGCCCCTAGAGCAGGCCAGGCGTCCCGCCGCGGGGCGCTCGCTGCCTAGCGTCGGGCGCGACGAACACAGCCACCCCCCACGCCCCGAGCGCCCCAAGGTCAGGAGTGACATCATGTCCCGTCCGCTCGCCAGGTCCCTCCGTGGAGTGGGCGCGCGGCTGCGCACCCGGCGTGGTCTGCGTGGCGCGTCCGTCGCCACGTGCGCCACGGTCGCCGCGGCCCTGCTCACCGCCGGCTCCCAGGCCCCGGCGCCCGTCTCCGCGGCTCGGACGCCGCAGGACGAGGGCGTGAGCGTGCCCGGCGGGTTCGTCGCCCCGGACGCCCCGCTGCCCGCGGTCCCCTCCCAGGGCGACGACTCCTACCACGTCGAACTCCCGCCCCTGAAGGGCGTGTCGAGCGCCGAGAGGCTGTGGGGCGAGCAGGCCGCGAAGCCCTCGCCGCGGCGTGTCACGGCCGAGGCCGGGCTGCCGTCGACCGTGTTCGACGCCTATCAGAAAGCCGCGGCCTCGGTCGGCCGCACCGACCCGGCCTGCGGACTGCGCTGGGAACTGCTCGCCGCGATCGGCAAGGTCGAGTCGGGTCACGCGGGCGGCGGCGCCGTCGCGGCGAACGGCGACACCCTCACCCGGATCACCGGCCCCGCCCTCGACGGCAACGGCTTCGCGCTGATCCTCGACAGCGAGAACGGCGTCTGGGACGGCGACCCGGTCTACGACCGGGCCGTCGGCCCCATGCAGTTCCTGCCGACCACCTGGAAGACCTGGGGCGCCGACGGCAACGGCGACGGCGTCGCCGACCCGAACAACGTCTACGACGCCGCCCTGGCCGCGGGCCACTACCTGTGCGCCGGCGACCGCGACCTGCGCACCGCGGCCGGCCTGGAGCGGGCGATCCTCAGCTACAACTACTCGCGTGACTACCTCAACCTCGTCCTCGGCTGGATGGAGTTCTACCTCCGGGGCGTGCACACCGTCCCCGACGGCACGGCCGTCGTCCCGAAGAGCCCCGGCGCGGGCGGTGACACCCCGGCCACGAAGCCGGTGCGCGACGGAGACGTGGGCGGCGGGAAGCCCTCCGGCGAGCCTTCCGACGAGCCCGGCTCCGCGCCCGGCGACACCGCCACGCCGTCCGCCGGGCCCGCGCAGCCCACCCGGACGCCGTCCCGGCCCGCCGCACCGTCGCCGTCGGCCGGCGCGAGCACCACGCCGACCCCGGACCCGACCGCCGAGCCCACGCCCACCGGGACACCCGGCCAGACCCCGACACAGACCCCCGTGGCCCCCGACCCCTCCGTACCGGCCCAGACGCCCACGGAGTCCGCCCCGGACCCCGAGCCGTCCACGGAAGCCCCCGCGTCCCCGACGCCCACCGAGACGACTCCCGAGCCCACCCCGACCGACACCACCACCCCCGCGGCCGGCGAGGCGAGCACCGGCACACCGACGACGGGCTGAGCGGCGGCGCCCCGGACACGGGGTTCAGCCGGCTCACCCGGCACTGAACCCCGTACCGGGCCCGCACGCCGCAGCTGGAATCCCGTGAGCGAGCCAGGGCCCAACTCCCCGTGAATCAGGGCGCGCTCGGCCACACCAGCAGCATGTACGCGCCGCAGTACGCCGAGCCCGCCACCGCCGTCGCCAGCACCAGCGCCCGGTACCTGCGGGAGGCCCGGGACAGATGCACCGCCACCGGCAGCAGCAGCGGGAAGCCGGGCAGCAGGAAGCGGGCGCGTGGGAAATAGACGCCGCCGCTGCACAGGACGATCACCAGCAGCACTCCGGTGAACACCAGCAGCGGCAGCGGCTGCCGGTCCCACACCGACAGCGCGAACAGCACCACCGAGACCAGCATCGTCAGGGTGACCACGATCAGGAACAGCTCCGGCCGTGACACCTGCCCGAACAGCTGGCGCAGCCGGCGCAGGGTCTCGTGGCCGCCGTCCAACTCGTTGTGCCACATCCGCTGCACGGCGAAGTAGCCGTCCCAGCGGCCCAGCCGCAGCCCCACCCAGCCGAGGTACCCGCACCAGCCGGCCGGGGCGAGCAGCGCGGCGGCCAGGGCCCGGCCCGAGAAGCGGCGGCGCAGCGACAGCAGGGCGGCGACGGAGACGGCCGCCGCCACCGCGATCCCGGTGGGCCGGGTCAGCCCGGCCAGGCACGCCCCCGCGGCGGCCCACAGCCAGCGCTCGTCCAGCACCGCGTACAGGGTCCAGGCGGCGAAGAGCGTGAACAGCGACTCGGTGTACCCCATCCACTGCACGAGGGAGACCGGCAGCGCCGCCCACAGTGTGGTGAGCAGGATCCCCGCCTGCCGCCCGGCCAGCCGCTCACCGACGGCGAACACGCCCCAGGCCGCGACCAGCGAGGCCAGCACGGCGATGCCGAGGCCGGTGCCGGCCCGGCTGCCCGGGGTGACCACGGCGACGGCCTTCACCAGCAGCGGGTAGAGCGGGAAGAACGCCAGGTTGTTGTGGTCGAAGGCGACACCCAGCTCATGCGCGTACCCGTGCTCGGCGATCCCCAGGTACCAGCGGGAGTCCCACTCCGTCGCCAGCATCGGCCAGACCCCGTGCCCGCGCCGGTGCGCCCACACGGCGAGGAACAGCAGCCCCGCGACATGCACGGAGACGAAGGCGGCCAGCGCGGGCGCCGCGCGCCGCAGCCCGTCCAGCAGCGCGCGGGAGGGGATGCCGGACGGTACGGGGGGCCGCCGGGTGCCCGGGATGTGTCCGCTGGGGGCGGTGTCGGGGGCGGTCGAGGACACGTCGGCGGCTCCAGTACTCGGCGGGCGGTACCGGTTCACCGTTCCCGCAGAGCGCGGGGGAGTGCGGCGGGTGCGTCAGCCGTGGCCGCTAAATCACCCTATCGAGGTGCGCCCGTTCGTCCCGGGCGCACCCCGGAGGCGGCCGCCGGCGTCTCAGATGCCGGCGGCCGCGGCCAGGTCCCGCTTGAGGGCGGCCAGCAGGCCGGCCGCGCGGTCCCGGGCGGCCGGCAGCCCGGCGTGCCCGGCGACCGGGACGACGACCTCCAGATAGCACTTCAGCTTGGGTTCCGTGCCGCTGGGCCGGACCACGATCCGGGCGCCGTCCAGGGTGTAGCGCAGCCCGTCGGTGGGCGGCAGCCGGTCCGAGCCGCGGGCCAGGTCCTCGGCCCGGGTGACCGCGAGACCGGCCAGCTCGGCGGGCGGGCGCGCGCGCAGCCGCCGCATGGCGTCCGCGATGACCGACAGGTCCTGCACCCGCACCGAGAGCTGGTCGGTGGCGTGCAGCCCGTACTCCACGGCCAGGTCGTCGAGGAGGTCCGGCAGGGTCCGGCCCCGCTCCTTCAGTTCGGAGGCCAGCTCCGTGACGAGCAGGGCGGCCGTGATGCCGTCCTTGTCCCGCACGCCCTGCGGGTCCACGCAGTAGCCGAGGGCCTCCTCGTAGCCGTAGCGCAGACCGTCCACACGGGCGATCCACTTGAACCCGGTGAGTGTCTCCTCGTACGGCAGCCCGGCCCGGCCGGCGATCCGGCCGAGCAGCGAGGACGAAACGATCGACTCGGCGAAGGTGCCGGTGGCGCCGCGCCCGACCAGATGCGCGGCGAGCAGCGCCCCGACCTCGTCGCCGCGCAGCATGCGCCACGCCCCGCCGTCCGGGACGGCGACGGCGAGCCGGTCGGCGTCCGGGTCGTTGGCGACGATCAGGTCCGGTTCGCTCGCGCGGGCCTGCGCGAAGGCCAGGTCCATCGCGCCGGGCTCCTCCGGGTTGGGGAAGGCGACGGTCGGGAAGTCCGGGTCGGGCTCGGCCTGTTCGGCGACGAGGACCGGTTCCGGGAACCCGGCACGGGCGAATGCGGCGAGCAGGACGTCCTTGCCGACGCCGTGCATCGCCGTGTAGACGGTGCGCGCGGTACGCGGCGAGCCGTCGGCGAGCACGGCGTCGGTACGGGCGAGATAGGCGTCCAGGACGGAGTCGTCGAGGATCTCCCAGCCCCCGTCCGGACGCGGCACGTCGTCGAGAGAGGCGATCGCGTCGATCTCGGCGGCGATCTCGCTGTCGGCGGGCGGCACGATCTGCGAACCTTCACCAAGGTAGACCTTGTAGCCATTGTCCCGGGGCGGGTTGTGGCTGGCGGTGACCTCCACGCCCGCGACGGCCCCCAGGTGCCGGATCGCGAAGGCGAGCACCGGGGTGGGCAGGGGCCGCGGCAGCACGGCCGCGCGCAGCCCGGCGCCGGTCATCACGGCCGCGGTGTCGCGGGCGAAGTCGGCGGACTTGTGCCGGGCGTCGTAGCCGACGACGACGAGTCCGCCGGTTCGCCCGTGCTTCCTGAGGTACGCGGCGAGACCGGCGGCGGCGCGGATGACGACCGCCCGGTTCATCCGCTGCGGGCCGGCGCCGAGTTCGCCCCGCAGGCCCGCGGTGCCGAACTGGAGGGTGCCGCTGAAGCGGGCGGCCAGCTCCGCGTGGTCCCCGGCGTCGATGAGCCCGGCGAGTTCCGCGCGGGTGTCCGGGTCGGGGTCCTCGGCCAGCCACGCTCGGGCCCGCGCGAGGAGTTCGTCGTGCACGGTCGGTCAACCTCCGTCGTCTTCAGTGTGGTTGGTGCTCTCAGCGGATCCGGCAGCGCCCGAGCTCCCGGCGGAGCGCCGTGTGCCCTACAGCCGGCCCAGCACCTGTGCCAGCAGCGCACCCATCCGCGTCGCGCTGTCCCGGCCCGCCTGGAGGACCTCCTCGTGGTTGAGGGGCTCGCCGGTCATGCCCGCCGCGAGGTTCGTCACCAGCGAGATGCCCAGCACCTCGGCGCCCGCCTCGCGCGCCGCGATGGCCTCCAACACCGTCGACATGCCCACCAGGTCCGCGCCGATCACCCGGGCCATCCGGATCTCGGCCGGCGTCTCGTAGTGCGGGCCGGGGAACTGCGCGTACACGCCCTCCTCCAGCGACGGGTCGATCTCCTTGCACAGGGCGCGCAGCCGCGGCGAGTACAGATCGGTCAGGTCGACGAAGTTCGCCCCGACGATCGGCGAGGTCGCCGTCAGATTGATGTGGTCGCTGATCAGCACCGGCTGTCCGGGCCGCATGCCCTCGCGCAGCCCGCCGCACCCGTTGGTCAGCACCACGGTCTTGCAGCCCGCCGCCACGGCGGTGCGCACCGCGTGCGCCACGGCGGCCACGCCCCGGCCCTCGTAGTAGTGCGTGCGGCCCAGGAAGACCAGCGCGCGCCGGTCCCCGATGGTGTACGAGCGGACCGTGCCGCCGTGTCCCACGACCGCCGGCGGCGGGAAGCCGGGCAGCTCGGTGACGGGGAACTCGGCGTCGGGAGCGCCCAGGGCGTCGACGGCGGGAGCCCAGCCGGAGCCCATCACGAGGACGACGTCGTGGGTCTCGGTGCGCGTGAGCCCGCGCAGGCGCGCCGCGGCCGCGTCGGCCGCGGCGTAGGGGTCGCCCTGGATGTCGTCCGGAAGAAGAGATGCGTTCACGCGGACGAGCCTAGCCGGTTTGTGCCTACGCGCGTAGATGATGAAGCTCAAGGGAATGCGATCGTTGTCTTGTCGTTTCCGACGAAAGCGCTCCGTCGGGGAGGGAGAGGAGGATCACTCCTCGGTGATGAAGACGTCCTTGTCGTTGAAGACCTCGACGATGAAGATCAGCAGCCGGCCCATGCTGACTGTGTACTCGACGAGGATGTTCTGCGTCAGGCGGATCGTCCGGTCGTCACCCGTGGCGCTTATCGGCCGGGACAGGTCGGGGAACGGATCGCGGGCGAGGAGCGAGATCCCCTTGTCGAAGGCCGCGCGCTGCCCGTCGTCGAGCCGGTCACGGGCCGCCGCTGCCTGCTCGGTGTAGTAGACCTGGTACGTGGATTTGGGGGCCATCGCACTCTCCGTTCGTGCATCGGTCCTGGGCGGAGTTTAGGCCCTGTCGTCAAATTCCCTCCCCCAGCCTCCGGCCGGGAGGTGCCCCCAGCCCCGCGACGCCATGCACGCTCCCCCGAGCTCTTCGAGCAGGGGGACCCCCACGACGCCGCGGGGCCCGCCCTCCGGGCGGACGACGGGAATGTGACGACAGGACCTCGTGGCCGGGCCGTTTCAGCAGGGGCGCTTCCGCAGCTCCATCACGTAGTCGTGGGGCGCGCCCGCCGACTCCGCCGCGTCGGCGATCTCCCCCAGATAGCGGGCCGAGGGCAGACCGCCCTCGTACCCGTTGAGCACGTACGTCCACGCCGGTTCCTCCCCGTCCAGGGTGTGCACCCGGATCCGCAGCCGCCGGTAGATGTCGAGCCCCACGCCCTCCCACCGGTCCATCGCCTGCTCGTCCATGGGGGCGATGTCGTACAGGCCGACGAAGACCTGGCACAGCGGATCCTCGACGATCGTCGCCAGCGCGCCCTCCCAGCCCAAGTGCTCGCCGCCGAAGGTCAGCCGCCAGCCGTTCAGCCAGCCGGTGGCGCGCAACGGCGAGTGCGGGGCGCGGCGGGACATGAGCCGTGCGTCGAGAGTGCCGGCGTATGCGGCATAGAGCGACATGGGTCGAGGGTACGGCAGCGGAAACTCCTGCCCCGCGGGTCTCCGGCGCCACCCCCGCCCCGCGTCCGCGCCCCATCGGCCCCGCAGATAACGGAACGCACACCACCACCGCCCCCGGGCGGAGCCACCTTGATGGGTGCGGGACAATGGGGTACGTGACTCGGATCGTGATCATCGGTGGCGGCCCCGGCGGATACGAAGCGGCGCTGGTGGCCGCGCAGCTCGGCGCGGAGGTGACCGTCGTCGACTGCGACGGCCTGGGCGGTGCGTCGGTGCTGACCGACTGCGTGCCGTCGAAGACCCTCATCGCCACGGCCGAGGTGATGACCACCTTCGACTCCTCCTACGAGGAGCTGGGGATCATCGTCGCCGACGACACGCCGCCGGCCGAGCAGGCCGCCCGCGTGGTCGGCGTCGACCTCGGCAAGGTCAACCGCCGGGTCAAGCGGCTCGCGCTCGCCCAGTCCCACGACATCACCGCCTCCGTCACCCGGGCCGGCGCCCGGGTCATGCGCGGCCGGGGCCGCCTGGAGGGCATGCAGGCCCTGGACGGCTCCCGCCAGGTCGTCGTCACGGCCGCCGACGGCACCGAGGAGACCCTCACCGCGGACGCCGTGCTCATCGCGACCGGCGGTCACCCGCGCGAGCTGCCCGACGCCCGGCCCGACGGCGAGCGCATCCTCAACTGGACCCAGGTCTACGACCTCACCGAGCTGCCGGAAGAGCTGATCGTGGTCGGCTCCGGCGTCACCGGCGCCGAGTTCGCCGGCGCCTACCAGGCCCTCGGCTCCAAGGTGACCCTCGTCTCCTCCCGCGACCGCGTGCTGCCCGGCGAGGACCCGGACGCCGCCGCCGTCCTGGAGGACGTCTTCCGCCGCCGCGGCATGAATGTCATGGCCCGCTCCCGCGCCGCCGCCGCCAAGCGGGTCGGCGATGTCGTCGAGGTCACCCTCGCCGACGGCCGGGTCATCACCGGCACCCACTGTCTGATGGCCGTCGGCGCCATCCCGAACAGCGCCGGACTCGGCCTGGAGAAGGCGGGCGTCAAGCTGCGCGAGTCGGGGCACATCTGGACCGACAAGGTGTCCCGGACCACCGCACCCGGCGTGTACGCGGCCGGCGACGTCACGGGCGTCTTCGCCCTGGCGTCCGTCGCCGCCATGCAGGGGCGCATCGCCATGTACCACTTCCTGGGCGACGCGGTGGCCCCGCTGAACCTGAAGACGGTCTCCTCCAACGTCTTCACCGACCCGGAGATCGCCACCGTCGGGTACAGCCAGGCCGACGTCGATGCCGGCAAGATCGACGCCCGGGTCGTGAAGCTGCCGCTGCTGCGCAACCCGCGCGCCAAGATGCAGGGCATCCGGGACGGCTTCGTCAAGATCTTCTGCCGCCCCGGCACCGGGATCGTGGTGGGCGGTGTCGTGGTGGCGCCGCGCGCCTCGGAACTGATCCACCCCATCTCGATCGCCGTCGACAACAATCTGACGGTCGAGCAGATCGCGAACGCCTTCACGGTGTACCCGTCGCTGTCGGGCTCGATCGCCGAGGTGGCCCGCCAGCTCCACACCCGCAAGGAGACCGGCGCGGGCTGACGCCTCCGGGGGCCCGAACTGCCCACCGGTCACAGGGAGTTGCCGCGCATGCGGGCGGCATAGTCGGAACGGATAGGCCTTATACCACTTCCGACCCTGCTGTGCGAACAACTTCTGTTATTCGGCGCAAACTGCTGAAAGCAGACGGTCGTTGGGGTTACTGTCAGTTTCGTGTTCGCTGCAGAACGTCGCCAATTGATCCTCGAAATGGTGCGAGCGAACGGGGCCGTGTCGCTCCGTGAACTCGCCCGCGTCGTCCAGACCTCCGAAGTGACCGTACGGCGGGACGTGCGCGCACTGGAGGCAGAAGGACTCCTAGACCGCCGGCACGGCGGTGCGGTACTGCCGGGCGGATTCACGCGGGAGTCCGGCTTTCCGCAGAAGTCACATCTCGCGACCGCCGAGAAGACGGCCATCGCCGACCTCGCCGCGGGACTCGTCGAAGAGGGCGAGGCCATCGTGGTCGGCGCCGGTACGACCACCCAGGAGCTGGCCCGCCGGCTCGCCCGGGTGCCCGGACTGACCGTCGTCACCAACTCGCTGCTGGTGGCCCAGGCGTTGGCGCACGCCAACCGCGTGGAGGTCGTGATGACCGGCGGCACCCTGCGCGGTTCCAACTACGCCCTCGTCGGCTCCGGCGCCGAACAGTCGCTCCAGGGGCTCCGGGTCTCCAAGGCGTTCCTGTCGGGCAGCGGCCTGACCGCCGAACGGGGCCTGTCCACGTCCAACATGCTGTCGGCGTCCGTGGACCGTGCGCTGGTGCAGGCCGCCGCGGAGGTCGTGGTCCTGGCCGACCACACCAAGCTGGGTACGGACACGATGTTCCAGACGGTGCCGACGGATGTCATCACCCGACTGGTCACCGACGAGCCCCCGGCCCACGACGACCGCGCCGCCACCGAGCTCCAGGCCCTCGCCGACCAGGGGGTGCAGATCGCCGTGGCCGGGGCGGCGGGCAGCCCGGGGGGTGATCAGGTCCCGGCGCGCCAGCAGCGCCGGGACGTGCCCCTGCCCGGTCAGCGGCGCGGCCAGGTCCCGGCCTCGGGACTGCGCACGGCCGCGGTGCTCGGTGCCGACCAGCCGGCGGCCACGGACCGCGCCCGGGTGGCGGATCTGCGCCGGCGCTGAACGCTCCGCTGGGTGAGCCGTGATGGGTCGTGGTTGGGTGCGGCTTCGTCGTGGCTGGTCGCGCAGTTCCCCGCGCCCCTATGGGGCGCGCTGGTGGCGAGGGGTTGGGTGCGGCTGGTCGCGTAGTTCCTCGCGGCCCTTTGGGGGGCGTTGGTGGCGGGGCTTCGTTGGATGGGTTGCGATGGGTCGTGGTTGGGTGCGGCTTCGTCGTGGCTGGTCGCGCAGTTCCCCGCGCCCCTATGGGGCGCGCTGGTGGCGAGGGGTTGGCTGTGGCTGGTCGCGTAGTTCCTCGCGGCCCTTTGGGGGGCGTTGGTGGCGGGGTTGTCTAGTGGGTCAGGCCGCGTAGGGTCAGGTGGAGGAGTCGGTCCGCCAGGTCCGGGTCGTCCGGTGACTCGGCCGCCGCGAGCCCGATGGCGTGGGTGAGCTGGAGCAGGTCGCCGATGGTGACATCGGACCGTACGGCGCCCGCCTCCCGGGCCCGGGCGAGCAGCGCGCCGCCCGCCTCACGGATCGGTGTGCCGCAACGGGCCAGCGCCGAACCGGAGTCGGCGGAGTCGGACGACACCGACATCAGCGCCAGCGACAGACCGCGGTACGCCCCGGCGTGCGCGACCACCTCGCGCAGCCATGTCACCAGGGCCGAACAGGGCTCGGGGGCGTGCAGCAGATCGCGTGCGCGGGCGACGAGTTCGCCCACCGCGTCCTCGAAGACGGCGCTCAGCAGTGCGTGCCGGTTGGGGAAGTGCCGGTAGAGCGTGCCGATCCCGACCCCGGCGCGCCGGGCCACGTCCTCCAGCGAGGCGTCCGTGCCGTGCTCGGCGAACGCGGCGCGGGCCTGCGTCAGCAGCCGCTCGTAGTTACGGCGGGCGTCGGCACGCATGGCACGCGGGGCCCCGGCAGTCTCCTGTGCGAACACGCCCGCCATACCCGCCACCCGCCCTCTCTCCCACCCCGGACTGCCCTCCAGGATGCCACCGAGCCCCCCAAAGCCGAGCCGCCCGCGGCGGGCCGGGTCGCACGGGTGGCGACAAGACCCTGCCCCGCCTGCTGACGCCCCCCGTGACCCTCGGCGTCGGCAGTGCTGCCGTAAAGGCCCGGCCTGGGGAGACACGACACCCCACGGAGTGCCGGTGGCGGGCCGTGGGGTGTGTGGGGGTGCGGCGGATCGGGTTCCGGCCGCGTCAGTCCTTGATCTCGCAGATCGCCGCGCCCGAGGTGAGGGACGCGCCGACCTCCGCGCTCAGGCCCTTGATGGTGCCCGCCTTGTGCGCGTTCAGCGGCTGCTCCATCTTCATGGCTTCGAGGACCACCACCAGGTCGCCCTCCTTGACCTCCTGGCCCTCCTCGACCGCGACCTTCACGATCGTGCCCTGCATCGGGGAGGCGAGGGTGTCGCCGGAGGCCACGGGCCCGGACTTCTTCGCCGCCCGGCGCTTCGGCTTGGCGCCCGCCGCCAGACCCGTACGGGCCAGGCTCATGCCGAGCGAGACCGGCAGCGACACCTCAAGGCGCTTGCCGCCGACCTCGACGACGACGGTCTCGCGGACGCCGTCCTCCTCCGCCTCGGTGTCGGCGGGCGTCGCGAACGGCTTGATCTCGTTGACGAACTCGGTCTCGATCCACCGGGTGTGGACCGTGAACGGGTCCGCGGAGCCGGTCAGCTCGGGCGCGAACGCCGGGTCCCGGACCACCGCGCGGTGGAACGGGATCGCCGTCGCCATGCCCTCGACCTGGAACTCGTCCAGCGCGCGGGCGGCCCGCTCCAGGGCCTCCTCGCGGGTACGGCCGGTGACGATCAGCTTGGCGAGCAGGGAGTCCCAGGCGGGGCCGATGACCGAGCCCGCCTCGACACCCGCGTCCAGGCGGACACCGGGGCCGGCCGGCGGGTCGAAGCGGGTGACCGTGCCGGGCGCGGGCAGGAAGCTGCGGCCGGGGTCCTCGCCGTTGATGCGGAACTCGAAGGAGTGGCCGCGCAGCTCCGGGTCGCCGTAGCCCAGTTCCTCGCCGTCGGCGATGCGGAACATCTCCCGCACCAGGTCGATGCCGGCGACCTCCTCGGTGACCGGGTGCTCGACCTGGAGCCGGGTGTTGACCTCCAGGAAGGAGATCGTGCCGTCCGCGCCGACCAGGAACTCCACGGTGCCGGCGCCGACGTAGCCGGCCTCCTTGAGGATGGCCTTGGAGGCCTGGTACAACTCGGCGACCTGCGCGTCCGAGAGGAAGGGCGCGGGGGCCTCCTCGACCAGCTTCTGGTGCCGGCGCTGCAGCGAGCAGTCACGCGTGGAGACGACGACCACGTTGCCGTGCTGGTCGGCCAGGCACTGCGTCTCCACGTGCCGCGGCTTGTCCAGGTAGCGCTCGACGAAGCACTCGCCGCGGCCGAAGGCGGCGACCGCCTCGCGCACCGCGGACTCGTACAGCTCGGGCACCTCTTCGAGGGTCCGGGCGACCTTCAGGCCACGCCCGCCACCGCCGAAGGCGGCCTTGATGGCGATCGGCAGGCCGTGCTCCTCGGCGAAGGCGACGACCTCGTCGGAACCGTTCACCGGATCGGGCGTACCGGCGACCAGCGGGGCGCCCGCGCGCTGTGCGATGTGCCGGGCCGCCACCTTGTCGCCCAGGTCGCGGATGGCCTGCGGCGGCGGGCCGATCCAGATCAGGCCCGCGTCCAGGACCGCCTGAGCGAACTCGGCGTTCTCGGAGAGGAACCCGTAGCCGGGGTGAACGGCGTCCGCGTCCGAGTCGCGCGCCGCGTTCAGGACCTTCTCGATGTCCAGGTAGCTGCTGGCCGGGGTGTCACCGCCCAGGGCGAACGCCTCATCCGCGGCGCGGACATGCAGAGCGTCCCGGTCCGGGTCCGCGTAGACGGCCACGCTCGCGATCCCTGCGTCCCGGCAGGCCCGGGCCACGCGGACAGCGATTTCGCCACGGTTGGCGATGAGCACCTTGCGCACGATTGAGGCTCCCTCCTTGAAACAAGCCGAGTTTAGGGACTGCCGACACGGCACTTCGACCGGTCCCCATTGGTGAGCTTGCCCACACGGAGCGTGATACGTGGCCCGCTCGACCCGCGAAAGCCCTTGTCGCACCACGGTACGCAGGACTCCACCGGAAAACCCTAGTCCTGTCATGTGCTCAAGGTCTCTGTGAGGGCGTGCTGCGGCGCACTTCGTTTCTTTGTGGAGTCCCTACGAATGGCCCAACGATTTACTGGCGGCGGCAGAACCCTTGTCCCCTGGTTTACCCATTAGTAGCGTTCGCGGTGTCCGAACGTACTTCGGGTAACGGCAGTCTTGCTCAGGCAGGTCGAAAGTGGGTGGACCGGTGGTACGCAGACCGGTGGCATGGGCCGTGGCGGTCGTCCTCTTCGTCGAGGCGCTCTTCATCGCGGCACTGAACTGGTTCCTGGGGGTGGTCGTCGACCGTCAGGACATGTCCCTGGCCGGCCTCGACCCGGGCACCATGGCGACCTCCTCGAAGATCGGCGGAGTGGTTTTCGGCGTCTACTTCGTGCTGTGCGGCCTGGTCGCCCTGCTCGTCGCGGTCCGCAACCGGGCCCCGTCCGGCCTCGGCCGCGCCCTGTTGATCAGCGTCGCCGTGGTGCACGGGCTGCTGGGCGCCTTCGCCTGGGGGCCGTTGGGTCGGGGCGTGTTCCTGGTCATGGTGGGCGTGCTGGCGCTGGTCGTCCTGCTCCTGATGACGTACGACGCCCAGCCCGGTACGGCCCCTTCGGCGGGCGGCGGCACACCGGGTGCCGGCGGGGCTCCGGAGGCCGTGGACGGCCCGGAGACGGGCTTCGAGGCGGTGCGGGCCGGGTCCGGCACCCAGCGGCCCCGAGGCGAGGCGGTGGGACCGCGGGACGACCCGTCCGCGTCGGTCGCGCCGGGTGTCACTCCGGCGGTGTCCACAACTCAGTGATTCCGACGCCCAGTTCGGCGAGCAGCCGGCGCACCAGGGGCAGGCTGATGCCGATCACGTTGCCGTGGTCGCCGTCGATCCCCTCGATGAACGGGGCCGAGCGGCCGTCGAGGGTGAACGCCCCGGCGACGTAGAGGGGTTCGCCCGAGGCGACGTACGCGGCGATCTCCGCGTCCGTCGGCTCGCCGAACCGCACCACGGTGGAGGCGATCGCCGACACGTACCGCTTGCTCGTGGTGTCCCAGACGCAGTGCCCCGTCTGCAGGATCCCGGCCCGGCCGCGCATCGACTTCCAGCGGGCGGTGGCCTCCTCGGCGTCCGCGGGCTTGCCCAGCGCCCGGCCGTCCAGCTCCAGCACGGAGTCGCAGCCGATCACCAGCGCGCCCTGCACCTCGGGCCGGGCCGCCACCACGGAGGCCTTCGCCTCGGCCAGGGCGAGCGCAAGATCGGCGGGGGTGGGCGCGGTGACCGCGTCCTCGTCGACGCCGCTGACGACCACCTCGGGGTCGAGTCCGGCCTGCCTGAGCAGCCCGAGCCGGGCGGGGGACTGGGAGGCGAGCACGAGCCGACGGCGCGGGTGGTCTGTCATGCGGTCAGCGTAACGGCGCGGATCCGGCCGCCTCGGTCCGGCCCGGCCGGGCTCATCTCAGCCCGGCCACGACCATCGCGAGCACCATGCCCAGCGCCATGAGGAGACCGAGCCGCCGCAACATGGCCTGCGTCTCGCGCAGTTCCTCGGGCGGCTCGTTCTCGGGGTCTGACCACAGCATGCCACTAGCGTGGGGCTGGGGCGGGGGAGGGTGCCTGAGTATGGGTACTCAAGTTGGCGGGCGGTGTCTGTGGTGCTGTGCGCGGTTCCTCGCGCCCCTGGGGGGGTTGTGGCTGGCTCGGCCGGTAGGTGCGGGTGCTGGGTGTCGGGGGCTGGGTTGGCGGGCGGTGTTCTGGTTCCGTGCGCGGTTCCTCGCGCCCCTGGGGGGTTGTGGCTGGCTCGGCCGGTAGGTGCGGGTGCTGGGTGTCGGGGGCTGGGTTGGCGGGCGGTGTTCTGGTTCCGTGCGCGGTTCCCCGCGCCCCTGAGGGGATGCTGCTGGCTTGGCAGGGGGGCGGTGTTTGTGGTGCTGTGCGCGGTTCCTTGCGCCCCTTGAGGGGGTGCTCCTAGCTTGGCCAGTAGGTGCGGGGCCAGGTTGTTGGGCCTGGGTGGGGGACGTGGGTGGTGGTGATGCGGGCCGGGTCGGACCAGGCGTCCCTGGGGGCGTCCGCGCCGGACAGCGCGCCGGCCGCCGCCGCGGCGCGGACGCGGACCACCGCCAGTGCGGCGGCCAGCTCCTCCGGGGTCGGATTGCCCCGTACGACCTTGATGTTCATGCCGGCTCCCGACGGGTCTAGAGGGGGATGTTGCCGTGCTTCTTCGGAGGCAGGGATTCCCGTTTCGTCCGCAGCTGACGCAGCCCGCGCACGATGTGGCGACGGGTGTCGGACGGCAGGACCACCGCGTCGACGTAGCCGCGCTCGGCCGCGACGTACGGATTGAGCAGGGTGTCCTCGTACTCCCGGATCAGCCGCTCCCGCGTGGCCTCGGCGTCGTCCGCGTCCGCGATGGTGCGGCGGTGCAGGATGTTGACGGCGCCCTGCGCGCCCATGACCGCGATCTGGGCGGTGGGCCAGGCCAGATTGAGGTCGGCGCCGAGATGCTTGGAGCCCATGACGTCGTAGGCGCCGCCGAACGCCTTGCGGGTGATCACCGTGATCAGCGGGACGGTCGCCTCCGCATAGGCGAAGATCAGCTTGGCGCCGCGCCGGATGATGCCGGTGTGCTCCTGGTCCACGCCCGGCAGGAAGCCCGGCACGTCGACGAAGGTGATGACCGGCACGTTGAAGGCGTCGCAGGTGCGCACGAACCGCGCGGCCTTCTCGCTGGCGTCGATGTCGAGACAGCCGGCGAACTGCATCGGCTGGTTGGCGACGATGCCGACCGGGCGACCCTCCACCCGGCCGAACCCGGTGAGGATGTTCGGCGCGAACAGCGCCTGCGTCTCGAAGAACTCGGCGTCGTCCAGGATGTGCTCGATCACCGCGTGCATGTCGTACGGCTGGTTCGCGCTGTCCGGCACGAGCGTGTCCAGCTCGCGGTCCTCGTCCGTGACGGAGAGGTCCGCCTCCTCCGGGAAGGCCGGGGGCTCGCTGAGGTTGTTGGACGGCAGGTACGACAGCAGCTGCTTGACGTACTCGATGGCGTCCTTCTCGTCGCCGGCCATGTGGTGGGCGACACCGGAGGCGGTGTTGTGGGTGCGGGCCCCGCCCAGCTCCTCGAAGCCGACGTCCTCGCCGGTGACCGTCTTGATGACGTCGGGTCCCGTGATGAACATGTGCGAGGTCTGGTCGACCATGATCGTGAAGTCGGTGATCGCGGGGGAGTAGACGGCCCCGCCCGCGCACGGGCCGACGACCAGGCTGATCTGCGGGATCACACCGGAGGCGTGCGTGTTGCGGCGGAAGATCTCGCCGTACGCGCCGAGCGAGGCGACCCCCTCCTGGATCCGCGCGCCCCCGGAGTCGTTGATCCCGATGACCGGGCAGCCGGTCTTCAGGGCGAAGTCCATCACCTTGACGATCTTCTGCCCGTAGACCTCGCCCAGCGCGCCGCCGAAGACGGTGAAGTCCTGGGAGAACACGGCGACGGGCCGCCCGTCCACGGTCCCGTACCCGGTGACCACGCCGTCCCCGTACGGCCGGTTCTGTTCGAGGCCGAAGTGGGTGGACCGGTGCTGGGCGAACTCGTCCAGCTCGACGAACGACCCCTCGTCGAGCAGCAGCACGACCCGCTCGCGAGCCGTCAGCTTTCCCTTGGCGTGCTGCTTCTCCACGGCACGTGCGGAGCCGGCGTGCGTGGCCTCCTGGATACGGCGCCGGAGATCCGCCAGCTTCCCGGCGGTCGTGTGAATGTCGATCTCGTGACGCTCTTCCGGCTCGGACATCGGGATGCGGCTCCCTGCCTGCTCAAAAGGAGGACGGTTACTGATCCGCAGCGTAGTGGGGGCCCGATCGGTCGGCAGTGCGGTGTTTACCACACCTAGGGTGGCTTGCATGACACCGCGAGATCCAGCAGACCCGAACGACAGCCGGTGGTCCGACCTGGACCGCCCTCCCCTCAACGGCACGGCGCTGCGGCGCGGGCTGGTGCGCGAGGGCGGCCTGTGGACCGAGCTGGAGGTCGTGCAGCGCACCGGCTCCACCAACAACGACCTGGTGGCCAGGGCCGCGGCGGGCGGTGTGGCGGAGGGCGCGGTGCTCGTCGCCGAGGAGCAGACGCAGGGCCGGGGCCGGCTGGACCGCCGGTGGACGGCGCCCGCCCGCTCCGGGCTCTTCTTCTCGGTACTGCTGTGCCCGGCCGAGGTGCCGGTGGCCCGCTGGGGCTGGCTGCCGCTGCTCACCGGCGTCGCGGTGGCCACCGGGCTGTCCCGGGCGGCGGGCGTCGACACGGCGCTGAAGTGGCCCAACGACCTGCTGGTGACGGTGGGCGGCGAGGAGCGCAAGGCCGGTGGCATCCTCGCGGAGCGGGCCGGGGACGACGGCGTGGTCGTCGGCGTGGGCATCAACGTCACCCTGCGTGCCGCGGAACTCCCGGTGCCGCAGGCCGGTTCGCTGTCGCTGGCCGGGGCCGTGACCACGGACCGTGACCCGCTGCTGCGGGCGATGCTGCGTTCGCTGGAGGACTGGTACGGGCGCTGGCGCTCGGTCGGCGGTGACCCCTTGGCCAGCGGCCTGCAAGAGACCTACGCGGCGGGCTGCGCGACCCTGGGTCGCACGGTGCGGGCGGAGCTGCCGGGCGACCGGGCCGTCGTGGGCGAGGCCGTGGCACTGGACGGCGACGGCCGCCTGGTACTCGCAACACAAGAGGGAATCCAGCAACCGGTAAGCGCAGGAGACATCATCCACCTACGCCCCGCCTGACGAGCAAGCCCCCCGCAGGGGCGCGGGGAACTGCGCGCCCAGCCACAACGGACCCGAGGCCGCGCACGGCGCTGGTCGCCAATGGGCGGTTTGCGAGGGTTGGCTTTGCCAGCTGGCGCCAGCCGGGGCGTGCCCCATAGGGGCGCGGGGAACTGCGCGATCAGCCACAACGGGCCCGAGGCCGCGCACGGCGCTGGTCGCCAATGGGCGGTTTGCGAGGGTTGGCTTTGCCAGCTGGCGCCAGCCGGGGCGTGCCCCATAGGGGCGCGGGGAACTGCGCGACCAGCCACAACGAACCCGCGGCTGCGCACGACGCCGGACGGCCCCAGACTGATGGCGGGGGTAGGGGGGCTGCAAGCCCCCCGGCAGACGCCCGCCGCAACAAGGGACGACCGCACACGGCACGACCACCGCACCCTCGGCCGAACCTAACGGAGTGAGCTGGCGCACACCTGCCGTAGAGTTGAGGCCGGTCGATACGTGACCGCGGCAGATCGGAAGGGCAGCAGGCGTGACCGTCGACGACACGGGCTCCGGCGCGGACGCGGACGGCCGGGTGAACCCTCCCCCAGCCCCGGGTCCGTTCGACCAGGGGGACCCTCAGGCCGCCGACTCCGGCGAGGACCCGCTCACCCTGCGTCTGGAAACGCTCATCCTGGGCGCCGAGCGGCGCTACACCCCCTTTCAGGCGGCCCGCAGCGCCGGCGTCTCCATGGAGCTGGCCTCGCGCTTCTGGCGGGCCATGGGCTTCGCCGACATCGGCCAGGCCAAGGCCCTCACCGAGGCCGACGTACTCGCGCTGCGCCGCCTCGCCGGCCTCGTCGAGGCGGGCCTGCTGAGCGAGGCCATGGCCGTACAGGTGGCCAGGTCCACCGGGCAGACCACCGCCCGACTGGCCGAATGGCAGATCGACTCCTTCCTGGAGGGGCTGACCGAACCGCCGGAGCCGGGCATGACCCGCACGGAGGTCACGTATCCGCTGGTCGAACTGCTCCTGCCCGAGCTGGAGGAGTTCCTGGTCTACGTCTGGCGCCGCCAGCTGGCCGCGGCCACCGGCCGGGTCGTACAGGCCGGCGACGACGAGGAGATGGTGGACCGGCGGCTCGCGGTCGCCTTCGCCGACCTCGTCGGGTTCACCCGGCTGACCCGGCGGATGGAGGAGGAGGAACTCGGCGAACTCGTCGAGGCGTTCGAGACGACCGCCGCCGACCTGGTCGCCGCCCGCGGCGGCCGGCTCATCAAGACCCTCGGTGACGAGGTGCTGTACGCCGCCGACGACGCGGGCACCGCCGCCGAGATCGCGCTGCGGCTGATCGAGACGATGGCGAACGACGAGACGATGCCCGAGCTGCGCGTGGGCATGGCGTTCGGCACGGTGACCACCCGGATGGGCGATGTCTTCGGTACGACGGTGAACCTGGCCTCCCGGCTGACCTCGATAGCACCGCGCGACGCCGTGCTCGTGGACAGCGCGTGCGCCGAGGAGCTGATCCGCGCCGGTGAGGCGCCCGCCTCCGAGGCCGAGGCGGCAGAGGCCGCGGCGACGGCCGAGAAGGAGGGCGAGGAGCCGCCGGCGTACCGGTTCGCGCTCCAGCCGATGTGGCAGCGCCCGGTCCGTGGGCTCGGCGTGGTCGAGCCCTGGCTGCTCACCCGGCGCAACGGCGAATCCTGACGCGCACGGGCGGTCACGAACCCCCGGCCAGCGACAGGTCGAGACACAGGCCGAGGAGCGGCAGGCATACGCCTCCCGGCCGGCCCGTGGGGGACGGAGACGGTGCCGGGGCCGGTGCGGCGGAGGTCTTGCCGGGTGCCGGGGTGGGCGCGGGCCCTGGCTCGGCGCTCGCGGTGGCTGCCGGCGGCTGGGTGGCGCCCGGTACGGCCGTGGCGCCGGGCGCGTCGGCCTGCGGGGGTGCGGCGGCGGTCGGTGTGCGGCCCGGAGCCGCCGTGGTGGTGGGGGTCGGGGTGTCCGGGAGCGGAGAGCCGTCGACCCCGCCCTGTACGGAGGTCGCCGAGGGCGAGCCCGCCGGGGTGCTGCCGACCGTGGCGGCCGTACGCGCCGAGCGGTCGGCGGTGGCGGCCTGACCCGGTCTGGGTTCCGCCTCCGCGGTGCCGGGGCCGCCGACCGGTGACTCGGGGGCGACCCTGACGAGGCTCAGCACACCGACGGCCAGCACGAGCCCACCGACGGCCACCAGCCCCCTGCGCGGCCGCCGCCGCCGATGCCGCCCCCGCCGCCCACGCACTGCCCCCGCAGGCTCCGACGCGCTCGCTGAGTCCACGCCCCCGGACTCTGCCGAGCCAGGCGCGCTCGGTACGTCCGCCGGGCTCGTTGCCCCTGACTCCATCGAGGCCGATGCGTCCGCTGGGTCTGCCGACCCGGCCGGGGCCGCTGACTCCCGTGCGTTCGGTACGTCCCTTGCGCCGGACGTGCTCGTCGTCCCCCGTGCCCCCACCGAGCCCGCTGCCCCCGACCCCGCCGAGCCGGACGCGTCCACACCCCCTGCCGAGCCCGCCACCTCCGGCGCGCCCGGTACGCCCGCTGAGCCCGACGCGCCCGTCGACTCCCGCGTGCCCGCCGAGCCAGCAGAACCCGGCGTGCCAGCCGCGTCCCCCGAGTCCGCTGCGTCCGCCGAGCCCGTTGCCCCCGACTCCGCTGAGTTGGACGCGTCCACGGCCCCTGCCGAGCCCGCCGCCCCCGGTGCGCCTGTTGCGCCCGAGGTGTCTGTCGTCTCCCGCGTGCCCGTGGCCCCAGCAGACCCCGCTGCGTTCGCCGAGCCAGCAGAACCCGCAGTGGCAGCCGCCTCCGGCGTGCCCGCCGCGGCCCTCGAGTCCGCTGCGCCCGACGGGCTCGTTGCCCCCGACTCCGCCGAGTTGGACACGTCCACGGCCCCTGCCGAGCCCGCCGCCCCCGGTGCGCCTGTTGCGCCCGAGGTGTCCGTCGTCTCCCGCGTGCCCGTGGCCCCCGCCGCCCCTGCTGCGTCCGCCGAGTCAGCAGAGCCAGCAGCGGCAGCCGCCTCCGGCGTGCCCGCCGCGTCCCCCGAATCCGCTGCGCCCGCCGGGTCCGTTGCCCCCGACCCCGCCGAGTTCGATGCGTCCCCGCCTGCCAAGCCAGGCGTGGCAGCCGCCTCCGGCGTGCCCGCTGGGTTCCCTGAGCCCGACGTGCCCGTCGACTCCCGCGTGCCCGCCGAGCCAGCAGAGCTTGCAGTGGTAGCCGCCTCCGGCGCGCTCGGTGCGTCTGTTGCGCCCGATGTGCCCATCGACTCCTCCGCGCCCGCTGAGCCAGCAGAGCCTGCAGCGGCAGCCGCCCCCGGCGTGCCCGCAGCGCCCGCCGCCCCCGGCGCGATCGGCCCGTCCCCTGAGCCCGACGCGCCCGTCGACCCCCGCATGCCCGCTGCCTCCCCCGAGCCCGCCGCCCCCGCCGGCCCCGCGGAGCTGGGCATGCCCGCAGACCCCACAACCCCCACTGATCCCCCCGCCCCCGCGGAGCTGGCCGACCCCCCCGACCCCGCGGAGCTGGTCGTGTTCGAGGCGTCTGGCGTCTCGGATGTTTTTGTGTGCGTCTGCGTCATCGCGATCCCTCCCCGCTCGCGCCCCCCGATGCGCCCCGGCGCAGGGCACGTTATGCGGTTGCTCGGGCGGTCGGCGGGGAGTCGGGGGACTGTCACTCGAACGAGGACCTCCGCGGCGCCCCTTTCCCCGGCGGGACCCGGCTGCGATGATCGGGCCGTCGGTGAGTTAACCCGCGTTAACCGGAGGGTGTCATGAGCGAGGAGCGGTTCGGGGAGTTCGTGCGGGTGCGGCGGCACGATCACGTCGCCGAGCTGGTGCTGGACCGGCCCAAGGCCATGAACGCCGTGTCGACGGAGATGGCCCGCTCCATCGCGGCCGCCTGCGCCGCGCTCGCCGCCGACCGGGACGTACGCGTGGTGGTGCTGACCTCGTCGCACGAGCGCGCGTTCTGCGTCGGGGCCGACCTCAAGGAGCGGAACTCCTTCAGTGACGCGGACCTGGTGCGGCAGCGGCCGGTCGCGCGCAGCGCCTACACCGGCGTACTGGACCTGCCCATGCCGACGATCGCCGCCGTGCACGGCTTCGCGCTGGGCGGCGGCTTCGAACTGGCGCTGTCCTGCGATCTGATCGTGGCGGACAGCACGGCCGTGGTAGGGCTGCCCGAGGTGTCCGTGGGGGTCGTTCCGGGCGGCGGCGGTACCCAGCTGCTGCCCCGCAGGGTCGGCGCAGCGCGGGCTGCCGAGCTGATCTTCTCGGCGCGGCGGGTGGCGGCGGCCGAGGCGCGCGAGCTGGGCCTGGTGGACCAGCTGGTGGACGAGGGCCGGGACGGCGAGGAGGCCCTCGCGCTGGCGGGGCGGATCGCCGGGAACTCGCCGGTCGGCCTGCGCGCGGCCAAGCGGGCGCTGCGCCTCGGGCACGGCCTTGACCTGCGGGCCGGGCTGGAGGTCGAGGACGCGGCGTGGCGCTCGGTGGCGTTCTCCGGGGACCGGGCGGAGGGGGTCGCGGCGTTCAACGAGAAGCGGACGCCCCGGTGGCCGGGGGAGTGACCGGCGGGGCGCGTCGCCGCTCCGGGAGAGATACTTGCCGCCGCCCGCGACACCTGTTCGGCACACCAATGTCCCCGTTCATACCAAACGTCCCTAACCTGGAGTGATGGGTGAGGACAAGCGGCTGGCGGCCGTCGTGGCGCTGGCCCAGGGGATGGCGGCGGCCCACACGCCGGCTGAGTCCTGGCAGGCGGCGGCGAGCGGTGCCTGCCGGGCGCTGGACGGGAGCTTCGCCGCGCTGTCGGTGTGGGAGCGCGAGCGGGGCCGGCTGCGGGTCCTCGTGAACGTCGGCGAGCGGGTTCCGGACGAGGAGGAGTTCCCGGAGAACGAGACCTACCCCGTGCACCAGTTCCCCGAGATCACCGAGTTCCTGCACGAGCGGTGGGCGCTCGGCGGCGGTCCGCACGCCTGGGTGGAGACCGCGGAGGGGACCGCGGCCGGCCGGCCCGGCTACTTCCATCAGCGGGTCACCGCGCTGCGCCGCCGCGGGCGCGGCTGCTGCGTGGTCGCGCCGGTCGTGCTGCACGGCCGTGCCTGGGGCGAGCTGTATGTGGCCCGCCCCGTCGGGGCGCCGGTCTTCGGCCGGGCCGACGCCGGCTTCGCCACCGTGCTGGCCGCGGTCGTCGCCGCCGGGATCGCGCAGACCGAGCAGCTGGAGGAGGCCCGGCAGCTGGCGTACACCGACGCGCTCACCGGGCTCGCCAACCGCCGGGCCGTCGACATGCGGCTCGACGAGGCCATCGAGCGGCATCGCGCGGAGGGCGTGGTGGTGAGCCTCGTCGTCTGCGACCTCAACGGGCTCAAGCGGGTCAACGACACCTGCGGGCACGCCGTCGGCGACCGTCTCCTCGAACGCTTCGGCTCCGTGCTGTCGCTGTGCGGGGCGATGGTGCCGGGCGCCCTCGCGGCCCGTCTGGGCGGCGACGAGTTCTGTCTGCTCGCGGTCGGGCCGCCCGTCGACGACGTGGTGAAGGCCGCGGACGAACTGTGCCGTCGTGCCGCGGAGTTGGAGCTGGGGGAGGGAGTCGCGTGCGGGGTCGCGTCGACCGCGGACGCCATCGGTCCGGTGCATTCCGCGCGCCGGCTGTTCCGGCTCGCGGACGCGGCCCAGTACCGGGCCAAGGCGATGCGCGCGGACCGGCCGGTCGTCGCGGGGCGGGAGGGTCCCGACGACCCGGTCGTGCGCCTCGCCGACGAGCCCTCGCCCGCGCGGGCCGAACGGCGCCGCTTCCGCGGCCGCCGGCCATGAGACGGCGGGTCCGACGGCGGTCCTCGGACCGTTCCCCCGGGGTGCCCCATGGGTAAGGGGTGAACCCCGCCGCCACTAGTGACACCGGGACATTCAATGCGTACGCTCCTGAATATGGATATGCATACTGTGCTGGTGGGGACGTCCGGCGTCACCGCGTCCGACGTCCTCGCCGTGGCGCGGGGCGACGCCCGGGTCGAGCTCGCACCGGAGGCGGTGGCGGCCCTCGCGGCGGCCCGCGAGATCGTGGACGCGCTGGCGGCCGAGCCGGATCCGGTCTACGGCGTCAGCACCGGCTTCGGCGCCCTGGCGACCCGGCACATCGGCCCGGAACTCCGTGCCCAGCTCCAGCGCAACATCGTCCGCTCGCACGCCGCCGGCATGGGCCCGCGGGTGGAGCGGGAGGTCGTACGGGCCCTGATGTTCCTGCGGCTGCGGACCGTCTGCACAGGACACACGGGCGTGCGGCCCGAGGTCGCGCAGACCATGGCCGACGTGTTGAACGCGCGGATCACCCCGGTCGTCCACGAGTACGGCTCGCTCGGCTGCTCCGGCGACCTGGCCCCGCTGTCCCACTGCGCGCTGACCCTCATGGGCGAGGGCGACGCAGAGGGACCCGACGGGACCGTCCGGCCCGCGGGCGAACTGCTCGCCGAGCACGGCATCCGGCCGGTCGAGCTGCGCGAGAAGGAGGGGCTCGCCCTCCTCAACGGAACCGACGGCATGCTCGGCATGCTGATCATGGCCCTCGCCGACCTTGACCTCCTCTACAAGTCCGCCGACGTCACCGCGGCCCTGTCGCTGGAGGCCCTGCTCGGCACGGACAAGGTGCTCGCGCCCGAACTGCACGCCATCCGGCCGCACCCCGGCCAGGCCGCGAGCGCCGCCAACATGCTCGCCGTGCTCAAGGGCTCCCAGCTCACCGGGGTGCCCCGGGTGGCCGGCGCCGCCCACGCCGGCGGGACCTCCGTCCCGTACGAGGCGCCCCGCGTCCAGGACGCCTACTCCGTGCGCTGCGCCCCGCAGGTCGCGGGCGCCGGGCGGGACACCGTCGCGCACGCGCGGCTCGTCGCCGAGCGGGAACTCGCCTCGGCCGTGGACAATCCCGTGGTGCTCCCCGGGGGTGCCTCCTTCGGCTCCGGGGGCGGCCGGGTCGAGTCCAACGGCAACTTCCACGGCGCCCCGATCGGCTACGTCCTCGACTTCCTCGCCATCGCCGCCGCCGACCTCGCGTCCATCGCCGAGCGCCGTACCGACCGGCTGCTCGACAAGAACCGCAGCCACGGCCTGCCGCCGTTCCTCGCGGACGACGCCGGTGTCGACTCCGGGCTCATGATCGCCCAGTACACCCAGGCCGCCCTGGTCAGCGAGATGAAGCGGCTCGCCGTACCGGCCTCGACGGACTCCATCCCGTCCTCCGCCATGCAGGAGGACCATGTCTCCATGGGCTGGTCGGCCGCGCGCAAGCTGCGCACCGCCGTCGACAACCTGAGCCGGGTCATCGCCGTCGAGCTGTACGCCGCGACCCGGGCCGTGGAGCTGCGCGAGGGGATGGCCCCGGCGCCCGCGTCGCAGGCGGTCGTCGAGGCGGTGCGGGCGGCGGGGGTACAGGGTCCCGGCCCGGACCGGTTCCTGGCGCCCGATCTGGCGGCGGCGGACGCGTTCGTGCGCAGCGGGGAGCTGATCGCCGCGGTGGAGGCGGTCACCGGGCCGCTGCGATAGCCGCGGACGGGGCCCGGCCGCCGGACGGGCCCCCGGCAGCACCCGGTACGGCACCCTCTGCCGCTTCAGGTTCTGGTCAAAGACCCGTCAAGCACGGTTAAAAACCGAGCCGTTCGCGGCGTACCGAGTAGCCCACGAAGCCGGCGCCCAGGGCGAGGAGCGCGGTGCCGCCGACGACGTACGGCGTGGTGTCGAAGCTGCCGGTGTCGGCCAACTTCACGCCGTCCGCGGAGTCGTCCGCGGTCTGCGCGTCCGCCGCGGACACGGCTCTGGCCTGCTGGGTGACCTGCGCCGCCAAGGACTCCGTTCTCGGCTGGGCGTCCGGCGTCGCGTTCGCGGACGGGACGAACCACAGGGCACCCAGCAGGGTGCCCGCGGCGGTGGCGGTCAGCAGCGGACGGCGAGCGGATGACACGGAATATCGATCCCCCTTGTGACGCTGGCGAATTGGCCGTGTGGAGCGATGTTAGTGAAAGTCGCGGGTCACAGGAAAGTCACGAGAGGTTTCGGTCGTACGCTCCCGCCATGAGCACTCCAGAGACATCACGTTTTGTGCGCCTTCGGGTGGAGCTGGTCCTCGAAGTGGAGGACGCGGATGCCGTGACCAAGGCCGCGGTGCGCCGGGTCGCCGACGATCCGGAGATGCCGGACGCGGAACGCGCGCACGCCGAGGACGCTGTGACGGAAGACACCGCCGAGGCCCTTGCCTACCTCGTCGATCCGTTCGGCCTGGTCAGCGAGGTACCGGGGGTCGAGCTCCAGCAGGCGTCCTGGTCGAGCGAGCGAATCGAGTACGACCCGGATTCGCCGGACTGGGACCTCGACGAGGATGATGGCGAGGACGACGACGAAGAAGAGGGCGGCATCGGCTGAGCGTTCCGGGGAATTCATGGCCCCGGACGGCAACCGCCGTCCGGGGTTTCGTCGTCTCAAAGGGCGCACGGACCGATGCTCGCACCACCTGCTTCGGCGAACGTGGTGTGCCCCACACATCCGAAGGGTGTGGAAAGGGACGAAACGGTCGTAGCGTTGAAGGCTCTTAACGGAGTTCTCGGGGTATTCGCGGAATCGGCAATGATGGAGAAACGTGTGATTACGGACAGTAAGCGGCGCAGGGGTCTGATGACCGCGTCCGCTCTGCTCGGTGGTGTGCTGGTGCTCACGGGGTGCTCCGGCGGCGATGCCAAGGCCGAGGGCGGCAAGGACACCTCGCAGGCCAAGGTCGACGAAGCGGCGGCCAAGAAGACGTCCGTGGCCCAGATCACGATCACGCCCAAGGACGGTTCGAACAACGCCTCCATCAACAACTCCGCCGCCGTCACGGTCGCCAAGGGCACCCTGACGAACGTGACGATGACGACGGGCGACGGCAAGGACGTCCAGGGCCAGCTCTCCGCCGACCGGACGAGCTGGAAGCCCAGCGCCCAGCTGGAGCGCTCCACCACCTACAAGGTCGCCGCCGAGGCCAAGGACGCCGACGGCCGTGTCGCCCACGAGAACGCGTCCTTCACCACGGTCTCCCCGGACAACAGCTTCATAGGCAGCTTCACACCGGAGGACGGCTCCACCGTCGGCGTCGGCATGCCCGTGTCGATCAACTTCGACAAGGCGATCACCAACAAGGCCGCCGTCCAGAAGGGCATCACCGTCACCTCCAGCAGCGGCCAGGAGGTCGCCTGCCACTGGTTCAACGCCAACCGCATGGACTGCCGCCCGCAGGACTACTGGACCGGGAACTCCACCGTCACCCTGAAGCTCGCTCTCGACGGCGTCGAGGGCGCGAGCGGCGTCTTCGGCGTGCAGCAGAAGACGGTCTCCTTCAAGATCGGCCGCAACCAGATCTCCTACGTCGACGCGAAGACCAAGCAGATGAAGATCACGCAGGACGGCAAGACCGTCAAGACCATCCCGATCTCCGCCGGTTCGCCCGACAACAAGACCTACGAAGGCATCATGGTGATGTCCGAGAAGTTCAAGGAGACGCGCATGAACGGCGCGACCGTGGGCTTCACCGACGACGACGGCAAGGGCGAGTACGACATCAAGGACGTGCCGCACGCCATCCGCCTCACCAACTCCGGCACCTTCGTGCACGGCAACTACTGGGGCGCGAAGTCCATCTTCGGCGCGGTGAACACCAGCCACGGCTGCATCGGTCTGTCCGACACCAAGGGCGCCGGCGACCCGAACACCGCGGGCTCGTGGTTCTACAACAACTCGATCGTCGGTGACGTCGTGGTCGTCCAGAACACCGGTGACAAGACCGTCTCCCCGGACAACGGCCTCAACGGCTGGAACCTGGACTGGGCCCAGTGGAAGGCGGGTTCGGCCGCCTGATCCACAGCTGACGCCGCTCCACCGCGTGACCGATGCCGCCCCCGGCCCCCGGGGGCGGCATCGGTCGTTCCCGGGCCCGGCCGGCGGCGTCGAGGGACCCTGCACAGCCTTCTCATGCTTCTCTTATTTCGGCCTTATGCAGTCATCACGGTCCGTCCCTAGCTTGCGGCCCATGTTCTTCACCTACCTGAGGCGCGAACTGCGCCGCCGCAGAAAGGCGGCCCTGGTCGTCGCCTCCGGGCTCGCACTGGGCATCGCGCTCGTCATCGTCGTCAACTCCGTGTCCAACGGCATGGGGAAGGCACAGGACAAGGTCCTGCAGTCGCTCTACGGCCTCGGCACGGACATGACCGTCACCAAGGCGTCGGAACCGAGCACCAGCAGCTCGCAGCGCCCGCGCTTCCAGTTCGACGCCCGCAACAGCGACGACGACTCGACGCAGAGCAGCGACCGGGTCATGGTGCAGGGCTTCACCACGCTGGCCTCCTCGACCGTCGCCGAGGTGGGCGACCAGAAGGGCGTGTCGAACGCCGTCGGCGGGCTCAGCCTCACTGTGTTCAAGGTGAGCGGCCAGTTCACCCGCGGCCAGTTCCAGCAGGACCAGCAGGGCGGCGGCATGCCCAGCGGCGGGCCGGGCGGCGGCAGCAGCGGTCAGCCGCAGGGCGAGGTCCGCGGCGGCGGCGCCGACTTCGACATCAACCAGTACACGGTCTACGGCACCGACGTCACCCAGACCGGGCTCGGCCCGCTGACCTCCTCGAAGATCACCAGCGGCCGCACCTTCAAGACCACCGAGACCGACGCCAAGGTCGTCGTGGCCGACTCCGCGTACGCCAAGGAGAAGAAGTACAAGGTCGGCAGCACCGTCACCGTCAAGGGCGTCAAGTACGAGCTGATCGGCATCGCCACCGCCGACAGCGGTGACTCGGCGGCCAACCTGTACATCCCGCTCAAGCAGGCGCAGACGCTGGCGGACCAGAAGGACAAGGTCACCACCGTCTACGTCAAGGCGACCGACTCGCAGCAGATCGACGTGGTCAAGAGCGCCATCCAGAAGAACGTCTCGGGTACGACCGTCACCACCTCCGCCGACCTCGCCAAGACCGTCTCCGGTTCGCTGTCCACCGCCTCCAGCCTCGCCACCAGCGTCGGCAAGTGGCTGTCGATCGCCGTGCTCGTGGCCGCGTTCCTGGTGGCCGGCCTGCTCACCTCCTCCGCCGTCTCCCGGCGCGTGCGCGAGTTCGGCACGCTCAAGGCGCTGGGCTGGAAGTCGGGCCGGGTGACCCGGCAGGTGGTCGGCGAGGCCGTCGTCAACGGACTGGTCGGCGGCGCGCTCGGCATCGCGGTCGGCCTGGCGGGCGCCTACGCCGTCACCGCGATCAGCCCGACCCTGCAGGCCCAGCTCGGCAGCGCCGGCGGTCAGACGGGCGGCGCCGGCGGCCCCGGCGGGGGCGGCTTCATGGGCGGTCCCGGCCGGCAGACCGCGAAGTCCCTGGAGGTCGCGCTCACCGCGCCGGTCAGCGTCACCACCATCGCCGTGGCGGTCGCCCTCGCCGTGGCCGGCGGACTGATCGCGGGCGCGTTCGGCGGCTGGCGGGCGTCGCGGCTGCGTCCGGCGGACGCATTGCGGCGGGTCGAGTAGGCGCACCGCCGTCCGGCCGGCGGCCCGGCCCACCGCCCTAACCCTCACACGTGATCCAGGAGTTGTTCCACCCATGTACGAACTCAGAGGCGTCACCAAGCGCTACACGCGCGGCAAGGACACCGTCCACGCCCTCGACGGCGTCGATCTGACCATCGGGGACGGTGACCGTCTGGTCATCCAGGGCCCCACCGGCGGCGGCAAGTCGACGCTGCTGCAGATGCTCGGGGGCCTGGACCGGCCCAGCTCCGGAGAGGTCGTCCTCGACGGCGTCGACCTGGCCAAGCTGCCCGAGGCGCGGCTGACCCGGGTGCGCAGCGAGAACATCGGCTTCGTCTTCCAGTCCTTCAACCTGATCCCGACGCTGACCGCGCAGGAGAACGTCGAGACCGCGCTCGTCCCGCTCGGCGTGAAGACGAAGGAGCGGCGCGAACGGGCCGCGGAGGCACTGAGGTCGGTCGGGCTCGGGGAGCGGCTCGGGCATCTGCCGTCCGAGATGTCCGGCGGCCAGCAGCAGCGCGTCGCCATCGCCAGGGCGCTCGTCAAGCAGCCGAAGGTGCTGCTCGCCGACGAGCCCACCGGCAACCTCGACGAGGGCATGCGCGACGAGATCATGGAGGTCCTCGAACGCATGTGGAAGGAGTACGGGTTGACGTTCATCATGGTCACCCACGACTCCTCGATCGCGCGCAAGGCCCCGCGTGTCGCGACCATCCGCAAGGGAAAGATCAGCGTGAAGGAGAACACCGGCGGCTGACCGCGCGGGCCGTATAGCACCGGGCGCGGATGTTCAACCTCGCGGTTTCGTAACGGTGTTCCGGCCGCGCCGTAACACTTTCCGGGTGCGCTTCTCACCCTTCTCTCATCTCTTGAGTCCGCTGATCACCCCCCGGCATACTGCGTGTTCCGGGGGGTTGGCGCGCATGCGTACGAGATATCCCCCGGCCGGGTGAACGGGGAATTCGCCCGGTACTCCATCTCCCAGGGGGAGTCTTGCGCAGTCAAGTGAAAAGAGCGGCGGCGGCCACCGTGGCCACCGCCGCTGCCGTTGCCCTCGCCGCGGGAATGACCAGCCCGGCATCGGCGAAGCCCGAGCAGCAGTCCGCGGCCGGCGCCGCCTCCTCGCTCACGGCCAAGCACCGCGTCACCCTGATCACCGGCGACCGGGTCGCCGTCGACGCCAAGGGCCGGGTCGTCGGCCTGGACCGCGCCGAGGGACGCGAGCACATACCCTTCGAGATCCGCAAGGCCGCGGGGCACACCCTGGTCATACCCGCCGACGCGGCCCGCCTGGTCGCCTCCGGCACGCTGGACCAGCGGCTGTTCGACGTCACCGAACTCAACAAGTCCACCACCCGCAAGGCGCAGCGCAACGGCCTGAAGGTGATCGTCGGCTACCGCGGCGCGGCCACCGCGGCCAAGGCCGACGTCCGTGACGCGGGCACCCTGCGGCACAGCCTGAAGTCCCTCAACGCGGACGCGGTGCAGGCCCCGGCCGACGACACCCCGGCGCTGTGGGACGCCGTCACCGACGGCGACCGGTCCGCCTCCGGCATCGCGCACGTCTGGCTCGACGGCGTCCGCAAGGCCAGCCTCGACAAGTCCGTGCCGCAGATCGGCGCCCCGACCGCGTGGGCGGCCGGCTACACCGGCAAGGGCGTCAAGATCGCCGTCCTCGACACCGGCGTCGACGCGACCCACCCGGACCTGAAGAACCAGGTCGTCGAGTCGAAGAACTTCACCCGGGCCGCCGACGCCACCGACCACTTCGGCCACGGCACGCACGTCGCCTCCATCGCGGCCGGCACCGGCGCGAAGTCGGGCGGCAAGTACAAGGGCGTCGCCCCCGGCGCCGAGATCCTCAACGGCAAGGTGCTCGACGACTCCGGCTTCGGTGACGACTCCGGCATCCTCGCCGGCATGGAGTGGGCGGCCCAGCAGGGCGCCGACGTCATCAACCTGAGCCTCGGCGGTTACGACACCCCCGAGATCGACCCGCTCGAGGCCGAGGTCAACAAGCTCTCCGCGGAGAAGGGCATCCTGTTCGCGATCGCCGCGGGCAACGAGGGCCCCCAGTCGGTCGGTTCGCCGGGCAGCGCGGACGCCGCGCTCACCGTCGGCGCCGTCGACGACAAGGACGCCCTGGCCGACTTCTCCTCCACCGGGCCGCGCAACGGCGACGGCGCCATCAAGCCGGACGTCACGGCGCCCGGCGTCGACATCACCGCCGCCGCGGCCCCGGGCAGCGTCATCGACCAGGAGGTCGGCCAGAACCCGCCCGGCTACCTGACCATCTCCGGTACGTCGATGGCCACCCCGCATGTCGCGGGCGCCGCCGCGCTCCTCAAGCAGCAGCACCCCGACTGGGGCTACGCCGAGCTGAAGGGCGCCCTGACGGCCTCCACCAAGGGCGGCAAGTACACGCCGTTCCAGCAGGGCTCGGGCCGTATCCAGGTCGACAAGGCCATCAAGCAGTCCGTGATCGCCGAACCGGTGTCGGTGAGCTTCGGCACCCAGCAGTGGCCGCACACCGACGACCAGCCGGTCACCAAGCAGCTGACGTACCGCAACCTCGGCGACAAGGACGTCACGCTCGACCTCGCCGCCACCGCCACCAACCCCAAGGGCCAGGCGGCCCCGGCGGGCTTCTTCACGCTCGGCGCGGCCGAGGTGACCGTCCCCGCGGGCGGCACGGCCTCCGTCGACCTCACCGCCGACACCCGGCTGGGCGGCACCCTCGACGGCGCCTACTCGGCGTATGTGACGGCGACCGGCGGCGGGCAGAGCGTGCGCACGGCCGCCGCGGTGCAGCGCGAGGTCGAGTCGTACGACCTCACCCTGAAGTTCATCGGGCGGGACGGCAAGCCGGCCCCGTACTACGACGTCGACCTGACCGGTGTCTCGGGCCTGGCCAAGGACACGGGGCTCGCCCCGTACGACCCGTCCGGCACGGTGAAGGTACGCGCGCCCAAGGGCACGTACATCTTCAACTCCGCGGTCTACGGCGACCCGGAGGACGCCACCAAGGGCATCGACTGGATCGCGCAGCCGAAGCTGAGCGTCACCAAGAACCAGACGATCACGGTGGACGCGCGCAAGGCCAAGCCGGTGGACATCACCGTCCCCGACGCCGCCGCCAAGTCCGAGTTCGCCATGCCCGAGTTCGACGTCCAGGTGGGCGACGGCTTCTACGGCTACGGCTGGTTCCTGGAGACGTACGAGAACTTCCGCACCGCCGGTCTCGGCCCGCAGCTCACCGACGGCTCGCTGTACCAGCAGTGGGACGGGCACTGGACCAAGGGCGCCAAGGAGCAGTACGACATCACCCGCGGCGGCTCGGTCAAGCAGCTCGCCACCGGCTACACCAAGCACTACAAGGCCTCCGAGCTGGCCAAGGTGAAGGTCGGCATGGGGGCGGCGGCGAGCGGCAAGAAGGGCGTGCTCAGCGCGTACGGCTGGCTGCCCGGCGGCTCCGGCGCCACCTCCATCGGCATCCCGCAGTCCCTCCCGGGCACCCGCACCCTGCACCTGTCCACGCAGGGCGGCGCGCGGTGGGAGCTGGAGTTCGAGCAGCAGAACGGCGTCGACGCGGACGGCTTCCCGGTCACCGAGGCGTACTACACGCTGGGCGCGCCGCAGACCTTCAAGGCCGGCCAGAGCTACTCGAAGACCGTCAACACAGCGGTGTTCGGGCCGCACCTCAACTCCGAGTTCGGCCTGTTCCGCGACGGCAACCAGATCTACGGTCTGGTGCCGCTGTTCGCGGACGCCGCCAAGCACGCCGGTTCCTCGGACTTCACCTCGGTGACCACGACCCTGTACAAGGGCAGCACCAAGGTGGGCTCCAACAACGACCCGCTGTTCGGCCAGAAGGCCTTCAAGGTGCCCTCCGGTGACGCCGCGTACAAGCTGACCACCTCGGTCAAGCGGAGCGTCAAGGTCGCCGCCGCCTCCACGCGGATCGACGCGAGCTTCACCTTCCGCTCGAAGAAGCCGACCGGCGGCAACACGGCCAAGCTCCCGGCCTCCACCGTCCGCTTCAACGCCAAGACCGGCCTCGACAGCCGGGTCAAGGCAGGCCAGAAGGTCACCTTCCCGGTCACCGTCGAGGGCGCGGCCGCGGGCCGCAACCTGAAGTCCCTGACGGTGTACGTGTCGTACGACTACGGCAAGACCTGGAAGAAGGTCGACGTCAAGCACGGCAAGATCACCGTGAAGAACCCGGCCAAGGGCAAGGCCGTCTCCTTCCACGCCAAGATCGCCGACAAGAAGGGCAACAAGTCGACGATCTCGATCTACAACGCGTACTACGCCAAGTAGCCGCACCCACCAGGGGCATGGCGGACCCGGTCCGTCATGCCCCTGCGTGCTGTCACGGCGACGACGGCACGCGGGTGGCGTCCCGGCCCCAGCTGTCCAGCAGGCGCAGCCCGTCCGCCGACGCGGAGTCCGGTTCCGCGTGATAGGCGACCATCGACTGGTCGCCGTCGCCGGGCACCTTGAACGTCTCGAAGCTCAGCGACAGCTCCCCGACCAGCGGATGGTGCAGCCGCTTGACGCCATGGGTCTTCTCCTTGACGTCGTGCGTCGCCCACAGCCGCCGGAAGTCCGCGCTCTTCACGGACAACTCGCCGACCAGCGCGGACAGCCGCGGATCGTCGGGATAGCAGCCCGCGTCCATGCGCAGGGTGCACACGATGTCGATCGCCTTCTGCTCCCAGTCGACGAACAGATCCCGGTAGTCGGGCCGCAGGAACACCAGCCGGGCCCAGTTGCGCTCGCCCGCCGGCAGCTCGGCCCAGTCCCCGAAGACCGCCGCCGCCATCCGGTTCCACGCCAGGATCTCCGAGCGCCGCCCCACGACGTACGCCGGAACGCCGTCCATCGTGTCCAGCAGCTGGGCCAGCGAGGTCCGCACCTGCTGGGCCCGCCCCAGCGCCTTCTTCTTGTGCTGCTTCCCCTTGGCGAGGTGCGTCAGATGCGCCTGCTCGGCGTCGTCGAGCCGCAGCGCCCGGGCGATCGCGTCCAGCACCTCCGCCGAGACGTTCCGCCCGTTGCCCTGCTCCAGCCGGGTGTAGTACGCCACCGACACCCCGGCCAGCTGGGCCAGCTCCTCGCGGCGCAGCCCGGGGACCCGGCGGTGCCGGCCGAAGTCCGGCAGCCCCACGTCCTGCGGCTTGAGCCGGGCCCGCCTGCTGCGCAGGAACTCGCTGAGCTCGGCACGCCGGTCCAGCGGACGGCCTGCGGAATCGGGCTGTACGTCCATGGGCCCAGTATCGGCGGTAATCCGTGGTCGTACGCAGGTGAGCCTGTCCCCGCCAGTGGTAGGAACGCCGGTCGTAGGCCGAAGCGTGACCTGGGCGGCCGTCCGCCGGCACGGCACGCTGGACGCCGTACCCGGTCGGAAGGCAGCCGGGCACACCCCCCTCGCTAGGAGAACCACGGCATGACCACTGTTGCTGCGTACGCCGCGCCCGCCGCCAAGGCCCCCCTGGAGCGGACCACGATCGAACGGCGCGCCGTCGGTGAGTTCGACGTCCTGATCGACGTCAAGTTCGCCGGCATCTGCCATTCCGACATCCACCAGGCCCGCGAGGGCTGGGGCACCGCGATCTTCCCGATGGTGCCAGGCCACGAGATCGCCGGTGTCGTCTCGGAGGTCGGCCCCGGTGTCACGAAGTACGCCGTCGGCGACCGCGTGGGTGTCGGCTGCATGGTCGACTCGTGCCGCGCGTGCGACAACTGCAGGGCCGGCCTGCAGCAGTACTGCGTCAAGCGGCCGACCTGGACGTACAACGACGTCGACAAGGACGGCGAGCCCACCTACGGGGGCTACTCGGAGAAGATCGTGGTCGACGAGAACTACGTCGTCCGCATCCCCGACGGCCTCTCCCTGGACGTGGCCGCGCCCCTGCTGTGCGCGGGCATCACCACGTACTCCCCGCTCAGGCACTGGAACGTCGGCCCCGGCAAGAAGGTCGCCGTCGTCGGCTTCGGCGGTCTCGGCCACATGGGCGTCAAGATCGCGCACGCGCTGGGCGCCGAGGTCACCGTCCTGTCGCAGTCCCTGCGCAAGCAGGACGACGGCCGCCGGCTGGGCGCCGACCACTACCACGCCACCAGCGACCCGGAGACCTTCGAGAAGCTGAAGGGCACCTTCGACGTCATCCTGAACACGGTCTCCGCGCCGTTCGACTTCGCCCCGTTCCTGGCCCTGTTGCGCACCGGCGGCGCCATGGTGAACGTGGGCCTGCCCGAGGAGCCGGTCGAGATCACGCTGTCCTCGCTGTTCGGCAACCGCCGCTCGGTGACCAGCTCCAACATCGGCGGCATCCCGGAGACCCAGGAGATGCTCGACTTCTGCGCCGAGCACGGCCTGGGCGCCGAGATCGAACTGATCCGCGCCGACGAGATCAACGAGGCGTACGAGCGCGTCCTGGTCAGCGATGTGCGGTACCGGTTCGTGATCGACGCCACCACCATCTGATCCCATCCTCGTTTAGGTAAGGCTTATCTAAATTTACGCCGGAGTATGTTGGTGAGGAGGAGGTTCCTACGATGACCGTGAATCTGAACCACACCATCGTGGCCGCGCGGGACAAACAGGCCTCGGCCAAGTTCCTCGCCGACATCCTGGGGCTCCGAGTGAGCCCGGACTTCGGCCCGTTCGCGCCCGTCGAGATACCCAACGGCGTGACCCTGGACTACATGGAGGCGTCCGGCACCATCAGCCCCCAGCACTACGCGTTCCTTGTCTCCGAGGACGACTTCGACGCGATATTCGCCCGCATCGGGGACGCCGGACTCACCTTCTGGGCCGACCCGATGCACCGCCACCCCGGGGAGATCAACACCAACGACGGCGGCCGCGGCACGTACTTCGAGGACCCCAACGGCCACAACCTCGAGATCCTCACCCGGCCGTATGGCAGCGGAGCCTGAGCCGGGCGAGGAAACCGGACGGCCGTCGGCTGGGCGCCGCTCAACCGCAGGCCCCGCCCGGCCGCGGACGGCATCAGCTACGTCACCGGCGACCTGCTGGCCGGTGAGGGAATCGAGGCGGCGGTGGCCGGCGCCCGGACGGTGCTGCACCTGGCGGGCGGCCCCAAGGGCGACGACGCGGCGGCCGGGGTACGGCACCTCGTGTACATCTCGGTCATCGGCGCGGACCGGGTCCCGCTGCCCGTCCTGCCGTTCCCCGGCGGCGTGCGCCTGCAACCGGTCGACTCCCGCGAGGTGGCGGCCCGGCACCAACCTCGCCCTGGAGGGCGCACAGCCGGGCAAGCGCACCTGGGAGGACTTCCTGACGGAACGCCTGGGCTGACGACATGACCGCCGACCGGCTGCACCGGGCCCGGAAAGAGAACTCCCGGCCCGGGGAGGTCAGTTCGGCAGCGACGCCGGGCTGCCGCCGTTCGCCTCGAACCCCGCCACCGCCAGGGCGCGGTAGACGGCGAACTCCGCGGCCGGATCGGCGGACAGCGTCCACGGCAGCGCGCCGACATGACCGTCGACGTGCACCAACTCGTTCATGGCCTCCGCCCAGCGCTCGGCGCGGACCAGGAAGAAGACCAGCAGATGGCGGACATGGGCCAGCATCGGGTCGTCGGGGCGGGCCGCGTGCACCGCGTACAGCGCGCCGTGCATCGCCTTCGTGACGACCTCGCTCTGATAGAAGCCGCTGACCAGGTTCACCTCGGGGAGGTGCTCGAAGACCGCGAACAGGGGCATGGCGGCCAGCAGGGAACCCTGCGGGGCGCGGGCCGCGGCGGCCTCGGCGAAGGAGTACGCCAGCTCACGCGAGCCGTGCCACTTCTCGCACCAGTAGTGCAGGGCCGCGAGGTGGGCGCCCATGTGGGCCGGGGCGCGGTCCAGGATCTTCAGCCACAGCTGCTCGAACTCCTCCCGCGGATACGCCAGTCCGCGGGCCACCGACAGCTCGATGATGTACGGGATCGGGTCGCCGGGCGCCAGCAGGGCCGCCTGCCCGCAGGCGTCCTTGGCCTCCTCCATGATGATCCGGAAGTCGTCGGTGCCCCGCGTGGACGTGCGCCACGCCTGCTGCACCAGGAACTCCGCGTGCACCGCGGCGCCGCCCGCGTCCTTCGGCTGCTCGGCCCGCCACACGCGCAGCCACTGGCCGCCCGGGGTCTCGCTGACCCCGCCCGGCCGCTGCTGCAGCTCCAGCGCCGCCGCGCCCGCGAACGCCTGGACCCGCTGCCAGCGCAGCTCGCCCGCCGCCTCCGTGCCGGCCAGCAGCTGGGCGGCCGCCCGGTAGTCCTGGGTGCGCTGCACCAGGTCGAGGACGTCGAGGAGGTCCTGGTCGGGTCCGGGCATCCGGATGTCCAGGTCCTCCTCGCGCACGAAGCCGTAGTTCGCCGGGTCCGCCGCGTCCGGGTGGTCCGGTGAGACGCGCTCGATCACCCCGCGCCTGCGCCGCAGGAGCGGGATCACCACGAAGCTCAGCGTGAGCAGCGCCATAAGGACCCAGAGAATCGCCATGCCTCAAGCGAACCAGACCCGCCCGACAATTGGCCAACCCACCCACCCCCCTGTGGAAAACCCCCACAACACCCCATGGCCCACGCCCCACCGCCACCGACGTGCGGTGCGCGGCCTGACGTCCGTGACTTCGAGGACCGTCATCCGCCGCTTACCGCTCGCAGCCCAAGTCTCGCGGCCTGCCGCCCGTGGCATCATCCGTGCCTTGGCGTCTGTCGTCCGCCGCCAACTGCCGGTGGCTTGCGGCTCGGAGTCTGCCGTCGGCGGTCACCGGCCTGTGGCCCGCAGCCGGGCGGTTTGTAGCCCACGGCCCGAGGTTCGTGGTCTGGGGTCACTGGCCGTCGCCCGTGGTCCGCGCCTTGGCGTCTGTCGTCCGCCGCCAACTGCCAGCTGCCGGTGGCTTGCGGCTCGGAGTCTGCCGTCGGCGGCCACTGGCCTGTGGCCCGCAGCCGGGCGGTTTGTAGCCCACGGCCCGAGGCTCGTGGCCTGGGGTCACTGGCCGTCGCCCGTGGTCCGCGCCCTGGCGCCTGCCATCCGCCGCTTACTACCTGCGGCCACCGGCCTGCGGCCTGCCGCACGTGGGCTGTTCTCTGCTGCTCGTGGCTCGCCGCCTGCGGCCCGTCGCCCGCAGACTGCGGCCTGTCGCCTGCCCGCAGTGTTCGGCGTCCGTCGCCTGCCGTCTGCCTGTGCCGGTCTTGGTGTTGGCAGGGAAAACCCTGCCGCTCGGGTGGGGGCGCGCCGTGGTCCGGCGGTGGGGGCGCGGGCGCACTACGCTCGGGGCTCATGAGCGACAGGCACATCAGTCAGCACTTCGAGACCCTCGCGATCCACGCGGGCAACACCGCCGATCCCCTCACCGGCGCGGTCGTCCCGCCGATCTACCAGGTCTCGACCTACAAGCAGGACGGCGTGGGCGGTCTGCGCGGCGGCTACGAGTACAGCCGCAGCGCCAACCCCACCAGGACCGCCCTGGAGGAGAACCTCGCCGCGCTGGAGGGCGGCCGCCGCGGCCTCGCCTTCGCGTCCGGCCTGGCCGCCGAGGACGCCCTGCTGCGTACGCTGCTCACCCCCGGCGACCACGTGGTCATCCCCAACGACGCGTACGGCGGCACGTTCCGTCTCTTCGCGAAGGTCGTCTCCCGGTGGGGGGTGGAATGGTCCGTCGCCGACACCAGCGACCCCGCCGCGGTACGGGCAGCCCTCACCCCGAAGACCAAGGTCGTCTGGGTGGAGACCCCCTCCAACCCGCTGCTCGGCATCACCGACATCGCCGCCGTCGCTCAGATCGCCCACGACGCGGGCGCGCGGCTCGTCGTCGACAACACCTTCGCCACCCCCTACCTCCAGCAGCCGCTCGCGCTCGGCGCCGACGTGGTGGTGCACTCGCTCACCAAGTACATGGGCGGCCACTCGGACGTCGTCGGCGGCGCGCTGATCGTGGCCGACCAAGGACTGGGCGAGGAACTCGCGTTCCACCAGAACGCGATGGGCGCGGTCGCCGGCCCCTTCGACTCGTGGCTGGTGCTGCGCGGCACCAAGACGCTCGCGGTGCGCATGGAGCGGCACAGCGAGAACGCCACGAGGATCGCCGAGATGCTCGGCCGGCACGCGCGCGTGACGCGCGTCCTCTACCCGGGCCTGCCGGAGCACCCCGGTCACGAGGTCGCCGCCAAGCAGATGAGGGCGTTCGGCGGCATGATCTCCTTCCAGGTCGAGGGCGGCGAGGAGGCGGCCGTCGAGGTCTGCAACCGCGCCAAGGTGTTCACGCTCGGCGAGTCGCTGGGCGGCGTCGAGTCGCTGATCGAGCACCCCGGCCGGATGACGCACGCCTCCGCGGCCGGCTCGGCCCTGGAGGTCCCGGCCGACCTCGTCCGCCTCTCCGTCGGCATCGAGAACGCCGACGACCTCCTGGAAGACCTCCAGCAGGCCCTGGGCTAGACCGGGCTCACCGGACCGGGCTCACCGGACCGGGCTCACCAGCCGGTGAGCGGTGGAGTCGTCTGGGACGGCGGCTCCACCCAGGGGCGGGCCGTCGCCGCCCAGACGGCGAAGGCGACGGCCCCGGCGAGCAGGACCAGCCACAGCAGGCGCCGGACGGCGGTCCTGCGCCGCAGCATGCGGCCGCCGCGCCGTACGACCTCCGCGTACAGGTCCGGCGGCACCGGGGGCGACGGCACCCGTTCCATGATCCGCCGTGCCGCGGCCTCCCGTTCGGGCCGGTTCACCCGTGCCTCCCCCCGCTCGTCCGCCTCATGACGGCGCCACCTTCGCGACAGCCGTCGCCGCGCCCTCCCGCGGCGGGCGCAGCAGCGTGGTCATCGCCCGCTCGCCGATCGCGCGGACCCGCTCCGCCGACAGACCCAGCAGGGCCGCGGCCTGCTCCTCGGCGACGCCCTCGTACAGCCGCAGCACGAGGATCAGCCGCTCCCGGGGGCCGAGCACGGCCACCGGGCTGGCCGGATGCGGGCGGGCGCGCCCGAAGGCGCCGTACCGGTGCCAGGCCGAGCGGGCGAAACGCGTGGCGAGGTACTGGCGGGCGCGGTCGTAGGGGTCCTCACCGCGCAGCCGGTCCCAGTACGCGTACGTGTGCGCGAGCGCCAGCGTCAGCAGGCGCCGCGCGTGCGGATTGTCGTCGGGCGCCTCGGCGGTGAGCAGCGTCGCGGCATGCAGCAGCCGCCCTGCCGCGCCCGCGACGAACGCCTCGAACTCCCGGGCCCGGCGGGCGCCCTGGGACGCCTGCCGTTCTCGCACCGCGCCTCCCCCTCGGCGGGACCCCGTCCGGTACGCCGGGATTCGGCACCCGGTACGCCGCGGGACCCCGGTCTCATATGAGGACAGCGACGGCCCAAGGTCAAGACTCCGGCGTCAGGAGGCCTCCGAAGTCTCCGGAGCCGGCACGCCCGACGTCGTCATCCGTGCGGACAGCGCACCGTTGAAGCGGGTCAGAAGCGCACAGAACGTCTCGCGCTCCTCCGGTGCCCAGTCCTGGGTCAGCTCGGCCATCAGCTGACGTCTCGACGAGCGCACCTCCTCCAGCCGGGACATCCCGCGCGGCGACAGCTGGAGCACCACCGCCCGTCCGTCCTCGGGGTGCGAGGTCCGCTTGACGAGCCCGCTGTCGACCAGCGGGGCCACCTGCCGGGTCACCGTGGACGAGTCGATCCCCATGCTCGCGGCGAGCGCCTTGACGCCCATCGGGCCTTCCTGGTCGAGGCGGTTGAGCAGCAGATACGCGGCGCGGTCCATGGAGTTGCGCACCTGCCCGACACCACCGAGCCGGGTCTGCTCCGCACGGCGCGCGAACACCGCCACCTGGTGCTGGAGCGTGTCGAGAAGACCGGTGTCACCGACGGTCGTCATGTCCATCGACATTTCAGGTGTTGTGGGCATGGCCGGAGGCTCACTTCATGAGGGCTGCTGGGATGGGGGACAGGGTACGCGGCCGGGGGGAGGGCCGTACCGGCGCTGCACAAACCGGTCTCGGAGCTTGGTCACACCAGTGGTGTGCGACGGCGAACTGCGAGACTTGGGTCATGAACTACAGCACGGCCCACTCCTCGCGTTCCGTCACCCTCGACGACGTACGCGGTGCCCGGAAGATGCTCTCGGGTGTGGCGCGGGTGACCGCGATGGAGGGGAGCAGGCACCTGTCCCAGCTGGTGGGGGCGCCGGTGCACCTCAAGTGCGAGAACCTCCAGCGGACGGGATCGTTCAAGCTGCGCGGCGCGTACGTGCGGATCGCCGGCCTGCTGCCCGAGGAGCGCGCCGCCGGTGTGGTGGCCGCGAGCGCCGGCAACCACGCGCAGGGCGTCGCGCTGGCCTCGTCGCTGCTCGGCGTGCACGCCACCGTGTTCATGCCGAACGGTGCCCCGCTCCCGAAGATCAGCGCCACCCGGGAGTACGGGGCCGAGGTGCGCCTGCACGGTCAGGTGGTCGACGAGACGCTGGCCGCCGCGCAGGAGTACGCGGAGCGGACCGGCGCCGTGTTCATCCACCCCTTCGACCACCCCGACGTCATCGCGGGCCAGGGCACGGTCGGGCTGGAGATCCTGGAGCAGTGCCCCGAGGTGGGCACGATCGTCGTCGGCATCGGCGGCGGCGGGCTCGCGGCCGGCATCGCGGTCGCGGTGAAGGCGCTGCGGCCGGACGTGCGGATCGTCGGGGTGCAGGCGGAGGGCTCGGCGGCGTATCCGCCCTCGCTCGCGGCCGGGCGGCCGGTGGCGATCCGGCACCCGGCGACGATGGCGGACGGCATCAAGGTGGGACGGCCCGGGGACGTGCCGTTCCGGATCGTCGCCGAGTCGGTCGACGAGGTCCGCACGGTCACCGAGGACCAGCTGTCGGCGGCGCTGCTGCTGTGCCTGGAGCGGGCCAAGCTGGTCGTCGAGCCGGCCGGTGCGAGCCCGGTCGCCGCGCTGCTGGGCGAGCCCCACGCCTTCCCCGGGCCGGTCGTCGCCGTGCTGTCCGGGGGCAACGTCGATCCGGTGCTGCTCCAGCGGGTGCTGCGGCACGGCATGGCCGCACAGGGCCGCTACCTGGCCGTACGGCTGCGGCTGACGGACCGGCCGGGCGCCCTCGCGACGCTTCTGGGGGTGTTGTCAGTGGTGGACGCTAACGTGCTGGACGTGAGTCATGTACGGACCGATCCGCGGCTCGGGCTCACGGAGGCGGAGGTGGAGCTGCACCTGGAGACGAAGGGGCCGGCGCACTGCGTCGAGGTCGGCCAGGCCCTGCGCGAGGCGGGGTACACCGTCATCGACTGAGGCGACGCCGCCCGCCGCCGGGACCTGACTCCGGGGTCAGGACGTCCGTGTCACTCGTTCGGGAAAACTCATTGAGAGACGCGATACATCGCGTTATGGTGTGTCGCACTCCTTCACAACGCGTTCCTTCATGACGCGTTCCTTCGCACCGTGTTCTCTCGCAACCTTTCGAGCACCCCCACGCAACCCCCCGCACCGATCCTCCAGAACCCTTCAAGCAACACCGACGACGTGGAGACACACATGCCAGGCGCCATCTATGCCGAAGGTCTGGTCAAGACCTTCGGCGACGTACGGGCACTGGACGGCGTCGACCTCGATGTCCCCGAGGGCACGGTCCTCGGCCTGCTCGGGCCGAACGGCGCGGGCAAGACGACGAGCGTCCGCTGTCTGACGACCCTGCTGCGTCCCGACAGTGGCAAGGCGGTCGTCGCGGGCGTGGACGTGCTCAAGCACCCCGACACCGTGCGCCGCTCCATCGGCCTGTCCGGCCAGTTCGCGGCGGTCGACGAATACCTCACCGGCCGCGAGAACCTGCAGATGGTCGGTCAGCTCTATCAGATGAGGGCGAAGGCGGCCAAGGCCCGCGCCGTGGAGCTGCTGGAGCAGTTCCACCTCACCGAGGCCGCCGACCGGCCCACGAAGACCTACTCCGGAGGCATGCGCCGCCGGCTCGACCTCGCGGCCGCCCTCGTGGTGTCGCCGCCCGTGATGTTCATGGACGAGCCGACGACCGGCCTCGACCCGCGCAACCGCCAGGAGCTGTGGGGGGTCATCAAGCAGCTGGTCTCCGGCGGCACGACGCTGCTGCTCACCACCCAGTACCTCGAAGAGGCCGATCACCTCGCCCACGAGATCGCGGTCGTCGACCACGGCCGGGTCATCGCCAAGGGCACCTCCGACCAGCTCAAGGCCCGCACCGGCGGCGAGCGCGTCGAGGTCGTGGTGCACGAGCGGGAGCACATCACGACCGCCGCCGAGGTGCTGCGCGGCTTCGGCAAGGGCGACACCACGGTGGAGGCGCACACCCGCAAGCTCACCGTGCCTGTCAGCGGCGGTGCCAAGCTGCTCGCCGAGGTGATCCGCGAGCTGGACGCCCGCGGCATCGAGATAGACGACATCGGACTGCGCCGCCCCACCCTCGACGACGTCTTCCTGTCCCTGACCGGACATCTGGCAGAGACCACGGACGACACGGACGAGACGGACGCCGCGGACGGCGACCGGGCCGAGCTCAAGAACACCCGCAAGGAGGCCTCGAAGTGAGCGCCGTGAACGACTCCCTGGTCGTGGCTCGCCGGAATCTGATCCGTATGGGCCGGATTCCCGAGATGCTGATCTTCGGACTGCTCCAGCCCATCATGTTCGTGGTGCTGTTCACCTACGTGTTCGGCGGCTCGATCCAGGTCGGCTCGTCCAGTTCCCCCCAGTCCTACCGCGAGTTCCTGATGGCCGGCATCTTCGCGCAGACCGTCACCTTCGCCACGGCGGGCGCCGGCGCGGGCATCGCCGACGACATGCACAAGGGCCTCATCGACCGCTTCCGCTCCCTGCCCATGGCGCGCGGCGCGGTCCTGACCGGGCGCACCCTCGCCGACCTGGTGCAGACGGCGCTCACCCTCGTCGTCCTGGCGATCGTCGCCGTGATCGTCGGCTGGCGCACGCATGAGAACTTCGGCAAGGTGCTCGCCGGCTTCGGCCTGCTCCTGCTGCTCGGTTACGCGTTCTCGTGGATCGGCGCACTCATCGGCCTGTCCGTGCGCACTCCCGAGGCGGCCACCTCGGGCGGCCTGATCTGGCTGTTCCCGCTGACATTCATCTCGAACGCGTTCGTGGACGCGAACCAGATGCCGGCGTTCCTGAGACACATCGCCGAGTGGAACCCGTTCAGCGCCACCGTGCAGGCGTGCCGCGAACTGTTCGGCAACCTTCCCCCGGGCTTCCAGACGTCCGACGCGTGGCCCATGCAGCACCCCGTGTGGGCCTCGCTGATCTGGTCGGTCGTGATCATCCTGGTCTTCCGGACCCTCGCGGTCCGCAAGTACCGCCGGGCGGCCGGCTGACAGCTCCGCCCTCCGCCCGGCCCCTGCGGCACAACGGCTGCCCGACAGGGCGAGACCCCCGGCGTCGACAGGATCGACAGGACGCCGGGGGCCTCGACCGGGATCAGTCGGCGGGGATCAGCCCGAGTACGGCTCGGCCTTGAGGATCTTCACCGAGGCCTTCCGGCCGTTGGGCAGCTCGTACTCCGCGTCCTCGCCCACCTTGTGGCCGATCACGCCGGCACCCAGCGGGGACTGCGGGGAGTACGTCTCGATGTCGGCGCTCGCGTACTCACGGGAGGCGAGCAGGAACGCCATCGTGTCGTCCTCGTCGCCGTCGAAGGCGATCGTCACCATCATGCCGGGGGCGATCGCACCGTCCGCGGATGCGGGAGCCTCGCCGACCTGGGCGTTCTCCAGAAGCTGGGTCAGCTGGCGCACTCGGAGCTCCTGCTTGCCCTGCTCCTCCTTGGCCGCGTGATACCCGCCGTTCTCCCGCAGGTCGCCCTCCTCGCGCGCGGCCGCGATCTTGGCGGCGATCTCCGTGCGCGCAGGACCAGACAGGTACTCCAGCTCGGCCTTGAGCTGGTTGTACGCCTCCTGGGTCAGCCAGGTGACGTTCTCGCTGGTCTGGGTCACAGGTGCTCCTCGTCGGTACTGGGAATACAAAGCATCGCCCTACCCAGAAGAATGTTCCTTCACGGGTGGGCGAAACCACGAGCCTAACAATTCAACGGCGGAAGGGGGAGGACATAAGCCGTCAGAATCGTGTCAGCGCAGGTCAGGGCCGACGCAACGCGGGTGATCTCAGCCGGCGTGGCAGCCCAGCAGCTCGGCCGTCGTACCCCGGGACGTCGTACGCAGGGTGACGACCTTGTCGATGCGGGTGGCCGAGCCGGTGAAGCGGAAGTCCGCCCGGCCCACCTCGGCGCCGTCGGCGGACTGCGAGCGCACCGTGCAGTAGCCGGCGGTCCCGGCGTCCTTGTGGACCTCCAGATGCACCTCGACCGCGTCGTCCGCGGCCTTGAAGGTGATCACCTGGCCGCTGATCTCGCTCTGTACGACGTAGTGGAAGGCGAAGTAGCCGATCAGCGCGAGCAGGGCCGCGCCGAGCACCGCACCGATGATCTTGAGCTTGTGGTCGGTGCGCTCGTCCGACGAACGCCCGTACCGGCCCTCGGGCAGCCGCGTGCTCGCCGTGCTCATGATCGTCCTCTCGGCAGGAACGGGACGGGAGTCCCGACAGGGGCCCCGGACCGGACCGTGGAATTATTCGCCCCCCGATTCGGTCACTATAGAAGCCGCCCGCGTGCCACCCGACCGCAACCCCTCTGAGACGTCACTGCGGCACGGCACTATTGGATTGCACCCGAAGACCCGGGCGCCGACCTACCGAGGATTGAGTCTTGACTGACCAGCTGCGACTGATGGCCGTTCACGCGCACCCCGACGACGAGTCGAGCAAGGGCGCGGCCACCATGGCGAAGTACGTGTCGGAGGGGGTGGACGTGCTGGTCGTGACCTGCACGGGCGGAGAGCGCGGCTCCATCCTCAATCCGAAACTCCAGGGTGACACCTACATCGAGGAGCACATCCACGAGGTACGCAAGAAGGAGATGGACGAGGCCCGCGAGATCCTCGGCGTCAAGCAGGAGTGGCTCGGCTTCGTCGACTCCGGACTGCCCGAGGGCGACCCGCTGCCGCCGCTGCCCGAGGGCTGCTTCGGCCTGGAGGACGTCGACAAGGCGGCCGGTGAACTCGTCAAGCAGATCCGCTCCTTCCGCCCCCAGGTGATCACCACCTACGACGAGAACGGCGGCTACCCGCACCCCGACCACATCATGACCCACAAGATCACGATGGTGGCCTTCGAGGGCGCGGCGGACGCCGAGAAGTACCCGGAGTCCGAGTTCGGCCCGGTCTTCCAGTCGCTCAAGCTCTACTACAACCAGGGCTTCAACCGTCCCCGCACCGAGGCGCTGCACCAGGCGATGCTGGACCGCGGCCTGGAGTCGCCCTACGGGGACTGGCTCAAGCGCTGGTCGGAGATCCAGCGCGACGAGCGCACGCTCACCACGCACATCCCGTGCGCCGACTTCTTCGAGATCCGGGACAAGGCGCTGATCGCCCACGCCACCCAGATCGACCCCGACGGCGGCTGGTTCCGGGTGCCGATGGAGCTCCAGAAGGAGGTCTGGCCGACGGAGGAGTACGAACTGGCGAAGTCTCTCGTCGACACCTCCCTCCCCGAGGACGACCTCTTTGCGGGCATCCGCGACAATGCCTGACATGAGCTTGAGCCTGGCACTGACGCAGTTTGTCCCTCTGGCCAAGGAGGTCGACGAGAACAAGGTCACCCCCGGCGTCCTCGGCTTCATCGTCTTCGCGGTGATGGCCCTGGCGGTCTGGGGCCTCATGAAGTCAATGAACAAGCACATGCAGAAGGTCGACTTCAAGGAGGCCCCGGACGCCAAGGGGGAGTCCGGGGCGCCGTCGGCCGGACCGAACGCCGGGCGCGGCTGACCGGCGTTCACCGCGCGGCCGGCACCGGCACTCCCATCACCTCGCGGGCGTGCCGGTTCGGCACCATGCCCAGACGCCAGGCCTGCCAGCCCGCCTCCAGCTGCACACCGCGTTCCAGCAGCAGCCCGTACGCCGCCAGATACTCGGCCAGCTTGCCGTCCCGGGTGGCATGCGGCGCGCGGGCGAGCTGCGCCAGCTCCTCCTGGGCCACCGCCGTGCCGACCTCCACACCGCCGGGGGCGGCGTAGGGGAGCAGGGTGCAGCGCAGGAAGCGGGCCCAGTCCTCGCCGCGCTGGTCGCCGTACGAGGTGAACAGGCCGATCGCCTCGTCGCACAGGGCCAGCGCCTGCTGGGCGCGGGTGTTGCCCGCGTCCACGACCGCCAGCTCCAGGCAGGTCCACGCCTCGCCATGGGTGACGCCGATGCGCTGGAAGTCGGCGCGGGCGTCCATCAGGAGCTGCCGGGCGAACCCGGAGTTGCGCAGCGAGCCCGTCCGGGCGGCGCGCTGGTCCCGGGTGACGCGGGCCGAGTGGTGGCGCGCGCAGGCCAGGCCGTAGACGTCCCGCATCCGGGAGAACATCGTGCGTGACCGCTCCAGCTCGCGCACGGCCCGGTCCAGGTCGCCCGTCTCCTCCAGGGCCTGCCCGAGGTAGTAGACCGTCCAGGCCTCGCCGCGCGCGTCCTCGTTGTCCCGGTGCCGGGCGGCGGCCTGCCGCAGCGCCTGAGCCGCCTCGGACGCGTCGCCGTCGACGAGCCGGGCCCGGGCCAGCTGGGTGAGGGCCCAGGCCTCGCCGCGGGCGTCGCGGGTGCGGCCGTAGCGGTCGAGGGCGGCCTGCAGCTCCCGCTCCGAGCGCGGTACGTTGCCCATCCGCAGCGCCAGCTGGCCGAGCTGGTAGTGCGCCCAGGCCTCGCCGTGCACGGAGCCGCCCTCGCGGTGCAGGACCAGGGACCGCTCCAGCAGCTCCAGGGCCTCCGGCAGCCGGGCGCGGTCCCGCTGGACCGCGGCCAGCGCGTGCATCGTCCACGCCCGGTCGGTGGCCAGCTCGGGCGCCGCCTGGAGATCCAGGGCCTCCTGGAGCTTGGCCGCGGCCTCCGTGAGACTGCCCTGGTGGTGCAGCGTGATGCCGAGGGAGCACAGCGCACGGGCCGCGCCCGCGTCGTGATGCGCCTCCAGATAGAGGTCGACGACCGAGGTGAGCGTCGTACGGGCCTTGTCCAGCTCGCCGAGCTGGCGGGCGGCGATGCCGGTGCGCCACTGCACCGAACGGATCAGCAGGCCCTGGTCGACGGCCTGCGCCAGTTCGCTGATCTCGCCCAGGCGGTACAGGTCGCCGCGCAGCAGACAGTAGTCGCACAACGCGCCGAGCAGGTTCAGCACGGCTGCCTGGTTGACGCCCTCCGCATGGCGCAGCGCCGCCGTGATGAAGCTGGACTCGTCGTCCAGCCAGCGCAGCGCCTCGTCGAGGGAGGTGAAGCCGTGCGGGCCGAAGCGGTCCGAGCGGGTCGACATGTTTCCGTCGACCAGGCGGAGCACGGAGTCCGCCAGCTCGCCGTAGTTCTCGATCAGCCGCTCCTGCGCCGCCGTGCGCTGGGCGGGCTCCTCCTCGTCCAGGAGGCGGGCGTGGGCGAACGCCCGGACCAGGTCGTGCAGCCGGAACCGGCGGCCCCGCACATGGTCGAGCAGGCCCGCGCGGGTGAGCGCGGCCAGCTGGCGGGACGCCTCCGCCTCGTCCGTGGCGAGCAGGGCGGCCGCCGCCGCGGCGCCCAGGGAGGCGCGGCCGGCCAGGGCGAGCCGGCGCAGCAGCCGGCGGGCCGGCTCCGGCTGGTCGGTGTAGCGCAGCCACAGGACGCGCTCGACCGGATCCACCGGGCCGTACGCATCGAGGTCCGTGGCCAGCCGGCGCGGTGTGCGCGGGCCGAGCGACGAGCCGGCGATGTGCAGGGCCAGCGGCAGACCGCCGCACAACTCCCGTATCCGGTCCGCGGACTCGGCGTCGTACGGACCCGACGCGTCCTGGGCGGCGCCGCCGAGCAACTCCTCCGCGCCCGCCGCGTCCAGCGGCTCGACCGGCAGGTGGTGCACCCGGGCCGGGAGGTCGGCGGGCAGCTGGAGCGGCTCCTGGGAGGTGACCAGGACCAGGCTGTCGGAGCGCTCGGGGACGAGGGCGCGGATCTGCTCGGGATCCGAGGCGTCGTCCAGCACGATCGTCACGGGAAGGCCCGTCAGATGCTGGTGGTACAGCTCGCTCAGCCGCTTCAGCTGCTGGTCGGGGGAGGAGCGCTCGCGGAACAGGAGCTGCTCGCGGGGTGCCCCGAGCCGGTTGAGCAGATGCAGCAGCGCGTCGCGGGTGGGCAGCGGCGGCTCCTCCCGGCTGCCCCCGCGCAGATCGACGACGACCGCGCCGCGGAAGTGGTCCCGCAGCTCGTGCGTGGCACGGACCGCGAGGGTGGTGCGGCCCGAGCCGGGCCTGCCGTGCAGCACGACCACCGTCGGCCGGGTCTCCGTGCTCGCCCGGGCCGCCTGCACCCACTGCCTGAGCCGCGTCATCTCCGGCCGGCGCCCGGCGAACGGGCCCTCCGGATCGGGGAGTTGACCGAAGGACTCGCTGAGCACCGTGCGCCTGCGGGCCGCCGCGCTCTTGTCCGAGCCGCGCAGCTGGGGGCCCGTCTTCTTCGGGCCCGTGGAGGCGCTGAGCACCCGCTGCTGGTCGAGGAAGGGCCGGATGCCGCGCACCTCCAGCGCCGTCAGCCACTGCAGCCGCAGCTGTTCGGGCCCGCCCGGCTGGCCGGCCGCGCCCGCGCGGTGGTGGGCGGCCGGCAGATGGGTGCCGGCCACCTTCACCACGGTGGCGGCGGCGCCCACGACGCCCACGGCCACGCCCGCGCCGAGCGCCGTGCTCGCCCCGGTGCCCAGCGACAGGTCGGCCACGGTCGCCGCCACCGCCGCGACACCCGCCACCAGCAGGGGAGTTCCGGCGCCCTCCTTCGCATACCGCTGCGCGAAGGTCAGCCGGCCGGCCTCCGACTCGTCGAGCGCGTGCGTGTACGCCACGTACTCCTCGGCGGCCGTCTGCGCCATGGCGTCCAGCGAGCCGCGCGCCCGCGACAGCAGCACCTGCCCGTCGAGGCGCCCGCCCGAGCGGCGTACCTCCTCCTCGACCGCCCGCACCACGAGCCGCTCGGCCTCGGCCCGATGGCTGTCCCGCATGTCCCGTCCCCCTCCGGCCGCAACTCCATTGCCTACGAGTGTCCTTCGCCTGAGCCACGAACGCGAGGGGTCGGCGATCACGAAGAGCAGGGGCTCCTCCCGCGCCCGGTGACCCGAGTCTGCCGAGTGGCGGGGGCGCGGTGGGTCCGCGAAGTGACGTCATGAGCACCGATGGTGACGATCTTGAGGCGAAGGTCGATGCGGGAGTCCTCGGTGAAGCGTCGCCGGCAACGCCGGCTTCTCCGTTCCCTACATGACTCCAAGGTCGACTGTGACGGAGAAGGGCGCGACGGCTTTGACCACGCCGGTGAAAACATCGCCTTCCCGGTAAGTCCTGTTGGCAGGATCGAGAACGTACGTGTAGACGATCGGAACGCCAGTGGCAGCTTGCTCGATACGCCAGTAAAAGGGGATCCCGGCTTTGGCGTACTGATCCACCTTCACGATCCGGTCAGTGGTCTCCGAGCCGGGCGACACGACCTCGATCACGAGGAGCACATGCTCTGGACGAGTGGGTGTGAGGTCGATGGTCTCGGCCCGGTACACAGTGACATCCGGACGACGGTTGGTGAGGGGCACGTCCTGCAGACGGACGTCGAAGTCCGTGTCAGCGTTCCAGTCAGGACCTGCGGCAGCGTCCAGGGCGTTGGCCAGGATACGAGCCAACCGGTTGTGCCGCTTGGACGCACTCGGGCTCACGACGACCATCCCGTCCACGATCTCAATGCCTGCGCACTGCTCCTCGGACCAGGAGTCGTACTGCTCCGCGCTGATCTGCGTGTGCATCCACGCGGGCGCGACCATCTCTGCGGTCATGGCGTACCCCCTTCGAGGATGTCCGTCAGGTCCGGTGCTGCTCGACTCAGCGTACTGCGCATCCCGGTCGGCACAGCGGCGCAGGACAGGAGCAGAAGCCCATCCATCCCAAGAGCGACCTCTGCACAAGTGAGTGGATGGACGTCGGCGAGATCGAAGAATGGACTTGCATAACAAGCGCACACGGGGAGTGATCGGCGTGCGATAGTCGTCGGAAGTGGCGTTGTTGTGTCCAGGTGGGCCAAGTGGGGGAACGTTGGCGCAGTGGATGGAGCAGCTGGTCCAGGCAGTGGACGAGGTGCTGGCCGGTGAGACCCGCGCCGGTGGCCGTTCGGAATCCCCAGGGCACACACGGGTCGGGGACGTGCACTACCTGGAGGACGGCTGGTACGGGTTGCCCACCTATGCGAGCCGGATCGATCCGGACGACCTCCAGGACATGCGGCTGGCCACCGGGGCTGGGCCCGAGGATCGGCGGGGCCGGTCGTTCACTGTCCTCGGCTGGCGGGTCGAGTCGGAGCGGGTCCGCCTCCAGGTGGCGGCCCACGCACCCCGGACCGGACTGACGCTATGGGCGGTGCGGCGCCCGCCTGATTTCCTGCTGCGCTCGCTGCGCGAGGCGCTGGCAGGCCTGCCGGACCCCGGACTCGCGGAGCGGCTGGTCGGCGGCCGTATCGACACGGTCGCGCCTGCGGACAGTTCGGCCTGCGGTGGTGTCCTGAAGGGCGGTCAGGCACAGGCGTACCTGGCCTGCACCTCTCCGGGCCTGCGGTTGATCTGGGGGCCGCCCGGCACCGGGAAGACGACCGTGCTGACCCGTGCGTTGAGCGACCTGGCCCTGCGGGGCAAGCGGGTCCTGCTGGCCTCCGGCACCAACGTGGCGGTGGACAACGCGCTGGAGGGCGTGCTCAAGGAACGCTCTTCCCTTCCGCCTGGCCTGATGGTCCGGGTCGGCTCTCCCGCGCTCCGTCACGTGGCCGAGGACCCGCGCGTGTCGCTGCCCTCGCTGGTGCGGGCGAAGGTGGCGGAGGCCGAGCAGGCAGTGGAAGAGATCGCCGAGCGACTCGCCGCCTTGACAAAAGATCCGGCGCTGACGGAATTGCGCGAGACGGAGAGCCGACTCACCGGTTTCGACCCCGACATGTACGAACAGGCCAAGGGTCGTCTTGCTCACGGCGCTCTGGTGGAGCGCCTCGCGGTCGAACTGGAGGCGGCCGAAGCGGGCGAGGAGGAAGCCCTGACGCGGAGTGAGGATGCCTCCGACAAGCATCGGGAGGCGCGAGAGCGCTGGGAGAGCTGGGCGCCTCAGCGGGCTTTGCTGGAGCAGGCGGCGCAGTGGCTGACCGAGATCGAGAAGGGGGAGCAGAGCCAGCAGCACCTGCGAGCCGCGCTGTTCGACGCCGAAGCCGCGCTGGCCGCGCTGGACACGGAGGAGCGTGAACTGGCCGGGCGGGGCCGCCGCAGGACCAGGCGGCGACGCGGGCCCGCCAGCGCGTCTACGCGCTCGTGGCCTGGGACGCCCTGGCCAGGGCGGCGGACGGAACAGTACTGGGCCAGTTGCGGGACATGGCGAGAGCGGAGCCCGAGGCGCTGGTGCGCGGTGTCCGTTCCGATCAACTCCTCGGCCTGCCCTCTGGCGAGTCGACGGGGCTGACCCCGTTGCAGCATGAGATCTGGCAGGCCTTCGAGGGCCAGGTCCGATACACCGCCGTCCATGACGAGGACACCTACTTCCCGGACGCCCTCGATGCCATGGACCAGGCCCGCCACAGCATCTGGCTCTGGTCCCCCTGGTACACCAAGCGCATGTGGGAGGTTCTCCCGCGGCTTCAGGACGCGCGCCGCCGTGGTGTGCGGATCCACCTCTTCGTCACCGACGAGAGCGACAGCCTGCTGCAGGGCCAGCTGGCGAACCCGGCCACCGCGGCCGATGCTCAACGCCGGCTGCCGGAACTCAAGGCGGTGGCCGACACCGTGGTGGAGATCAAGGACATGCACCAGAAGATCCTGGTGATCGACGAGCAGCTCTGCTTCCTCGGCAGCCTGAACACTTTGTCCCACGCACCCGGCGGTCAGGGCCGACGGGAGATCATGGTCCCGTTCCGGGGACGTCGCTTCGCCCGTCACATCCTTGACCACGAGAACGCCGACCTACTCCTCCGCCCACCCACCTGCCCCGACCACGGGGGCCAGGCCGAACTGCGCAAGTTCACAATCCCGCCCAAGCAGCGCCCCGTACGGACCTCGCACACGACCAACCACCCGGCCCAGCGCTACTTCGCCTGGGCCTGTCCCGCACGCACCACCGTGACCAAGCCCGACGGCACAACTCGCACGAGCGGTTGTCCTCGCCGGAATGCTCTGCGCGTTGACGAGACCGGTTACTTGGGGAAACAGTCGCCGCTCCAGCATCCCGGCCGCTGCTGCTTCGCGTCAGTGCTCGGGCGCCTGTACTGCCCGCAGCCGGTGTCCCGCAGAAAGGCCCACCACTCGGCAGATCCATTCGCAGACCCTGTAGAGGCACGCCGGGTTCCACGCTCAAGGTCGGGGCCCTGTGAGAGGCTGGAACGTATGAACCGGTTGGCTGGTGTGACCTCGCCTTATCTCCTTCAGCATGCCGACAATCCGGTCGACTGGTGGCCGTGGGGACCTGAGGCGTTCGAGGAAGCGAAACGGCGTGAGGTGCCCGTTCTGCTGTCAGTGGGCTACTCGGCGTGCCACTGGTGTCACGTCATGGCGCACGAGTCGTTCGAGGACGAGGTGACCGCCGCCTTCATGAACGAGCACTTCGTCAGCGTCAAGGTGGACCGCGAGGAGCGGCCGGACGTCGATGCCGTCTACATGGAGGCCGTGCAGGCGGCCACCGGGCAGGGCGGCTGGCCGATGTCCGTGTTCCTCACGCCGGACGCCGAACCCTTCTACTTCGGCACCTACTTCCCGCCCGTGCCCCGGTCCGGGATGCCCTCGTTCCGGCAGGTGCTCGAAGGGGTCCGGCAGGCCTGGGCGGAGCGTCGGGACGAGGTGACCGAGGTCGCCGGGAAGATCGTGCGTGACCTCGCCGAGCGGGAGATCGATCACGGGGGCGCCCGGCTGCCCGGTGAGCAGGAGCAGGCGCAGGCGCTGCTCGGGCTCACCCGGGAGTACGACCCGCGGCGCGGCGGATTCGGCGGTGCGCCGAAGTTCCCGCCGTCCATGGTCATCGAGTTCCTGCTCCGGCACCACGCCCGCACCGGCTCCGAGGGCGCGCTGCAGATGGCCCAGGACACCTGCGAGCGGATGGCGCGCGGCGGGATCTACGACCAGCTCGGCGGCGGGTTCGCCCGGTACTCCGTCGACCGGGACTGGACCGTGCCGCACTTCGAGAAGATGCTGTACGACAACGCCCTTCTGTGCCGGGTCTACGCGCACCTGTGGCGTTCCACCGGCTCCGAGCAGGCCCGCCGGGTCGCCCTGGAGACCGCCGACTTCATGGTCCGCGAACTGGGCACCGCCGAGGGCGGGTTCGCCTCCGCTCTCGACGCCGACAGCGACGACGGCAGCGGACGGCACGTCGAGGGCGCGTACTACGTGTGGACGCCCGAGCAGCTGCGCGAGGTGCTCGGCGACGACGCCCCGCTCGCCGCACAGCACTTCGGGGTGACCGAGGAAGGCACCTTCGAAGAGGGCCGCTCCGTCCTCCAACTCCCGCAGGGCGAGGGCGTGGTGGACGCGGAGCAGATCGCCTCGGTGCGTGAGCGGCTGTTCCGGGCGCGGCAGGACCGCCCGGCCCCGGGCCGCGACGACAAGGTCGTCGCGTCCTGGAACGGCCTCGCGGTCGCCGCGCTGGCCGAGACCGGCGCCTACTTCGACCGGCCCGACCTGGTCGAGGCCGCGGTCGCCGCCGCCGACCTGCTCGTCCGGCTGCACCTGGACGACCGCGCCCGGCTGGTCCGCACCAGCCGGGACGGCCGGGCCGGCGGCAACGCGGGCGTGCTGGAGGACTACGCCGACGTCGCCGAGGGTTTCCTCGCGCTCGCCTCCGTGACCGGTGAGGGGGTCTGGCTGGACTTCGCCGGTCTGCTCCTCGACCAGGTCCTCGCCCGCTTCACCGACCCGGACAGCGGCGCCCTCTACGACACCGCTTCCGATGCCGAGCGGCTCATCCGCCGCCCGCAGGACCCCACCGACAACGCCACCCCGGCCGGCTGGACCGCCGCCGCGGGCGCCCTGCTGAGCTATGCCGCCCATACCGGCTCCGCACTCCATCGCACCGCCGCGGAGCGGGCGTTGGGGGTGGTGACCACTCTCGGGCCGCGCGTGCCGCGCTTCATCGGCTGGGGGCTCGCCGTCGCGGAGGCCCTGCTCGACGGCCCGCGCGAGATCGCCGTCGTCGGCCCGGACCTGGCTGACGGGGCCACGGGAACCCTGCACCGCACGGCACTCCTGGGCACCGCCCCCGGCGCCGTCGTCGCCGCCGGGGCCCCGGACGGCGACGAGTTCCCGCTGCTCGCCGACCGGCCCCTCGTGGCCGGCGCGCCCGCGGCCTATGTCTGCCGGAACTTCACCTGTGACGCCCCGACGACCGATCCGGAACGGTTGCGCACCGCGCTGAGCAGCTGAAACGACAGGTCCCCCCATGGCCGGAACACGACCGTGGGCGAATCGGTCACTCTGAACCTCAAGGTGAGGAAACACGCTCTTCACCGAAAACGCCTGCGCGCTTCACAGATCACCCATAGTCTCTGCGCAGTGACACGGCGGAGCCGGCTCTCCGCCGTGTCAGGGGGCATCGGGGATCTGGGGGGGGATCTGTTGCTGACGTCTGTCTTCATCGCCGCCGTTTCACTGGCCTTGTTCTGGATGGCGGCCTTCACTCTCTGGTGGCAGATGCACGCGTGGCGTACGCCCGAGGTGCTCGCGTCCACCCGCTTCAGCAGACCGGACGGCGCCGAGCAGGTGTCGTTCTCGCTGCTGCTGCCCGCACGGCACGAACAGGCCGTGCTGGACCACACCATCCAGCGGCTGCTGGAGTCCACGCACACCGACTTCGAGATCATCGTCATAGTGGGGCACGACGACCCCGAGACCACGGCGGTCGCCGAGCGCGCCGCCGCCCGTGACCCGCGCGTCCGGGTCGTCGTCGACACCCACGAGAAGAAGAACAAGCCGAAGGCCATGAACACGGCGCTGCCGCACTGCCGCGGCGCCGTCGTCGGGGTCTTCGACGCCGAGGACCAGGTCCACCCGGAACTCCTCGCGCATGTCGACCACGCGTTCCGGACCACCGGCGCGGACGTCGTCCAGGGCGGTGTCCAGCTGATCAACTTCCACTCCAGCTGGTACAGCCTGCGCAACTGCCTGGAGTACTTCTTCTGGTTCCGCTCGCGGCTGCACCTGCACGCGCAGAAAGGGTTCATCCCGCTCGGCGGCAACACCGTCTTCGTCCGCACCGACGTGCTCAGGGAGGCCGACGGCTGGGACCCGAACTGCCTGGCCGAGGACTGCGACCTGGGGGTCCGGCTCTCCAGCGTCGGCAAGAAGGTCGTCGTCGCCTACGACTCCGACATGGTCACCCGGGAGGAGACGCCCGGCTCGCTGATGTCGCTGCTCAAGCAGCGCACCCGCTGGAACCAGGGCTTCCTCCAGGTCTACCGGAAGCAGGACTGGCGCCAACTCCCCGGCCTCGGGCAGCGGTTGCTGGCCCGGTACACGCTCATGACGCCGTTCCTGCAGGCATTCTCCGGGGTGATCATCCCGCTCAACGCGGCGATCGCGCTCTTCCTCGACGTGCCCGTGGGCATCGCCTTCCTCACCTTCCTGCCGCTGGTCACCGCCGCCGTCACCTTTGTCTTCGAGGTCGTCGGACTGCATGACTTCGGCAAGCAGTACGGGCTGCGGGTCCGCCTCACCCACTACGTGAAGCTCGTCGTGGGCGGCCCCTTCTACCAGGTGCTCCTCGCGGGGGCCGCCGTCCGCGCCGTATGGCGGGAACAACGCGGCCGCAACGACTGGGAGTTGACCACTCACGTCGGCGCGCACCTCGCCGCGGCCGAGACGATCCGAGAGGACGTTCCCGCGTGACCTCCACCCTTCCCGCGGTGACCACGTCCACGGTCCCCGCGCAGCGCCGGCCTGCCCCGGAAGTGCGTTCGGCCGATCGGACACCGCCTCCGGCACGGCTCCGCTCCTCCCGGCTCGACCTGCTCCTGTGCGGGGCGCTGCTCGCGGCGATCCTCGTCGTCCAGGGCTGGAACATCTCCGCCTACCCGACCCTCAGTGACGACGAGGGCACCTATCTCGCCCAGGCCTGGGCCGTGCAGCAGGGCAAGGGTCTGGCCCACTACACCTACTGGTACGACCACCCGCCGCTCGGCTGGCTCCAGCTCGCCCTGCTCACCTGGATACCCTCGGCCCTCGACCCCGGCGCGATGACCGTCGGCACCATGCGCCTGGCGATGCTCCTGATCAGCGCCGTCAGCGCGGTCCTCGTGTACGTCCTCGGCCGGCGGCTGTCGCTGCCCCGCTGGGCGGCCGGGCTCGCCATGGCCCTGTTCGGTCTTTCACCGCTGTCCGTCGTCCTGCAACGGGAGATCTTCCTCGACAACATCGCGGTGATGTGGCTGCTGCTGGCGTTCTGCCTCGCCGCCTCGCCCAGCCGGCATCTGTGGCACCACTTCGGCGCGGGCCTCGCCGCCGCCGCGGGCGTGCTCACCAAGGAGACGATGCTGGTCGTCCTGCCCGCCCTGCTGGTCACCATGTGGCGCCACAGCCACCGCGACACCCGGAAGTTCGCGCTCACCGGCGCCGTCACCGCCTGCGCCCTGGCCGGCTTCTCCTATCCGCTCTTCGCCCTGCTCAAGGGGGAGTTGCTGCCGGGCAGCGGACACGTCTCGCTCTGGGACGGCGTCACGTACCAGATGACCAGGCCGGGTTCGGGCTTCATCCTGGACCGGGGCACAGGCTCGTACGGGGTGCTCCAGTCCTGGCTCTACTACGACCGTGTGCTGCCCCTCGGCGGACTCGTCGGCGCGCTGCTGCTGCTGGCCACCTGGCGCTGGTCGGTCACCGCCCGCGCGCTGGCCGGGCCGGCCCTGACGGTGGCGATCCTCGCCGCGCTGGCCCTGCGCCCCAACGGCTATCTGCCCGCGATGTACGTCATCCAGGCGCTGCCGTTCCTCGCCCTGGTCCTCGCCGCCGGGACCGCCTCGGCCGCCCACGCCGTACTGCGCCGATGGCGGGCGGAGGGCGAGCGGCGACTGGTCACCGGCGGCCGGTACGCCCTCGCGGCCGTGCTCGCCGTCGCCGCCGGCGCGTACGTCGTCCCGCGCTGGTACGACGGCGACCGCACCGCCGTCACCGCGGACGCCAACGCCCCCTACCGGGCCGCCGCCACCTGGCTCGGCAGCGAGGTCGAGAACCCGGGGGACACCCGTGTCCTCGTCGACGACGCGCTCTGGCTCGACCTGGTGCACGCCGGGTACCGGCCCGGGCTCGGCGCCATCTGGTTCTACAAGGCCGACCTCGACCCGGCCGTCACGAAGACCATGCCGCACGGCTGGCGGGACCTCGACTACGTCGTGGCCTCCCCGACGGTGCGGCGCGACGCGGTGGACCTGCCCAACGTCAAGGCCGCCATCGAACACTCCGCCCCGGTCGCCACGTTCGGAACCGGACCCGACCGCATCGAGATCCGGCGGATCCAGCAGGCCGCCGTGGGAGGCGCACGATGAGCAGCCACGAGCACACCGCCCCCGGCGATCCGGCGGCACGGGCCGCCACCACGCGTGAGCCGCACGGGCACGCCGGCACCGAGACGGCATGGGGGTCCCCGGGCCCGGGCGAAACCGGGAGCGGCGGAGCGCGCAGGCCCGAAGGGCCGGGCGCGATCGCCGTCTCGGCACCGGCTCCGGTGCCCGGGCGGCGCGGCGAGCCCGACGGCGCGGTCGCCGAACCCGGTGCCGTCACCATCGTCGTGCCGACGTTCAACGAGTCAGGCAACGTCCGCAGACTGCTGCGGCAGATCACCGACGCGGTGCCCGCCCGGCTGCCCTGCGAGGTCGTCTTCGTCGACGACTCCACCGACGACACGCCCGACGTCATCCGGCAGGCTGCGCAGGACTGCCCGTTCCCGGTGACCGTGCTGCACCGGGCGGAGCCGGTGGGCGGGCTCGGCGGGGCGGTCGTCGAGGGACTGCGGGCGGCCGGCTCGGAGTGGATCGTCGTCATGGACGGCGACTGCCAGCACCCGCCCGCGCTGGTGCCCGAGCTGGTCGCCACCGGTGAGCGGAGCAACGCCGGGCTGGTCGTCGCCTCCCGCTACCTCAAGGGCGGCAGCCGGGCCGGGCTCGCGGGCAGCTACCGGGTGGCCGTCTCACGTACCGCGACCTGGCTGACCAAGTCCCTCTTCCCGGGCCGGCTGCACGGCATCAGCGACCCGATGAGCGGCTTCTTCGCCATCCGGCGCAGTGCGGTCACCGCGGAGCGGCTGAAGCCCCTCGGCTACAAGATCCTGCTCGAACTGGCCGTGCGCGGCAGGCCGGGCCGGGTCGCCGAGGTGCCGTTCGTCTTCCAGGAGCGGTTCGCCGGGGCGTCCAAGTCGAGCGCCCGGGAGGGCTTCCGCTTCCTGCGCCACCTGGCCGGACTGCGTACCTCGTCGCCGGTGGCCCGTATGGTCGCCTTCGGTCTGATCGGTGCCACCGGGTTCCTGCCGAACCTGGCCGGCCTGTGGGCGCTGACCGCGCTCGGCCTGCACTACGTCCCCGCCGAGATCCTCGCCAACCAGCTCGGCGTCGCCTGGAACTTCCTGCTCATCGAGCAGCTGCTGTTCCGCGACCGGCGCGCGCACCGCCGCTGGTGGGACCGTGCCGGCCGGTTCGCGCTGCTCGCCAACGCCGACCTGGTGCTGCGTATCCCGCTGATCGCGCTGCTCGTCGGCCGGTTCGGGATGGGCGCGCTGCCCGCCACCGCGCTCGCCCTGGTGACCACCTTCGCCCTGCGCTTCCTCGGGACGGAAGCGCTGGTCTATCTGCCGCGCCGGCGCGCCGCCCAGGGCGCCGGGCGGACCCGCCGTACCTCCGCAGCAAGGAGAGCCGTGTGACACCGCACCGCAGAAGAACCGCGCTGGTCGGGGTGGGGGCCCTGACCGCCGGTCTGCTCCTCACCTCCCCGCAGCCCGCCACCGCCGCCAACCTCGTCGCGAACCCCGGCTTCGAGACCGTGGACCCCGGGGCGGCGGGCGACATGCCCTACTGCTGGGAGAAGTCCGGCTGGGGCGACAACGACTTCACCTTCGAGACGACGAGCGACGCGCACAGCGGCGCCCAGGCCATGAAGGTCACGCTGACCCGCCGGGCCGACGGCGACCGCAAGGCGCTGATCACCGAGTCCGCTCAGTGCGCGCCGGTGGTGTCCGAGGGCAAGCAGTACGACCTGTCGCTCTGGTACAAGTCGACGACGCCCGACACGTCGGTCACCCTCTTCCGGCACGACACAACGGCGGGCTGGCAGTACTGGACCGACCTCAAGACCCTGGACATGGCGGCGAGCTGGACCCGGGCCGCGGTCCGCACGCCCGAGGTGCCGGCCGGCACCGACCGGATCACCTGGGGCGTGTCGGTGTACGGCACCGGTTCGGCGACCACCGACGACTACGCCATGGAGCAGGTCCCGGACACGCTGCCGCCGGCCCGCTGCACCGGCACCCAGGCGCAGTGCGCGGACGGGAGCTGGGAGGTCCTGCCGACCCAGAACCCGGTCCGCTCCATGCACTCCGTCGTCCTCAACAACGGCAAGGTGCTGCTGATCGCGGGCTCCGGCAACAGCGAGGAGAACTTCGCCGCGGGCACCTTCACCTCGGCGGTCTACGACCCGGCGAACGGCTCCTACAAGGTCATCCCCACGCCGAAGGACATGTTCTGCGCCGGGCACGTCCAGCTCCAGGACGGCCGCGTGCTCGTGATGAGCGGCAACGCGGCCTATCCGGCGGCGGACGGTTCGCACGGCTACGAGGGCTACCGGGACTCGTACGTCTTCGACCCGGCGACCGAGACGTACAGCAGGACCAACGACCTCAACGACGGCCACTGGTACCCGTCGGCGACCGAGCTGGGCAACGGTGACGTGATCTCGTTCGGCGGGCTGCGCGAGGACTCCACCGGGTCGGTGACCGCCGAGTACTGGTCCGACGCGGAACAGCAGTGGCTGCCGCTGTGGAAGGTCAACCAGACCTGGTCGTACTGGGGTCTGTACCCGTCGATGATCCTGATGCAGGACGGCCGCCTCTTCTACACGGGCAGCCATGTCTTCGGCAACAACATCCCCGGCACCGGCTCGGCGATCTACGACTATGACGCCAACACCGTCACCCAGGTCCCGGGCCTGCAGAACAAGGACGAGCGGGACCAGTCGGCGAGCGTGCTGCTGCCGCCGGCGCAGGACCAGCGGGTGCTGACCATCGGCGGCGGCAACATCGACTCCAACCCGGACGCCAACCGGCTGACGGATGTGATCGACCTGAAGGAGGCCGACCCGGCGTACGTCGCCGGGCCGCCGCTTCCGCAGGGCACGGTCGACCTGGGCGCCGGGCCCCAGCCGGAGACCGGGGACCAGGGCAAGATGTATGTCTCCGCCGTCCTGCTGCCCGACGGCTCGGTGCTGGAGACCGGCGGTGCCCTGCACAACCGGGCCGATCCGGTCTACGAGTCCTCGCTCTACGACCCGCAGGCCGGCACCTTCGACCCGGTGGCCGCCGACCCCGAGGCCCGCGGCTACCACTCCTCGGCGTTCCTGCTCCCGGACGGCCGGGTGATGTCGACCGGCGACAACCCGGGCAACGGCTCCTGGAACCACAACGTGTCGATCTACACCCCGCCCTATCTCCACCGGGGTACCCGCCCGACGATCACCTCGGTCATCGACACCGAGTGGACCTACGGCGACACGCAGCGGATCACCGTCGACCGGCCGATCGCCAAGGCCGAGCTGATCCGCCCGGCCGCCGTCACCCATTCGTCCGACCCCAACCAGCGCTTCGTCGACCTGCCGCTGTCCGTCGACGGCAACAACGTCGACCTGAACGTGACGAGCAACCCGAACCTGGCCCCGCCCGGCTGGTACATGCTCTTCGCGGTGGATGCAGGCGGGGTGCCGTCCGTGGCGAAGTGGGTGCATCTGCAGGGACCGGCGGCGCTGAGCACGTCCGACGCGTCGGCGCATGTGCACTCCTTCGCCGACTCGCTCGCCGGCAAGGTCTCCGGGCCCGGCAGGAAGCGTGCCGCACAGCCGGTGAGCACCACCGTGTCCGGCTGCGACCGGCACTACGGCTCGGCCAACGTGTGCGTGCCGACCGTCTTCCCGCCCCAGGTGAAGAAGACGACCGCCGCCCGCTGCGGCTGGCTCCGGCAGAACGACTACGGCCGGCTGAAGGTCAACGGCGGGGACGACCCGCTGCGCCTTGACCGCAACCGGGACGGCATCGCCTGCGGCAAGGGAGACACGACGCGGCGTCAGGCGACGGACCGCCGAGGCTGAGCGCTCCGCCGGAACTGCCGCGATGTGCCGTCGGCCGGCTCCCCGCGCCCCTTCAGGGCGCTGCCGAACCGCAGCGGACTTCACCGGTCCTGCTCAGACCGCCCGGTCCGGGCCGGGGAACTCGTCGAGGGCGCGCTCCACGATGGCCTCCAGCTGTTCGTGGTGCGCGCCCTTCCAGTAGGCGCGCCCGCACGCCCGGCACTGCGCGAAGACGTCGTACGAGCGGTGCGTCCCGCCCTTCAGCTGGTCGGCCACCTCGTCCTTGGTGGCCGCCCGCAGCAGGCCGTTGCAGGCGGTGCAGCGGGTCCAGGGCCGCAGTTCGGGCGCGAACCGGTCCAGCACGTCGCGGAGTTGGTCGTCGGGGCTGGTGCTGTAGACGAAGGCGCCCGCCCATAGTTCGCGGCGCCGCAGCAGGCCGCGGTCGCGGCTGAGCATGACCCGCTTCTCGGCCGCGGAACGGGTGGCCAGGGCCGGGTCGCCGATGTCCGTCGACTCGTAGGCCGCGTCCACGCCGAGCAGCCGCAGCCGCCGGGCGAGGGTGCCCAGGTGTACGTCGAGCAGGAACCGCAGTGGGGCGCCCGGGATCCGCTGGGGCCGCTCCACCGCCCGGACCAGTACCGTCTCGCCCGCCACGGGGACGTGCGACACGGGCACCGTCCGGCCGTCCACCACCAGCGCGCCGACCTCGGTCAGCGGGACGCCGAGGGACTCGACGACATGGCCGAGCGTGGAGACGCCGTCGGTGGTCAGTACGCCGGCGCCGCGGCGCCGGGCGGGCGGGACGAACAGCCTCAGCGCGGGAGCGACTTCGACGCGGATCTCGGGACCGTTCACCCGGTCAGGATGTCATGGCGCGGGGTGCGGGCCGCCGGGATTTCCGGTGGGCAGACCGCGCTCCAGGACGTCCAGGGCGCGGTCGATGAGGTCGGGGAGGTTGTCCCGGTGGTCGTTCTCGGCCCAGTACAGCGAGACCTCCATCAGGCCGCCGATCAGCGACATCGCCCAGACCCGTACGTCCAGGGAGTCGGGGTCCCGGCCGGTCCGCTCGCCGATGGCCCGGCACAGCAGACGGCCGGTGACCGACATGCTCTCCATGGTCCGCGAGCGCACCGCCGGGACCTCGACCATCAGCTTGGTGCGCAGCCGGGCCGCCTCGGGGTCGTCCCGGAGCCCCAGGGTCACGGCCCGGTGCATCACGTACCGCAGGGACTGCGGCCACGGCTCGTCGGCGGGCCGGGCGCGCAGTTCCTCCAGGATGAGCGGGTCCCACTCGTCGGTGAGGACGATGTCCTCCTTCGTGGGGAAATAGCGGAAGACCGTGGACGGCGACACCTCGGCGCGCTCCGCGATCTGCTCGACCGTGGTGGCGTCGTACCCCTGCTCCGTGACCAGCCGGTAGGTCGCGCTGCGGATCGCCTCGCGCGTCTTGATCTTCTTCCGTTCCCGCAGACTGAGCCGGGGAAGATCGGCGGGGGCGCGGGGGGAGAGCTTGGGGGAGCGTGCGGCCGTCATGGAGGTCATTGTCGGACATCCGCCGGGAGCGTGACCACGGGCGGGGACCCGGCATCCGCGTCCCGCCGGGCGGCCGCGACGCCCAGCAGGAACGCGGCGCCCAGCAGGCCGGCGGCCAGGGACGCGATGCCGCACACCACCAGGATCAGGCCCATGGCGTGCACATACGCGCTGTTGGCGGGAGCCAACAGTTGCGTCGCGCCGGACCGCTCGGCGACCAGATGCGCGGCGACCACGGACTCCCCGGCGGTGTGGGCCGCCTGCCCGGGCAGCCCGGTGACGTCGAGCCGGTCACGGAAGACGCCCGCGAGCAGGCTGCCGAGCAGGGCGATGCCGATCGCCGCGCCGACCTGGCGCAGTGTCATCAGCAGTCCTCCGGGCAGCGAAATGAGAGTAGCTTCCAAAAGATAGATGCTGTCAACGGAGGGCTGGTGTCGGCGCAGTGAGAAGTGGCCACGGCTGAGGAGTCGTGGCCACTTCGGAGGGGTGCGGGGGGCTTATGCGTGCTGGTACGCCACCAGGGAGATGCCGACGTAGTGGACGACGAAGGCGGCGAGCGTGAACGAGTGGAACACCTCGTGGAAGCCGAACCAGCGCGGTGACGGGTTCGGCCGCTTGATGCCGTAGATCACGCCGCCCGCGCTGTACAGGATCCCGCCCGCGATCACCAGGACCAGGACCGCGATGCCGCCGGTGCGCATGAAGTCCGGCAGGAAGAAGACGGCCGCCCAGCCCATGGCGATGTAGCAGGGCGTGTAGAGCCAGCGCGGGGCGCCGACCCAGAAGACGCGGAAGACGATGCCCGCCGCCGCGGCGGCCCAGATCCCCCACAGCAGCCACTGCCCCTTGGCGCCCGGCAGGAGCAGCATGGTCAGCGGGGTGTAGGTGCCCGCGATGATCAGGAAGATGTTGGCGTGGTCGAGGCGGCGCAGGATGCCGTCCATGCGCGGGCTCCAGTTGCCCCGGTGGTACAGCGCGCTCACGCCGAACAGCAGGCAGGCGGTCAGGACGTAGATCCCGCAGGCGACCCGGCCCCGGGAGGAGTCGGCGAGCGCGGTGAGGATCAGGCCCGCGACGAGGACGGCCGGGAACATGCCGAGATGCAGCCAGCCGCGCAGTTTGGGCTTGACCGGATGCGGCAGGGAGAGCGCGGTGGGAGGGCGGCCTGCGGCCGGCGGATCCAGGGGCGCGTCGGGGGCGGGCGCTGTCATGCCCGGCATCGTACCTACGGAACCGTAAGTTGCGGATCAGTGGAGCCTGATGAGCACTTGATAGTGGTCATCCTCTCACGCTCTCGCGCGGCACCGGACGCAAAGAGACCGCCAGGCGAACGCCACGTGCACGTAAAGAAAAGGGCCGGAACCCGCTGATCGTGGCGTTCCTCACGCCGCTCACCTGTGCGGCCCTCTGGACAGATGCGCAGTTGCGTCGGATGATCAAATGAGTGCGGTCGGCACCGGATGAGCGGCTACGAAGCATCCGGGCCGCAGCCCCCATGGGGTCAAAAGAAAAAAATCCCTCATTTAGGAGCAATCGTGGCGCGCGACATCGCGGCTCCCCCCGTCATCCCCACCAACCATCAGGAACTGATCTCGTGGGTCAACGAGATCGCCGAACTGACCCAGCCGGACAATGTGGTCTGGTGTGACGGATCCGAGGCCGAGTACGAGCGCCTGTGCGGGGAGCTCGTCAGCAGGGGCACCTTCACGGAACTCGACCCGGTCAAGCGCCCCCACTCCTACTACGCGGCCTCCGACCCGACCGACGTCGCCCGGGTCGAGGACCGGACGTTCATCTGCTCCGAGCAGGAGGCGGACGCCGGTCCGACCAACCACTGGATGGCTCCCGCGCAGATGCGGGACGTCTTCACCGGTGAGCGGGGCCTGTTCCGCGGTGCGATGCGGGGCCGCACCATGTACGTGGTGCCCTTCTGCATGGGCCCGCTGGGCTCGAAGCTCTCCGCGCTCGGCGTGGAGATCACCGACTCCGCGTACGTCGCCGTCTCGATGCGCACGATGACGCGCATGGGCCAGGCCGTCCTCGACGAGCTGGGCTCCGACGGCTTCTTCGTCAAGGCCGTGCACTCCGTCGGCGCCCCGCTGGGCGAGGGCCAGGCGGACGTCCCCTGGCCGTGCAACCAGACCAAGTACATCTCGCACTTCCCCGAGGACCGCGAGATCTGGTCCTACGGCTCCGGGTACGGCGGCAACGCGCTGCTCGGCAAGAAGTGCTACGCGCTGCGCATCGCCTCCGTCATGGCCCGCGACGAGGGCTGGCTGGCCGAGCACATGCTGATCCTCAAGCTGACCCCGCCCACCGGCCAGCCCAAGTATGTCGCCGCGGCCTTCCCGAGTGCCTGCGGAAAGACCAACCTCGCCATGCTGGAGCCCACGGTCTCCGGCTGGACGGTGGAGACCATCGGTGACGACATCGCGTGGATGCGGTTCGGCGAGGACGGCCGGCTGTACGCGATCAACCCCGAGGCCGGCTTCTTCGGCGTGGCGCCGGGCACCGGCGAGCACACCAACGCCAACGCGATGAAGACGCTGTGGGGCAACGCGGTCTTCACCAACGTCGCGCTCACCGACGACGGCGACGTCTGGTGGGAGGGCATGACGGAGGAGGCCCCGGCCCATCTGACGGACTGGAAGGGCAAGGACTGGACGCCCGGGTCGGACACCCCGGCGGCCCACCCCAACGCCCGCTTCACCGTCCCCGCCGCCCAGTGCCCGATCATCGCGCCGGAGTGGGAGGACCCGAAGGGCGTGCCGATCTCGGCGATCCTGTTCGGCGGCCGCCGGGCCACCGCGGTGCCGCTGGTGACCGAGTCCTTCGACTGGAACCACGGTGTCTTCCTCGGCGCGAACGTGGCCTCCGAGAAGACGGCCGCCGCCGAGGGCAAGGTCGGCGAGCTGCGCCGCGACCCGTTCGCCATGCTGCCGTTCTGCGGCTACAACATGGGCGACTACATGGCCCACTGGATCGACGTGGCCAAGGACAAGGACCAGTCCAAGCTGCCGAAGATCTACTACGTCAACTGGTTCCGCAAGGACGGCGACGGCCGGTTCGTGTGGCCCGGCTTCGGCGAGAACAGCCGCGTCCTGAAGTGGATCGTGGAGCGCCTGGACGGGACGGCGGAGGGCGTCGAGACGCCCATCGGCATCCTGCCGTCGAAGGCGGCGCTGGACACCGCGGGCCTCGAACTGTCCGACACCGAACTGGACTTCCTGCTCACCGTCGACCCGGAGATCTGGCGCGAGGAGGCCGCGCTGGTGCCCGAGCACCTCAACACGTTCGGCGAGCACACCCCGCAGGAGCTCTGGGACGAGTACCGGTCTCTGGTGCGGCGTCTGGGCTGATCTCTCTTTTGTCTCCGCGGCCGGTCGGTGTGCCCTGACCAGCGATCGTCACGGCCGGCCGCGGTGCCCGGGCCGGTGGGGTCTCGTGCGGTGGTGTGCGGGGTGTCGGTCTGGGTTCGTGCGGGAGTTCTGGGCGGTGTCCGGGGTGGTCTCCCCTTTTGTCTCCGCGGCCGGTCGGTGTGCCCTGACCAGCGATCGTCACGGCCGGCCGCGGTGCCCGGGCCGGCGAGGCCCCGTACAACGGTGTGCGGGGTCATGGCCTGCCGTCGTCCTTCCGACCGCCCCGGCGGGAGGATGACGGCAGGCCGTCGCCACCGGCCGCCCGGCTCAGTTCGAGCGGTCCTCCAGGTACCGGGTGTGCGACTCCTGGCGCCGGGCCTCCGCCTCCCGGAGCACCGTCGCCAGCCGTTCGGCCTCCTCGTGCAACAGGGTCAGCTGCCGCTCCAGATGCCGCTCCGGCGGTTCGGCGCCCGGCGTCAGCCGCGTCCACCACCGGGTGCGCACGAACGTGTCGACCGCCTCGGGGATGTCCTGCCGCACGGCCCGCGACAGCGCGTGCATGCCCTCCGGGTCCTGCGCCAGCACCTCGGTGACCCACCCGGGGTCCAGCAGGGCGGTCAGCAGCTCGGTCAGCTCGGTGAGCCGTCCGGCCGCCGCGGGCGGCAGGTCGACGTCCGCGAGATAGCCGCGCAGGGTCTCGAAGTCGCCGCGCAGCTCGTCGAGTTGGGCGGTCGGATCCGGGAAGTCCGGCAGCGCGGGCCGCTCCGGCGGTGCGATCAGCGCGCCCGCCCCGTACAGCCCGGCCACCACGACCGGCCAGTACGGTCCCGCCACCCCCGTGAAGGTCAGCGCGAGCCCCGCGAGGCCGCAGAAGCCGCCCGCGATGTTCTTGCGGGACTCCAGATAGCCGACGAACCTACTGGTAGCCACGGATCTCCTCGAAGGCGCCGTCGAGCGAGCCCGTACGGGCGTCGAACAGACGGCCGCCGGTCAGCTCGGCGATGTGCTGCAACTCCGCCTGGTCGGAGTCGCCGAAGAGGATGGGGAAGACCGGGGTCTCCTGCTCGGTCCGGGCGAGCCCGCGGTAGAACGTGTCGAACTCGTCGGCCTTGGCGCCGCTGGTGTTCTCCCCGTCCGTCATCAGCACGATCGAGGTGAAGGTGTCACCGCCGGTGCCCAGATGCTCGTACGCCTTCTCCAGCGAGGTGTAGATGGCGGTGTCGCCCTGCGCGGAGAGCGCGTCGGTGTCCTTGCGGATGGCGTCGAGACCGCTGCCCGGATCCGCCGGGCTGACGACATGGGTGCGTACGCTCTTCACGTCCGAGCCGAACGGCATCAGGGTGACCTCCTCGCGCTGCCGGAAGTCTCCGGTGAGATCGGTGAGGGCCTTCTTCAGCCGGTCCAGCCGGTCACCCCGCATCGAGCCCGAGGTGTCGAGCACGTACACCGTCCGCGAGGGGCGGCGCAGTTCGTTCTCGTACGAGTCGAGCAGCCCGTCGGCGACGGAGCGGCTGCCGGGGAACGGCAGTTCGCGCCGCCTGCTGGTGTCGAGGCCCGCGGCCGGCTTGACCGACGGGACGACCGGGCGGCGATGGGTGCGCTCGGTGATCAGCCGCTGCGCGGAGTCGGAGCGCAGCGCCTCGGCGAGCCGGCGCACATCCTGGCGGGCGGCCGGGTCGGCGGCGGCGAGCGAGGAGAGCGGGTAGTCGGCGGTGATCACGCCGTCGGTGGGCCGGATCACGGTGAGGTCCGGGATGCCCTTGAGCACGGACTCGTAGTTGAGCAGGGCGTCGACGTTGCCGCGCCGCGCGTACGCCGACGCCAGCCAGCCCGAGGAACCCGAGGTCAGCTGCTGGCCCTTGAAGAACTCCTTGAGCCTCGGCGCCGCCTTCGCCACATCCGCGTCGGTCAGCGCGGACTGGGCGCCGGACAGCGCGGAGGCGACCGAGACGAGCGTGGAGAAACCGGAGTTGGAACGGGCCGGGTCGGTCATGCCGTAGGTCAGCTCGCCGTCCTGCACGGCCTGTTCGATCTGCGCCCAGGTGACGTCCGCCGGCTTCCAGCGCAGCCGGGACAGCGCCTCCTGCCTGACGCCGATCGCGACCGGACTCGACATGATCGGTGTCTCGGAGACGACCTTCTTCGCGGCGTCCGGGCGCAGCCGCAGATAGTCGTTGGACGACAGCCACAGCGCGTCGTACGCCCCGTCGGCCTTGCCCTTCGCCACCAGGTCGACCGCGTCGAGGGTGCCGAGGTAGGTGGGCCGGACGGTGATGCCGGTGTCCTTGCCGATCTGCTCCAGCACCGGCTTCATGTCGGTGAGTTCGCTGGACGCGAGGACACGCAGGGTGCCGGGCCGGGGCGCGCCGTCGTCGGTGGAGGCGTCCTTGTGCTCCTGGGCGGTGCAGCCGGTCAGCAGGGCGGCGGCGGCCGCGAGGACGGCCAGTCGTCGTCTCACGCGAGGCCCCCGTCCAGGGCGCCCTGCGTCCGGCTGCGTTCCAGATACCCGCTGGCCTGCTGGAGTTCGGCGGTGAGGCTCTCGACCGTCGTCGCCATCGCCTCGGTGGCCTGGACCTTGTACGTGTCGATCGCGTCCAGGGTGCGGTAGATCTGCTGGAAGGCGGAGCGCAGGGTCTCGGCGCCGACGGCCGGGTCGGCGGCGATGCGCTGGATCTCCCCGCTCTGCGTGCTCAGCATCTCGGCGTTGCCGCGGATCAGGTCCTCGGTCGTCCCGCGCAGCGCGTTGACCTGCTCGATGACCTTCTTCTGGTTGTCCAGCGCGGAGGCCAGCATCACGGAGATGCGCAGCGCCGAGACGGTCGTGGTGGCCGCGCGTTCGACGCCCTTGATCAGCTCGTCGTTGTTGCGGCGTACGACGTCCATGGCGAGGTAGCCCTGCGCGCACACCGCGAGCTGGGTGAGCAGGTCCTGGTGCTTCTGCCGGACCGGGAAGAGCACGTCCGCGCGGAGGTGGTCGGCCTGTTCCGGCTCGCGCACCGCCACGTCGGTGATATGTCCCTCGACGGCGGTGTCGAGGGCCTCGGTGAGCACGACGTACTCCTGGAGCTTGCCCATGGTCTCCCACAGCCGCACCCGCTCGGTCTGCAACGCGGCGTTGTCGCGGCGCAGTTCGTCCTGGCCGCCGCGCAGCGAGCTGACGATCTTGTTCAGGGTTCCCTGCGCGGAGGCGTACTTGGCGACGTGGTCACGCAGCTTGTTGCCGCCGGGCAGCCGGGACAGGAACTTGCGGCCCTTGCTCGCGGGCAGGTCGCGCGGGTCGAGGTCGTCGACGACCCGGCGGAGTTCGACGAGCGACCCGGCCACCTGGGACTGGGCGTCGCCGCCCTTGCCGGGCAGGCTGCGGACGGCGCGCTCCAGCATGCGGTTGGACTGCGCGGTGGCGCTGCGCATCTCACCGGCGCCGAGCGCCGTGATCTCGCCGACCTTGCCCGCGAACTCGGGCGAGCGGGAGTCGAGGGCGGCGAGCCCCTCGATGTACGTGGCCGCCTTGCGGGCCATGTCCTCCCGGACGCCCGCCTCGACGGGCACCAGACCGCCGGCCTTCTCCCGTGGCACGGGTGCCACGGCCTCCGGCGGGGTGAGCGTGAGGATGTCGTCGCCGCTGAGCGTCGGCTCATGGCCGCTCGGGCTGATGTGGTTGAAGCTGCTCATAGGTATCCCCCGGGTCAGCCGCGCGCCCGGCGCGCCATCTCGTGCAGCACCTTGGAGGTGGGCACGGGCGCCTGCCGGACACCGGTCAGCGTCTGGTTGAGGTAGGCGGCACGGCCGGCCGTGGCCGCGATGAACTCGGCGGTGTCGCCCTGCGGGCGGAAGCCGTGCTCGACGGCGAGCTTGCGCAGCGTCGGATCGGTGCTGAGCAGGTCCCCGAGCGCGCGGCCCTCGTCGGTGAGCGGCACGACGGTGTGGTCGCTGTTGACGGTGGTGTCCGGGTAGAGGACGACCAGGTCGTCGACCGACTGCTGTTCGCCGAGGAGCGTGGCGACCTGTGACTCGTACACCAGCACCAGCGGATTGCCGGCCCCGCTGATGAAGTCCCGGAACGGGCCGTCCGAGCTGGACTGCTGGGCGCCCTGGACGGAGACCAGCTTGCGCAGCAGGGGTGCGGTGCGGTCGATGTCGGCCGTGCTCGCGGCGACCTTGCCGCCGCCCGCGACATAGGAGGCGGCGGCCAGGTAGAGGGCGCCGGAGTTGGAGGACTCCGGGTCGGTGCTGGCGATGTAGAGGGTGCCGGTCAGCTCCCCGTGCCGGTCGGCGCCCTCGAGCTGCTGCCAGGTCCGGTCGTGGCGGGCGGCGTCGAGGTAGGCGGCCATCTTCAGGGTGCCGCGGCTCCTGCCGGCGAGCGTGGCCAGCCCGTTGGCGGCGAGCACCTCGGCCGCGCTGCGGTGCGCCACCACGACGAGCGGCGAGTAGAAGGGGCGCGGCAGGGGCTGGCGCACATCGTATTTCGCGGCCAGTTGGCCGGCCGGCGCCTGGCTGGACGGGAAGGCGAAGTCGTACCCCTTGAGGTCGAGGCCCTCCATCGCCCAGGACCCCGACGACTCGGTCTTCACGGTGAAGCCCTTGGCGGCCAGCGCCTTCACCACGTCGGGATCGGCGAAGAACTCGGCCTTCTCCGATCCGATCACTCCCTGCACGGTCTTCGTTGCCGTGCCCTTGTCCTCGCCCTGTCGGCCTGCGACGACGGCAGCCACCACGCCGCCGATCAGCAGCACCGCGAGGACTATTCCCGCGATACGTCTCACACAGGGGAGACTGCTCCCGGAATTCAACGTTCCATGGGGAGCCCGGTGAACGGAGGGTGTCGGGCCGATCCCGTTATGCAACAGGAACAAGCCATTCCGTCTGGCCGGATGAGGGCGCCCGGTCCGCGCGTCGCTGCGGGTGCGCGCGGACCGGGGCCGTCCGGGGGACCCCGGCCGGGGGTCAGCGGGCCGCGCTGAGTTCCGTCAGGTCGCGCAGGGCGGCGGTGTGGGCGTCCATGCGCTCGGCGGCCAGGATCGCCGCCGTGGTGTCGGCGCGGGACGCCGCGACGACCAGGGCGCGGCCGGCCAGTGTGTGTGCCCGGTGATGCAGGGCGGTCGGGCAGGGGTCGGTGGCGGTGCCGGACGTGCGGGCCGGCGCGTGCCCGCCGCGCAGCCGGGTCACCTGCTCGGCGAGCCGCGCGGACGCCGTGTCCAGCTCGGCGGAGGGGGCGAGGGCGCGCAGCTCGTCCGTGACGGCGAGCAGCGCCGCGAGGTGACCGGCGAGCTGGATGTCCAGCTCCTCCTCGCGTGACCGATGGGGGAAGTCGGAGGGGGTGCCGGCCATCGGGCTGCCGTGGGGGGACCGGTGGGACGGCCCGGGGCGGGTCGGTTCGTACATGGGAGATGGCCTCCTGTGCTCTGACAGGAAGCCATCCTAGCTTAGAATTCGTCTAAAGTTGACTGTGGTCGCGTAAGCGGGTCGCGTGGCTACCCGGCGTGAGGCGTGCCGGCCCGGCTACGCCTGCGCGTAGCCGTCCAGGAATGTGCCGATCCGGGTCACCGCGTCCCGCAGGTCCCCCGCCGACGGCAGCGTCACCACGCGGAAGTGGTCCGGCTCCGGCCAGTTGAAGCCCGTGCCCTGGACGACCATGATCTTCTCACGGCGCAGCAGGTCGAGGACCATCTGACGGTCGTCCTTGATCTTGAAGACGTTCGGGTCCAGGCGCGGGAAGAGGTACAGCGCGCCCTTGGGACGCACACAGGTCACCCCGGGGATCTGCGTCAGCAGCTCGTAGGCGACATCCAGCTGCTCCTTCAGCCGCCCGCCCGGCAGCACCAGCTCGCCGATCGTCTGGCGTCCGCTCAGTGCGGCCACGACGCCGTGCTGGCCCGGCATGTTCGCGCACAGGCGCATGTTCGCCAGGATCGTCAGGCCCTCGATGTAGGAATCGGCGTGCGCCCGCGGCCCGGAGATCGACATCCAGCCCACCCGGTAGCCGGCCACCCGGTACGCCTTGGACATGCCGTTGAAGGTCAGTGTCAGCAGGTCCGGGGCGACCGCGGCCGTCGCGGTGTGCGTGGCGCCGTCGTACAGGATCTTGTCGTAGATCTCGTCCGAGCAGACCAGCAGGTTGTGCCGGCGGGCGATGTCCGTCAGGCCCTTCAGCATCGCCGGGTCGTACACCGCGCCCGTCGGGTTGTTCGGGTTGATGATGACGAGCGCCTTGGTGCGGTCGGTGACCTTGCGCTCCACGTCGGCGAGGTCGGGCATCCAGTCGGACTGCTCGTCGCAGCGGTAGTGGACGGCGGTGCCGCCGGAGAGCGAGACGGCGGCCGTCCACAGCGGGTAGTCGGGGGCCGGTACGAGGACCTCGTCCCCGTCGTCGAGGAGCGCCTGCATCGCCATCACGATCAGCTCGGAGACGCCGTTGCCGATGTAGACGTGCTCGACGTCGGTCTCGATGCCGATGGTCTGGTTGTGCATCACGACCGCGCGGCGCGCCGCGAGCAGGCCCTTGGCGTCGCCGTAGCCGTGCGCCGACGACACGTTGCGGAGGATGTCCTCCAGGATCTCGGGCGGGCACTCGAAGCCGAACGCCGCCGGGTTGCCGGTGTTCAGCTTGAGGATCCGGTGTCCGGCCGCCTCCAGCCGCATCGCTTCCTCGAGCACCGGGCCCCGGATCTCGTAACAGACGTTGGCGAGCTTGGTCGACTGGATCACCTGCATGTCCGCGAGCTTACGACCCGGTAACGCCCCTTGGACGGTGTTATCCGCCACGTGAGACACCCGACCGGGTGCCGCTGCCCTGCCGGGCGGACCGCGGAACCCGCGAACCAGGCGGCCACGGCGGCCTCCGGCCCACGACGGGACCCACCGCCCCGCATCCACCAGGACGAGTGACCCACCCACACCACCGACGACGCCGAACCCGACCGGAGACGGCCCGCCTAAGGACTCAGCACGGGCCGCGTGCGGCGGGGAAGGGTGCGGGTCGGCTCCGCCGGGGCGGGTGTGGGGGTGGGCGAGCGGGCCGTCTGCGGGTTCGGCGCGGGGCGCGTGCGGCGGGGAAGGGTGCGGGTCGGCTCCGCCGGGGCGGGTGTGGGGTGGCGCGCGTGGGGGTGCGTCGGGTGTGTGACGCCGGGCAGGGACGGCACGGGGGTGGGTGAGCGGGAGCGGGCCGTCTGTGGGCGCGGGGCGCGGTGCGGGTCGATTCCGCCTGGGCGGGTGTCGGGTGGCGGGCGTGGGGTGCGTCGGGTGTGTGACGCCGGGGACGGGGCGTCTGCGGGTGCGGGGTTGGTTGGATCGGCGGACGGTGCGGAGTTCGGCGCGGAGCCGGGTCTGCGGGGCAGGGCGCCTGGGGGTCGGTGGGTGCCGCGGAGGCGGGTGTGGGGCTGGGTGGCGGTCGGGCGGTGTGGGGGTGGGCCGTCTGCGGGCGCGGGGCGCGGGGCGCGGGGCGCGTGTAGCGGGGCACGGCGCGGGCCGGTTCCGCTGGGGCGGGTGTGGGGTGGCGGGTGCGGGGCGCGGCGCGGGAGTGGGTGAGCGGGAGCGGGTTGTCTGCGGGGCGCGGGGCGCGTGTGGCGGGGCAGGGCGCGGGTCGGTTCCGCCGGGGCGGGTGCGGGGGCGTTCCGTGGTCGCCGGGGTGAGTGGTCTGCGTTGGCAACTGGGGGTGGGTTTTGGGGAGTTGGGGTGGGTTCGGCTTCTTGCTGTTGACCCCTGGTGGCTTCACAATGCACATGACAACGTGCGGCCGGAAGATCTCCGGTCGCCTACGTCTGCAGAGGGGACCCCACATGAAGAAGCCTCTCCTTGCCGCGCTCACGACCCTGGTGATCACCGGGACGGGCATGGCACCCGCGGCCGCCGCCACCGCCACAGCGACGCAGTCCACCGCACCCGCGATCCAGGCCGTCGACTTCGCCGGCACCGTCGCGCTCAGCAACTGCTCCGGCTCCGTCATCCGCTTCCCTGCCTCCGCCGACACCGACCCGGCCCTCGTGCTCACCAACGGCCACTGCCTGGAGACCGGCTTCCCGGCCGCAGGCCAGGTCATCGTCGACCAGGCGTCCAGCCGCACCTTCGGCCTGCTCAACGCCTCGGCCACCCAGGTCGGCACGCTGCGCGCTGCCAAGGTCGCCTACGCGACGATGACCGACACGGACGTCACGATCTACCAGCTCACCACCACGTACGCGCAGATCAGCAGCACGTACGGGATCAACGCCCTGACGGTGCAGGACACGCACCCGACCGCCGGCACTGCCATCACGGTCGTCTCCGGCTACTGGAAGCGGACCTACGCCTGCTCCATCGACGGCTTCGCCTACCGCCTGAAGGAGGGCAGCTGGACCTGGAAGGACTCCGTCCGCTACACCTCGGCCTGCAACACCATCGGCGGCACCTCGGGCTCCCCGGTGGTCGACAACGCCACCGGCAAGGTCGTCGCCGTCAACAACACCGGCAACGAGGACGGCGCCAGCTGCACCCTGAACAACCCCTGCGAGGTCGACGAGGCCGGCACCGTCACCGTCCGCCAGGGCATCAACTACGCCCAGGAGACCTACCAGATCCCGGCCTGCTTCACGACCGGCAACAAGCTGAACCTCAACGCGAGCGGCTGCACCCTGCCCAGGCCGTAGCGCTCCGCTCGGAGGGCCGTGGGGCGCGGCCCGGCCGGCGGCTCCCGCGGCTCCGGCGGTCAGGCCGGAGTCCGGCGGACCGCACGCCCGGCCAGCACATCCGTACGGCGCCCGTCCTCGATCACGAACCGCCCGTCGACCAGGACGTACGGAATGCCGGTGGGCAGCGCGCGCGGCTGCTCGAAGGTGGACCCCGCCGCGACCGTCCGCGGGTCGAACAGGACCAGGTCGGCGCGGTGTCCCTCGCGGACAAGACCGCGGTCCGGCAGTCGCAGCCGGGCCGCGGGACGCGAGGTGAGATGGGCGACGCACTCCTCCAGGGAGAGCACCCCCAACTCCCGTACATAACGGCCCAGATACTGCGGGAAGGTGCCGTACGCACGCGGATGCGGCTTGGCGCCCTGCAGGATGCCGTCCGAACCGCCGGTGTGCGCGCCGTGCCGCATGATCGCGCGGACGTTCTCCTCGTGGCCCACGTGCTGGAGGATGGTGGACCCCAGCCGGTCCTCGACCAGCAGCCGGCGGGCCGTCGTCCAGGGCGCCTCGCCGCGCCGCCGCGCCGACTCCAGGACCGTGCGGCCGACATGGTCACCGAGGGCCGGGTCGCTCACCCCCGAGATCTCGATCGTGTCCCACTCGACGGGCACACCGTGGCAGCCGTCGGAGCCGACGGCCTCCATGTGGTGCCGGATCCGCTCGGCGGTCGCCTCGTCGGTGAGCCGCCCGAGGATCTCCTCCGGACCGCCCTCGCTCGCCCAGCTGGGCAGCAGCGCCGCGAGCGTCGTACAGCCCGGCGTGTAGGGGTAGGTGTCGAGGCTGATGTCGGCGCCGCCGGCGAGCGCGTCGTCCAGGAGGGTCAGCAGCTCGGGCGCGCGGCCCTTGTTCACGCCGAAGTTCATGGTCGCGTGCGCGAGGTGCAGGGCGCAGCCCGCCTTGCGCGTCAGCTCCACCATCTCGGCGTACGCGGCCAGCGCGCCCGCCCCGTAGGAGCGGTGGTGCGGGCAGTAGTAGCCGCCGTACCGGGCCACCACCCGGCACAGTTCGGTGAGTTCAGCGTCCTCGGCGTACATGCCGGGCGTGTAGGTGAGCCCCGACGACATGCCGACCGCGCCCTGCTCCATGCCCTCGGCGACCAGCTGCCGCATCCGGTCCAGCTCCGCGGGCGTGGCCGGGCGGTCCTCCCAGCCGACGGCGAGCGCGCGCACCGTGCCCTGCGGGATCAGATAGGCGGCGTTGACGGCGATGCCCGCGTCCAGCCGGTCCAGGTACTCGCCGACGGACCGCCAGTCGAAGTCGATGTCGTCGCCGTACCCGTTCCAGCCGGTGATCGCCCGGCGCACCTCGTCGAGCGTGCGGTCGTCGACCGGGGCGTACGACAGCCCGTCCTGCCCGATGACCTCCAGGGTCACGCCCTGCGCGGCCTTCGCGCTGTGGTCGGGGTCGCGCAGCAGGGCGAGGTCGCTGTGGGCGTGCATGTCGATGAAGCCGGGGGAGAGCACCAGCCCCTCGGCGTCCAGCTCCCGGCGGGCCGTGGGCCGTTGGCAGCCCGCCTGGGCCGCCTCCCGGACGATCGAGACGATCCGGCCGCCGTCCACCACCACGTCGGCGCGGTACGACGGCCGGCCGCTGCCGTCCACGACGTCCGCGTCCCTGATGACCAGCTCTTCCATGGCGTGTCTCCTAGAAGAAGGTGCGGATGTAGTCGACGACCGTGCCGTCCGCCTCGGCCAGCGGGATCAGCTGCCACTTGTCGAAGGACGTGCACGGGTGGGACAGGCCGAGCCCGATCCAGTCGCCGACCTCCAGGTCCGCCTCCGGTCCGGTGCCCAGCCAGGTGTGCTGGTCGGACAGGCCGGTCACCGAGACGCCGGCCGCCGGCCGTTCCGTGCCGTTCCTGCGTACCACCTGGGCGAAGGGCAGGTCGAGGTCGTGCGCCGCGTCCCGCTTGCCCGCGTTGGCGAACGCCTGTTCGGCGGAGGGCCGGGAGACGATCTGCGCCCACAGCCGGAAGGCGGGTTCGAGCGCGCCCTCCTGCGGGACCCGGTTGAAGGGGGTCACCTGGTGGTAGTGGCCGTCGTCGTGCGAGACGTAGGCGCCGGAGCGGAGCAGCTTCAGGACGGGGCGGGACAGCGGCGGGATCTTGGCGAACACGTCGGCCACCGCGTCGAACCAGGCGCTGCCGCCCGCGCTGACGACGATCTCCGCGGTGTCCGCGAACCGGCCCGCCCGGTCGAAGTCCACGGCGAGCGCGACCAGCCGGCGCAGCCACGCGTGCACCCGCTCCGGGTCGGCCCGCGGCACCTCGCCCTCGTACCCGGCGACACCGACGAGCCGCAGCGTCCCCGCGGCCGCCACCGCGTCCGCGACCGCCACGCACTCCGCCTCCGCCCGGACGCCGGTGCGGGCGCCCTCGCCTGCGGCCAGTTCGACCACCACGTCCACGGGGCGGGCGGCCCCTTGCAGCGCCGCGTCCATCAACTCCACGCCGCGCACCGAGTCGACGTAGCAGACGAAGCGGAAGGAGGGGTCCGCGGCGAGTTCGGCGGCGATCCAGCGCAGGGCCGCCGCGTCCACCAGCTCGTTGGCGAGGAAGACCCGCTCGACGCCGAACGCTCGCGCCACCCGCACCTGGTGCGGCACCGCCAGGGTGATGCCCCAGGCGCCGTGCGCGAGCTGGCGGTGGAAGAGCTGCGGGGCCATGGAGGTCTTGCCGTGCGGGGCGAAGGCGAGGCCGTGCCGGGCCGCGTACGTCTCCATGAGCTTGAGGTTGTGCTCCAGGCGCTCGGCGGACAGCGTGAGCACGGGGGTGGCGAAGCCGTCGGTGAAGAGGTTGCGGCGCTGGGCGGCCAGTTCGCCGACGGTCAGCCCGGCGGCGTCCGGTGGGAGGCCCTTGAAGCGGTGGTCGACGCGTTCCTCGGCCAGGCGGGCGAGCGCCTCGATGCTCATGGAACCTCCCTGATCTGGTGCGTTGCGCTATCTGCAACGACCGTTGCGTATATCGCTCACTGCTGTCTAACATCTCGGCCAACGCGGGGTCAACGGAGCCGCCGTGACCCGCGTACGCACCGAGGAGCCACGACGACCGTGACCGACACCGGATCCCGCACCGACCCCGACGTCGTGGACGTCGTCGCGCTCGGCGAGTCCATGGTCACGTTCCTGCCCACCCGCACCGGCCGCCTCGCCGACGTGCCCTCCTTCGACCGTGCCATCGGCGGCGCCGAGTCCAACGTGGTCTGCGTCCTCGCCGCCGCCGGACACCCCACGCGCTGGGTCAGCCGGGTCGGCGCCGACGGCTTCGGCGACCATCTCGTCGCGGCGATCGGGGAGTACGGCGTCGACGTCGCCTCGGTGCGGCGGGACCCGGCGCGGCCCACCGGGATCTACTTCCGCACCGCCGGCGACCGGGCGGGCGACGACCACGAAGTGGCCTACTACCGGGCCGGGTCGGCGGCCTCCGCGATGACCGTCGACAACGTGGACCCGGCGGCGCTGCGGGCCGCGCGCGTCCTGCATCTGTCCGGGATCACGGCCGCGCTCTCCGACGGCTGCCTCGACCTGCTGCGCGCGCTCACCGCGCCCCGGCCCGGCCGCCGCCCCCTCGTCTCCTTCGACGTGAACTTCCGCCCCGGCCTGTGGCGCGACGCCGCCGCGCCCCGCGTGCTGCTCGACCTGGCCCGCGGCTGCGACCTGGTCTTCGTGGGCGCCGACGAGGCGGAGGCGGCCTGGGGCGTCACGGCCGACCCGGACGCGATCCGCGCCCTCCTCCCGGAGCCCCGGGTCCTGGTGGTGAAGGAGGGGGCGCGGGGGGCGACGGTCTTCGAGCGCGCCGCCGCGCACGGCGCGCTCGCCGCGCACGATGCGGGCGCCGCGGGCGCCGCTAACGGTGCCTATGCTGCGGGTGTTGCGAGTGGTGCGGATGCTGCGGGCGTCGTGACTGGTGTGGGTGGTGCGGGCGTTGTGACCGGTGCGGGCGCGGCGGGTGTCGCGGCCGGTGTGGGTGGTGCGGGCGTTGCGAGTGGTGCGGATGCTGCGGGCGTTGTGACCGGTGCGGGCGCCGCGGGCATCGCGAACGGTGCTGATGCCGCGGGCGTCGCGACCGGTGCCGACGTTGCGAACGGTGCCGGAGGCGCGGGCGATACGGGGGGCGCGCCCGGCGTGGACGGTGCCGGGGACGCCTGGGATGCCGCCGGGCCGGCGTGGGACGGCCCCGGCCGCACCGGGGCCGCGCCGGGCCGAGCGGCGGCGCCCGGTCCCGGGCCGGACACCCGTACCTCCGCGCCCGCGCTGTGCGTCGACGTCGTCGCGCCCGTCGGGGCCGGTGACGCCTTCGCCGCCGGGTTTCTGTCGGCGACGCTGCGCGGGCTGCCCGTGCGGGACCGGATCCGGTCCGGGCATCTCATGGCCGCCGCCGCGCTCACCGTGCCCGGCGACCTCGCCGTGCCGCCCTCCAGGGACCACGCCGACCGGCTGCTCGCCCTGGACGACGCGGCGTGGGGGAGACTTCGACTCGGCCCCGGCTGGACACACGCCGCAGGCCGGGCCGATGAGGAGGTACCCACGCCATGAGTCAGACCGTCGACCGCGCGCTGAGCATCCTGCCGCTGCTCGCCGAGGGACCCGCCGACCTCGGCCAGGTCGCCGACCGGCTCGGCGTGCACAAGTCCACCGCGCTGCGCCTGCTGCGCACCCTGCACGGACACGGCCTCGTCTACCGCCAGGCCGACCAGCGCTACCGGCTCGGCGCCCGGCTCTTCGCGCTCGCCCAGGAGGCGATGGAGAACCTCGACATCCGCGAGATCGCCCACCCCCACCTCGTCCGCCTCAACGAGAGCTGCGGACACACCGTCCACCTCGCCGTGTACGAGGAGCACGAGGTGCTCTACATCGACAAGGTGGAGAGCCGCTACCCGGTGCGCATGTACTCGCGGATCGGCAAGCCCGTCGCCATCACCGTCGCCGCCGTCGCCAAACTGCTCCTCGCCGACCTGTCCGACACCGAGCGCCGCGCGCTCGCCGAGCAGCTCGACTACCCCCTGTACACGGCCCGTTCCACCCCCAACGCCGCCGCTTTCCTGCGGGAGTTGGACAAGGTCCGGGAACAGGGCTGGGCCACCGACCTCGGCGGCCACGAGGAGTCCATCAACTGCGTCGCCGCCCCCATCCGCGGCGCCGACGGCCGGGTGGCCGCCGCGATGTCCGTCTCCGCGCCGAACGTCGTCGTCACCGCCGACGAACTCCTCACCCTGCTCCCGCAGGTGCGCCGCACCGCCGACGCCATCAGCGGCGAGTACTCCGGCAGAACTCCAGTGAAGGAAACCCCCGCATGACCGAGAAGATCGCGCTCGTCCCCACGACCCACACCACCCCGCCCGCGAAGTTCTCGCACGGCGTCAGGAAGGGCAACATCCTCCAGGTCGCCGGTCAGGTCGGTTTCCTCCCCGCCGAGCCGGGCAAGCCCCCCACGCCGGCCGGCCCCACCCTGCGCGAGCAGACCCTCCAGACCCTCGCCAACGTCAAGGCGATCCTGGTGGAGGGCGGCGCGGGCTGGGACGACGTGATGATGATCCGCGTCTACCTCACCGACGTCGACCACTTCGCCGAGATGAACGAGATCTACAACACCTACTTCGAGGAGCAGGGCCTCACCCAGCCGCCCGCCGCGCGCACCACCGTCTACGTCGGCCTGCCCGCGGGACTCCTCATCGAGATCGACGCGCTCGCCGTACTCGGCTGACCGCTGTCCCCGCACCCGTACTCCGCAGGCACGGCGCTCCCCACCCCCGGGGCGCCGTGCCGTGGTCCCCCCTGCCCGAAAGCACCGTGTCCCCCCGTAGAGGACCCCCACATGACCCCCATATCCCTGCCGCTCGCCGCCGACGCGCCCGCCGCGCCACCCCACACCGGAGGGCTGCTCCTCCTGGTCGACGGCACCGCAGGACTGCTCACCGTCGCCGCCATCGGCATCGCTCTCCTCCTCTTCCTGATCATCAAGGCGCGGCTGCAGCCCTTCGTCGCTCTCCTCGCCGTCTCCATCGCCGTCGGCCTGCTCGCCGGCCTGTCGGTCACCGAACTCTTCGGCACCGTCCAGCGTTCCGCCGCCGTCTCCACCATCGAATCCGGCATGGGCGGCATCCTCGGCCATGTCGCGATCATCATCGGTCTCGGCACGATGCTCGGCGCGATCCTCGAAGTCAGCGGCGGGGCCGAGGTGCTGGCGTCCCGGCTGCTCGGTCTGTTCGGCGAGCGGCGCGCACCCCTCGCCATGGGCCTGACGGGCCTGATCTTCGGCATCCCGGTCTTCTTCGACGTCGGCATCTTCGTGCTCGCGCCGATCGTCTACGCCGCCGCCAAACGCTCCGGCCGCTCCGTCCTGCTGTACTGCCTGCCGCTGCTCGCCGGCCTGTCCATGACCCATGCCTTCCTGCCGCCGCACCCCGGCCCGGTGGCCGCGGCCGGACTGCTGAACGTCCAGCTCGGCTGGATCATCCTCATGGGCATCGTCTGCGGCATCCCCGCCGTGCTCGCGGCCTGGGCCTTCTCCGCCTGGATCGGCCGGCGGATCTTCGTCGCCGTGCCGCAGGACATGGTCGAGGCCGCCGAGGAGGCGCGGCAGGCGGTGCTCGCGGAACAGCGGGCGGCCGGTGCGCGGGCGCCGGAGCAGCCGGTCCCGCTGGGCACGGTCCTCACCATCATCGGCACCCCGCTGGTGCTGATCCTCGCCGCCACCTTCTCCTCCATCGCCCTGGACCCCTCCACCGCCCGCTCGGTGATCGAGTTCTTCGGCAACCCGTTCGTGGCACTGACCATCGCGCTGCTGCTCGCGTACTACCTGCTGGGGCTGCGCCGGGGCTGGTCCCGCAAGTCCCTGGAGACCGTGTCGACGTCCTCGCTGAAGCCGGTCGGCAACATCCTGCTGGTGGTCGGCGCGGGCGGTGTCTTCGGCGCCGTGCTCAAGGCGAGCGGCGTCGCGCAGGCCCTGTCGGACACCTTCCACGACGTCGGACTCCCGGTGATCGTGCTGGCCTACCTCATCTCGGTCGTGCTGCGGGTGGCCCAGGGCTCGGCGACCGTCGCGATCGTCACCACCGCCGGCATCGTCGCCCCCCTGCTCGCCGGGGGCGACCACTCCCAGGCCTTCGTCGCGCTCGTCATCATGGCGATCTCGGCGGGCTCCATCTTCGCCTCGCACGTCAACGACGGCGGCTTCTGGATGGTGGCGAAGTACTTCGGCATCAGTGAACGCGACACCCTGAAGACGTGGACCGTCCTGGAGTCGGTCCTGTCGGTCGCGGGCTTCGTGGTCGCGGCCCTGCTGAGCCTGTTCGTCCACTGAGCCGAGCGGCCTCGCGCGCGGGCGCGTCACCAGGGTGAACCCGTGTGAAGGGTGGGCTGACTGGTTCCGGCACAGCAATGTCGTCCATACTGCCCGCGTGGAGCAGCGCATAGGATCGAGCAGCCAGCCCGTCGAGGGCGCCGGATTCGACCCGGCCTTCATTCCCGGGATCACCGCACCGGTGTCGGCGAAGCGGCAGGACACCGAGCCCGAGGACGCCGTCGAGACCGAGGAGACGGACTCGGCCGAGGACATGGACGTGCCCGCCGTGCCCGCGTCGCAGGCCGAGGAGGCCACCGAGGGCGCCGAGGGCGAGGAGAGTGAGGACGAGCCGGACGGCCCGGTCTTCGAGGCCGCCGACCGCCGGGCCCGGATAGTGGCCGACCGCAAGGGCGTCCGGCTCCGCCTCGACGAGGAGTCCTGCGAGTTCCGCTGGGATGAGATCGGCGCGGTCGAGACGGAGGCGCCCCGCTTCGGGAAGCGTTTCACCATCACGGTGCACACCCCTGACCGCCGCTGGTACCCGATCGAGATCGAGGCGACGGCCAGGGCGCACTTCAAGGAGTGGGAGGAACAACTGGACGCCGTGCTCGACGCGTACTTCGAGGAGTAGCGACGGCCCTGCCGGGCCGCTCAGCGGCAGTACTCGCTGAAGATCTTGTGACTGTGGGGCGGTGCGGTCACCCTCGTCGGTGGCCTGCTCCCCATGGCGTGGCGTCGCAGCCGCGGAGCGGTCCGGCTCGCCCGACGCTCCGATCGTGGCGGGTCCGGCAGCGTCGACCACGCTCGGGTCCCGGCCTGGCGCAGCCACGCCGGGACCGGCAGGTTCTCCGCCGCGGCGGTACGCAGATCCTCGTACCAGCCCTCCGGGACACGGACGGTCGCGGGCTGCCCGGGCCGGAACACGAGTAGTGCCCGCGGGCCGGGCCGTCAGGCGACTGCCGTCAGCTGCGCGATCCGGGCGAACTCCTCCTCCAGGCGGTCCCGCCCGAGGACCGCGAACTCGCGGTCCAGGTCTGCCGGTGTCACTCCGCGGAGTTCCACCATGGTGCGGGCGGCCCGGACCCACGGCGCCCACTCCGAGCCGTACTTCACGTGCTCCATGGCGCACCCCGGGATGGGCTGGAGCGTCCGTGGGTGATGGAGGGGACCGACGACTCCCCACGCGGGTACGCGCCTCGCCCACGCCGCCACGAACCGCCCACCGCGCAGGGCGTGGCAGAGCTGGATGGAGATCCCGGCGCACGGCACGCACACCGGCGGACTCGTCGTGAGCTCCCCCTCCCGGATCGGACCGCCGGAGTCCTTCAGGAGAAAGAGATGCGGACCGTGTGGGTCGGGCGGCATGCGAGCACAGACCTGACACATCATGTTCAGCATCGCCCGACGCTGCCGATACGGGTGGACATTCCGGAACACTGGGCTGCCCCGGCGCTGCCTCGGCCGGAGGACGTACCGGACCCAGAGCACACCGAAACTGTCCCGGTCGTACGGCGTCTCATCCGCGTAAGCGATCCCCGGGACCACGGGCCGGCGGATGATCGGGCGAGCCAGGAGCTTCTCCTCGCTCCATCCGGCGATGTACGGGACGAGGCCTGGCGGAGCCGGAGGCAACACGATCGAGAACCTTCCTATGTCGAGACGAGGGTGACGGCCCGGCACACCGCTGTACTCACAGGGTCAGGTGTGCCGGGCCGGCCCGCCGGCCCCCGCGGGGGAGAGTCGGGAGCGGGAAACCGGCGGGCGCCTGGGGACTCCGGTCACCCCCTGGGGCGCGAGCGACCGGAGCCAGTCATGGGGTCAGCGGCCGACCCCGGCCACGAGGGCACCCATGAGGACGGCTATGGCCAACGCGTAGAGGAACTGGCCCCAATGAGCAGTGGCCCGCGGCCCGGCCCGCCCGACTGCTGCGCACGACGGGTACCTGTCCGTGGCAGGCGTCAGCCCCTGGGTGGGCGCGACGATGACCCGTACGCTGTCGGGTGACCGTTCCGTAGCGGTCCACCTGGTAGACCCGCATGGTCATGTGGCTGAGCGGCGGGCTCGGGTGCGGGGACCGCGCCCCTGCAATCATCTGCTGGCGGGTCACCGGCGGTTGTCCCTGACGAGCCGGTACAAGCCGCGGCCGACGATGCACCTGGCGGCTGTCGCCTTCGTCCCGCAGAGGTCGCACGTAGGCGTGTGGGTGAACAGGCCGCGGTGCGCACGGTCGGCGACGCACTTCCGGCAGGCGCGCGGGAAGCACGTACCCGCGTCAGCCTTCTGCTCGCCGAGGTCGACAGCCGTCTCGATCGTCAGAGGCTGGCCGCACCAGATGCACACACGGCCGGCTCCCCGGGCCTCGTCCAGGCCGTCCAAGTCGGGCAGCGTCAAGACCTCCAGCACGCCTGCGGGGATCTCAACGGATGTATCAATCATGCCGAGCCCTCCGATCCCGCCTTGACGCTCATGCAGTCCTCCAGCGCTGCCTGGAGGGCCTGCGGCTGAGTCAGCCAGCCGTCCTCACCCGGGCACATCCGCCAGTGCGGGCCCGGACCCTCGGTGCGGCGGGCGGGCGGAATCGTCACCGACGCGCCGGTGCCGAGCGGGCGTGTGTTCTCCATGTCCCATGCCTGCGCCGTTCCGGCCGGGACGAAGTAGTACACAACCGTGCGGTCTTCGACAACGGCGCCGCAGCGGGTGCCGAGGACCGCCATTGCGGCGAGTCCGATGCTGCGCGGTACCCGGATGGCGTCCCAGTCGCGGCTGGCGTCGAGCAGCGTGTAGGTCGTGGCGGATGGTAAGGGCGTGGTGGTTGGCATGGCGGGGCTCCTCGGCACCGGAGGATCAGGTGCGAACCAGGGTGACGCTCCGCCGGATAAGAACCGAGGACTTCCAGAGGTCTCTTCCTTGCCGCAAAGAGGACTTTCATGCAGCCATAGGGGTGACGGGTGGCCAATTACAGGGCCAGCGGCGACACTTGACACAGCGCACGACCGCGAGGGAGCAGCAGTGGCCACATCCGCAGGCAACGCCCGGCTCAAGGCGGCACGGATCGCCGCCGGTTACCCGTCCCAGCAAGACCTCGCCGACGTCCTCGGTGTAGGAGTCCGGCAGGTACGACGGTGGGAGTCCGCCACTCCGCCGTGGCCGCAGCCCGAGATGGCGCAGACTCTCACACGGCTCCTCGGCCAGGACCTCGAATCGCTCGGGTTCACCCCGCCAGGGGGCGCGTCCGTCGACCGAGGGCACCGCACCGTCCTCGCTGCCACAGCCGCCGCCGGCCTCGCTGCCGTCCCCACGCAGGCCGTCGCTGTGCAGCCCGCGACCGCTGCTGACGACTACGAGGCGGTCACGCGGTCTCACCGGCGCCTGTACTGGTCTGTCGCCCCGGCCACCCTCCACCCGGCTGCCCTCGCCCATGCCACCCTCGGCTGCGCGCTGCTCCCGGAGGCGGTCGGACAGACCCGCACCCGGATCGCCGCAGCCCTCGCCGAGACGTGGCTGCTCGCCGGGCGGATCGAGTTCTTCGACCTGCGCGAGGCCGACCGTGCCCAGCAGACCTTGCTCCGCGCGCTCCAGGCCGCGGGTGAGGCGGACGATGCGCTGCTCGGTGCGGCGATCCTCGCGCACACGGCGTTCATCCCCGCGTGGGCCGGCGAGCGCGACGCGGCCGTCGAGCGGATGGTGGCCGCCCGGACCTACGTCCGCCGGGGCCCGGCCTCGGCCGAGCTGTTGGCGTGGCTGGACGCGGTGGAGGCCGAGTGCGAGACCCGCTGCGGAAACACGAGGACGGCGCTGCACCTGATCGGGCACGCCGAGGACATCGTTACCCGGGGCGGTGAGCACGAGTCGCCGGTGTGGCTCGACTGGTTCTCGCCCGTCCGGCTCGCCGCGTTCAAGGGCAACACGCAGCTGCGCGCCGGCCACTTGCCGCAGGCGCGGGTCACCCTCCTCGGCGTCCTCGACGCGCTCGCTCCGTCCGAGGAGAAGCAGACCACCGTCGTCCTCGGCGACCTCGCCGCCGTCGAAGCCGCGGCTGGCGACCCGGAGGCCGCGTGCCGGTACGCGGTGCGTGCGCTCGACCAGTTGGAGCGCACCTGGTATGCGATGGGCATGGACCGGATCCGGGAGGTGCGGCGCGCGTTGGCGCCGCACCAGCACGAGCGGTGTGTGCGGGAGTTGGACGACCGGCTGTACGGCTGGTCGACTACGGTCAGTGCTCTCGCGCGTTGAACTGGCTGATCTGCCCGGACAGTTCCAGGAGGCTCTCGACCCGGAAAGTCGGCAGCTTCTGCGCAGCCTCGCTGTTCCACTGAATCGTGGCCCACGGGCCCCGGCGTACGAGCGCGGTGTGCATCCCGGCTTGGCGGGCGGGGCGGATGTCGTTGTCCACGCGGTCGCCGACGTACAGCATCTCGCCGGGCTCCGCGGGCACGACGTCGGCAACACGGTCGAAGAATGCGCGGTCAGGCTTGCTGGCGCCCCAGTCGTCGGAGGTGCCGATCAGGTCCACGTCGTTGGAGAACAACTCGCGCAGGATCCTGCCCGCGCGGACCGTCTGGTTTCCGGCGATGCCCAGCCACAGCCCGTCCGCGCGGAGCGCGGTGAGCGCGTCCCGGACGTCCGGGTAGAGGTCGGCCTCGCCGAAGGTCTCGGGCCGGTCTGCCTCGGCGCGGCGCTCGCGTTCGGCGTACAGGTCGAAGCCGGGGCGGAACTCCTGGAAGGTGTCGCGGTAGTCGCGGCCTTGGGCGATGACGGCGCCGAACATGGCATGGAAGGTGTGGCGGGGTACGCCGAGCCAGTCGGCCCAGGTGCCGTACTCGGTGGTCTCGTCTACGAGGCATTCGCCGACGTCGAAGATCACAGCGCGAATCATGGACGCGAGCGTACCCAGGCATGACGAAGGGGCCCCCACTGCCCGAGGCGAATTCCAGGGGTCGTTGCAACACAAGTGATCAACTGGCTGTTGCCAGGAGCCTAGCGAGGCGCTCGGCTGGGGTTTCCCAGCCGAGCGTTTTGCGTGGCCGGCTGTTCAGCTCGGCGGCCACAGCGTCCAGCTGTTCGCGGCTGTAGCGGGCCAGGTCGGTGCCCTTGGGGAAGCATTGCCGCAGCAGGCCGTTGACGCTTCTATGTCAAGCGGTGAGCTGATGCTGGGTGATGTGGTGCTGCCAGGAATGCCCGGGGTGTGGCTACTGGCGCAGTCGGGGCAGGCGTACACCTCGACGTCGAGGACGTGCACGCCCTCCCGGCCGCGGGCGATGCCGGCGGACACGGCGCCGACCACGTCGAAGCAGGCTCTTCGCGCACCAGCAGCAGGCCCACCCCGAGTACTGGGCGTAGGTCAGTGACGCGACGGGTGGGGGCTCGGGGCGTCGGGTCATAACCGGTCATGTCGACTCCTTCGCAGTCGGCCACGCCCCGGGAGGCCCGCCGCCTCGCCGGGGTTTCGTCGTGACTGCCGACCGTAGGAAATGGGGTCTTGCAGCCGCTACAAACTTGCACCGCCTTGCACTTCAGCTATCTGGCGAGTCGCGATGGCCACTTCGCGCCCTTGACGACGTCCTCCGGCGGGTCGACTTTGGTGCAAGTCCGTGTAAGCAGAAGAGCCTTGGAGGTCACCATGGCACTACGGTTCATCGGCATCGACCCCGACACCGACGAGAAGAACTGCCCGCGGGTATGGGTCGACGAGAAGAAGCAAGAGTTCGTTTTCCAGGGCTGGAAGGCAGACGAGGCACTGGAAGACGAGGTGCGGTCCACCGGCCCGCTCCCCGACTACGAGGCCGTGGTGCGGATCCCCGCACGCATGGCGCACATCCTCAAGGAGGCATGCAATGCCATCGAGCATCCCGACGTCGTTCGATGAACAGCTCGCCGCCGCCCAGCGGTCGGCTGTCCACCTGGAGATGCGGGACGCCTACTACAGCAACCCCCGCTTCGAGGCATGGCTGAAGGGTGAGCGTGTCGACTGGGACGACCGGGCCTCCTGGTGGCGGCCCTTTCACCAGGACATCGCCGACGCTGTCGCCCGCGGTGTCCAGGTGCGGCGGGCCCGGGTCGTGTCCGAGCCGGTCACCGACTACATCCGGTGGGAGCACTACCAGACCCGCGCCAACGTCGATGCCGGAGAACAGGTGCGGTGGCTGCCTCGTCGTGACACTGCCGATCTGCTGATGCCGGGCTGTGATTTCTGGATCTTCGATGACCGGGTGATCCGCGTGCACAACTTCTCCGGAGCCGGCGACTTGCTCGGCGAGGAGTTCTGCGACGACCCCGCCCTGGTCGAACTCAACGGCGCAGCCTTCGAACGCGTCTGGGACCGGGCCGTCCCGCACGACCAGTACGAGATCCGATAGACCGAGCGCGACAGAACGACCATGCCACCCACATCCCCGTCGTCCAGCGCGCAAGCTGCGCGCGCCGCGCTCGCCGCTCGGCTCCGCGACATCCGGCTGGACGCAGGGATCACCAAACGGGAGCTTGCCGCCCGGTGCGGGTGGAGCGAGGCGAAGTCCTCGCGGATCGAGAACGCCCGCACGGCGCCCTCCGACGACGACCTTCGCGCCTGGTGCCACGCCTGCGGCGCCGACGACCAGGCGGCTTCTCTCGTCGCCGCGAACCGGCAGGCCGACTCCATGTACGTCCAGTGGAAGCGGCTCCAACGCACCGGGCTCAAGCAGCTCCAGACGGCCAACCTTTCTCTTTTCGAGCGGACCCGGCACTTCAAGGTCTACTGCTCCAACGTGGTACCCGGCTTCCTTCAGACGCCCGGGTACGCCGCCGCGCTGCTCCGGGCCATCGCCACGTTCCGCGGACTGCCCGACGACGTCGCCGACGCCGTCACTGCGCGCATGAACCGGTCGCGGATCCTCCACGAGAACGGCCGGACCTTCGCGATCGTGCTGGAGGAGACCGTGCTCCGCTACCGCCTCGGCGACGCCGGAGTGATGGCCGGCCAACTCGGCTCGCTGCTCTCGGCGATGGACCTGCCGTCGGTGTCGCTGGGCATCATCCCGGCCGCCGCCGAGCGCAGCATGTGGGCGATCGAGTCGTTCACGGCCTTCGACGACCGCCGGGTTGATCACGAGCCGCTGTCGGCCTCGGTGAAGATCACGGCACCGGATGAAGTGGACCAGTACCTGAAGGCGTTCGGAGCGCTGCACCAGCACGCCGTGTACGGCGCGGACGCCCGTGCGCTGATCGTGCGGGCGATCGAGGCCCTGCACTGACCCCTGAACGCACGAAAGCGGCCCCAGCCGTCCGAAGGACGTTGTTGGTCAATTCGGGAGCAAGTTCTACTCGGCCGCGCTGGACTTCGGTTCGACGGGGCCGAGCGCACAGGGAGCCGTACTTATAGCACCGTCCGGGCGCCCCGGGGGTGACACGGAAGGGGGCGGAGGCCCAAGCCGCCGCCCCCTGGGACCTCCGCGAGGTTACGGCAGCGCGTGTACGTGTGGGCCCACCGTGTTCGACCAGGCGTTGCCCGAGGTCGCGTCCCAGTTGGTCGACCAGGTCATCGCGCCCCGCAGGTCCGGGTAGGTCTTCGACGGCTTGAAGGAGCCGCAGCCGGTGCCCTTCGTCAGGCAGTCCAGGGCGTTGTTGACCACCGACGGGGAGACATAGCCGCTGCCCGCCGCGCTCGTCGACGCCGGCAGCCCCAGGCCGACCTGCGACGGCGCGAGGCCGCCTTCCAACTGGATGCAGGCCAGCGCGGTGAGGAAGTCCACCGAGCCCTGGCTGTACACCTTGCCGTCACAGCCGAGCATCGAACCGCTGTTGTAGTACTGCATGTTGACGACGGTGAGGATGTCCTTCACGTTCAGCGCCGTCTGGAAGTACGTGTTCGACGTGGACTGCATGTCGATGGTCTGCGGGGCCATCGTCAGCACCAGCGACGCGCCCGCCTTCGCCGACAGCGAGCGCAGCGCCTGCGTCATGTACGTGGCGTTCAGCCCGTTCTCCAGGTCGATGTCGACGCCGTCGAAGCCGTACGTCTGCATCAGCGAATAAACCGAGTCGGCGAAGTTCGCGGCGGACGCCGAGTCGTTCACCGACACCGTGCCCCGCTCGCCGCCGACCGAGACGATGACCTTCTTCCCGGCGGCCTGCTTCGCCTTGATGTCCGCCTTGAACTGGTCGACGGTGTAGCCGCCGAGACCGGCCGAGTCCAGGTTGAAGGTGACCGCGCCGGGGGTCGACGTCGCGTCCGCGAAGGCCACCGCGACGATGTCGTACGCCGACGGCACATCGGAGATCTTCTGGACCGTCGCCCCGTTGTTGAAGTTCTGCCAGTAGCCGGTCACCGCGTGCTTGGGCACCGAGCCGCCGCCTCCGCCGCCGCTCGTGGCGGTGGTGCCGGTGACCGCCGCCGACTTCGGCGACTCGCCCGCCGAGTTGGTCGCCGTCACCTGGAAGGTGTACGAGGTGGCGGCGGCGAGGCCGGTCAGCGTCGCCGAGGTGCCGGTCACCGCCGTCACCTTCGTGCCGTCGCGGTAGACGTTGTAGCCCGTCGCGCCGGACACCGTGCTCCAGGCCAGCGAGACCGAGGAGGACGTCGTCCCGGCGACGGCGAGGCCGCTCGGGGTGCCCGGGACGCTCGGGTCCGGGTCGCCGCCGCCCCCGCCGTCCGGGCCGTAGACGGACACGTCGTCCGCGAGGTACGCCGCCTGGCCGTACCAGCCGTGCGTGTAGACGGAGACGGACGTGGTGCCCGAGCCGGTCGTGAACGTCGTCGTCAGCTGCTTCCAGGAGGCCGAGTCGGGCGTCCAGGTGGACACGTCGGTGGTGCCGGTGCCCGTCACGCCCAGATAGGTGTAGCCGCCCTGCACCCACGCGCTCAGTGTGTACGTCGAGTTCGGCCGCACCGCCACCGTCTGGGCGCAGCGCGCGTTGTCCTGGCCGGCCGGCGTCGCCTTCAGCGCGCCCGCGCCCGAGTGCACCGGGGAGGAGACGGTCGTACCGCTGTCCGCGGAGCAGGTCCAGTTGCTCAGGCCGGACTCGAAGCCGGCGTTCTTGGCGTTGTTGACGTCCGCAGCGGATGCGGGGGCGGCGGCGAGTCCCGCCACGGACAGGGCGAGCGCGGCCGTCACGGACCAGGTCCGTATCCGTCGTCGGCTGCGTCTGGGCGTGCCTGGTGCGCGGTCCACTGGGGCCTCCGGGTGGGGGAGTGGGCGGGGAGAGAGGTGAGGACGGTGGCCACCGCTCGCCTCCAAGTTGGTCCAGACCAATCTCGCTGTCAAGAGGTCCAGACCAAAACCCCGTCCACGCAAGACGTTCAACCTGTCCTGATTTGAAGTGAGTTGTGTGAGGGTGGATCCCGTCCGGCTACACAAACGGTGTTCTCCGGTCACAGAGGCGTGGATACAGTGCTCACGTAGTCACGCAGTGAAGTCGTCCCGGCACACCGGCCACCCCGGTGGGCCCACGGATGTGAAGAGCGGGGAGCTGCGCGTGCCAACTGCCATCGCCGTGACCAGCGCCGACATGGCGCTGTCCGCGCAGGACGAACGGACCGTGCCCGCCGTCGTCCTGCGGGACCTCGACAAGCGGCCGCTCGACCATGCGCTCGCCGAGCTGCATGGGCTCGTCGAGCAGCACGGGCATCTGGTCGTCGTCGGCTCGCAGGCCGCTCCCGCGGCGGTGACCCAGCGGCTGCACACCCTGCGGTCGCTCCTGGAGAGCGACCGGATCGCCCTGTTCCGGCCCGCCCTGCCGCCCCTCGGAATCGCCGTCCTGGCCCGCCAGTTGCGCCAGCTGGCCTCCTGCGATCTCAGCCCGGGCGTGCTCGCCTCCGCGGGCCGGCTGCTCACCCACTACATCCACGCCGGCGCGGTCCTCGGCTCGGTCGCCAAGCTGGACCGGGTCCCCGTGGGACTGAAGGCGCACGCCAAGTCCTGGGTGCCGGGCAGCCAGTTCGCGGTGGTCGCCCACCCCCAACCGCAGCTCGTCCGGGTCGGCCCCGAAGCGACCCTGTCCGGACCCGAGTTCAGCACCTCGATGCTGGTCGCCAAGGGACAGCTGCAGTCCGAGTGGACCGGCACGCTCGCTAAGGCCTGGGGTGCGCACGGGCTGCGCGAGACCCCGCTGCCTGCCGAGTCCGCGCAGTGGTGGGGGACGGGCCGGATCATCGAGTTCTGCAGCTATCTCGGCGACCTCTCCGTCCTCTACCAACTGGTCACCTCCGTGCGGCAGAGCACCTGCCACTGGTGCGGCATCGACGTCATCGGCGACCGCTGCGTCTTCTGCTCCGCGACCCCGCCAGGCCAGGAGCCACCCGACCCCCTGCCATCCGGCACCGCGACACCGCTCACCCAAACGACTGCGCACGACCGATTCCCCCAATGAGGTTGCACGGTTCATGAACTCCCGTCAGCGCCGCGGCGTGATACTCCTGGTCCTGTCGGTCGTCTGCGCCCTCGGCGCGTTCGCCGGCGTGCTCTCCGTCATCGACGACGTGAAGTCCAAGGTCGGCCCCGAGGTCACCGCATACCGGCTCAAGTCGAACGTGGCGCCGTACACGCCGCTGAACACGGGCCAGTTCGAGAAGATCCGGATGCCCGAGCGCTGGCTGTCGGCCAACGCCGTCACCGATCTGCGGCGGATCCGGGGCAAGATCGCGGTGACCACCCTGCGCGAGGGCTCCCTGCTGCAGACCGACATGATCGTCGACCAGCCCGCCCTCCAGCCGGGGGAGCAGGAGGTCGCCATCATGATCGACGCGGCCACCGGAGTGGCCGGCAAGATCACCCCGGGCTCCCGGGTCAACGTCTACGCCACCTTCGAGGGCCGACAGCAGGGCGACCCCGACCAGTCCAAGATCATCGTGACCAACGCCCGGGTCCTCGACGTCGGCAAGCTGACCTCCCTGGAGCCGGACAACAAGAACCAGCAGCCGACCGACGCCGTCCCGATCACCTTCGCGCTGTCCACCATCGACGCGCAGCGCATCACGTACGCCGAGTCGTTCGCCCAGCGGGTCAGGCTCGCCCTGGTGGCACCCGGCGGCGAGACCACCGTCCCGGACAAGGACCGCACGTACGAACTCGCGACGGACAAGTGAGAGGCGGCCCGCATGCCCACCAGAATCCTCCCGGCCGTCGGTGACCCGGACGCCGTACGCTCCCTCATCACCCTGCTCAGCCAACTGCCGGACGCCGAACCGCTCCCCCCGGTCGGCGACTCCACCCAGCTCGTCGACACCCTTGCCGGGCTCGCCGCCGAGTCCGTCGACGAACTGCCCGAGGTCGTCGTCGTCCACGAGCGGATCGGACCCGTACCCGCGCTCGAACTCGTCCGCGAGGTCGCCCTGCGCTTCCCCGCCGTCGGTGTCGTCCTCGTCACCACCGACGCCGGTCCCGGCCTGTTCGCCGCCGCCATGGACGCCGGCGCCCGCGGCCTGGTCACCCTCCCGCTGAGCTACGACGAACTGGCCGGCCGGGTGCAGGCGGTGGCCCAGTGGTCGACGGGCGTACGCCGGCATCTCGGCCACGGCGCCGAGGTGTTCGGCGGGGTCGGCGGCACCGTCGTCACCGTCAGCGGTGCCAAGGGCGGCGTCGGCACCACCTTCGCCGCCATCCAACTCGCCCTGGCTGCCCAGGCGTCCGGCCGGTCCACCGCCCTGGTCGACCTGGACCTGCAGACCGGCGACGTCGCCTCCTACCTGGACATCCAGTTCCGCCGCTCCGTCGTCGACCTGGCCGCCATCACCGACATCTCCCCGCGCGTCCTCGCCGACGCCGTCTTCCGCCACGACACCGGCCTCGCCCTGCTGCTTGCCCCCGGCGAGGGCGAACGCGGCGAGGAGGTCACCGACCGGGCCGCCCGGCAGATCATCGGCGCCCTGCGCTCCCGCTACGAGGTGGTCGTGCTGGACTGCGGCGCCCAGCTCAGTGGCGCCGGCGCGACCGCCGTGGAGATGGCCGCGACGGCGCTGCTGCTGACCACCCCGGACGTGGTCGCCGTACGGGCCGCCAAGCGCACCGTGCGCATGTGGGACCGGCTGCAGATCCGCAAGGCGGAGGAGACCACCGTCGTCGTCAACCGCCACACCAGGAGCACGGAGATCCAGCCGCCGCTGATCCAGCGCATCACCGGCACCGCGCTGGCCCGTACGACGGTCCCCGCGGGCTTCAAGGAACTCCAGGGCGTCGTGGACGCGGGGCGCGTCCACGAACTCGACAGCCGGAGCGCGGTGAAGCAGGCCCTGTGGGCGCTCGCGGGCGAACTCGGCCTGGCCGGCACGCCCGACGGACCGGCGCACCGCGGCGGCCGGCCGCGCGGCGATCGGCCACGCGGCGACCGGGGTGCGGTGAGTTTCCGGCGCCGGAAGGAGTGAACGGCATGCACCGGCCGGTACGCGACCGGGGCCAGGTCAGCATCGAACTCCTCGGCATGACCCCGCTGATCCTGCTGACCCTGGTGCTGATGTGGCAGTGCGTCCTCGTGGGGTACACCTACACGCTCGCGGGGAACGCTGCCGACGAGGCGGTGCGGGCCGGGACGGCCGCGGCGCCGGGCGAGCGGCAGGCCGCCTGCCAGGAGGCGGGACTCCGGAATCTGTCGGAGGCGTGGAGGGGGGATGCCACGGTGACGTGCGGGGGAAGCGGCTACGTGACCGCCGACGTGTCGCTCAAGGTGCCCGTCCTCTTCCCGGGGACCATCGCCTTCCCGGTCACCGTCCACGGCCACGCGGGCGCGGTGGAGGAGGCGAAACACTGAGATGTACCACGACGAAGCCCCCACGTTCTGCGGCTCGGCAGACGACATCACCTCCGTCCACGGGGAAACCGACTCGGACGCCCGAGGCGTGGGCGGAGAGGCGCACGCCCGGCGCGGGGAGGGTGACTTGGAGGGTCTGCGCCGGGGTGGAGAGGTGCGCTCCCGGCGCGGGGACGGCGACTCGGACGCCCGACGCCTGGGCGAAGAGGCGCGCTTCCGTCGCCTCGGTGGAGGGGTGCGCCCCCTGGGCGGGGACGGTGACTTGGACGGTGGGCGCCGGGGTGGAGAAGGGCGTCTCCCGCGCGGGGACGGCGACTTGGGGTACCGGCGTCGGGGTGGACGGGTGCGCGCCTCGCGCAGGGCGGGTGACGTGGGCGGCCAGCGCCCGTATGGAGAGGCGCGCCCGGGCGGTGACTTCCGTGTCCGGTGGGGAGAGGGCGGGGCCGGGATTCCGGGCCGGGGTGGTGACCCAGGGGGCCGGCGTCCGGCTGGTGGCCTCGGCCGGTTCCGCATCCGCGTGCTTGCTCGTTCCTCCGGATGTGTTTCCCGGGACGTCGGGCCCGGCACCGGGCTCCGTGCCCGTCTCGGACAGTTCCGCATCCGCCTGCGTGCTCGTTCCTCCGGGTGCGCTCCCCTGGACGTCGGGCCCCGCCATGGGCTCCGTGTCCGGCGTCGGGATCGGGGGCAAGTCGCCATCGAATACCTGGGGTTCATCCCGATCCTGCTGCTCGTCGCGCTCGCCGGGCTGCAGATCGGGGTCGTCGCGTACACCGCGCAACAGGCGGGGACGGCGGCGCGCGCCGGGGCGCGGGCCGCCTCGTTGCGGCAGGACGTCGCCCAGGCCTGCGCGGGCGCGGTCAGCGACTGGCTCGCCGGCGGCACCCGGTGCGTGACCGCTGACCTGGGCGACTCGGTCGAGGTCACCGCCACCGTCCACATCCCCTCGGTCGTCTTCGGCTGGGACTTCGGGGACGCCCGCAAGTCCGCCACCATGCCACGCGACCACTGAACGAGGAGCAGCCCAGCCATGAGCCTGCGGGCACGCATCAACTCCCCCGAGGAGCACGGCAGCCGGGGCGAGGACGGCCACCTGGTCGCCTCGTACCGGGCCAAGCTCCTGGAGGAGATCGACCTGGCGGAGATGGGTTCCCTCGCCGCGGCCGAGCGCCGGGCCCGGCTCGAACGGGTGCTCGGCCACATCATCAGCCGCGAGGGCCCGGTCCTGTCGACGGTCGAACGCGCCCAGCTGATCCGGCGTGTCGTCGACGAGGCGCTCGGCCTGGGCATCCTGGAACCCCTGCTGGAGGACCCGTCCATCACCGAGATCATGGTGAACGGCCCCGACACGATCTTCGTGGAACGCGGCGGCCGGGTCGAGCAGTTGCCGCTGCGCTTCGTCTCCTCGGACCAGCTGATGCAGACGATCGAGCGGATCGTCTCGACGGTCAACCGCCGGGTCGACGAGTCCAACCCGATGGTCGACGCCCGCCTCCCGTCCGGCGAGCGCGTCAACGTCATCATCCCGCCGCTGTCCCTCACCGGCCCGATCCTCACCATCCGCCGCTTCCCGCGCTCCTTCACCCTCCAGGAGCTGATCGGCTTCGGCTCGCTGGACGAGCACATGGTGTTCCTGCTCGCGGGCCTGGTGCAGGCGAAGTTCAACATCATCGTCTCCGGGGCCACCGGCACCGGCAAGACGACCCTGCTCAACGCCCTCTCCGGACTCATCCCGGCGCACGAGCGGATCATCACCATCGAGGACTCGGCCGAACTCCAGCTCCAGCAGACCCACGTGGTCCGGCTGGAGTCCCGCCCGCCGAACGTCGAGGGCAAGGGCCAGGTCACCATCCGCGACCTGGTGCGCAACTCGCTCCGTATGCGCCCCGACCGCATCGTGGTCGGCGAGGTCCGCGGCGGCGAGTCCCTGGACATGCTCCAGGCGATGTCCACGGGCCACGACGGCTCCCTGGCGACCGTGCACGCGAACAGCGCCGAGGACGCCCTCACCCGGCTCCAGACCCTCGCCTCCATGTCCGACGTCGAGGTCCCCTTCGTAGCCCTGCACGACCAGATCAACAGCGCTGTCGACGTCCTCGTCCAGCTCACCCGGTTCGCCGACGGCGCCCGCCGCATCACCGAGATCGCCCTGCTCGACAGCCACGGCAGCGAGCCGTACCGGCTGGCCACCGCGGCCCGCTTCGACGCCCGGCCCATGACCCCCGACGGCCGGGTCCACGGCACCTTCCACTACTTCCCCCTCCCGCGCCGCACCGCCGACCGCCTCTACATGGCGAGCCAGCCCCTGCCGCAGGCCTTCGGCGTCGCCCAGAGCGCGGACCAGCTCGCCACCCGAGAGGCCAGGTAGCCAGGCACCCATGGAACTGCACACGCTCGTCCCGCTCACCACCGGTGTCACCCTGCTGACCTGCGTCCTGGCCGTCGTCGGCGTACACACCTACGCCTCGGGCCGGGCCCAGCGCGCCGCCCTCGTCGAGCGCCTCAGCCACACCGGCCAGGTCCCGGCCGCCGCCCGCCGGCGCCGCTTCCGCACCCTCGACCGCCGGCTGCGCCGCACCCGGCTCGGCCGCAAGCTGGAACTGCGCCTCCTGGCGACCGGCCTGGATGTCACCCCCGGCGAGTTCTTCGCGTACCTGCTCGCCGTGGTCGCCGCGCTGTGGCTGATCGGCCAGGCCGTCCTCGCCCCCTTCTTCGGCCCGATCGCCGCTCTGGCCGGCGTGTGGGCGGCGCTGCTGTTCCTCAACTGGCAGCGGCAGAAGCGCATCGAACGCTTCATCGGCCAACTCCCCGAACTCGCCCGCATCCTGGCCAACGCCACCCAGGCCGGCCTCGCCCTGCGCACCGCGATCGGCCTGGCTGCGGAGGAGCTGGAGGCCCCGGCGGGCGAGGAACTCGCCAAGGTGGCCGACCAGTTGGCGATCGGCCACTCCATGGACGACGCCCTGGGCGAACTCGCCGACCGGCTGCCGTCGCGCGAGCTGGTCGTCCTCGTCACCACCCTCGTGCTGTCGAACCGCGCGGGCGGCCAGGTGGTCAGCGCGCTGCGCAACCTGACCGAGACGCTGGAGGAACGCAAGGAGACCCGGCGCGAGATCCGCACCCAGCTCTCCCAGGTGACCATGACGTCGTACGCCGTCCCCGCGCTCGGCGTGGGCGCGCTGTTCCTGATGAACGGCGTCAAGGCCGGCGCCCTCGACCGGATGACCGGCTCACCGATCGGCCAGGCCTGCGTGGTCGTCGCGTTCGCGATGTACGCGGTCGGGTTCGTCCTCATCCGCCGGATGAGCCGCATCGACGTCTGAGAACCGAGCCGGGAACGAAGGAAGGGAGGGGATCCGCATGGGACTTCTGCTGGCGGCGGTGATGGGCCTCGGCGTCTGGGGCGTGTTCGCCGGGATCCGCATGTACCGGGCGGAGGTCAAGCTGCCCCCCGACCTGGCCGTGGCCCTGGAGGTGGGCGCCACCCGCACCGGCGCCGTCGACTCGCTGATCGACCGCATGGGCATGCGCTACGCCCCCGCGGTGCTGCGCCTGATGGGCCCCAAGCGGGTCGCCAGGTACCGCCGCAGGATCGACCTCGCGGGCAACCCGGGCGGCCTGACCATCGACCGGTACGCGGCACGGCGCGCGGTCTACGGCGCGCTCGGCGGCGTCGGCTTCCTGGTGATGGTGGCGCGCGGCCAGTACGTCGTCGCGCTGCTCCTGCTCGCCTTCGGCGCGTTCTGGACCGAGGTCGGCATCTGGTCGGCGATCCGCATCCGCAAGGACGTCATCGAGCGGACGCTGCCCGACTTCCTGGACGTCCTCGCGGTGGTGGTGAGCGCGGGGCTTGGCTTCCGGCAGGCCCTGGACCGGGTCGCCGCCCGGTACGAGGGCCCCTGGGCCGACGAACTGCGCATCACCCTGCGCCAGATGGACCTCGGCATGAGCCGCCGCCAGGCCTTCGCGGAGCTGCGCCGCCGCAACGACTCCGAGCAGGTGGCCATGTTCGTCACGGCGTTGCAGCAGGGCGAGGAGCTGGGCGCGCCGATCGTCGACACCCTCGTGGCCCTGGCCAAGGACATGCGCCGCACCGACGCGCAGAACGCCCGCCGCAAGGCCGCCCGTGCGGTGCCCAAGGCCACGCTGATGATCACCACGTTCATGGTCCCGGCCACGATGCTCCTGCTGGGCGCCGGACTTCTGCTGGGCTCCGGGGTGGACTTCGGCACCATCACGGGCAAGTAGACGGGGAAGCGGGCGGGGGGTGATGGCGGTGACGGTGACGAGAGACGGCGCGGCGGCCGGACGCCGCCGCGCACGCCTGCCGAGGCGGGGGAGACGGGCGCCTGCGCCACGGACCACCGACTCCACGGAGCCCGAGCAGGCGTACGCGCCCGCGCCGGGCCGGGAACCCGACGGTGAAGCCGGCCGGCAGCTCGGGGACCTGACCCGGCCCGACACCGCACCGGAGAAACTCCAGCTGCGCGCCCTCCAGGCGATGTGCCGGCAGGTCTTCGGCTTCCGCCTGGCGATGATCGCGCTGGCCGCCCCCGCCGCCCTGGTCAACGCGTCCCCCGGCCTCGGCGCCCGCCTGGTGGGCGGGGCGGTCGTCATCACGTTCATGGTGTCGTACGTCCTGTTCCGCGACTGGGAACGGTTCGGCCCGCTCCTGCTGCGCCACCCCACTCTGCTGGCGGCTGACACCCTCATCGGCTCCCTGCTCCTCGTCTCGGCGGGCCCGGACACGACCCTCGCTTACGTCAGCGTCTGCACCCCCCTCCTGGCCGGCCTCGTCTACAGCTGGCGCGGCGCGGCCTGCTTCGCCTCGCTCCAGTCCCTCATCCTGCTCCTGGTCCACGCGACCCTGGAGCACGGCCACCGGGCCGACGTCGCCGAGTCGCTGCTCCTGCCCGGCCTGTGCGTCATCGCCGGGGCCATGGGCTCGACCCTGCGCAACCTGATGCTCCGCTTCGGCGCCGCGACCCAGGCCCTGACGGCGGTGCAGGCCCGGCTCGCCGGCACGGAGGCGGTGAGCGCCGAACGCGCCCGGCTGGCCCGGGAGATGCACGACTCGGTGGCCAAGACGCTGTACGGCGTCGCCCTCGCCGCCGATGGTCTCGCGGCCTCCGCCGCAGCGGGCGCCCGCACGGACCCCGCCCTGATCGAGCAGCAGGCGGAACTGGTGGCCCGCTCGGCCCGCAGGGCGGCGGCGGAGGCCCGGGAACTCCTCACCGACCTGCGGCGCGAGACAGACCCCGCGCACGGCACCGAGCTGCTGCCGGAACTGGCCGCGCTCACCGCCGAGTTCCGCACCCGCACGGGCCTGCCGACCGAGCTGCACCGGACGGGCGACCGGCCGCCACCTCCCGTCCCCCCGGCGGTCGCCCGCCACCTGCTCGCCGTCGTCTCGGAGGCCATGGAGAACGCCCACCGCCACGGGGCGCCGGCCCACGTCGGCGTACGGGCGGACGTCCGGGGCGGGCTGCTGCGCCTGAGCGTGCACGACGACGGCCGGGGCCTGCCCCCCGGTACCACCCTCGAACAGCTGCGCCGGACCGGCCACTTCGGCCTGGTCGGCATGGCCGAACGCGCCGCGACGGTCGGTGCCCGCCTGCACATCGGACGGGGCGACCACTCCCAGGGCACCGAGGTGCTGCTGGAACTGCCGCTCGCGGCGCTGGCACCCCCCGCCCCCGTACCGGCCCACGAGGCCCGAGACGCATGAGAGGAGGCACCCCGATGCCGGCGAACCCCTTCGAGAACCTCCCGCCGACCGCTCCCGCCGCACCGCTCCGGATCGTGGTCGCCGACGACAACCCGGTGGTCCGGGCGGGCCTTTCCGTCCTCCTCACCGGCCGGGCGGACACCACGGTCGTGGCCGAGGCCGCGGACGGCCGCGAAGCGTACGAAGCGGCCCTGGTACACCGCCCGGACGTCGTACTCCTGGACGTCCGCATGCCCGGAGTCGACGGACTGTCGGCACTGCCGCACCTGGTGCGGCTGGCCCCGGTCATGATGCTCACCTACAGCCACGAGACGGAGATCGTCCAGGAGGCGGTGCGGCTGGGCGCGGGCGGCTATCTGGTCCACGGCGAGTTCACCGTGGACCAACTGGTCACCGCGATACGGGACATCACCGTCGGCCGCCCGCACCTCACGCCCGCGGCGGCCGGCGCCCTGATGGCACCGCTACGCCATCGATCGCATGCAACTGCACACGCTGAAGCTGAACTCCCCCATAATTCTCGTGGTACTTCTCCACAAAACCTTTCGCAACTGCAATCGAATGTGGGACATTCATTGCGGTCGCGGTTCCAACTCAGCACGAGGGAGGCGGAGATCATGGACCTGGTCGCGTCCGGTCTGAACAACCAGCAGATCGCCGCCGTGTGCTTCATCAGCGAGAAGACGGTCAAGAACCACATCAACCGCATCTTCGCCAAGCTCCACAGCACCAGCCGCGCCCAGGCGGCCGCCAAATGGCTGGGGGTGGCCTGACATGACGGACATCGACGGAGGTTGGGCCCGGCAATGGGCCCTGGGACCCTGTGCACAGGCCGGCCCGGCGTCGTACGTTCACCGGATCGAAGCCGAACCCGGAGGGGAGCACGATGAGCGACCTGATGCTGAGGACGGCCGTGGCGGCGAAGGTGCGCGTGAACGGTTGGAAGAACACGACGGTCGAGGCCGTTCGGCGCCGCGGCGGCGACCGCGGGCAGACCGCGGTCGAGTACCTGGGCATCATCGCGGTCGTGGTGGCCATCGTCCTGGCGATCACCGGCACGGACATCGGCAAGGCGATCCTCGACAAGATCAAGGCCAAGATCACCCAGATCACCTGACGCGCCCGCACGGGTCCAGGGACGCAGGGCAGGCCTTCCCCGTCTACATCACGGTGGTGGCGGGTCTGCTCTTTCTCGCGTTCGCCTATCTCGCGGTCGGCCAGGCCGCGGCCAACCGGAACGGCGCCCAGACGGCGGCGGACGCGGCGGCGCTCGCGGCGGCTCAGAACGCCCGTGACCAACTCGCGGGCAAGTGGCTCGAGGACGTGCTCGATCCCACCACGTGGCAGGGCGTCTTCGACGGCAGCGTGCCGTTGGAGCCGTCGTGCTGGCGCGCCGCCCAGCTCGCCGCTCAGAACGAGGCGACGGTGCACAACTGCGAGGCACTCGATCCGCTCACCTATCGGGTCGAGGTCCAGACTGACAAGTCCGTCGGGCATTCCCTTGTACCCGGTACGGAGAACATGAAGTCGACGGCATCCGCCACGGCCGTGATCGAGCCGCTCTGTACCTTCGAACTCCTGGACGAGGATGCCGAGGACACCGCACTGCCGCAGCTTCATTGCGAACGAGACTGGGACCTGAACCCGGACGATCCCGCTGATCTGCCGGGACCCGAGGATCTCTTCGACGTGCACCTGGCCGACTGACAAGCGAACGACGAGTCAAAAGGAAGCAGAGCAATGAGCATTCGGTTCACTGCGAAGGCTCGCAGAGGGACGGCCGCCTTGGCCGTCGCGGTGGGGTTGGCCGTCTGCGCGGGCGGCTGCGGCGGGGGCGGCGGTGACGACAGGAAGCCGGAGAAGTCGGCGTCCGCTTCGCAGGACGGCGGATCCGGGCCGAGCGCCCAAGAAGGCACATCGGAAGAGCCGCTGGCTGAACTCCGCGGCCCCGACGGCCTGAACTTGAAGATCACGTCGGCCGTGCGGGACTCCGGCGGATTCATCACCGTGAACGCGGAGCTCAAGAACGACGGCGGCACGGACGCCGTGCTCTCGTCACAGCTCACCGGCAACGAGACCGAGATCATGAGGAACGGCCAGTCCTTCGGCGGAGCCACACTTGTGGACTCCAAGAGCAGGAAGCGCTACTACGTCCTCCGTGACACGGACGGCCGCCCCCTCACGACCGCCGGGGTCCAGACGGTCAAGGCGGGTGACACCGTCCCCGTCTTCATGCAGTTCCCGGCACCGCCGGCGAGCACGACCGAGGTGACCTTCCAGCTGCCGACGTTCCCCACCGCCACCGTCCAGATCTCCGGGTGAGGCGCACGTGACCACCACACCCCGGATTCCGGTGGCCGTGAGCACGGCCGCCGTGCTTCTCGCCACGACCCTCTGCGGCGCTGCCCCCGCCCGGGCCGACGAGACCGGTCCCAGTGTTCCGCCCGGTACCGAGGCATCTCCCTCCGCGCCGGTCGAGGTCGACCCCAACGACCCGGATCTGAAGCTGCCCGAGGGCGCCACGCTCGCCTCACCCAAGGTGCTCGACATCAAGTCCGTGGTGGAGGACCAGAGCGGCGACGAGCGACGCGAGGACACCAACGCGGACGTGACGTTCGCCCTCCAGGCCGAGGTGCTGTTCGGCAAGGACAGCGCCAGGCTGAGCGCGGAGGCGAAGGCCCGTATCGCCTCCATCGCGGAGGAGATCAAGAACCAGAACGCGACACGGGTACGGGTGTTCGGCTTCACGGACAACCTGGGCTCCTCGGCCCACGGCGACGTCCTGTCCAAGCAGCGGGCCAACGCCGTACAGGCGGTTCTGGACCAGGACCTGAACGACGCGAACGTCACCTTCGAGGTACGGGGGTACGGCGAGCAGTACCCGATCGCGGACAACTCCAGCGAGGCGGGCCGCAAGAAGAACCGAAGGGTCGAGGTCTCCTTCCCCCGCTCGGAGAACTGACCCGCGCTCAGCCCGCCTCGGCCCCCGGCCCCGCCTCCACCCGCACCCGCGCCCCCGCCTCGACCCCCCACCCGGCCATGGCCCCGGCCGCTGCCTCCAGCACATGCCGTGAACGCGGCCGGGGCAGGCCCAGCCGTCCCGGCCGCATGGTGCGTACGGCGATCACGGTGAGATCGCGGTCGAGGTAGGCGACGTCGATGGGCATCCGCATACCGAAGGTGTGCACACTGCCGGCGGGCGAGAGCAGCATCGCCCCGTCCACCGCGTCGCGCCCCAACAGCCCTTTGGTACGGGCGCGATAGGAGGCCGCGATCTCCAGAGGAACCGTCACCAGCCCCCCACGAAGCCCGTGGACCGCCAACTCCCCACGACCGTCCCGCCAACGCCCCATCCCCACCCCACCTCCCAGAAGACGGTACCCACCCACCTGCTGCACCCCCCATGTTCCCGGACACGCCGACTCCCGGCGTGCGCCGGGCCCGGCGGCTCATCGACGAGGGACGGGCCGCGACCGGACGCGGCGGGCCGCACCATGTCGTCGTCCACCTCCTTGACCCCACCGGGGCCGACGCTGCCGCCCGGCTGCATGCCGACCTGGCCGCCGAGGGACTGGACTCCGTGCCGGACCGTGGCGTCGCCGGAGACGCCGGATCTGTGCCAAGGCCGTGCAGCGGCTCGTGGAGGCCGGGGCCGGCACCGTCGTGCTGCCAGCCGGCGGGGGACGAGCCGGGTCCCGAGGGCTTCGTGCGGTTCGCCGTCGAGGAGGCCCGGCCGCGCGTGCCGTCGGCGTCGGCCGGCCGGGATTGTCAGTGGGGGCTGCCACACTCCATCCCCATGACGGAGTTCGAGACGAAGGGGCCGGAGATGGGTGGAGAGTCCACGTGGGGTGCTGAGCCCGGTGCCGTGGGGCTGCGCGAGGCGGTCGACGCCGACCTGGAGACCTTCCTCGCCTACGAGCACGATCCGGAGGCGGTCCGCCGGTCGAGATTCCCGCCACGGGAGCGGGACGCCTTCCTGACGCACTGGAGGACGAGGGTGCTGGGCAATCCCGACTGCCTGGTGCGGACCGTCACCGTGGACGGCGAGGTCGCCGGGAACATCGTCTCCTGGTCGGCGGGCGACCGGCGCTTCATCGGCTACTGGCTGGGGCGGGCGTACTGGGCGCGCGGCATCGGGTCCCGTGCCCTGGGGCTCTTCCTCCGCGAGGAGCGCACCCGGCCCCTGTACGCCGACCCGTTCTCCAGCAACACGGCATCCGTCCGGCTCCTGCGGCGGCACGGCTTCGAGGACGCCGGCACCGACGGCGAACAGGTCCTCCTCGCCCTCCGGACCTCGGCGGCGGACGAGGAGGACGCCGTGTCGTGAGAAAACCAGCGGCGCCCACCGGGGCCGTCCTGCGACGATCCCCCCATGGACCGGACGGACCCGAGGTCGCCCGAAGCGCGCCGTTCCTTCGAAGAGCTCGTCGCCGAAGGTGCCGCCGTGCCCACCGAGGGCTGGGACTTCTCCTGGTTCGAGGGGCGCGCCGGCGAGCAGCGGCCGTCCTGGGGGTACGCCCGCTCGGCGGCCGGCCGGCTGGCCCGCGCCACCGCCGCGCTGGACATCCAGACCGGGGGCGGCGAGGTCCTCGACTTCGCGCTGGGTGCGGCGGCCCCGGCCCGGCCCGCCCTGATCGCCGCCACCGAGGGCCGGCCGCCGAACGTGGCCCGGGCCACCGCACTGCTGCGCCCGCGCGGCGCCGTGGTCGTCTCGGCTTCGGACGACGCGCCGCTGCCCTTCGCCGACGGGGCCTTCGACCTGGTGCTCAGCCGGCACCCGGTGCGCCCGCACTGGGACGAGATCGCCCGCGTGCTGGGCCCGGGAGGCACCTACTTCGCCCAGCACGTCGGGCCGGCCAGCGTCTTCGAGCTGGTCGAGTACTTCCTCGGCCCGCAGCCGGAGCGCAGCCGCCGGGCCCGCCACCCCGACCGTGAGCGCGCCGACGCCGAGCGGGCGGGGCTGCGGATCGTCGACCTGCGGGCCGAGCGGCTGCGCATGGAGTTCCACGACATCGCCGCCGTCGTGCACTTCCTGCGCAAGGTCGTCTGGCTGGTCCCGGGCTTCACGGTCGAGGCGTACGAGCCGCGGCTGCGGGCCCTGCACGAGCGGATCGAGGCCGAGGGGCCCTTCGTCGCGCACAGCACCCGGCACCTCTTCGACGCCCGCAGACCGGACCGCTGACCGGACAGCGGACCGCCCGGTCTGCGCGCCCGTGGCCCCGGGCGGCAGAATTGGCCGGTAACCGCTGCTCGGGTGCGCTCCGGAGGCGAGGGCGGGGCAGGGCCTCGTACGCGACCGCACCGCCCGCGCGGGGACGCGCGTGTCGGCGGGGTTTCCACATCGTTATCGCGAGCGGCTCGCATCAGCGGCACGCCCCACGTAAGTTCAGACCAAGGCAATTCGCGTGAGCAAAGCTACGCGGTCGGCACCGCGTGGCGGAGGGGGCTGCGCGGTGCCGGAATGCCCCATGCACCCGTCAAGCCACCGTTCGCTGCCGGGTTAGCCCATCGGGGGGACGGTATGGCGAATGTTCGCGTCGGCGCCGGAACGCCCCACGCCTGTCGATCGCTCCGTACGCGCTCCGGTCACCTGGGAATCCGCCGTGAATCGGCCAAGGAGAACCCCCGAACAAGGGATTCCGCGTCCATCGGGGAGTCGTCGGGCAACTCCGGAGAGTAGTTGTGGCACGCCGATGCACACGGGATCCCTTACGAAGGGTTATGGTGGAAACCCCCCCTCGGGCCGGTCCGTCTCCCCCCCCACGGACCGGCCCGTTTTTCTTCTCCCGCCCGCCACGCGCCCGGCGCGACGCCATCACAAGCCGCCGCACGGGGAACCGTTCCCCGGTCGTCTGCCGTCCCCATGACAGGGTGCGTGCGACCCACCGCGACGCGCACCCGGAAACCCCGCTGAGGCCCCGCAGGAGTAGGCTGCGGGCCCGCGGGGACGCACCCGCACCGTACGGAGGGGCTGACATCACGTGAACCTGCGCGACAAGCTGCGCGGCCTCCTGGTCAGGCTGTACGCGCGCCGGGTGGAAGGCCACCTGGACCACGCTCAGGTGCCCAAGCACATCGGCGTCATCATGGACGGCAACCGGCGCTGGGCGAAGGCCGCGGGATCCAGCACCGTCCACGGTCACCGGGCCGGTGCGGACAAGATCGACGAGTTCCTCGGCTGGTGCTCCGAGACGGACGTCGAGGTCGTCACCCTGTGGCTGCTGTCCACGGACAACTTCGACCGTGCCCAGGAGGAGCTGGTCCCGCTCCTCGGCATCATCGAGGACGTCGTGCGTACCCTGGCCGCCGACGGCCGCTGGCGCGTGCACCACGTCGGCACCCCGGACCTGCTGCCCTCCCCGATGCAGATGGCGCTGAAGGAGGCCGAGGAGGCCACGGCCCACGTCGACGGGATAGTGGTCAACGTCGCCATCGGCTACGGCGGCCGGCAGGAGATCGCCGACGCCGTGCGTTCCATGCTCCTGGACGCCCACGACAAGGGCGTCGCCATCGAGGACCTCGCCGAGTCCGTCGACATCGACATGATCGGCCGCCACCTCTACACGAGTGACCTGCCCGACCCGGATCTGGTGATCAGGACCAGCGGCGAGCAGCGGCTGTCCGGTTTCATGCTGTGGCAGACGGCCCATTCGGAGTACTACTTCTGTGAGGTCTTCTGGCCGGCCTTCCGCAAGGTCGACTTCCTGCGCGCGCTGCGTGACTACGCGGCCCGGCACCGGCGCTACGGCGGCTGAACGAGCGCCCTGCGGGGCCCGTGGACAACCTGCACGGCACACATTCCGTACGCCCCTGTCGGGGTGGAGGCAACGAGGAGTTCATCCGCGCGCCGTCCCATGCATTTGCATGGCAATGCATCTTCCAGGGCATAAGCCAAACAGGTCGACACCCGAACCACGGGTGTCGAATCTCAGCGGGCGGCACGGGGCCGTCCGCCCGGGAGGCCCTTTGCACCAGCCCGACCGTGCGGTCACTGCACGGAAGCAGCCGCGGAGGGCCGGTTCTCGGCCCGCGCGTGTGCAGCGCGGCCGACGACCGGCCTGGTTCGTCCCGTCCTCCCGGCCCAGCTTCCGTCTCGTCGCTCCCCGACCTCATCCGAGGGGGTACGTCCTTCCGTGGTGACCAGCACAAAGCGTCGTAAGCCAGACCGGCGCACCTATGTTCTCGACACCAGCGTCCTGCTGGCCGACCCGAACGCCCTGGCCCGCTTCGACGAGCACGAGGTCGTGCTCCCGATCGTCGTGGTCACGGAGCTGGAGGCCAAGCGGCACCATCCCGAGCTCGGCTACTTCGCCCGGCAGGCGCTGCGCCTGCTCGACGACTACCGGGTCCGGTACGGCCGTCTCGACGCCCCCATCCCGATCGGGGACCTCGGCGGATCCGTCCGTGTCGAGCTCAACCACTCGGACCCCAGCGTGCTGCCCACCGGCTACCGCCTGGGGGACAACGACTCACGTATCCTCGCCGTCGCCCGCAATCTGCAGGCCGAGGGGTTCGACGTCACCGTCGTCTCGAAGGACCTGCCGCTGCGGATCAAGGCCTCGTCCGTCGGGCTCCTCGCCGAGGAGTACCGCGCGGAACTGGCCATCACGGACTCCTCCGGCTGGACCGGAATGTCCGAGCTGACACTCTCCGCCGAACAGGTGGACATCCTCTTCGAGGAGGGGCACGCCCATGTGCCCGAGGCCGCCGAGCTGCCCGTGCACACGGGCCTGACGATCCAGTCGGAGCGGGGCAAGGCGCTCGGCCGGGTGACGGCGGAGGGCACCGTCCGCCTGGTGCGCGGCGACCGGGAGGCGTTCGGCATCAAGGGCCGCAGCGCCGAGCAGCGGATCGCCCTCGATCTGCTGCTCGACCCGGACGTGGGCATCGTGTCCATGGGCGGCCGGGCCGGCACCGGCAAGTCGGCGCTGGCGCTGTGCGCGGGCCTGGAGGCGGTCCTGGAGCGCCGGCAGCACCAGAAGGTGATGGTCTTCCGTCCGCTGTACGCCGTCGGCGGGCAGGAGCTGGGCTATCTGCCGGGCACCGAGGCCGAGAAGATGAGCCCGTGGGCGCAGGCGGTGTTCGACACGCTCTCGGCGGTCACCAGCCGTGAGGTGATCGAGGAGGTCACCGCGCGCGGGATGCTGGAGGTCCTGCCGCTGACCCACATCCGGGGCCGTTCCCTGCACGACGCGTTCGTGATCGTGGACGAGGCGCAGTCACTGGAACGGAACGTCCTCCTGACCGTTCTGTCCCGGATCGGCGCGAATTCACGCGTGGTGCTGACCCATGACGTGGCACAGCGGGACAATCTGCGGGTCGGCCGGTACGACGGTGTCGTCGCCGTGGTGGAGAAGCTGAAGGGGCATCCGCTCTTCGCCCATGTCACGCTGACCCGGTCCGAGAGGTCCCAGATCGCCGCACTTGTGACCGAAATGCTGGAGGACGGACACATCTGACCCAACTGTTCAACTTGGGTCGGTTACTCGCTGGTTGGCGCCGTCCGGCAAAGGCTTGAGCCTAGCCGGGCGGCGTCGCGGTGTGCGGAGGTTTCTTGAAAACACCTGGACCGAGCGGGATGTGAGCTTTCACACGCACCTCGGAATTGCCTACCGGCGGCGGGTTACGGCAGAGTCTCACTCCTGTCAGGCCCCGCATACGACACAACTGTGCCCCAGCGTCATGGCACCACGGCCAACTCCATAGCGTCGTCGTATGCCGCCCGAGCACCATGCGGCGCTCCCGTGCCGGGAGTTGCTCACCGGGCCCGTGCCTCCCGTGACCCCGCAGTTGGGAGGCCAGCGTCAGGGGCACGATTGCGTCCGCCAGGGTCACCGAAGCGGGCGGTGCTGGAAGGAAACCGTGTGAGCCGGATTTCGGTCCGGGGATTCGCAGTGGCCTCGGCCACCGCGGTCACCGCCGTCGGAAGCGTCGTCGGAGTTGCCTCGGGCAGCGTCGCGCAGAACAACGACGCCGAGGCAGCGGCAACCGACGCGACGCTTCTCGCGGACATACCCGCGGGTCAGCAGGCCCAGGTGCAGACCGCGTCCCTGACACAGCAGGCGGACGCACAGGCCATCGCCGCGGACGCGAGCGCCAAGAAGGACGCAGAGGCGGCGGCCCGCAAGGCGGCCGCCGAGACCGCGATCGCGAAGAAGGATGCCGCCGAGAAGGCGGCCAAGGCTGCCAAGGAGCGCGAGGAGGCCGCGAAGGCCGCCAGCCGCAGCCAGAGCGCGAGCGCCGGCAGCGCCAGCTTCCCCGTGCAGAGCTCCTACACCGTCGCGCAGATCCAGGCGATGGCGCGGCAGGTGGTGGCGAGCAGCCAGTACCAGTGCTTCAGCAACATCGTGGACCACGAGTCCAGCTGGAACTACCGCGCCGTCAACGCCTCCTCCGGCGCCTACGGCCTCTTCCAGGCACTCCCGGGCTCCAAGATGTCCTCCGCGGGCGCCGACTGGCAGACCAACCCGGCCACCCAGATCAAGTGGGGCCTCAACTACATGGACAGCCGCTACGGCAGCCCGTGCGACGCCTGGGCGTTCTGGCAGGCCAACCACTGGTACTGAGTCGAACAGCGGTTCACCGCCTCCCTCTCAACCCTGCACAGCCCCTTCCCGTCCTACGGGGAGGGGCTGTTGCCATGTACGGTCGGACGGACGATTCCTGGGAGGAGTGGTGGGGCGCACCCGGGGACATGCGGGAGAAGGACGGATCATGTCGCGAGTGCCAGGATGGCTCGGCCGGATCGGAGCCGGACTGACGCAGATGGGTGAGAGGTTGGACGAGCGGCGGGTGGCGGCGGAGAGGCAGCATGCCGAGGAGCCGCCGGAGGTGCTGCCCGCCGAGGAGCCGCTGCCCGACGGCCATCCGGATCCGGCGGAGGTCCGGATCGTCCGCCCGGACCCGGCGCTCGCGGTGCCCTGGGGTGTGCGGGTCGCGGCCGAGGCGGGCTGGCGGCTGCTGGTGCTGGCCGGCACGGTGTGGGTGCTGATGCGCGTCATCAGCTCCGTCCAACTCGTGGTGTTCGCCTTCGTCATAGCGCTGCTGGTCACCGCGCTGCTCCAGCCCACGGTGGCCCGGCTGAAACGGCACGGTGTGCCGCGCGGCCCGGCCACCGCCCTCACCGCGGTCCTCGGCTTCATCGTGATGGGGCTGATCGGGTGGTTCGTGACCTGGCAGGTCATGGAGAACATCGACACGCTCTCCGACCAGGTGCAGAGCGGCATCGACGATCTGCGCCGCTGGCTGCTGCAGAGCCCGTTCCATGTCACGGACAAGCAGATCAACCAGATCGCCAAGAGCCTGCGGGAGGCGATCGGCGCCAACACCGACCAGATAACGTCGGCCGGACTCGAGGGCGTTCAGGTCGTCGTCGAGGCGCTGACCGGCATTCTGCTGGTGTTCTTCTCGACGCTTTTCCTGCTCTACGACGGCGACCGGATCTGGCGGTGGGCGCTGAAGCTGGTGCCGGCCGCGGCGCGGCCGGGCGTGGCCGGGGCGGGCCCGCGTGCCTGGCGCACACTGACGGCCTACGTCCGCGGCACGGTGCTGGTCGCCCTGATCGACGCGATCTTCATCGGCCTTGGCATCTACTTCCTGGACGTCCCCATGGCCGTCCCGCTGGCCGTGTTCATCTTCCTGTTCTCGTTCATCCCGCTCGTGGGCGCGGTCGCCTCGGGCGTGCTGGCCGTGGTGGTCGCCCTGGTCACGCAGGGCGTGTTCACCGCGGGCATGACGCTGGTGGTGATCCTGGCGGTCCAGCAGATCGAGGGGCACATCCTGCAGCCCTTCATCCTGGGCCGCGCGGTGCGGGTGCACCCCCTGGCCGTCGTCCTGTCCGTCACCGCGGGCGGCATGGTGGCCGGGATCGGCGGCGCCGTGGTCGCCGTACCGCTGGTGGCGGTGACCAACACGGTGGTCGGCTATCTGCGGGCCTACTCCGAGGAACAGGCGCTGCGTAGCGCGGGCCGGGTGCGCGCGGCCAGGCCCCCGGTCCAGGCGGAGCCGGTTCCGGCGGACGCGGAGAGCCCCGCCCACCAAGGGTGAGCGGGGCCCGGAGCGGCAAGGAAGCGCCTGGCTCGCGGAGTTACCCGGCGAGCACCGCCTCGGCGTCCAGGGTGGTGCCCACCGCCTGGATCACCGCGGCGATCTTGAAGGCCTCCTGGACGACCTCGCGTTCCACGCCGGCCTTGCGCAGCACCTGCTCGTGCGAGTCCAGGCACATGCCGCAGCCGTTGATCGCGGACACCGCGAACGACCACAGCTCGAAGTCGACCTTGTCGACTCCGGGGTTGCCGATGACGTTCATCCGCAGGCCCGCGCGCAGGGTGCCGTACTCGTGGTCGGAGAGCAGATGGCGGGTGCGGTAGAAGACGTTGTTCATCGCCATCACGGCGGCGGCCGCCTTGGCGGCGGTGTACGCCTCAGGCGAGAGGTTCGCCTTCGCCTCCGGCTCCAGCTCGCGCAGGACGATGGGGGAGCGGGCGGCGATCGCCGTCGCCAGCACCGTGCCCCACAACTGCTGCGCGGGCAGGCCCGAGTTGCCGATGACCGAGCCCAGGTTGAGCTTCAGGTCCTTGGCGTACTCCGGTACGCGGGACTTGAGGGAGTCGAGGGACATGGACTCACTCTCCGGCGAGCAGCGCGACCGGGTCGAGCGTCTCGTCGCCCTTGGCCCAGTTGCACGGGCACAGCTCGTCCGTCTGGAGGGCGTCCAGGACCCGCAGGACCTCCTTCGGGTTACGGCCGACCGAGCCCGCGGTCACCATCGAGAACTGGATCTCGTTGTTCTGGTCGACGATGAAGACCGCGCGCTTGGCGAAGCCCTCCTCGTCCTCGATGCCGAGGCCGCGCATCAGCTCGTGCTTGGAGTCGGCCATCATCGGGAACGGCAGGTCGCGCAGGTCGTCGTGGTCCTTGCGCCAGGCGTGGTGGACGAACTCGGAGTCGCCGGAGAAGCCGAGGACCTGCGCGTCGCGGTCGGCGAACTCCTCGTTCAGCTTGCCGAAGGCGGCGATCTCGGTCGGGCACACGAAGGTGAAGTCCTTGGGCCAGGCGAAGATCACCTTCCACTTGCCTTCGTAGGTCTTGTGGTTGATCTTCTCGAACTCCTTGCCCTTCTCCAGCGAGACGCAGGCAGTGAGGTCGAACTCGGGGAACTTGTCACCGACAGTGAGCACGCGCTCTCCTTGCAGCGAGGAAACGCCCCGGTCACGGGCGTTTCCCATGGGTTGGACGGAGCTGATGGTGACACAGACGGCATTGATTCGGGAAATAGCTACACTCAGTCGTGTTGATCGGAGGTGGCTATCAGTGACCGCAGGTAAGCGGAGGCAGCCCAGCCTGTCCCAGTTGCGTGCCTTCGCCGCCGTCGCCGAGCATCTGCACTTCCGGGACGCGGCCGCCGCCATCGGCATGAGCCAACCCGCCCTGTCCGGAGCCGTCTCGGCGCTGGAGCAGATCCTCGGTGTCACGCTCCTGGAGCGTACGACCCGCAAGGTGCTGCTCTCACCCGCCGGTGAGCGGCTCGCCGTACGGGCGAAGGCGGTGCTCACCGAGGTCGGCGCGCTGCTGGAGGAAGCGGAGGCGGTGCGGGCGCCGTTCACCGGCGCGCTGCGGCTCGGGGTGATCCCCACCGTCGCGCCCTATCTGCTGCCGACCGTCCTGCGGCTGGTCCACGGCCGGTATCCGGACCTCGACCTCCAGGTGCACGAGGAGCAGACCGCCAGCCTGATCGACGGACTGACCTCAGGCCGGCTCGACCTGCTGCTGCTCGCCGTCCCCCTCGGCGTCCCCGGCATCGCCGAACTGCCGCTCTTCGACGAGGACTTCGTGCTCGTCACGCCCCCGGACCACTGGCTCGGCGGCCGGGAGGACATTCCGCGCGAGGCGCTCAAGGAGCTGAACCTGCTGCTCCTCGACGAGGGCCACTGCCTGCGCGACCAGGCCCTGGACATCTGCCGGGAGGCCGGCCGCGCGGACGCCCCGGTGGCGACCACGGCGGCGGGTCTTGCGACCCTCGTCCAGCTCGTGGCCGGCGGGCTCGGCTGCACCCTGCTGCCGCGCACCGCCCTCAGGGTCGAGGCGACCCGCAGCACCCGGCTCCTCACCGGTTACTTCGCCGACCCCGCCCCGAGCCGCCGCGTCGCCCTCGCGATGCGCACCGGCGCGGCCCGCGGCGCCGAGTACCGGGAACTCGCGACCGCCCTGCGGGAGGCACTGCGACCGCTGCCCGTGCGGCTGCTCGCCCACGGCTGAGGGCCCCTTCCCACGGGGAAGGGGCCGGGGCGGGCGCGGCGCCCGCTACTCGGTGCGCAGCCCGTCCGGGCGCATCAGCCGCAGCAGCGGCGGCAGGCTGAGCAGGGTCACCACGAGGACGACCGCGGCGCCGAAGCCGGTCAGCGACAGCACGCTCACCCAGTCCACGCTCACCGAGGTGCTCGTCATCCGCAGCAGCACCGCGCCCAGGGCCACGCCCACCACCGAGGCCAGCAGCAGACCGAGCACGATCGGAACCGCCGTCTGCCACAGCACCGACAGGCCCAGCGTGCGCCGCCGGGTGCCGAAGGCGACCAGGGACGACAGCAGTTTCCTGCGCTCACGCAACTGCTCCAGCTGCGAGACCAGCAGGCTCGCCCCGATCAGCGCGAGCACACACGCGGCACCGACGAACAGACCGGTACGGATGGAGGTGAACCTCCTGGACTGCTCGGTCGCCGACCAGACGACCGGTTGGGTCAGCGGGCCGATCCGTGCGGCCGTGTTGCGGATGTACTCCTTGAGGTCGGGCACGGACGTGTCGACGGACAGGTAGATCGTGCCGCCCATCACCCCGGCGGCCTTCGCGGGCAGCGCGCCAGGGGTCAGCAGGAAGCCGCCGGTGCGGTTGCCGCCCGGACCCTCGATCGTCCGGGCCTGCTTCAGACCGGCCGGCACGGTCAGCAGGATGTCCTGCCGGTCCGGGCGGTCGCCGTACGCGGTGTCGAGATAGAGCGTCGTGCCCGGCGCAGACATCTTCGGGGTATCGGTGTCGTACTCCGCGCCGCGCACGGCGAACGCGTCGCCGTCCCGGCACGAGGGCAGCGCCGCGACCTCGCGCAGCGCGGCGCAGTCGCCGACGGTCAGCTGGGCCGTGCGCTCCGGGTCCTTGCGCCACGGCCTGTCGCCGACCGTGGCATCGGCCAGCGCCGTTGTCCCGCGCACGCCCCGGGTCGCCGCCAACTGGTCCGCCGCCGCGGCGAGATCGATGCCCTTTGGCACGTCCACCTGGAGCTGCGCCCGGGTGAGGTCGTTGGGCGACTGCTTGGTGTAGTCGCCCTCGACTCCGGCGAACAGCATCTGCAGGGCGATGGCGCCGGCCACCGCCACGGCGATGCCGTTGACCATGCGGGCCGCGTTGCCGCTGCTCAACTGGAGCCTTCGGACGGCCAGTTGCCAGGCCACCGAGCCGGAGCCGAGCCGGGCGACGACCGCTTCCACGATCCACGGCAGCAGCGCGGTGATGCCGACCAGCAGCAGCATCACACCGCCGATGACCAGGTACTGGTTGAAGTCCCCGTTGGTCCGGCCCTGGCCGACCATCGGGTAGAGCAGCGCAAGCCCGCCCAGCGGCAGCAGCAGCCGCCACCACAGGCGCCGGCGTGCGGGGCGTGCCGTGCGGACCACGCCGAGCGGCTCGATCACGACACCGCGCAGGGCCAGCACGGTGACCAGGACCGCGGCGGCCGGGACCGCGAACGCGACGAGCGCGACCAGCACGGGGGACGGATTCAGATAGCTCGGGAACACGCTGATGCCGAGGATCTCGACGGAGCCCGCTGCCTGCCGGCCGGCCAGGAAGAAGACGGTACCGAGGACGAGGCCGAACACCGCACCGGCCAGCGCCTCGCCCGCGGCGATCCGCCGGGTCATCCGGCTGTCGGAGCCCACCAGCCGCAGCGCGGCCAGCCTGCGGTCGCGCCGCTCGCCGCCGAACCGTACGGCCGCGGTGATGAACACGGCCACCGGCATCAGCAGCACCACGAAGACGACGAGGACGAGCAGGACCAGGACCGGGTCGGCCGGCTGGTCCGCCGGCTGGGGGTTGCCGAAGGCGGCGATCCGGCCCACCCGGGAGCCGTCGATCTGCGGAACGAGCCCGTCGGCGCCCGCGTAGTAGGCGAGTTCGTGCGAGCCGATGAGCCCGCTCTCCCCGATGGTGCCGACGATCCGGTACGGCAGCCGCTCCCGCAGCAGCCGTGCGTCGTCGGAGGCGAGCAGGTCGCGCAGCGCCGGGGAGACGACCATGTCGCCCTTGGCCGGGAATCTCGCCAGTCCGGGCGCCAGCGGTGCCCGCGGCCCCTCCGGTTCCACCAGCCGCCCACGCACGTCCTTGCCCCGGTACATCGTGTCGACGTCGGCGATCAGGAGCGTGTTGTCGGCCCGGGGGAGGGGGGCGCCGTAGGTGTAGTCCATGCGGGCCTGTTCCCGGTCGTGCCGCACGGCCAGCGCGCTCGGCAGCGCGGTCGTCAGCAGCAGCAGGGCCACGCCGAGCCCCACGCCGACGGCCGTCAGCAGCAGCCGGACCCAGCCCTCGCGTCCGCCGGTGACGGCGAAGCGGGCCCCCAGGGACAGATCCCGGAGACTGCCCCGGCGCGGCCGCTCGGCGCCACCGTCCGGCTGCCCCCGCCGGGTGCTCATACGACGCGCTCCATGTCCTGCGACTTCCCGTCCCGAACGACGACCTCGCGGTCGGAGTAGGCCGCCACCCGCGCCTCGTGGGTGACGAGGACGACGGCGGCGTTGGTGGACCTGGCGGCGTCCGTCAGGAGCTCCATCACCCGCTCGCCGTTGAGCGAGTCGAGGGCGCCGGTCGGCTCGTCGGCGAACAGCACACGCGGGTCGGTGACCAGGGCCCGGGCCACGGCGACCCGCTGCCCCTGGCCGCCGGAGACCTCGCCGGGCCGCTTGCCCCGCAGGTCGTCGACCTCCAGCCGCTCCATCCAGCCGAGCGCGACCCGCTCGGCCTGCTTGCGTGGCGTGCCGTTCAGCCGCAGCGGGAGGGCCACGTTCTCCACACAGGTCAACTCCGGTACGAGCTGGCCGAACTGGAAGACGAAGCCGAACTCGGAGCGGCGCAGCAGGCTGCGCCGGGCGTCGTTCATCGTCGCGAGTTCCCGGCCGGCGTAGGTGATCGAACCGGAGTCGGGCGGCACGATCCCGGCGAGGCAGTGCAGCAGCGTCGACTTGCCGGACCCGGAGGGGCCCATGACGGCGACGACCTCGCCGGGGTGGATGGAGAACGAGGCGCCGTCCAGCGCGACGGTCGGCCCGTACGCCTTGCGCAGGTCCTCGGCGGCGAGCAGGGAACCGGGGGGCGGGGTCATCGGGCCACCGCCGCACGGAGCTTGTCGAGCCGCGCGGTGGTCAGTTCGAGCCAGCGCAGATCGGCCTCCAGATGGAACAGCGCGTGGTCGCAGATCAGTTGGTCGGCGAGGTCGCCCTTGCGCTTGCGGTCGGTCAGGACCCGCATGCTGCGCAGGTGCTCGGCGCGCTGGGTGTCGAGGACGACGGCGGCGTCGCGGTGGGTCAGCAGGGCGAGGACGACCTTGGTGTAGAGGGTCGACTGGAGGTACTCCTCCGGCTTCTCCGGTGTCGCCAGCCACTGGGCCACGTCGGTGATCCCGGCGTCCGTGATGGCGTACCGCTTGCGTTCGGGACCGCCGCCCGACTCGATCCCGTCGACCTCGACGAACCCGTGCTTCAGGAGCCGGGACATCGTGGAGTAGACCTGGCCGTAGTGCAGCGGCCGGTCGTGACCGAACTTCTCGTCGAAGGCCCGCTTCAGGTCGTAGCCGTGTCGGGGGCCGGACTCCAGGAGCCCTAGGAGGGTGTGACCGATGGACATGCCGCCAACTCTACACACGGTGTATACGCGGCATGTATACGCGGAGTGCAGTGATCATGGCGAGGCGTACGTGTGCGCAGGTGGGAGTCGATTGTCACGGTTCCGATACATCCGATGCAGGCGGCCGGCCCCGTCGTGGCAGCGGCCCGGTCTCCTTCGGTAGCCGTCCGGCGTCCGCCAGCGCCCTGCGCAGCAGGAACTCGATCTGGGCGTTGGCGGAGCGCAGTTCGTCCCCGGCCCACCGGGCGAGCGCGTCGTAGACATGCGGGTCGAGCCGCAGCAGCACCTGCTTGCGCTGCTGCGGCCGACGCCTCGGTGTCTCGGCGGGGTCCGTCACTGGTAGAGCGTCCCGGTGTTCAGGACGGGCTGCGGCGCCCTGTCCCCGCACAGCACCACCATCAGGTTGGACACCATCGCCGCCTTCCGTTCCTCGTCCAGCTCCATGATGTCGCGCTCCGCGATCCGGGCGAGCGCCGCCTCCACCATGCCCACCGCCCCGTCGACGATCTGCCGCCGGGCCGCGACGACCGCGCCGGCCTGCTGCCGCTGGAGCATCGCCGAGGCGATCTCGGGGGCGTAGGCGAGATGCGTGAAGCGCGACTCGATGATCTGCACCCCGGCCGCCTCCACGCGCGCGTGCAGTTCGACCGCGAGCTTCTCGGTGATCTCCTCGGCGTTGCCGCGCAGCGAGAGCCCGCCCTCGTCGTGTGCGTCGTAGGGGTACTCGATGGCGATGTGCCGCACGGCCGTCTCGGTCTGCGTGGCGACGAACTCGCTGTAGTCGTCGACCTCGAACACGGCCTGGGCGGTGTCCCGGACCTTCCAGACCACGACCGCGGCCAGTTCGATCGGGTTGCCGTAGGCGTCGTTCACCTTGAGGACCGCGGTCTCGTGGTTGCGGACGCGGGTCGAGATCTTCGTGCGCGAGGTGAAGGGGTTCACCCAGCGCAGCCCGTCCTGCCGGATCGTCCCCCGGTACCGGCCGAAGAGCTGGACGACCCGGGCCTCGCCCGGCGCGACCATGTTCAGCCCGCACATCGCGAGGAAGGCGCCGAGCGCCACCAGGATGCCGAGGACGATCAGGGCGGCCTTGCCCCCGGCCCCGTCGACCGCGATCGCGCTCAGGGTCATCCCGATGCCGAGCAGCAGGCCGACCAGGCCGAGCAGCAGGGCGAGCCCGCCGCCGATGCTGTGTGCCGTGAACTCCCGCACCCGTGGGGCGGGCATCTCCGGGATGTCGGCGGTGGTGGACGTCTCATGTATGGCCATGGGTGGTTCCCCCGTTCTCGCGGTGCCTGATGGCGTACTAGCTAAGTGATATCACTTTACCCCATCGCGCAACCCTGCACGCCTCTCGGTCGTCGGTTCGGGTAGGGCTGGTGCTGATTGTCACGTCCGCAAAAGAGCGGATCGAAGGCGCTTTGTCATGGAGACGGGTGTTAGCTTTCTGAGCTGACCGAGACCGAAGCGGAGCGAGCTGATCCATGGGACGAGCGGAAGAACGACGAGCGCGACAGCGTGGTGGCCACCGCGCGGCGCCCAGACGCCGCTCGTCACGAGCGGCCGACGGGTCCGGCAAGAGCGGCATACGCCGGCTGTTCACCTGGAAGAAGATGCTCGGCACGTTCCTCGGACTGTGCCTGCTCGGCATCGGCTCCTTCATCGTGCTGTACCTGATGGTGGACGTCCCCGCGGGCAACGCGGCGGCGCAGCGCCAGAGCAATGTCTACAAGTACGGCGACGGCACGATCCTGGCCCGCAAGGGCGAGGTCAACCGTGAGATCGTCGACCTGTCGAAGGTGCCGAAGAAGGTCCAGCTGACCTTTGTCGCGGCCGAGAACAAGACCTTCTACAAGGACTCCGGCGTCGACTTCAAGGGCACCGCCCGCGGTCTGCTCAACACCCTCTCGGGCAAGGGCAAGCAGGGCGGTTCGACGATCACCCAGCAGTACGTCAAGAACTACTACCTCAACCAGGACCAGACCGTCACGCGCAAGCTGAAGGAACTGGTCATCTCCTTGAAGGTGGACCGCCAGAAGTCCAAGGACGACATCCTCGCGGGCTACATCAACACCAGCTACTACGGCCGCAACGCCTATGGCATCCAGGCCGCGGCACAGGCCTACTACCGGGTCGACGCCCAGGACCTCAAGGTCGAGCAGGGCGCGTATCTGGCCGCGCTGCTCCAGGCACCGAGCCAGTACGACTGGGCGGTCGCGTCGGAGACCGGTAAGAAGCTGGTGAAAGAGCGCTGGAACTACGTCCTGGACAACATGGTCGAGGAGGGCTGGCTGGACAGGACCGAGCGCGCCGCCATGAAGTTCCCGGTGCCCGACGACCCCAAGGGCGCCCCCGGCCTCGACGGGCAGAAGGGCTATCTCGTCGACCTCGCCAACAAACAGCTGGAGCAGCAGCTGATGGACCAGGAGGGACTCACCCAGTCCCAGGCGGAGAGCGCGGTCGTCGACCAGGGCTGGACCATCACCCTGAACATCGACAAGAAGAAGCAGACCGAGCTGGAGCGGGCGGTCAAGTCCGAGCTGACCGGCAAGCTCGACGCGAAGAAGCGCAAGGTCGACGGGAACGTCCAGGCCGGCGCCGTCTCCGTCGACCCCGGTACCGGCGCGATCGTCGCGCTGTACGGCGGCGCGGACTACTACAAGCACTACCTCAGCAACGCCACCCGCCGCGACTACCAGCCCGCGTCGACGTTCAAGCCGGTGATCCTCGCCGCCGCGCTGGAGAACAAGGCCGAGACGCAGGACGGCAAGCAGATCGACGCCAACACGGTCTACGACGGCACCAGCCGCCACCAGGTCGTGGACAGCGGCAGCAAGGTCGGCTTCGCCCCGCCCAACGAGGACAACCGGAGCTACGGCGACATCACGGTCCAGACGGCGATGAACAAGTCGGTGAACTCGGTCTTCGCGCAGATGGGCGTCGACGTGGGCATGGACAAGGTGATGAGCACCGCCAAGGAACTCGGCATGGACACCAAGAACATGCAGGCGGTGCCGGCCCAGACGCTGGGCTCCATGGGCGCAAGCCCGCTGGAGATGGCCGGGATCTACGCCACCCTGAACAACCACGGCAAGAAGGTGACACCGTCGATCGTCAAGTCGGCGGAGAAGCGGAACCGCACGGTCGAGATGCCCGACCCCATCGGGGACCAGGTGATCAGCCGGACGGCCGCCGACACGGTGACCTCGGTGCTGACCGGTGTGGTCGACGACGGTACGGCCAAGACGTCGGTGGCGGACAACCCGCTGCGCAACGGCCAGCAGGTGGCGGGCAAGACCGGTACCTCCGACGAGAACAAGTCCGCGTGGTTCACCGGCTACACGCCCGACCTGGTCACCTCGGTCGGTCTGTTCGGCGAGGAGGCCAGGACCGGCAAGCACACCACGCTGATGGGCGCGACCGGGCTGATCCCGGGCAGCGGCCGCATCAACGGCGGTGGCTACCCGGCCGAGATCTGGGCGGCCTACACGTTCGGCGTCACGGACAAAGCGAAGTTCGACCTGGACACCACGCAGGGCGCGGCCGTCAAGCCGACGAACACCCCGTCCTACACCCCGCCGACTTCCCAGCCCCCGTCGCAGACGCCGTCCTCCGCCCCGCCGACCTCCCAGAGCCCGTCCCGGACCCCGTCCCAGACACCCACCTCCGAGACCCCGTCCCAGACGCCCACAAGCCAGCAACCTCCCAGCCCGTCCGACACCCCCACGGACCCCGCCGCGGACAGCTCCCCCAACCCGGCCGACCAGCAGTAGCCGGCCGGCGCCGCATCGACGGGAGGAACTGCGTGTCCGGTCGCCGTGGACGCGCAGTTCCTCGTCGGCCCGAGCCCAGTGCGGCGGCTAACTGCCGTTGACCGCGTGGGCGATCCTGTCGCCGGTCTCCTTGTCGATGTTGCGCCAGTACTGCAGCGCGCGGTCGAGCACCGGCCGGGTGACCCCCTGCTTGAGGTGGCCGCTGACGTTGGAGACCAGGCGGCTGCGGGCCGCGTCGTCGAGGACGTTGCGGACCAGCGTGCCGGGCTGGCCCCAGTCGTCGTCCTCACGGTGCAGCGCGTACGCCTCGCGCACCATCTCACCCGCCGACCGCCAGCCGGCGATGTCGCCGAACCGGGCGACATCCGCGGCCGGCCCGCCGTACGAGTTCGGCGCGTACACGGCACCGGTGCCGGCGGCCTCGTACCGCATGGGCCCGTCCTTGGCGTACGAGCGGACCGCGGAGTGCGGCCGGTTCGGCGGCAGCTGGGCGTAGTTGGGGCCGATCCGGTAGCGGTGCGTGTCCGGGTAGGAGAAGAGGCGCCCGAGCAGCATCTTGTCCGGCGACGGGCCGATGCCCGGCACCATGTTGGACGGCTCGAACGCGGCCTGCTCGATGTGGACGAAGTAGTTGTCCGGGTTCCTGTTCAGCGTCATCCGGCCGACCTCGATCAGCGGGTAGTCGCCGTGCGGCCACACCTTGGTCAGGTCGAACGGATTGAACCGGTAGTCCGGGGCGTCCTCGAACGGCATGACCTGGACGCGCATGGTCCAGCTCGGCGCGTTGCCCGACGCGATCGAGTCGAACAGATCGCGGCGGTGGACATCGCCGTCGGTCCCGGCCAGCTCGTCCGCCTCGGCCTGCGTGAGGAAGTCGATGCCCTGGTCCGTCTTGATGTGGTACTTGACCCAGAACCGCTCGCCGCCGCCGTTGACCCACATGTAGGTGTGCGACGAGTACCCGTTCATGTTGCGGTACGTCTTCGGGATGCCGCGGTCGCCCATCAGCCACGTCACCATGTGCGCGGACTCGGGGGACAGCGTCCAGAAGTCCCACTGCATGTCGTTGTCGCGCAGCCCGCTGTCGGGCCGGCGCTTCTGGGAGCGGATGAAGTCCTGGAACTTCTGCGCGTCCCGCACGAAGAAGACCGGCGTGTTGTTGCCGACCAGGTCGTAGTTGCCGTACTCCGTGTAGAACTTGAGCGCGAAGCCCCGCGGATCGCGCCAGGTGTCGGGGGAGCCCTGCTCACCCGCGACCGTCGAGAAGCGCGCCAGCATCTCCGTGCGTTTCCCGGGCTGGAACAGATCGGCCTTGGTGAACTGGCTGACGTCATTGGTGACTTCGAAGATGCCGTACGCCCCCGAGCCCTTGGCGTGGACCACCCGCTCGGGGACCCGTTCCCGATTGAACTGGGCCATCTTCTCGATCAGGTAGTGGTCCTGCAGCAGGACCGGGCCGTCGGCTCCCACGGTGAGCGAGTGTTCGTCGCTCTCCACGGGGATGCCGGCGTTGTTCGTGGTGTACGGAGTCTGCTGAGGTGTCTGCGTCACGAGCGTCCTCCCGTCGTGCATGGGGTTACGTCAGGTCGCTTCGCTCACCTCAGCCAGTCAACTCCGTCACAAGGACATCGGCAACTTTTGGACCGGGTCTAAGACCGGTTCAGTTCGAACCAGACCACCTTTCCGGTGCTCAGCCGGGTCGCGCCCCAGCGCCTGGCCAGCCTGTTCACCAGGTACAGGCCGCGCCCGCCCTCGTCCGTGGCCCGGGCCTGCCGCAGCCGCGGCAGCTGCGGTACGTCGTCGCCGACCTCGCAGCGCAGCACATCGGTGCGCAGCAGCCGGAGCGTGACCGGGCGTGACGCATAGCGCACGGCGTTGGTCACCACCTCGCTGACCAGCAGCTCCACCGAGTCGGACAGCTCCTCCAGGCCCCAGCGGTCCAGCGCGCGCCGGACGAGCCTGCGGGCCCGGCCCGGGGCGGCGTCCTCCGGTTCCAGGAACCAGTACGCCACATCGCTCGGGGCGATTCCGTCGAAGCGGGCGGCGAGCAGCGCGATGTCGTCGTCCCGGTCGCCCGGGCCGAGCATGTCGAGCACCTCGTCGCACAGCGCTTCCAGCGGCGGCGGGTGATCGGGTCCGGTCAGCTGCGCGGTCGCGGCCAGCTTCTCCCGGAGCTGTTCTATGCCGGTCCACACGTCGCGCAGCCGGGACTCGACCAGACCGTCGGTGTAGAGGAGCAGCGTGGCCCCGGCGGGTGCCTCCAGCTCGACCGCCTCGAAGTCCACTCCGCCGACACCGATGGGCGCGCCCGCCGGCACCCGCAGCACCTCGGCCTCTCCGCCCAGGTGCAGCAGCACCGGCGGCGGGTGTCCCGCGTTGGCGATGGTGATGCGGTGCGAGACGGGGTCGTAGACCGCGTACAGGCAGGTGGCCATGCGGTCGCTGCCGAGCCGTTGGGCCTGTTCGTCCAGGTGGTGCAGTACTTCCTGGGGCGGCAGGTCGAGTCCGGCGAGGGTCTGTGCGGTGGTGCGCAGCTGGCCCATGATCGCCGCGGAGGTCATGGAGTGGCCCATGACGTCACCGACGACGAGGGCGACCCGGCTGCCGGGCAGGGGAATGGCGTCGTACCAGTCGCCGCCGACCCGGGCGGTCTCGGCGGCGGGCAGATAGCGGGAGGCGAGCCGGACGCCGGTGGGCCGGGGCAGGTTCTCCGGCAGCATGGTGCGCTGGAGCTCGTCGGCGATGTAGGCCTCGCGGCCGTACAGCACCGCCTTGTCGATGCCCAGCGCGCTGTGGGTGGCCAGCTGGGCGGCGACCAGCAGGTCGTCGGCCTCGAAGCCCGGACGCTCCGGGCGGCGGAGGAAGAGCGCGGCGCCGATGACACGGCGTCGGCCGCGCAGCGGGGCGAGGATGGCGTGCCGGCCGCCGGGCACCACCGACTCGCCGCCCTCGCCGAGCAGCTCGGGCAGCGCGGCGCGGGCGGCGGGCGCGTCCGCGAACACCGGCCGGACACCGCGCAGCACCTCGTTGAGGGCGCCGCCGGGCCGCACCTCGCACAGCTCGGCCGTCAGCGTGGACAGGCCCGACAGCTCGGGCGGCTCGGGCTCCGGCGGCACGGGCAGGAAACCGCCCTCGGTGTCCCGCTCCTCCGGGATCCGGTCGGTGCGGCGCAACCGCAGCACCACCGGGCCGGTGGGCCGCTCGTCGCCCACCGGCAGCGGGTCGCGCAGATAGACCAGGATCGCGTCCGAGAAGGTCGGCACGGTGGCCCGGCACAGCCCCATCACGATCTCGTCCAGGTCGATGCCGCGGGCGATCCGCCGGGTCGCCGCGCCCACGAACCGCAGCCGGTCCCCGTCCCGCCGCATCGGCATGGGCCGTCCGGGTGGCAGCCCCCGTCCGGTACGTCGTTCCTGGCCGCCGGCCGTCCGCTCCTGCTCGGCGCCCGGCTGGGGCGGGATGCTCTCCGGCGCCGGCGTGGGACGCGGGCGGTGCGGGTCGGTCTCGGCGGCGGCGGGTTGTGCGTGCTCGGGGCCGTTGACTGGGGGCTCCTTCTCCTTGCCGCGGGACGTGGCGGTACCCGGAGAGGAGGGCGTCTCGCCGGCGCGGGCCTGTGCGGGTAGGGCGGCGGCACCGTAGGACTTCGGGGCACGCGCGAGCGCCCCGCGGGGATCCACGGGGTCGGCGCCCGGCTGGGGGCGTTCGTAGGAGGTGGGGTGCTCCGTCACGCGTGTCGAATCCATCCGTCCGGGGCTGCGCGCAGCGCGCGCAGTTCGTCCCGCAGGAATTCCGATACCCGGAATACGTGCCCCAGGAACGGAATTCCCGCGTGGTCAGAGGTTGTTCCTGTGTCACCGGCGAACCGTCTCCGATGCGCGCCGGTGGTGCCCTCGTACCCCTCGCTCACGTCCTGCCGCCCCTCGGTGACGTTCGGTCAGACTCGGCGTCTGTACCCGGAGTTGCTGCTGTGCGCCCTTGCGGAGGACGATCCTACGGTTGTGGCCCCGGGGCGCATCAAGAGTCTCATGAGGACATGTGTGCGGGCATACGGTCCCAGTCCTCCGGCAGCGACGGTACCGCCCAGGACGGATCGGGGCGCCAGCGCTGCCAGCCTTCCGAGAACGGCCGGCCCCACGACTCGATCGACGCCACCGCGGACCGCCCCGCCTGCCGCACCCGTTCGGCCAGGCCCGGGTCCATCAGCCCGTCCCGCTGGGCCTGCGCGAACTCGTCCTCGTCGCGCCAGTGCCAACTCCGGTCCGGGTGCACGGAGATGTCCAGGAAATGGTCCTCTGAGTCGACCCCGTCCCGCCAACGGGCCAGCGGTTCTTCGAGGTTGACGTACCAGTTCTTGAACCGCCAGCCCGGATCCCAGAACAGCCACACCGACCATGGCTCACCGGGCCGGGCCAGCTTCAGCACACCCGTGCCGAACCAGCGGTCGCGCTGCACGGTACGGGGCCTGGTGTACCGGGACTCCAGCGGTTCGACGTGCACGGGCGTGCCGTCGGCCAGCACCGGCTTCACACACTCGGTGCCGGGCGCCAGCCACACCGCGAGCAGTTCCGCGTCGTCCCGGACGACGGTGACGGGGCGGGCGATGTGGACGTGCTCGCCGCCGTTCTCCCGGTACCGCCACAGGATGTGACTGCCCGGCGCCCAGAAGCCCGCCGAACCGCTCGCTCCTCCGCCTGTCACGCGTCTCACCGCTCCGCCGTCTGCCATGTACAGATATTAGGTGCCCTGGGCATACGGCGCTGTGCTGGGCATGACGGTTCGCGCGCCCGAAACCTCCGGTTACGGATGAGTCATCCGCAGGACATCCAGCGCTTCGTCGAGCTGTTCGACCGTCAGATCGCCGCGCTCCACGTACCCGCCCTCCAGGACGGCCTGACGGATCGTCTTCCGCTCGGCCAGCGCCCGCTTGGCCACCTTCGCGGCCTCCTCGTAGCCGATGTACCGGTTCAGCGGTGTGACCACGGAGGGTGACGACTCGGCGTACTCGCGGGTCCGGTCCCGGTCGGCGACGATGCCGTCGACCGTCCGGTCGGCGAGCAGCCGGGAGACGTTGGCGAGCAGCCGGACCGACTCCAGCACGTTCTTGGCGAGCACCGGCAGCATGACGTTCAGCTCGAAGTTCCCGGCGGCGCCGGCCGTGGTGATGGTCGTGTCGTTGCCGATGACCTGCGCGCAGACCATGAGCACGGCCTCCGGGACGACCGGGTTGACCTTGCCCGGCATGATCGAGGACCCCGGCTGGAGGTCGGGGAGCCGGATCTCGGCGAGCCCGGTCCGCGGCCCGGAGGCCATCCAGCGCAGATCGTTCGCGATCTTCGTCAGGCCGACGGCGATGGTCCGCAGCTGGCCGCTCGCCTCCACGATCCCGTCCCGGGCGCCCTGCGCCTCGAAGTGGTCGCGGGCCTCGGTGAGCGGCAGCCCGGTGGCCCGGGCGACCTCCTCGATGACGGCGGCGGAGAAGCCCGGCGGGGTGTTGATGCCGGTGCCGACGGCGGTGCCGCCCAGCGGCAGCTCGGCGAGCCGGGGCAGGGTGGCGCGCAGCCGCTCGATCCCGTACCGCACCTGGGCCGCGTACCCGCCGAACTCCTGGCCCAGGGTCACCGGCGTGGCGTCCATCAGGTGCGTCCGCCCGGACTTCACCACGTCGGCGAACTCCGCGGACTTGCGGGCCAGCGCGTCCGCGAGCCGCTCCAGGGCCGGGACCAGGTCGTGCGTGACCGCCGCGGTGGCCGCGATGTGGATGCTGGAGGGGAAGACGTCGTTGGACGACTGCGAGGCGTTGACGTGGTCGTTGGGATGCACGTCCCGGCCGAGCCGCTCGCTCGCCAGCGTGGCGATGACCTCGTTGGCGTTCATGTTGGACGAGGTCCCGGACCCGGTCTGGAACACGTCGACGGGGAAGTGCTCGTCCCACCCGCCCTCGGCGACCTCCCGGGCCGCGTCCTGGATCGCCTCGGCGATGTCCTTGTCGACCACGCCCAGCTCGGCGTTCACCTTCGCCGCCGCCGCCTTGATCCGGGCGAGCGCCTCGATGTGGGCGCGCTCGATGCGCTGCCCGGAGACCGGGAAGTTCGCCACGGCACGCTGCGTCTGCGCCCGCCACTTCGCCTCGACGGGAACACGCACCTCACCCATGGAGTCGTGCTCGATCCGGTACCCCTGCTCGTTGTCGGCCACTGCCGATCACCTCCGCCAGTCACAGCACCCCGGACACGGCGCCTGTTCCCACCCCGACGGGTGATCCGCACCGGGGTCCGGGGCGGAGCCCCGGAGGGGTGCAGCCCCGGTGGGGTGCAGGGGTGGAGTCCCTGGGGATAGGTAGGGGCGGCGGGGGCGAAGTCCGTCCCCCGCCGCAGCGCAGGTGCTACGCCAGCCCAGGCCCCCGTACCGGGATCGACGTGAACGTCGGCGCGGGCGCCGGGTTCTGGAAGAAGTCGTTGCCCTTGTCGTCGACGACGATGAACGCCGGGAAGTCCTCGACCTCGATCTTCCAGACGGCCTCCATGCCGAGTTCCTCGTACTCGACGACCTCGACCTTCTTGATGCAGTCCTGGGCGAGCCGGGCGGCCGGGCCGCCGATGGAGCCGAGGTAGAAGCCGCCGTGCGTGCCGCACGCGTCCGTGACCTGTTTACTGCGGTTGCCCTTGGCGAGCATCACCTTGGAGCCCCCCGCGGCCTGGAACTGCTCGACGTAGGAGTCCATGCGGCCGGCCGTGGTGGGGCCGAAGGAGCCGGACGCGTAACCCTCGGGGGTCTTCGCGGGGCCCGCGTAGTACACCGGGTGGTCCTTCAGGTACTGCGGCATCTCCTCGCCCGCGTCGAGCCGCTCCTTGATCTTCGCGTGCGCGATGTCGCGGGCCACCACCAGCGGGCCGGTGAGGGACAGCCGGGTCTTGACCGGGTACTTGGTCAGCTCGGTGAGGATCGCGTCCATCGGCTGGTTGAGGTCGATCCTCACGACGTCGGAGGAGTCGTCCAGGTGCTCGTCCGTCGTCTCCGGCAGGAAGCGCGCCGGGTCCGTCTCCAGCTGCTCCAGGAAGACACCCTCGGCGGTGATCTTGGCGAGCGCCTGGCGGTCGGCCGAGCAGGAGACGGCGATGGCGACCGGGCAGGACGCGCCGTGCCGGGGGAGCCGGACCACGCGGACGTCGTGGCAGAAGTACTTGCCGCCGAACTGCGCGCCGATGCCGATCCGCTGGGTCAGCTCGAAGACCTTCTGCTCCAGCTCCTTGTCCCGGAAGCCGTGGCCGAGCGGTGAGCCCTCGGCGGGCAGGTTGTCCAGATAGTGCGCGGAGGCGTACTTCGCGGTCTTCAGCGCGTACTCGGCACTGGTGCCGCCGACCACGATCGCCAGGTGGTACGGCGGGCAGGCGGCCGTGCCCAGCGAACGGATCTTCTCCTCCAGGAACTTCATCATGGAGGCCTCGTTCAGGACCGCCTTCGTCTCCTGGTACAGGAACGACTTGTTGGCGCTGCCGCCGCCCTTCGCCATGAAGAGGAACTTGTAGGCGCCGCCGTCGGTCGCGTACAGCTCGATCTGCGCGGGGAGGTTGGAACCGGTGTTCTTCTCCTCCCACATGGTCAGCGGCGCCATCTGCGAGTACCGCAGGTTGAGCTTGGTGTAGGCGTCGAAGATGCCGTGCGAGAGGGCCTTCTCGTCCGCGCCCTCGGTGAGGACGTGCTGCCCGCGCTTGCCCATGACGATCGCCGTACCGGTGTCCTGGCACATGGGCAGCACGCCCGCCGCCGCGATGTTCGCGTTCTTCAGCAGGTCCAGGGCGACGAACTTGTCGTTGCCCGACGCCTCGGGGTCGTCGATGATGCGGCGCAGCTGTGCGAGGTGGGCCGGGCGGAGATAGTGCTGGATGTCGTGGATGGCCTCCTCGGCCAGCTTGCGCAGCGCCTCCGGCTCGACCTTGAGGAACGTTCGCCCGTCGGCCTCGAAAGTGGAGACACCCTCGGAGGTCACCAGCCGGTACGGGGTGGTGTCCTCGCCCTGGGGAAGCAGCTCGGCGTAGGCGAACGCAGGGTGGGTTGGGGGAGAACTGTCCGGCATCTTTGCCCATTCCTCACTCGACATGCAGCGTGTTCAGGCGGCTCGCCTCCGGGGCGCGCTGACCGCGGGGCGGTCGCCTGCGGCCCACCGGCATCGGCGGGCCTCACCAGCGTAGAACCTGGCCCCGAGCGCCAGCCTGTGAGGTCAGGCTCAGTCCACCACACCAAGCTCAGCCCGCCCCGACTCGGCCCGCCTGCCCGGCTCGCCATATCAGGCTCAGCCCGCCTGCCCGGCTCGGCCCGCCATACCCGGCTCGGTCCACCTGCCTGGCTTGGACCGCCCTGCCCGGCTGAGCCCGCCTGCCTGGCTTGGCCCGCCCTGATCGGCTCGCCATATCGGGCTCAGCCCCCTGCCTGGCTCGGACCGACGTACCCGGCTCAGTCCGCCTGCCTGCCTCAGCCCCCCCGGCCGGGCTCGGACCGCCACACCCGGCTCGGTCCCCCTTGCCTGGCTGAGCCCGCCTGTCCGGCTCAGTCCCTGCCTTGCCCGGCTCAGTTCGCCTGCCTGGTCAGCCCCCGCCCGGCTCGGCCTCCTGCCCGGCTCGGCCTCCTGCCCGGCTCGGCCTCCTGCCCGGCTCGGACCGCCCAGCCTGGCTCAGCCCGCCACACGCGGCTCGGATCGCCACACCCGGCTCGGACTGCCACACCCGGCTCGGCCCCCTGCCCGGCTCGGACCGCCGAGCCCGGCTTGGACTGCTCAGCCCGGGCCGGGCCGCCACGGCCGAGCCGTTCTCACCCCTAGTCGCGATCTATCGCGTTTCGGTACGCTGCTGCCGTGGACCTTCAGAAGCACGCCCAGCGGCAGGACGCGGCACCGCGCGTCACCGAACTGCGCGCCTCGGACGCGGACCGGGACCGGATCGCCGACATCCTGCGGGAGGCCCTAGCCGAGGGGCGCCTGACCGCCGACGAACACGCGGAGCGGGTGGAGGGGGTGCTGAACGCCAAGACGGTCGGCGAGCTGGAGGTCTTCATCCGGGACCTGCCCGCCGCCCACGGCCGCCCGGCCGCCTCGCCGTACGCGCCGCCCCGCCCGGCCCCCGGCGCGATACCGGAGGAGGCGGACGCCAATATCGTCGCCGTGTTCAGCAGCGCCGTGCGCAAGGGCCGCTGGCGCGCCGGACGCCGGATGCACGCGTACGCGATCTTCGGCAGCGTCGAGATCGACCTCAGCGAGGCGATCTTCGAGTACCAGCAGGTCGTCATCAACGCGGTGTCGGTCTTCGGCGACGTCCAGATCCGGGTGCCGGAGAACGTGGCGCTGCGCGGCAGCGGCGGCGGCGTGCTCGGCAACTTCGAAGTGCACACGCTGGACTCGGCCGAGCCCGAGGCACCCGCGGTCTATGTGGACGGATGGGCCGTGCTGGGCAACGTCGAGGCCCGGCCGAAACGCGGGAAACGCATCGCGGACATCCTCGACCGCGTGCACCACAAGGTCGACAGGACCGTGCGGAAGCACCTCGGACGCTGACGGCCGCGCATCGGGCCGGATCCGGAACGGCGCGGTCCCGCCACGCCCGGCGCGGGGGGTCGTGAACCGGCCGCCGCGCTCCCGCGGATCGGAACGCAGTGCATAGGCGCGCGCACAGCGGGTAGGGCTTGCTGCATCGTCTCTCGCTCGCGAAGCCGTCGTCAGGAGTAGACCGTGCTGCAACCGCCGCATTCGTCCCTGCAGGTAGCTGCCGTTCCGGCTCAGCGGGTGCCTGCGCGAGAGCGGGACCAGGACGCCCCCTGGCACACCGAGGCGGTGTGCCGGCGGGACGAGGCCGGTCTGTTCTTCGCCCCTTCGAAGGAGCCCACCGCCGCCCGGCTGTCCCGCGAGGAGGCGGCCAAGCGGGTCTGCGCGCGCTGTCCGGTGATGGTCGAGTGCCGTGAGCACGCGCTGCTCCAGCCCGAGCCGTACGGCGTGTGGGGCGGCCTCACCGCCGCGGAGCGCCGCGTGGTGCTGGCCCGGCGCCGGCGCCGCGACTTGGAGCTGAAGAAGGCGACGCGGGCGGCGGGCCGCATAGCGGCAGCGGGCTGACCGAAAACAGCGGGCTGACCGGCAGCGATGCGCGCCGGCCGGCCCCACGCCCCGGGCCCTTCGCGACTGAGTTCTCGAAGCCGCTGCTGAAGACGGTGGGCCCGGCCCGGATCGGCACCGGCCTGCTGATGGGTTCGCAGCGGTTCGCGGGGCGTATCCGGCAACCGGTCAGTCGCGCGGGTGGCGGATCATCGCTCGGCAGCCACGCAGGAACGAGTCGGCCGCGACCGCGGGTTCGCCGAGGTAGCCGGCGACCATGGCGCCGTCACGGAGCACCATCAGATCGTCGGCGACGGTGGCCTGCGCCGGCAGTCCGAGCGGCGCGACGAGCTGCTCATACGCCTTCTTGCACCAGGTCCTGTGCGCGTCGACGACCTGGCGCACGGGGCTGTCGGGGTCGGGATACTCGGCGGCGGCGTTGATGAACGGGCAGCCGCGGAAGCCCGGCCCGCATGCCATGGCCCCGATCTCCTCGGAGATCAGGCGCAACGCCGTATCGATATCGCCGTCGGCCCGGGCGATCGCTTCGCCGACACCCCGACGTTCGAGGGCGGCGCGCTGCTCCAGGTACGCCACGACCAGATCGTCCTTGGTCCTGAAGTGCCGGTAGAAGGTCACCTTCGTGGTGCCGACCCGCTCAATGATCTTGTCAGCGCTCACAGCACGCAGACCGTGCGCATAGAAGAGCTCAGAGGCGGTCTCGAGCAGACGCTCTCGTACCGGCACCTTCACCTTGTTCATAGTACGGATCCCACATCCCTCTTGCGCCGAGGCGCCTCAGCGGGCATCGTAGTCCACGCCAGTAGAGTTACTAGTTAGTCTACTTGGCTGCCGGGGCAGCTCCATGGCTTCGACCGCGGCCGACGGACGTGCTCTCCGTGCCTGTGTCCCACCCCCGTCTTGCCATCCGAAAGGTCATATCGTGCGAATCCGTCTCTCCCGTCGCGTCGCGATCATCGGCGCCGCCGCCTTCGCTCTGCTCAGCGCCGCCGTCGTTCCCGGCGTGGCGCAGGCAACCGACGCTCAGCCCAGGCATCCCAAGCCGACGGTCGTCCTCGTCCATGGAGCGTGGGCGGATTCGTCCAGTTGGGCACCGGTGATGGAGCGACTGCGCCACGACGGCTACCCCGTGCGCGCCATCGCCAACCCGCTGCAGGGGCTCACCAGCGACTCGGCGTACGTCTCCAGCTACCTGTCCACCATCGACGGCCCCGTGGTGCTGGTCGGCCACTCCTACGGCGGTGCCGTGATCACCAACGTCGCGGCCTCGGACCCCGACGTCAAGTCCCTGGTGTACATCGCCGGCTTCATCCCCGCGAAGGGCGAGACGGTCGGCGAACTGGCTGCCAAGTCCTCTCCGGCACTGCCGCTGATCTCGACCACGGTCCCGGGCGGCACGGAAGTGTCCATCGATCCGGCGCATTTCCGGGAGGCCTTCGCGGGGGATGTGGACAAGACCACGGCCGCCAACCTGGCAGCGGCCCAGCGGCCCGCCAACACCAAGGCGGTCTCGGACGCCAGCGTCAATGAATCGTTCCGCTCCATCCCCTCCTGGGACCTGATCACCCGCCAGGACAACGCGATCGCCCCCGACGTGCAGCGCTTCATGGCCGAGCGCGCCAACGCCCACGTCACCGAGGTGAACGCCTCTCACGCGGTCATGGTCAGCCGCCCCGCCGCGGTCACCAAGATCATCGAACAAGCCGCCCGCTGAACGGCTCCGCCCGGCGCGGAGAAGGGGCTCGGCTCGCGGTGAGGCCCAGTGCCGAGCCCTTCGGGGATTCACCGGCGTCATGACCTGGTGACCGGATTCCTCCGCAACGCCATCTCCCGCGCGGCCAGGACGAAGCCCACGTGAGCCATCGGTGACCGACCGCCATCGGCCTCACGGCTTCGCCGTCGTGGACGTCGGCGGCCGTGACGCCCGGTCGTCCGAGGTCAGCGGCGTCGCACGACGGTCGCCGCGCCGTCGGCGCCGCGTATGCCGGACCTGGTCGGGACGCGACTCCCACAACGGCCGGCACTTCAAGCCTCAACGCCTGCCTGCGGACCACGCGTACGGCGTTCCCCGCCTGCGCGGATGGCTGCGCGGCAAGCGGATCGGCGTACGGCCCTGAGCCCTTGCCTTCGGGCTGGCGCGCGTCCTGTAATCCGTCCCGCGCCGGGTCTGCGCGCCGGCCCTACGCGCCCCTGGTTCGCCCCGGCTCTTCGCGTCAGCCCTCGCCTCGAACACCGTCCGCCGCAGTCACGGCGGAGCCGATGGCGTCCCCTTCGTACCGGGGGCGCCATCTGGTCCGTGTTCTCCGGGGCTCGCGCTACTTCGCCCGGTCGAAGTCGATCGCGCTGTACGCGCGCAGCTTGCGCAGCCGGTGCTCGGAGTCGATCCGGCGGACCGTGCCGGACCGGGAACGCATCACGATCGAGTCGGTCGTGGCGGTCTCGGAGCGATAGCGCACCCCGCGCAGCAGCTCGCCGTCCGTGATGCCGGTGGCGACGAAGAACACGTTCTCGCCGGTGACCAGGTCCTCCGTGGTCAGCACGCGGTCCAGATCGTGCCCCGCGTCCAGTGCCCGCTGCCGTTCGTCGTCGTCCTTCGGCCACAACTTGCCCTGGATGGTGCCGCCCAGGCACTTCACGGCGCACGCCGAGATGATGCCCTCGGGGGTGCCGCCGACGCCGAGCAGCAGATCGATGCCGGTGCCCTCGCGCAGGGCGAGGATCGAGCCGGCCACATCGCCGTCGGAGATCAGCTTGATGCGTGCGCCGGTCTCCCGGATCTCGTTGATGATGCCTTCGTGCCGCGGCCGGTCGAGGATGACGACGGTGACGTCCTCGGGCGCGGACCGCTTGGCCTTGGCGACCCGGCGGATGTTCACCGACACGGGCGCGTCGATGTCGACGAAGTCCGCCGCCTCCGGTCCCGTGACCAGCTTGTCCATGTAGAACACGGCGGACGGGTCGAACATGGAACCGCGCTCGGCGGCCGCGAGGACCGCGATCGCGTTCGGCATGCCCTTGGCGGTCAGCGTCGTGCCGTCGATCGGGTCGACGGCGATGTCGCACTCGGGCCCGGTGCCGTCGCCGACGCGCTCCCCGTTGAAGAGCATCGGGGCCTCGTCCTTCTCGCCTTCGCCGATGACGACCACGCCGTTCATCGAGACGGTGGAGACGAGGGTGCGCATGGCGCGGACCGCGGCACCGTCGGCGCCGTTCTTGTCACCGCGCCCGACCCAGCGGCCGGCGGCCATCGCCGCGGCCTCGGTCACCCGGACGAGTTCCAGGGCCAGGTTCCGGTCGGGGGCCTGGGAGGGGACGTCGAGTTCGGACGGCAAGTGATGATGCTCGGTCATCGGAGCGCACCTTTCTGATACGACGACGGCCGGATGAGGGTGTTCGTCCCGACTCTACCGTCAGGTGTACAGAATGAGCAGGGGCCCCCACGGATGAGCGCGCTGGGCACCTGCGACGATGGGGGCGTGGCAGGTTCGAACGGCAAGCAGAAAACGGTCCGGGACATGATTCTCTCCCTGGGCCTGATCGGGATGGCGGCGGCCGTCATCTATGTCTTCATCCCGCACGACGACCGCGCTCCGGAGCTCGAGCGGGTCGACTACCGTGTCGAGCTGCTCACGGCGCAGCGCGCCGCGTCCTACCCGGTGGCCGCGCCCGACGGCCTGCCCGACTCCTGGAAGGCGACCTCGGTCCGGTTCCAGGGGGCGGACTCCGAACGCTGGCACCTGGGCTTCCAGGATCCCGACGGACAGTACGTGCAGATCGAGCAGTCGACTCAGCAGCGCGCCGAGTTCATCGACCGGGCCAGCCAGGGCGCGAAGGCCACCGACGTCACCGAGAAGATCGGCGACCGCACCTGGACGCGCTACGCCGGGGGCCGCTACGACGCCCTGGTGCTGGAGGACACGCCCGGCTCCACCACGGTGGTCGCGGGCACGGCGTCCTTCGAGCAGCTGGCGCGGATGGCCGGGTCGCTGAAGCTGTCGTGACGCGCGCGGGGGGCCGGCTCAGACGGTGGTGAAGACCTCGTCGAACGCCAGGCGCGGCGAGCGCGGGTAGGAGGCGTTCTCGCCCGGCTTGCCGATGTTGACGACCATCAGCGGGGTGTGGTCGTCGTCGAGGAACTCCTTGCGCACGCCCTCGGCGTCGAAGCCGGTCATCGGGCCGGCGGCCAAGCCGGCGGCGCGCACGCCGACGATGAAGTACGCGGCCTGGAGGGCGGCGTTCAGCGTCGCCGAGCGCTCACGCACCGGACGGTCGGTGAAGAGGTCCTTGGCCTGCGGGAAGGCCGGGAGCAGGGTCGGCAGCTCCTCGTGGAACTCGTTGTCCGCGGAGAGGATCGCCACCAGCGGGGCGGTGGCCGTCTTGGGCCGGTTGCCCTGGGACATGTGCCGCACCAGGCGCTCGCGGGCCTCGGGGGAGCGCACCAGGGTGATGCGCAGCGGGGTCTGGTTGAAGGCGGTGGGGCCGTACTTGACCAGGTCGTAGATCGTCTGCACCTGCTCCTCGGTCACCGGCTCGGCGGTGAAGGTGTTCGCGGTGCGGGCCTGGCGGAACAGGAGGTCCTGGGCGGCGGGGTCAAGAACGAGAGACATGCGTGAACTTCCTCAGGTGCGCGTCGGGTCCGGATGCCGGACCGGCTGACGGCTACGACCGTACGCCAGAGAAGTTCAAGGTTCAACAAAAAGCGGGGCGCGGTGATCCGCTTCACAGGTCCCGGGACGGACGGTCCGCCGGCGCGGTGGCTGTTCCCCGGCGCCGCCGGCAGCCGCCGTCCGGCAGGGTTCCCGTCCGTACGCTCGCTACTCCCCGGCCTGCTCCGAGCCCTCCGCGTCCGCTTCCTTCTCCTCGGCCAGGGCGGCGTCCAGCCGGGCCCGCGCGCCCTCCAGCCAGCGCCGGCACACCTTGGCCAGCTCCTCGCCGCGCTCCCAGAGCGCGAGGGACTCCTCCAGGCTCGTCCCGCCCGCCTCCAGCCGCCGTACGACCTCGATCAGCTCGTCCCGCGCCTGCTCGTACGAGAGCGCCTCTTCCACCTTGCCGGTCATCCGTTCACCCTAAGCGTCGACTCGTACCGTGAACTCGCCCTCGGCGACCCGCGCCCGCAGCACCTCGGCCGCCGTCACCTCCGCCGGATCCCGCACCACATGCCCGTCGGCCCGCTGCAGCACCGCGTACCCGCGCTTCAGCGTCGCCGCGGGGGAGAGGGCCACCACGCGCGCGTGCGTGTGCGTCAGCTCGGAGTCGGCGCGGTCGAGGTGGTGGCGCAGCGTGCGCCGGCTCCGGTCGAGCAGCGAGGCCACCTGGTCCGCCCGCTCGTCGACCATCCGGTGCGGGTCCTCCATCGAGGGCCGGGCCAGCGCGTGCGCCAGTCCCCGCTCCTCCCGCTCGACCAGCGCCGCCACGCACCGCCGCGCCCGGTCCCGCAGCATCCGCACCCGCTCCAGCTCCTCGCCCACGTCCGGTACGACCTTCTTGGCCGCGTCGGTCGGGGTGGAGGCGCGCAGGTCGGCCACGAAGTCCAGGAGCGGATGGTCCGGCTCGTGGCCGATCGCGGACACGACGGGCGTACGACAGGCGGCGACCGCGCGGACCAGCTGCTCGTCGGAGAACGGCAGCAGGTCCTCCACGCTGCCGCCGCCGCGGGCGACGATGATCACGTCCACGGCGTCCGTCTCGTCCAGCTCCTTGACCGCCTGCACGACCTGGGGCACCGCGTGCACGCCCTGCACGGGCACGTTGCGCACCTCGAAGCGGACGGCGGGCCAGCGGTGGCGGGCGTTTTCCAGCACGTCCCGCTCCGCGGCCGAGGCCCGACCGCAGACGAGGCCGATGAGCTGCGGCAGAAAGGGCAGCGGGCGCTTGCGCTCGGGCGCGAACAGCCCCTCCGCCGCCAGGGCCTTCTTCAGCTGCTCCAGCCGGGCCAGCAGCTCGCCGACCCCCACGGGCCGTATCTCGACGGCCCGCAGCGACAGCTGCCCGCGCGGCGCGTACCACTCCGGTTTGGCGTGCACGACGACCCGGGCGCCCTCGCCGACGACATCGGCGACCGCGTCGAACACCTGCCGGTAGCAGGTCACGCTCACCGAGATGTCGTACGACGGGTCGCGCAGCGTCAGGAAGACGACGCCCGCGCCCGGCCGCCGCGACAACTGCGTGATCTGCCCCTCGACCCACACCGCGCCGAGCCGGTCGATCCATCCCCCGATGAGCCGCGACACCTCGCCGACGGGCAGCGGGGTCTCCGCGGACGTGTTCACAGCCATGCCGCGAGACTAACGGGCCCCTCCGACAATTCCGCGTCCTCGCTGCTGCGCGCTCCACTGGGTCGGGCGTGATGTGCTTGTCGGTCGGGTGCGGGGGCGTTGTGGCTGGTTGCGCAGTTCCCCGCGCCCCTTTGGTGTGGTTGCGGTTTGTGGTTGTGTGCGGGGGCGTTGTGGCTGATCGCGCCGTTCCCCGCGCCCCTATGGGGCGGTTCCTGTTTGTGGGCCTGTGCGGCGGTGTTGTGGCCCCTTTGGGGTGTTGCCCGCGTGGACCGTCCCAGCACGCGCGCGTGCCGCAAGCCTGGTCTTCGTGTGAACGGTACGCGAACGCGATCTCTGGCCTGCCGGAGGCGGCCTTACGATGGGTGGCATGACTGCCCTGCCTGGCCGCCGTGTCCTGCTCGCCGCCCCCCGGGGCTACTGCGCGGGCGTGGACCGCGCCGTGATCGCCGTCGAGAAGGCCCTGGAGCAGTACGGGGCCCCTATCTATGTCCGGCACGAGATCGTGCACAACAAGTACGTCGTCCAGACCCTGGAGAAAAAGGGCGCCGTCTTCGTCGAGCGCACCGAAGAGGTGCCGCCGGGCAACATCGTGATGTTCTCGGCGCACGGCGTGGCCCCCGTCGTCCACGAGGAGGCCGAGCGCGGCCGGCTCGCCACCATCGACGCCACCTGCCCGCTGGTCACCAAGGTGCACAAGGAAGCCGTCCGGTTCGCCAAGGAGGACTACGACATCCTCCTGATCGGCCATGAGGGCCACGAGGAGGTCATCGGCACCTCCGGCGAGGCCCCCGAGCACATCCAGCTCGTGGACGGTCCCGAGGACGTCGCCAAGGTGGAGGTCCGCGACCCGGCCAGGGTGGTCTGGCTGTCCCAGACCACGCTCTCCGTGGACGAGACCATGGAGACCGTGGACGCGCTGAAGGGGAAGTTCCCGCAGCTGATCTCCCCGCCCAGCGACGACATCTGCTACGCCACGCAGAACCGCCAGATCGCCGTGAAGCAGATGGGCGAGGAGGCCGATCTGGTCATCGTGGTCGGCTCCCGCAACTCCTCCAACTCCAAGCGGCTCGTGGAGGTCGCCAAGCTGGCCGGCGCGCGCGAGGCGTACCTGGTGGACTTCGCCGACGAGATCGACGAAGCCTGGCTGGCGGGCGTGACCACGGTCGGCGTGACGTCCGGCGCCTCCGTTCCGGAGGTCCTGGTCGAGCAGGTCCTGGAATGGCTCGCCGAGCGCGGCTACGCGGACGTCGAGATCGTCAAGACGGCCGAGGAGTCCATCACCTTCTCGCTCCCCAAGGAGCTGCGCCGCGATCTGCGCGAGGAGGCGGACGCCCTGGTCGCCGAGCGCGGCGGCGCGGGCACGGCGGAGGCGTAACCGGCAGATCATCGCTCGGCGCGTGACTGTCAGCCGTACGTCGTACCGTGGGGCCATGCAGATCTTCGGCGTGGACATCGGCGGATCCGGGATCAAGGGTGCACCGGTGGACCTGGAGAGGGGCGACCTCGCGCAGGAGCGCTTCAAGGTGCTCACTCCGCACCCGGCGACGCCCGACGGGGTGGCCGACGGTGTGAAGGAGGTCGTCGAGCACTTCGGCTGGACGGGCCCGGTCGGGCTCACGTTCCCGGGCGTGGTCAGCGGCGGGACCACCATCCGTACGGCCGCCAACGTGGACAAGAGCTGGATCGACACGGACGCGCGCGCGTTGTTCAGCGAGCGCCTGGGCGGCCATGACGTCACGGTGGTCAATGACGCGGACGCGGCCGGCGTCGCCGAGATGAGCTTCGGCGCGGGCCGCGGCCGCGGCGGCACGGTCATTCTGCTCACCTTCGGTACGGGCATCGGCAGCGCCCTGTTCGTCGACGGCGTCCTGGTTCCCAACACCGAGCTGGGCCATCTGGAGCTGGGCGGTCACGAGGCGGAGAAGCGGGCCTCCAGCAAGGTCAAGGACGACCAGCAGATGACCTGGGAGCACTGGGCGCGCCGCGTGCAGAAGTATCTCGCGCACGTCGAGATGCTGTTCTCCCCGCAGCTGTTCATCATCGGCGGCGGTGTCAGCCGCAAGGCGGACAAGTTCCTGCACCTCATCGAGGGCGTCAAGGCGGAGATGGTCCCCGCGCAACTGCAGAACAACGCGGGGATCGTGGGCGCGGCGATGCACGCGTCCAAGGGCGGCTGAGCGCTCCGCGCCCCTTCGGGGCGCCGCGTATCACAGAGGACTTCGCTCGGCCCGCTCAGCGGTCCGTACCCGGGGCCTGGCGGCCGCGGTCAGGCCTGTCCTGTGGGTCCGGCGGGCGCGGGTCCGGCGGGTGAGCCCCGCCGTCGGCGCTTGACCAGCCGGATCCGCCGTACGATCACGGTCACACCCGCGATCAGTGTCCCTCCGTAGAGCCACCCGGCCTGGGTGGCGAGCGCGGTGACCAGTCCCATCAGCCGGCCCGCCACCCCGCCGCCGTCGTCGGCGAGGGGCAGCAGCCCCACCGCGAAGGCGATCGGCACCAGGACGGGCGCCGTCAGCAGGTCGCCCCCGCGCACCCACAGCGCGGTCAGCGCGCACACGGGCAGGAACAGCACCCCGTACACGGTGAGGGACCCCCCGAACAGCAGCTGGTCGATCAGGCCGAGCAGGAACATCAGCGTCCCGCTGAACAGGCCACCGCCGAGCCCGGTGAGCCGGGGGCCCGGCAGTCGCGGCGGCTGGGCCGGACGCGGGCGCACCGGCCGCCGGGCGGGCGGGCGTTCGCCCGTCGGACGGCGCCTGGCCTGCGGCGGCAGCGGTGCCGGTGGCGTGCCGCGTCGCGGTCCGTGCTGCGGGGGTCGCGTCCTGTGTTGCTCCACTGGACCAACTTAGGTCGGCTTATGTGCCGAATGGCCCTACAGACACGCCGTTGCGCGGAGCATATCCAGGTGTTCGACGCTCCAGCCGGGGCGGTGTCCGGCACGCCGTAAACTGGGGGATCGGCCGGTCTGCTGGCCGCCTGGCCCTCCTCCTCACGTACGGGAAGTCGCAACGTGTCGCTCACGATCGGAATCGTCGGCCTGCCGAATGTCGGCAAGTCGACCCTGTTCAACGCCCTGACCAAGAACGACGTGCTGGCGGCCAACTACCCGTTCGCCACGATCGAGCCGAACGTCGGCGTGGTCGGCGTCCCGGACGTGCGCCTGACCCAGCTGGCCGAGATCTTCGGCTCGCAGCGCATCCTCCCGGCGACCGTCGACTTCGTCGACATCGCGGGCATCGTCCGCGGCGCCTCCGAGGGCGAGGGCCTGGGCAACAAGTTCCTCGCGAACATCCGTGAGTCCGACGCGATCTGCCAGGTCATCCGCGCCTTCAAGGACGAGAACGTCGTCCACGTCGACGGCAAGGTCTCGCCCAAGGACGACATCGAGACGATCAACACCGAGCTGATCCTCGCCGACCTGCAGACCATCGAGAAGGTGCTGCCGCGGCTGCAGAAGGAATCGCGGATCAAGAAGGACGTCGCGCCCAAGGTCAAGGCCGTCGAGGAGGCCAAGGAGATCCTGGAGAAGGGCGACACCCTGTTCTCGCAGGGCATCGTCCAGGGCGGCGAGCGGGCCGAGCTGCTGCACGACCTGCACCTGCTCACCACCAAGCCGTTCCTCTACGTCTTCAATGTCGACGAGGACGAGCTGACCGACGACGACTTCAAGGACGAGCAGCGGGCCCTGGTCGCCCCTGCCGAGGCGATCTTCCTCAACGCCAAGCTGGAGGCGGACCTCGCCGAGCTGGACGAGGCGGACGCGCTGGAGCTCCTGGAGTCCGTGGGCGCCGAGGAGCCCGGCCTGGCCACCCTCGCCCGCGTCGGCTTCGCCACCCTCGGCCTGCAGACGTACCTCACGGCCGGCCCCAAGGAGTCCCGTGCCTGGACCATCAAGAAGGGCGCCACGGCCCCCGAGGCGGCCGGCGTGATCCACACCGACTTCCAGAAGGGCTTCATCAAGGCCGAGGTCATCTCCTTCGCGGACCTCCTGCAAACGGGCTCGGTCCCGGAGGCCCGAGCAAAGGGCAAGGCCCGCATGGAGGGCAAGGACTATGTGATGCAGGACGGCGACGTGGTGGAGTTCCGCTTCAACGTGTAGCAGGTGACTCATCACCACGTCGCTGATCTCGCAAATGCGCAGGTCAGAGAGGGGTCCGACTCTTCGGGGTCGGGCCCTTTGTTTTTCCCGTGCTGGGATGGTGCTGGGATGAGATGAGGAGCCCGTGCTGGGCGTCGGGCAGTGATCTGCCCGATACGAGGGGCGGGCGGGAGTCGCTTCATCCACACGTCTTCTTCACGGCCCTGGGGCACCGTGCGGATTCGGGCCGTAGCGCTTTTCCTACTCGTTTGACACACTCGGGGTATGGGTGAGACGACGTACAGCATCGGGGAAGGGCCGGCGACGCGGGTGAGCTTGTCGCTGCCGGAGGGGACCGCGGAGGCGATCCGGGCGCGGGTGGGTAAGCGGGAGTTCTCTGCGTTCATCGCCGAGGCGGTCGAGCGTGAGCTGCGCGGGCAGGTCCTGGACGAGTACCTGGCGGACTACGAGAGCCGCAAGGGGCCGGTCTCCGAGCCGGCTCGTCAGCGGGCGCGGCAGGTCTTCGACGAGGTGTTCGCTGAGGAGGCCGGGTGGCCCGCCGCAGGTTGAGTCACGAGGGGACGTTAGTCCTCGACAGCGAGGGACTCTCGAAGCTGCTCGTCGACGACGAGCAGGTGGTGGCTCTTATCGCTGAGGCGCGCTCGCGCGGCATGGAGGTCGTGATCAGTGCGCTCACCATCATCGAAGCCGTCCACACCCGTACGAACAAGTCTCGCTTGAACTGGGTGCTTTCCGGGCTGCGGGTCGTCCCGGTCGGTGACGAGGAGGCGAGGGCGGCCTCGAAGTTGCTGATGAATGCCGGGTTGCACGGACACAAGTACGCGATCGATGCAGCCGTTGCCGAGGCCGCGCTGCGACAGCACCGCCCCGTGGTCATGCTGACTTCCGATATTGACGACATGGCCAAGCTGTGCGGCGAGTGGGTCCGACTTGTGGCGGTGTGATTTCCCCTGGTCCGCTTTCTGCCTTTCGGTGGATCGCCGGTTTCGGTAACCGGCGATCCACCGCTACGTTGCTGCTTTTCCGCCTCTCCACGCCTGTGCTATGGCTGCTGAACGGAAGGAGTCGCTTCCCTCCCCCTGGCGCTGGAATGAAGCCGAGGCATCGGAACTCACCGAACTGGCTGATCTCCTCGCCGACCGGCATGTCACCGTCGCGCTCGTTGACGTCCGGTACGACCAGGAGGGCGTTTGGCGGCGCGTCGATCTGGGCGCCTGGCTCGTGGGCGAGGGGAGCAGCCCGGAACCGGGTGTCCCGCTGGGTGCAGTCAAGCTCTCTCAGCTCGCCGACTTCGTCGCTTACGAGCTCCACCGCATCGACGCGGCGGAGTACTGGGAACCCGAGGCTCAGTACGGCGAGCCGCGCGACGAGAACGCAGTGTCGGCTTCCGTCAAGCTCTCGCTTCTCATGCTGGCACAGGCCGTAGTCGCGCAGTTGAGGGAGCGCGGGTTCGGCTCCAGAGGTTGAACGGCATCGCGGCGGCCGAGAGCCGGTAGCTCATACTGCTTACTACGTCTGACATCGGCCGACCGGCCGCCAACTTCGCCGACAAAGCGAGGGGCTACGTTTTCCTCGTTAGGCCAGACACTGGTGAGCTGAGGCCACTGAACAGCCGCGCCCGTGAGATTCGGCTGCCCCGTTCCGTGGCCAGTTGATCTCCGACTGCGGCTCCGGCCAGGGCTCCGGCCAGGGATTCGTGAGTGCATCCAGCGCGGAGAGCCTCACCGACTCGATGGCCCGCGAGGCTGCGGGCGCGCCTGGGTCCGGCCATGCAGTGACGTGCGATCGTCCCTCACTCTCACTAGAGTGAACGTAGATTCATTCTACGTAATATCGAGTCTACGTTTGTAGGAGTCAGGCCGGTGAGCAGTTTCAAGGGCAGGGCGCTGGATCTGGAGCGGTTGGGGCGCCAGCTCGGTCTGGTTGCCGGGGGGACAGGGGCCACGCGCGGTCAGGCTGTGATCATGACGGGGCGGCGGCGGGTGGGGAAGTCGCGGCTGGTCCAGGAGTTCTGCGATCGATCCGGGCTGCCGTACGTGGTCTTCCAGGCCACGCGAGGCCGCAACCCTGTGGCCGAGCGGGCGGATTTCGCCGCCACGCTCGCGCAGTCGCCGCTGCCCGGGGCGGAGCTGGTGGCCGGGCTGCAGGCCGGCGACTGGAACCAGGCGCTGCGCTCCCTGGCCGTTGCGCTGCCCGACGACGCCCCGAGCATCGTGGTGATCGACGAGGTGCCGTGGCTGGTGGAGCAGGACAGCGAGTTCGAGGGTGCGCTGCAGACGGTCTGGGACCGGCACCTGTCCGCCCAACCTGTGTTGCTGATCCTGGTCGGCAGCGATATCTCGGTGATGGAGGCGCTGCAGTCGTACGGCCGCCCGTTCTTCGGGCGGGCGACGAAGATGACCGTCAATCCGCTGCACGTGGGGGATGTGCGGACCGCCACCGGGCTGGGCGCGGCAGAAGCGGTGGATGCCCTGCTGATCACTGGGGGGTTTCCGGAGATCGTCCAGTCCTGGCGGCCGGGGATGAGCCGTGCCGCCTTCCTTGCCGAGGCGGTGGCCAACCCGCTCTCACCGTTGCTGGTGGCGGGCGAGCTGTCGCTGTTGGGTGAGTTCCCCGAGGCGTCCCACGCCCGGGCGGTACTGGAGGCTGTCGGCAGCGGGGAGCGGACATTCTCCACGATCGCCGCCCGGGCCGGCGGCGCGGGTACGTTGCCCTCCGGGGTGCTGAGCCCACTGCTGAACATGCTGCTGGACAAGCGAGTGCTGGCCGCCGACCTCCCGCTGTCGGTCAAACCCGACCGCAAGAACAAGCGTTATCGCATTGCCGACCCGTATCTGCGATTCTGGCTGGCCTTTCTGCAGCGCGGCCTGCCGCTGATCGAACGCGGCCGGGGCGACCTGGCGCTGGAACGCATCGAGCGCGGCTGGAGCAGCTGGCGAGGACGGGCGGTGGAGCCGATCGTCCGCGAGTCGCTGCTGAGGCTGCTGCCCGCCGAGGCATGGCCGGACACCGAAGCGGTCGGCGGCTGGTGGAACCGGCAGAACAACCCCGAGATCGACCTGATCGGCGCCGACCGGGCGCCGGTGGCCGGGCAGGTGCACTTCCTCGGCTCCATCAAGTGGCTGGAGGACCGGCCCTTCGACCGCCACGACTATGACGCCCTGGTCCGCGACATGCTTGCTGTGCCGGGCGCGGGAACGGACACCCCGCTGGTCGCGGTCTCACGCAGTGGCCTCGCCGACGGCCTGCCGCTCGCGGCCCACTGGGGTCCGGAGGACCTCGTACGCGCCTGGCAGTGACCGGGGTGACGGTTCGGTGATGCCGGAACGCGGTCATCTTCCGGAATGCCATGCGTGCCACGGGAATTGATGATCACTGGCCGACTTGGCCTGGGGCGCCGATGAGTACCGCGCCGTGGAAAGGGGTCGGTGCGAGTGTCGTCATTGTGTCGAGTGACGTGTCGGGTACCGGCAGCAGGTGGGCGTCGACCCAGGTGTCCCCCGTGGGCGCGTTGGCCCAGGGGTCCTCGAGCACGACGGCGCCGGGTACGGCGCCGTGACAGAGCACCCAGTGCGGCACGTCGAACCCCTGCATCGCGGCGAGCGAGACCAGGAGCAGCACCTGCTCCCGTCGGGCGATCGCGCTCCGGATCGCGGTCATGGGCAGGTGGCGTGAGTCGACCGGGACACCGATCCGTTCGGCGTCCGTCCGCGCCATGCGCTGGAGCACGGCACGCCACTCCTGCTCGCTCTCCGGATAGTGGTCGAGCAGGACGGGCCGGTCCACGTCGAGAAAGACCGTGACCGGGGACGACGGCCACGCTCGGCGCACGGCGACGCCCAGTCCGACGGGCTCGCACGCGGGGAAGTTCGTCGCGTCGCGCCACAGCGCCAGCTCCGCCGGGCGGTCGAGCGACTCCCGCGGCAGCGTCCCCGCGTGCGCCTGCGCGACCAGGGCGGTGACGGCGCCGCAGGTGAAGTGCGTCGTCTGCCCGTAGTACGGGGGCTCGGTCACCGCAGCGTCGCACAGCCAGCGCACATAGCCGGAACCCGGCCCTCCGGCGTCCGCCGCCTGCGCGAGCGGAGCACCCAGCGGGGCGAAGCCGACGGCGGCGGCCACCTCGGCGCTCGCCGTCCACCCTTCCCACTTGACCTGCGCGAGCCCCCGGTGCCGTGCGTGGGAGACCACGGCGTCGACGGCCGCCGGCACGTCACCGACGGCATCGACGATCTTCAAGTACGCCGTGTGCGGGCGTGCCGTCACGAGCGCGGCCGCGGACCAGTCCTCGCCGTCGTCGCCGGGAACGGCCACGATGTGCGGGGCGTGCGCGGAACGGTCGGCCGCGCGCCAGCGCTCCAGTACGTCAGGGTGTCCGAGCCGCCGCAGCGGGGCCGGCAATCTGTCGGGCTCGAACGGGACGACGGTGCTCTTCACGGGCGTTTCCCGGTGAGGCGGCATTCCGGCACTCCTGACGGGTCGAAGGGGGCGGGGCTTCGCCGGCAGGTCTCCACCGGCGTCATGCGCGGGACCGGCGGAGCACCCAGATGAAGTACGGCGCACCGACGAGGGCGATCATGAGGCCCGCCGGGATCTGGGCGGGTGCGACGAGCGTGCGGCCGAGGGCGTCGGCCACGCAGACCAGCAGCCCGCCGAGCAGCATCGCGACCGGGATCGCGCGGCCGTGCCGGGCGCCCACCAGTGACCGGGCGAGGTGCGGGGCGACGAGCCCCACGAAACCGACGACGCCGATGGCGATCACGCTGACCGCCGCGAGCACCGCGGCGACCGCGAGTGCGGTGAAGCGTGCGCGCTCCACCCTGACGCCGACTATGCGCGGGGTGTCCTCGTCGACGGCGAGCAGGTCGAGCCGGCCGCGCATGGCGAGCAGCACGGGGAGCGCGAGCGCCAGGGCCACCGCGACCGGTACGACGTCGGGCAGCGTGCGCCCGTAGGTCGTGCCGGAGAGCCAGGTGAAGATCCGGGGCGTGTTCCACGGGTCGGCACGCAGCAGGAGGAAGGTGGTGACGGAGCTGAGGCCGTACCCGCAGCCGATGCCGATCAGTACGAACCGGTCGGGCAGGAAACCGCCGCGCCAGGCCAGCAGGGCGATCACCGCGAACGTGGCGAGCCCCGCCGCGACCGCGGCCGCGATGAGCAGCGGCCGTCCGCCGGGCAGTCCCGACGTGACGACGCTCGCCGCACCCAGCCCGGCGCCCGCCGTGATGCCGAGCACCCCCGGCTCCGCCAGCGGGTTGCGCACCGCGCTCTGCACGACGCATCCGGCAAGACCGAGCGCCGCGCCGGCGAGGACCGCGGCGGTCACGCGCGGGACCCGGTCGTCGAGCGCCTGGCCGATCAGGTCCGGGGCGGCTCCCCGCGCCCAGAGCGCGATGTCCCCCGTCCGCAGCCAGAGGCTCCCCGCGAGGACCGCCACGAGGACCGCGCAGGCGAGGAGTGTCACCGCGCCGAGCACGACGAGGAGGAACGCGCGGCGGGACCGTACGGCGACCCGCGCGTGCGGTGGTTGCCGGAGCTGACCCGTGTCGCGGAGGCGGAGCGCGAGGACCACGATCACGACGGAACCGAGCAGCGCGGTCGGCACACCGGTGGGAATGGCGGCGGCACCGTCCGCACCCTGCACCGCGCGCAGCGACGCGTCCGCGAGCAGGATGAGCAGCGCGCCGAGCAGCCCGGCCGCGGGCACCAGAAGGAGGTGCCGGCGCAGCGACCGGACCCGTCCCGCGATCAGCCGGGTCAGGACGGGGGCGCCGAGGCCGACGAAGGCGATCGGGCCCGCGAGCGTCACCGCCGTGCTGGTCAGGAGTACCGCGCAGAGGACCGCGGTCACGCGGGTGGTCCTGACCGGTACGCCGAGGGTGGACGCGGCGTCGTCGCCGAGGTTCATCACGTCCAGCCGCCGGGACAGCGCCAGGGCGACGCACAGCACCACGGCCACGAGGGGGAAGGCGCGGACCGACGCGTCGATGTTCAGCTGTGCGAGCGAACCGCTCCCCCAGGCGAAGAGGCCCGTCGTGTTCTGGTCGAACAGGATGAGGAGCATCCCGGTCACCGCGTCCAGGGCCATCGCCGTCGCCGATCCGGCGAGGATGAGACGGGTGCCCGCGGTGCCTGCGGCCCGGCCCGCGAGGAGCAGCACGAGCGCCGCCGCGAGCAGGCCGCCGGCGAAGGCGACGGCGCCCGACGCCCACAGCGGGACGGTGAGACCGAAGGCCGCGACGAGCGAGAGCGTGCAGTAGGCCCCGGCCGAGACCGCGAGGGTGTCGGGGGAGGCGAGCGCGTTGTGCGTGACGGACTGCAGCAGCGCGCCGGCACAGCCGAGGGCGAAGCCCACCGCCACGCCCGCGAGCAGGCGCGGCAGGCGCGAGCCGGTGAGGATCTCACCGACCGGCGCCCCGCCGGTGTTCTCCCGTTCCCCGGCGAGATACCGCACCAGGTCGCCGACGCCGACGCCCGACGTCCCCTGCGTCAGGTGCCACATGCCCACCAGGACGGTCACGACGAGAAGGACTGCCAGGACGGCCACCCCGGTGGGGCCGCCGCCGTGCTCGGCGCGCGGCAGCGTACGCGCTCCGGATGCCGGTGTCCGCGGTGTGCTCACTTCTTGTCGAGTACGTCGACGTACGCGTCGATCGCCTGCTCGCAGGAGCGCGGACCGCCGGCGCCCCACACCCGCGCCGGGAAGGCGTGCGCGCGCTTTTCCCGCACGGCCGGGATGGACTTCCAGATCGGGTTCTTCTCCAGCGCCGCGACGTACCCCCCGGCTCCTTCGTCGTTGGCGTAGAAGAGGTTGGCGTTCCCCACCGCGGTGAGTCCCTCGACGTCGGTCTGCGCGAGGCCGTAGGCGGGATCGACACCCCCGTCGCCGTGGGCCTTGTTGACGGCATCGGTCCAGGCGGGGTTCATGCCGAGCTCTTCACCTATCTCGGTGAACAGGGCGCCCTTGCCGTAGGGGCGGACGGTGAGGTTGCCTCCCTGCAGCCATCCGTCGAAGAACAGGAAGTCCTTCGTCGGCAGATCGGCGGCGGCGACCTGCTTCTTGGCCGTCGCGAGGTGCTCGTCGAACTCCTGGAGCACCCGGTCCGCCCGCTCGGTGCGACCCGTCGCCTTGCCGATCATGCTGAACACGTTCCGCATGTTCCCGATCGGATCATCCGGGTTCGCCCCCCGCGTCGCCATCACGGGGACGCCTCGCTTCTCCAGCTTCGCGAGGGTCTCGTCGTCGCCGTCGAACGCCTCCACGACGATGAGGTCGGGCTTCGCCGCGAAGAGGGTGTCGAGGTCGGGCTCCTCACGGGTGCCGACATCCGTCACCCCGTCGGGCAGCTTCTCCGCGCTGACCCAGGTGCGGTACCCCTTCGCGTCGGAGACCGCGACGGGGGTGACGCACAGGGTCAGCGCGTCCTCGACCTGCTGCCACTCCAGGACCGCGATCCGTTCGGCGGGCTTGTCGAGCTTCACCTGCCGGCCGACGCCGTCCTTGAAGGAGACCGGCTTCGTCGAGGTGGTCGTGGTGTCCTCGGCGCAGCTCTTCGACGCGGGCGACGCGCTGGTGCCGCTGCCGGCCTCGGCCTTGTCGACGGCGGTCGTGCCGCAAGCCGTTGCGGCGAGGACGACGAGCCCTGCGGAGGCTGACGCCGCCAGGCGACGGGCACGGTTCATGAAGGGTCCTCTTTCTTGCGATCCTTGCGATTCTGGTGATTCTGGCGATTCGTCGGAGCGGCGGATGTGCCGCTCCGGGCGGGGTGCCGCCCGATCGGGTCAATACGGAGCCGGCCCGTGCGAGGGTCCACGCCGACCTCGACACGGATGTCGTAGACCGCGCCGATGTTCTCCGCGGTGAGGACGTCGGCGGGTGCGCCCGCCGCGTGCACGCGGCCCGCGCGCATCAGGACCAGCGTGTCCGCGACGCGGGCGGCCTGGTCGAGGTCGTGCAGCACGATCCCGACCGCGATGCCGTGCTCCTCGACGAGATCGCGCACCAGGTCGAGCGTCTCGATCTGGTAGCGCAGGTCCAGGTGGTTGGTCGGTTCGTCCAGCAGCACGACGCCGGTGTCCTGGGCCAGGCAGGCCGCGAGCCAGACACGCTGCATCTCCCCGCCGGAGAGTTCCCCGACCGGCCGGCCCGCCATGTCCCGTACGCCGGTGACGCCCATGGCGTGGTCGATGGCGCTCCGGTCCTCGGCGGTCGGTCCGGCGAAGCCACGCCGGTACGGGTGGCGTCCGAAGGCCACGACCTCCGCGACCGTCAGCCCCTGGGGCGCGGGCCTCGACTGGGCGAACAGCGTCACCTCGCGGGCGAACCGGCGGGCGCTGAGCAGGGCCGCGTCGCGCTCGGGCGGTCCGTCGGGGGCGCCGAGCGTCACCCGGCCGCCGTCCACCCGGTGCAGTCGGGCGAGCGCGCGCAGCAGCGTGGACTTCCCGCTGCCGTTCGGCCCCACCAGAGCGGTTGCGCGGCCGGGCTCCAGGGCCAGCGAGACACCGTGGACGACCGGCGTCCCGCTGTAGCGCAGCACCAGATCGTGCCCGCTGAGGGCGGCGCCCGGCGTGGCCGGATCGGCCGTACGCCGATCGGCGCGCCGGGAGGAGCTTGTGAACATGGGTGGGTCCGGACGGTCGGAGGGGCAACGACTGCGGCACCCTCCGTCCGGCCGTTGCCGGCCGGGCCGTAGAGACTCCCCGGCGCCCGGAAACCCCCGTACGCCGCGAGCAACAACTAAGGGTTGCCTAACTTCGAGAAGGTTATATTCCGCTCGCCGTGTCGACAATCAGGAGTTCTGGACACCTGATACGGAATTCCGGACACCGCCCGGGGTGCCGTCGGCCGCGTCGAAGAACGCGCCCGGCGTGGTTCCCGTGACACGCCGGAAGGCGGCGATGAAGGTGCTGGGCTGTGCGTAGCCGAGCGTCTCGGAGACGGTCTGCACGTCGAGCCCCTCGGAGAGCAGGGTCAGCGCCCGATGGACGCGCAGCACCTGCCGCCACTGGGCGAAGGACAGCCCTGTCGCGTGGCGGAACGCACGGGTGATCGTGCGGTCGCTGATCCCCAGCCACCGCGCCCACTCCTCCAGCGAGCGGCAGTCGGCGGGATCGTCCAGCAGGGCTTCGGTGATCGCGTCGATCCGGGCGTCGCCGGGCAACTGCAACGCGAACGGGCGCTCCAGCGGCTGGAGCACGTCGAACACGACCGACTCCGCCCGCGCCCTGGCCGCGGCGTCGAGATCCGTGCGGGACAGATGGGTCAGCAACGACTCCAGCAGCGGCGTCATCGCGATCGCTGTCGGCCCCCCGAACGCGAACGGCGTGCGGTCGGGCGCGAAGAAGGCGTCGTAGAACTCCGCACCCGCCGTCGCCCGCCCGCCGTGCACCACTCCGGCAGGCATCCACAGCCCGTGCCCCTCGGACACGGTGAAGATACGGTCCTCCACGCGGGAGGTCAGCGTGCCGCCGCGTACCCAGACGAGTTCGTGCAGGGGATGCGTGTGCGGCGCCCACTCCGTGGGGACGCGCGGAACCTGCGACTCGGCGATGATGACGAAGGGGGCCGTCGCCCGGTCCGGAAGTGCCGTGGCCCGGCGCACCACGGTCCCCTTCTCACGCCGCCACATCCCGGGGCTCACACCCTCACGAGACGAACGGACCATGTGGGCGAGTGTATCCGGGGCGGGACGGCCGAGGCCGGTGAGCGGGGTCAGGACCGACTGCTGTGCAGGATGCTCCAGCACGGCGGGCGACAGCCGCTCCGGTCCGCCGCCGACGTCCGCTCCGCCGGTGTCCTGCCGTCCGGGACCGGGGCCGTGGGCCCCTGTCCTTGCCGAGCGCGGACTTGGCGGCGGGCACGCGGGCTTCCGTGCCGGGGCGGGCTACCGGCCGGGTGGCGATGGTGGTTCGGGGAGGTCCTCCGCCAGCAGGGTCTGGAGTTCCGCCATGCTCGGCGAGTTCATCGCGGCCAGCCGCCGGGCCTGCCGGGTGGCCATCTGCTCGACGGTCTGCCGGGCCAGCCGCGCGTTACCGAAGGACCGGTCCCGCGGCTGGGCCTTGAAGAACGTGAGCAGCGCCTGCGGCACATCGGCAGCGCACTCGAAGCCGGACGCGGCGGCGTGCTGCTGGACGATGGTGACGAGCTCCTCCGAGCTGTAGTCGGGGAATTCGACGTGCCGTGAGAAGCGGGAGGCGAGGCCGGGGTTGGAGGCCAGGAAGCGGTTCATCTCGGCGGTGTAGCCGGCCACGATCACCACGACGTCCTCGCGGTGGTCCTCCATCAGCTTCAGCAGCGTGTCCACCGCCTCCCGTCCGAAGTCCGCGGGCGAGCCGGGCGGGGTGAGGGTGTACGCCTCGTCGACGAACAGCACACCGCCGAGGGCCTTTTCGAAGACCTCCTGGGTGAGCTGGGCGGTGTGTCCCACGTAGCGTCCGACGAGGTCGGCGCGGGCCACCTCGACGAGCTGGCCGCGCGGCAGCACGCCCAGCGAGCGCAGCAGCTTTCCGTACAGCCGGGCCACCGTCGTCTTGCCGGTGCCGGGCGGTCCCGCGAAGACCAGGTGCCGGTTGATACGGGAGGCGGGCAGCCCGGCGGCCTGCCGTCGCTGGGACGCCGACAGCAGGTTGATCATGTCGGTGACCTCGTGCTTGACGGTCTCGAGGCCGACCATCGCATTGAGTTCGTCCAGCGGCGAGGTGGCCCGGTGACCGGACGAGGCGGCCTTGACGGCGGCGGCAGCGGCCTCGCCGACGTCCTCGGGCAGCAGCACCGTCAGATCCTGTTCCCCGGCCTCCGGGAGCGAGGCCAGCCGGAACGCCTGCCGGTCCACCATCTCCTCGAACACCTGCCGGGCCACCCGGCCGTTGCCGAAGTTGGGGCCCCGGTGCATCTCGGCGAAGTGCGTGGCGAGCGCGTCCCTGGTGTCGGGGACGAGTTCGTAGCGGTGCCGTGCGCACAGGCTCTCCACGATGGTCACCAACTCGTCGACCGTGTAGTTGACGAACTCGATGGTGCGGGCGAAGCGGGACGCGAGACCGGGGTTGACGGCGAGGAAGGAGTCCATCTCCTTGGAGTAGCCGGCCGCGATCACCACCACGTCGTCGCGGTGGTCCTCCATCAGCTTGACCAGGGTGTCGACGGCCTCGCGGCCGAAGTCGGCCCCGGAGTTCTTGCTGTCGGAGGCGAGCGTGTAGGCCTCGTCGATGAACAGCACGCCGCCGAGCGCCCGGTTGAACGTCTCGGTGGTCTTGATCGCCGTGCCGCCGACGACCTGGGCGACGAGGTCGGCCCGGGAGACCTCGACGAGGTGTCCTGAGCGCAGCCCGCCGAGCTCGGCCAGGATGGAGCCGTAGAGCCGGGCGACCGTGGTCTTGCCGGTGCCGGGGGCGCCCGCGAAGATCAGGTGCCGGCTCATCGGCGGGGCCGGCATGCCGAGACTGGCCCGGCGCTGGGCCAGCCGGGTCAGGTTGACCAGGCTCTTGACCTGGTGCTTGACCCCTTCCAGCCCGACCAGGGCCTCCAACTCCTCGACCGGGCCCTGCGGTTCGGCGGGGCCGTCCTTGGCGGCCGCGGCTGCGGGGTCCGCCGGGTCCGCGGGGGCGGGCGGCGGCGCGCCGTCCCAGGCGTCCCGGGCGCCGTTCGCCACGCTGGACAGCCGGTCCACGGCGAGCATGCCGTCCCGGACGGTCTGCCGCAGCCCGGCGCCCCGGTTGTCGCTGACCGTGCAGTCGCGGACGGAGACCCGCTCGGCGGTGTCGACCCGGATGCCGTCGGCCTGGCCGCTGGACACCTCGCAGCCGCCCAGCGCGGCCCGTGCCCCGGCGGCCAGCAGCACACCGTGCGACCCGGAGGAGGTGATCCGGTTGCGTACGGCGGACACCTCGCCGTCCTCCTCGACCCGGATGCCCTCCGCCGCGCTGCCGTCGACGGTGGTGTCCCGGATGTCGGCCAGGCCGCCCGCCGCGACGAGGACGCCGGGTCCGGTGGCGTCCGACAGGGTGCTGTTGCCGACGTGCGGGCGGCCGTCGTCGGCGACCCGCAGGGCCGCGCCGCCGGCCTTCTCGATCACACAGTCCTCGAGCCGGCCGCGTCCCCCCTTGAGGACCTCCACGCCGTGGCCGCCGGCCGACACCACGCGGGCCCGCCGGATCAGCGGGTTGGCGCCGGAGTGCACGGAGATGCCGATACCGGTGGCCGACGTCACGTCGAGCCGGTCGAACTCGGCCGCCGACTCGCCGGTCAGCAGCACGGCGGACGTGGCCGAGCAGTCCCGTACGACGGTCCGGGTCAGCATCGGCGCCGCGCTCTCGGTGGCCAGCACGGCGGGTCCCGCGCAGTGGGTGAACTCGCAGTCCTCGTACGTCCCCCGGGCCCGCCCGGTGACGGCCAGACCGCTGCCCTTCGTCCGGCTCACCCGGCAGTGGCGCAGCACCGGCTCGGCGCCGGCGGAGACCAGGACGCCGTGCTCGGCGGCGGCCAGGATGTCGAGTTCGGTCAGTTCCGGGCGGGAGGCGCTGGTCACCAGGGCGCCGATCGCCAGGTCGTGCAGCCGGGTACGGAGCACCCGGGTGGCGCTGTTCTGCTCCAGCGCGATGCCCGGCTTGTCGGTGGCGGAGATGTCGCAGTCCTCGACCGATCCGCGGGTCTGGCCGTTGGCCAGGACGCCGTTGCCGCGGGTGTCGCGCATGGTGCAGCCGCGTACGGTGGTCCGGGCCTTCTCGCTGAGGACGACGGCCGAACTGCCGAGGTTCTCCAGCACGCAGTCCGCGACGACGCTCTCCTCGGACGAGGTGTCGACGACGCCGGCGCCCTCGGGGTTGGTGACCCGGCAGCCGCGCATGGCCAGGGAGCCCGTGTTGCGGCTGAGCACCGCGGTCCAACCGGTGCCGGTGATGTCGCATCCGTCGAGGGCGACCTGGCCCTGGAAGGCGTCCACGACCGGGACGTCGTCGTCCTCCGGGCCGCGCAGCACCAGGTCGGTGAGCATCACGGCGTCGGCCGCCAGGGTGACGGCGGAACCGGTGCGGGGCGCGATCTCCACGCTGCCGCGCGATCCCTCGGCGACGATGGTGACCCGCCGGGAGATCCGCAGGTTCTCCTCGTATCGCCCCGGCAGGACGCTGATCACCGCGCCCGTACGGGCCTTGGCCAAAGCTTCACTGATGGTTCGGAAGCTGTCCGGCCTGTCGGGCCTTTCGGGACCGACCGTGAGCAGCTGGCGTGCCACGCCTCGAATCTCCTCTTCGTCTGCGACGTCAGGGCGACGGTGGACAAGTAAACAGACAGTAGAACGCGGCGGTGAACAGCGGGCGGCGGCAGTGCATCGCGCGAGTGCCGCGCCGGATCCTCCCCGGAGACGGTGTGGGCCGTGGTGCTGGGGTCATCATGCCCGCTCGAACGCCCGGCCGAGCGCCCCGGGGTGTCCCCCTTATCATGCGCCTCATGAGGCAATCCCGGTATCTCCGGTCCCCACGGCTTCCCCAACTCCCCTGTTCCCGCTTCCTCTTCCGGCTGTCCGCGGGGCTGGGCGCGCTCTCGGTGACGGCGGTGTGCGCCCTGTCCGTCCCGGCACCCGCCAGGGCCGCCTCCCCCTCTCCCGCTCCCTCGTCCGCGGGCGACGGCACCGGCAGTACCAGCCTGCCGCCGATCCCGCTCTCCCTGGGCGACGACGCCCCCTGCACCGCCGCCTCGAACCGTACGGCGGGGGCCGCGACCCGGGCCCAGCAGAGTCTGTCGCTGCCCAACGCCTGGCAGCTGTCCCGGGGCGGGGGCATCACCGTCGCGGTGGTGGACACCGGGGTGTCCGACAAGGCGCCGGCGCTGTCCGGACGGGTCACCGCCGTCGGGGACGCCGCCGCCGACTGCGTGGGCCACGGCACCTTCGTCGCCGGCCTCGTCGCCGCCGCGCAGACCAGCGGGACCGACGTCCACGGAGTGGCCCCGGGCGCCCGGGTGCTCGCCGTGCGCGGCACCGACGAGCGGGGCACCGCCAGCGCCGAGCGGGTCGCCGACGGCATCCGGGCGGCCGTCGACAACGGCGCCCAAGTCATCACCGTGTCCGCGGCGTTGACCACCGGAGAGGCCGAGCTGACCGCCGCCGTCCGGTACGCCACCGAGCACCAGGTCCTCGTCGTCGCGGCCGCCGCGCCGGACATCCGGCCCCGGTCCGGCGAGGCCGCCGCACAGTACTGGCCGGCGTCCGCGCCCGGCGCCCTTTCGGTGGTCGGGGTGACGGCCGACGGCAGCGTGCTGGCCAGCGCCGCCAGCGTCACCGGGGCCGACCTGGCCGCCCCCGGCGGCCCGGTGGTCGGCATCGGGCCGCGCGGGTCGGGGCACTACATCGCCGCCGGTTCCTCCGCGGCCGCCGCGCTCGCCGCCGGTGCGGCGGCGCTGGTGCGCGCCTACCATCCGGACCTGACCGCCGCCGAGACCGCCGAGCGGCTGACCGGCTCCGCCGCCCCGACCGGGGGCGCGCCCCGGCTCGACCCGTACGCGGCCGTCTCCATGGTCCCGCCCGGCTCCGCCCCACGCGCCGCCGCCCCGAGCACCGCCCCGCTCCACCTCCCCGAGGTGTCCACGGCCCCCCAGGACCGGGCCCTGCTGGCCGCCGGCGCCATGGCCCTGCTGATGCTGGTGGTGGCCGCAGCGGTGGTGGTAATCCCCCGCGGCCGAGCACGCGGCTGGCGCCCCCCCAACTGAACGCAGAGCCGAGCCCCGCAGGGGGGCGGGGAACTGCGCGAGTGACCACGATGTACGTGAGGTTGGGTACGGCGGTGTGTGTTGCTGGGCGGTGGCGTGGGCGCGCCCCCGTAGGGGCGCGGGGAACTGCGCGAGTGACCACGATGTACGTGAGGTTGGGTACGGCGGTGTGTGTTGCCGAGCGGCGGCGTGGGCCGGCTTTGTCCATGGGCGTTCGCGTGGGCGCGCCCCCGCAGGGGGGCGCGGGGAACTGCGCGAGCGGCCACGACGGCGCCGCAGACGAACGACGGCGTGCCACGGCCAAGGCCAGCGCAGCGCACCGCACCGCCTACTCGACCTGAGCCGTCTGCACCAGCGTCATGGTCCGCCGGGCGACGCGCATGGCCCGGCCGCGCGGCAGGATGCGGGGCTTGATGTTCCCGAACAGATAGCCCTCGGTGGGCGGACAGGACAGCAGCAGACCGGGGGAGTTGACCTCCTGGAGGCGCCGCAGCAGGGCCTCCTGGAGGCCGCGCCCGGCGCCGGACGCCGAGCGGGCCACGACCAGGTGCAGGCCGACCTCGTAGCCGAGCGCCAGATGGTCCAGGAGCGGCATGAAGGGGTTGTTGCCGGGCCCCGTGCCGATCATGTCGTAGTCGTCGACCAGGACGAACAGCCGCGGCCCCGTCCACCAGTCGCACCGCCGCATCCGGTCCGGGGTGATGTCCGCTCCGGGCACCCGGAGCCGGATCGCCCGCGCCGCGCCGCTGACCAGTTCGCGCAGCGCGTCGACGGACACGGCGTGCCCCAGCCGGTACTCCTGCGGGACCGCCTCCACCAGGTCACGGCGGTAGTCCACGACCAGCACCCGGGCCTCCTCGGGCGTGTACCGCTCGGTGATGGCTTTGGCGACGAGCCGCAGCAGATTGGTCTTGCCGCTCTCGGTGTCGCCGACGACGAGCAGATGCGGGGTGACGGCGAAGTCGTGCCAGGCGGGGGCGAGTTTGTCCTCCTCGACGCCCAGTGCGACGCGCAGTCCGCCCTCGGCGGTGTGCTGCGGGGACGGCAGTTCGCCGCTGGACAGCAGGGGCGGCAGCAGCCGCACCTCGGGCGCCTGCGGACCCGTCCAGTGCTCCTTGATGTCCAGGATCAGGGCGGACGCGCCGGCCGTGAGGTCGTCGGCGCTCTCCGCGCCGTCGATCCGGGGCAGCGCTGACAGGAAGTGCAGTTTGCTGTCGACGGTCAGGCCCCGTCCCGGGACGGACGGCACCGTCCTGGCCCGGCGGGTGTCCACCATGGACTCGATGGGGTCACCCATCCGCAACTCGATCCGGGTGCCCGCCTGGTCGCGCACGGCGGCGGCCAGCTCCACCCAGCGGGCGGTGGTGACGATCAGGTGGATGCCGTAGTTGAGACCGCGGGCGGCGATCCGGATGAACGTCTGGACCAGGTCCTGGTGGTCCTGGCGCACGGTGGACCAGCCGTCCACGACCACGAAGACGTCACCGTGCGGCTGGTCCGCGAACTCGCCGGCCGCCCGGCGGGCCCGGTAGTCGGGCATCGAGGCGACGCCGTGCTGGAGGAAGAGCCGTTCCCGGTCCTCCAGGATGGCGGTGACCTCGGCGACGGTCCGCCCGATCCGCTCGGTGTCGACCCGCGCGGCCACCGAGCCGACGTGCGGCAGCTCGACCAGCCCGGCCAGTGATCCACCGCCGAAGTCGAGGCAGTAGAACTGCACTTCACGCGGGGTGTGGGTGAGGGCAAGCGCCGATATCAGGGTCCGTACGACGGTGCTCTTGCCGCTCTGCGGGCCGCCCGCGATGGCCACATGACCGCCGGCGCCGGACAGGTCGACCGTCAGCAGGTCCCGCACCTGGTCGAAGGGGCGGTCGACGATGCCGACGGGCACCGAGAGGCGGCCGCGGCCCGCCCAGCCCACGGTGGTCAGGCCGTACTCGGGGTGCGGTGCCAGCGGCGGGAGGAGCTGGTCGAGGGAGGGCGGGGCGTCCAGCGGCGGCAGCCACACCTGGTGGGCGGGCGGTCCCGAGCCGCGCAGCCGGTCCAGGGCCGCCGCCATAAGCGACTCCTCGGCGCCGGGCTGCGCCTCCTCGTCGGGCGCGGCGGCGTTCGCGTCCGGCTCGTCCGGTGCGTCCGGGTCGTCCGGGGTCTCCGCTGCCGGCCGGGGCGCGATCCACTCCGTCGTCCAGGGCACGACCTGGCCGGCCGCCCGCGCCTGTGCCACCGGCCCGCTGCGGTGCTCGTAGGGCCCGGAGACATAGGCGGCGCGGAACCGGGTCAGCTCCTCCACGCCGCTCTTGAGGTAGCCGCTGCCGGGCTGCGGCGGCAGATGGTAGGCGTCCGGCACACCCAGCACACCCCGGCTCTCCATGGCCGAGAAGGTGCGCAGACCGATGCGGTAAGAGAGATGGCTCTCCAGCTGGTGCATCCGGCCCTCGTCCAGCCGCTGCGAGGCCAGCAGCAGATGCACACCGAGGCTGCGCCCGAGCCGGCCGATCATCACGAACAGCTCCATGAACTCCCGGTGCGCGGCGAGCAGTTCGCTGAACTCGTCGACGATGACGAACAGGCTGGGCAGCGGCTGGAGCGGGGTGCCCGCGGCCCGCGCCTTCTCGTAGTCGAGCGCCGAGGTGTAGTTGCCGGCCGCGCGCAGCAGTTCCTGGCGCCGGATCAGCTCGCCGTGCAGGGCGTCCTGCATACGGGAGACCAGCGCCACCTCGTCGGCCAGGTTGGTGATCACGGCCGAGGTGTGCGGGAGTTCGTCCAGGCCGAGGAAGGTGGCGCCGCCCTTGAAGTCCACCAGGACGAAATTGAGGGTGTCCGAGGAGTGGGTGAGCGCGAGGGCGAGCACCAGGGTGCGCAGCGTCTCGCTCTTGCCGGAGCCGGTCGCGCCGATCAGCATGCCGTGCGGGCCCATGCCGCCCTGCGCTGCCTCCTTGATGTCCAGCTCCACCGGGTGGCCCTCGGCGCTGATGCCGATGGGCACCCGCAGCCGGTCCGAGCCGCCACGGCGCGCCCACAGCTCCACCGGGTCGTAACGGTGCAGGTCCGCGATGCCGAGCAGCGACGTCAACTCGATGTCCGCTGACATCGGTTCGGCGGAGTCGCTGCCGAACGCCATGCGGTACGGGGACAGCCGCATCGCCACCGCCCGTGCCATCGCCGGACCGAGCCGGTCGGGGCGGCCGAGCAGCGTCTGCTGCTCCTGGCGGTTGCGGTCGGTGCGCACCAGCGTGACCGTGCCGCTGCCCCGGCTCCTGCGCCCGCCGGTGCCCTCGTCCTCGCTGAACTCCAGGCGCAGTGTGGAACGTCCGGGACGCCAGGTCAGCTCGCCGGACAGGTCCAGCACGACGGCGTTGCGGAACCCGGCGCCGTCGAACCGGTGGCCACTCGGCACGCTGCCCTGGTCCACCACGATCACCGTGAACGGCTCCTCACGGCCCGGCACGGCCTCCGGGTCGAACGGCGGCCGCTCCTGGAACTCCGCGCCGAGCAGATCCTCCAGACCGGTCATGGTGGACACGACCAGCCGTACCGGACCGGCACCGTCCTGGTCCTCGGTGTGCAGGGCGTGCGGCAGCCACTTCACCCAGTCCCAGTCCGCGCGCCGGTCCTCGGACACGCAGAAGGCGAGCCACAGGTCGTCGGGCGAGTGGAACAGGGCGAGCTGCGCCACCAGGGCCCGTACGGCGCCGCGGATACGCTCCTCGTCGCCCCGGAACAGCACCCGCGACCAGGCCCGCAGAGACAGCGCGATGGGCTGGTCGGGGACGGTCCCGTAGGCCCGTATGAAGCTGCGCAGGGCGTGCGCGGACAGCGGTTCCAGGTCCTCGACGGGCTTGGTGGACATCGGCGCCAGGCGCAGCCCCAGCCGCTGGCCGCCCACCGCGAGCCGGGCCTCGGCGAAGTCGTCGTGCCCGGGCCTGCGTTCCCACAGCCGGGAGGTGCGGGCCAGCGACGACAGCGCGCCCGGTTCGGGATGCCGCCAGGACAGGGCGTACTGCTGCTGCACGAACGCCCCGCGGACCTGGATCCGGGTCTGCCGCAGATAGCGCAGGTAGTCGCGGCGCTCGCCCTTCAGCCGGCGTTTGCGGTCGCCGGCCTTGCGCATCACCTGGCCCAGGATCATCAGCCCGGAGGCGGTCACCATCAGCGCCAGGGCGGTGTAGCCGAGGGACGAGCTGCCGTTGCCCATGCGGATGAACAGCAGCATCATCGAGGCCGACATCATGCCCATGGGCAGGTAGTTCCACACCGCGGACGTGTCGGGCACGATCTCCGGCAGGGTGGGCGGCTCCTGGAGGCTCAGCTCTCCCTCGGGCATGTCCGGGGCCCGGCGGCGGGCCGGACGACGGAAGAGAACCACACTCAAGGGACAGCCTCCTCGGCGGCGAAGGGTCACACGGCCCACACGGTCGGCCGGGCGGAAGGGTCGGACGGAGCGGTCGGACGGGCGGAACGGTCGAACGGTCGGTCGGACGGGTGATCGGTCGGACGGACGGCGTCGGAAGCGGCGGCAGGGCAAAGCGGCGCCGGCACCAGAACTGTAAAGCTCTCCGGTCGGAGAACTCGCAAGAGGGGCGGGCCTTTTCGACGGCCGGTTCCCGCGGTGGCCGATTCCCCGAGGACGGGCACCTCGGGGTGGGCCACCCCGGACGGGACCGGAAATGATTTTGTAGGGTACAGCCGTCCGATTCCAGACGCCGATCTCGCGCGTCGGTCCCGGCACCCCACTGCCACAAGGTTTCTTCAAATCCTCATTACCTGAAGGCCCCTGTTCCGTACTCGGAGAGACGAGCGAGCCTTGACCGACAGCACGGTGGCACATCTGTGCCGGATCACGGTACGAGCGCCCCAGAAGTCCATGGATCTGGCCGTACCCGGTGACGTACCGGTGGCCGATCTGCTGCCCGCCCTGCTCGACTACGCCGGCGAGGACACCCAGGAGGCCGGCCTCGAACACGGCGGCTGGGTGGTCCAACGGCTGGGCGGCGCGCCCCTGGACGAGGAGGCCACGCTCGACGAGGCCGGGGTCCGCGACGGCGAGACCCTCCACCTCAGGCCGCGCGCCGACGCGCTGCCCGAGCCGCACTTCGACGACCTGGTCGACGGCATCGCCACCAACATGGAACGCCGCCCGTTCGCCTGGACCCCCACGGTGAGCCGGCGGGTGCTGATCGGCCTCACAGTGACCGCGCTGGCCGCCGGATCGGTGCTCCTCGCCCTGCCGGGCATGGACTTCCGGCTGCGCGTCGGCATCCTCTTCGCCGGCGGGCTGCTGATGCTCGCCGGCGCGGCCTCGGCGAGCCGGGCCGTCGGCGACGCCGGCGCAGGCGCCGCGCTGGGCGTGATGGCCACCCTGTACTGGACGCACGCGGGTTGGCTGCTGCCCGGCGGGACGTTCACGGGCGACCAGGCCGATCAAGTCCTCGGCGCCAGGCTGCTCGCCGCGTCCGCCGCCGCGGCGGGCGGCGCGGTGCTCGCACTCGCCGTGGTGGCGGCCTTCACCCCGCTGTTCCTGGCCACGGCCGCGATCGCGGTGGGCGGCGCGCTCGGCGGGCTGCTGCTCATCCTGTTCGACCTGACGCCGCAGCAGGCGGCGGCCGTGACCGCCCTGGTCACCGTGTTGTTCGGGGCGTTCACGCCCGCGCTGTCCTTCCGGCTCTCGGGCCTGCGCACCCCACCGCTGCCAACCAACGCCCAGCAGCTCCAGCAGGGGATCGACCCGCACCCCAGCGCCGACGTGGCCGCCCGCACCGTGGTCGCCGACGTGTGGATGACCGCGCTGTTCGCGTCCGCCGGGCTGCTCAGCGTGGCCTGCATCGCCGCCCTGGTCAGGCCGTTCGGCTGGCCCGGCGGCTGCATGGCCGCCGGGCTCTCGCTGCTCCTGCTGCTGCACGGCCGCGGCATGGGCAGCTTCTGGCAGCGGCTCGCGCTGATCGGCCCCGGAGTGCTGGGCGTGGTCGGCCTGGTGGTGTCCGCGGCCCTGCATGTCTCGCCGGACTCGCGGCCTGCCCTGCTCGTCGGGCTGTTCGGCACGGCGGCGGCGTGTGCCATCGCGTCCTGGACGGTGCCGGGGCGGCGGCTGGTGCCGTACTGGGGCCGGGCCGCCGAACTGCTGCACTCCGCCGCGGCGGTCAGCCTGCTGCCGCTGGCGCTGTGGATCCTCGGCGTGTACGGCTACCTGCGGGCGCTGGACCTGTGACGCCCTCCGTGAACGTCCGGTTCGTGAACGTTCGATGAACCTCCGAGCCGCCACCTCCTGAGCCAACCCTCGTAGGGAGCAAGACGTGCAGAACAGACGCGACCAGGTCCAGGCGCACATGTTCGTCATGGGGCGGTTGACCTCGGGGCTGCTGCGCACCGATCTGGACGCGCCGGAGAGCCCCGTCGGCCGCACCAACCGGGGCCTGGCGATCGGGATCGTCGTCGCGCTGCTGGTGTCGGCGGGTGCCTTCATCTTCGGCCTGATCTCCCCGTCCACCACCAACTCCTGGCGGGCCTCGGGGTCTTTGATCGTGGACAAGGACACCGGCGCCCGCTACTTCTACCAGGGCGGCGAGCTGCGCCCGGTGCTGAACTACGCCTCCGCGATGCTGCTCGCGGGGGCCGGTAGCGGCGGGATGTCCACCACGGCGGTCGGCACCGAATCGCTGCGGGACACCCCACGGGGCGCCGCGGTCGGCATCAGCGGCGCCCCGGACGTACTGCCGGCCTCCGGCGCGCTCGCCGACTCCCGCCCCTGGCTGGTGTGTTCGGCGCCGGAAGGTGGCGCGGGCAGCGCCGCCACCGTGCTCTCCGTGGCCTCGTCCGCCACCGCACACCCGCTGCCGCGCGGCAGTGCGCTGCTGGTGGCCGACCCGTCCGGGAACCGCTATCTCGTGTGGCAGGGCATGCGGCTGCGGATCGACACCGGCAGCAGCGCCCTGGAGGGCCTCGGCTACGGTTCGGCCCGGCCCCGCGAGGTCTCCGTCGCGTTCGTCGACGCCCTGCCGGCCGGTCCCGACCTGGCCCCGGTCGACGTACCCGACCGCGGCAAGGCCGGTCCGTCGCTCGGTGGGCTCGACACCCGGATCGGACAGGTCTTCCGCACCAGCGTGCCGGGGTCCGCGCGGACCCAGTACTACCTGCTGCGCGGCGAGGGCCTGGTGCCGCTGACGAACACCGGAGCGGCGTTGCAGCTCAGCGATCCGGACACCGCCAAGAAGGCGTACGACGGTGGCCCGGCGAGCGCGCGGCAACTGGAAGCGGGCGCGCTCAAGGGCCACTTGGCCGCCGGCGGCACGGGCACCGGGTCGTCCGCCGCTTCCGCCGCGGCACTGCCCGACTCACCGCCCGCCCTCGCGGCGGTCAAGGAGGGCCAGGGGGTCTGCGCCGCCGTGACGCCCGGGTCCGCGGCCGGCACCGGGGTGCAGGTCGGCGTCGCGGTGGTGGCGCAGAGCGCGCTGACCCCCCTCGCCCAGCCGCCCGCCACCGGAACGACCGTGGCCTGCCTGGCCGTTGACGGTGTCGTGGTCCAGCCGGGCGGCGGCGCACTGGTCCGGGCGAGCAGCGCCACCGGTGGCGACGCCGGGGGCAGCCGGTATCTCGTCACGGACACCGGGGTGAAGTACCGGGTGCCCACGGCGGACGACGAGTCGGCCCTCGGCTACAGCGACGCCCAGGTGCAGACCATGCCCTCGCTGCTGCTGTCGATGCTGCCGACCGGGCCGGAACTCGCGGCGGCGGACGCGGCCGTCGCGGCCTCGGCCGGGAACGCGCGCAGGGCATCGGCCGACGCGGGGTGTGGCGCCTTCGGATCGCGGACGCGGGCACCGGACGCGTCGCCGTCATCGGGCCCCCAGTCGGAGCCGGCCAAGAAGACAGAGCGGTCCGAACAGCCGCGGTAACACCAACTCCCGCTCAAAAGAGTGCATTTGGCTCTGGAAATGTCTCCTTCGGTACCTGGAGATGGCCGGGAGGTGAATGCGGGCGGAGTTGATATTGATGCTTCGGTGCCAAGGGTCAAGAACTGTTGCACCGGTAATTTGACGCTCTTTAGGCTGGGCTCAGGAATCAGAGTGGTCGGGAAATGCGTCACGAGCTCCTCCGGTCTTTAGTGGCGGTACCTGAACCAGCGGTCACCACACCGCCGTTCGGGCGGCCCGCCGGTTCGACCGGTCGAAGTCCGGGGGCGACGCTGTGGAGTAGGGAAGAGGCGACATGAGCGAGGCCGGCGGACAGCAGTCATCGGAAGGGTCCACCCGTAACGGGATCATGGCGCTGGAGCAGGCGTACAGCGGCGTCCAGCGCATCCTTCAGGACGTGGAGAGCACCAAGAACAACCTGTCGGGCTCCTACCAGGGGTCGGACGGCGGCGCCTACGGCAGGCTGCTCGACCAGTGGGACGACCAGGTGGTCATCATCCTGAACAACCTCGAAGACATGATCGACAAGCTCAACACCAGCCTGGTGCAGCACGGTCTGGCCCAGGGCTCCGGCAACGAGGCCATCGACCAGTCGTTCAGCGCGAGCGAGGCCGCCTTCGACGCCCTGTCCGGTTCCGGGGCCATCAGCCCGGCCGGCTGATGCCCGCGGCGGTCACCGCCGGCCCCGACCCCCTGGCACCCCCACGAGATGAGGATCCTCATGTCCGACCTGACCGACGGCTACATCCACGTCGAGTACAACCCCGTCAACAACGCCGCCGACGACATGGTCCAGCAGACCCGGGCCATCGAAGGCACCCTGAGCAGCCTGGAGATGGAGCTCAACGAGCTCAAGCAGACCTGGTGGGGCGATGACGCGGCGGTCTACGAGCAGAAGCAGGCGGCGTGGGACAACGCTGTCATCACCATGCAGCAGCTGCTGAACTCGCACGCGAACCTGCTGACCGACGTCTCGGACAACTACCGGTACACGGAGCAGAACCTGAGCCAGCTCTGGTCCGAGGTGTCCATCGGCAGGTGATGGGTGCCGTGAGAGCCACCGCCTCCGGCAAGCAGCAGGGCACCGTCGGCCGGAGGCGGTACCACGGCGGCACACAGCGGTAACCGGGGACATCCGTAAGAGGGGAGACAGCCATGGCGGACCTGAGTCACCTGGACAAGGCGTCCATCCAGTCGTTCATCGACGGGGACCTGGCGACATTCGTCGAGGACCTCAAGCAGATCCTCGAGGGCGACCTGTCCATGCGGGACCTGGCGGACGGCATCACCACCGAGGAGACCGTGGGCGCGGTCACCGCGGGCAAGCCGCTCATGATGGGGACGATCGACGCGGACGACCTCACGTCCGGCTCCAGCTTCGCCGACGCGCTGGCGAAGAACATCGATGGCGTCGTCACCATCCTGCTGGGGCAGCAGGACACGTTCGACGAGATCGACGAAGCGCTGCAGACGACCGTCAACGAGCTGTTCAAGGCCCAGGGCGACAACCTCGGCAACATCGAGGCGGACAAGTTCTCCGAGGTCCTGTCCGACACCGGCTTCTCGGGCGAGTCGGGCAGCGGTGATCACGGGGACTCGTCCGGCGGCGACAAGGGCAACAACAAGTAACGCACTCCCTGCCCTCCGGGCCCTCCGGTCTTCTCCTCCTCATCCCCACCCACCGGTTCCATCTCCGGGAGTCCTCCCATGGCCGACGAATCCGATCACTGGGCCAGAGCCGTCGAGTCGTTCACCGGCTACAAGATGCCCTCCCGTCACGGCATGTTCGACGACGTGAAGGGCCTTGAGCCGAACGGCAACGCCCCGTTGATCTCGGTCGCGATCGAGGACCGGGAGTTCATGGAGATGACGGACAGCGCGTACCAGCTCTACTCGGGACCGAACGTCGACGGACACGACTTCGTGATCCACTTCTTCCTGCCGGGCAAGGAGAACCCGGACAGCGTGGATGTCAGCAAGTACTCCGAGAGCGAGCTCAAGGAGAAGATCTACCCGAGGCTCCGCAAGGTCGTCATCGACTTCGTCGGCCCGAACGGTTCGGACGTCAAGCTCAACTACCTGAGCCCGTTCAGCTGGAGCGAGTACGACAGCGACAGCTCGCTGGTCGGGATGAACCACCCCATGGGCCAGTTCGTCCAGGGCGCGGGGAGCGCGCTGTACCAACTCGGCTACCGGGGGATCACGACCCACAACAACATCGACTTCTCGTCCAACGGCGTGACGGTGGACGCGTCCCGGGCCATGGACTTCGAGTCCTTCACCAGGACGGCCCAGGCGTACGACCGGGTGGCCAAGTTCTTCATGGACCACGCCGAGACGCTCAAGCAGTGGAAGGAGTCCCTGGGCAAGGACACCGCGGCCTGGAAGGGCAAGGCGGCCGAGGTGTTCGCCGATCTCATCGGGGGACTGCACAAGAACTACAGCGGGTTCGCCGACCAGATGCACCCGGCCAAGTTCTCCACCGACCACGAGTCGATGTGGGACTACTACGCGTCGTCGAGCCTGCAGGGAGACGCGATCCTGGGCGCCGGCAACGCCGTCTTCGCCGCGATCCGTGACCTGTACCAGGCGTGGACCGACTGGGAGACCGGAACCAACGTCGACTGGGTCGCGCTGTCCCAGGGCGCGGACCCCGTGGAGTTCCTGCCGGGCCTCGGCAGCCCCTACGGCATCCTCTTCTCGATGCTGGAGTCGGTTCAGACCTGGGCCTACAACCACAACGCCAGGTTCGCCGTGGAGGGTACGAAGAGCGGCAGCACGATGACGTACTACTCCGGCAACTACACTGGCGCCGGCACCTGGCGCGAGACAAAGACGACGACGCACTTCTACGTCCTGAGGTCCGAGGCCGAGCAGGTCATCCCCGGGCTCGGCAACCTCAATGACGTCTCCACCTGGGCCGGTCTTGGCACCAAGGCGGTCGAGTCCTGGAACAAGGGCGTCGAGGAGCATCTGGCCCCCGCGGCCGACAAGGCGCTGTCGAGCGTCAACAACGCCTTCATCAAGGCGCGGCGCGTCATCGACGAGGTCCTGTCACCCGAGGTCACCAACTACTTCGGCGGGTCGGGCGGGAGCGGCGGCTCCGGCAGCGGCAAGGACAGCGCTCAGGACGCCATCGACAAGGCGAACAAGGCAGCTCAGGACGCGATCGACAAGGCGGAGGCGGCGGCGGAGAAGGCCAGGGCCGAAGCGGAGGCCGCGATCAAGAAGGCCAACGACGAGGCGGAAAAGGCCATCAAGGACGCCAATGCCAAGGCCGACGAGGCCGTTGACAAGGCGAACGACGCGGCGGAGAAGGCCAGGGCCGAAGCGAAGGCCGCGGCCGAGGAGGCCAACAACCAGGCGAAGTCCGCGATCGAAGAGGCCAACAACCAGGCCGAGAAGTCGAACGCCGACGCCAAGACGGCCATCGACGAGGCCAACTCCGAGGCCGAGAAGGCCATCCAGGACGCCCACAACGAGGCCAACAACGCGGCGGACAAGGCGAACTCCGACGCCAGGACGGCGATCGACGCCGCCAACAATCAGGCGCAGTCCGTCATCGACGGGGCCAACGACCAACTCCAGAACGGCAACAACCAGTCCGGCGTCCCGCTCGGACCCACCAGCAGCTTCGTCACCTCCGGGCCGCCGGGGGACCGCTCCTCCGACGGCTCCCGCGCGCGCACCGGCGGCATCTCCGTACAGAACCCCGACGGCAGCGAGACGACCACCTACCCCGACGGCACCGAGGTGACCACCGGCCCCGACGGAACGGTCACCGAGACCGGCCCCGACGGCACCGTCACCGTCACCAAGCCGGACGGCTCCGTGACCGTCACCGCACCCGACGGCTCCGTGCAGACGTCGGGCCCGAGCGGTGAGATCACCACCTCCCCGGGCGGCAGGACCACCATTTCGGGTCCGAGTGGCGAGATCACCACGCAGCCGGATGGTTCGACGAGCGTGGACGGCCCGAGCGGCCGTACGACGACGTCCTCGGACGGCACGGTCACGGTGACGGGACCCGACGGCAGCACCGTGGTGACGTCACCGGACGGCAGCACCACCGTGACCGGTCCGGACGGCAGCAAGACGGTGACCTCGCCGGACGGCAGCAGGACGGTGACGCTGCCGGACGGAAGCGTGCAGGTGAGGGACCCGAGCGGCCGGATCACCACGACACTCCCGGACGGCAGCACCACGGTGACCGCGCCGGACGGCAGCAAGACGGTGACGTCGCCGGACGGCAGTACGCGGGTGACGTTGCCGGACGGCAGCGTGCAGGTGACGGATCCGGGCGGCCGGATCACCGCGACACATCCGGACGGCAGCACCAGCGTGACGTCCCCCGACGGCAGCACCACGGTGACCGGTCCGGACGGCAGCAAGACGGTGACGTTGCCGGACGGCAGCAAGACGGTGACGTTGCCGGACGGCAGCGTGCAGGTCACGGATCCGGGCGGCCGGATCACCACGACACTCCCGGACGGCAGCGTCAGCGTGACGTCCCCCGACGGCAGTACGACGGTGACGTCCCCGGACGGCAGCATCACCGTGACGGCACCGGACGGTTCGACCACGCACACCGGACCGGACGGATCCACCATCGGCGACCCCAACCAGGCGAGCAACGGCTCCGACGGCCGGTCCCACATCGACACCCGCTACCCGAGCGGCAGTTCCGGGGACATCACGGTCGACTCGCCGCACTCGTCGTCCGGCGGAGGCTCGCGGGGGATCGGGAGCGACACGGGCTCCGACGGCTACGCGTACGACGACGCGGCCGCCGCGTCGAACTCCGGATCGGGCACCGGCTACAACGGGGCCGGCTCCGGCAACCCGTTCGTGCAGGGCGACCAGAGCGGCGCCGGCTCCGGCGCGCTGGGCGGGGGCGGCGCCGGGGGCGGGGGCGGCAGCCCGATGATGCCGCCGATGGGCGGTATGCGCGGCGGCGGCGAGTCCCCGTCGGAGCGCGAGCGGTCCAGTCCCGGTCCCCGTGTCAGCAGGACGTCGATGCGGCGCGGCTCGGCATCCGCGCAGGCCAACCGCCGGGCGGCGGCGACGCCCGACGAGGAGGTGGAGGAGGACGTGGTCACCACGCGTTCCGGCGCGCCGTTCGTGCCCGCGATGCCCCCGCCCGCGCAGCGCGGCCAGGCCACCCAGAGCGGCGACCGCGAGCGGACGGCCTGGGTGGCCGAGGACGAGGACGTCTGGGGCACCGACGAGGGCACGACGCCGGCCGTGATCGGACGATGACAGGAGTCAGGAGTCAGGGATGAGCGACCATGTCGAGCGGCTGGAGAAGCGGCTCGCGCAGGCCAACGCGGAGCTGGAGTCCGTACAGGCCGCCGTGGCGGAGGCCGAGCGGCGGATGAACGCGTTCTCGTCCTCCGTGGTGTCCAAGGACGGCTCGGTGGAGGTGACCGTGGGCTCGCAGGGCGAAATGACGGGGCTGAGGTTCCTGGACGGCAAGTACCGTTCCATGTCCGCCTCGCAGCTGGCCGACGCCGTGCTGGACACGGTCCAGGAGGCGCGCTCGCACTTCGCCCGCGCGGTACGGGATCTCTTCGAGCCGCTCACCCGGCCCAGCGCGACCCTGCCCGAGCTGCCCGGCATGGAGATCGACTGGGACCGGCTCGTCGGGCCCGCGGCCGATGCGTTGCCCGCGGAGCCGGGGAGGCGGACGGCGAGCGACCGGCTGCGTGACGAGATCGACGAGGACGACGACACGGCAGGCGGGGCACCCCGCAGCCGCTGAGCGGCGTCGTCGCGGGATTCCGATCGAGAGCTAGGAGGCGGACATGGGCAGCGAGGATTCCTTCGATGTGGTTCCCGAGCGCATCCACCAGGGCAGCGCCCTCATCTCGGAGCTGGGCTCGTACGCCTGGAGCATCCTGGCCGACTTCAGGTCCGTCATGGCCGACACCAGTTGGACCGGCGACGACGAGAACGGGCACAAGATCCGCGCCAACTTCGTGGAGAACCGGGACCTGACCCTGGGCACCCTCGAGTCCCTCGGCGAGGCTCTCGAACGGACCGGTGACGCGACCCTGATGAACCTGAAGAGCACGCAGGGCACCCAGGAGGGGATCCTCGACGCGATCGGCGAGCAGTCGGGTGAGTACGGCGGTGGCGGCGGCCGCCGGGGCTAGGCCCTGTCGTCAAACTCCCTCCCCCAGCCTCCGGCCGGGAGGTGCCCCCAGCCCCGCGACGCCATGCACGCTTGAGGGCCCGCGCCCGGCGCACCGAGAGCACGCTCCCCCAAGCTCTCGGCTCCGCTCGACCAGGGGGGACCCCCACGACGCCGCAGGGCCCGCCCTCCGGGCGGACGACGGGAGTTTGACGACAGGACCTGGCTCATGACGCTCAAGCCCAACGCATGGCAAGAGGCCATGATCTTCATCCTCACGGGAGAGATGTTTCCCAAGACGGATGAGGACGAGGCCAACCTGCGCAACCTCGACTACCTGGCCACCAAGGGCAACGTCGGCATCCTGAAAGGGAAGATACGCGACGCCATCAGGTACGTCGGTGACGCGCTGCCCGGGGAGGTCGGGGCGAGCTTCATCGACTCCATGAACCAGATGCTGCCCTACCTCGACAAGCTCACCGACGGCATGACCGAGGTGTCGGGCGGGCTGCGGAAGACGGCCATGGACGTCCGCGAGGCCAAGTGGCAGCTCATCGCCGAACTGATCAGGCTGGCGGTGGAGATCGCCGTGCTCACGGCGCTGTCGTACTTCACCGGCGGCAGCTCGCTCAGCGCGATCGCCCTGCGCAAGCTGGTCGCCAAGGCCCGGATGCTGGTCATCCTGATCGAGCTCAGCACACGGCTGCATTTCCTGCCGAGCATCACGGAGGCGATCGAGGAGGCGTTCCAGACCCTGGTGGTCCGGCTGGCCCTGATGAAGTGGGCCCCGAACGGCCAGCGGCCCGACGGCGTCGACTGGAAGGACGTCGGAATCAGCGCGTTCGTCGGCGGGTTGGCCGGCGGCTTCGCGTCGATCTTCAGCAACATCGCGAAGGACATCACCGGTTTCATCGGCAAGGTCTTCGACAACACCCTGAAAGACCCGCCGAACAAATGGGGCAAGTTCGGCCCCGACCACATCAACGGTCCCGGCAAGCACAAGGGCGGCGGCAACGACGTCCCGACCGGCAACCACCACAACACCCCCGACGGGAATCACCGCGGCGGCCCGGACGGCACGGGTGGCCCCAAGAACGGCAGTGACCACGGCAACAACAAGGGTCACCACGACGATTCGCACGAGTTCGATCTCAAGGAACAGCCCCTGCAGTTCGTCGCCGACGGCGGGGCGGAGTGGCTGGCCGAGGCCATCACCATGGCCACGTTCTACGGGAACTTCGGCGCGAGCTGGCTGACCTTCGTGGGGGCCGGGCTCAGCGAACGGGTCGAGTCGGGCCTGGAAGCCGGCATCGGGAAAGGCATGGGCCGGCTGGGCAGACTGAACGGCCATTCCTTCTCGTCCAAGGACTTCGGCGCGACGAACTCGCCGGACTGGGGCGGGGTCGACAAGCGTTCCGGCGGCTCGGGCGGCGAGTCCGGCCGTGGCGATACGTCCGGCGGTCGCGGGGGGCGTGGCGACGACGGGGGCAACCGCGGTTCCGACGGCACCCGCGCGACGAACGGCGGCCCGCCGTCCTCGCTCGACCTGACCAGCGGCCCGACGAACCTGGGCCCCGGCTTCGGCACCGGGGGCTTCGAGAGCAACGCCGGGAACTTCACCTCGGACGCAGGGCGCTTCGAGAGCAACGCCGCGAACTTCACCGGGGACGCGGGGCGCTTCGAGAGCAACGCTGCGAACTTCACCTCGGGGGCAGGGGGCTTCGACGGGAACCCCGGGAGTTCCAGCGGCCTGCACACCAGGGGCGGCGGCACCGGCAACGTCACCGGCAATGCCCACACGGACGTCACCTCGCAGGCGCCCCGTGGAGACACCACGGGCGGGAGACCGGTCACCTCCTCCGCCACGGTCCCGGAGGTCTCCGGCCGTCCCGGCCAGGGCCAAGGGCAGAACGAGGGGCGGGGACCGGACGAGACGCACCAGCAGCCCACGCCCGAGGGGACCCCGGCCGACAGCACGACGGACGCCACCGGGAGCCGGCCGCCCACAGTGGGCAGCGACGCGCCGCGCACAGCCGTTCCGGGGTCCTCCACCGGGTCGTCCCAGGGCCTGACCGGAGACTCCGGCACCGGCAACGGTCACCGCTCGGACAACATCCCCGAGAGCCACTCGAACCACGTCGACACACAGACCGACCAGAACCAGAGCCAGAGCCAGAACCAAGGCCAGGGCCAGGATCAGAACCAGAGCCAGAGCCAGAACCAAGGCCAGGGCCAGGATCAGAACCAGGGTCAGAGCCAGAACCAAGGCCAGGGCCAGGATCAGAACCAGGGTCAGAGCCAGAACCAAGGCCAGGGCCAGGATCAGAGCCAGAACCAGAACCAAGGCCAGGGTCAGGGCCAGGGCCAGGGCCAGGATCAGAACCAGGGTCAGAGCCAGAACCAAGGCCAGAGCCAGAGCCGGAACCAGAGCCAGGAGTCGGAGCAGAGTCAGGATCTGACCGAGACTCCGGAGCCGGAGCAGAGCGAGAACCCGACCGAGACTCCGAGGCCGGACGAGATTCGGGATCCGGCCGAGACCCCGAAGCCGGAGCAGAGTCAGGATCTCACCGAGACTCCCGAGCCGGACACGCAGACGGCTCCGCTCACCCCTCCGCCCCCGACTGCCCTGTCCCCGTCCCCGGTGACCACGTCCTCCAACGCCACCCCCGCGACGGACACGCCCGGCCATCGCGCACCGAACACGTCCGCCACCACCCCGGACGGCAGCACGAGAGGCAGGTCCCGCCTGCCGGAGGTCGACGCTGAGGCCGACCTCGTGGACGGCGAACACGTCGACACCTCGTCCGACGCGGACATCGCCCTCGTACGCGACGAACACGCCCACGCGGTACGGACGTTCACGGACGCCGTCCACACCCTCGCCGAGCTGCGCGGCGGTAGGGAGACGGGCGAGGTGAGCGACGACGTCGTCCTCGAGGAGGCCATCGCCGACGCGGAGCGTGCCTGGGAGGATCTGGCGGGGATCGAGGGCCACTTGCGGGACCTCGGCGTGGATCCGTACGCCCCGGCGCCGGACAGCCGGACGGACATCGCTCCGGCGGTTCCGCATGACGACGTCGAGCGAACGTGGCTCGCCCAGCAGGTCTCGGCCGAGGACCTGCCCACCGGCACGCCGGATCTCGCGGTCGACGGCACCGTCGGTCTCGACGACCTGCGAGCGGCCGGGGTCACGATCACGCCCGAGATGCTGGTGCAGGAGCAGCTCGGTGTCGAGCAATTTCCTGTGCAGGGGCTGGGGTTGTCCGCGGTCGAGCAGGCCCGGCTGTCGATGCTGAGTCCCGGGCCGTGGCCGCAGGCGCTCGACGTCACCGCCGCGAACGTGACGCGGCGGCTGTGGCGGGAGGCGTACACGGACTTCGCGGACTCGGTGGCGGGGGAGACGGACGGGAGCCCGGCCGAGGACCCGTCCCGCGCCTGGAACACGGCCACGGCACTGGTTCTGCCGCCGGAGGCGCACCCCGTCCTCGCCGGCTCCCGGTATGCGGGGGACGCGTACCGGGACGCCGTACGACAGGTCGCCGACCGGCTGATGACGGACCCGCCGGTGGCCGCCGATCTCGCCGACCGCCTCCGTGACACGTTGGGCCTGCCGGTCCGGGGCCGCGGCGATCGGACTCCCGCCCGCCCCAAGCCGATCGAGCAGCCGGCTCCGGCCCCGATCATCACGTCCACGGGCAGGTCCACCGGCACGGCGCCGGTCGTGGACCCGTCCAGCGGCACTCCGCCGGCCCCGGTGGTGACGTCCACGGACACGTCCACCGGCACAACGCCGGTCGTGGACCTGCCCAGCAGCACTCCGCCGGCCCCGATCGTCACGTCCACGGGCACCTCCACCGGCACCTCCGCGACCACCCGCACCCCCACGCCCGTCGCGCCGGTGACGGAGTCCTCCGCGCCGGTGACGCGTACCGTCAAGTCCGCCGACCCCGTCGTGCGGACGAGCTCTGACGCGTCGGTCGAGCCGAAGGCCACCGACCGCGCCGCGCCCCGTACCAGCCGTTCCCGATCCTCGGTGCCCCCGCGCACGCACCCGCTCGCCACCCCGCTGAGCACCGTTCCCGAGGACGCCCCGCCGCCGCCCGCCCCGCCACCCGCACCGCGTCCGGCGAGCACGCGGCCCGGCACCCTGCCGCCCACCTGGGTCGGCCAGGACATCGACCGGCGGCGACCCCCGCGCATCGACCGGGACCTGCCGCCCGCCCCCGTGAACGGCGGCGGACCGGTGCGGTTCACCGACGGGTCCCGGCTGCCCGCCTACATGGGCGGCATCGCCGCCCTGCACCCCGGGCTCTCCGCCGACGTCGTGCGCCGCTCCTACACCTTCGGCCAGAGCGACCCCGAACTGCGCGGCATCGACCAGGTCACGGCGGAGGTCGTCGGGCGGCTGCCGGGGCGGATGGCTCCCGCCCCGCCCAAGAAGCGCTGGGGCACCCTCGGCCGGAGCCTTCAGGACGACGTACAGCAGCGGCTGAACCGCAATCCGCGCGGCTTCTTCGGCGACGGGCAGCGGTTCACCTACCGCACCACCGGCGGCCGTACCCGCGTGGTCACGGTGACCGCCCGCCCGTACGGGAACTGGAGCCGGTTCACGTTCGGGTACGCCAACCCGGTCAAGGTGGACACCATGCAGCGGTTCACCGCCACGACCGGCCGGACCGCCGTCAACAGCACGTCCACCTCACTGGTGCCGATGGTGCCGCTCGGGCCCGCCAAGGAGCAGTTCCATGTCTGGGGCCGGGTCTACTTCCGCAAGTCGTGGGGCAAGCGGGCGCAGTACGCCATGCAGAACCAGACGCTCAACCAGATCGAGACCCGTACCACCGACGGATCCCACCCCCACCTGGCCGACGTCTGGTACGACATCAAGGTCACCGACCGCCTGGGCCGTCCCGTCGACGAGGCCGGCAAGGCCGTCCCGGAGGGCAGCACACGGGCGGTCGGCTTCGGCTTCGCCGTCCGGGACGGTGTGCGAGCCCGGCTGGCCGACAGCCTCACCCACGACAAGGCGCTCCCGGAGTCGCTGCCCGACCGGATGGACCTCGGCGGCAGACCCTCCTACCGGCTGGTCGGCACCGAGGCGTACGGCCCCATGGGGCACATCCGCGACTGGGCGTTGCAGCAGACCGGCGTCAAGTCGGACAGCTTCGCCGGCTCGCAGCTGAGCGACTTCTTCTCCACCGACGGCTTCCACCGGATGAGCCGGGTGCTGAACGCCGGCCGGACCACCACACCGCCGCTGTTCCGTGACTCGGCGGGCCTGTCGCCGCTCGGCTTCTTCTCGGTGGAGGTCCGCTCCGGCGACGCGGTCCGCATCAGCGAGACCAAGGCCGCCGAACTACGTGACATCACCCAGTCCACGATCCGCAACGAACGGGTGCTCGGCCGGTCGAAGAACACCGAGATCGGCGGCACGGTCGGGCCCTCCTTCCAGCTCTTCGGCCTGGAACACGGCAAGTTCGACCTGCGCCTGCTGTTCGGGCTCAACGCCCGTTACGGCAGTTCCCGTGGCCGTACCTCGACGACCGGCGGCACCGGCGCCGTCAAGGCCGCGGGACAGGCCAAGGGCGACCCCACCGGGCTCTACCTCGTCCAGAAGACGATCGTCGTGACCGCGCCGCCCGACACCAAGGCCCCGCTGCCCGACCAGCGGGGCGACGGGGGAGAGCGGCGGGGCAGGCTGCGCAAGAACCCGCCGCGGACGTGGAGTCTGCCGCCGCGCAGCCAGACCTTCCAGACCTGGGCCGTGGAACGGATGACCCGTACGGAGGCCAGACGGCTGGCCGGTCTCGACGGCGACCGGCCGCGCGGGGACGAGCCCGCCGTGCCGCCGTACCTCACCGAGGACGACCCGACGACCCTGGGCATGGCCCGCCCGGAGGAGTTCACCTTCGCCGACGGAGCCGTCACCCGCACCACCGGCGGTCAGCAGCGCACCTTCCTCGAACACGTCGCCGAGCAGGTGCTCGACCAGGTCGCCCGGGTCTACCCCAACCTGGTCGCGCCGCTGGCCGAACTCAACCCGGACAACCCGCGCTGGCGCGACGCCGACCACTTCCAGATCGTGCAGTCCAACACCCAGGAGGTCCTCAAGACGCTCACCCACCACAGCATGGCGGGCACCCTCGAGACGATGATGAAGACCGGGCAGCGCATCCCCCTGGTCGACTCCGGTCGCCTCACCCGAGGTGTGCGGTACGTGTGGATCGACGCCAGGCTGACCGGGCGGCAGTTCGAGGGGACGCAGAAGGACCTGCGGCTGCGGTTCAGCGCACCCGGCAGCGAGAACCTGGGCGGGCAGCAGAGCGGCGGGCGGGGCCTGCACATCGGCGCGGAGGGCCTGATCTCGGCGCGCGACTCCGCCACCGACGAGGTCGGTGTCCCGCTGCACGCGGGCACGGGGTCGATCGGCGGGCGGTACGGCACCCGGCACGACTCCGACAGCTCCCACGGCCCGAGCGTCACGCACGAGGCCATGTCCATCAGCACCAAGGGCGCGCACCTCTACAGTTACGACCTCACCCTCACCGCCCGGCGGGGCGGCTTCTGGCGGTTCCGCAGCCTGCTGCGCGGCATCCTCTTCCTGAACCTGCTGGGCACCCAGCCCTTCGTCTTCGCCGAGCGGGAGAGCAACCTGCTCGGGCCGGCTCCGCACGGTGGCACGCCCCTGGCCGGACGGGTGCTGCTGAGCATCCCGGTGGAGCACGTCCCCAGACCCGGCGTCACCGCCCGTACCCCGCACCCCCTGCACGGCCGGCCGCTGCCCATGCCGCCCCGGGTCGCCCGCGATCTGGCGCTGGCCACTCCCGCCCTGTTCGACCAGGCCGCGCGCCGCAGGCCCCAGGGCTACCAGAACCACCCCCACCTCACCCTGGCCGTCACCTCCGATCCCGGGCTCGACCAGGCCGCCCAGGAGACGCTGGAGGAGGCGTCCGGCGGGTCGTGGCTGCTGTCGCAGCAGGGCGCCCCCTCGCACGACGCCGTGCTGCGGGCCCTGCAGAGCCAGTACCTGACCGCCAACTTCGACCAGACCTCCAGCCCCCTCGCCTGGCGGGTCTCCGGGCTGTGGGACAAGGCGCCGTACCTGAACCGCTCCTCCGTCCTCGCGCACCGCACGAGGATCGTGCCCGACAGCCTCACCGCGCTCACCGGTCCGGTCACGGTGGACACCGAGACCACGATCGGCGCCGTCACCCCGGCCGCCGGCCGCAAGGCCCGCATCAGCACCCTGTTCTTCGGCGGCCAGCTCGGCTATCTGCACTCCCACCACACCGGGCCCGGACTGACCGGCACCTACGGTGTCGCCATCAGCCCGTACCGGCTCGACCGCTCCCGGGTGCTCACCGTGCTGCGGAGCGCCGTCGCCGAGATCAACCGCAAGGACTTCAACCGCCAGGTCCTGGTGACCGGTGACGTCCAGCACGAGATCGCGGCCGCCTCCTCCACGGTCGGCCAGAAGGCGCTCGGCTGGCGCCACATACCGCGCCGGCTGGCCGGGAGCGCGGGCCGGCGGGTGCGGGTCGACAGCGGCTGGACGGGGCACATCCCGGAGAAGAGTGCCTACCGGCTCGGCCTGCTCACCGACCGCTGGAGCACCGACCGCCTGGGCGGCGTGCCGCTCTACACCCGCCGCTCCTGGTCACCGCAGCCGTGGCTGCTGGACAACCCCTTCGGCAGCTTCCCGGTGAACTCCCTCAACGCGGCGTCCGTCCTCGCCGACTTCGACCGGAAGCTGCGTCCGCTCGGGCTGTCCAAGGCGGACCGGGACGCCGTCCTCCGGCTGATGTCGGACCGGGTGGTGCGGGCGCTCGGCAAGGAGATGGTCGGTTCGGGTTCCTCGGTGACCGCGGAAATCGGCCGCTGGGGCTCCAAGACCGTGCAGTTCTGGATCGGCGAGCGGCAGGCCAGGGCCCGGGCGGAACTGATCCCGGTCCGGGTGCCCCGCGCCGAGGCCGCCACCGACGGTGAAGGGCCGGGGTTCACGGGTCTGGGCCACAGCGTGGAACTGGAGGAGCACCGGCAGGCGGTGGAGACGGTTCAGGAGGGCCGCGACCGGGCCTCCGGCGCCAGTATCGGCACGGTTGTCACCGAAGGCGTGCACACCGGCAACGACACGGTACGGGCGGCGGGCCCCACCTACTCCGAGGTCGGCTCCACCCAGCAGAACGTGTCCCAGTACCGCTCCGAGGGGAGCGTACGCATCGGCACGGCGACGACCACCCAGGCGCACGGCGAGTACGTCACCCGCTACCGGCTCCGCCTCAGCCTGGAGGTCACGGACACGGGGGATGCCGACGGCACCCGCGCCGACGGCCACCCGGAGGCCCCCCGTACCGGCTTCCAGGCGCGGGCCGGCCGGTGGGGGCGGAAGGTCACCGGCCGGCGCCGGGTGTCCGTGGTCTCCCAGGGCGACGTGGGAGACCTGATCGAGCACTATCCGCTCAGCCTGATGCGGCCCGATCCGGTCGCCCCGGCCGACGGCGGCGCCCCGCGGCCCGACCCGCTCGCCCCGCCGGCCCTCGACCCGCCCGGCGCTCCGCGCAAGGTGGCCCTGCCGCGCGCCATGGGACCGGGCGGCTGGCACGACGTACCGCATCCGGGCGACGGCACCACGAAGCCGTTCACCCTGCCCGAAGACGGGTTCAAGGTCCGCCGGATCGTCGGCCTTGACCAGCTGCACAACGCCAACACCCTGGCGCTGGCGGCCGCGTACGACTCCTCCGTGAATGTGCCGCAGGCCGGCGGGCCGAGTGCCGACCTGCTCGCCGAGGCGCTGGACACCCCGCTGACCCGGGCGGGCACCGGCTCCGCGCAGAACCTGGAGGACGGCACCGGGAACGGGTCGCTGACCTCCTTCTACGACCGCACGCTGACCGGGCAGGGATACCAGGTGCCGGGCCTGACCGACCGGGGCTTCTTCGGCGGCGCGGACGGCGACCTGACGCTGTACTCCAAGCCCGACTTCGGCCGGGCCCAACTGCTCACCGTCACCGACGGGATGAAGCACGAGGCGCCCAAACGGGACACGAACGCCGGCGGCATGTCCGCCGCCCGCGTCGGCACCACCGAGTCCTCGCTGGGCGGCGGCCCCGTCACGTCCACGCAGAACACCGGCTCCAACCAGATGGGCGCCTCCGGCCCCGGTGACTCCTCCACCGACTCCGACGCCTTCACCGCGGGTGGTGACCGGCTGGCCTCGGTGAACGTCAAGCCGAACTCGACGCGTTCGTTCCTCTTCGCCATCCCCACCACCTGGCTGAGCGTGGCCGCGGTCCAACACCACTTCAAGGACAGCGGGGCGATACGGCTGCTGCGCAGCCCGTTCGGCAACACCACCCGGGCACCGCAGGCGGTGTCGACCGACACCGCCGTCCTGGCCTGGGTGCGGGAGGACATCGCCCGTGACCTCGGCCTCATCGACGACACCCGCTTCCCGCCGAAGGTGGCCAAGGCGTGGGACGCGGTCACCAAGGCGGACAAGGGGTGGACGGCCGCCGACAAGAAGTACTGGGACCTGCGCCGCGGCGAGGGAGCGCGGCTGGAGTCGGCGCTGGAGCAGGCGGAGCGGGACCTGGCCGTGCTCACCGCCCGCGATCCCGAGACGCTGCCGCAGATCGTCCAGGCGCGCGAGGTACTGCGGCGCGTCCAGGACGAGACGCGGTCCGCGGAACCCGCCCACGACGGCTGGGCGGAACTGCAGGACGAGCAGCTGGTACGGGCCGAGGAACGGCTGAGGGACCTGCGGCGGGCGGCGGCGGACGAGGTGACCGCCGCCCGGCGGATCCGGGACGACGCCCAGGACCAACTGGACGCGTTCACCGGCCGGTTGCAGCACGCGCGCACCACCGCCGAGGCACTGGCCGACGAGTACGCCCGGGTACGCGAGGGCGCCGACCGGCTGACCCGCTGGCACCAGCTCAACGCCACCGAGGACGGCCGCGGGCGCCTCGGCGCCACTCCCGAGCCGGCCGAGGTCACCTTCACCCCGCCGCCGGCCGACGGCGAGAGCAAGCCGCCGGAACCCAAGAAGAGTGACACCAAGAAGGACGACGGGAAGAAGGACGACGGCAAGAAGGGTGAGACCGGGGGCGACGGCGCCGACCGGGGGGCCCGCCCGGCCCACGCACGGCCGCCCTGGCAGCCGGACCCGGCGGAGACCGGCGTACGTTTCGACGCCGCCACCGACCACCGCGTCCTGACCGCCACCGAACCCGACGGCCGTACCCGGGTCTACGACCTGCACCCGCCGGACGTGGACGGCAACGGCTTCTTCGCCGCCGTCGCCCGTGGCCTCGGTGGCCGGCGCGTCCCCCTCGCCGAGCTGGCCGCCCGGGTGGCCCGGAGCCGGCACATGCCCGACGACCCGGCCCTCGACCCGGACGCGGTGTTCCACACCCGGGAGCTGGACATCAGGGTCGGCCGCGGCTTCTCGCGCGACGCGGCCCTGCGCGCCGCCGTCCAGGCCGACGGGGGACGCCTGACCGACGCCGTACGCGACGGGCTCACCCCCTTCCAGCGGCGGAGCCTGGTCCAGCTCCATGTGCAGCGGGCCCGCCGGTGGGACGGCGGCACGGCCGACCTGGCCGCGTTCCTGACCGCGCGCACGCTCGGCGTGAACCTGACGGTGGTCGGGGAGAACGGCTCCGCGCAGCGGTTCGCCGGCGCCGAGCCGCGTGGCACCGGACCGCTCCGCGAGGTGACCGTGTACCGCCGTGGGGACTCCTATCTGGCCGCCCTGCCGCGCCCCCTCGGCCCCGTGCAAGCGCCCCCCGCACCCCCCGCGCCGATGACTCCGCTTCCGCCCCCGCCCCTGCGGGTGGTGACGGAGACGGAGTCGACGGCGGTGGTGACGAGGCCGACGGAGACGCCGGAGACGACGAAGCCGACGGGGACGCACGAGCCGCCCGTCGCGCCGGGCCGTACCGAAGGCGACAAGCGCTCCTTCCCCGACCCCGGGGACACCGCACCGGACCGGGGCCTGGGGCTGGACCCGGCCGAACTCGACGTCCCGGTCGCCGATCTCGACGAGACCCACCGCCGGTGGATCGCCCAGCGGCTGACGGACGGCGACCTTCCGGCCGACCGCTCGGGACTCGGCATCCCCGACCCCGACGGCATCTACGACGCCGACGACCCGGTCGACCAGGTCCGGCACCTGATGCTCGGCAGCGGTCGCTGGCCGCGAGAGATCCACGCCGTCGCCGCGCGGGCGACCCTGCGGATCTGGAACGCGACGTACGAGAACTTCGCGGACACCGCGCTCGACGCCGACCCGGAAGCCGGCCGGGGGGAGATCCGGCGGAACTGGTACCGGGCCCTCGGCCTGCTCACGCGGGCGGACCGGCAGTCCGTGCTCGCCGATCCCCGGTATGCCGGGGACCAGTTCCGGGACGCCGTACGGCAGGTGGCGGACCTGCTGGTGGCGGGCGGAACGCGGACCGCGGCGGCCGAGCTCGCCGACCGGCTCCGCGGCGAACTGGGCCTGCGGCCCGCGGAACCGGGCGACACCTCCGACGCGGCCGATGTCCCGCGGACCGTTCCGACGCCACCCGCGCCCACGCCGCCCGCTCCCGCCCCGGCACCCGTGCTCACGTCCTCGGCCTCACCCGCCCCCGACGTCACGTCCCCCGCCCTGCTGAGTTCCACACCGGCCACCGACGTGCGGACATCCGGCGAGACGCGTTCCCCGCACCCGGCCGCCGCGCTCTCGGTGGCCGCAGCCGTGCCGGTCCAGACGCGGCCCCGGCCGCACATCGACTTCACCGAGGGCGACAAGAGCCTCGACGCGGACCGGCTCCAGCAGATCGGTGAACTGGCCAAGGAGATCGTGTCCCAAGGGCTGCGCGAACTGAGCGCCGGGCTGAGCGTCCCCGAGATCACCGTCACCGGCTACGGCAACGGCCCCCGGTACACCATCGGTTCCAGCGCCGTCCGGCAGGCGGAGCGCACCGGCCAGCGCCGGGCGCAGGCAGTGGCCGACGCGCTGCGTGCCGCGATCCGCCGCGAACTGGCCGCGTCGGGTGCGGAGTCGGCGGCGGTGGCGGCGCGCCGGGGCAGGGCGGTCGGGGTCGACGACTTCCCGGTCGCCGTGCGCAGCGGGGGGCGTACGGTCCAGGCGAGCGGTACGACCGATGCGGTGGACGGGCCGGTCGCGCGGCGCCGGGCGGTCATCGACGTCGAGCGGTCCCCGCTGTCCCCTGTGCTCGACAGACTGCAACAGCTCTACCCGCGGCTCGAATTCTTCGAGCTCAAGCTGTCGTCACTGAGTCTCGACGAGGTCGCGGACCTCGCGCTGAGCTCCCCCGCCGGCACGGCCGCCCGCAGCGGGCCGGACAAGCTGCGTGACCTGTACGACCTGGTGACGGACGCGATGGCCGCCGGGCGGGACTCCAGTCCGACAGCCCTGGCCGCCTTCCACCTGAGCAGGCAGGGCTTGTTCGAGGACGACACCCTGCTCACCGAGAACGGCACACCTCGGGGCCGCGACTGGACGTACGAGGCAGGTAAGGAGGTCGACACCGCCACGTATCACGTGGTGCCGTTGACCGGGCCCAACAGCATGCCCAGCCCCGGACCTTGGGCGAGGGCCGGCGCGCGCGCCCCGTACGTGGTCGCCGCCCATGGCGACCACGAGACAGTCAAGCTGCGGCTGCCCGACGGCAGGCGGTGGCGGACCTCCCCGGAGGTGTTCGCCGAACTCCTCACCATGGATCCGGTCCTGGCGGGCCAGGATCGCGACGTTCCGGTGGTGCTGGTCTCGCCGAGGGCCGCTGACATGGGCCTGGACCTGCCCCGCCGGGCCTCGTTCCGTACCCGGCGGACGGTCTGGGCCCACAGCGGTCGCGTGCGGCTGAGCAAGGATCCGCAGACCTCCCGCCGCCGTATCGACGTGTACGACGAACGTGTGATCCAACACCCGTTGGGCACCTGGATCGCGAGCGAACCGGACGACTGGGCCCAGGACGACCGGTCGGACGTGTCGGCGGAGCTGCCCCTGACGGACGGAACCACAGTCCACGCCGACGAGATCCAGAGCGTCACCCTGCCCCTCGACGGCCGTTCGTCCGGCCGGATGCTGATGGACACCCGTGACCGGTGGGCGCGTGAACCGCACGTCTCCGCCGTGATGTCGTCGACGGAGTGGTACGCCATCGACCCCATCACCACCGAGCCGGTCGGTGGCCCCCGTCCGGTGCCGTGGAAGGGGCGCAAGCCTTACTTCCTGTGGGTGCACGGAAACCCCGGGCGAACCCAGGTGGTCGATACCGACACCCGGTCCAGAACCATGCCGGGCCCCTCGACCGGCCGTTATCTCCGCCACCGGCCCAGCCTGCGCAGACTCGCCCCGGACGTGCCGATCGTGCTCGTCTCGTGCTGGGCGGACAGCCTCGCGAGCCCGGAACGGCCCGACAACGACCGACCCACCCCCTTCGTCATCGATCCCCTCGCGGTCACGTCCGTCGCCCAGGACATCGCCAACGACAACCGGCGCACCGTCTTCGCCCCGAACCGGACGCACGTGTCGCAGACCCGCGGCGGGAGATACAGACACGGGGTGTACACATCCTCCCTGGGGACCCTGGCCGATTGGCGGGAGGTGCGGCCGGAGCCGGACGGGGCCGGTCTGGACGCCGTCGCGCGGATGGCGGGTCTGGACGATCCCGCGACCGGTGCGCAAGAGCAGCGGGATGCCGCGCTGCGACTGGTGCGCGCGGTGCGTCAGGTCTTCGGGGTGTCGGTGGAGGACGACCAGAACGCCTACCGGGAACTGCTGGGCGGGCTGGGCGCTCTGGAGGTCATGCGGCGGCAGGATCTGGACTACGCGGGCGGGGGTGTGTTCACGCTCGATCTGCTGGAGCGGGCGACGTGGGCGCACACCGGACAGCGGCCCGTGGCCGGAACCCCGGTGCCCCCGTCCCTGCGTCCGGCTGATGTGCGGGCCACGCTCCGGGCGGCGCGTGCCGCTCTGGACGCCGACGGTCAGACGGGGTTGTCGGGGTTCGTCTCGTTGCCTGCCATGGACCGGGCGCGGGAAGTGCTGATGACCGCGGGCGGTCTGGACGGGCGGGCCCGCCGGATGCTGGGTGTACCGGCGGGCGAGAGTGTCACGCCGGCTGATCGCCGGGCGCTGTTGTGGGCTGTGGTGAAGGCTGTCGAGGCGGTGGACAACCATCCCGACGCGGATGCCCTCACCCGGCAGGTGCTGCACCTGCCGGCGGGGCAGGACCCCCGCGATCCGGCGCACCGGGACGCGTTGTTGTGGACGGCGGCCGAGGCGGCGGCGATCGGCCGCGACGTCCACAGCCCGGTCGCGCTCGCTGCTTTCGACCTGCAGCGGCATGGTGCGTTGGACGACGGCAGCCTTGTCTCGTCGACGGGTGATCGTGCCGTGGGGCGGAACTGGTCACCGCGTGCGGTCACCGGCCGGTTGGAGACCGAGCGGTACACCGTGGTGGATCCGAGTGGGGGTCGTGCGTCGGCGGAGCAGCCGACGCCGTGGGCCGAGGGACCTGACCGTGGCGACCCGTACTTCGTGGTCCTCAGCCCGGGTGCCGAACCGGACACGGTCGCCATGCCATGGCCCGACGGGACGACTCGGTCCGTTCCTCATGCGGAGATCGCCGAACTGGTCGTCCATGACCCGGTGATGCGGAACATGAGGTCTGTCAGCGAGGTGCGCGTCGTCCCCGTGGGCCTCGGACCGGGCACCCGGAAGCTCGTCGACTTCTTCACGAGCCGGGACTCCCTCGACCGCGCCGTGATCGCGACACTGCGTCCGCTGGAACTGCGTCACGACGCCACCACGGACACGACGTCCCTCGAACTGGCCGTGCCGCCGCCCTACAGCGACAGGAACTGGGCCTTCCGCCGCCCCCGGCGGCTGCCGGCCACGGCCCCGGTCACCCCGTCCAACGGCACCTCCGGCGGCTCCCGGACCCTGACCTCCGCGCCCCCCGCTCCGGGTTCCCCCGCTGCTTCCCTGGGCTCGGCGGACATGGACCTGGACACTCCCGAGCCCGAGTCACCCGCCCCCGACGCCCGGTACCACGAGGCACTCGTCCGGATCTTCGGTGGCGGTATCACCCGCAACCGGCTGTACCCGCAACTGCACGACACCGTCGGGCGGTTGGACCGGCTGCGGCAGTCCGCGAAGGACTCCTCGCTGAGCGAGGGGCACCTCGACCTGGACGCCGTGGCCCGCGAGGTGCTGCGCCTCGACCCGGGAACGCCGGTGACCCACGAGCACCACGGGGACCTCTTCCGGATCGCCCTCGACCCGGCCGTGGCACAGGCGCACAGCCTGGCGACACTGACCGCCTTCGGACTCACCCTCCGGGGCTCCTCGTCCCCGGCGACCGCGCTCACCGGGTCCGACGGCACCCCGTACGGACGCAACTGGATGGACCAGCCGGGCGAGCGCCTGGACCTGAACCTGGACAGCACGGCGGTGCTCGTCGAACACGACGACGGGACGTTCGAGGAGACCGACCTGCGCCCGGCACCCTGGCGGCCGGCGCCGGGACGGCCACGGCCGTTCGTCGTCCTGGCGGGCGGAAACTCCGAGGTGTTCACCGTGGAACTGCGCGATGGCACCGAGGTCACGGTGGGGCAGGACGTGTTCATCGAACTGCTGGCCATGGACCCGGCGCTGGCGGGGCTGCCCAAGGACGTACCCGTGGTGCTCGTCGTCCCGCGCGGCGGAGCCGGGGAGCTGGTACTGCCGCGTGCACTCGCCGACCGGCTCGGCCGCGAGGTGTGGTCCACCAGTGGCACGCCCGCCCTGAACACGAAGGACGACGGTACGCCCGCCACGCTCACCCTGGAACGCAAGACGGGCGTGCCCCGCGGTGACTGGATCCGCAGCAGCCCCGGCGAAGTGGTGACGGAGGACCGCGAGGACGTCCCCGAGTGGGAGCGCCGGATGGTCAGTTACACCCTCGTCGCCGACGCGGACGGCAACCCGCAGCTCGGCCGCGCGTTGTTCCGCCCGGCCGAACTGGCCGGGAAGCGGGAGCACCTGTATCGCAACCTCCACCGGATCACGTCCTACCGGCACGTGCATCCCGGTTCCTTCGCCAGCACCTCGGCCATCCCGCTGAGCATCGGCGCGCGTCCCGGTGAGCGGGTGTACCACCTCATCCTGCACGGCGCGCCGGACAGTCTCTCCGTACCGCAGGAGGACGGCGGTACCCACCGGGCGTCCGGCGAGGGTCTCACCGGCTGGCTCAAGCGGCGGCCGAGCGTGCGCAGGCTCCGTGACCAGGACTGGATCCACCTGGAGGCGTGCTGGGCCGGCAGCAGCGCCGACGGCGGGAACGCGAACCTGGCCGGGAACGTGGCCGTGTCCCTGCCGCCGACCGCCGATCCGCTCGCGGACCTTCCGGTGGCCCAGATCGTGGCGAACGGCACGCGGAAACGGGTACGGGCCGTGGACCGCCCCACCGGTCACCAGGAGACGCCCGGCCCGAACCCGAGCATCTGGCAAGGGGTGTACACCGACGCGCAAGGGCGGTACGGCCGGATCCTGGAGTTCTGGCCCGAGCCGCTGGACGCGGAACTGGCCGACCGCGCCCGCACCGCGGGCCTGCACACCGACGCGGGACCGGTGCCGAGGGAGACCCTCGACCGGACCCTGCGGCTGGTGCGAGCGCTGCGGCTGGGCCTTGGCCGGGGCATCGACAGCGACCCCTCCTACGACGACCTGCTCCGGGGCATCGGCGCGCTGGAGTCGATGCGGCACCAGGATCCCAAGCTGGCCGGGCTGGGTCCCTTCACCATGGACCTGTTCCAGCGGGTGGCCTTCGCCGACCGGCGGGACCACGGCGGCGGCCCGGGCGCGCTGGACGCCGCCGCCTACCGCGGGCTGCTCGCGCGGGCGGCGGCCGCGCCCCGGGGCACCGCACTGACCGATTTCGTCCAGGTGCCGCACCTCACCGGGATCGCCCAGCAGACACGGTCCTTCAAGGACCTCTCGGCGGCGGCTGCCAAGGTGCTGCGCCTTGACCCGTCGGCCACCGTCGGCGAGAGGGAGATATCACGCTTCTTCTGGGCCCAGGTCAGATCCTTGGAGTGGCTCGCCGGGGTGGCCGACGTGGGCGGCATCGCCGCCAGGGCGCTGCACCTGCCCGCGCCCGACGCCTCGAAACGCGTCGACCTGGGCTGGCTGGCCGCCAGGGCGATCGCCGCCGGACGGGATCCGGCCAACCCCGTCGAGCTGGCCGCGTTCCACCTCGAGGAGCTGGGCGCCTTCGCCCCGCAGACCGGGATGCGCGACGCCGCCGGCCGGCCGTCCGGCCGTAACTGGGCGCAACCGCTGCCGGGGGGCGCGCAGGTGGACGGGTCCGTCCTCGGCACCGTGGCGCCGGGGCCGGGCGGCGGGCTGCGCCGGGTGGGCGAGAATCCGTCGCCCTGGGTCGCCCAGGGCAAGGGTCCCGCGTACATCGTCTCGGTGGGCGGCGCCGGCTCCGGCCGGACCTGGCTCAACCTGCCCGGTGGCCCGCTCGCCGTGCCGGACGCGGAGGTCGCCGAGCTCATCGCCCGCGATCCCGAACTCGCCGGCCGTGAGCTGTTGACCACCGACATCGTGCTGTCCGGCGTATCGGCCGGTGCCGCGGTGCCCAAGGCCGGCGCTCCGCTCCCGCTGCGGCACGCGGTCTCCTGGGCCACGTCCCGGCCGGTCTGGACGTCATCGGGGATGGCGGGCCTGGGCCGGACCGGAAACACCGGGCCGTTCTCGGTGGGCGGAACCTCCCCCACCGACTGGGCCGCCACCCGGCCCGGCGACGCGTTGCAGGCGCAGCAGCTCGCCCGGTTCTCGCCGCCGGGCCAGCAGCCGATCGTCACCACCGCAGCGGCTCCGGCACCCGGGTTCACCCCGCTCAACGCCCCCACCGCCCGCACACCGGACCCGGATCCGGACCGGCGGCCGGACTGGGGTGACGGGGTGTCCGACACGGACCTGAAGGAGCCTCCCCGCAGGGACCCGGACAGGGACACGGATACGGACACGGATTCGGACCGTTGGTCGGACTGGGACGACCGGGTGTCCGACACGGATCTGGACGAGGAGTTCGACGAGGACGGGGAGTCGCCCGCCCCGGACCGGGACGGGCCTTCCCGAAGGGAACCGGACACGGCTCCGGACACGGCTCCGGCCTCGGACACGCCCCCGCCGCCGCCCCCGGCTCCGGCCTCGGACACGCCCCCGGTCTCGGACACAGCTCCGGACACGGCCTCGGCCTTGGCTCCGGCCCCGGACATGCCCCCGCCGCCGCCCTCGGCTTCGGCTTCGGACGCGGCCCCGGCTCCGGCCTCGGACGCGGCCTCGGACATGCCCCCGTCCCCGGCTCCGGCCCCGGCCTCGACCCCGGCTCCAGCCCCGGCTTCGGGCGCGGCCCGGGCTTCGGACGCGGCCCGGGCCTCGGACATGCCCCCGGTTCCGGCTCCGGACGCGGCTCCGGCCTCGGACACGCCCCCGGTCTCGGACACAGCTCCGGACAGGGCCTCGGCCTTGGCTCCGGACGCGGCCTGGGCCTCGGACATGCCCCCGGTTCCGGCTCCGGCCTCGGCGCCGGACGGGGCCCCGGCCCTGGCTCCGGCCCCGGCTTCGGACGCGGCCCGGGCTTCGGACGCGGCCCCGGCTTCGGACATGCCCCCGGTTCCGGCTCCGGACGTGTCCCCGGCCCCGGCCCCGGCTTCGGACGCGGCCCCGGCCTCGGACATGCCCCCGGTTCCGGCCTCGGACACGGCTCCGGCCTCAGACACGCCCTCAGCTCCGGCCCCGACCCCGAACCCCGGCTTGGGGCTTGCCCCCGATTCCGCCCGGGGGCCCGGCAGTGCGTCCCGCGAGCCGGTGGTGCCGGGCGGCGAGGGGACGCGGCCCGGCGCTGCTGCCGGTCCCGTTCCGGCGCCCGTGCCCGTGGCGTCGTTCGTGTCCGCCCCGGTCGCCCTCACCCCGTCGTCGCCCGGGCCCGGTGTCACGTCCGCCGGTGCGGAGCCGGGCTCCCCGCACCCGGCCGCCATGCTCTCGGTGACCGCCGCCGTGCCGATCCCGGCGCCGCCCCGGCCGTACGTCGACTTCACCGAGGGGACGGATCTGGACGAGGAAGCGCTGCGGCTGATCGATCGACAGGCCCGGCAGATCGTGGCCGACGGCCTGCGCGACCTGAGCGCCGGACTGCGCGTCCCCGCGATCACCGTCACCGGTTACGGCAACGGCCCCCGGTTCACGATCGGTTCCAGCGCCGTCCGGCAGGCGGAGCGCACCGGCCTGCGCCGGGCGCAGGCAGTGGCCGACGCGCTGCGTGCCGCGATCGGCCGCGAACTGGCCGCGTCGGGTGCGGAGTCGGCCGCGGTCCGGGCGCGCCGGGGCAGGGCGGTCGGGGTCGACGACTTCTCGATCGCCGTGCGCAGCGGGGGCCGTACGGTCCCGGTGAGTGGTACGACCCCCACGGCGGACGGGCCTGTCGCGCGGCGCCGGGCGGTCATCGACGTCGAGCGGTCGCCGCTGTCCCCCGTGCTCGACAGGCTGCGGCAGCTCTACCCGCGGCTCGCGTTCTTCGATCCGACGCCCTCCTCACTGAGCCTCGACGAGGTCGCGGAACAGGTGCTGCCGCGCCCCGACTCCGACCCGGCCGCGCCGCGTGCCGCACGGCCGAGCAACCCCTCGGCGGCACCCGGGAGTTCCCTCGGCACCGACGCCGTACCCGACTCGCTGCGCCCCCTGTACGACCTGGTGGCCGACGCGATGGCCGCCGGACGGGCCACCGGCGCGGCCGCCCTGACCGCCTTCCACCTGAGCGGACAGGGCCTGTTCGCCGACGGCACCCTGCTCACCGCGCCGGACGGCACTCCCCGGGGCCGCCACTGGACGGACCAAGCCGGTCAGGAAGCCGACACCACCACGTTTCACGTGGTGTCGCTCAAGAAATTCACCAGCACGCCGTACCCCGGGCCCTGGGCGGCGAACGGCACACCGGACCCGTACCTGGTCGCCACCGCGGGCGGGGACCACACGGAGGTCGAGCTGGCGCTGCCCGACGGCAGACGGTGGCGGACCTCCCAGGAGGTGTTCGCCGAGTTCCTCGCCCTGGATCCCGTCCTGACACGCACCGACCCCGCAGTTCCGGTGGTCCTGGTCTCGCCGAAGGCCGCCGACATGGGCCTGGAGCTGCCCCGCCGGGCCGCGTTCCGTGCCGGGCGGCCGGTGTGGGCGCACACCGGGACGGTCGTGCTGGGCAAGGATCCGCAGCGCCCCCGCCGTCGCATCAACGTGCTGGACGACCGGGACGCCAAGCTGCCGCTGGGCACCTGGGTCGTGAGCGAGCCGGACGACTGGGCCGACACCGGTCGGCCGGAGGTGTCGGCGGAGCTGCACCTGACGGACGGCACCACGGTCCACGCCGACGAGATCAAGAGCGTCACCATGCCCCTCGACGGGCGTCCGGCCGGCCGGGCCCTGATGGGCAACGGCGACCAGTGGCTGCGCGAGGAAAGCATCGCGGACCTGGTGTCGTCCAGCGAGTGGTATGCCATCGACCCGGTCACCGAGAGGCCGGTCGGCGCTCCCCGTCCGGTGCCGTGGCGGGGGCGCAGGCCCTGGTACGTCTGGGTGCACGGAGAGCCGGGCACCAGTCAGCTGACCGGTACCGACTCCGGACCGCGCAGGACACGGGGCCGGGAGACCGGCCGTTATCTCCGCCGAACACGGAGCCTGCGCAGGCTCGCCCCGGACGTCCCGATCGTGCTCATGGCGTGCTGGGGTGACGCTCTCGCCAGCGGGGAGCGGGTCGGCTTCGACATCCCCACCCCCTTCGCCGCCGACCGTCTCGCGGCCCCGTCCGTCGCCCAGGAGATCGCCAACGAGACCCGGCGCACCGTCTTCTCGCCCAACCGCACGCACGTCTTCTGGAACGACGGCCGGGTGGCCAGGCAGGGGGTGTACACGTCCGCCCTGGGGTCCCTGGCCGACTGGACGGAAGTGCGGCCGGAGCCCGACCAGGACGGTCTGGACGCCCTCGCCGAGACCGCCGGCCTCGGCGACCTGCGGATCGACGCGCAGGAGCGGCGGGACACCGCCCTGCGGCTGGTACGCGCACTGCGGCAGACCTTCGGCGTCCAGGTGGAGGACGATCACCATGCCTACCGGACGGCGCTGAGCGGACTCGGTGCCCTGGAGATCATGCGGCGGCGGGACCCGGACCACGCGGGTGACAGCGGGTTCACCCTCGAATTGCTGGAGCGGGTCACCTGGGCGCACACCGGACAGCGGCCCGTGGCCGGTACCCCCCGGCCCACGCCGCCGGAGCCGGCCGAGGTGCGTGCCACGCTTCAGGCGGCGCGCGCCGCGCTGGACGCCGACGGCACGGCAGCCCTGTCGGAATTGGTCTCCCTGCCGGCCGTCGACCGGGCACGGGAGCTGCTGGCCACCGGCGGCCTCGATGCGCGAGCCCGGCAGGTGCTGGACATCCCGCCCGACCGGACGGTCACCGAGGCTGATCGCCGGCAGCTGCTGTGGGCCACCGTCCGGGCCGTCGAGGCGGTGGACGACCACCCGGACGCGGATGCCCTCACCCGGCAGGTGCTGCATCTGCCGGCGGGAGCGGACCCGCGTGATCCGGCGCATCGGGAGGCATTGCTGTGGACGGCGGCCGGGGCGGCGGCGGTGGGCCGTGATGTCCACAGCGCGACCGCGCTCGCCGCCTACGACCTGCAACGGCACGGCGCGTTGGACGACAGCACCCGCATCTTCGCCACGGGCGACCGTGCCGTGGGACGGAACTGGTCGCCGCACCCGCACACCGGCCGGATCGACACCGGTCGGTATGCCGTCGTCGATCCGACCGGTGGCAGCACGCAGCCGGACTATCCCACTCCGTGGGCCGGGGGAGCCGATCGCGGCACCCCGTACGTCATGGTCCTGACTCCGGGTACCGAACCGGACACGGTCGCCATTCCGTGGCCCGATGGAACCGCCCGGTCCGTGCCGTACGAGGAGATCGCCGAACTGATCCGCCACGACCCGGACTTGAGGGCGACGCCCCCCAGCGAGGCGCGCATCGTCCCGGTGGGTCTCGGTCCGGACACGAGGAGACTCGGCAAGGTTCTCGCGAGCCGGGACGCCGTCAGCCGCACGGTGGTCGCGACCCGGCGCCGGATGGATCTCCGGGAAAACCCGTCGACGGGCGTGACAGACCTCGTGATGACCACCACGGAGTACAGCAGGAACGGGGACTGGTCCGTCATCCGCCCGCGGCCGCTCAAGCGCCCGGCCGCGGCCCCGGTCCTCACGTCCGGCGGCACCTCGACGACCGCCCGCGCCTCCGCGCCCCTGCCGAGCCCCGCCGCCGAGGCCCGGCAGGCGCCGCAGCCGTCGACCCCGGACCCGGACGCCACCGAGCTGACGCTGCGTCAGCCGGGCGGTGACGGCGACTGGTTGCCGGGAGCCCTGGCCGACGCGCTGCGGACCGGGGCGCCCAGCCGGCTGCACGGGCCGGGCCTCGGCGCGCTGCTCTCGGGGCCGGACCCCGCCGACGCGCTGCACCGCTGGGTCGAGTCCCGGCTCGCCGAACCCGACGCGGAGCAGCGCGTCCCGCGCCTCGGCGCGGGCGACTGGGCCGGTGGGCGCCCCATGCTGACCATGGACGAACTGGGCGCTCTCGGCGTAGAACTGACCGGGGATCTGCTCGCCTACGCCACTCTCTCCGGAGGGCTGCCGCCCGGGGAGGTCAGCCTCTCGCTCGCCCAGCGGTACCGGCTGCTGCGCACGTGGGGCGACGCCGGTGCCACCGTCACCGAGATCGCCGCCACCCTGGCCGCGGCCGAGCTGGGCATCCGTATCACGATCGTCGGACCTGGCGGTGGCGTACGGCACTTCGACCCCGCCCCGGCCGGCGAGCCATCGGCGGCCCTACCGTGATCCCCCCGCCACCCTCCCACCACCTGGACGACCTCATGCCACCTCAGCCCACGACCGCGTCGCCCGCGTCACCTGACGCTGGCACCGGCACCGACACCAGTACCGACACCCGTGCCGACGCCGGCACCGGCCCGGCCTTCCGGGACGCCCCGCCCGAGCCGCCCGAGGAGGTCGTCGAGGCCGCCCGGCTCGCCCCGGACCACTGGATCAGCGCGGTCGATCCGGGCTGGCACGGTGAGGGCGTACCGCCCGACTTCGCCGTGGCCGGCCGGTGGCGTTCCGGACCGGGCGGGGAGATCGAGGAGTGGGAGGACAACGACGTCTACCGGCCCTCTCCGGAGGCCCTCGGCTGGCCGGAGCCCACGGACGCCGTCGACGCCGCCCTCCAGCTGGCCGTCACCGGCTACGGACCGCCCGAGGACGTGGCCGACGCCCTGGCCGCGGCCGAACTCGCCGTGCTCACGCTGCCCGACGGATCGCCGGTGACCGCCACCGCGGCGGACGGCACCCCCGTGGTCCCCGTCTTCAGTTCCACCGTCCACCTCGGCCTCGTCGGCGGCTTCGCCTTCGCGCGCCGGACCACGCACGACCTGCTGCCCCAACTGCCGCCCGGACACCGGCTGTACGTCAACCCGTCCAGCCCCGCGGGCGCGGTCCTGGAACTCGGACCCCTGGCGGAGACGATCGCACGCGGGACCGGGGCCGAAGCCGACGACGTCCCGCACCGGCCGACACGGAGCTGATGATCCTATGTCGTCCGACGTTCACCTGGTTCGAGAGTCGCTGGCAACCAGTGTTGGTTCAAAGTTAGTTGAGTGAGTCGAGGGCTTCGTGAGTACGTGGAACGGGCGTGTGGCCGGTGCAACTGGAACGAACGTCAGGTGTGTGGGGGAGAGGCGTACGGGTGGGTGACGTGAGTACGCCGCGGGAGGACATCGGATGAGCCGCTGGAACGGCCGTCTGGCCCGGCGCCGTGCCGCCGCGGCCTCCCGCGCCGAGCGCGAGCGGTCCGCCGCCACCGGACCTGGGCAGGATCCGGGACCCGGGGCAGGGCCGCGGGTCCTGGTCGAGGACCATGACGGCCTGCTGCTGCTCCGCCTGCCCACCGACGACACCCTGCTCCCGGCCGACGTCGCCGACCTCGCCCGCGCCCTGCGCACGGCGGACGACGGCACCGTCACGATCGTCGCCATCGCCGACGGCGAGGCGGCAGCGGCCCTCTGGCCTCGGCTCAGCGAGTCCCTCGACTCCCTGCGGGACACCGGCACCCGATCGGTACGCCTGGTGATGTCCGGCGCCGGACACGACCGCCCGGCCCGGCCCGCCCTGGCCCGCCGGATCGCCGAGTCCTGGGACCTGACGATCGAGGCCCCCGACGGCCCGGTGCTCGTGGTGCCCGGCGGCTCGGTGTTCGTACCCCCCGGCGACGCCGGCTGGTGGCGGTTCGCGCCCGGACAGGAGCCCGAGGTGCTCGGGCCGCGCGCCCCCGCGCCCGACTGGCAGGCCGCGGTGCGCCGCACGCCGGTCCGGACGGCGGACGGCTGCGTGGTGGACCAGATCCCCGCCGGTCTGCTGATCCGTCCGGCCGAGGCCACCGCGCCCCGGCCCGGCGACCTGTTCCACGCCATACCCGTGGACCCCAGACGCCCCGCCGTGATCGTCGGCGTGCCGTGGGGCGAGGACGTCGTCGCCACCGACGTCGCCGAACTCCTCGGCGCGCTCCCGGCCGCCGTACGCCCCGGTGTCCGGCTCGTTCCCGGCGGGCGACGTGACCTGCTGCCGCTCGGCCAGTCGGTGGCCGCCCTGCTGAACGCCGAGGTCGAAGTCGCCACCGGTCTCCCGCTCTTCGCCGCCGACGGCCCGCTGGGCACGTACCGGGTACGGTCCGTGCTGATCGGGCCGGACGGGGAGGCGCGCTGGCTGCCCTTCGTGGACGCGGTGATGTGCCTGCCTCCGGAGGAGCCGGCACCGGAGCCGGCGCCTGACCCGGACGCGGGCCCGGCTCCCGGCCCGCCGCCCGCCCCCGCGCCCCGGCTGCTGCGCTGGACCTCGCCCGTGCCGGACCTCGGGGGCGCGGAGGACGGCACGATCCGTCTCTCCGACGACTGGCAGGCCGTGATCACCAGGGCCGGGCTGTGGGTGGGCCCCCGCGACGGCACCCCACCGCCGCGGAACACCCGGCAGGTGAGCATCGAGGGTCCGGTCATCGAGGTCGGCCGCGTCGGCGACCGTCTCGACGCCTCCCTCTGGCCCGTCCTGTCCCGCTTCCTCGGCCGCCTCGCCCCCGATCTGCGCGCCCGCACCACGCTCGACGTGCACGCCCTCGCGCCCGACGGCGGTCGCGCCCTGCGCATCCTGACGGCCGAGCACGCCCTGCGCGTCATCCGCTTCGCGCCGGCGTCACGGACCGCGCGTCCGGTACGGCGCGAGGGGGCCGCCGCGCGGACGGGCGGCGCGGTGAGCAGCCCCGTGACCGGCCCTGTGAACGGCCCCGTCCAGGGCGTCGGTTCGCGGCCGGTACCGCTGCCGGCGACGGCGGCCGGTGGCGCCGGAGAGACCGCGGCGGCCGGTGACGGCGGATCGGTTCCGGGTGTCGCGGCGGCAGTTGCCACGTCGGTGCCCGTCCCGGACGGTCTCCCCGAGCCGCCGAAGCCGAGCCGGGTGCCCGTCACCGCGACCGGCCGAACCGGGCCGGGCCCGGCGGCCCCCGGTCGCCCGGCCACCGTGTCCGCGGGCGGTCCGGACGGCGGGTCCGTGGAGCGAACGTTGTCATCCGGCGGGCCCACCCCGCAGCCGGCGTCCGAGCCGGCCGCCGGTCCGCTCACCGAGTCGGTGTCCGAGCCGGTGGTGGCATCGGTCGTGGAACCCGTCGTGAATCCCGTCGCGAGACCGGTCGCCGAGCCGTCCCCCGAGGCGGTGACCTCGGAGTCCGTGGTCGCCGGGCTGGCGTCCCGGCCGCTCCCCGCGCCGCGGACGCCCCGCCCCGAGCCGGTCGCCACCGGCGCACCCGCCCCGCCCGTCGCCCCCGCGCGCCCCGTGCCGACCGCCGGCGGCGCGGTGCCCCGGCCGCCGTCCCCGCCGACGGCGACCGAAGTACTCCGTACCGGGGCGCCTCCGTCCGAGGCACCCCGTACCGAGGTCCCGCGGACGGAGGCGCCCCGGACAGAAGCCCCGCGGAAGCCCGACGACGGCGGCGTCGCCCCGGCCCCCGCTCCCGCGCCCCGGCCCCCGGCCGGCGCCGGCCGGCCGCTGCCCGCCGTACCGGTGCCGCCGCGGCACCGCAGCACCACTCCGGAGCGGAACTCCTTCCGCAAGCTCGCGGAGCCGGTGTGGGAGCGGCACAGCGCGGCGGTGAACCGGGCGCTGGCCGGCATGCCCGCGCTGCGGGGCGAGGAGATGGAAGCGGCCCGGATCGATCTGATCGCCCTGCGGATGTACCTCCGCGACGGCGAAGGCCCCCTCGATCACGCGGAGTTGACGCGTTCGCTGCGCGCCGGGGAACAGCGCCTGGTGCCGTACGCCGGGTGCCTGGTCTCCGGGCTCGGGCGGCTGCCGTCGCACCGCGGGGCCGTGCTGCGCGGCCCGGGCGGCGCGACTGGCCTCGGCGAGCTGCGGCCCGGTGATGTGCTACGGGATCCCGCGCCGTTGAGCGGACTGCCGCTCGACCCGGCCGGGAAGGACCGGATCGCGGGCGCGGGCTTCGCGATCTGGTCGATCACCGGTCGCCGGGTCCGGCAACTGCTGGACGGCGGCGACGAGGTCGTGTTCGCGCCGGGCACCGCCTTCAAGGTGCTCGACGTACGGACCGACGGCGCGGCCCCCCTGGTGCTGCTGCGCCAACTGCCCGACACCCAGGCGGTGTCCCCCGTCCCGGAGGATGCCGACGACACCGCGCTCACGCGCCTGGAGCATGCCCTGACGGACCGTACGGCACCCGGCGCGGGCGACTGGCCCGACCGGTGCGCCGGACCCGTCGGCGACCCGGGCGACCACTGACGAGAGCGCAGCCCAGCCCCCCACTCATCGACAAGGAGCAGTGTCCATGCCACGTCAGCACGAACCGCCGGCCGGCGAGACGACGTCCCCCGTCGCCGTCCGCCGTGCGGTTCCCGTGCCCCCGCCGGGCGAGGACCCCGGCGCCGACCTCGGACCGCACACCCCCGACCCGACCGCCCCGGTACCGATACCGGAATCCGCCACGCCCGCCCCCAGGCGGCTCTTCGGACGGCGCTCCGGGGCCGCCGCCGCGGAACCGGCACCCGCCGGCCCCGCGCAGCAACCGGAGCGGCAACAGCAGCAGGCCGCGGGCGACGGACCGGGACCCGAGGCCGCGGCCGGTGTCCTCTTCGCCGGGCACGACGGCGGCCCCGGTGACCCCGGCACGGCCGGGGAATCGCCGGGACGGCCCCGCGGGCCCATGCTCGCCGCGGCCGCCATCGCGGGAGCCGTCCTCATCTCCGTACCCTTCCTGGTGCTCGGCCTGCGCGGCGACGACGAACGTGTCGTCAACACGGCGCCCGTCGGCGGCACGACGCTCGACCCCGGCCTGTCCGACGACAAGCCGGCCGCCGACTACACGGCCGAGTCCCCGTCGCCCTCGGCCTCGCCGAGCCCGTCCAAGTCCCCCTCGCCGAAGGCGTCGGCCGTCGAGGTGAAGGCCGCACCCCAGGTCGTCGTCAAGGAGACGCCCGTCGCGAAGCCCACAGTGACGGCGAAGGCGAAGGCGAAGAAGGCCGCCGCGCCCACCGCCCGGCAACTGGCCAACGCCGTCTCCCACCGGACCAATGTGCTGCTGAAGAACGTCGCGACCGGCAAGTGCGCCGACCTCCCCAACTTCGGGAAGGGCCAGAACGACGGCCCGGTGAACCAGTACATCTGCCGGCCGACCGACACGGACAACCAGCTCTGGGACCTGCAGGTGACGGACGCGGACGGCGGGCCCGGGGGAGCGAGCCTGTTCGTCGTCAAGAACCGTCAGGACGGGCTGTGCCTGGACCTGCCCTACAACGGCAGCGTGTCACCCGAGACGGTGATCAGCGAGTTCTCCTGCGACGGTACGAACGCCGACAACCAGCTCTGGTGGCTGGATCCGCGGCCGGAGGGCTACTGGATCCGCAATGTCGCGAGCAACCTGTGCATCGAGGTGACCGGCGGCAGGGTCGCCGGAGACGACGCCAGGCTCCAGGTGGCGAAGTGCGGCGATACGCAGCTGAGCGCGCAGCGCTGGATGATCAGCCAGTCCTGAGCGGGATCGCCTGAACGGGGGCGCAGCCGGCCGGTGTCCACCACGGCCGGCTGCGCCTTTCACGGCCGCCGGGCACGCTCCCCGTCAGCCCGCCCCGTCGCGCACCGGACGGACCGTCCCGCCCGTCAGGTCCCCGTGTCGTACGCCACTGCCCCCGTCACCCATCCCGCCACCAGGGCCAGGCGGGTCGGCCGGTGGACGGCCAGGAAGCCGAAGGGGCGGTCGAAGACGGCGCGGACGACGGTGGTCTCGTGGCGGTACTGCGGTATGCCGCCCGGCGCGGGCAGGACCGCGGTCACCGCCGCGGACCGGAAGCCGAGCGCGCCGAACCGGGCGACCGCGGACTGCGCGGCCGCACCGACGGCGAGCGGGGATCCGCTGATGCCGGGGAAGTGGCCCCGGCCGGTGTCCCGGGCGGTGGTGAGTCCGAACAACCGGTGCAGGGCCAGCAGATCGTGGTCGGCCGTCACGTCGAAGGCGACGGTGGTGACGTCGAGGGTGACCGGCTCGGGGGTGACGGCCGGCTGCCGTTCGACGCTCAGGCCCGGTCCCACGTGCCCGTAGGGGAGTTGGCCGCCCCCGACCACCGGCAGCGCGCGTTCCAGGGCCCCGGTGCCGGCCCGCAGCACCTGACCGGACGTCATCCGCTCCTCACCGAGCAGCAGATGGACGTCGATGCCGTCGTTCCCGGGGACCTTCAGCGCGGTCACCCGACCTTCGGGGGCGCTGACCACGCCGATCCGGTCGGGCCGCACGCCCCTGCGGTGGAGTCCGAGCAGGGTCTGCCCCCGCCAGGGGCCGGCCGCCGGGCGGCACGGCTGCTCCGTGAACGGGCGCCGCCAGTCCGTGCGCAGGGTGAGGGCGGTGGCGAGCACCATGGCGGCGTCCCGCGTCAGCGTGACCGGCATGCGCTCGATCAGCCCCTCGCTCCGCTTCGTCGCCCAGGCGTCGAGCGTCCGTTGCGCGGCCACCGGGTCGTCGTCGAGCGTCCCGTGGGTGTCCGCGGGCAGCCCGGCCCGCCACTCGTCCCGTAGGTCCGGCGTGCGGCCGGTCCACAGGCCGAGGGCGGCGCCCAGGCCGGGCATGCCGTCCAGCGCGGCCAGCACCTCCCGTGCCGCACCGGCCGCTTGCCCGGCGGGCACGCCGAGGGCCTGGGCCAGTTCGGAGCGGGCCGGGCCCGCCGCCCCGTCCGCGAGGAAGGCCAGCAGGGGCCAGACCCCGGCGGCCGAGAGCACGGTGCCCCCGTCCGAGGCCCCGGCCCAGCTCGCCGTCAGCGCGTTGACCGCGCGGACCGTCTCGGGCGTCAGGTCGCTCACTCGTCGTTCTCCCACTCGTCCTCGAAGCGAGGCGGGGGTCCATGAGCCGGACCGTGCACCGCGGGAACCGTCGCACGCGTGACCCGCATTCCACCCCCACCCGTAACGCGCTTACCATGCGCGAAGTCGTACGTCAGTTCAGCGCTGCCGCCGTCCGAACCCAGGAGCACGGTACCGGTGTCCATACCCCCGCCCCCCGGCCCCCATCAGCCCGAAGGGCACTCCCCGCAGCCCGGCCCGTATCCGCAGCAGCCGGGTCCGTATGCGCCGGGACTGTATCCGCAGGATCCGTACCAGCAGAGTCCGTATCCGCCGGGCCCGTATCCACAGGGTCCGTATCCGCAGGATCCGTACGGGCAGCCGTCGTACCCGGCGTGGGGGCAGGGCTACAGCCCCTACGCCCGGCCGGCGCCCGTCAACGGGCTCGCCATCTCCTCGCTCGTCCTCGGCATCCTGTGCTGTCTGCCGGGCGTGGGCCTGGTGCTGGGGCTGGTCGCGCTCCGGCAGGTCAGACGGCGTGGGGAGCGCGGCAGGGGGCTGGCGATCGCCGGCTCCGTGCTGTCCGGGACCGGGCTCGCGCTGTGGGCGCTGATGCTCGCCACGGGCGGGGCGGGCGCGTTCTGGGAGGGGTTCAAGGAGGGGGCGCGCGACAACGCGGTCTTCACGCTGTCCAAGGGCGAGTGCTTCAACGCGCCGGGCGGCTCGCTGCAGGGCGAGACCTACGACCTCGACGAGGTCGGCTGCGCCGGGGAGCACGACGCCGAGGTGTTCGCCTCCTTCGATCTGCCGGACGGCTCCTACCCGGGCCAGGACGCGCTGGACGAGACCGCAGGCGACCGCTGCTACGGGCTCCAGGACGGCTACGCGATGGACGCCTGGGCCGTGCCCGACGACGTCGACGTGTACTACCTCGTGCCCACCCCGGAGAGCTGGGCGGTCGGCGACCGCGCGGTGACGTGCCTGTTCGGCAACACGAACGAGGGCGAGCCGCTGACCGGCTCGCTGCGCAACGACGAGACCGTCCTCGACGCCGACCAGCTCGCCTATCTGAAGGCCGCGCACGTCCTGAACGCGGCGCTCGACACCGCGCCCGACGCGGAGTACGTCGAGGACGACCTGCCGGGCCACCGGGCGTGGGCGCGGCGCGTCGCCACGGCGCTGAGCGAGCAGACCGGGATGCTGCGCGGGCACGACTGGCCGAAGGGCGCGAGCGGGCCGGTGGCGGCCCTCGCGGACGATCTGGACAAGGCCAGGGCGGAGTGGTCGAAGGCGGCCGGGTCCGGCGACGTGGACACCTTCTACCCGCACTACGAGAACGGTTACGACCTTCTCGACCCGAGCCGGTCGGTCACGGCGCGCAAGGCTCTGGGGCTGGCCGCGACCCCGCCGTCGGAGGCGGACGGCGGTGCCGGTGCGGGCGGCGGCGGCATGGAGGTGTGATCGTGTCGGGACCGGGGAGAAAAAATGCCTGGGCACGGCCTTCCGGGGCCGTAAGTAATCACATCGAGTGATTCTCTGGCCTCTGCTTGCACGTCTCAACCCAGGGTTGCCAGGCTGTTGCTGTCTGTACAACCTGATGGGAGCGGCCAGTGACTTTCGGTGAGCAACCGGCGTACCTGCGTGTCGCGGGTGATCTCCGCAAGAAGATCGTCGAAGGTTCACTGCCACCCCATACCCGGCTCCCGTCACAGGCCAGGATCCGCCAGGAGTACGGCGTGTCGGACACCGTCGCGCTGGAGGCGCGCAAGGTGCTGATGGCCGAGGGTCTGGTCGAGGGGCGTTCCGGCTCGGGGACGTATGTGCGCGAGCGGCCGGTGCCCAGGCGTCTGGCCCGCTCCGGTTTCCGGCCGGACGGCGGCGCCACGCCGTTCCGGCAGGAGCAGGCCGACGTCACGGCCCGCGGCACCTGGGAGTCCAGGAGCGAGCAGGCCGAGGCGAGCGGTGTCATCGCCGAGCGGCTCGGCGTCCGGGCCGGCGACCGCGTGATGTGCACCAAGTACCTGTTCCGGGACGCCGGGGAGCCGATGATGCTCTCCACCTCCTGGGAACCCCTCGCCGTCACCGGGCGCACGCCGGTGATGCTCCCCGAGGAGGGCCCGCTCGGCGGCATGGGCGTCGTCGAGCGCATGCGCGCGATCGACGTCATCGTCGACAACGTCACCGAGGAGGTCGGCGCCCGTCCCGGCCTCGCCGAGGAACTGCACGTACTGGGCGGCGTCCCCGGACATGTCGTCATCGTCGTCCAGCGCACGTTCTACGCCTCGGGCCGTCCGGTCGAGACGGCCGACGTGGTGATCCCAGCGGACCGCTACCGGGTCTCGTACCACCTGCCGGTGAAGTAGCGCACACCCCCCGGGTGTTCGTCGTCACCACGCCCGGATCCGCCTGTGCCGGCGGGCCGTTGGAAACCGGCCGTCCTCGCAGGTGGCCCGCGCTGTCCTCGGCACGCCCCGACCCCGGGCACCGGTACGCACGGAGGGCGCACGTGTCATCGTGCGCCCCCGGTGTTCTGGCTGGTTGCGTACCTCTTTGTGAAAAGCCGTATTCGCTGAGTGAAGGTTAGGCGTACGCTCGGGCATATGCGGATTGCGATTTCCTTATCAGAGGGCGGGGCGACGGACAGCGGAGGGGCGCGATGAGCGATGGCGCGGTCTCTCTCCCCTGGCTCGTCATACGGCAGGACGACAACGGCAATCGCTACCGCGTGGGCAGGTACGCGACCCGCGCCGAGGCCCAGAAGATCGCCGACAGTCTCGACGACCGAGGGCACAAACAGCTCTACTGGGTCGAGCGCATCGGCCCGATCGGGGACGGCACCCGCGCCTGACCCGGAGCGCGCTCCCGTAGGCTCCGGCGCATGACGGAACGGATCGTGGTGGTGGGAGCCGCCCTGCTCGACGACGGCCGGCTGCTCGCCGCGCGCCGCAGCGCACCCCCCGAACTGGCCGGACGCTGGGAACTGCCCGGCGGCAAGGTCGAACCCGGCGAGCGTCCCGAGGACGCCCTGGTGCGCGAACTGCGCGAGGAACTCGGCGTCGACGCCGAGGTCGTCGCGCGCATCCCGGGGGAGTGGCCCCTGAAGTCCCCGTACGTGCTCCAGGTGTGGACCGTCCGGCTGCGCCCCGGCTCCGCCGCCCCCGAACCCCTCCAGGACCATGACGCGCTGCGCCTGCTCGCCCCCGGCGAGATCTGGCAGGTGGACTGGCTCGACCAGGATGTCCCCGCGGTGCGCGAGGTGGTGGGCCGGCCGGCTCCGGAAGCCGGCTGAGCCTCCCGTACGCCGTTCGTGCCACTGTGCGCCTTTCCGGGCGGTACCGGGTCCTGGATATCGGGTATGTGCCTATTAACCCCACGAAACCGGACATGGGGTGGGTTCGCTGGCCTGGGAAGTGATCGGCGTGATCGACACCGAAGGCGACTGCGCCGAGTGGACGTTTCCGGCGCACCCCGGCGCCGTGCGCACCGCCCGTGGCGCGGTCCGCGACCAGCTGCGGGACTGGGGGCTCGACAGCCTCGCCGACCTCTCGGCGCTCCTGGTGAGCGAGCTGGTGACCAACGCTCTGCGGCATGCGACCGGCCCCATCGGGGTCCGCCTGGTCCGCTCCGCGGACCTCGGCACCACTCTGCGCGTGGAGGTCTCCGACTCGCTTCCCGACCCGCCGCGCGAGCGCGTCGCCCGGCCCGACGAGGAGAGCGGCCGCGGTCTCCAACTGGTCGCCAACTCCTCGCGCCGCTGGGGCACCCGGCCCGCCGACAGCGGCAAGACGGTCTGGTTCGAACTGGCGGTGCCGACGTGAACAGCAGGCCCACCGACGCCTGCCGGCGCGTGACGGCGGTGCGAGGGGAGTGGGGCGTCGGTGCGTCGAGGGCGGGGTGTCCGCGTGGGTAGGAGGGGGTGGTGGGGTGGGCGGAGGGGTGCGGAAGTGTGAACTGGCGGTGCCGGCCCGAACGGCCGGCCCGACGAGGCCTGGCGGCGCGTGACGGCGGTGCGAGGGCGGTAGGGCGCGGGTGCGTGGGGAGTGGGGGCGCGGGTGTGCGGGAAGCGGGGCGTTCGCGTGCGGGACGGCGCGTGGCAGTGCGTCGAGGGCGGGGTGTCCGCGTGGGTAGGAGGGGGTGGTGGGGTGGGCGGTGGGGTGCGGAAGTGCGAACTGGCGGTGCCGGCCCGAACGGCCGGAACGTGCGTGTCGGTGTGCGGGAAGCGGGGCGTTCGCGGGTGGGAGAGGGTGTGGTGGGGTGCGGAAGACGGGAGGAACCGGTGTACACAGCCCGCCGTGCCGGCCCCTCCCGGTGGCCGTCCGACGACGGCTGCCGGAGGACGTGATTCGACGGCGTGCTCCCTGGTTAGAAGACTGGAAGTGTTGCCGCAGCCCGGTCCGAACAGCGCCTGGACCAGGCTGTGATCGTGAACACCGTGTCGTGCGGCCCCGTAGTGCTGGATACTGCGGGCAGCCGCCCCCGGTGACCGGTGCCGGGCGCGGTGATCTGGAGGGGACGGTTCGCGTGAGCGAGATACCAGCGAAGGCCACGGGGTCCGAGGACCCGTCGGACGGCGCGCGGGGTCGGGGCGTGGCGGCTGCCACGGCGCCCGGCGACGCCATGTGGCAGAGCAGCCCGCCCGGCTCCATCTACGACTACATCAAGGTCGCGTCCTTCTCGATCGGCCCCGGCGGGCTCGTCGACCAGTGGAGCCTGCGGGCCGAGCAGCTCTTCGGGATCCCCGCCGAGCGCGCCGTGGGCATGGACCCCATCGAGGCGTTCGTCGACCCCGACCAGCGCGAGCGCGGCCAGCGCAAGATGGCCGAGGTCCTCGACGGCCGGGAGTGGACCGGAGTGGTGCCCTTCCGGGTGCCCGGCGAGCTGGCGAACGGGCGCGGCGAGGAGGGCCTCGCCGAGGTGTACGTCATGCCGACCCGGACCGCCGAGGGCGAACGGGCCGCCGTCTGCATCGTGGTCGACGTCCGCACCCTGCGCAGCATCGAGACGGACCTCGCCGCCTCGCAGGCGATTTTCGGTCAAACTCCGTTCGGGTTCATCCTGATCGACGCCGATCTGCGGGTGCGCCGCGTCAACTCGCGGATCGCCTCGATCTTCGGCGGCAGGCCCAAGGACCACCGCGGCCGGGGGGTCCACGACTATCTGCAACGGGGCGAGGCGGAGCGGATCACGGCGATCCTGCGCCGGGTCCTGAAGACCGGCGACTCCATCACGGACATGCACGTCACGGGCTTCGTACCGGGCTCCGACGAGCGCCGGCACTGGTCCGTGAACCTCTACCGCGTGCAGAGCGGCAGCGGTCGTCCGCTCGGCATCGCCTGGCTCGGCACGGACATCACCGCCCGCCGGGAGGCGGCCCGGGAGGCCGCCGCCGCACGACGGAATCTCGCCCTGCTCAATGAGGCGGGCGCCCGGATAGGGAACTCCCTCGACCTGGAGACCACGGCCCGCGAGCTCCTCGACGTGGTCGTCCCCGGCTTCTGCGATCTCGCATCCGTCGACCTCTACCAGGGGCTGCTGGCCGGTGACGAGACCCCGCCGGGCCTCGCCGACGGCAGCGCCGAACTGCGCCGCGTCGCCTTCGCCAGCGCGGTCTCCGGCGCGCCGATCGTCGGCGGCGGCTCGCCGGTCGCGGTCGGCGCGGTCCACCACTACTCCTTCAACTCGCCGTGCGCGGACGCCCTGCGCACCGCACGCCCGCAGACCGTCCCCGCCGAGGAGGGCGGCCTCGTCCAGTCCACGCTGGCCGTGCCGATGGTGGCCCACGACACGGTCGTCGGCCTCGCGCAGTTCGCCCGTACGAAGGGCAGCGAGCCGTTCGGCGACCGCGACCGGGACCTCGCCGTGGAGCTGGCCGCGCGCGCCGCGGTCTCCATCGACAACGCCCGCCTGTACCGGCGTGAGCACGAACGCGCGCTGATCCTGCAACGGTCCCTGCTGCCGCCGGGCGACCCGGAGGCGTCCGGCCTGGACATCGCCTGCCGCTATCTGCCCGGCAACGCGGCCACGGAGGTCGGTGGCGACTGGTTCGACGTCATCGAACTCCCCGGCCACCGCACGGCACTGGTGGTCGGCGACGTGATGGGCCGCGGGCTGCGCGCCGCCGTGGCCATGGGCGAACTGCGCACCGCCGTACGCACCTTGGCGCTGCTCGACCTGGAACCGGCCGAGGTGCTGTCCGCGTTGGACGAGATCGCCCGGGGCCTCGGCACGCCGGGCGGCATCCAGCAGGCCACCCGCACCGCCCGTCAGCCCCGGGACGCGGACCTGTCCGAGGTCTACCTGGCGACGTGCGTGTACGCGGTGTACGACTCGGTGACCAGGCGCTGCACGTTCGCCAACGCGGGTCATCTGCCGCCCGTACTGGTGGAGCCGGGCGAGGCGGCGCTGATGCTGGACGTGCCGCCGGGCATGCCGCTCGGCGTGGGCGGCGAGCCGTTCGAGGAGGTGGAGGTCGAACTGCCCGAGGGCGCCCTGCTGGCCCTCTACACGGACGGCCTCGTCGAGTCCCGCGACCATCCGCTCGACGAGGGCCTCCAGGCGTTCGTGGGCGCGCTGACGGATCCGACCAGCGCGCTGGAGGACGTCTGCGACCACGTCCTCAACACCCTTGACACGCATCACGGCGAGGACGACATCGCGCTGCTGATGGCACGGGTGCAGGGGCTGCCCGCCGAGTCCGTCGGCGACTGGACGCTGCCGCGTGAGCCGCGCAGCGTGGGCCGGGCCCGTGAGTACGCGCGCGGGCAACTCCTCGGCTGGGACCTGGAACCGCTGGTCGACACCACCGAGCTGCTGGTCAGCGAGCTGGTGACGAACGCGCTGCGGTACGGCGAGGGGGAGATCAGGCTCCGTCTGCTGCTGGACCGCACCCTGGTCTGCGAGGTCTGGGACTCCGGCCTGGTCCAGCCGCGCCGCCGGCGGGCCCGGGACACCGACGAGGGCGGCCGGGGGCTGCAACTCGTCGGTCTGCTCAGCGCGGCCTGGGGTTCCCGGCGGACGCCCCGCGGCAAGACGGTCTGGTTCGAACTCCCGCTCCCCGACGGCGAGAACGCCCTGGCGGACCCGGCGGAGGCCCTGCTCAGCCTGTTCTGACCGCTGCTAAGCGCTCCGCTGGAAATGCCGCGATGTGCCGTCGGTCGTCTGGCGGCACCATCGTGGCTGGTCGCGCAGTTCCCCGCGCCCCTTCAGGGCGCTGCCGAACCGCAGCGGACTTCACCGGACCTGCTTAGCCCGGCGGCGCGGGCCCGCGGCGGCCCCGGGTGCGTGGACCGCCGAAGCTCGCCGGAGGGCCGCCGTCGGGGGCCGTGCCGAGCAGCACGCCGCCGAGGACGGCACCGGCCAGGCCGGCCGCGTACCCGGCCTCGCCGGTGTACGGGGTGCCGTGGGTGCGCACGTCCCGTTCGGCGAACTGCCTGGCCGTGCGGGCGAGTTCGTCCGCGGTCCGGGTCCCGCCCTGGGCGAGCAGCCGTACCGCCTCGGCCAGCAGCGTGCGGGCCTCGGCGCCCACCGCCGCCCGGTGCGTGGTCACGAAGTCCTCGGCGGCGGCGGTCGTACTGCGGGCGGCGAGGAAGCCGGCGAGCGGTACGGCGCCGGAGCGCCCCGCGCCGACCGGCTCGACGGCCCGCGCGATCCGCCGCAGCGCGTCCAGGGGGTCGTACGGACCGCCGGTCAGCTCTCCCCGTACGGCCGCCAGCACGGTGTCGGCGTGCGCCAGCCGGGCCCGGAACTCGCCGGCCGGGACCCGGTTCGCGGCTGTCCGGCCCCGGGGCGGTGCCTCCGGCCGGCCGCCCGGTGCCGCGGCGGTGTCACGCCGTCCCGCCGGCCCGGGTTCGACGGCCGGTGCCCGCGGCAGCCCGGCGCGGGCCCGGGCCAGTTCCGCCTCCGCCCCGGTGAGCGCCGCCGGCACCAGCGCCGCGGCCTCGGCCAGCTCCCGGGCCAGCCGCTCGACGCCGGTCACGAAGACGTCCGCCTGGGCGACGGCGCCCTCGGCCGCCCGCAGCCGGCGGACCGCCTGTTCGGCGTCGTCGGAATCGGCCGCCCGGCGGGCCTGGTCGAGTGCGGCGGTGGCGAACAGCAGCCGGTCCTCGGCCTGTTCGGCATGGCCCCGGACGGGCTCGGCGGCCGTCGGTCCGTAGCGCTCGCCCAGTCCGGCCGCGGTCGCCTCGGCGCCCGCTGTCCGCCCCGCCAGCTCCCGGGACCGCCTCTCCGCGATGTCCAGCGCCCCGCCCAGGTCGCGCACCGGCGCCCGCAGCCGGTCGAAGGCCGCCGCCTCCGTGTCCAGCCGCCGGCCGGCCTCCGCGCAGCGCCCGATCACCCCGACGAGCGCCTGCCGCCGGGCGTCGGCGGCCCCGGGCAGTCCCTCCTCGTAGCGCCGTCGTATCGCGAACGCGGCCGACAGTTCGGTCTCGGCCGCCCGTAGGGCCCGCGCGAACGGCTCGACGGCCGGCGTCCCGAACCGTGCCTCGGCCCAGGCCAGTTCCTCCCGGCTGGTGCGTACGGCGTCGTCGGCCGCGACCAGGGCGGTGCGGGCCTGCCGGTCGGACTCGGCGGGCGTCGGCGCGGGCGGGCGCGGGGACCCCGTCCCGGGTGTCGTACGGGTCCTGGCCCGCCGGGTGTGCCGCAGGTACGCGTACCCCGCCAGTACCCCCGCCGCGCCCACGGCCACCAGCGGCAGGACGAGATCGTCCGGAGACGTCCCGGTCCGCCCGGGCACGGCGGCGTCGGCCACGCGTCCGGCGCGTGCCTCGGGAACCGGATCCCCGCCGCCGAACGTCATCCCCGGCAGCACCAGCCACGCGACCGAGATGACGCCGCCCAGCACGGTGTGCGCCACCTGCACACGTATGTGCGACGCGCTACGCCTGGGCCGGCCCCGGATCAAGGATGACGTCACATTTCGGAGCGTATGGGCGGGTGCCCGCCTCCGCGACCTGGGCGGATACACGCGGGGGACCACGGACAGCGGGTGGTGGCCTCCAGCGCCCGCAGGGGCGCGGGGAACTGTGCGACCGGCCACGATGTCGCCGCAGCCGGCCGACGGCGCGGCGCGGCCCTGCCCGCGGAGCGCTCAGTTCGCGCCGGTCCGCCGCCTGATCTTCGAGCCGAGCCACACCAGCGGGTCGTACTTGCGGTCCACGGCCCGCTCCTTCATCGGGATCAGCGCGTTGTCGGTGATCTTGATGTCCTCGGGGCACACCTCGGTGCAGCACTTGGTGATGTTGCAGTAGCCGAGGCCGTGCTCGTCCTGGGCCGTGGCCCGGCGGTCCAGGCCGGTCTCGGCGGCGGCGTCCAGCGGGTGCATGTCCAGCTCGGCGACGCGCATCAGGAAGCGCGGCCCCGCGAACGCCTTCTTGTTCTCCTCGTGGTCGCGCACGACATGGCAGGTGTCCTGGCACAGGAAGCACTCGATGCACTTGCGGAACTCCTGTGGCCGGTCCACGTCCTCCTGCATCATCCGGTACTCGCCCGGACCGAGGCCCGCGGGCGGCACGAACGCCGGGACCTCCCTGGCCTTCTGGTAGTTGAAGCCGACGTCGGTCACCAGATCGCGGATCACCGGGAAGGCGCGCAGCGGCGTGATGGTGATCGTCTCGTCGCGGCCGAAGACCGACATGCGGGTCATGCACAACAGGCGGGGCCGCCCGTTGATCTCGGCGGAGCACGAACCGCACTTGCCCGCCTTGCAGTTCCAGCGCACCGCCAGATCGGGCGCCTGGGTGGCCTGGAGGCGGTGGACGATGTCCAGGACCACTTCGCCGTCGTTGACCTCGACCCGGAAGTCCTCCAGGCCACCGCCCTCGGCATCGCCCCGCCACACCTGGAAGCGGGCCTCGTAGCTGCTCACTCGTACAGCTCCTCTTCGGCGAGGTACTTGACCAGCTCCTCCTTCTCGAAGAGGGCGAGCAGGTCGGGGCGGATGGGTTCGGTGGTCTCGCGGGTGAGGGCGATCCGGCCGCGCGCCGGGTCCGCCTCCGCGAGCTCGTCGGCGGGCCTGGCGAGCGCGCACAGCAGATTGACGTTGCGCCACGCCCGGTCCATCGTCGGATGGTCCTCGCGGGTGTGCCCGCCGCGCGACTCCGTGCGCTCCAGCGCCGCACGGGCCACGCACTCGCTGACCAGCAGCATGTTCCGCAGGTCGAGGGCGAGGTGCCAGCCCGGGTTGAACTGCCGGTGCCCCTCGACGCCGGCCCGCCGCGCCCGCCCCCGCAGCTCGGCCAGCTTCTTCAGCGCCTGCTCCATCTCCTGCTCGCGGCGGATGATGCCGACCAGGTCGTTCATCGTCTGCTGCAGTTCCTGGTGCAGGGTGTACGGATTCTCCGGCGGGCCGCCCACCCCCTGCCCGCCGCCCGCCGCCTCGCGGTCACCCGCCGTCTCGCCGCCGCCCGCCGAGAACGGCCCCAGGGCCTCCGCCGCCGCCGCGTCGACCTGTTCGTCGGACACCCGCGGGCGGTCGTCCGCCGACGCCGCCGCGTGCTCGGCCGCGTGCAGCCCGGCCCGGCGCCCGAAGACCAGCAGGTCGGAGAGCGAGTTGCCGCCGAGCCGGTTGGAGCCGTGCATGCCGCCGGCCACCTCACCGGCCGCGTACAGACCGGGCACGCCGCGCGCCGCCGCCGTGTCGGAGTCGACCGCGATGCCGCCCATCACGTAGTGGCAGGTCGGCCCGACCTCCATGGGCTCCGCGGTGATGTCGACGTCGGCCAGCTCCTTGAACTGGTGGTACATGGACGGCAGCCGGCGCCGGATCACCTCGGCGGGCATCCGGGTCGACACGTCCAGGAACACCCCGCCGTGCGGGGAGCCCCGGCCCGCCTTGACCTCGGCGTTGATGGCGCGGGCGACCTCGTCGCGGGGGAGCAGCTCGGGCGGACGCCGGTTGCGGTCCGGGTCGTCGTACCAGCGGTCGCCCTCCTCCTCGGACTCGGCGTACTTCTCCTTGAAGACGTCGGGGATGTAGTCGAACATGAACCGCTTGCCGTCGGAGTTGCGCAGCACGCCGCCGTCGCCGCGCACCGACTCGGTGACGAGGATGCCCTTCACGGACGGCGGCCAGACCATGCCCGTCGGGTGGAACTGCACGAACTCCATGTTCAGCAGGGGCGCCCCGGCGAGCAGCGCGAGCGCGTGCCCGTCGCCGGTGTACTCCCACGAGTTCGACGTGACCTTGAAGGACTTGCCGATGCCGCCGGTGGCGATCACCACGGCGGGCGCCTTCAGGACGAAGAAGCGGCCGGTCTCGCGCTCGTAGGCGAAGACACCGGACACTCTCCCCCGGCCTCCGGCCGGGGGGACCCCCATCTCGCTTCGCTCGCCGTCCTTGAGGATCCTGGTGACCGTGCACTCCTGGAAGACCTTCAGCCGGGACTCGTAGTCGCCGGTCGCGCGGTAGTCCTCCTGCTGGAGGGCGACGATCTTCTGCTGGAGGGTGCGGATCAGCTCCAGGCCGGTGCGGTCGCCGACATGCGCGAGCCGCGGGTACTCATGGCCGCCGAAGTTGCGCTGCGAGATCTTCCCGTCCTTCGTGCGGTCGAACAGCGCGCCCCAGGTCTCCAGCTCCCACACCCGGTCCGGGGCCTCCTGCGCGTGCAGCTCGGCCATCCGCCACTGGTTGAGGAACTTGCCGCCGCGCATCGTGTCGCGGAAGTGCACCTGCCAGGTGTCGTGCTCGTTGACGTTGGCCATCGCCGCGGCGATGCCGCCCTCGGCCATCACCGTGTGCGCCTTGCCGAACAGCGATTTGCAGATCACCGCCGTACGGGCGCCGCGCTCCCGCGCCTCGATCGCGGCGCGCAGCCCGGCACCGCCGGCGCCGACCACGACGACGTCCCACTCCTGTCGGTCGACCACGGACATCAGTAGGCCCTACCCCAATCTAGAAGAAGCGCGGATCGTCGAAGACACCGGACGCGAGCAGGTACACGTAGAAGTCGGCGAGCGCCACACTCACCAGCGACGCCCAGGCCAGCTGCATGTGACGGGCGTTGAGCCGGCCGACGAACTGCCATGCCCGGTAGCGCACGGGGTGTTTGGAGAAGTGCCTGAGCTTGCCGCCGACGATGTGCCGGCAGGAGTGGCAGGACAGGGTGTACGCCCAGATCAGCACGATGTTGGCGAGGAACACGAGGGTGCCGAGACCCATGTGGCCCCACCGGTAGTGGGCGTCGCGGAAGGACAGCACGGTGTCGTAGGTGAGGACCGCGGCGACCAGGAGCGCGGCGTAGAAGAAGTACCGGTGGAGGTTCTGCAGGATCAGCGGGAAGCGGGTCTCGCCGCTGTACTTCGTGTGCGGCTCCGCGACCGCGCAGGCCGGCGGGGACGCCCAGAAGCTGCGGTAGTAGGCCTTGCGGTAGTAGTAGCAGGTCAGGCGGAAGCCGAGCGGGAAGATCAGGATGATGATCGCGGGAGAGATCGCCCACCAGCTGCCGAACAGGTCGGCGTTCGGGCCGGCGCGCATCGTCCTGCAGTTCTCCGCCAGACAGGGTGAGTAGAAGGGCGAGACGTAGGGCGCCGCGTAGTAGTCGGCGTTGGCGAAGGCCCGCCAGGTCGAGTACACGACGAAGGCGAACAGGCCGGCCGCGGTGCCGGCCGGGGCCAGCCACCAGCGGTCCGTCCGCAGATGCGGCGCGGCGATCGCGGCGCGCGTACGGGTGCGTACGCCGCCGCCGGTGCTATGGGGTTCCGTACCAGTGGCCAATGGATGACTCCGGTCGGGTTCGGGTGGCGGGGCCTGCGGTTTTTTCCGGGGGAGGGGGCGGTAGTGCCTAGGGGGCGTGGCGGTCGCGGGCGCCGAGACCCTCGTCGTCCGAGTCCGTCCACAGGCTGACGTCGTACGGTGCGTCGGAGATGGTGACGAGATCGGGGCGGCGCGGCTCGGCGAGCCCGGGGGCCGCCTCCCGCAGCAGCGACACGCTCTCGCGCAGGTGATCGGCGTCCGCACGGACGCGGCGCATCTCCAGTCCGCCGCTCCCGAGCTGCTGCTCCAGGCGGCCGACGGACCGGGACAGGTCGTCGAGGCAACGCTGGACTGACGTCAGGTCGTCGTGCACGGACATGACGTGACCTCACTTCCGCGGACCTCGCGGTCCAAGGCGGCAACGTTCATGCGCCTGCGAGTGTTGCGCGTCACACCTGCCGATGTGAAGGCATGTGCAGCGATTGGTGGATCGCGCCCCGTCGCCGCACGCCCGCACGCGCTCTGTGTGCGCCGGGGTGCGTGTTGCGCCGCACGGGTGGGCTTGGCAGCCCCCGCCGCCGTGTCGCCCCCGGCCGGCGAACCCTTTCCTTTTCAGTGGGTCCGTAGATCTGATGAGCACCAAAATACCGCCAAACGTGTCAGAACCCACCTTGTCACCGGGCTCCCCGGAGGTAGCACGATGTCCCACGCCGGCGTCGGACCACGCGCGATCATGCGCTCGGCCGCCTTCCTCACCGCGGGCGCGCTCGCGGTGTCCGTCCTCGCCGGCTGCGGCTCCGACGACGAGGCGAGCCGTCCGCTGGCCGGACAGGACATCGCCGCCGTCTCCCGCGACAAGGTCACCGACGGCGGCACCCTGCGCTGGGCCGTGGACCGGCTGCCGGAGACCCTGAACGTCTTCCAGGCCGACGCCGACGCGGGCACCACGCGGGTCGCCCAGGCAGTCCTGCCGTCGATGTTCCGCCTCGACGGCAACGGGCAGCCGGTCCGCAACCCCGACTACCTGGAGTCCGCCAAGGTCGTCGAGACCGAGCCGCGCCAGGTCGTCCTGTACAAGCTCGACCAGCAGGCCGTGTGGAGCGACGGCCGGGAGATCGGCGCCGCCGACTTCGCCGCCCAGTGGCGCGCCCTGTCCGGCAAGGACACCGCCTACTGGACCGCCCGCAACGCCGGCTACGACCGCATCGAGAAGATCGAACGCGGCGCCGACGACCTGGAGGTCCGGGTCACCTTCAGCCGCCCCTACGCCGACTGGCGGTCGCTGTTCTCCCCGCTGTACCCGAAGGACGTCATGGGCACCCCCGACGCCTTCAACGACGGCGCGCGCCGCAAGCTCCCGGTCACCGCCGGGCCGTTCCGGCTGGACAAGGTCGACACGAAGGCCAAGGGCGTCGTCCTGAACCGCAATCCGCGCTGGTGGGGGCAGCCCGCGAAGCTGTCCGAGCTGGTGCTCCAGGCCGTGCCCCGCGACCAGCGGGCCACCGCGCTGGCGAACGGCACCGTGGACCTCGCCGACATCGACCCCGCGGACGTCGACCGGATCGACCGCGCCGCGCAGGGCAGCGGCGGCGCTCCCCTCCTGGGCGCCGGGCGCACCTCCGCGAAGAAGCTGCGCGACGTGGCCCTGGAGCAGGGCTTCCCCGCGGACCAGCTGCCCGAGGGGACGACGACGCGCAAGAAGATCACGACGTATCTGCGCGAGCAGGAGGCCCTGCGCGACGTCGAGGTCCGCAAGTCCCTGGAGCCCGCCTACACCCAGCTCGCCCTCAACGGCTCCACGGGTCCCCTCGCCGACGAGCGGGTGCGCCGTGCCGTCGCCCGCGCCCTCGACCGCAAGGCGCTCGCCAAGGTGGTGCTCGGCCCCCTCGGCCTGCCCGCGGTCCCGGTCGGCAGCCACCTCGCGCTGTCCGGCCAGCCCGCCTACACCGACGGCAGCGGCTCCCTGGGCAGCCAGGACGCCGCGCAGGCGCAGTCCCTGCTCGCCGACGCCGGGTGGGTGCCCGGCGGCCCGATCACGGAGAAGAAGCCGGACAAGGCGGCCGGCGCCCCGGCGGTCAAGGAGTCCGCGGGCGGCGACGGCACCTACATCGTCGGCCAGGACGACAAGCCGCCGCACCGGGCCACCGGCGACGACCCGAAGGACTCCGAGGAGCGGGCGGCGCAGCCCAGCGCGTCGGAGGGCAACGCGGGCGGCAGGCGCCAGGGGCAGGACGGCCCACAGCACACCGACCAGCACCCGCCGCAGGGCGGGGCGCCCGGCGCGTACGCCCCGCGGGGCACCGCGGCGCCGGCCGTCGCGTCCGGGCCGCTCGCCAAGGACGGCAAGGCCCTCACGCTCCGCTTCGTGCTCCCCTCGGGCCCCGGCTCGGAGTCCCTGCGGGCCGTCGCCGACCAGATCTCGCAGATGCTGGACAAGGTCGGCATCGCCACGGAGATCAGCAAGGTCCCGGACGACAGCTACTTCCGGGACCACATCGCCTCCGGCCAGTACGACCTGGCCCTGTACTCCTGGCCGTCCTCGGCCTTCCCCGCCACCGACGCCCGCCCGATCTACGCCAAGCCGGTCCCGGCCGCCGACGGCTCGCTGAACGTCGAGCAGAACTACACCCGGATCGGCACCGACCAGGTCGACCAGCTGTTCGACCAGGCCGTCGCCACGCTTGACGAGGACGAGTCGCGCGCGCTGATCCGCAAGGCCGACTCCCGAATCTGGGCCCAGGCCGGCTCCATCCCGCTCTACCAGCGCCCGCAGCTCACCGCCGTACGCAAGAACCTGGTCAACGCGGGTTCCTTCGGGTTCCGGACGCCCCTCTACGAGGACATGGGGTTCCTGAAGAAGGGGGCGAAGGCGGCGCCCGGCCCGTCCGGTGACTGAGACCCCCCGGGGCTGAGGAGGTCCCCGCCCGCGGCGCCACGTAACATGGGGTGAGGCCGTGGCATGTCAAGCCCGGCAGGGCCCGCGTCACACGAACCGACGCGAGGGCCTTCCTCACACCCCGGGAGTACGCCGCACTATGGCTGTGACCGCTACGCGTCACGACATCCGCAATGTCGCCATCGTCGCCCATGTCGACCACGGCAAGACCACCATCGTCGACGCCATGCTCAAGCAGGCCGGCGCCTTCGCCGCCCACCAGCTCGAGCAGGTCGACGACCGGGTCATGGACTCGAACGACCTGGAGCGTGAGAAGGGCATCACGATCCTCGCCAAGAACACGGCGGTGAAGTATCACCCCAAGGCCGGCGGGGACCCGATCACCATCAACATCATCGACACCCCCGGCCACGCCGACTTCGGCGGCGAGGTCGAGCGCGGTCTGTCGATGGTCGACGGCGTCGTGCTGCTCGTGGACGCCTCCGAGGGCCCGCTGCCGCAGACCCGCTTCGTGCTGCGCAAGGCGCTCCAGGCCCGGCTCCCCGTCATCCTGTGCATCAACAAGACGGACCGGCCCGACGCCCGTATCGACGAGGTCGTCAACGAGACCTACGACCTGTTCCTCGACCTGGACGCGGACGAGGAGCAGATCGAGTTCCCGATCGTCTACGCCTGCGGCCGCGACGGCATCGCCTCGCTCACCAAGCCGGACAACGGCACCGTCCCGGCCGACTCCACCAGCCTGGAGCCGTTCTTCTCCACGATCCTGGAGCACATCCCGGCGCCCACCTACGACGCGGACGCCCCGCTCCAGGCCCATGTCACCAACCTGGACGCCGACAACTTCCTCGGCCGCATCGCGCTGCTCCGGGTCGAGCAGGGCGAGCTGCGCAAGGGCCAGACGGTCGCCTGGATCAAGCGCGACGGCTCCATCGGCAATGTGCGCATCAGCGAGCTGATGATGACCGAGGCCCTCACCCGCAAGCCCGCCGAGAAGGCGGGCCCGGGTGACATCTGTGCCGTCGCCGGTATCCCGGACATCATGATCGGCGAGACCCTGGCCGACCCGGAGAACCCGGTCGCGCTCCCGCTGATCACGGTCGACGAGCCCGCGATCTCCATGGTCATCGGCACCAACACCTCCCCGCTGGTCGGCCGCGGCGGCACCGGCAAGGGCGCCGACGCGAAGTCGGCCGTCAAGGACCGCAAGGTCACGGCCCGCCAGGTCAAGGACCGGCTGGACCGCGAGCTGATCGGCAACGTCTCCCTGCGCGTCCTCGAGACCGAGCGTCCGGACGCCTGGGAGGTCCAGGGCCGCGGCGAGCTGGCGCTCGCCATCCTGGTCGAGCAGATGCGCCGCGAGGGCTACGAGCTGACCGTGGGCAAGCCCCAGGTCGTCACCAAGGACGTCGACGGCAAGGTCCACGAGCCGGTCGAGCGCATGACGATCGACGTGCCCGAGGAGCACATGGGCGCCGTCACGCAGCTCATGGGTGTCCGCAAGGGCCGGATGGACAACATGTCCAACCACGGCTCGGGCTGGGTGCGCATGGAGTTCGTCGTGCCGTCCCGCGGTCTGATCGGCTTCCGGACGGAGTTCCTGACCCAGACCCGCGGCACGGGCATCGGCCACTCCATCCACGAGGGCCACGAGCCCTGGTTCGGCACGCTCCAGACCCGCAACAACGGTTCGCTGGTCGCCGACCGCGCCGGCGCCGTCACCGCGTTCGCGATGACCAACCTGCAGGAGCGCGGCGTGCTGTTCATCGAGCCGGGCACCGAGGTGTACGAGGGCATGATCGTCGGTGAGAACTCGCGCTCCGACGACATGGACGTGAACATCACCAAGGAGAAGAAGCTCACCAACATGCGGTCCTCGACGGCCGACGTGGCCGAGTCGATCGTGCCGCCGCGCAAGCTGTCGCTGGAGCAGTCGCTGGAGTTCTGCCGCGACGACGAGTGCGTCGAGGTGACCCCGGAGGCGGTCCGGATCCGCAAGGTGAACCTGGACGCCCGCGAGCGGGCCCGCGCCGCGAGCCGCGCCAAGCACGGCTGAGGCCGCGGACCCGGACACGGTCCCCTGTCGCTCCGCCGAGCCACGACGGGGCCGGGCCTCCCTCAAGGAGCGCCCGGCCCCGTCGTCATGTTCCGCTAGGCCCTGTCGTCAAACTCCCTCCCCCAGCCTCCGGCCGGGAGGTGCCCCCAGCCCCGCGATGCCATGCACGCAGTCGCCGCACCGGACACAGGCCCAAGTACGTCCAGTACGAGGACCTGCGCCCGGCACACCGAGAGCACGCACCTGACGCCGCAGGGCCCGCCCTCCGGGCGGACGACGGGAGTTTGACGACAGGACCTAGGGAAAACCCTCGGTTCCGTCCGGCAGTCGGCACGGTGTGACCGAATCCCATTAGTCTTTGGCCGCTGCGCCTCCGGTGTGCACCGTATGCGGGTACGCCGGATGAGCCCCCGCACGAAGCGGAGTTTAATCGCAACCGGATTTCCGATCCCGAGTGTCCGGAATGCGGACACCTGGGGCCGATAGATGTGTAACAAGTCCGTTTCGCAGGGATCTTTCAGCAAACCCTTTGTCCGGATTTTGGAAGAAGTTCGCGCTAGCTGTGATCGAACCGAGACCTTAGGGATGTGGTTCGGTCTTCGCCCATGGCAGATAGTTAGGCGCGTAGAGCTCGGATCAACGGGTCATGCGCTTTCAGGTGGCGCCGACCTCCGAGCACGGGGGCACTCGACTCTCTCCGGCACCGGTGACGGTGCCGTGTCGTGTGCCTCTCCATGCGGTGAACCATTGGACTCATGAGGAGGAACCCATGCGCGGTGCGAAGAGCGCCAAGTGGGTCGCGATTGCCGCGGTTGTGGCGCTGGGCGCGACCGCCTGCGGTGGTGGAGACGGGGACAAGGGCAGCGACAGCAAGGCCGCGGTCGATCCGAACGGTAAGTTCTCGGTCGAGGTCGGCGAGCCGCAGAACCCGCTGCAGCCCGCCAACACCATGGAGTCCAACGGCAGCATCGTCATCAAGTCGCTCTTCTCCGGTCTCGTCGATTACGACGAGAACGGAAAGATCGTCTACGTCAACGCCGAGTCGGTCGACTCCAAGGACAACAAGACCTTCACGGTCAAGCTGAAGCCCGGCTGGAAGTTCCACGACGGCACCGCGGTGACCGCCGAGTCCTACGTCAAGGCGTGGAACTGGGCCGCCAACCCGGACAACAAGCAGACCAACAGCTTCTGGTTCTCCGACATCCAGGGCTACGACGAGGTCGCCCCGGCCGAGGGCAAGCCGAAGGCCACGGAGCTGTCCGGCCTGAAGGTCGTCGACGACAACAGCTTCACCATCACGCTGAGCAAGCCGATCCCGTACTTCGTCTACAAGCTCGGCTACGAGGTCTTCGCCCCGCTGCCGGAGTCCTTCTACAAGGACCCGAAGGCGGCCGGTGAGAACCCGGTCGGCAACGGCCCCTACAAGTTCGTCAGCTGGGACCACAAGAAGCAGATCGAGGTCACCCGCTTCGACGACTACCAGGGTCCGAACAAGGCGAAGAACGGTGGTGTGGTCTTCAAGAACTACACCAACCTGGAGACGGCCTACGAGGACCTGAAGTCCGGCAACGTCGACGTCCTGCGCCAGATCGCGCCCAAGGACCTGCCGGTCTACAAGGCGGACCTCGGCGACCGCGCCGTGGACCAGGCCTACTCCGCGATCCAGACCATCGCCGTCGCCTACTACACCAAGCAGTGGAAGGACATCGACCCGAAGGTCCTGCAGGGCCTGTCGATGGCCATCGACCGCGACACCATCACCAAGACCGTGCTCCAGGGCACCCGTGAGCCGGCCACCGGCTGGGTCGCCAAGGGCGTCCTCGGCTACCAGCCGAACGCGGCCGGTGACGTCACCAAGTACGACGCGGCCAAGGCCAAGGAGCTCATCAAGGCGGGCGGCGGCGTTCCGGGCAACGCCATCTCCATCCAGTACAACGCGGACGGCGGCCACAAGGACTGGGTGGAGGCGGTCTGCAACTCCATCACCAAGGCCACCGGCGTGAAGTGCACGGGCGACTCGAAGGCCGACTTCCAGGCCGACCTGAACGCGCGTGACGCCAAGGAAGTCAAGTCGCTGTACCGCTCCGGCTGGGTGCTGGACTACCCGTTCAACGCCAACTTCGTCCGCGACCTGTTCGGCACCAAGTCGGACGGCAACCAGGGCGGCTTCTCCAACAAGACGATCGACCAGGACATCGCCGCCGCCGACGCCGCGAGCTCGCTGGAGGAGTCGGAGAAGAAGTACCAGGAGATCGAGAAGCAGCTCCCGAACTACATGCCGAGCATTCCGCTCTGGTACTACAAGGTCAACGCGGGCTTCTCGGAGAGCGTCAGTGGCGTCAAGTACGCCCAGGACGGCGACCCGATCCTGACCGGCGTCCAGGTCAAGAAGAAGTAACCACAAGCCCGTAGTCCCGGGGCGCGGCGCCCGCGCCCCGGGTGACGGCAGTGGCTGGGGGGCCCTTTCCGCGCGCATCGTCCAACGGTGCGCGGGGAAAGGGCCCGTCGGCTGCCGCCGTGATTGACATGGAGGCACGATGGGGCGCTACGTCGCACGACGACTGCTCCAGATGATCCCGGTCTTCATCGGGACAACCCTGCTGATCTTCCTCATGGTCTATGCCCTGCCCGGTGACCCCGTGCGCGGACTCTTCGGTGACAAGGCGGGCAGTCCGCAGGTCATCGCGTCGCTGAGACATGAGTACGGTCTGGACCAGCCGATCCTGGTGCAGTACTTCAACTACATGAAGGACATGATTCTGCATGCCGACTTCGGCACGCAGATCGCGAGTGGCCGCCCCGTCACCGACGTGCTCGGCGACGCCTTCCCGGTGACCCTCCGCCTCGCCTCGCTGGCCTTCGCCATCGAGGTCGTCCTGGGCATCACCCTCGGCGTCGTGGCGGGCCTGCGGGCCGGCCGCGCGACGGACAACGTCGTCCTCGTCATCACGCTGCTCTTCATCTCGGTGCCCGTCTTCGTCCTCGGCTTCATCCTGAAGCTGGTCTTCGCCGAGCAGTTGCACTGGCTCGAACCGAACGTCAACGACTCGACGAACTACGGCCAGCTGCTGATGCCCGCGATCGTCCTGGCCGCCGCGTCACTCGCGTACGTGACCCGGCTCACCCGGACCTCGATCGCCGAGAACGTGCGCGCCGACTACATCCGCACCGCCATCGCCAAGGGCCTGCCCCGGCGCCGCGTGGTGGGTGTCCACCTGATGCGGAACTCCCTGATCCCCGTCATCACCTACCTGGGCACCGACCTGGGCGCCCTGATGGGCGGTGCGGTCGTCACCGAGGGTCTGTTCAACATCAAGGGCGTCGGCGGCACCATCTACGAGTCCATCGTGCGCCGCGAGGGGACCACCGTCGTGGGCCTGGTGACGATCCTGGTCCTCGTCTACCTCGTCGCCAACCTGCTCGTGGACCTGCTGTACGCGGTCCTGGATCCGAGGATTCGCTATGCCTGACGTGACCAAGACCGTTCCCGAGGCAGCCGCCGAGGAGGCGGCGGTCGCGGCGGCGGGCGGGCCGCTGCCGGAGACCAAACCGGAGAAGTCCCGCAGCCTGTGGGGTGACGCCTGGGCGGACCTGCGCCGCAGCTGGATCTTCATCGTCTCCAGCGTGCTGATCCTGATCCTCATGCTGATCACCTTCTTCCCTGGCTGGTTCACCGGTGTGGACCCGGTCCTCGGCGACCTGTCCAAGCACTACCTGCAGAAGCCGCGCCTCGGGGACGTCGGCGCCCCCGACTGGCTGGGCTACGACCAGCAGGGCCGCAGCGTCTACGCGCGGGTGATCTACGGCACCCGCGCCTCGGTGGCCGTCGGCTTCGGCACCACCATCGTCGTCACCCTGATCGGTGGCCTGGTCGGCATGATCGCGGGCTACTTCGGCGGGGCCATGGACGCCGTCCTGTCCCGGCTGACGGACGTTTTCTTCGGCATCCCCTTCCTGCTGGGCACGATGGTCGTGCTGAACTCCTTCACCAACCGCACCGCCTGGGTCGTCATCGGCGCCCTCGGCTTCTTCGGCTGGACCCAGATCGCCCGCGTGATGCGCGGCGCGGTCATCACCACCAAGCAGGCCGACTACGTCCAGGCGGCCAAGGCGCTGGGCGCGAGTACCCCGCGGATCATGTTCCGGCACATCCTGCCGAACACCCTGGCCCCGGTGATCGTGGTCGCGACCATCTCGCTCGGTGTCTACATCGGCGCCGAGGCCACGCTGTCCTTCCTGGGCCTGGGGCTCAACGGCGTGTCGTGGGGCAACGACATCTCCGACGGCGGGGCCCAGATCCGGGTCGCCCAGTGGATCATGCTGTATCCGTCGATCATGCTCAGCATCACGGTGCTGGCATTCATCATGCTCGGTGAGGCCGTACGCAACGCCCTCGACCCGAAGATGCGCTGAGGGAGGCGTACGTGACCACCATCGAAGAAGTCGTTCCCGTGCCGTCGCCCGGCGAGGGCGGGGCGGACGGCACACCGCTGCTCGAAGTGCGCGACCTGCACGTCGAGTTCCACACCCGTGAGGGCCTCGTCCGGGCCGTCAACGGCGTCAACTACAGCGTCGACGCCGGTGAGACCCTCGCCGTGCTCGGCGAGTCGGGCTCCGGCAAGTCCGTCACCGCGCAGGCCGTCATGGGCATCCTCGACATGCCGCCGGCGCAGATCCCGCAGGGCGAGATCCTCTTCCGCGGCCACGACATGCTGAAGATGACCGGCGAGGAGCGCCGCGCCATCCGCGGCAGGCGCATCGCGATGATCTTCCAGGACGCGCTCAGCTCGCTGAACCCGGTGCTGAGCGTCGGCTACCAGCTCGGCGAGATGTTCCGGGTCCACCAGGGCCTGTCCAAGAAGGACGCCAAGGTCAAGGCCATCGAGCTGATGGAGAAGGTCAAGATCCCGGCCGCGGCGGCCCGGGTCAACGACTATCCGCACCAGTTCTCGGGCGGCATGCGCCAGCGCATCATGATCGCCATGGCGCTGGCGCTCGAACCGGACCTGATCATCGCCGACGAGCCGACCACGGCCCTCGACGTGACGGTCCAGGCCCAGGTGATGGACCTGCTCGCGGAGCTCCAGCGCGAGTACAACATGGGCCTGATCCTCATCACCCACGACCTGGGCGTGGTCGCCGACGTCGCCGACAAGATCGCGGTGATGTACGCGGGCCGGATCGTGGAGCGCGCCCCGGTCCACGAGCTGTACAAGCGTCCCGCGCACCCGTACACCCGGGGCCTGCTCGACTCGATCCCGCGCCTGGACCAGAAGGGCCAGGAGCTCTACGCGATCAAGGGTCTGCCGCCCAACCTGCTGCGCGTCCCGACCGGTTGCGCCTTCAACCCGCGCTGCCCCAAGGCCCAGGACGTCTGCCGTACCGAGGTCCCGGAGCTGCTGCCGGTCACCGAGCAGGACGGCACCGAACTGGTGGGCCGGGCCTCGGCATGCCACTTCTGGAAGGAGACGATCCATGGCTGAGCTCAGCAAGAACGACGAGCCGCAGGACGCCACGCCGAACGTCTCCGAGGTGGACGTCGTCGAGGCCCGGAGCGAGGACGAGGCGGTCACCCGCATCGAGGCGCCCGTCGAGCGCGGCGAGCCGATTCTCCAGGTACGTGACCTGGTGAAGCACTTCCCGCTCACGCAGGGCATCCTGTTCAAGCGTCAGATCGGTGCGGTCAAGGCCGTCGACGGTGTCTCCTTCGACCTGCACCAGGGCGAGACCCTGGGCATCGTGGGTGAGTCCGGCTGCGGCAAGTCGACCGTCGCCAAGCTCCTGATGAACCTGGAGCGCGCGACGGCCGGCGAGATCTTCTACAAGGGCCAGGACATCACCAAGCTGTCCGGACGCGCCCTGAAGGCCGTGCGCCGCAACATCCAGATGGTCTTCCAGGACCCGTACACGTCGCTCAACCCCCGTATGACGGTGGGCGACATCATCGGCGAGCCCTTCGACATCCACCCCGAGGTGGCTCCCAAGGGCGACCGGCGCCGCAGGGTGCAGGAGCTGCTGGATGTCGTGGGTCTCAACCCGGAGTACATCAACCGGTACCCGCACCAGTTCTCCGGCGGCCAGCGTCAGCGCATCGGCATCGCCCGTGGCCTTGCGCTCAACCCGGAGATCATCATCTGCGACGAGCCGGTGTCGGCCCTGGACGTGTCCGTCCAGGCGCAGGTCATCAACCTGATGGAGCGCCTGCAGGACGAGTTCAACCTGTCCTACATCTTCATCGCGCACGACCTGTCGATCGTCCGGCACATCTCGGACCGCGTCGGGGTGATGTACCTCGGCAGGATCGCCGAGATCGGCACCGACGAGCAGATCTACGACCACCCGACGCACCCCTACACCCAGGCGCTGCTGTCGGCGGTCCCCGTGCCGGACCCGGACGCCCGCGAGCAGCGCGAGCGGATCATCCTCACCGGCGATGTGCCGTCCCCGGCCAACCCGCCGTCGGGCTGCCGCTTCCGCACCCGCTGCTGGAAGGCCCAGGACAAGTGCTCCCAGGAGGTGCCGCTGCTGGCGGTCCCCGAGCGCTTCAAGACCTCGGACGCTCCGGCGGCCCACGAGTCGGCCTGCCACTTCGCCGAGGAGAAGGACGTCGTCCACGCGGCCTGACCCCTGATGTTCTGTCACCCCGGTTCCCGGCACCTTCCCAGGCGCCGGGAACCGGCGTTTCCCGGGGGAGACTCGCTGAACGCCGACCGTTCGTGCCACCGACCGGCTCGCCCATGTGTAGCGTGACCACAGGCCTGTACCCGTACCCCGAACCGGCAGTGAGTGAAGGGATACGCCCATGCCCGACGCCAACATCCGCATCCCCGCCGAGGCTCGTGACCGGCTCGCCGAAAGAGCGGCCGGCGAGGGGCTGTCGCTCCGTGCCTACCTCACCCGCCTCGCCGACGGTCTGCTCACACCCGCCGAGCGTGCCGAGCGTGCCGCGCAGGCCCGTGCTGTGCTGCGGGAGTGGAACGGCTACGACCCCAGTGGGGCGGAAGAGGCCGACCTGGACGCGGAGCTCGACCGCAGGCTGGCCGCGGCGGCCGGTTCCTGACCGACTCCCTGCATGTGATCCTCGACGCCACGGCGATGGTGGCCGCCGCTTCGGGAAACGCCCTGGCGTCCCGCCTGATTCACCGTGCCCACGCCGTACCCGGCTGGTTCCTGTACGCGCCCGCGTGCGCGTTGGTGGAAGCCGACCGTACCCGGCCGGGTACGGCCGAGCACATTGCGGCCATGCCCGGCATCGCCGTCCTCGAACTGGACCTGCCCGCGGCTCTGGCCGTCGCGCACGACACCACCTGGGCTCCGGCGCAGATCGAGTACGCGGCCCGGCCGACGCCCGAACGACCCGACGGAGCGGTCATTGCCACGGTCGTCGCGCAGAGCCGGCAGGGGCGCAAGGTCCGCGTCCTCGATCTCAGTTCCTGAGCGAGGCCCGCCGCCGTCAGGCACCGACCCGTTCCGCGGCCCAGTGGCAGGCGGCCTGCGACTCCCCGCCGGCGTTCAGGACGCCGGGGTCCTCGGCGCGGCAGCGGTCGGCGACGCCCGCTCGGTCGGCCTCGCCGTTCGCCAGGATCGGGCAGCGGGCCCGGAAGCGGCAGCCGGACGGGATGCGGGAGGGGTCCGGGGGCTCACCGGCCAGCACGACCGGTTCGCCCGGTGCCTCCGGCAGAACCGACAACAGGGCCTGGGTGTACGGGTGCCGGGGCGCGGTCAGCACCGCTTCGACCGGACCCGTCTCCACGATCCGGCCCAGGTACATCACCGCGACCCGGTCGGCGATGTTCCAGGCCAGCCCGAGGTCATGGGTCACGACCAGGGCGGCGAGCCCCAGTTCGGTGCGCAGCCGCAGCAGCAGGGCCAGGATCTCACCGCGCACGGAGGCGTCCAGCGAGGCCACCGGCTCGTCGGCGACGAGGAGTTCGGGCTCCAGGACGAGCGCGCCCGCGATCACCACCCGCTGCCGCTGGCCGCCGGACAACTCGTGCGGGTAGCGCAGGAAGAACCGCTCCGGCGGCCGCAGCCCCGCCCGGGAGAGGGCGTCGGCGACCGCCTTCCGTTCGTCCCCGGCGTGCCTGTGGATCCGCAGCCCTTCGGCCACCGCGTCGTACACGGTGTGCCGTGGGTTCAGCGATCCGCTGGGATCCTGGAGCACCAGCTGGACGCGGCGCCGGTAGGCCCGCAGCGCCCGCGACGAGTACTCCAGCGGCTTCCCGTCGAATCGCACGACGCCGGCGGCGGGCCGCTCCAGACCGAGCAGGGACCGTGCCAGCGTCGTCTTGCCGCAGCCCGACTCGCCGACCAGCGCCACGATCTCGCCGGCCCGGATGTCCAGCTCGACGCCGTCCACGGCCCGTGCCTCGGGGGCACCGTGCCGTCCGGGGAAGACCACCCGCAGTCCCTGGACGCTGAGCAGGGGAGACGCCGGTGTCGTCATGTGGTGCTCCTCGTGTCCGCTGCCCCGGCGGCGGGCCCCGGGACGGCCGCGGCGACGTGTACGCACGCGGCCCGCCGTCCCCCGGTCACCTCGTGCAGCATCTGGTCCTGAGTGGCGCAGACGTCCAGGGCGACCGGGCAGCGCGGATGGAACGCGCAGCCGGAGGGCAGCGCGAACGGATCGGGCGGGTCGCCGGGCAGACCCTGGGGCGCGAACCGGGAGGCCGGATCGCCGATGTGCGGGAACGCCGTCGACAGCGCCTTGCCGTACGGGTGCCGGGCGTCCTCGTGGACGGTGCGGGCCGGGCCCTCCTCGACCACCCGGCCCGCGTACATCACCGCCAGCCGGTCGCAGGTGTCGGCCAGCACCGCCAGATCGTGGCTGATCATGATCAGTCCCAGGTCCTGCTCGGTGACGAGCTGCTCGATCAGCCGCAGGATCTGCGCCTGGATCATCACGTCCAGGGCGGTGGTCGGCTCGTCGGCGATGACCAGCCGCGGTGCGCAGGCGAGCGCCATGGCGATCATGACGCGCTGCCGCTGGCCGCCGGAGAGTTCATGCGGGTACGCCGTCGCCCGGGCCGTGGGCAGGCCGACCTGTTCCAGGAGCTCGCCGGTCCGTTTCCGCGCCGCGGCAGCGGTCGCCCGGCCGTGCAGCAGGATCGGCTCGGCGATCTGGTCGCCGACCCGGTGCACGGGGTTGAGCGAGTGCATGGCCCCCTGGAAGACGATCGACGCGCCCGCCCAGCGCACCGCCCGCACCCGCCCCCAGCGCATCGCCAGGACATCCTCGCCGTCGAGCAGGATCTCCCCGCCGACCCGGGTGCCGGCGGGCAGCAGCCGCAGCAGCGCGAGCGCCAGCGTGGACTTGCCGCAGCCCGACTCGCCGGCGATCCCGAGCTTCTGTCCCGCCGCCAGCGACAGGTCCACACCGCGCACGGCGGCGGCCCCGCCGGCATACGTCACCGTCAGGTTCCTGACGTCGAGGAGCGTCAACGGGTCACCCCCAGCCTGGGATTGAGCACGGACTCCACCGCGCGCCCGCACAGCGTGAACGCCAGCGCGACCAGGGCGATCGCGATGCCGGGCGGCACCAGGTACCACCAGTCGCCGGCGCTGACCGCGCCCGCCTCACGCGCGTCCTGGAGCAGCCCGCCCCAGGAGACGACCGTCGGATCGCCGAGGCCGAGGAACGCCAGGGTCGCCTCGGCGAGGATGGAGGAGGAGACCATCAGTGTGGTCTGCGCCAGCACGAGGGGCATCACATTGGGCAGCACGTGCCGGGTCATGACGTGCCAGTGGCCGCCGCCGAGCGCCCTGGCCCGCTCGATGTAGGGACGGGACTCCACCGCCAGCGTCTGCGCCCGCACCAGCCGTGCCGTCGTCGGCCAGGAGGTGACACCGATGGCGAGGACGACCGTGCCCAGGGAGCGGGACATGACGGTGGCCAGCGCGATCGCGAGCACCAGCGTCGGCATCACCAGGAACCAGTCCGTGATCCGCATCAGCACGGTCCCGTACGCGCCCCGGAAGTGCCCGGCGGAGATGCCGACCACCGCGCCGATCGCCACCGACAGCACGGCGGCGAGCAGCCCGACCAGCAGGGAGACCCGCGAGCCCCAGACCACCAGGCCCAGCAGATCGCGGCCGAACCGGTCCGTGCCGAGCGGGAACCGCCCGCTGGGCGCCTCCAGGGGGCGGCCCGGCGCGTCGGTCACGTCGGACACGCCGGAGCCGACGGTCAGCGGTGCGGTCAGTGCCACCAGCGCGAACAGGACGAGCGCGGCGAGGCCCAGCAGCCCGGCGCGATGGGTGCGGTACTGCTGCCAGAACCGCGCCGCGGACCGGCGGCGGCGCTGCCGGGCCAGGGCCCGCGGGCCGCGCCGTGCGGCCTCGGTGCTCATCGGCCCACCCGCGGGTCGAGCAGCGGATAGAGCAGATCGGCCAATGTGTTCATGACGATCACCGCCGCGGCGAAGAAGAGGAACAGGCCCTGCACCAGGGGCAGGTCGGGCACGCTCAGTGCCTGGTAGAAGAGTCCGCCGAGGCCCGGCCAGGAGAACACCGTCTCGACCAGGATCACACCGGCGACGGTCCGGCCGAGGTTGACGAAGACGAGGGTGACGGTGGGCAGCAGCGCGTTGGGCACGGCGTGCCGGCGCCGTACCAGGTCGTCCCGCAGGCCCTTGGCACGCGCGGTCGTCAGATAGTCGCTGCCCATCTCGTCGAGCAGCGCCGAGCGGGTGACCAGCAGGGTCTGCCCGTACTCGACCGCGACCAGGGTGATCACCGGCAGGACGAGGTGGTGAGCCACGTCGAGGACGTAGCCGAAGCCCTCCTCGCCGCCCGACTCCATGCCGCCGGTCGGGAACAGCCCGGGGACGGGGCCCAGGCCCACCGAGAACACGATGATGAGCAGCAGACCGAGCCAGAACGACGGGACGGAGTACAGGGTCAGCGCCAGGCCGGTGTGCAGCCGGTCGCCGAGGCGGCCGTGCCGCCATGCCGAGCGGGTGCCGAGGTACATGCCGAGCGCGGTGTACAGCACGAACGCGGTGCCGGTCAGCAGCAGGGTGTTCGGCAGGGCTTCGGTGATCTTGTCGATGACCGGGGCGTGGAACTGGTACGAGGTGCCCAGATCGCCGGTGAGCGCCTTGCCGCAGTAGTCCGTGAACTGCTCCCAGAGCGGCAGGTCCAGCCCGAACTCCCGCCGGTACTCGTCCAGTTGCTCGGCCGAGACCTGCCGGCCGCCCGTCAGGGTCCGGACCGGGTCGCCGGGGATCAGCCGGAACAGGAAGAAGCCGGTGACGAGGACGGCGAGCAGCGAGACGACGGCGCCGCCCAGCTTTCCGGCCCCGTACCGCAGATATCCGGTCCAGGAGCGGGCCCGCGGCCGGCCGGCCGCCGGTCCGGCGGGAACCGGACCGGCGGCCTCGGCCGGCGTCGACGCGGTGTCAGCGGCCATGGCGGGCCGCCTGCTGAGTCGGTGCGAGGGTCGGGTGCATCGGCTATTCGCGGTCGTCGGCGGTGGCGCGGCGGCGGCGCGCGAGGAAGAGCCCGGCGCCGGCGAGGACCACGACGCCCGCGACGACACCGATGACGACGCCGGTCGAACCGCCGCCGCCGGACGAGCCGGAGTCGTCGGCCGGGACCGCCGACCACCAGCTCCAGTAGCCGTCCTGGCCGTAGATGTTGCCCGCGGCCTCGGGCATCGTCGTGATCGACGCGATCTGGTCGGTGCGGTAGGCCTCGACAGCGTTCGGGTACGCCATGACGTTCATGTACCCCAGGTCGTACAGCCTCGACTCCGCCTGCTTCACGAGTGTGGCCCGCTCGGCGGAGTCGTACTCGGCCAGCTGCCGCGTGTACAGGTTGTCGTACGTCCTGTCGCAGATGAAGTTGTCCGTGGCCCCGGTGTCCTTCGGCGTGCCGGGCAGGGCCGCGCAGGTGTGGATGGACAGCACGAAGTCCGGGTCGGGGTTGACGGACCAGCCGTCGAAGGCGAGGTCGTACTCGCCCGCGAGCCAGGGGTCGGTGACGTTGTCGAGGCAGTCGAGCCGCATGCCGATGCCGAGCTCGCCCCACCACTCCTCGAGGTACTGGCCGACCGCCTTGTCGTTCGGGTCGGTGGCGTGGCACAGGACGCGGTAGTTCAGCGGCTTGCCGTCCTTGCCGACGCGCTTGCCGTCCGCGTTCTTCCGGTAGCCCGCCCGGTCGAGGAGCTCGGCGGCCCGCGCGGGGTCGTGGGTGAGCTCCTGGCTCGCGGACGGCTGCCAGAAGTACGAGGAGAAGCGGGGCGGGAGGTAGCCCTGGCCCTCGACGGCGTGGCCCTGGAAGACCTTGTCGACGAGGGTCTTGCGGTCGACCGCCATGAACAGGGCGTGCCGCACCCGTCGGTCGAGCAGGGAGGGATCGCCGTCGCCGAACTTCTCGCCGTTCCTGGCCCTGGCACCGGGGTTGGTGGCGAGGGCGTAGAAGCGGCGGCCGGGGGCGTCGTTGACGCGGACGTTCTTCTCGCCCTTGAGGGACGCGGCCTGGGCGGGCGTCAGGGAGGGCGAGCCGGCGACGAAGGAGACCTCGCCCTTGCGCAGCGCGGCCACCGCGGCGTCCTGGTCCTTGTAGTACTTGAAGACCAGCTCGTCGAACTTCGGTGCCCCGCGCCAGAACGTCTTGTTGGCCTTCAGCCGCACGTAGCTGTCGGGCCGGTAGTCGGTGAGCACGAACGGGCCGTCGCCGACGATCGGGAAGGTCTTGTCGTTGTTGAACGCCGAGAAGTCCGTGACCTTCTCCCAGACGTGCCGGGGCACGATCGGCACGTCCAGCGCGGTCATCGTGGCCTGTGGCTTCTTCAGCTCGATGACCAGCTTGGTGGGGCTCGGGGCCGTCACCTTGCGGAAGTTGGAGACGAAGCTGCCGTTCGCGGTGGCGGCCGCCTCATCGGTCATCAGCTTGTCGAACGTCCACGCCGCGTCCTGCGCGGTCACCTTCTGCCCGTCCGACCATGTCGCGTCGGAGCGGATCGTGTACGTCCAGGTGAGCTTGTCCGCGGACGGCGCCCAGTCGGTGGCCAGGCCGGGGACCGGACGGGCGTCCGCGGGGTCGTAGTCGGTCAGATATTCGTAGGTGAGCCGCAGGATGCTCGTGCTGACCAGACGCACCGCCAGGAAGGGGCTGAGCGAGTCGACGCTCTGCGCGACGGCGACGGTGAGGACCTTCTCGGCCGGGGCGGCCTCCGCCCGCCGGGGCGCCGGGTCGAGGGGGGTCGCGAGGCCCGCGGTGAGGGTCACGGCGAGGGCGCCGGCGGCGGCGACCAGCCGGGGCATGCGGAATCGTGGGCTTCTCGGTAGTGAACGCCTGCTGCCGTGCCGGTCTTGCCTGCTCATGAATCGTGACCTCGCGTCATCGCTCGCACAGGGACGGTCTGTTCGGACTTCAGCCGGATGTGGCCTGGTGGCGCCGGGCGGGTGATGAGTGTGTCTATCAGCGGCGGTCTGCGCGCGTCAACGGCCCGTGTGCAGCACCTTTGGCCTGCGGAAACGGCGAGTTGATGTTTGATGAAGCAAACATTGGTGTAGACCGGTGAAGCGGGCCTGGTGGTGCGCTGGCGCCGGGACGGCCGCGGTCAGCGGACGGGCGCCGCTACGGTGATGATCTCGGCGCTGTCCTGCGTCAACGGCCCCTGTGCCCAGTCGCCGTACTGTTCCACCACGCCAAGTCCCGCCTCCCGGAGGAACCGTGTCAGCGCGTCCGGGCCGAGGAAGCGCAGCGTGGAGCGGCTGACCCGCGGCCGGTCCCAAGCCGCCCCGTCGAACGTCTCCTTGAGCCGCACCCGGTCGCCGACGGGCGGCCCGTCGACCTCGTGCCACACCCGTACGGCACGGCCGTCGGCGTCGCTGACGGAGCGTACGTGCTCGGTGGTCCATCCCGTCCAGGCGCGGGCCGCCGGATGCCGGGTCTCGAACACGAACCGGCCGCCGGGCGACAGGGCGGTCCTGACGGCGCGCAGCGCGAGCCGCAACTCCTCGTCGTGGACGAGCGCCTGGAAGGTGTGCCCGGTCATCACGACCAGATCGAACCCGCCGTTCCACAGCCGGGTCCCGAGACCGCCGAGCACCCAGTCGACGCCGGGTTCGCGCCGTCGCGCCTGGACGAGCATCGCGGCGGCCGGATCCAGCCCCATGAGCAGGCCGTCGTGTCCGGCGCGCCTGGCCCGCGCCAGCAACTGGCCCGTGCCGCACCCCACATCGAGCACCGACCGGGCGGACATCACCAGGTCCAGATAGAAGTCGCTGTCAGGCCCCCATGGGTTGAGGGCGTCGTACAGCGAGGCGAGCGAAAGATCCCTGAACGAGCGATCGACCACCGCGGCAGTGTGTCATACACCGGGCCCCGGTCCCGCCTCGTTCGGCGCCGCCCCGGTCTCACCCCTCGTACGGGTGGACTGTTTCGCCGACGAGTGTCCTTCATACCTTTTATGAGCGCCTTGCGGTGATATTGGCTGGTAATCGATCGGTGCTCAGGGGTTGGCGTCACAGTGCGTAGCCGCGTGTTCCGGAGGAGGCACTCCATGCGTCGAGCCAGCCACACGACGTGGGCCGTGTGCACGGCGGCGGTGGTGCTCGCGGCGGCCGGCTGCGGCGGGAGCGGCACCGGCGCGGCGCGCGGCTCGGTGTTCAGCGCCTCCTGGAGCGATCCGCAGAACCCGCTGGAGCCGGCGAACACCAACGAGGTCCAGGGCGGCAAGGTGCTCGACATGATCTTCCGCGGCCTGAAGCGGTACGACCCGAGAACCGGCCGGGCCATGGACATGCTGGCGCAGCGGATCGACACCACCGACTCGCAGCACTTCAGGATCACGCTCAGGGACGGCTGGACCTTCTCCAACGGCGAGAAGGTGACCGCCCGGTCCTTCGTCGACGCCTGGAACTACGGCGCGAGCCTGAAGAACAACCAGAAGAACGCCTACTTCTTCGGCTACATCGACGGCTACGACAAGGTCCACCCGGAGAGCGGCGCCCAGAGCGCCGGCACGCTCTCCGGCCTGAAGGTCGTCGACGACCGCACCTTCACGGTCAGGCTCAACCAGAAGTTCTCCAGCTTCCCGGACACCCTCGGCTACGCGGCCTTCGCCCCGCTGCCCCGGGCCTTCTTCACCGACCACGCGGCCTGGCTGGCCAAGCCCGTGGGCAACGGGCCCTACACGATCGACTCCTACACCAGGGGCTTCCAGATGGCCCTGCGGAAGTGGGGCGCCTACCCCGGCGCCGACAAGGCCCGCAACGACGGCGTGAACCTCATGGTCTACACGGACAACAACACCGCCTACACCGACCTGTTGGCCGGCAATCTCGACCTGGTCGACGACGTACCGGCCGCGCAGCTCAAGAACGTCAGGAGCGACCTCGACGGCCGCTACATCAACAGCCCGGCCGGCATCATCCAGACCCTCGCCTTCCCGTACTACGACAAGGACTGGAGCAGGCCCGGCGCGGAGAAGGTCCGCACCGGCCTGTCCATGGCGATCAACCGCAGGCAGATCACCGAGACGATCTTCCGGAACACCCGCACCCCGGCCACCGACTGGACCTCGCCCGTGCTCGGCGCGGAGGGCGGTCACCAGGCGGGCCTGTGCGGCAGGGCCTGCGACTACGACCCCGCCGGGGCCAGGAAGCTGGTCCAGGAGGGCGGCGGCCTCCCCGGCGGCCAGGTCACGATCACCTACAACGCGGACAGCGGTTCGCACCGGGAGTGGGTGGACGCCGTGTGCAACTCCATCAACAACGCGCTCGGCAACGACAAGGCCTGCATCGGCAACCCGGTCGGCACCTTCGCCGACTTCCGCAACCAGATCGGCCGGCACCGGATGACGGGCCCGTTCCGGTCCGGCTGGCAGATGGACTACCCGCTCATCCAGAACTTCCTGCAGCCGCTCTACTACACCAACGCCTCCTCCAACGACGGCAAGTGGTCCGACAAGGGCTTCGACCGGCTCGTCGACCGGGCCAACGCCGAGACCGACACCCGCAGGTCGGTCGCCACCTTCCAGCAGGCCGAGCGGGTCGTCCGGGACCAGATGGCGGCCGTCCCGCTCTGGTACCAGAACGGCAGCGCGGGCTACTCGCAGCGGCTGTCCCACGTGGCGCTCAACCCGTTCAGCGTCCCCGTCTACAACGAGATCAAGGCCGGCTGAGCCGTCATGGGGCGCTATGTCGTCCGGCGGCTGCTCCAGATGATCCCGGTGTTCGTCGGGGCCACGCTGCTGATCTTCCTGATGGTGAACGTGATGGGCGACCCGGTCGCCGGCCTGTGCGGCGAGCGGCAGTGCGACCCGGCGACGGCCGCCCGGCTGAAGCGGGATCTCGGCCTCGACAAGCCGGTGTGGCAGCAATACCTGACCTACATGGGGAAGGTCTTCACCGGCGACTTCGGCACCGCGTTCAACGGCCAGCCGGTCACCGAGCTGATGGCGACGGCGTTCCCCGTCACCGTCCGGCTGACGATCGTGGCGATCCTCTTCGAGGTCGTCGTCGGCATCGCGCTGGGCGTGCTGACCGGGCTGCGCCGCGGACGGCCCGTCGACACGGGTGTGCTGCTGGCCACCCTGGTCGTCATCTCCGTACCGACCTTCGTCACCGGGCTGCTGCTCCAGCTGCTGCTCGGCGTCGCCTGGGGCTGGATCAGGCCGTCGGTGTCGCCGGCGGCCGCCTTCGGCGAGCTGATCGTGCCGGGCCTCGTCCTGGCCTCCGTCTCGCTCGCCTACGTCACCCGGCTGACCCGCACCTCCCTCGCGGAGAACCGGCGCTCCGACTACGTCCGCACGGCGATCGCCAAGGGGCTGCCCCCGCACCGGGTGATCACCCGGCATCTGCTGCGCAACTCCCTGATCCCCGTCGTCACCTTCATCGGCGCCGACATCGGCGCCCTCATGGGCGGCGCGATCGTGACCGAGCGGATCTTCAACATCCACGGCGTCGGCTACCAGCTCTACCAGGGGATCGTGCGGCAGAACACCCAGACCGTGGTCGGCTTCGTCACCGTCCTCGTGCTGGTCTTCCTGATCGCCAATCTGCTCGTCGACCTGCTGTACGCCGTACTCGACCCGAGGATCCGGTATGCCTGAGCAGCACGAGCCCGACGGTGCCGTCTCCGCCGCCGGCATGGGCGGCGCGATGGACCTCGCCGCCGCCGAGGCGGCCACGCTGGAGCGGACGCCCGGCGGGCCCGGGGGCGCCGGCCCCCGGGGCAGGCCGCGCAGCCTCTGGTCGGACGCCTGGCGCGACCTGCGCCGCAATCCGGTCTTCCTGGGCTCCGCCCTGGTGATCCTCTTCCTCGTCCTGATCTCCCTGTGGCCCTCGCTGATCACCTCGGGCAACCCCCTCACCTGCGACCTCGCCAAGGCCCAGGAGGGCTCCCAGCCCGGCCATCCCTTCGGCTTCGACGGCCAGGGCTGCGACGTCTACACACGGACCGTGTACGGCGCCCGGGCGTCCGTCACGGTCGGGGTCTGCGCCACGCTGGGGGTGGCCGTCCTCGGCTCGGTCCTCGGCGGGCTCGCCGGGTTCTTCGGCGGACTGGGGGACGCGGTCCTGTCCCGCCTCACCGATGTGTTCTTCGCGATCCCGGTCGTGCTCGGCGGTCTCGTGCTGCTCTCCGTGGTGACCAGCAACACGGTCTGGCCGGTCGTCGGGTTCATGGTGCTGCTGGGCTGGCCGCAGATCTCCCGCATCGCGCGGGGCGCGGTCATCACCGCCCGGCAGAACGACTACGTACAGGCCGCCCGGGCGCTCGGCGCCTCCCCGGCCCGCATCCTGCTGCGGCACATCGCGCCCAACGCGGTCGCGCCGGTGATCGTGGTGGCGACCATCGCGCTCGGCACCTACATCGCGCTGGAGGCGACCCTGTCGTACCTCGGCGTCGGCCTGAAGCCGCCCAGCGTCTCCTGGGGGATCGACATCTCCGCCGCCTCCCCGTACATCCGCAACGCCCCGCACGCGCTGCTGTGGCCCTCCGGCGCCCTGGCGATCACCGTCCTGGCGTTCATCATGCTCGGCGACGCGGTGCGCGACGCCCTCGACCCGAGGCTGAGGTGAGCCGGCGTGCTGCTCGAAGTGCGCGACCTGCACGTGGAGTTCAGGACCCGGGACGGCGTCGCGCGGGCCGTCAACGGGGTCAGCTGCCAGGTGGCGGCGGGGGAGACCCTGGCCGTGCTCGGCGAGTCGGGCTCCGGCAAGTCGGTGACCGCGCAGGCCGTGCTGGGGATCCTGGACATGCCGCCCGGCCGGATCACCGCCGGTGAGGTCTTCTTCCGCGGCCGTGATCTGCTGAAGCTGAAGGAGGACGAGCGGCGCAGGGTCCGCGGCGCCGAACTGGCCATGATCTTCCAGGACGCGCTGTCCGCCCTCAACCCGGTGCTCAGCGTGGGCGACCAGCTCGGCGAGATGTTCGTGGTGCACCGCGGCATGTCGAAGAGGGACGCCCGGGCCAGGGCGGTCGAGCTGATGGAGCGGGTGCGCATCCCGGGCGCGGCGCAGCGCGTGCGCGACTATCCGCACCAGTTCTCCGGCGGCATGCGCCAGCGCATCATGATCGCCATGGCACTGGCCCTCGAGCCGGCCCTGGTGATCGCCGACGAGCCCACCACCGCGCTCGACGTCACGGTCCAGGCCCAGGTCATGGATCTGCTGGCCGAGCTGCAGCGCGCGTACACCATGGGGCTCGTCCTGATCACCCACGACCTGGGCGTGGTCGCGGACGTCGCCGACAGGATCGCCGTGATGTACGCGGGCCGGATCGTCGAGTCGGCCCCGGTGCACGCCCTCTACAAGGCCCCGGCGCACCCCTACACCCGGGGGCTGCTGGACTCCATCCCGCGCCTGGACCGCAAGGGCCGGGAGCTGTACGCGATCAAGGGCCTGCCGCCGAACCTCATGCGCATCCCGTCCGGCTGCGCCTTCCATCCGCGCTGTCCGATGGCGCGGGACGTGTGCCGGACGGACGAACCCCCGCTGCACGCCGTGGACGAGGACCGCGGGAGCGCCTGTCACTTCTGGCGGGAGTGCCTGGATGGCTGAGCCGATCCTGGAGGTCAGCGGGCTGGTCAAGCACTACCCGCTCACCCGCGGCATCCTGTTCAAGAAGCAGACCGGCGCGGTGAAGGCGGTCGACGGCGTCGACTTCACGCTGGCCAAGGGCGAAACCCTCGGCCTGGTCGGCGAGTCGGGCTGCGGCAAGTCGACGGTCGCCCGGCTGCTGTGCAACCTCGAACGGCCGACGGCCGGTTCGATCCGGTTCAAGGGCGAGGAGATCACCAGGCTCTCCGGCCGCGCCCTGAAGGCCGTACGGCGCAACATCCAGATGGTCTTCCAGGACCCGTACACCTCCCTCAACCCGCGGATGACGGTGGGCGACATCATCGGGGAGCCGTTCGAGATCCACCCGGAGGCGGCCCCCAGGGGCGACCGGCGCCGACGGGTCCGGGAACTGCTGGACGTCGTCGGCCTCGACCCGGAGTACGTCAACCGCTATCCGCACCAGTTCTCCGGGGGCCAGCGCCAGCGCATCGGCATCGCGCGCGGGCTGGCGCTGCGTCCCGAGATCATCGTCGCCGACGAGCCGGTGTCGGCCCTGGACGTGTCGGTACAGGCGCAGGTGATCAACCTGCTGGAGCGGCTCCAGGCGGAGTTCGACCTCAGCTATGTCTTCATCGCGCACGATCTGTCGATCGTGCGGCACATCGCGGACCGGGTCGGGGTGATGTACCTCGGGCGGATCGTGGAGACCGGCAGCGACACGCAGATCTACGACCACCCCACGCACCCCTACACCCAGGCGCTGCTCTCCGCGGTGCCCGTGCCCGACCCGGCGGCGCGCGAGCACCGTGAGCGGATCATCCTGACGGGCGAGGTGCCGTCGCCGACGGACATCCCCTCCGGCTGCCGGTTCCGCACCCGCTGCTGGAAGGCGCGGGAGCGGTGCGCGCTGGAGGTGCCGGCCCTCGCGGTCCCGGAGGCGTTCCGGCACACCTCCGGACCGGCGGCCCACGACTCGGCGTGCCACTTCGCGGAGGAGAAACAGGTGGTGCCGGTGGAGGAGCACGGCAACGGGCCGGGGTGACATGGCGCACCCCGGCCCGTTTACGGCACCCGCACGGCCGTACGCTGTTCAGCGTCCCGCGTCCGTATATCGGTACCGCTTCCGTGAAGTTGCCTGCGTGTTACAGCAGTTCGCGGGTGTTTGTCCGGCTATGCCAGGGAGCGCTTGAGGAAGTCCACCTGGAGCAGCAGCAGGTTCTCGGCGACCTGTTCCTGCGGGGTCATATGGGTGACGCCGGACAGCGGCAGCACCTCGTGCGGGCGGCCCGCGGCCAGCAGCGCGGAGGACAGCCGCAGCGCGTGCGCGACCACCACGTTGTCGTCGGCCAGCCCGTGCACGATCATCAGCGGGCGGTGCGGTTCGGCCGGCGCCGAGAGCCCCTCGTCGGTGACGAGGGAACTGCGGGCGTACGCCTCCGCGTCCCGCACCGGGTCGCCGAGGTAGCGCTCGGTGTAGTGGGTGTCGTACAGCCGCCAGTCGGTGACCGGGGCGCCCGCGACGCCCGCGTGGAAGACGTCCGGGCGGCGCAGCACGGCGAGGGCGGCCAGCCAGCCGCCGTAGGACCAGCCGCGGATCGCCACCCGGCTCAGGTCCAGCGGATGGGTCTTGGCGAGGTCCTGGAGCGCCTCGATCTGGTCGTCGAGGGAGACGGTGAAGTCGCGGTGCACCGCCTTCTCCCAGGCCGGCGAGCGGCCGGGGGTGCCGCGGCCGTCGGCGACGAGCACCGCGAAGCCCTGGTCGGCGAACCACTGCGAGGTCAGATGCGCGTTGTGCGCGGCGACCACGCGCGGTCCGTGCGGTCCGCCGTAGGGATCGAGGAGCACGGGCAGGAGCGTGTCGGAGGGGTAGTCCCGTGGCATAAGTACGGCGCACGGAATTCGGCGTGCGCCCCCCTCGGTGAGGGTCACGCGCGGGGACAAACCGGGGTCTTCGGCGTGCGAGCGGACAGTCGCCAACGGTTTTCCGTCACGCAGCACCTGGCACGTGGCGCCCGGCCGGTCGAGCGTGGTCGAGACCAGCACCGTCACGCCGCCGGCGCGCACCGCCGTGTGCACACCGGGCTCCCGGGACACCCGCTCCACGCCCAGCTCGTTCACCCGGTAGACATGCACCTCGCCGATTTCGGCCGCCTCGGCCTCCTCGCCGGCCGAGGCCGAGACCAGCACGTCGTCGGCGCCGACGTCGAGCATCGCACGGATGTGCAACTGGGCACCCGTCAGGGGACGTTCACCCACCGCGAGCACCCGCGCGCCGCCTTCGTCGGCGATCCGGACGAGCTGTCCCGACGGGCTCCAGCAGGGCACCCCAGGGAAAAGTTCAAGCCATGTTGGATCTTCGTCGGCGTGCACCATCCGGGTCGCACCCGACTCCGGGTCGACGGCAAGGAACAGCTGGCTGCGCTGGTCCCGCGGCTGCACCAGGAGCAGCGGCGCACCCGCCTCTGACCAGTGCACACGAGCCAGATACGGATAGCGCTCCCGGTCCCAGACGACCTCCGTGCGCGCCCCGTCCAGACCGATCACGAACAGCCGTACGTCCGCGTTCGCGGTGCCCGCCGCCGGATAGCCGACGTGGTGTGGCTCACGTTCCGGCCGGGCGGGATCCGCGATCCACCACCGCTGCACCGGCGTGTCGTCCACGCGCGCCACGAGCAGCCGGTCCCCCTCCGGCGCCCACCAGAAGCCCCGCGCCCGCCCCATCTCCTCGGCCGCCACGAACTCGGCCAGCCCGTAGCCGACCCCCTCCGATTCCGGCTCCGCCAGCGCCCGGTCCTGCTCGCCCGCGGCGTCCACCACCCGCAGCGCGCCCCGCGCCACATAGGCGACATGCCGTCCGTCGGGGGCGGGACGGGGGTCGATCACCGGCCCGGGCACCGGGAGTTCACGCGCCGTTCCGGCCCGCAGCTCCGCCGTGAAAAGCCGCCCTGACAACGCGAAAGAGGCCAACTCCAGGGCCGTGTCGGTGGCATAGCCGACGATGCCGGCCCCGCCCTCGCGGCTGCGCTCGCGGCGCGCCCGTTCCTCGGGCGACAGGTGCTCGGCGGCGCCGCCCAGCAGGGCACGCGGGTCGGCCGCAAGGCGCTCCCGGCCGTCCGCCGTGTCGAGCACCCACAGGGAGTTGGCCCGGTCCGTACCGGAATGTGAGCGAAGGAACACGACACGGGATCCGTCGGGCGCCACGGTGAAGGCGCGCGGCGCGCCGAGGGTGAACCGCTGGGTCCGGGCGTGCCGTCGGGGGAAGGAGTCAGGCTCGGTCGTCATGCCTCGACCATATTGGCCATGCGCCCCCTTGTGCGGCCGTGCGCCGACGGATGCGCGAGCACGGATAGTTATGATCACTATCGCTGAGTGGGTATGAACCTGCTGGCTTCCGCATGGGTTTGCTGTTCTGCGCTACAACTGATCCACACCCCCCATAGTCCGAACCCCCCGCGTCCCTGGGATCCTTGGAGGTGAGCCGCCGTGGCACTTTCGATTTCGGCGGTGGTGCTGCTGGCGGTCATCGTCTTCCTGCTGATCAAGAAGTCAGGACTGAAGGGCGGCCATGCGGCCGTCTGCATCCTGCTCGGCTTCTATCTCGCCTCCTCCACCATCGCGCCCACGATCAGCGAGCTGACGACGAACGTCGCCAGCATGATCGGCGGCATCAAGTTCTGACCCGCCTCCCACCCGGGCCGCCCGGCACCGCCGGCGCGGCTGCGTAGGGTGGGGTGCATGACGGAACAGCCATCCCGCCGTCTGCTCCTGGTGCACGCGCACCCGGACGACGAGTCGATCAACAACGGCGCGACCATGGCCCGGTACGCGACCCAGGGAGCGCAGGTGACGCTGGTGACCTGCACCCTGGGGGAGCGGGGCGAGGTCATTCCGCCCCGGCTGCGGCATCTGACCGGGGCCGCCCTCGGCGCGCACCGGCTGACCGAACTGCGGTCCGCCCTGGGCGAGCTGGGCGTCACGGACGTCCGGCTGCTCGGCGGCGCCGGCCGCTACGGCGACTCCGGGATGATGGGCCTGCCCGACAACGACGCCCCCGACTGCTTCTGGCAGGCCGACCTCGACGAGGCCGCCGGCCGGCTGGCCGAGGTCGTGACCGAGGTGCGCCCCCAGGTCCTGGTCACCTACGACGACAACGGCGGCTACGGGCACCCGGACCACATCCAGGCCCACCGCGTCGCCATGCGCGCCGTCGAACTGGCCGCCGACGCCGGCTGGAGCGTCCCCAAGGTCTACTGGAACCGCATCCCGCGCTCCGTCGCCGAGGCCGCCTTCGCCCGGCTCAGGACCGAGCTGCCCGGCCTCCCCTTCGCCCGGAGCGGCTCCGTCGACGACCTGCCGGGCGTGGTGGACGACGACCGGATCACCACCGCGGTCGACGGCACCGCGCACGCCGCGGCCAAGGCCGCCGCGATGCGTGCCCACGCCACCCAGATCGAGGTGGCCGAGCCCTGGTTCGCGCTCTCCAACGAACAGGCGCAGCCGCTGTTCACCACGGAGCACTACGAGTTGGTGCGCGGCCCCCGGCCGGACACGCGCGAGACCGATCTGTTCGCCGGGCTCGCCCCCGAGGAGGCGTCATGAGCGGAACGGGCCGGGAACGACACGGACCGCTGCTCGCCCAGCCGCTGCACCGCCCCTCCGCCGGGCGGATCGCGGCCTACGCCGGGCTGCTCGTGCTCGGTGTCGTGGCCGCGCTGGCCGGGGCACTGGTGCAGAGCGGCTGGTTCCCGGGCGGGCTGCTGCTCGCGCTGGCGGGCGCCGCGGGGCTGTTCCTCGGCGGGGCACGCGCCACCGGCACCCGCGGCGGCGCGGTCGCGCCCGCCGCCGGCTGGGTCGTCGCCGTCATGCTGCTCACCGCAAGCCGTCCGGAAGGGGACTTCCTGTTCGGCGCCGGGATCGGCTCGTATCTCTTCCTGCTCGGCGGGATGGCCGCCGCTGTGATCTGCGCCACGCTTGGGCCGGGGCGGCAACCGGACGGTGACAGCGTCCGACTTGGCAAGTGACGTACCGCTTTCGCCGCGCGGCGCACGTGCGAGTCCGGTGCGGGTTTCCCCGGTGGTCATGGGATACGCGCCCGAAGCGGACAGTATGGTGGTGCGCGCCGCCGAGCCTTCCCCAAGCACTCGACTCCGCTCGTGCCGGGGGGACCCCCACACTGAGGTTGTCATGGGCGGTGGAGCCAACCGGGAGAACCTGTCTTGAGTCGTGAAACTGACACTCCGTCCTCCGGGCCCGACGGGCGCGGCGGAGCCGCATACCCCTCGGGCACACCGCCGTACGGAACCCCCATGGCAGCCGACGGCGGCGCGGACGCGGGCCGTTCGGCCACGCAGCCGGAGGAGCGCAAGACCGAGACCACGCTGACGACCCGGATCCGGATCAACATCCCCGGATCGCGGCCCATCCCGCCGGTCGTCGTGCGCACGCCCGTCGCGGACGCCGAGAGCCCCGCCGAGGGCCCCGGCGCCGACGCGCAGCCCACTCCCGTCCAGCCGTTCGCCGGCCCCGGCGCGGCCCCGGCCGAACCCGCCCCCGCGGTCGCGGGAAAGGAGAAGGCGAGCGACTGGTTCGCCCCCCGCAAGTCCGGCCCGGCCAAAGGCGGTCCGGGCGGCGGCGCCAACGGGGCCGCGGCGCCCGGCGCTTCGGCGGCCGGCGGCGCGGCGGCCCCGGGCACGCCCGGCGCGCCGCGGCCCGGTGGCGGCGGCCGGCCCGGCGGCATCGTCGGCGCCATGAGCGTGCCGGGCGGCCCCCGGCCCGGCGGTGGCGGCACGAACGGGGCGGGGCTGCCCGGCGGTGCCACCGGCGGACCCGTCGCCCCCGGACACGGCGGCGGCACCGGCTCCTTCGACGTGACCGAGGCGCTCGCCTCCGGCCCGCTGGGCGGCGGCCCGCGGCCCGGCCCGGACGGCGCGGGCGAGCCCCGCCACGACGACCTGCCGTACTTCCCGGAGCACGGGCCAGGCGGCCTCGACGGCACCCACGGACAGGGCGGCCAGGGCGGACCCGGCGGCCCCGGGGGACTGCCAGGACCGGGCGGGCCCGCCGGGCCGACCAGCGGACCGGTCACCGGGGACGGGCCGATGGTGCCACCGGCGGCCGCGCGCCCGGCCGGCCGCGGCGACCACGGCCTGGCGGGGGGCGAGCCCTTCGACGGCCCGAACGGCGTCGCTCCCGGCGGCCACCCCGGCCCGGGCGGCCCCGGCGTCCGGCCCGGCGCCGGCGCGCACCACGGCCCCGGCGGCGGGCTCAGCGACGACACCGCGGTCCTCACCCCGCAGAAGCAGGTCCCGGAACCGGCCGATTCCGGCTACGGCGCCCCGCTCGACAACGTCTCAGGACACACCCTCACCAGCGGCATCCCGGTCGTCCCGCCCGGCCCCGACGCCGCGTTCGCGCCGGGCACGCCCGAGGGACCGGTGCCGCACACCGCCCCGAAGCTGCCCGAGCCGGTCGCGCAGAACGTGCCGAAGGCCAAGCCGAAGAAGAAGGGCCGCAGCAAACTGGTGCTGCTCGGCGGCGTCGTCGTCTTCCTCGGCGCCGGTGTCTACGGCGCCGGGCTGCTGATGAACCACTCCGACGTGCCCAAGGGCACCACCGTGCTCGGCGTCGACATCGGCGGCGGCACCCGCGACGACGCCGTCAAGAAGCTCGACGACGCGTTCGGCAGCCGGACCGGCAAGCCGCTGAAGCTGTCGGTGGACGGCACGTCGGTCTCCCTGGCACCGGACAAGGCGGGCCTCCAGTTCGACTTCCAGGCCACGGTGGGCACGGCCGCGCGGAGCGACTACAACCCGGTGTCCGTGGTCGGCTCCCTGTTCGGCCAGAAGCGCGAGGTCGAACCGGCGATGCCGGTCGACGAGGAGAAGCTCCAGGCCGCCCTGGCGGAGGCCGGCGGCGACTCCGGCTCGGTCACCGAGGGCACGATCAAGTTCGAGTCCGGCAAGGCCGTCGCCGTCTACGGCAAGGCGGGCAAGGGCATCGACGCCGGCCAGTCCGTACGGGCCGTCGAACAGGCCTACCGCACCCTGGTGGAGACCGGCTCGGCGGCCCCGGTGACCGTGCCCACCACGGCCCAGCAGCCGACGATCTCGAACGCCGAGGTCGACCGGATGATGAAGGAGTTCGCCGAGCCCGCGATGTCCGACATCGTCACCGTGCAGACCGACGCGGCGCACAGCATCCCGTTCGGCCCGCTGTCCCTGCCGAAGATCCTCGGCGTCAAGGCCGTCGGCGGCAAGCTCGTCGACACGTACGACCTCGACGCGCTCAAGAAGGCGTACGGCAGCACCTTCGACGGTGTGCAGATCGAGACCGCCACCGGAAAGCGCGGTGTCCAGCCGCAGGACGTCGTCGCCGCGCTGCGCAAGGCTCTGCGCGGTACGACGCAGGCGGAGCGCATCGGAGTCATCGACACCAACCCGAACTGACGCCCGGCCGTCCCGCAGGAGGGCCAGCCCCCGTGGACGAGCCCTCCCGGGCCGCACACCGTCCCGGACATGCGATGCGGCACGGGGCCGTGGGGTGCCGCCCCGTGCCGGTACGGACATGACATCTGTCATCCGGCACTCGGGACGGCCGGCACTGCCGTGCCCCCGGCCCGCGCCGTCACCATGAACGCCATGACGACGACAGCGGCACCGGCCACCACCCCCGTGGTCGGGTTCGAACACGTGAGCAAGGTGTACGGGCGCGTGCGGGCCGTGGACGGGCTCTCGCTCGCGCTCCGCCCGGGGGAGACCGTGGCCCTGCTCGGGCCCAACGGGGCCGGCAAGTCCACCACCCTGGACCTGCTGCTCGGCCTCAAGCGGCCCGACAGCGGCACGGTCCGCGTCTTCGGCACCGGCCCGCGCGAGGCGATCGTGGCCGGCCGGGTGGGCGCCATGCTGCAGTCCGGCGGGCTGACGGACGAGGTGACCGTCGCCGAACTGGTCAGGCTCGGCTGCGCGCTGCACCCGCGGCCGTACCCCGTCGCCGACGTGCTGGCCCGCGCCGGGCTCACCGGGATCGCCGACCGCAAGGTCGACAAGCTCTCCGGCGGCCAGGCCCAGCGTGTCCGCTTCGCCCTCGCCACCGCAGGCGACAGCGACCTGATCGTCCTCGACGAGCCCACCACCGGCATGGACGTCTCCGCCCGCCGGGCGTTCTGGGCCACCCTGCGTGAGCAGGCCGACCGGGGCCGTACCGTGCTGTTCGCCACCCACTACCTCGAAGAGGCCGACGCGATCGCCGACCGGGTACTCGTGCTGCACCGCGGCAGGCTCCTCGCCGACGGCACCGCCGCCGAGATCAAGGCGAGGGCGGGCGCCCGCCGGATCTCCTTCGACCTCGCGGGCGACATCGACCGGGCCGCCCTGCACGCCCTGCCCTTCCTCGCCTCGATCGACGTCAGCGGCCGGACCGTCCGCATCCGGTCCACCGACGCCGACGCCACCGTGCACGCCCTGTACGGACTCGGCGTGCGCCCCCGCAACCTCGAAGTCACCGGGCTCGGACTTGAGCAGGCCTTCGTCGCCATCACGGAGGCCGAGGAGGCCAAGCAGTCATGAACAGCCTGATCAAGCTGGAACTCACCCGCGCCCTGCGCAACCGCAGGTTCCTGTTCTTCTCGGTGCTCTACCCTTCGGCCCTGTTCCTGCTCATCGCGGGCCGCGCGGACGCCACCGGCACGGTCGACGGCACCGGCCTGACCCTGCCGGCGTACATGATGGTCTCCATGGCCTCCTTCGGCGCGCTGACCGCCGTTCTGATGGGCAACAGCGAACGCATCGCCAGGGAACGCGAGAGCGGCTGGGTGCGGCAGCTGCGGCTGACCAGCCTGCCGGGGCGCGGCTACGTCCTCGCCAAGACCGCGAGCGCGGCCGTCGTCAGCCTCCCGTCGATCGTCCTCGTCTTCGTGGTCGCCGCGGCCGTGCGGGACGTACGGCTGGACGCCTGGCAGTGGCTCGCCCTCACCGGCGCCATCTGGGCCGGGAGCCTGGTCTTCGCCGCGCTCGGCGTCGCCCTCGGCTACCTGGCCGCCGGGGACGCCGTCCGCCCGATCACGATGATCATCTACTTCGGCCTGTCGATCCTGGGCGGCCTGTGGATGCCGTCCACGACCTTCCCGCAGTGGCTCCAGGACATCGCCAGGTGGCTGCCCACGCACGCGTACGCTGCCCTGGGGCGCGCGATCGAGCAGAACCAGGCGCCGCACGCCCAGGACATCGCCGTCCTCGCCGTCTTCTTCGTGCTGTTCACGGGCGGCGCGGCCTGGCTGTACCGGAAGGACACGCTGACGGCGTGAGCACGATGACAGGGGATGCGAGGGCCCACGAGAGCGGACCGCGAGGGTGGCTGCGCAGGGGACAGTCCCTGCGCGACCGCCGTGGGCTGCTGGTCAAGCTGCTGTGGATCGGGGTCTGGCTGGTCTTCCTCGGCTCGCCGAGCCAGGATCTGGTGCACAGCGGTCATACCACCGGCGGCACGGTGGCCGGCGCGCTCGGCCTGGTCTGCTTCGTCGGCGTCTATCTGGTGCTGCTCTTCCGCACCATGGGCCGGCCCTGCCCCGTGCGGGTCGTCGCCGTCCTGCTCGCCGTCCTCGGTGTCCTCGCCCCGGTGCTGGCCCTCACCCTCGGCGGGCCCTGGCTCGGCCTGTTCGTCTACCTCTCCGTCGCCTGCGGGGCGGCGCTGCCGCTGCGCGTCGCGTACTGGGCCGTCCCCGCGTCGGCCGCCGCGATGTACCTCGTCGCGGTGCGCATCGACGACGTGGCGACGGCACGCGACCTGCTCCTGCTCCAGCTGCTCATCGGGTTCGCGATGAGCGGCGTCGGCCAGCTGGTCCGCACCACGGTCGAGCTCCGCAAGGCCCGGGCCACCGTCGCCCAGCTCGCCGCCAACGAGGAGCGGCTGCGGCTCGCCCGCGATCTGCACGACCTGCTCGGCCACTCCCTCTCGCTGATCACGCTGAAGAGCGAACTCGCGGGCCGGATGCTGCCCGGCCGGCCCGACGAGGCGGCCCGGCAGGTCGCCGACATCGAGCGGGTCAGCCGCCAGGCCCTGGTCGACGTCCGGGAGGCGGTCACCGGCTACCGGCGCCCGCGTCTCGCCGCCGAACTCGCCGGCGCCCAGGTCGCCCTGACCGCCGCCGGGGTCACCGCCCGGGTGCCTGCCGAACCGGATCTCGCCGGGGTGCCCGAGGACGCCGAGTCCGCGCTGGCCTGGGCGCTGCGCGAGGCGGTCACCAACGTCGTACGGCACAGCGGCGCCCAGCGGTGTGCGGTGGAGGTGCTGCGCCGGCAGACCCTGGACGGGCCGGTCCTCGAACTCTCCGTCGAGGACAACGGCGCGGGCGGCTCAGGCAGCGGCCCGGGCAACGGCCTGACCGGCCTGACCGAACGCCTGGAGAAGGCCGGCGGCACCCTGGAGGCGGGCCGGGTCGGACACGGCTTCCGCCTGATCGCCCGCGTGCCCGTAACGGCCGGCGCGGCCTAGGATTTCCGGCATGAGCAGCACGATCAAGGTCCTCCTCGCCGAGGACCAGTCGATGGTCCGCGAGGCGCTGGCCGCCCTGCTCGGCCTTGAGGACGACATCGAGGTCGTCGCCCAGGTCGCGCGCGGGGACGAGGTGCTGGCCGCGGCGCGCGAGCACGGCGTGGACGTCGCCCTGCTCGACATCGAGATGCCGGGCTGCACCGGTATCGAGGCCGCGGCCCGGGTGCGCCGGGAGCTGCCCGGGGTGAAGCTGGTCGTCCTCACCACCTTCGGCCGCCCCGGCTACCTGCGCAGCGCGATGGAGGCGGGCGCCGACGCCTTCCTGGTCAAGGACGCCCCCGCCGCGCAGCTCGCCGACGCGGTGCGCAAGGTGCTGTCCGGCGAGCGGGTCATCGACCCCACGCTCGCCGCCGCGGCCCTCGCCGAGGGGGCCAACCCCCTCACCGACCGCGAACGCGAGGTCCTCCGCGCCGCCGCCGACGGCTCCACCAACGCGGAACTGGCCAGAACCCTGCACCTCTCCCAGGGCACGGTCCGCAACTACCTGTCCACAGCCATCCAAAAACTAACGGCCCGCAACAGAACAGAAGCAGCCCACATAGCCCAAAAAAAGGGCTGGCTATAGCAAAGCGATCGACATCAGCCCCCACCACAAAGGGGGTCACGGGAACCGGCACGCGACGGCGGTCCTGTGCCCCGAAAGGGGCGCGGGGACCGGCGCGACGAGCCACGATGGCGCCGCACCCGACGACGGTCCTGTGCCCCGCAGGGGGCGCGGGGACCGGTGCGACGAGCCACGATGGCGCGGCACCCGACGACGGTCCTGTGCCCCGCAGGGGGCGCGGGGACCGGTGCGACGAGCCACGATGGCGCGGCACCCGACGACGGTCCCGTGCCCCGTGAGGGGCGCGGGGAACGGCGCGATGAACCACGATGGCGCGGCACCCGACGACGGTCCCGTGCCCCGTGAGGGGCGCGGGGAACGGCGCGATGAACCACGATGGCGCGGCTCCCGACGACGATCCTGTGCCCCGCAGGGGGGCGCGAGGAACGGCGCGATCAACCACAACGCCGCCGCACCCGACAACGAACCCACGCCCCGCAAAAGCCCCGCAGGGACCCGCGGGCTTAGTTCAACCGCGCCCGAGCCGCAGAAGCCTGCCCCCGCACCCGCCGCGCCCGCGACTCATCCACCGCGGCCAACACCTCCGCATACGCATCAAGCTCCGCCGCCCCGGCAACGAACTCCCCCCGCTGAACGAGAAGTTGCGCCCGCTCATACCGCAGCCGGGCCGGATGCGACGGCAGCAACAGGGACAGCTCCACGGCCCACAACGCCACATCCGACCGCTCCGGCCGCACCGCCGCCCACGCCCGGACGTTGTTCAGGATCCGCACAAGGACGTCGAGCGGCGCCGCGGGCACCAGCATGGACGGCTCCAGCGGCGCCCCCGTGGCCCCGGTCACCAACAGCTCCGCGTCCGTCCCGGTGAGCACCCGGCCACCGTCGAACGGATCGGCCAGCACCTGGTCCCCGGCCGGCCCGAACCCCACCACGAAGTGCCCCGGCAACGCGACCCCGTACACATGCGCCCCCGCCCGCCGGGCCACCTCCATCCAGACCACCGACAGCAGGATCGGCAGCCCGCGCCGCCGCCGCAGCACCGCGTGCAGGAGCGACGACTCCAGCCGCCGGTAGTCGGCCGCGGAGCCATGGAACTCGTACCGCACCCCGAGCAGCCGGTGCAGCGCGGCGGCCCAGTCCGACGGCCCGCCCGGACCGTAGGGCAGCTGCCCCGCGAGCCGGTCGAGCTCCAGTTGCGCGGCGTCCAGGCCCGCCTCGTCCAGCGAACCGTCCGCCTCCGCGCCGAGCAGCAGACACAGCAGCGACAGATCGGGCCGCTCGGCGCGCGCCTCCGCGGCGAACCGCCGCCGCACCTCCGCGGAGCGCTCCGGGGACGGGGGATAGGGGGGACGCATGGCAGGCCCGCGCCGGGTCACGACGGCCCGTACCCGTCGGTGTCAGCGGGCTCCCGGTAGTGGTGGTAGGCGTGGTGCGCGGCGAAGCCCAGACCGGCGTACAGCGCCCGCGCCCCCGCGTTGTCCGCCTCGACCTGGAGCCAGGCGGCCGAGGCACCCTCGTCGAGGGCCCGCCGGGCCAGCGCGGCCAGCACGGCCGTGGCCAGCCCCCGCCGGCGCTGCTCCGGATCCACCTCGACGGCGGCGAACCCGGCCCACCGCCCGTCCACGACGCACCGCCCGATCGCGGCCGGGGCCGCCCCGTCCGCACCGGGCACGGTCGCGAACCACACCGACGGCCCGCTGCTCAGCACCCGCAGGGCCACCTCGCTCACCCCCTTGCGCTGGTATCTGGTCAGCCATGTCCGGTCCGCGGTCCGGGACAGCACCACACCGCTGCCCTCGGCCCGGTCCGCGACCGGCGCGAGCGCCCCGGTCCACAGCTCGGAGGTCACCTCGCGCACCCAGCCGCGCCGCTCCAGCTCCGCGCACAGCAGCTCCTGGGTGCCCGCGGCGCCGGTCGCGGTCTGCACGTACGCGGGCAGCCCACGCTCGTCGTACCAGCGTCGTACGGCCCGCAGTGCCGCGTCGAGCGGAAGCCCCGGGTCGCCGAGCGGCAGCACGCTGTTGGCCCGCCGGGTGAATCCCGTCCGTCGCCCGGCCCCCGCCCCCCGAGGGCGCGCCTCGGGCGGCGTCCCCTGGACCGCGGCGCGCAGCTCCCACGCGCCCAGCCGCTCGCTCTCCACCGGCTGCCAGGCCCTCGCGGACACCCGCGCGAGCTCCTCGTAGGTGGCGGCGGGACCCCGGCGGCGCGCCCGGGCGGCCGGCACCGTCTTGCCCGCGACCAGCGTGGATTCCGGGATCCGGACGGACTGCCCGTCCTTCCGTGTGATCAGCAGCACACCGTCGTCCCAGGATGTGAGAACCCCCACCGTGTCGGTGAACTTCGCCGAGGGATCTCCGGGTTCGCTCAAGCGCCGCACGGAGACCCGTTTACCCACGTCAGCGGCGGTGATTCGGACCTCGAATCGCCCGGTGGCAGAGATTTCCACAGGTCAGTTCACCCCTCCTGTTCGGATCATGCCCAAGAACGGAGATACTAGGTGCGGGCATCGACGACGCCGCGCTCCCGCGCGCCAGGCGGCGGAGCCTGTGGAGGCCCGCCGGCGCCCTATCGAGGAGGAACGACAGCGTGACCTACGTCATCGCGCAGCCTTGTGTCGACGTCAAGGACAAGGCGTGCATCGAGGAGTGCCCGGTCGACTGCATCTACGAGGGCCAGCGGTCCTTGTACATCCACCCGGACGAATGCGTCGACTGTGGTGCCTGTGAGCCGGTCTGCCCGGTCGAGGCGATCTTCTACGAGGACGACACTCCGGAGGAGTGGAAGGACTACTACAAGGCGAACGTCGAGTTCTTCGACGAGCTGGGTTCCCCCGGCGGCGCCAGCAAGCTGGGTCTGATCGAGCGCGACCACCCCTTCATTGCCGCGCTGCCGCCGCAGGCCGAGTAACCCCGCACGACGGCCCGCGCCCCCCGTTCTCGGCAACCGGGGCCTCCGCGCCGCCTCGGTCCCGTACGGCCCGGTCGCCTTGATCGCCGCCGCACGGGACCGAGGCGTTTGCCGTACCGACGAAAGGGAGCCAGTACACCGTGTCCGCAGTCTCCGACCGCCTTCCCGCCTTCCCCTGGGACAAACTGGAGCCGTACAAGAAGACGGCTGCCGCGCACCCCGGCGGCATCGTCGACCTGTCCGTCGGCACCCCCGTCGACCCGGTCCCCGAGCTGATCCAGAAGGCGCTGATCGCCGCGGCCGACTCGCCGGGCTACCCGACCGTCTGGGGCACGCCCGAACTGCGCGACGCGATCACCGGCTGGGTGACACGCCGCCTCGGCGCCCGTGACCTCACCCACCGCCATGTCCTGCCCGTCGTCGGCTCCAAGGAACTCGTCGCCTGGCTCCCCACCCAGCTGGGCCTCGGCCCCGGCGACAAGGTGGCGCACCCGCGCCTGGCCTACCCGACGTACGAGGTCGGCGCCCGCCTGGCCCGCGCCGGCCACGTGGTCTACGACGACCCGACGGACCTGGACCCCGCGGACCTGAGACTCCTGTGGCTGAACTCCCCGTCGAACCCGACGGGCCGGGTGCTGGCCAAGGAGGAGCTGACCCGGATCGTGGCCTGGGCCCGCGAGCACGGCATCCTGGTCTTCTCCGACGAGTGCTACCTCGAACTGGGCTGGGAGGCCGACCCGGTCTCGGTGCTCCACCCGGACGTGAACGGCGGCTCGTACGACGGGATCGTCGCCGTCCACTCCCTCTCCAAGCGCTCGAACCTGGCCGGCTACCGCGCCGCCTTCCTGGCCGGTGACCCGGCCGTCCTCGGCCCCCTGCTGGAGATCCGCAAGCACGGCGGCATGATGACCCCGGCGCCGACCCAGGCGGCGGTGGTGGCGGCCCTGGGCGACGACACGCACGTCCGCGAGCAGCGCGAGCGCTACGCCGCCCGCCGCACGGTGCTGCGCGAGGCGCTGCTCGCCCACGGCTTCCGCATCGAGCACAGCGAGGCGAGCCTGTACCTGTGGGCCACCCGCGACGAGTCCTGCTGGCACACGGTCGCCCACCTGGCCGACCGGGGCATCCTGGTCGCGCCGGGCGACTTCTACGGCACGGCGGGCGAGACGTTCGTACGCGTCGCGCTGACGGCCACGGACGAGCGGATCGCGGCGGCGGTGCGGCGGCTGGCCGACTGACCGCGGCCGTCCCGGTCCGGGGCCGGACACGGCGACGGGGCCCAGGAAACGCCCTGGACCCCGGTACCGCACGCTGTCGGCATCAGCCGCCCAGCGGCAGCCCCTGCACCGGCAGCTGGGACGTCGGCAGCCCGCCCTTGGTGAGGCCGTCCGTCGGCAGCCCGCCCTGCGTGGCCGACTTGGCGGTCTCGCCGAGGATGCCCTCGGCGGAGCGGGCCGTGTCGCCCGCCGCCTTCTGCACCAGCGGCGCCGCCTTCTGCACGGCCTGGCCACCGGTGTCGCCCGCGGCCGGCACCGCCTTCTTGACGGTCTTGCCGCCCGTGTCGGCGGCGACCTCGGTGACGTGCTGGGCCGCGCCGTCGACGGTGCTGGCGACGCTCGCCCCGTCCAGGGCGGTCAGCCCGCCGAGGTTCGGGGTGGCCGGGAGGCTCGGCGCCGCGCTGGCGGAGCCGGCCACACCGACGCCGGCGGCCGCTCCCGCTGCGACGAGCAGCGCGGTACGGGCGATCCGGCGGGTCAGGGGGAGGGACATGATGCTCCATTCGACGGGAGAACTGTGAAGTGCTCGACCGGGCCCGGCAGTTGACCGACCGCGGGGGACCGACCGCAGGGGATCGTCCGCTGTTGATCGTTCGGGCTCGGACACAGTGACTACCGCTCGAAGAGCGCGAAGGTTGCGCAGACTCCGGGTAAAGAATTGTTAACGCATCGCATTATCAGGTGTGGATGAAAACGGGCAAAGAGTGCCTTGCCGGAGCGCCCGCAGGACCCCTGCATCCCGGCATTCCCAAGGGTTTTCCGGATCGTGGGGTGACCGCGCGAAAACCTGCGCGCCCGTCCACTCCGGCCCGCGTCGGATAACCCCTGAGAGTGAGCCGCTGTACTACTGCCCGGTCACGATCCGCACGGATCCCGCGGCCCGCTCCGCGCCCGCGGTGCCCTGCGCGGCGATCGGACGCCACGTGCTGTCCGTGCGCCCGGCGGTCCACTCGCGCCCCGCGTACGACACCCGCTGGATGTGCAGCGCCGAGGAGTTGGCCACCGCCCAGTGCGCCAGCTGCCAGCCCCGCTCCCGCTCGGTACGGGCCGCCGCGTCCGTCTTCGGTCCGCCCGGCACCGGCACGGTCACCGTCCGGCCCTCCGCCCGCGCGGTCACCGTCGGGGCCGGCGACGGCCGCTTCGCGTCGCCCACCTCCGCGCCGGCCGCCACCAGGGTCTCGCGCGGCCCGAAGTCCCGTACCAGCGCGGCCCGTACCGCGTCGGTCCCCGTGGCCGCGGCGGTCGCCTGCCCGTCGGCCGTGGGCCGCCCCTGACAGGTCAGCGTGGCCGCCGACTGCCCGGTCAGGGCCGCGGCCAGCAGTATGGCGTCCGGCTCGTGCTTGGCGTACGCCTCCGGGAAGCCGCTGCGCTGCACGCGCTGCGCGGCCACGGTGAGCGGGAGCTGTTCGTAGTCCCGCACCTTGACCAGATGGTCGTAGAACATGCCCGCCGCGTAGCCCGGGTCCATGATCTGCTTCTCGGTGCCCCAGCCCTGCGAGGGACGCTGCTGGAACAGTCCGAGCGAGTCCCGGTCGCCGTGCTCCAGATTGCGCAGCCCGGACTCCTGGAGCGCGGTGGCCAGCGCGATGGCCACGGCCCGCTCGGGCATGCCGCGCCCGGTGCCGACGGCGGTGATCGTCGCCGCGTTGACCGCCTGCTCGGGCGTGAACCGGTACGACGTACGGTCGTTCCCGGTCGCGATCACCTTGCAGGCCGGAGTCCGCGTACCGCCGGTGACGTACTGCACGACGAGATAGCCCGCGAGCGCGCACAGGGCGACAAGAGCCGCACCGAGGCGGAAGAGGCGGCCACGACGCTTGGGGGAAGGAGGGGTCGACTCTGGCACGCGTACAAGGTACTGGAGGCCGCTGTGGCCCCGGCGCCGGGTGCGGCGGCCGGTGCGGGACGGCCGGCGCGAGGTGGCGCGTTAGGGTCGACGCCATGGCCGACACCTCGCTTGACCTCACGCTGGACGCCGCCGCGCTCACCGCGCAACTCGTCGACTTCCCCTCGGAGAGCGGCACGGAGAAGCCGCTCGCCGACGCGATCGAGGGCGCCCTGCGCGCCCTGCCGCATCTGACGGTGGACCGGTACGGCAACAACGTGATCGCCCGGACGGACCTGGGCCGCCCGGAGCGGGTGATCCTGGCCGGCCACATCGACACGGTCCCGATCGCCGGCAACGTCCCCTCCCGGCTCGACGCCGACGGCGTCCTGTGGGGCTGCGGCACCTGCGACATGAAGTCGGGCGTCGCCGTGCAGCTGCGCCTCGCGGCCACCGTCCCGGCCCCCAACCGCGACCTGACCTTCGTCTTCTACGACAACGAGGAGGTCCAGGCCGACCTCAACGGCCTCAAGCACGTGGCCGAGGCCCACCCGGAGTGGCTGCGGGGCGACTTCGCGGTGCTGCTGGAGCCCTCCGACGGCGAGGTCGAGGGCGGCTGCCAGGGCACCCTGCGCGTGCTCCTCAGGACGGCGGGCGAGCGGGCCCACTCGGCGCGCGGCTGGATGGGCGCCAACGCGATCCACGCGGCGGCCCCGATCCTGGCCCGCCTCGCGTCCTACGAGCCGCGCCGCCCGGTGATCGACGGCCTGGAGTACCGGGAGGGCCTGAACGCGGTGGGCATCGGCGGCGGCGTGGCGGGCAACGTCATCCCCGACGAGTGCGTCGTCACCGTCAACTTCCGCTATGCGCCCGACCGCACGGAGGAGGAGGCGATCGCCCACGTCCGGGAGGTCTTCGCGGACTGCGGAGTGGCGGAGTTCGTGGTGGACGACCACGGCGGGGGCGCCCTTCCTGGGCTGTCCCACCCCGCGGCGGCGGCCTTCATCGAGGCGGTGGGCGGCGAGCCGCGGCCCAAGTACGGCTGGACGGACGTGTCGCGGTTCTCGGCGCTGGGCGTCCCCGCGGTCAACTACGGCCCGGGAAACCCACACTTGGCGCACAAAAGGGATGAACGGGTAGAAATCGCCAAGATTCTGGCGGGGGAGGCCCGCCTGCGGGCATGGCTGACGGCCTGACCGGGCCGGACGGCCGGAGCGGGGCGAGGACACGGCGCTCGGCGGCGGACATGCCCAGGTCCCCCGCGCGTAACCCGCGCCGATCTACGCTGAGGTCGGAAAGACCGCAATCGGAGGGAGCGCACATGGCCACTGGGAGCCCGGAGGGCACGAGGCAGCCGCCGGAGGAGCAGCGCCTGGGGCCGGTCCTCCGCCGGCGCGGGCAGGTCACGGCGAGCACCACGGACCAGCGCCTGCTGGACGCGGGCGGGCCCTCGGACTGGGTGCACACCGACCCCTGGCGGGTGCTGCGGATCCAGTCGGAGTTCATCGAGGGCTTCGGCACCCTGGCCGAACTGCCGCCCGCCATCAGCGTGTTCGGCTCGGCGCGGACGGCGGCTGACTCGCCCGAGTACGACGCCGGTGTCCGGCTCGGCCGCGGCCTGGTGGAGGCGGGCTGGGCGGTGATCACGGGCGGCGGCCCGGGCGCCATGGAGGCGGCCAACAAGGGCGCCTGCGAGGCCGGCGGCGTCTCGGTGGGCCTCGGCATCGAGCTGCCCTTCGAGCAGGGGCTGAACCCCTACGTCGACATCGGCCTGAACTTCCGCTACTTCTTCGTCCGGAAGATGATGTTCGTCAAGTACGCCCAGGGCTTCGTGGTGCTGCCCGGCGGCCTCGGCACCCTCGACGAACTCTTCGAGGCCCTGACCCTCGTGCAGACCCAGAAGGTCACCCGCTTCCCCATCGTCCTGTTCGGCAGCGCGTACTGGGGCGGCCTGGTCTCCTGGCTGGAGAACACCCTGGTGGCCCAGGGCAAGGCGGCGGAGAAGGACCTGCTCCTGTTCCACGTCACGGACGACGTGGCGGAAGCGGTCGCCCTGGTCTCGAAGGAGGCAGCCCGCTAGGGCCTCTCGTTTGGATCATGCCGGGCTCGCGGGCCCTGGCACCGCGCCTCGCGGCGTTGTCGTCGGTTGTCAGGGCTCCGCCCTGCCGCCCTCCTCCGCCTTGCGATCCACGGCACCAGACCCCGCTCCCTGATCCGGCCTGATCCAAACGAAAGACCCTAGGCCCCGACGACCTGCCTGTGCCGGGCATGGCGTTCCGGCCGGGAGCCTTGTGCGCAACGGGGCACCACACCGGTCCGACCGCCGCGACCGGCGGGCCGTCGCGCGTCGCCGGGTGTCGTGGTCGGCGGGGTGTAGTGGGTAGCCGGGTGTCGTGCTCGGCTGACTGTCGTGCGTGCGGGGCGTCGTGTGTCGCGGGGCGTAGTGGCCGGCCGGGTGTTGTGGCTGGCTGAGGGCCGTGCGTGGTGGGGCGTCGCCGGGCCGACCTTCGTGGTCGGCTGACCGCTGTGCGTGATGGGGCGTCGTGCCGGGGCGGGTGTCGTGGTCGGCTGACCGCCGTGCGTGCGGGGTGTCAGGTGTCGCGGGGCGTAGTGGCCGGCCGGGCGTTGTGGCTGGCTGAGGGCCGTGCGTGGTGGAGCGGCACCGGGCCGGCCTCCGTGGCCGGCTGACTGCTGTGCGTGGTGGGGCGTCGTGCCGGGGCGGGTGTCGTGGTCGGCTGACCGCCGTGCGTGCGGGGTGTCAGGTGTCGCGGGGCGTAGTGGCCGGCCGGGCGTTGTGTGTGGCCGACCGTCGTGACTGGCGGGCGTCGTGCGTCGCCGGGTGGCGTGGCTGGCTGACCGCTGTGTGTGGTGGGGCGTCGTGCCGGGACGGGTGGCGTGGCTGGCTGAGGGTCGTGTGTGGTGGGGCGTCGTCGAGCCGACCTTCGTTGCCGGCTGAGCAGCGTGCCTGGCGGGGCTTCGGGTCAGGCCGAGCGGTGTCTCCGGCGAGGCGTCTTGTCAGGTCGATGGCCCTGGCCGGCTGGGCGTGGTGCGCTTCCGGCGGTGGCCGGGAGGCATCGGGCACCCTCGCCAGGAAGCGCCGCGCAGTCACCGGGCCGATCCCTCTCCGCCCGGTCACCCGGAACCCGAGCCACTGGGCTACTTCCCGCCTGCCTGGCCCAGGAGCCGCCCCGCCTGTCCGAGGGGCCCGCCACGCGCCCGAGCCGCTCGGCAATCCTCCCGTGGGTCATGCCAGGCCCCTTCGGGCGACCGTGGGTGGGCGGTGGCCCGCGATCGACGCCACCATGTCCAGGACCTGCCGCGTCTCGGCCACCTCGTGCACCCGGTACACCCGCGCCCCCAGCCACGCGGACACCGCGGTCGTCGCCAACGTCCCCAGCAGCCGCTCCTTCACCGGCCGGTCCAGCGTCTCCCCGACGAAGTCCTTGTTGGACAGCGACACCAGCACCGGCCACCCGGTGGCGACCATCTCGTCCAGCCGCCGCGTCGCCTCCAGACTGTGCCGCGTGTTCTTCCCGAAGTCGTGCCCCGGATCGATCAGCACCGACTCCCGGGGCACCCCCAGCGCCACCGCCCGCTCGGCCAGCCCCACGGTCACCCGCAGGATGTCGGCCATGACATCGTCGTACGTCACCCGGTGCGGCCGGGTCCGCGGCAGCGCGCCGCCGGCGTGCGTGCACACCAGCCCCACCCCGTGCCGCGCGGCGACCTCCGCCAGCCGCGGGTCCACCCCGCCCCACGCGTCGTTCAGCAGATCCGCCCCGGCCTCGCACACGGCCTCCCCGACCTCGGCCCGCCAGGTGTCCACGCTGATGACCACGTCCGGATGCCGGCGCCGTACCTCCGCCACGAACCCGACGGTCCTGCGCGCCTCCTCCGCCGCGCTGACCTCGTCCCCGGGCCCCGCCTTGACCCCGCCGACGTCGATGATCGCCGCACCCTCGGCCACCGCCTGCTCGACGCGCGCGAGCGCCGGTTCGTCACCGAACGTGGCCCCGCGGTCGTAGAAGGAGTCCGGGGTCCGGTTCACGATCGCCATGATCACCGGCTCGTGCGGCCCGAATTCCCGCCTGCCCAGCCTGAGCATCCCCTGTGACCTCTCCTCGTACGTCCCCGCTACGTCCCGGTACATCCCGCTGCACAGCCGCCTGCGACCCTAACTGTCGGACGCGCATGGCACGATCGGACCCTGACACTTTCGACACCGAACACATCGGGTGCACCGAGCACACCGAACGTGGGGAGCCGACCGATGGTTATGTTCTTGTTCCTGGTCGTCGCGCTCGCCGTGGTGGTCGCCGCGGTGACGCTGGCCGTGGTGGGCGGCGGCGAGAGCGGCCCGCTGCCGGAGGCGGCGCCGGAGCGGCTGCACGACCCGCTGCCCCCCGACCGCCCCGTGGGCCGCGCGGACGTGGAGCGCCTCCGCTTCCCGCTCGCCGCCCGCGGCTACCGCATGGCGGACGTGGACGACGCCCTGAGCCGCGTCGCCGCCGAGCTCGCCGAGCGGGACGCCCGCATCGCCGGCCTGGAGTCCGCCTTGGCCGGCGCCCAGGCCGCCGCGCACGTCCGGCTGGACAAGCCCGTACACCCGGAGGACCAGCCGTGACCGACCGTACCGTCCTGGCCGGGCCCGACGGCGCACCGCGCTGCCCCTGGGCCCTGTCCGCCGAGGATTATGTGACGTACCACGACGAGGAGTGGGGCCGCCCGGTCCGCGGCGACGACGCCCTGTACGAGCGGCTCAGCCTGGAGGCGTTCCAGTCCGGCCTGTCCTGGATCACCATCCTGCGCCGCCGCCCGGGCTTCCGCGACGCGTTCGCCGACTTCAGGATCGAGAAGGTCGCGGCCTTCACCGACGAGGACCGCGAACGCCTCCTCGTCGACCCGGGCATCATCCGCAACCGCGCCAAGATCGACGCGACCCTCGCCAACGCGCGCGTGCTGGCCGACTGGTCCCCGGGCGAGCTGGACACCCTGATCTGGTCGTACGCCCCGGACCCGGCCGCCCGCCCGGCCCCGAAGACCCTCTCCGACGTCCCGGCGGTCACCCCGGAGTCGACGGCCCTGTCGAAGGACCTGAAGAAGCGCGGCCTGCGTTTCATCGGCCCGACGACGGCGTACGCGCTGATGCAGGCGTGCGGCCTGGTCGACGACCACCTGGAGGGATGCGTCAGCCGCACCACCCCGTCCGGCACCCGGGGCGCCAGAACCCAGGACAGGGCCTAGCGGCCCAGGTACGTCGGCTTCTCCTTGTTCACGAACGCCTGCACGGCGATGGCGTGGTCCTCGGACCGGCCCGCCCGGGTCTGCAGCTCGTCCTCCTTGTCCAGCGTCTCGTCGAGGGAGTGGGTGAGCCCGTACGCCACCGCCTCCTTGATCGCCGCGTACGCCACCGTCGGCCCCTCGGCGAGCGCACGCGCGACCGTCTCGGCCTCGGCCCGCAGCCGGTCGGCGGGCACCACCCGGTTGGCGATGCCCAGCTCGTACGCCTCCTGCGCCGTGATGCTGCGCGGGAAGAGCAGCAGGTCGGCGGCGCGGCCGGGGCCGACCACCCGGGGCAGCGTCCAGGAGATCCCGGAGTCGGCGGTCAGCGCGACCCCCGCGAACGACGTGTTGAAGGTCGCCGTCTCGGTCACCACCCGGTAGTCCGCCGCGAGCGCGAAGCCGAGGCCGGCCCCGGCCGCGACCCCGTTCACCGCGGCGACGACCGGCTTGGGCGCGCCTGCCAGGGCCCGCACGATCGGGTTGTAGTGCTCCCGCACCGTGCTCATCGTCTGCCCCGACCCGGTCTCCCGGTCGGCGGCCAGCAGCCCGATGTGCTCCTTGAGGTCCTGGCCCACGCAGAACGCCCGGTCCCCGGCCGCGGTCAGCAGCACGGCCCGTACGGCGGCGTCGTCGGCCGCGGCCCGCGCCGCGTCCCGGAGGGCGACCTTGGCCGCGATGTTCAGCGCGTTCATCGCCTCGGGGCGGTTCAGCGTGATCGTCGCGAGCCCGTCGCTCACCTCGTAGAGCACGGTGTCGGCCATGGGACATCCCCTCCGGTGTCGCGGCACTGACGTACCGCTCGGTACGCCGTTGTCTGAGGACAGCATGGCGGAGATCCCCGCCCCGGGACCGGCCCCGACGTGTGACCTGCGTCAAAGAATTTTCGCCGGGATCGGGCCGGGGGACGTAGATGCTGCGGCGCAGTATCGCAGCCACATCGCCGAATTGAGTGGTTTTGCTCGCGTGCGTTGCCCAAGCGATGCCGACCGATGTTGGTCATCGGGTCCTGAGATGCGGGATAATGGCTTGGAAGCAATGTGTTCGATGCCGGTGCCGCGGGCCTCGCACGGACCGCGCGTGCCCCTTCCCGGGGACGTCGGCAGACGATGAGCTGGTTTCAGGAAGGGGAACGAGCATGGCGGCCATGAAGCCGCGGACGGGCGATGGCCCGCTCGAGGTGACCAAGGAGGGGCGGGGCATCGTCATGCGCGTTCCGCTCGAAGGCGGCGGTCGGCTCGTCGTCGAGCTGACCCCTGACGAGGCCGAGGCGCTTGGCGACGCCCTGAAGAAGGTCGTCGTCTGAGGCGCAAACGACCATATCCTTCCGGCTGCCCCGGCACGCACACCGTGCCGGGGCAGTCGCGTTACGCATCAGTGGCGCCCGGGGCAGCGCTGGTCGGGGGTGCGGGGTACTGCGTGGCTAGCCACGATGTTGCCGCGCGCGATGATCGGCCCGTGGGGGCAGTCGTGCCGGTACGGCGGCGGGGCGTGTGCGTTCAAGGCGGGCGGGCCGTCCATGCACGGCGGGCGCGGCTGCCCGTACCGCTCACCGAGGCCGGCGCCAGCAACCGGTCACCGCTTGACGGCGCACAGCAGCCCGTCGCCCACCGGCAGCAGCGACGGCATCAGCTCCTGGCTCTCCCGCACCGTGCGCAGCAGCTCCCGCAGCCGCAGCACCTCGGTGGGCTGCGGGCCCGAGTCCACGGTGCGGCCGTTGGCGAAGACGCCCTCGAAGACCACCAGGCCGCCGGGCCGCAGAAGGCGCAACGATTCAGCTAGATAGTCGAGATATTCCAGCCGGTCGCCGTCGCAGAAGACGAGGTCGTACCCCGCGTCCGCGAGCCGGGGCAGCACGTCCAGGGCGCGGCCCGGGATGAAGCGGGCCCGGTTGCTGGCGAAGCCGCAGGCGCGGAACGCCTGCCGGGCGAACTGCTGGTGCTCGGGCTCCGGGTCGACGGTGGTCAGCACTCCGTCCGGCCGCATGCCGTGCAGCAGGTGCATGCCGGAGACGCCGCAGCCGGTGCCGATCTCCGCCACCGCCTTGGCGTCCACGGTGGCGGCGAGCATCCGCAGCGCGGCGCCCGTGCTGGGCGTCACCGAGCGCAGCCCTGCCTCGCGGGCCCGGTCGCGGGCCCAGCGCAGCGCGTCGTCCTCGGCGACAAAGGCGTCGGCGAACGCCCAGCTCGTCTGCCGGTTGCCGGTAATGACCCTCTCCTGTCCCCGTGGTTGCCTGGGCGTGACTGTATCCGTTGGGCCCGGGAACCCGCAGATGGGACCGCGCGTTTAAGGGGGTGAGCGAGTGGTGCGGGACCCGACGGGGGGTAAGAGGTGGACCAGGACGGCGAGCAAGTGCTGACGCAGCCGCATGAGCCGTATCAGCACCGATCAATTTCTCGTAAAACCGCTTATCCGGAGCTAACGGGCGAGGTGGCTATGGTAGGGGCTCCAATGGACACCACCAGAGCCGACAGGGGAGGTGCGGCCGCGCCCGAGGACCGGGGAGGAGTGCTGCGGCGCTTCCTCGGATCGGCGGGCAGGCCGAAATCCGTGAACGACACCGCTGCTGACCACAGCCACGCCACCGGTTCCGCCGCGGGCGGGCGCCAGACCGCGACCTTCGCCACCGACGCGGACGGGCAGGCGTGGACTCCGCCCACGTGGGAGGAGATCGTCAGCACGCACAGCGGCCGGGTCTACCGCCTGGCGTACCGTCTGACGGGCAACCAGCACGACGCCGAGGACCTCACCCAGGAAGTCTTCGTCCGTGTCTTCCGCTCCCTGTCGACGTACACGCCCGGCACCTTCGAGGGCTGGCTGCACCGCATCACCACGAACCTCTTCCTGGACATGGTCCGGCGCAAGCAGCGCATCCGCTTCGACGCGCTCGGAGAGGACGCGGCCGAGCGGCTGCCCAGCCGCGAGCCCACGCCCCAGCAGATCTTCAACGACGCGCACTTCGACGCGGACGTCCAGCAGGCCCTCGACACCCTCGCGCCCGAGTTCCGTGCCGCGGTCGTGCTGTGCGACATCGAAGGACTGTCGTACGAGGAGATCGCCGCGACCCTCGGCGTGAAGCTCGGCACGGTCCGCTCCCGTATCCACCGTGGCCGCTCGCAGTTGCGCAAGGCCCTTGCGCACCGTTCGCCGGAGGCCAGGGCCGCCGAGCGCCGCCGCTCCTTCGTGCCCCGCGTTCCCGCACTGGGGGGAGGGGGCGCGACCGCGTGAGTGGATCACGGCCGAAATCTGCGCAGGGGCACCTCGCAGAAGAGCATCTGGGAGACCGGCTCTCCGCCTTGGTGGACGGAGAGCTCGGTCATGACGCGCGTGAGCGGGTCCTGGCCCACCTGGCGACCTGTGCCAGGTGCAAGGCGGAGGCGGACGCCCAGCGGCAGCTGAAGAACGTCTTCGCGGAATCGGCGCCCCCGCCGCCCTCGGAGAGCTTCCTGGCGCGCCTCCAGGGGCTGCCCGGCAGCGGCGGTCCGGACGGCGGCTCGCCGCTCGACGGCGCGCTCCCCGGCGGCTCCACGCCCGGCGTCTTCGGGTCCGGGCGCGAGGGCCGGTTCGAGTTCGACTACGTCCCCGCGCGCCCGGACTCCCCGCGCACGCACGCGGACCGCGGCTTCCGCATCCACCCCGTCGGCCGCCCCGACGCCGCCGACCGGCACGCCTCGCGCGGCATGCGGTTCGCGTTCGTCGCCGCCGGGGCGGTGTCGCTGGCCGCGGTCGCACTGGGCGGCATGACCACCGGCATTCCCGGTGACGCGGCCGCGGACGCCCGTGGCGGCCCCGGCAGCGTCACGCCGACGCGCACGGCGGGTGCGGGAGCGGCCACGACGTCCGAGGCCCAGCGCCGCCGCCCGGTCGGACCGCTGCTCATGCAGGGCACGCCGCTGGGCGAGACGCCGATCGCGTCGACCTCGGTGTCCGCGCCGCTGCTGCCCGGAGTGCCGGCCCCCGCCACCGGGCAGGCCCTCACCCCCCTGCTGACGCAGGTGGAAGCCGACGCGGCCGCCATGTCACCGTTGATACGTTCGTTCGGCGCCACCCCGCCGATCTCCCTGATCTCGTGGTCCACCGCCCCCGGGCTGGCCTCGCCCGGTCTGCTCGCCGCGCCCGATCCCGACCCGACCCCCGCTCCCTCCCCGTCCTCCTCGTCCCCCTCCGCCGCCGTCCCCTCCTCGCGCCCGGCTCGCTGACCGGTCCCTGCGCGGCTGCCCGCGAACCTGGTTGAATCCTGTGAAGCCGTGCCCGCGGCACCGCTTCGGGCACGGGGTCGACGATGAGCGGTCAGCCGCCGGAGCGCCCGGCCGCGGCCAGCTGTGGGGAGAGCATGAACGAGGGGAAGCCGGTCCCGCCGGGGGAGGACGTGGCGGACACACCGACACCGGTCGCCGGGAGCGACGGTGACTTCGAGCTGGCCCGGCCGTCCGCCGCGGCCACCGGTGACTTCGCGCTGAGGCACCCCACGGCCGCGGGTGCCGAGGACGCCGACGCCGGTGCCGAGGCTGTCCGGGCGGCTGCCGGTTCCCGCGCCGAGGCCGACGGCGGCCGAGGTGCCGGTGCCGACCTCGGTGCCGTCGCTCTGGGTGCCGAGGGCGCCGGGGCCGCTCCGGCGGGCGAGGCCGGTGGGCGGGGCAAGCCCCTGCACGACCCCGATCCGTACAGCACCCCGCCGTACGGTGAGCCCGGTCCCTGGGCGCCGGCCCCACCGGTCCAGCACCCGGCGACGACGCCCGCCCAGGGCACGGCGATCCCGGCCCCGGCTCCGCCGCCCGCGCACGACGCGGCGATCCCGGCGCCCGGTGCGCCGCACGACGTGCCGCCTGTGACGGGCACGCCACAGCCCGAGCCGGACGCGGCGCCCTACACCGGGTCGGACGCGGCGCCGTACGCGGGGCCGGACGCGATGCCGTACACCGGGCCGGACGCGATGCCGTACCCCGGGCCGGACTCGACGCCCTATGCCGGGCCGGACTCGACGCCGTACCCTGCGCCGGACTCGACGCCCCATGCCGGGCCGGACTCGACGCCGTACCCCGTGTCGCACCCGGCGCCCTATCCCGCGCCGGAGCCGGGCTCGCACCCCGGTCCCTGGCATCGTTACGACCCCTGGGCCGCCCCGGCCCCGCTCCAGCAGAACGGCGCCGCCGTCCCCACCGAGGGGCAGCGCCGACGCCGGGCGCGCAAGGCGCTGATCGGGGGCGCCCTGGCGCTGGCCCTGGCCTCCGGTGGCGTCGGTGGCGTCGTCGGGATGTATCTGGAGCGCAACGGCGGAGTGGCGGACGTCCGGCTGCCGCAGGCGGGCAAGGAGACCACCGCCCGGCCCGCCGACAGCGTGGCCGGGATCGCCGCGCGTGCCCTGCCCAGCGTCGTCACGCTGCATGTGACCGGTAGCAGCGAGCAGGGCACCGGCACCGGCTTCGTGCTGGACACACGCGGCCACATCCTGACCAACAACCACGTCGTCGAGCCCGCCGGGTCGAACGGTGACATAACGGTGACGTTCAGCGGCGGCGAGACCGCGAAGGCCCGGGTCGTCGGCCGGGACAGCGGCTACGACCTGGCCGTCGTCCAGGTCAAGGGCGTACACGGACTCGAGCCGTTGCCCCTCGGCAACTCCGACAACGTCCAGGTCGGCGACCCCGTCGTCGCCATCGGCGCCCCCTTCGACCTCTCCAACACCGTCACCTCGGGCATCATCAGCGCCAAGGAACGGCCCATCACGGCGGGCGGCGGCAGCGGGAACGGGAGCGACGTGTCGTACGTCGACGCGTTGCAGACCGACGCGCCCATCAACCCGGGCAACTCCGGTGGCCCGCTGCTCGACGCGCAGGCCAGGGTCGTCGGCATCAACTCCGCCATCCGCTCGGCCGACGGCGGCTCCGACACCCAGGGCGGCCAGTCCGGCTCCATCGGCCTGGGCTTCGCCATACCGGTCAACCAGGCCAAACGCGTCGCCGAGGAACTGATCAACGACGGCAGGGCGACCCACCCGGTCATCGGGATCACCCTCGACATGGCCTACTCCGGCGACGGCGCCCGCATCGGCACCAAGGGCGGCGACGGCGGCCCCGCCGTCACCACGGGCGGCCCCGGGGACCGGGCAGGACTCCGGCCCGGCGACATCATCACCGAGGTCGACGGACAGCGCGTCCACTCGGGCGACGAACTGATCGTCAAGACCCGCGCCCGCCGCCCCGGCGACCGTCTGAGCCTGACCGTCGAACGCGATGGCACGGAAAAACAGGTTTCGTTGGTCCTTGGTTCCTCAGACCACAACTGACGGAAACCTCACTTCGGGACAGTATCGGTCGGACGGGAACGCCGGGTACCGTGGACCCGGCCCGGACCACGGAAACACCACGGACGCCCGAGGGCCGAGGACCGAGGACATCGCAAGGAGCTTCAGGTGTTCAATGACATAGGACCGCTAGAGCTGGTGACGATCATTGTGCTCGCCGTGCTCGTCTTCGGTCCGGACAAGCTCCCCAAAGTCATTCAGGACGTGATGCGGACGGTCCGCAAGATTCGGGAGTTCTCGGAGAGCGCCAAGCAGGACATCCGTGACGAACTGGGCCCGGAGTTCAAGGACTTCGAGTTCGAGGATCTCAACCCCAAGACGTTCATCCGCAAGCAGCTGGACAACGACGAACTGGGCCTGAAGGAGATCCGCAACGGCTTCGACCTGAAGAAGGAGATGGCCGAGGTCACCGATGCGGTCCACGGCCGGGAGAGTGAGGCGCCGTCCGCTTCGTCTTCCTCGTCTTCCTCGTCCGCCTCGGGTGGGTCCGGTGGCCGGGTCGACATGACCAAGAAGCCCGAGGAGCCCCGCAAGGACGACCGCCCGCCCTTCGACGCGGACGCCACCTGACCGTACGGCCGAACCCGCGGCGCGCCGCGCACCCCACGTCCCGATGCGAACCGCATCGGGACGTGATGTGTTTCATACCGCGTACGGGCCCGCGCGCGACCTGAACCGGCTGCCGCGCGCCCCCACGCGCCGGGCGGCTTCCCTGCTGCCCGCAGCGGTGTGGATATGCTGCCGAGTTGTTGTGCGGACCGGACGAGTACGCCCGAAGGGGGGCGGGCCGCCCCGGTCCGACGAGATCGAGGAGGCGTCCGGGCACATGGACACGACAAGTGGGGCGGTCGCGCGGGCGTCGGCCGCGGCGGGCCGACAGCAGCCCCCCTCCGAGCGGCGCGCGGTCGACGGCTACCTGCTGGCACCCTTCCCGTGGTACGGCCTCGACGAGGCCTTCACGGGGCCGCGCTGGCTGATGCAGGTCGGTACGGCGGCGGACGGCACCGTCGAGCACGGCTCGATCGGGCATGGCGACGAACCCTCCGTCAAGAACGAGTACGCGGCCGGTTCCACGGGTGAGCCGCGGGAGAAGTTCGCGGTCGTGGTGACCGTCGCCGCGCATCCGTCCCGGCGCAGCGCCGACGGCACCGGGCTGCTGGAGGCCACGTCGGTCTCCTCGGCGGCGTGGCTGGCCGGGGTCGGGCTGCTGTCCTTCACCTGGCCCGGGCAGATGGACCACACCCTGCGGGACGAGTGGCTGGAGCAGCAGACGGAGACCGCGTGGGCCCTGGCCGACGATCTGTCCGGGCCGGAGTGGTCGACGCTGTCGCTGCCCGTGGACGGGGTGCCGGCGTCCTTCCACTACCAGGAGTCGGAGTTCGGCTGGGTGCTTGCGGGTTCCACGCAGGAGGGGGTGCACCTGGGGGCGTACGGGCGGGGGATGAGCGCGTATGGGCTTGGGTTTGCGATGATCAAGGATATTGGCCTGTACGGGTAGCCTGCGGCGCTTTGGGGGCTTGGGGGGTTGGCGGGTGCGGGGCGTGTCTGGGGGGTTGCGCAGTTCCCCGCGCCCCTTCGGGGCCCGACCCGTCGTTGTTCGGCTGCGGCGCGTCGTGGCTGGGCGCGCAGTTCCTCGCGCCCCTATGGGCGCGTGCTGCGGCCAGCGTCGTGGCTAACCCCCCAGTCCCCCCGCCCCGCAAGGGGCGCGGGGAACTGCGCAACAAGCGACAACGCACCCGCACCCGCACCCGCACCCGTAATCAGAACTTGTTGCGGGGGGTGATTCCCAGGGAGAGGCCTGCCAGGCCTCGTTGGCGGCCGCCCAGTTTGCCGGCGATGGTGCGCAGGGCCGAGCCCGCCGGTGAGTCCGGGTCGCTCAGGACCACCGGTTTGCCCTCGTCGCCGCCCTCGCGAAGGCGGAGGTCGATGGGGATGTTGCCGAGCACCGGGACCGTCGTACCGGTCGTGCGGGTCAGGCCCTCGGCGACCAGCTGACCGCCGCCCGTGCCGAAGACGTCGACCATCTCGCCGCAGTGCGGGCAGGGCAGGCCGGACATGTTCTCGACCACGCCGACGATCTTCTGATGGGTCTGTACGGCGATGGAGCCGGCGCGCTCGGCCACCTCGGCCGCCGCCTGCTGCGGGGTGGTCACGACCAGGATCTCGGCGTTCGGGACCAGCTGGGCCACGGAGATCGCGATGTCACCGGTGCCCGGCGGGAGGTCCAGGAGGAGGACGTCCAGGTCGCCCCAGTACACGTCCGCGAGGAACTGCTGGAGCGCGCGGTGCAGCATCGGGCCGCGCCAGACGACCGGGGTGTTGCCCGGGGTGAACATGCCGATGGAGATGACCTTCACGCCGTGCGCGGACGGCGGCATGATCATGTTCTCCACCTGGGTCGGCCGCCCGTCGGCCCCCAGCATGCGCGGCACGCTGTGGCCGTAGATGTCGGCGTCGACGACACCGACCTTCAGCCCGTCGGCCGCCATCGCCGCCGCCAGGTTCACCGTCACCGAGGACTTGCCGACGCCGCCCTTGCCGGACGCGACCGCGTACACACGGGTGAGGCTGCCGGGCTTGGCGAAGGGGACCTCGCGCTCGGCCTGGCCGCCGCGCAGGGCCGTCGCCAGCTCCTTGCGCTGCTCGTCGCTCATCACGTCGAGGGTGACGTCGACCCGGGTGACGCCGTCGACCCGGGAGACCGCCTCCGTCACCCGCTGGGTGATCGTGTCGCGCATCGGGCAGCCGGAAACCGTCAGGTACACGGTGACCGCGACCGCTCCGTCCGCGCCGATCTGCACCGATTTGACCATCCCCAGTTCGGTGATGGGTCGGTTGATCTCGGGGTCGTTCACCGTCGCCAGTGCCTGGCGCACCGCGTCTTCCGTAGCCATAAGGACGATGGTACGGCGCTCGGTGGGGCCTCCGGTAAGCCCCGTCAGCCGTTTTCCGGGTCACGTCCCGGCGGCCGTTCCGCCCCTTCTGCCGGGAATACGATCTGCCCGTCGCGGTGGCGCCGCGACTCCAGGTCTCTGACGAGGTCCTGGAGCTCGGAGCGGATCCAGTCGCGGGTCGCCACCTCGCCCAGGCCCATCCGCAGCGCGGCGATCTCGCGGGTCAGATACTCGGTGTCCGCGATGGACCGCTCGTTCTGTTTGCGGTCCTGTTCCAGGTTGACGCGGTCGCGGTCGGCCTGCCGGTTCTGCGCCAGCAGGATCAGCGGGGCCGCGTAGGAGGCCTGGAGCGAGAGCATCAGCGTCAGGAAGATGAACGGGTACTGGTCGAAGCGCAGGAAGGACGGCGCGGCGATGTTCCACAGCACCCACAGCACGATGACGACCGTCATCCAGACGATGAAGCGTCCCGTGCCCAGGAAGCGCGCGATCTTCTCCGACAGCCGTCCGAATGCCTCCGGGTCCCACTCGGGCAGGATCCGCCGCCGGCGCGGACCCGGCTGGTCGAGGCGGGCGGCGCGGGTCCTGGCGGTGGCGGTGGCCCCGGCGGGGCCACGCTCGCGGGTGCTCTCGCGCTCGGGCGTCATTGCGCGCTCGTCCCCTCCTGCAGATGGAACTCCGTCTCCCGCCAGTCCTCGGGCAGCATGTGGTCCAGGACGTCGTCCACGGTCACCGCGCCCAGCAGCGACCCGGCCTCGTCGACCACCGGGGCCGCGACCATGTCGTACGTGGCGAAGAACCCGGCGATGACCGGAAGCGTGGCGTCCGGGGCGAGAGTCTGCAGATCGTCGTCGACGAGCGAGCTGCACAGGGTGTACGGCGGGTCGCGCAGCAGCCGCTGGAAGTGCACGGTGCCCAGATACTTGCCGGTCGGGGTCTCGTCGGGCGGCCGGCACACATAGACCTGGGCGGCGAGGGCCGGGGACAGATCGGGGTTGCGGACACGGGCGAGGGCGTCGGCGACGGTGGCGTCCGGCCGTACCACGATCGGCTCGGTGGTCATGAGTCCGCCGGCCGTGTGCTCCTCGTACGACATCAGCCGCCGCATCTCGGCCGCGTCGGCGGGCTGCATCAGGCTCAGCAGCCGTTCCTTGTCCTCCTCGGGCAGTTCACCGAGCAGGTCGGCCGCGTCGTCCGGGTCCATGGCCTCCAGGACGTCGGCGGCCCGTTCCTCCTTGAGCTTGCCGAGGATCTCGATCTGGTCGTCCTCGGGCAGCTCCTCCAGGACGTCGGCGAGGCGGTCGTCGTCGAGGGCGGCGGCGACCTCGGCGCGGCGCTTCGGGGACAGATGGTGCAGCACGTTGGCGAGGTCGGCGGGGCGCAGCTGCTCGAAGGTGGCGAGCAGGCTCTCGGCGCCCTGCCCGTGCTCCTCCAGCGAGAACCCGGTGACCGCCGACCACTCCACGGTCAGCGTCTCCCCCTTGGTCCGCCGGAAGGCACCGCCCTTTCTGCCCTTGCGCACGAAGACCCGGTCGACCTCCCAGTCCCGGCGGGCCGGCAGCTGCTGCACGGCCACGTCCAGGACGGTGACCTCCTCGCCGGTCTCGGCCAGCGTGACGCGGCGGTCGAGCAGCTCCCCGAAGACGAGACGTTCGGTGGGCCGTTGCTCGAAGCGCCGCACGTTGAGCACCCCGGTGGTGATGATCTGGCCGGACTCGATACTGGTCACCCGGGTCATGTGCAGGAAGACGCGGCGCCGGGTGGACAGCTCGACGACCAGGCCGAGCAGGCGTGGGGGGCGCCGTCCGACGCGCAGCATGACCACGAGGTCCCGCACCCGGCCCACCTGGTCGCCGTTCGGGTCGAAGACGGGGACCCCGGCGAGGTGCGAGACGAAGATCCGGGGAGTGCCGGCTGCCATGACTGTGCTTCCTCAGCTTCCTTGGCTTCCTCCGCGTACGGCGAGGCCGCCGGCCGGGTACGGCTCGCTGCCGGCCGCGTACGGCAGGCCGCTGGCCGCGCGTTTCCGTGTCCCCCTTTCGTCCCCCTTTCCGAATTGCCCGCTCGGTGGGGTTCAGGCTAGCCCGTCCCGATCGGATACGCCCTGGTGAGCGGTCCGGACGGACTGGCTCCGCCAAGGCTCGACGGCCCCGGTACGCTGCCGTACGCCGCTCAGGATCCAGCAGAAAGGCAGCCCCGCCTGTGACCGTGATTCCGCAGGGCCGTATTCGCCGGGCCGTGGTGGTGACCGCGATGTGCGCGCTGGCCGTGACGGGCGTGACGGGGCTCACGGGGTGCAGCGAGGATCCGGACGCGGGCACCAACGGGGTGGGCAAGCTGCCCGCCGACACGATCCAGTCGCGGACCCGGGCGGCGGCGGACTCGGCCGGGGCGGTACGGCTGTCGGGGACCGTGGTGACCAGCGGGAGCACGTACAAGCTCGACATGCGGCTGAAGGCCGACGGCGGTACGGGCTCGGTGACCTCGGAGGGGGCGACCTTCCGGCTGCTGCGGATCGGCGAGCAGCTGTATCTGAAGGCCGACGCGGGCTTCTGGAGCCATGCGGACAGCGGCGACGGGAAGGGCGGGGAGACGGCGACCGCGGACAAACTGGACGGCAAGTACGTGAAGGTGCCGCAGGGCGACCCCGCGTACAAGAAGTTCAGCGGCTTCACGGACAAGGCTGTGCTCCTCGACGGGCTGCTGAGCCTGCACGGCGCCCTGGCCACCGCCGGCCACCACGAGCAGTCCGGCGTCCGCACCATCCGTATCACCGGCGACAAGGGCTCCGGCGGCAGCCTCGACGTCTCCCTGGAGGGCACGCCGTACCCGCTCAGCCTGACCCGCGCGGGCGACGCGGGGACGCTCCGCTTCTCCGACTGGGGCAAGGACTTCCCCCTCGCCGAGCCGTCGAAGGACGAGACGGTGGACTACGGCAAACAACTGCCGACGTCGTGAGCGGCGGGCCGGACGCCCTGGGTCACTGACGTGCCCCATGCCGGGTCGACCCCGGTCCCTTGAGGGGGCGTTACTTTCGGTTCCTGCGGCGGGCCAGGAGGCGTGGCAGGGCCGCGGGGGCCGGCTGGCGGGTCGTTGCCGGCGTCGGCGGCGGGGGCGCGGCGAGCGGCCCGTCCGGGAGGGGCGCCGTCGTGCCCGTCGGTGTCAGGCGGAGCACCCGGCACTCGCGGGACCAACGGTCCGTCATCGCCTCGCCGTCGGGCGCGTTGAGCCGCTTGCCCTTCAGCTCGCTCACCGCCGCCGCCCACTCCGCGGACCCCGGCGGGAGTTCGGACACCGTCGCCGCCCAGGTGACCAGCCGGCCGCCCTTGTCCTTGCTGCGCACGGTCACCTCGGCCGAGCCGCCGTCGGTGAGTCCGGGCAGCGGCTGTTCCCCGGGCCCGTCGCCGACCAGGCACGCCGCTCCGTCGTGCCACGCGTGCCACAGCGCACGCGCGGCCGGCACCCCGGCACCGCGGACCCAGACGAGGCCGGACTTCTTCGTGGCCTCCTCGACGAGGGCCCGGTCGAGCAGCTCGGTTGTCATGCGACCAGCCTAACCAGCCGTCCCGCCGCCGGCCTCGGTGGCCGCGACCGCCGTCACAGCCAGCCGTTGCGCTTGAGCGTGCGGTGGATGGTCAGACAGAGCGCCACCGTGACGCCCATGACCAGCGGATAGCCGTACTTCCACCTCAGCTCGGGCATGTTATGGAAGTTCATGCCGTAGACCCCGCACACCATCGTCGGTACGGCGATGATCGCGGCCCATGCCGTGATCTTCCGCATGTCCTCGTTCTGCGCGACCGACGCCTGCGCCAGGTTGGCCTGGAGAATGGAGTTGAGCAGCTCGTCGAAGCCCACGACCTGCTCCTGCACCCGGGCGACATGGTCGGCGACGTCCCGGAAGTACTTCTGGATCTCCGGGTCGATCAGCCGCATCGGCCGCTCGCTCAGCAGTTGCATCGGCCGCATCAGCGGCGAGACCGCGCGCTTGAACTCCAGCACCTCGCGCTTGAGCTGGTAGATCCGCGCCGAGTCCACACCGCGCGACGCCCCGCCCTTGCGGCTCGGCGAGAAGACCTCGGTCTCCACCTCGTCGATGTCGTCCTGCACGGCGTCCGCGACCGCGAGGTATCCGTCGACGACATGGTCGGCGATCGCGTGCAGCACGGCCGACGGCCCCTTGGCCAGCAACTGCGGGTCGTCCTGCAGCCGGTGCCGCAGCGCCCGCAGCGAACCCTGCCCGCCGTGCCGGACGGTGATGAAGAAGTCCCGCCCGGTGAAGCACATGACCTCGCCGGTCTCCACGACCTCGCTGGTGGCGGTGAGCTGGTCGTGCTCGACGTAGTGGACCGTCCGGAACACGGTGAACAGCGAGTCGTCGTACCGCTCCAGCTTCGGCCGCTGGTGCGCCTGCACCGCGTCCTCCACGGCCAGCGGGTGCAGCCCGAACTCGCTTGCGATACCGGCGAATTCGGCCTCCGTGGGCTCGTGCAGCCCGATCCACACGAACCCCCCGTCGCGCCGCACCTGGCGCATCGCCTCGTGCGGGGTCAGCGGCTTGGCGCTCTCGACCCGGGCGCCGTCCCGGTAGACGGCGCAGTCGACGACGGCCGAGGGGGTCGAGGGGTCGCGGGTGGTGTCGTAGGCCCCGGTGTCGCGGCGCGGCGCGCTCTTGCGCAGGGAGGGGCGGGAGGGACGGACCACGGCACGCAGGTCGCGGATCATCGACATGGCGGGCTCCTTCGCGGTGGGCGGCGAAGCGCGAAAGGGCCGCGGTCACGGCTGGAACTGCCCGGAATGAGGACGTCCTGAGTGCACATGTTTGGCACGTCCACAAAGCGGGGAGCACCGCACCGTCGCGGTGGCGAGCTTCGCTGCTGATTCAGATCGGTCAGATCAGGCAGGACAGAACGAAGTGCTCTTCCGAGGGCACGTACGACGACGCGAGCGCGAGAGGTGGCGGTAGGCCAGATCCGGAACGGCTACTTCAACAGCCGGAAGAGCGGGTGGTACTGCACGGCCGACTTCGATCCATGGCAGCCCCACCTCCTCCAGCCGGTCCCTCGTGAGGGACGGTCCATTCCCCGTAGGGGAGTCTCACAGGCGTCGGGACTCGATGCGACGCTTCTGCGTGCTGCCCCGAACCACCGGCCAAGAGTATCAGCCGACCGCAGTGTCAAGGTGACGCTTTGCCCGCTGCTGACGAGTTCTATGCTCGCCGCATGGTTGATGTTCTTCCTCTGGTCGAGGCGCGGTTGCGCACCGCGCTGGGCGAACCGGACGCGCGCGCGGCCGTCACCTTCCTCGGTACGGACCGCATCGAGGTGCTCCGCTTCCAGGACCGCGACCGTGAGGGAGCCGTCGTCCGCTACGCCACGCTCGGCATGTCCGCCCATCCCATGACGGACCCCACGACGGTGCTCGCGGACCCCGTCCGGGGCCCCCGCGCCGAGCTGGTCCTGTCCGTACGCGCCGGCCTCGCCGACACCGGCAAGGTGCTTCGTCCGCTCGCCGTGCTCGCCGCCTCGCCGCAGGTGGAGGGCGTGGTCGTGGCCCCGGGCGCGTCCCTCGACGTGGGCGAGCCGTTGTGGCCGGGGGCGCCCTTCGGCTCCGTCCTGGTCGCCGAGCCGGGCGGACTGGTCGAGGACCTGGAGCTGGACGCGCCGATGGATCCCGTACGGTTCCTGCCGCTGCTCCCGATGACCCCGAACGAGGCCGCATGGAAACGCGTGCACGGCGCCCAGGCTCTCCAGGAACGCTGGCTGACGCACGGTACGGACCTGCGGGACGCCGCTCGCGGATCCGTCCCGCTCGGCTGACCCGAGAGTGACCGATCTCACCGAATCCTGGCCGGAACGGGCCAGTTGGCGAAGCCGCCGACCTCGTCCTCGCCGGCTCCACCGCCTCGTCGGTGAGCGCGGACCGCCGCACGACGACCACGAGCGCGCCGAGCAGCGAGGTCCTGCGGGCCGGCGTCGGCTGTTCCGTCAGGGACACCGCCATGCACAGGAAGCCGATCGCCGTCAGCGTGGCCGTGCCGAAGAACGGGTAGCGCCGGCCGACGTTGCCGAGCACCGCGCCCAGCAGCGGGCCGCACGCCATGCCGAGGCCGAGCGCGGACTCGTACAGCAGGAGACCTGGCCGGCGGTGGTGTGCAGGCCCTGGGTGATGGACGGCAGGATCGGGTCGGCCAGGCCGATGCCCATGAAGGCGACGACCGAGGCGCCGGCCGTCGCCCAGACTGCCTTGGGCTGGGTGTCCCTGTGCGCTCCGAACCGGGCGGCGCCCCCTGGCGGGGGTTTCCGTCCGGACGGGTGATCGTCCTTGACGTGGCGGTGTGCGGGTAGGACCGTGGGGCCCTATGAGGGGCGAACCCAGTTGCCCGAAGTGCGGTGGCCGGGTCAGGGCTCCCGGACTCTTCGCCGATTCCTGGCAGTGCGATGTGCACGGGACGGTGCATCCGCTGCAGCCCGTGATCCCGCCCAGCGTCGAGGCCCTCAGCGTCGTGGTCCATCGGACGCAGGTGCCGGTGTGGATGCCCTGGCCGCTGCCGGTCGGCTGGCTGTTCACGGGGGTGGCCTGCGCGGGCGACGACCGCAGCGGCGGCCGGGCGACCGCGGTGGCCTGCTCGGGACCCGGCCCGCTCGGCGGTGTGGGTGAGCTGATCCTGGTCGCCGAGGAGCTCGGCGTCGGCCTCGGCGCGCATTACGCGGGCATCGACGGGCCCGATCCGGGACCGTACATGAACGTAGAGAAACCGCCCCAGGCCAAGGTGCTGGCCGCCGGCCGCCCGACCCCGCTCTGGCACGTCACCGGCACCCCCGACGACCGCGCCGTCTTCGCCGGGGAGGCCCGCGGGCTGTGGCTGTGGGCCGTGGTGTGGCCCGAGCAGACGGGCATGCTCATGTACGACGAACTGGTGCTGACGGACCTGCGGGACGCGGGCGCCGAGCTGGACCTGGTGCCCTGTGGAGCGCTGTCGCCGAGGCTGCTGGAACCCTGAGCGTCGCCGGCGGGCCGGCCGTGCGGCGGCTGTCGGGGCCGGGAGGAGGCCGCGGTAGGGGGCGCAGGCGTGCTTCGGCCGTGACATGGCATCCGTGGACGCCGGTTATCCTTAGGTGTCCCTTCGGTCCCGTCCCCGCCTGGAGTTCGCGTCGTGCGCATCGACATGCACTGCCACTCCACGGCGTCCGACGGCACGGACACCCCGGCCGAGCTGGTGCGGAACGCGGCGGCGGCCGGTCTGGACGTCGTCGCGCTGACCGACCACGACACCACCCGCGGCCACGCCGAGGCCGTCGCCGCGCTCCCGCAGGGGCTCACCCTCGTCACGGGCGCCGAGCTGTCCTGCCGTATCGACGGCATCTCCATGCACCTGCTGGCCTACCTCTTCGACCCCGAGGAGCCCGCCCTGCTCGCCGAGCGCGAGCTGGTCCGGGACGACCGGGTGCCGCGGGCCCAGGGCATGATCGCCAAGCTGAACGGGCTGGGCGTCCCGGTCACCTGGGAGCAAGTGAAGCGGATCGCCGGTGACGGTTCCGTCGGACGGCCGCACGTCGCGTCCGCGCTCGTCGACCTGGGCGTCGTGCCGACCGTGAGCGACGCGTTCACCGAGGAGTGGCTGGCCGACGGCGGCCGGGCCTTCGTGGAGAAGCACGAGACCGACCCGTTCGCGGCCATCCGGCTGGTCAAGGCCGCCGGCGGGGTCACCGTCTTCGCGCACCCGGCCGCCGCCAAGCGCGGCCGTACGGTGCCTGAGTCCGCCATCGCCGAGATGGCCGCGGCCGGCCTCGACGGCATCGAGGTCGACCACATGGACCACGACGCGGACGCCAGGACCCGGCTGCGCGGACTGGCGAAGGACCTGGGACTGCTGGTCACGGGCTCCTCGGACTACCACGGCAGCCGCAAGACCGTGGCCCTCGGCGAGTACACCACGGACCCGGAGGTGTACGGCGAGATCACCCGGCGTGCGACCGGTGCGTTCCCGGTGCCCGGGACCGGCGGGGCCTGACACCCGCCCGCGTCCCCCCGTACGTCTCCTCCGCAAGGCTCTGCTGCGCCCATGTTCGACCTCGCCGTCTTCGGCTCCCTGTTCCTCACCCTCTTCGTCATCATGGATCCCCCCGGGATCACCCCGATCTTCCTCGCGCTGACCGCAGGGCGCCCCGCGAAGGTGCAGAAGCGGATGGCGTTCCAGGCCGTCTGCGTGGCCGGCGGGGTGATCGCCGTCTTCGGCCTGCTGGGCCATCAGATCCTCGACTACCTGCATGTCTCCGTGCCCGCGCTGATGATCGCGGGCGGTCTGCTCCTCCTGCTGATCGCGCTCGACCTGCTCACCGGCAAGACGGACGAGCCGAAGCAGACCAAAGACGTCAATGTCGCTCTCGTACCGCTGGGCATGCCGCTGCTGGCCGGTCCGGGCGCCATCGTGTCGGTCATCCTGGCCGTGCAGAAGGCCGACACCGTGGGCACACAGATCTCGGTGTGGTCCGCGATCCTCGCCATTCATGTCGTGCTGTGGCTGGTGATGCGCTATTCGCTGCTGATCATCCGGGTCATCAAGGACGGCGGGGTGGTGCTGGTGACGCGGCTTGCGGGCATGATGCTCTCCGCCATCGCCGTGCAGCAGATCATCAACGGGATCACCCAGGTGATCAAGGGGGTCTGAGCCCCGGGCGGCCCGCCGTATGCGCAGAGCCCCCGGCGGCGTCGCTGCCGCGCGGGGGCTCTGAAGCTCTTTCGCGGTGATCCGTGGTCCGTGTGATCGGTGATCCGCGTGATCCGTGTCTGTTACGAGGCCGTGCTCTCGGCGGGTCGGATCCACAGCCGCTGTCCGATGGCGGCGGCCTGCTGCACGATCCGGTTGACGGAGGCGGCGTCCACGACGGTGCTGTCCACGGGCGTTCCGTCGACCTCGTCGAGTCGCATGATCTCGAAGCGCATGGCTTCTCCCTTCGTCTCGTTGTTCCGTATGAGTCAACGGGATGCGTGTTACAAACATTCCCTACGCTAAGGAAATTTTTCGAACGTCTAATTACCGACTGGTAAGAGGTAGTTACGAGACTGACCGGGACCGGTTGTGTTCGCAGCGTGACCGCCGAGACAATAGAGGCGATGAATGACGACCAGGCCCCTATCCAGGCCCGCATCGAGCGCACCAACGAGCTGCTCCAGCGCATGCTCGCCGAAGTGGCGAAGACGCCTTCGACCCACGCGATCTTCGTGGACGCCGGATACCTTTACGCGGCCGCGGGTCGGCTGGTGGCCGGGACGGAGGACCGGCGCGCCTTTGACCTCGACGCGGAGGGCATGATCGAGGCGCTCATCGACCGCGCTCGCACGATCTTCGCGGACAGCAGACTGCTCCGGGTCTACTGGTACGACGGCGCCCGGCGGCGCATCCACACCGCCGAGCAGCAGTCCATCGCCGAACTCCCCGACGTGAAGGTCCGCCTCGGTAATCTCAACGCGAACAACCAGCAGAAGGGCGTCGACTCCCTCATCCGCACCGACCTGGAGTCCCTGGCCCGGCACCGCGCCATCAGCGACGCCGCGCTCATCGGCGGCGACGAGGACCTGGTCTCGGCGGTGGAGGCGGCCCAGGGTTACGGCGCCCGGGTCCACCTGTGGGGCATCGAGGCCCCCGAGGGCCGCAACCAGGCGGAGCCCCTGCTGTGGGAGGTCGACAGCCAGCGCACCTTCGACCTGGACTTCTTCAAGCCGTACGTCTCCCGGCGCACCGCCGCCTACGAGGGCACGGCGAACCGGCCCACGCGCGAGGACGTCCGGTTCGTGGGCGCCCAGATCGCGGCGAAGTGGCTGTCCGCGCGCGGCCGGGAGCCCGTGCTGGAACTGCTGCCCGGCCACCCCTACCTGCCCGGCTCGGTCGACCAGGACCTGCTGGTCGAGGCCGAAGGGCTGCTCCAGTACTCGCTGCGCGGCCAGGCGGAGCTGCGGCGCGCGCTCCGGGACGGCTTCTGGGAGCACCTGCGGACGCAGTACTGACGCAGTACTGGACGCAGCACCGGCGCGTTATCGGCCGCGGTGCCGACCGTCCTCGCCGGTGCCGTCCCAGAAGTCGGCGATCGCGCGGGCCGTCGGGAGCGGCTGGTCGGTGTTGGGCGAGTGCTCCGCGCCCTCGATGACGGTACGGCGCGCCCTGAGCCGTACGGCCATGTCGTCGAGGAGCGGCACCGGCCAGGTGTCGTCGGTCGCGCCGGACAGCACATGGAACGGCAGTCCCACCGCGGCGAGTTCGCCGACGCGGTCCGGCTCGGTGCACAACTGGCTTCCGGTGGCGATCAGTTGGGCCGGTTTGTTGCCCAGCCAGCGGCGGCGCAGCTCCGCTCGGTCGTCCGGACCGCCGTCGACCTCGGTCTCCTCGGGCGGCTCCAACGTCTGGATGGTGTCCCACAGTTCGGCCATCGACATCACGGCGAGGGCGTCCCGCAGCAGTTTGACGCGCTGCTGCTGGGAGGCGGAGATCTGCGCCGGGCCGGAGGCCATGAGAGTGAGCGAGCGGAACGCAGTGGCGTCGAGCAGCACGGCCGCACGCGCGATCTGCCCGCCCAGCGAGTGCCCCAGCAGCTGCACCGGAGTGCCCAGCGCCTCGGCCTGCGCCAGCACGTCCCGCGCCAACTCCTGCTGCGCGTAAGCGGATTCGTCGTGCTCCGGGCCGTCCGACTCGTACTGGCCGCGCCCGTCCACGGCCACGACCCGGTAGCCGCGCCGCGCGAGCGGCACGAGTAGCGGATGGAAGTCCTCCTTGCTCCCGGTGAACCCGGGCAGCAGCAGGGCGACCCCGCGCGGTTCGACACCGTCGGCCGCGGGCGCGTCGACCACGGCGAAGTCGCCACGCGCGGTGCGCAACGCGTGGGCACGGGCACCGGGAGGCGGAACGAAGGAGGGCGGCCTGCTCATGCCCCAGAGGTTATCGGCCGCGGGGGCAGGGAGGAGAACTGGCGGGGGGAGCGCGGATGAACCCTGGAACGCCGACGGCCCGGTCCCGCGGGGGCGGGCCGGGCCGTCGGCGTGGTGGTGCTGTCGGCTCAGGACTCCGGGGTCTCCGCCGTCGCGGCGGTCTTCCGGGTCCTGCGCGCCCTGGGCTTCGGCTCCGCGGCGGCTTCGGTGGCCTCGGCGCCGACCGGGTCCGCGGCGGCCGTGGCCTTGCGCGTGCGGCGCCGCGGCTTGACCTCCGGCTCCTCGGTGGCCTGCGCCGGGATCTCGGCGGTCACCGGTTCGGCGGCGGCTGCCTTGCGGGTCCGACGGACCTTGGGCTCGGCCTCGGCGCCGTTCGCGGTGTCCACGGCGGCGGTCGCCTTGCGGGTGCGCTTCGGCTTCGCCTCCGTGCCCTCGGCCGTGTCCACCGCGGTCTCGGCTGCGGCCGCGGTCTTGCGGGTGCGCTTCGGCTTGGCCTCGGCCTCGGCGGTCTCCGCCGGCGCCTCGGCGACAGCGGCGGTCTTACGGGTGCGCTTGGGCTTCGCCTCCGCGGCCTCCGCCGTGTCCACCGCGGTCTCGGCCGCGGCCGCCGTCTTGCGGGTGCGGCGGCGGGGTGCGGCGGTGTCCGTGGCCTCCGCGCCTTCGACCGTGCCCTCCGCCGGCTCGGCGGTGACCGGCGCGGCGGCTGCCTTGCGGGTCCGACGGACCTTGGGCTTCGCCTCCGTGGCTTCGGCGGTGTCCAGCACCGTCTCGGCCGCGGCCGCGGTCGCGGTCTTGCGCGTGCGGCGGCGCGGCTTCGCCTCGGTCTCCGGCTCCGGCTCGGCAATCGCCGTCGCCTCCGGCGCGGGCGCCGCGGCCACGGGCTCGACGACCGCCTCGGACACGGTCTCGGCAGGCGCCGTCGCCTGCTCCGCGGCCTTACGCGTGCGGCGGCGGCGCGGCTGCCGCTCGGGGGCCTCGACCGCCGCCGGGCCCTCCGCCGTCGTCAGCGCGGACTCGGCGGTCTGCGCCGGCTCCGCTTCGGCCGGCTCGGCCACCGTGGCGACCGCCACCGGCTCCGCGGGTGCCCCGCCGCGGGTGCGGCGACGGCGGCGCGGCGTGCGGGATGCCGTGATCTCCTCCGCAGTGACGGCCTCGGCGGCCGGCGCCCCGGAATCGACCGGCGCCGCTCCCGACCCGGCGGGCGCGGAGTCGAGCGGTGCCCCGCCGCGCGTGCGGCGGCGACGGCGCGGCGTGCGCGTCGGACGCTCGTGCTCGGCCGGCTCGGCCGGCCGGGACTCGCCCCGGCCGCCCCGCCCGCCGCGACCGCGCGCACCGCGGCCCCCGGTCTCGCCCAGGTCCTCCAGCTCCTCCGCCGCCAGCCCGGCGCGGGTGCGCTCGGAGCGTGGCAGGACACCCTTGGTGCCCTCGGGGATGCCGAGGTCCGCGAAGAGGTGCGGGGAGGTGGAGTACGTCTCCACCGGGTCGTTGAAGTTCAGCTCCAGCGCCTTGTTGATCAGCTGCCAGCGCGGGATGTCGTCCCAGTCGACGAACGTGATCGCCGTACCCTTCGCGCCCGCCCGGCCGGTACGGCCGACGCGGTGCAGGTACGTCTTCTCGTCCTCGGGGGACTGGTAGTTGATGACGTGGGTCACGCCCTCGACGTCGATGCCGCGCGCGGCGACATCGGTGCACACGAGGACGTCGACCTTGCCGTTGCGGAAGGCGCGCAGCGCCTGCTCGCGGGCGCCCTGGCCGAGGTCGCCGTGGACCGCGCCGGAGGCGAAGCCGCGCCGCTGGAGCTGTTCGGCGATGTCCGCCGCCGTCCGCTTCGTCCGGCAGAAGATCATCGCCAGCGCGCGGCCGTCGGCCTGCAGGATGCGTGCGATCATCTCCGGCTTGTCCATGGAGTGCGCGCGGTAGACGAACTGCTTGATGTTGGCGACGGTCGCGCCCTCGTCGTCCGGCGCGGTGGCACGGATGTGCGTGGGCTGCGACATGTACCGGCGGGCCAGGCCGATCACCGCACCCGGCATGGTCGCCGAGAACAGCATGGTCTGGCGCTTGGCCGGGAGCATGTCGATGATCTTCTCGACGTCGGGCAGGAACCCGAGGTCGAGCATCTCGTCGGCCTCGTCGAGGACCAGGCACTTGACGTGCTTCAGGTTCAGCTTCTTCTGCCCGGCGAGGTCGAGCAGCCGGCCGGGGGTGCCGACGACCACGTCGACGCCCTGTCTGAGGGCTTCCACCTGGGGTTCGTAGGCCCGGCCGCCGTAGATCGCGGTCACGCGCACGTTGCGGACCTTGCCCGCGGTCAGCAGGTCGTTGGTGACCTGCGTGCACAGCTCGCGGGTCGGGACGACGACGAGCGCCTGCGGCGCGTCGGTGAGGGCTTCGGGCGCGGCCCGGCCCGCCTCGACGTCGGCGGGGACGGTGACTCGCTCGAGGAGCGGGAGGCCGAAGCCCAGCGTCTTGCCGGTGCCGGTCTTGGCCTGGCCGATGACGTCCGTGCCCGAGAGGGCCACGGGGAGCGTCATCTCCTGGATGGGGAAGGGAGTGATGATGCCGACGGCCTCCAGGGCCTCGGCGGTCTCGGGGAGGATTCCGAGTTCTCGAAACGTCGTAGTCAGGGTGCTGCCTCTTCTGTGTGCGCGGCGCGAGGCGAGCGCGGGGGTCGTGTCGGACCGTGCTGGGGACGTCGACTGCCTCACGGACGAACCGCGGGGGCAAGCCGTTTGGCACGGGACCTCTGCCGACGCTCTAGCGCTCTCGCCGCTGAGGGTCCCTCCGGTCGTCGTACGCCAATGTGCCGTACATCCGTGGAGGGCTGTCGGGTCGGAGCCGATCGGGCCACCGACCGGGCATCCTCATGCGTGCGGCCTGACCGGAAACGGCGTCGGACTACGACGGAGTGCCCAGCAGGCGCATTACCACCATACCCCGGAATCGTGCACATGCGATGGCCGATTTGGTCACGTAGTCGTCGTCACACTGATCGATCAGGGACTTCCCCCGCTCTCGGAGCGGGCTATTGTGCGCTTCATGACGAGCTCTGACAAGCCTGACCACGCCCCCGAGGACGCTTCGGCCCAGGCCACCGGGGTCGCCGCCCGGAACTGGGCGACGGCCTCCGCCGACCCGCAGTACCGCGCCGCGGTCGTGGACCTGCTCGGCGCGCTCGCCTACGGCGAACTGGCGGCGTTCGAGCGGCTCGCGGAGGACGCCAAGCTGGCGCCCACCCTGGCGGACAAGGCGGAGCTGGCGAAGATGGCGTCGGCCGAGTTCCACCACTTCGAGCAGTTGCGGGACCGGCTCACGGAGATCGGCGAGGAGCCGACCCAGGCGATGGAGCCGTTCGTCGCCGCGCTCGACGGCTTCCACCGTCAGACGGCGCCGTCGGACTGGCTGGAGGGGCTGGTCAAGGCGTACGTCGGCGACTCGATCGCCAGCGACTTCTACCGGGAGGTCGCGGTCCGGCTCGACGCCGACACGCGCGATCTGGTGCTCGCCGTCCTCGACGACACCGGGCACGCCAGCTTCGCCGTCGAGAAGGTGCGCGCGGCCATCGACGCGGAGCCCCGGGTGGGCGGCCGGCTCGCCCTGTGGGCGCGGCGGCTGATGGGCGAGGCACTGTCGCAGTCCCAGCGGGTCGTCGCCGACCGGGACGCGCTGTCCACGATGCTCGTCGGCGGCGTCGCGGACGGCTTCGACCTCGCCGAGGTCGGCCGGATGTTCTCCCGGATCACCGAGGCACACACCAAGCGCATGGCCGCCCTGGGCCTGGCCGCCTGACCGACCACTGGCGCGCTATTGGGCGGGGGTGCGCTGCGGGGCGGTGGGCTGCGACCGGGCGCGGGCGCGCCATCGGGCGGTGGGGCGCCTTGGTCCGGGGCGAGTGCTATTGGGCCGGGAGATCGCCTTGGTTCGGGCGTGTGCTACGGGGCGGTGGACCGCTACCAGGCGCGGGCGCGTCATCGGGCGGGGGATGGCTTTGGTCCGGGGGAGCGCCACTGAGCGGTGGGCCACCGGACGGGAGATCGTCTCGATCCCAGGGGGGAGTGCTACCGGGGCGGGGGATCAGCTTTGGTCGGGTGGAGCGCTGCTGGGCGGTGGGCTGCGACCGGGCGCGGGCGCGTCGTCGGGCGGGAGATCGCCTTGGTCGGCGGGAGTGCTGTTGGTCGGGGGAGCACCTTGGTCCAGCGCTACTGGGCGGTGGACTGCCACCGAGTGTGGGCGCGTCATCGGGCGTGGGATCGCCTTGGTCCGGGGGAGCGCTACAGAGCGGTGGGTCACCGGGCGGGAGATCGTCTTGATCCCGGGGGGAGTGCTACCGGGCGGGGGATCGCTTTGGTCCGGGGTGCGCTGCTGGGCGGTGGGGCGCCTTCGTTTGGCGGGAGTGCTGTTGGTCGGGGGAGCACCTTGGTCCAGCGCTACAGGGCGGTGGACCGCCACCGGGCAGGGGATCGCCTTGGCCCGGGGGGAGTGCTATCGGGGCGCGGGATCGCCTAGGTCCCGGGGTGTGCCGCCAGGCGTCAGGTCACCCGGGGCCGTGTCGTGTGGTCACGCCGGGGCGGAGCGTCGGCGTAGCCTTCCGGCCGGGCGCAGCAGCAGCGACAGTGACGCCGTGGAGACGACCACCGCGCCGAGCAGGCTGACCGGGACCGGGCCGGGGCCCAGCGCCGTGTGCGTCACGAAGTCGCCGAACAGGGCGCCGGCGACACCCGTGCAGAAGACCAGCAGGGGAGCGGGCAGCCGGTGGGAGAGCCGGCGCACCGCGACGGCGGCCAGGGCCAGGCCGGCCAGGGCCGAGCCGAGAGCTTCCAGGATCATGAGGGGTCCTTCCACACGGCCGGCCGGCGCTTCACGGTCGTAGCCCGTCCTACCCGTGACCTGCGGAATGCAATCCTCCCCTGTGGATGACTTGTGCCCCGGATGTGGAGAACCTTCGCGCGCCGGACACGCGCGAGGGCCCGGTGGCCGTCAGCCACCGGGCCCCTGGTCCGGATGAGCAGCGGGTACGTCCGGCGCCGCGCCGTACGGTGCCCCGCGTGCCGACTACAGCGCGCTGAAGCCCACCTTGCGGGTGGTCGGCTCGCCCAGCTCGATGTAGGCCAGACGGTCCGAGGGGACCAGGATCTTCCGGCCGCGCTCGTCCTCAAGGCTCAGCAGCTGCGACTTGCCGGCCAGTGCCTCGGCCACCACGCGCTCGATCTCTTCCGCGCTCTGACCGCTCTCCAGAACGATCTCGCGGGGCGCGTGCTGCACGCCGATCTTGACCTCCACGGCTATGTCCCTCCGACGGTCAGTGAAGTGCGCGACCCAGCGCGCCGTACCCAGCACACATTAGCCCGGTGAGGGGACATACACGCTGCGCGCAAGAACGCCAGGAGCGAACAGCGGGCGGGAACAAGAACCGGCCGGACGCGGCCGGGCGACTCAGAGATGCTGCTCGGTGCCGTGCAGCGGGAAGCCGGCGATGCCCCGCCAGGCCAGCGAGGTCAGCAGCTGCACCGCCTGGTCGCGCGGGACGCTCCGGTCGCTGTGCAGCCAGGAGCGGGCGACCACCTGGGCGAGGCCGCCGAGACCGGAGGCCAGCAGCATCGACTCCGCGCGCGAGAGGCCCGTGTCCTCGGCGATGACGTCGCAGATCGCCTCGGCGCAGTCGTTGCTGACCTTGTCGACGCGCTCGCGCACCGCGGGCTCGTTCGTCAGGTCGGACTCGAAGACCAGGCGGAACGCCCCGCCGTCGTCCTCGACGTACGCGAAATAGGCGTCCATCGTCGCCCGGACGCGCTGCTTGTTGTCCGTCGTGGACTCCAGCGCGCTCCGCACGGCCCCGATCAGGGACTCGCAGTGCTGGTCCAGCAGGGCGAGATAGAGGTCGAGCTTGCCCGGGAAGTGCTGGTAGAGCACCGGTTTGCTGACGCCGGCCCGCTCGGCGATGTCGTCCATCGCGGCCGCGTGGTAGCCCTGCGCCACGAAGACCTCCTGGGCGGCGCCCAGGAGCTGGTTCCGTCGGGCACGGCGCGGCAGGCGCGTGCCCCGCGGGCGTGCCGCCTCTGTCTGCTCGATGGCTGTCACGCCGCCTCCCAAGATCGTCCACATGCGGTGTGCGCCGCGCCGCCATCGTACTTTTCGGTAACCGTGGTGTGCGCGGTGCGAGCGCAGAATTTCACGGACCGGGCGGTGCCGGAAGCCGATCAGGGCGCCTCAGAAGGGGCAGGTCACTCCCCGTGCCCGGGCCGGCGTCAGCGGTAGTCGTCCTCGTCGAGGGCCACGACCCGTGCCTGCTCGATGAGGTCGGCCTCGTTGGCGCGGTCCGGGTCCACGCCGGTCAGGGGATCGTCGTGCTCCGGTGCGATGTCCGTGTGCTGCTCCGCGGCGTCGCCCTCGGGAGCCTCGACGTCGATCTCCGGAACTCCCTGGACCTCCAGGTCCTCGATCGCGTCGGGATCGGTGGGGTCATAGGCCATGGCGGGCTCCCTTCCTACGAACACCCCCGGACGAAGCAGGGGCCACAAATGCGGGTGCCCTGTGTACGAGCGTAAGACACCCGGTACGGATGCCATGCCCGAGACCTGGGCGAGCGTGGGGTCCGCGCCCCGCGACACGCCCGGGCGGCGCCCGATCTGTGACGGCGGACACAGAACCACTATGTGATCGTCTCGTAACATTGCCGCATGTCTTCGACCGAGCTGCCGTCCGTGTCGGCCACCAGCGTCCTCCCGAGGGTGGCGCTCGTCAGGGTCGCGGAGGGCGAGCGGCTGAGGTCCGTCGGGCTGCCGGGGGTCACCCTGTCGGTCCGGTCGCGTCCGCCGGCCCGTGAGGGCCTGCCGCCCGCGCTGTACGTGCACGGGCTCGGCGGCTCCTCGCAGAACTGGTCGGCGCTGATGTCCGAGCTGGACCACGTCGTCGACGGCGAAGCGGTCGACCTGCCGGGCTTCGGCGACTCCCCGCCGCCGGACGACGGCGACTACTCCGTCACCGGGCACGCGCGCGCGGTGATCCGCTATCTCGACGCGGCCGGGCGCGGCCCGGTGCACCTCTTCGGGAACTCCCTGGGCGGCGCGGTCGCCACCCGGGTCTCCGCGGTCCGCCCGGATCTCGTCCGGACCCTCACGCTGGTCTCTCCCGCCCTTCCGGAGCTGCGTGTGCAGCGCACCGCCGTGCCGACCGCCCTGCTGGGCCTGCCCGGTGTCGCCCCGCTGTTCACCCGGATCACCCAGGAGTGGTCGGCCGAGCAGCGGGTCCGCGGGGTCATGGGCCTCTGTTACGGCGACCCCGGACGGGTGACTCCGGAGGCGTTCGAGCACGCCGTGGAGGAGCTGGAGCGGCGGCTGCGGCTGCCGTACTTCTGGGACGCCATGGCGCGCTCCGCGCGCGGGCTGGTGAACGCCTACACCCTGGGCGGCCAGCACGGGCTGTGGCGCCAGGCCGAGCGCGTGCTCGCCCCGACCCTGCTGATCTACGGCGGCCGCGACCTGCTCGTCGGCTACCGCATGTCCCAGAAGGCGGCCCGCTCCTTCCGTGACTCCCGGCTGCTGTCGCTGCCGGACGCCGGGCATGTGGCGATGATGGAATACCCTGAGACGGTGGCCGGTGCTTTCCGGGAACTCCTGCGGGACATAAGGGAGTTGGACGGGCAGCAGATCCCGGCGCGGCGACCTGAGGGGCCCGGTGAACCCGGCTCCGCCGATGTCGCCGTGGAGGCCGGGCACGGACCCGGTGACGCGGACGAACGGAGCTGAGGGGGCGAGGTGGGACGGCACAGCCGCCGCGGATCCGCCCCCAAGGGCGATGCCGCGGACATAACCGCACGGCGCGGGGCGGCGGGCCCGGGGGAGCCGGCGGGCGGCCCGGCAGACGCGGGCGGCGTCGGCGCCCCGCGCGCGAGGCACGCGTCCGGACAGGCGGCACGGCCGGGCTCCGCGCCGGGACAGGTGCCCGGCCAGCGGTGTCCGACGGGCGAGGGGACGCCCGTACGGAGCGCGCCGCGGCTGCCCGACGGGACGCCCGCGCACGGATTTCCGCGGTTGCCCGACGGCACTCCGGCGCACGGTTTTCCGCGGCTGCCCGACGGGACGCCCGCCCACGGTTTTCCACGGCTGCCGGACGGTACCCCCGCGCGCGGTGTTCCACAGGCCCGCGGAGGCCATCCCGAGCAGCGTGAACCCGGCGGGGGCTGGGGCGAGCCGGGCGGACGGACCGCTGCGGCACACGGGCTTGCCCCGGGGCCGGCCGCCGCGGGGCCCGGTGCCGCACTGCCGCGGCAGCGGCCCGGGACGCCCGGCGGGCCCCGGCAGGAGTACCTCGACGCCTTCGCCCACGACGCCGACGACGATGTGTTCGCACCCCGGGCCAGGACCGGCCTGCGGCACGCGGAACCGTACGCCCCCGCCGCCCCCGTGGTGGACGGCAACGACGCGGACGACGAGCCCCCGGCCGGGCCGCCCGCGCCGGCCAAGGCCGCCAAGGGCCGGGCGTTCACCGGGATAGCGGCCGCCGCCGTCACCACCGTGCTCGCGGTGGTCGTGGCCGGGCAGGTCACCGACGGCCGCGACGACGCCGACGTACAGCCGCGGTCCGCCACCGACCAGGCGCGCGACGTCCGCGACCCGGCCTCGCGCGCCGACGGCCGGACGACCCCGTCCGCGTCGCCGAGCCCGGTCACGCTGACGTACGGGCAGAAGATGGACAAGAAGTACCCGCTCGGCGCCACACTCACGGCCTCGGGCAGGTTCGACGCGATCCCCGGCATCGCCAAGGCGCCGGGCGCGGGCCGGAAGTACACCTACCGCGTGGACGTGGAGCAGGGGCTCGGCCTGGACGGCGAACTGTTCGCCCAGGCGGTGCAGAAGACGCTCAACGACCGCCGCAGCTGGGCCCACGGCGGCGCCCGCACCTTCGAGCGGATCCACTCGGGCGAGCCCGACTTCGTCATCACCCTCGCCAGCCCCGGCACCACCGCCGAGTGGTGCGCCAAGTCCGGTCTGGACACCACCGAGGACAACGTCTCCTGCGACTCGGCCGCCACCCAGCGCGTGATGATCAACGCCTATCGATGGGCGCAGGGCAGCACGACGTACGGCGACGAGATCCACGCCTACCGGCAGATGCTCATCAACCACGAGGTGGGCCACCGGCTCGGCTACGGCCATGTCACCTGCGACAAGGACGGGCAGCCCGCCCCGGTCATGCAGCAGCAGACCAAGTTCCTCGACCATGACGGAATCCACTGTCTGCCCAACCCCTGGCCTTACCCCGGGAGTTGACCGGTGTCTCCCCGGTCACGTTGACATGTGCAGATTGATCGTTCATATTTCTGCGCATGTGGTCCTGTCCTGCCGTCACCTCTCGCGCCGCCATCCAGCTGGCGCTGATCGGCGTGACCGCGCTCTGCGTGGCCGACATCCACTGTCGCTGACGCCTGCCCCTGGCGTTCGCGTCGCGACCTGACTCACCGTTTCCGTGAACCGTGCCGACCGCACGGACCTTTTCGACGACCCGGCGCCGGGGTGGACGTCTGTTCAGATGCGTCTCACCCCTTGTCCATCTGTCTCGCCATTCGAGAAACCCTCGATATCAACCGAGAGGTCGTCATTTCGATGCGTCATCCGTCCCGCACAGCGCGCCGCCTGGCAGCGGCAACCGTCGGCCTGGTCGTGGCAGCGGGCGCCGCCGCCTGCGGCCCGGAAGACAACGATGCCAAGGGGTCGAGCGGCGACTCCGGGCCCCACAAGGGCGGCACGCTCACGGTCCTCAACTCCAGCCCGCAGCAGAACTTCGACCCCGCCCGCCTCTACACCTCCGGCGGCGGCAACGTCCCCTCCCTGGTCTTCCGCACGCTCACCACCCGCAACCGGGAGAACGGCGCGGCCGGCACCCAGGTCGTCCCCGACCTCGCCACCGACACCGGGCGTCCCAACAAGGACGCGACCGTGTGGACGTACACCCTGAAGAAGGACCTCAAGTACGAGGACGGCACCCCGATCACCTCGGCCGACATCAAGTACGGCATCGAGCGCTCCTTCGCCCCCGAACTCTCCGGCGGCGCCCCGTACTTGAGGGACTGGCTGGTCGGCGCGGCCGACTACCAGGGGCCGTACAAGGACAAGAAGGGGCTGTCGGCGATCGAGACCCCGGACGACCGGACGATCGTCTTCCGTCTGAACAAGCCGGAGGGCGAGTTCCCCTACCTGGCCACACAGACGCAGTTCACGCCCGTCCCGAAGAGCAAGGACACCGGCGCCAAGTACGAGGAACACCCCGTCTCGTCCGGCCCCTACAAGGTCGTCAAGAACGAGAACGACGGCGAGCACCTGGTCCTGGAGCGCAACCCGCACTGGTCCGCCGCCACGGACGCCGAGCGCAAGGCCTACCCGGACACCATCGACGTACGCTCCGGGCTCGACTCCTCGGTGATCAACCAGCGGCTGTCGGCGTCCCAGGGCGCGGACGCGGCCGCCGTCACCACGGACACCAACCTCGGACCCGCCGAACTCGCCAAGGTCACCGGCGACAAGGAACTCGCCGCGCGCGTCGGCACCGGCCACTTCGGCTACACGAACTACCTCGCGTTCAATCCGACGGTCAAGCCGTTCGACGACCCCGAGGTGCGGCAGGCGATCTCGTACGCCATCGACCGCTCGTCCGTGATCAACGCGGCCGGCGGTTCCGCACTCGCCGAGCCAGCGACCACCTTCCTGCCCGACCAGAAGTCCTTCGGGCACACGCCGTACGACCTGTTCCCGGCGGGTGAGACGGGCGACCCGGCCAAGGCCAGGGAACTGCTGAAGAAGGCGGGGCACCCGAACGGGCTGACCATCACCCTGACCCACTCCAACAGCAAGGACTTCGAGACCAGCCCGGAGATCGCGACCGCCGTCCAGGACGCGCTCAAGAAGGCCGGCATCACGGTCAAGCTCCAGGGCCTGGAGGACAACGACTACTCGGACAAGATCCACAACGTCTCGACCGAGCCGGGCCTCTTCCTCGCCCACTGGGGTGCCGACTGGCCCTCCGGCGGCCCCTTCCTCGCCCCGATCTTCGACGGCCGCCAGATCGTCAAGGACGGCGCGAACTTCAACACCGGTCTGCTCGACGACACGTCGGTCAATGACGAGATCGACGCGATCAACAAGTTGACCGACCTCGACGCCGCCGCCCAGAGGTGGGGCGCACTGGACAAGAAGATCGGCGCACAGGCCCTGACCGTGCCGCTGTTCCACCCCGTCTACAAGCGTCTGTACGGCAAGGACGTCAAGAACATCGTGATCAGCGACTGGACCGGAGTCCTCGACATCTCGCAGGCCGCGGTCAAGTAGGCCGAGCGGGTCACCACAGTCATGAGCGAGGCCTCAACGGTCTCCAGGACCGCCGGGACGGACACCACCGTCCCGGCGGTCTCCGGGGCCCGTCAGTTCTGGCGGCGGCTGCGCACGCAGCGCGCCGCCCTCGTCGCGGCGGTCGTCGTCGCGCTGCTCGTCCTGGTCGCGCTCGCCGCGCCGCTGCTCACCGCCGTCGAGGGCCAGGACCCGACCACCTACCACCCGTCGCTCGTCGACTCCGCGCGCGGCGGCGTGCCCATCGGCCGGTTCGGCGGGATCAGCGGCGACCACTGGCTGGGCGTCGAACCGCAGACCGGGCGCGACCTGTTCGCGCGGCTGGTCCACGGGGCGCGCGTGTCGCTCGGCGTCGCACTGACCGCGACCCTGGTGCAGATCCTGATCGGGGTCGTCGTGGGCGTCGCGGCCGCGCTCGGCAACCGATGGGTCGATCAACTGCTGAGCCGGGCCACCGACATCATCGTCGCCATGCCACTGATGATCATGGCGCTGGCGCTGCTCGCGATCGTCCCGTCGGCCTTCCCGCGGCCCGTCCTGGTCACCCTGGTCATCGGCCTGATCGCCTGGGGCAGCATCGCCAAGATCGTGCGCGCCCAGACGCTCACCCTCAAGGGGCTCGACCACGTCGCCGCCGCCCGGCTCAGCGGCTGGGGTCCCTGGCACGTCGCCCGGCGCGAACTGCTGCCCGGACTCGCCGCGCCCGTCATCACCTACGCCGCCCTGCTCGTGCCCATGAACATCTCCGTCGAGGCGGCCCTGTCCTTCCTCGGCGTCGGCGTGAAGCCGCCCACGCCGTCCTGGGGGCAGATGCTCACCTCCGCCGACGTCTGGTACCAGGCGGCGCCGCAGTACTTGCTGCTGCCGGCCGGCGCCCTGTTCGTCACCGTGCTCGCGCTGACCGTCCTCGGTGACGGCGTGCGCACCGCCCTCGACCCGCGCGCCGCCTCGCGCCTCGGCGTCGGCACGGGCCGCGGGCGCGCGGGCGGACCGGGGCGCGGGACCGGCCGCTCGAACGGGGCCCGGGACAGCGGCGGGCGCGGGCCCGCCGGCGGTGCCGCGCAGAAGGAGGACACCGCATGAGCGGCTTCGGCGGCTTCGTCCTGCGCCGCGCCGTCGGCACGGTCGTCACCCTGCTCGCCATCTCGGTGATCGTCTACGTCGTCTTCTACGCCACCCCGGGCAACGTCGCCCAGATCACCTGCGGTCCGCGCTGCTCCCCGGAACAGGTGCAGCAGGTCGCCCAGCAGCTCAGGCTCGACGACCCGCTCTACGTGCGCTACGGCCACTTCCTGCAAGGGCTCGTCGCCGGCCAGGACTACTCGACCGGCACGTCCGTCGAGCACTGCCCGGCCCCCTGCCTCGGGCTGTCGTACCAGACCGGCCAGCAGGTCCTGGACATCATCCTGGCCAAGCTGCCCGTCAGCCTGTCGCTGGTGCTCGGCGCGATGGTGATGTGGCTCGTGCTCGGCGTCGGGACCGGCGTGCTGTCGGTGTGGCGGCGCGGCCGGATCTCCGAGCGGCTGCTGACCGCCGTCACCCTCGCGGGCACCGCGACCCCCGTCTTCGTCATCGGCCTCGTCCTGATGATCGTCGTCTGCGGCGAACTGCAGCTGCTGCCCTTCCCGCAGTACGTCGCCCTCACCGACGACCCCGAGCAGTGGGCCTGGAACCTGCTGCTGCCGTGGCTGTCGCTGGCCCTGATCGAGGCGGCCGCGTTCGCCCGGCTCACCCGGGCGGCGATGCTGGAGACGCTCGCGGAGGACCACATCCGCACCTTCCGCGCGTACGGCGTCGGCGAACGCTCCGTCGTCGGCCGGCACGCGCTGCGCGGCGCGCTGGCCCCCGTGATCGCGCTGAACGCCAACAACGTCGGTTCCGCCGTCGGCGGCGCCGTGCTCACCGAGACCCTCTTCGGCCTGCCCGGCATCGGCGAGGAACTGGTGCACGCCGTCAACGTCGTCGACCTGCCGGTGGTCGTCGGCATGGTCCTGGTCATCGGCTTCTTCGTGGTCATCGCCAACGCCGTCGCGGACGTGCTGTACGCGGTGGCCGACCGACGGGTGGTGCTCGCATGAGCCTGGTGGACGTCACGGACCTCACGGTCGAGTTCGGTCCCCTGCGGGCCGTCGCCGGGCTCTCCTTCCGGCTGGAGCGGGGCGCCGCGCTCGCCCTGGTCGGCGAGTCCGGCTCCGGCAAGTCCACGGTGGCGAACGCCCTGCTGGGCCTGCACCGGGACACCGGCGCCCGGGTCGGCGGCTCGGTCCAGGCCGCCGGGACCGATGTGCAGCGGGCCTCCGACGCGGAACTGCGGCGGCTGCGCGGCGGGAAGGCCGCCATGGTCTTCCAGGACCCGCTGTCGTCGCTCGACCCGTACTACGCGATCGGCGACCAGATCGCCGAGGTGTATCGCGTGCACGCGCGCGTGTCACGGCGGGCGGCACGCGCGCGTGCCGTCGAGGTCCTGGACCGGGTGGGGATTCCGGACGCCCGGCGCCGGGCCCGGTCGCGCCCGCACGAGTTCAGCGGCGGCATGCGCCAGCGCGCGCTGATCGCCATGGCGCTGGCCTGCGCGCCGGACCTGCTGATCGCGGACGAGCCGACCACCGCGCTGGACGTGACCGTCCAGGCGCAGATCCTCGACCTGCTGCACACGCTGCGCGCGGAGACCGGGATGGGGCTGCTGCTCGTCACCCACGACGTGGGCGTCGCCGCGGAGAGCGTCGACGAGGTGCTGGTCATGCGGCACGGCGAGGCCGTCGAACACGGCCCGGTCGGCACGGTCCTCGGAACGCCCGCACAGGAGTACACGCGTGAACTGCTCGCCGCGGTGCCGCGCGTGGACGAGGAGCGGGGAGACCCGGCCCGGCCGGACGCGGCTCTGGCCGATGTCGACGTGGCTCGGGTCGACGTGGCTCGGGCGGGCGCCGTGCGGGGGGAGGCGGCGGATGCTGAGGCGCCGGACGGCGCTGCTCCGGGTGCCGTCGGGTCGGGCGCCGGTGTGCCCGGCGCCGTTGTGCCGGGCGGTGTGTCCGGCCCCGGTACGCCGGGCGTCGGCTCGTCCGGCCTCGGTCCCTCGGGTGGCGGCTCGGGCGTGGCTGCCGAGGTCGTCCTGGAGGCGGCCGGTCTCAGCCGGGTCTTCGGGCGCGGCAAACGGGCGCTCCTCGCCGTCGACGACGTCTCCCTCACGGTCCGCAGGGGCGAGACCCTCGGCGTCGTGGGGGAGAGCGGCAGCGGCAAGACGACCCTGGGCCGCATGCTCGTCGGCCTGCTGCCACCGACGGCGGGCGAGATCCGGTACGCGGGCCGGCCGCACACCGGGGTGGACCCGGCCGTGCAGATGGTCTTCCAGGACCCCGTCGCCTCCCTCAACCCCCGTCGCAGCGTGGGCGAGTCCATAGCCGACCCGCTCCGCGCGCGGGGCCGGGACGAGGAGCACATCCGGGGGCGCGTACGCGACCTGCTGGAGCGCGTGGGACTCGAAGGAGCCCACTACGACCGCTACCCGCACGAGTTCAGCGGCGGCCAGCGCCAGCGCGTGGGCATCGCACGGGCGCTCGCCGCAGAGCCGCGCGTCATCGTCTGCGACGAACCCGTCTCCGCGCTGGACGTCACCACCCAGGCCCAGGTGGTCGCCCTGCTCGGCGAGTTGCAGCGGGAACTCGGGCTCGCGCTGGTCTTCGTCGCGCACGACCTCGCCGTCGTCCGCCGGGTCAGCGACCGGGTCGCGGTGATGCGCCAGGGCCGCGTCGTGGAGTCCGGCCCGGCCGACGAGGTGTACGACTCCCCGCAGGACCCGTACACCAAGCAGCTCCTGGCCGCGGTGCCCGCCCTCGACCCCGAGACCGCGGCCCGGCGCCGGGCCGCCCGCCGGGAGCCGGCCACGGCGTGACGTTTCGTGTCCGTGTGAACCCTTAGCGCGACGGAACGCGACCCGCAGGCGAAAGTTACGACCGTTCACCCCTTTTGGTGGTGCGACGGACAACCGTCCGTCGTACCACCGCCCTGTCCGCTTACGTTCGTCCCGCTGCGAGCCGCCGGGACAACGGCGGCTCCCCAAAAGGGAGATCGGGGGTGCACACGTGCGCATCGGACTGCTTACGGAGGGTGGCTACCCGTATGTGAGCGGTGACGCCAGGCTCTGGTGCGACCGGCTCGTGCGCGGGCTCGGGCAACACGAGTTCGACATCTACGCGCTCAGCCGTAGCAGGCAGCAGGAGGACGAGGGCTGGCTGCCGCTCCCACCACAGGTCAGCCGCGTACGCACGGCGCCTGTGTGGACGGCCGAGGACGACGGGATCGGCTACGCACGGCGTGCGCGCCGGCGCTTCGCCGCATGCTACGAGGATCTCGCGAGGGCCGTCTGTATCGACTCGGACGATCAGGCGGACCGTTTCGCCAGTGCCCTGTACGGGCTCGCGGAACTGGCCCGCGACGAGGGCGGACTCGTCGGCGCGCTCCGCTCCGAGACCGCCGTAGGCGCGCTGGAACGCGCCTGCCGCGCCCCCGGCGCGTCACGCACGGCGCGTGAGGCCCGAGTCCCCGACCTCCTCACCGTCGCGGCGCACCTCGAACGCGCCCTGCGCCCCCTCTCCCTCGACTGGTACGGCGACGACAGTCTCGGCTCCGTCGACCTGTGCCACGCGACGGCCGGCGGCGCCGCCGCGGTGCCCGGACTGCTCGCCCGCCACTTCTCCGGTGTGCCTCTCCTGGTGACCGAGTACGGCGTCCAGCTGCGCTCGCACTACCTGGCCACCGGAGCCGGCACGGAGTCCCCGGCCGTACGGGCGCTGCTCGCCGTCTTCCACCGCCGGCTCGCCGCCGAGACCTACGCACGAGCCGCGCTCGTCACCCCGGGCAACACGCACGCACGCCGCTGGCAGGAGCGGTGCGGCGCGGACCGCGCCAAGATCCGCACGGTCTACCCGGGCATGGAGGCGTCCCGCTTCGCCGAGGTCGGCGAGTCCCAGGAGCCCGCCGACACGGACACGCTGGTGTGGGTCGGCCGGGTGGAGCCCGCCAAGGACCTGGTGTCGCTGCTGCACGCCTTCGCGGAGGTCCGCAGGGCGCAACCCAAGGCCCGGCTGCGGGTCGTGGGCGCTCCGGCGGACCCGGAGGGCCAGGCCTATCTCGGCCACTGCCGGGCGCTCGCCGCGCAGCTCTTCCCGGACGAGGCGGACGGCGTGCACGCGGTCGGGGACAATCCGGTGTCCTTCGAGGAGATCGGCGGCCCGGAGGCCCCGACCCTGGCCGACGCGTACGCCTCGGGCGCCGTGGTCGTCCTGTCCAGCGTCGTCGAGGGCTTCCCCATCGGCCTGGTCGAAGCCATGTTCTGCGGCCGGGCGACGGTCTCCACGGACGTCGGCGCGGTGGTCGAGGTCATCGGCGGCACGGGCCTCGTCGTGCCCCCGCGCAACCCGCGGGCCCTCGCGGAGGCCTGCGTGGCGCTGCTGCGCGACCCCGAGCGCCGTGCGCGGCTGGGCGCGGCCGCCCGCGCCCGCGCGCTCGAACTGTTCACCGTCGAGCAGAACATCGCGGCATTTCACAGCATTTACCTGGAGGTCGTCTCGCGCTGCCCGGTGCGGCGCGTGGTCCTCGACGGCGCCGGCGAACCCCTGCCGTTCGCCGTCCCGGCCGAGGCGCACATCCCCGGCCGCTGGACCGGCCCGGCGAGCCGTGTCCTCGCCCGTGGCGGCCCCGGCTGGGCCTCCACCGCACCCGACCCGGTGGCGGCCACCTCGTCGGCGGCCGCGGAGGGTGCCCGATGAGCGGCCTGGGCGAACTGGACCGCCCCGGAACCCCGGTCAGCCCCGGCGCCTGGGACACCCGTTCGGAGGGCTGGCTCTTCGCAGAACCGAACGACCCGGATGAGCCGAACGAGCCGAACGCGACGGACGAGCCGAATGTGACCGGCGGAGCTGGTGTGACGCATACAACGCATACAACGGATACAGCGCATGCAACGAATACAGCAGATACGGCGGATACGGCGGATACAGGGGACGTCATGCGGGCGCCGACGGGCGTCGCCGCGCGCACGACGTCCGGCGCCCTGACCGGTACGAGACCGATGGGCGGGGGCCGCGGCGCGGGCGGTGCGGCCGGCGCGGGTTCGGGCGCCAAGCGCGGGTCCACGGGGCGCCGCGGAGCCGCGGACCCCGTGAAGACGCTGATGCACCGGCACCGCGAACTGTGCGAACGGGCCGTGGACCCGCTGGAGATCGCCGCGGGGCTGGAAGCGCACGGCATCACCGAGCGGACCGCCGCCCGCTTCCGCCACCGCGACGTCTTCTCCCTCGCCGAGGAGATGTACGCCCGCGTACCCCGCGACGCCGACCAGCCCCCGCCGCCTGCCAGGACCGCCCCGGCCGCCCGGGCACGCGCCGACTGGGCCCTGCGCGCCCTCCTGCCCGGCGCCCTGACCGGACTCACCCTGGCGGGCGTGCACCTCACCGACGGACGCGCACGCTTCCTGGTCGCCGCCGCCGGTGTCCTCGCCGTGGCACTCGGCGCCGGCGTGGCACTGCGCCGCGGCCCGCTGAGCGCACCGTCCGGCACGCACACGTGGCGCCCTGTCGGCCGGACACAGGCCGGGGCCTGGTGGCTGTTCGGATACGCCCTCCTCGGTGACGGCCTGCTCGGCGCCGCCCTCTCCGGCGGCCCCGACGGCCTGCCCAACGGCACCGCTGACGGCCCCTGGCCGCTCACCGCCGCGCCCGTCCTGGCCCTCACCCTGGCCTGCGCCCCGGCGGCCTGGTGCGCCCACCTCTTCACCATCCACGCGCGCCGCAGACTCGCCGGCAGCCGCGGCCTGGCGGAGTTCGCCGCCGGCGTACGGCCGTTGCTGCTCGGCACGTTCGCCCTCTTCCTGTGCGCCCTCGCCGCCCTGGCCGCACTCTCCGGAGCGGTGCTGCGAGAGCCCGCCGCCTACCCCGAGACGCTCGCCCTCGGTGCCCTCCTGCTGCTCGCCCGCCTCCTCACCGTCCACCGCCTGCCGCACCCCGCGGCCCTGGCCGTCACCGCCGCGGCCACGACCGAGGTACTGGCGCCGGCGCTCGTCCTCACCTCCCACCTTCCCGGCTGCGCCTTCCTGGCCGTCCCCGTCGAGGCCCTGGTGGACGCCTGGGGCCCGGGCGCCGTCCCGACGCTCGCCTGTGCGACGGCCGCCCTGGCGCTGCTGCTCCACGCGAGCCGCTCCCTGACCCGGGCCTCGGCCCACGCGCCGACCGGGGAGCAGACGTGAACCCACTCACCGGCGCCCGGCCCCGCCGGCGAAGGCGACCGCATCACCCCTTCGAAGGAGAAGACCAGATGACCACCTCCCGACCCGGAGCATCCGGAGCCACCGGAGCAGCCGGAGCACTCACCCCGGGAGCCGAACGATGAGGGTCCTGCTGATCGGAGCCAACGGCTACCTCGGCCGCTTCGTCGCCGACCGCCTGCTCGCCGACCCGGCCGTCCAGCTCACCGCGCTCGGCCGCGGCGACGACGCCGACGTCCGCTTCGACCTCGCGACCGGCAGCCCCGGCGCGCTCACCCGCTTCCTGGACGCGGTCCACCCCGGCGTCGTCGTCAACTGCGCGGGCGCCACCCGCGGCGGTGCCCGCGAACTGACCCGGCACAACACCGTCGCCGTCGCCACGGTCTGCGAGGCCCTGCGCCGCAGCGGCTGCGGCGCCCGGCTGGTGCAGATCGGCTGCAGCTCCGAGTACGGTCCCAGCCAGCCCGGCTCCTCCACGGCCGAGGACGCCGTGCCCCGCCCCGGCGGCCCGTACGGCGTGAGCAAGCTCGCCGCCACCGAACTGGTCCTCGGATCGGGTCTCGACGCCGTCGTGCTGCGCGTGTTCTCGCCCGCCGGGCCCGGCACCCCGGCCGGCTCGCCGCTCGGCCGGCTCGCCGAAGCCATGCGCCGCGCCATGCAGTCCGGCGACGGCGAACTGAAGCTCGGCGGTCTGGGCGTCCAGCGCGACTTCATCGACGTACGCGACGTGGCCCGCGCCGTGCACGCGGCCTCGCTCTCCGCGGCACAGGGCGTCATCAACATCGGCTCCGGCCGGGCCATCCGGCTCCGCGACGCCGCCGGTGTCCTCGCCCGTGTCGCCGGATACGGCGGTGCCCTGCACGAACTCGACGGACCGCCCGGCCCGTTGCGCGCGGCCATCGGGCACCCCCGCCCCGACCCCGACCATGTGCCGCCCGTCGCGTACCCGTACCCGGACGGCTGTGGCAGCTGGCAGCAGGCCGATGTGCGCACCGCACGCGACCGGCTCGGCTGGCGCCCCCGGATCAACCTCGAGGAATCCCTCGCCGACATCTGGATGGAGGCCGCATGCCGTATCTGACCAGCACCCCTGCGGGCACCGCCCACACGAGCCTGCAAACCGGCTTCGGCGTCCCCGGCTATGCGCACCCCCTGGTCGCCCCGATGGAATGGGCCGAACTCACGCGCCCCGGCACCCCCCTGCACTGGGTGGTCCTGGACGTCGCGGGCGGCCCCGGCGCCCATCCCGACCCGCACTGCCTGCAGGCTGCGGGCCGGCTGCGCAACGCGGGCGTCCGCGTCCTCGGCCACCTGGACACCGTGTACGGCGCCCGGGCTCGCGCGGAGCTGCTCGCGGACGCGCGGCGCTACCGCGAGTGGTACCAGGTCGACGGCTTCCTCCTGGACCGCTGCCCCACCGGGCGTGCCGAACTGCCGGCCGTCCGGCGCACCGTCGCCGCGCTCCGCGCCCTCGGCAGGACCACCCATATCGTCCTCGGCCACGGCACCCACCCGCACCCGGGCTACGCCGAGAACGCCGACCAACTGGTCACCTTCTCCGGCCCCTGGTCCGACTACCGCTGGTCGCAGGCCGACGAGTGGACCGCCGACTACCCGCCCGACCGCTTCTGCCACTTCGTGCACGGTGTGCCGCGCGGCCATCTCGACGAGGCGCTGCGCATCGCCCGCTGGCAGGGCGCGGCGACGATCTACTTCACGGACCGAACCGACCGCGGCGGCCGCGTCGACCCCTGGGAGTCGATGCCCGGCTACTGGGACGACATCGTCTCGCGGATCGGAACGGGTGTCTCGGAATGAAAAAGGCCGTGGCAGTGTTACGGGTAGAACAATTGTAGTGATCGACCGACCAACGGAGTCCCCGTGTCGCTGCCACCCCTGGTCGAGCCAGCCTCTGAGCTCACCGTAGACGAGGTCCGCAGGTACTCCCGCCACCTGATCATCCCTGATGTCGGGATGGACGGGCAGAAGCGGCTGAAGAACGCGAAGGTGCTCTGTGTGGGCGCCGGTGGTCTGGGCTCGCCGGCGCTGATGTACCTGGCCGCCGCGGGCGTCGGCACGCTCGGCATCGTGGAGTTCGACGAGGTCGACGAGTCGAACCTGCAGCGCCAGATCATCCACAGCCAGGCCGACATCGGCCGCTCCAAGGCCGAGTCGGCGCGTGACAGCGTCAAGGGCATCAACCCGTACGTGAACGTGATCCTTCACGAGGAGCGGCTCGAGGCCGACAACGTGATGGACATCTTCAGCCAGTACGACCTGATCGTCGACGGCACGGACAACTTCGCGACCCGCTACCTGGTCAACGACGCGTGCGTGCTGCTCAACAAGCCGTACGTATGGGGTTCGATCTACCGCTTCGACGGCCAGGCCTCGGTGTTCTGGTCCGAGCACGGCCCCTGCTACCGCTGCCTCTACCCGGAGCCCCCGCCGCCCGGCATGGTCCCCTCCTGCGCCGAGGGCGGCGTCCTCGGTGTGCTGTGCGCGTCCGTCGGTTCCATCCAGGTCACCGAGGCGATCAAGGTCCTCACCGGCACGGGCGAGCCGCTGGTCGGCCGCCTGATGATCTACGACGCCCTGGAGATGCAGTACCGCCAGGTCAAGGTCCGCAAGGACCCGAACTGCGCGGTCTGCGGCGAGAACCCGACCGTCACCGAACTCATCGACTACGAGGCCTTCTGCGGCGTCGTCTCCGAGGAGGCCCAGGCGGCGGCCGCCGACTCGACGATCACTCCCAAGCAGCTCAAGGAGTGGATCGACGACGGCGAGAACATCGAGATCATCGACGTCCGCGAGCCGAACGAGTACGAGATCGTCTCCATCCCGGGCGCCAGGCTGATCCCGAAGAACGAGTTCCTCATGGGCTCCGCCCTGGAGGGCCTCCCGCAGGACAAGAAGATCGTCCTGCACTGCAAGACGGGCGTCCGCAGCGCGGAGGTTCTCGCGGTGCTGAAGTCCGCCGGCTTCGCCGACGCCGTGCACGTCGGCGGCGGCGTGATCGGCTGGGTCAACCAGATCGAACCGCACAAGCCGGTCTACTAGGCGTACACCTTCACCGGTTCCGGAGGGGCTCGGCAGCGCGTGTGCCGGGCCCCTTTCCGCTGCCCGCGGGCTGCCCGGGGCCCGCGCTCCGTGGGCCGCTAGGAGCAGACCTTGCCGTCCTTCGGCACCATTCCGTCCAGCAGGTAGGCGTTCACCGTCGTATCGACGCAGTCGCTCCTGCCGTACGCCCCGTGTCCCTCGCCCTTCCAGGTCAGCTCCACACCGACGTCCTTGCCCAGTTCGTCCGCCATCCTGCGGGCGCCCTCGTACGGCGTCGCCGGGTCGCCGGTGTTGCCGACCAGCAGGATCGGCGCCGCACCCGGCGCGCCGACCTCCGGGGTGTCGTACTGCCCGGCCACCGGCCAGTCGTGGCACCAGCCGGCCGTGTCCCAGCCCAGGAACTCCCCGAACACCGGGGAGATCTCGTCGAACTCCGGCAGCAGCTTCTTCGTCTCCTCCAGCGTGGGCCGCTGCCTGTCGTCCAGGCACGATATGACCCGTTGGGCATGGGACGACGTGCCGTAACGCCCCGAGGGGTCCCGCTCGTTGTAGTCGTCGGCGAGGGACAGCAGCCCGCTGCCGTCGCCCTGCTCGGCCGCCTTCAGCGCCTCGGTCAGCTCCGGCCAGCGGGACTTGCTGTACAGCGGCAGGGCGATGCCGGTGACCGCGAGCGACTGGGTGAGCCCGCGCCCGGACGACGCCGGGAGCGGCTGGGCGTCGAGCCTGTCCAACAGGGCCGCGATCTTCCGGGAACCCTCCGCGGGGTCCTGACCGGTGGACTTCAGGTAGTCGTCCAGGGCCCGCTGGAAGCCCAGGGCCTGGTTCTTGGCGTGCCCCACCGTGTCGGCGGTCGGGTCGACGACCGCGTCCAGGATCATCCGGCCCACGTTCTCGGGGAACAGGTGGGCGTAGACGCCGCCGAGTTCGGTGCCGTAGGAGATGCCGAAGTAGTGCAGCTCGGTGTCGCCCAGGACCTGGCGCATCAGGTCCATGTCGCGGGCGGTGTCCGTCGTCGAGACATGCTCCATCAGCGTCCCGGCGGCGCGTGCGCAGCCCTTGCCGAAGTCGGCTGCGTCCTGGAGATAGGCCTTTTCCTCGGCCGGGGTGTCCGGGGTGTTGTCCACGGTCTCGGCGGCCTGGATGTCGCGGTCGCTGCGGCAGCGGATGCCCTCGCTGGCCCCGACCCCGCGCGGGTCGAAGCTCACCAGGTCGTAGCGCTCGCGCAGCTTGGCGACCGTCGGTGCGTAGTACGGCATCATCGAGACGCCCGAGCCGCCCGGGCCGCCGAAGTTGAAGAGCAGTGAGCCGATGCGGTCGTTGCCGGTGGCCCGCGCCCGGATCAGGCCGACGCCGATCGTCCGGCCGTCCGGCTTCGCCCAGTCCAGCGGCACCGTGAGCGTCGCGCACTGCCAGTCGGCGCTCGGCGCCGCGGAGTCCGCGGTGGCCTTGCAGCGGCCCCAGCCGAGCTTCTGCGAGGTGAGCGAGGAGCCCTTCCCCTCGCCTCCGTCCCCACTGCCGTCGGACGATCCGCCGCCGCATCCGGACATCAGCACCGCAGCCGCCACCGCGGCCGTCCACCGTACGAAACGCACCTTCTGCACCCCCCTCGCAAGCCCTCCGCACGTCGGTCGCGGAGAGCGGTCAGGCCATAGTAGGCGGATCGCCTCCGCCGCGTTGCGGCCTGTGGATAACCCTCTGACCTGCGATTCAGCCGAGGATGAGGGCGGGTCAGGAGCAGACCTTGCCGGCGGTCGGCACCTTCCCGTCCAGCAGATAGCCGTTCACGGCATCCTGCACGCACTTGTTCTTGCTGTCGTACGCGCCGTGCCCCTGCCCCTTGTACGTCAGCAGGACGCCGACGCCCTTGCCGAGCGCGTCCACCATGCTCCGCGCGCCCTCGTACGGGGTCGCGGGGTCGCCGGTGTTGCCCACGACGAGGATCGGCGCGGATCCGGGCGCGCTCACGTCGGGGTGCTCGGCGGCGCCCGGCACCGCCCAGTCGGTGCAGCTGATCATGCCCCAGGCCAGGAAGTCCCCGAACAGCGGGGAGGCGGCGCGGAACTCGGGCACCTTCCGCTGGATGTGGTCGACGGTGTACCGCTGCTTCTCGTCAGCGCAGTTGATGGCCACATTCGCGGCGGTGAGGTTGCTGTACTCGCCGTTCTCGTTGCGGCCGTTCAGCGAGTCGGACAACAGCATCAGGATCCTGCCGTCGCCGTCGTACGCCTCCTCCAGGCCCGCAGTGAGGTACTCCCAGAAGTCCTTGGAATACAGGGACTGCGCGATGCCGTTGGTGGCGGCGGTCTGGGTGAGCTGGCGCGGGAAGATGCCCGGGATCGGCTTCTTGTCGAGGTCGGCGAGGAGTTTGACGATGCGGTTCTTGACGTCCTGCGCGGTGTCACCGATCGGACACTCGGCGATCTTCGAGGTGCAGTCGTCGGCGAAGTTGTCGAGCGCGCGCTGGAAGCCCCTGGCCTGTCCCAGGGCGCTCTGCTCGGGGGTCTTGGTGGGGTCGACGACCCCGTCGAAGACGGCCCGGCCCACGTTCTTGGGGAACAGGTGGGCGTAGACGCCGCCGAGTTCGGTGCCGTAGGAGATGCCGAAGTAGTGCAGCTCGGTGTCGCCCAGGACCTGGCGCATCAGGTCCATGTCGCGGGCGGCGTCCGTGGTGCGCACATGCGGCAGGATCTGCTGGGAGTTCTTCTCGCAGGCTGCGTTGAACCCTCTGGTCCGGTCCACGAGCTGGGCGCGCTCGGCGGCGTTGTCGGGCGTCGCGTCCTGCTGGAAGTACTCGTCGAGCTGTGCGTCGGTCTTGCACTTGACGGGGGCGCTGCGGCCGACGCCGCGTGGGTCGAAACTCACCAGGTCGTAACGCGTGCGCAGCTTCGTGTAGTCCGCGGCGAAGGCGGGCAGCGTGGTGACGCCGCTGCCGCCGGGCCCGCCGAAGTTGAAGATGAGCGAGCCGATCCGCTGGGCCGGGACACCGCTCGCCCTGGCCCGGATGAGCGCGAGCCCGATGGTGTCGCCCCCCGGGTTGCTCCAGTCCAGGGGAGCCTCCAGGGTGGCGCACTGCCAGGAACCGCCGCCGCCCGCCGGCGGCGAGGGCGGGGTGCCGCCGCCCTCCGCCTCGGAGGGGGCCGGGCAGGCCTTCCAGACCAGCTTCTGGGCTGTCAGATCCCCGGCCGCCGAGCCCTCGCCGCAGGCCACGAGCAGCGAGGGCAGCAGGACGGCGGCGGCCAGGGTGGCATGGATCCGGGAGGGGGTCATGGTCCCATCCTGGGGTCGTGCACGCCGGGGCGCTCGGGGCGCGAGCCGTACGAGGTACGGGCCGCCCCTGGCCGGGGTCCGGCGCTCTAGAGGGAGCCCCGGCGTGAGAGGTGGTTGAAGGCCAGCCAGCCCGGCAGCACCGGTAGCCACAGGGTGAGCAGCCGGAACAGCAGCACGGCCGGTGCGGCGACCTCCTTGGGGAGCCCGACGGCGATCAGACCGACGGTCAGTGTGGCCTCCACGGCGCCCACGCCGCCCGGCGTCGGCGCCGCGGAGCCGAGGGCGTTGCCGGCCAGGAAGACGACGGCGACGCTGGCGATGCTGAGCGACGTCGACTCGTCGCCGAACGCGCGGATCGAGGCGTCCAGGCACATCACGAAGCAGGCGGTGAGCAGCAGCATGCCGCCGATGCCCGTGACCAGCTTCTGCGGGCGCTGCAGCACGTCGAGCATGCGCGGCACGACGCCGGCGAACAGTGACCTCACGCGTGTGGCGACGAATTTCCGCAGGAACGGCACCGAGGTCACCACGAGGACGAGCACCGCCACCGTCAGCAGGCCGGCGATGACCGTCCGGGACGGGGACAGCGACGGCGTCTTCTCGGTGCCGGTCAGATAGCCGAAGGACAGCAGCATCAGGACATGGCAGCCGAGCCCGAACAACTGGGAGGCGCCGACGCTCGCCACCGCGAGCCCGGGGCGCACGCCGGCGCGCTGCAGAAAGCGCGTGTTGAGGGCCACACCGCCGACCGCGGCCGGCGCCACGATCTTCACGAACGACCCGGCGACCTGGGCCGCCACGGTCCGCAGGAACGGCACGCGCTCGGGCACGAAGCCCAGGAGCGACATGGCGGCGGCGACGTAACTGAGCGCGGAGAACAGCACCGCCGCGGCGACCCAGCCCCACTGGGCCTGCGCGAAGAGGGTGCCGAACTCGATGTGCGTGAGCTGGGTGAGCAGGTAGTACGCGCCGATGGCGCCCGCGATGAAGCTGATCAGCGTGCGTGGTCGGACCCGCTCCAGCCGGGCGGGCTCCACGGGGGCCTGCGGCCTGATCCGCAGCACCTCGTGCCGGATCTGGGTGAGCAGATCGTCTTCGCGGGCCTCTTCCAGGGCCTCGTCGATGGCCCGCTTCTCGGCCCGCTGCTCGGCGCGCACCGTCTTCTTGTCGGGCTTCTCCAGGGCGGTCCTGGTGTCTTCGGGGGCCTCCTCCAGACGGGCCTGCTTGGCCTGCCGGGCGGCCTCCAGGACCGCCTCGCGCTCGCGTTGCGTCCGCTCGCGGGCCAGTTTGCGCAGTGTCGCGCGCGTGGAGCGGGTCAGGGCGATCGGCTGGAGCATCGGCAGACAGTCGGCGACCGCGTCGGGGCCGAGGACGCCGACCGCGGAGGCCACCGCCCGTTCGGCGCCCACCCGCAGTCCGAGCGTGGTCACCAGTTGGGCGACATCCATACGCAGCAGCAAATCTCCGGCCGCGATCTCGCCGCCGCGCAGATCGGTGAGGATCACCGTGCCGGAACGATCCACCAGTATCGCGTCGCCCGCGAGCCTGCGGTGCGCGATGCGTCGCGACTGCAATGCCTGCACCTGGTGCCAGGTGTGGCGCAGCAGCTCGTCGGTGATCTCCTCGTCGGCCAGCGAGTCGAGTGTGCGCCCGCCGGTGTGCTCGTAGACGAGCATGACGGCGTCCGGGCCCAGCTCGGAGGTCGCGATCAGCTTGGGCGCGTTAGCACCGGCGGCGATGGCGGCGTACGCCAGCAGCGCCTCCTGCTCCAGCGCCTGGCGCAGCGACTGCAGGCTGGAGCGGGTGGCGAAGCCGCGCAGGGTCAGATTGCGCCACGCCCGGTAGAAGAAGCCCTGCGCCTGCTGCTCCCGGTCGACCACGGTGACGTCCAGGGGTTGCCCGTCCTCCAGGGTCACGAAGTAGCGCCGTCCGCGGTCGCCGTTCTCGGTGTCCGCGGCCTCCTCCCGGGCGGCGGAGACCGGGTGGAAGCCGACGTGGCGCAGGCCCGCCATCAGCGTGCGTCCGGTGGGGCGGACGTTGGGGGAGCCGACCGCGTACAGCGTGCCGTAGGCCACGGTCCAGCCGATCAGCACCGTCAGGATGATCGAGAACGGCGTCGTGTAGCCGGTCACGAGCATGGAGAACGCGTCGAGCAGCAGCACGATCCACAGCACGGCGCGCCAGCGCGGTCTGCGGGACATGCCGACGGCCGTCATGTACGCGATCACGGGGGCCAGATAGCCGTGGACCGGGTCGGTCAGCGCGTGGATGTTGCCGGGGGAGGGCTGGGTGAGCGCTTCCTGGATCGAGTCCGGAGCGGCCCTGGCGACCCACAGGTCGGTGGCGAGCGTCACCCCGTGCGCGAGGACCGCCGCCAGGACGCCGTCGGCGATGCGCAGCCCGTCCCGTTTGATCAGGCGCTCGATCGCGAACGCGACCGGCACCAGGAGGATCGCGATGCTCGACGCCAGCCCCGCGATCTTGATCAGCAGATCGGGTGCCTGGCCGGTGCCCTTGTTGATGTCCTGTTCCAGGCCCGAGGTGGTGCCGTGGGCGAAGGCGGCGATGGCCAGGAGCACGGTGATCGCCAGCACGCCCACCAGGAGGCGCACCAGGTCGGAGGGACGGTGCACGCGCGCGGGGAGCAGTGGTTCGTCGCCCTCGACCTCGTCGACATGCGCGTCGTCCGGGCAGTCGGCGGGGCGCGCGGCCCCGGTGCCGTTCTCCTCCTCGGCGGGGCTCGTGCCGTGCGTCTCGGCGGCGTCCGGGCGCGCCTCGGCGGCGGAGGTGCTCTCCGCGCCCTCGGCGTGTACGCCCTGCTGCTTCATCGTCTCTTCTTGGTCTCGTATCACCGGTCACCGCCCGCACGATGGTGGCATGGCCCTCCGACACACAGGGTCATCAGGGTGCAAATGCGGGGCCGCACAGTGTGCCGGAAACGCCGCCGGAGGGCGAGGGCGGGCATCGCACCGCTCGCGCCGCGTTGTCGGTGGGGTGGGGCAGGATGGGGCGAATGAGCGAGGAGAGCCTTTCGGAGGAGGCGCGCGCCGAGGGGCGCGCGGACACGCTGCCGGAGTACGCCGAGCGGGTCCTCGACGTCGCCGAACGGATCCCGCCCGGGCGGGTCATGACCTACGGGGACGTCGCCGAGTGGCTGGAGGAGGGCGGCCCGCGCCAGGTCGGCCGGGTGATGGCCCTCTATGGGGGAGCCGTGCCGTGGTGGCGCGTCGTGCGGGCCGACGGAGTGCTGCTCCCGGGCCACGAACTGAGCGCGCTCGGGCACTACCGCGCGGAGGGCACCCCGCTGAAGGAGGCGGGCAGGGCCACCGAGGGCCACCTGCCGCGGCTCGACATGAGACGGGCCAGATGGGACGGCGGCGAGAGCGGACAGGGTCACACCTGACAGCTTCCGCCATCGAGGGCCCATTGGGGGAACCTGTGGCCCGTACGGGGGACACGGGGGACGTCCGTGACATGCCGTACGTTCGTGCGGTGTGGGACGCGTGTGTCGCGAGAGGCGCCTGGGAAGAAGCGGAAGCCCTGCTTCCGCACCTCGCGTCGGCGTAGCGTCGGCGGCACGTGTCCCCCTCACCCCGTGGCCACCACCCTCCGCGCGGGGCAGCCAGACGAGTACGAGCACCAGGACCGGCGAACCACGTGAGCTCCTCCTCCACCACCAGACACCTGCCGCACCTTGAGGTGCGGCAGGGGAGCCGTGGCGCCTACCGACTGGTCCGCACCCCGCCGGCCGAACCGGATCCCCCTCGTCTGGACGCCGCCCAGCGCGCGGTGGTTGACCACAGGTCCGGACCGCTGCTGGTCCTCGCGGGGCCCGGCACCGGCAAGACCACCACGCTGGTGGAGTCCGTGGCCGCGCGGATCGCCCGCGGCGCGGACCCCGAGCGGATCCTGGTGCTGACCTTCAGCCGCCGTGCCGCGATCGAACTGCGCGACCGCATGGCCCGGCGGGTGGGCACGGCCCGCGCGCCCCGGGCGACCACCTTCCACTCGTACTCCTACGCCCTGGTCCGTGCCCACCAGGACAGCGACCTGTTCGCGGAGCCGCTGCGGCTGCTCTCCGGCCCCGAGCAGGACGTGACCGTCCGCGAGCTGCTCGCGGGCCAGCCGGACCTGGAGCGGCTCGGCCTCGCCCATGTGCGCTGGCCGGACGACCTGCGCGCCTGCCTGACCACCCGGGGCTTCGCCGACGAGGTCCGTGCCGTCCTCGCCCGCAGCCGGGAACTGGGCCTCGGCCCCGCCACCCTGGACGCCTTCGCGCGGCGCATCGGCCGCCCCGACTGGCGGGCCGCCGCGGCCTTCCTCGCCGAGTACCTCGACGTGCTCGACCTGCAGGGCGTCCTCGACTACGCGGAACTCGTGCACCGCGCGGTGCTGCTGGCCGACCGCCCCGAGACCGCCGCCCGCCTGGCGGCCCGGTACGACGCCGTGTACGTCGACGAGTACCAGGACACCGATCCGGCCCAGGTGCGCCTGCTGCACGCGCTCGCCGGCGGCGGCCGCACCCTGGTCGCCCTCGGCGACCCCGACCAGTCGATCTACGCGTTCCGGGGCGCCGACGTCAACGGCATCCTGGACTTCCCGGCGGCCTTCCCGCGCGCGGACGGCCGCCCGGCCCCCGTCGAGGTGCTGCGGACCTCGCGCCGCTCCGGGGCCGGCCTGCTGGCCGCGACCCGGCTGCTGACCCAGCGGATGCCGCTGACCCGTCTCCCGGCCGACAAGGTGCGCGCCCACCGCGAACTCGCCCCGGTACGCGACACGGGCCGCGTCGAGGTCTACACGTACCCCACGGCCGGCACCGAACTGGACAACATCGCCGACATCCTCCGCAGGGCGCACCTGGAGGACGGCGTCCCCTGGAACGAGATGGCGGTCCTGGTGCGCGCCGGATCCCGCGCCATCCCCACCGTCCGCCGGGCCCTCACCTCGGCCGGCGTCCCCCTCGACATCGACGGCGACGACCTACCGCTGCGCCATGAACCGGCGGTGGCACCGCTGCTGACGGCGCTCCGTGCGGTGGCCACGGCGGAGGCGGCACGACCGGCCGAGGAGGGCGTACGGGAGGACACCGCCTGGCTCGACACCGAGACCGCGCTGACCCTGCTCGCCTCACCGCTCGCCGGCATGGACGCCGCCGATCTGCGCCGGCTCGGCCGGGCCCTGCGCGAGGAGGAGAGGGCGGCGGGCGACCCGCTGCCGCCGCCCTCGGACGTGCTGCTCGCGCGGGCGCTCGCCGAACCCGAACGGCTGGTCGCGCACGACCCCGCGTACGCCCGGGGAGCCCAGCGCCTCGGCGCGCTGCTGAGGAAGGCCCGGGAGCGCCTCGCGGGCGGCGGCACCGCCGAGGAGGCGCTGTGGGACCTGTGGGAGGGCACGCCATGGCCCGGCCGCCTGGCACGGACCGCCCGGCGCGGCGGCGCGGCCGGCCGCAACGCCGACCGCGACCTCGACGCCGTGTGCGCCCTGTTCGCCACTGCCGAGCGCGCGGAAGAGCGCACCGGAGGCCGCGGCGCCCTCAACTTCCTGGAGGAGATCGAAGCCGAGGACATCGCCGCGGACACGCTCGCCCGGCGCGCCGTGCGCCCCGACGCCGTCCGGCTGATGACCGCCCACCGCGCCAAGGGCCTGGAGTGGCGCCTGGTCGTCGTGGCCGGCGTCCAGGAAGGCCTGTGGCCGGACCTGCGCCGCCGCGGCTCCCTCCTGGAGGCCGACCGCATCGGCCGCGACGGGCTCGCCGAACCGCTCACCCCGGGGGCGCTGCTCGCCGAGGAACGCCGCCTGTTCTACGTGGCCGCCACGCGCGCGCGTGAACGCCTCGTCGTGACCGCGGTGAAGGCGCCCGCGGACGACGGCGACCAGCCCTCCCGGTTCCTCACCGAGCTGGGCGTCGACCCTCAGGACGTCACCGGCCGCCCGCGCCGTCCGCTGTCGGTGGCCGCGCTGGTCGCCGAACTGCGTGCCACCACGGTCGACCCGCGCGCGTCGGCCGGACTGCGCGAGGCCGCCGCGCGCCGCCTGGCCCGGCTCGCCGCGCTCGGCGACGAGGAAGGCCGCCCCCTCGTCCCGTCGGCGCACCCGGAACGCTGGTGGGGCATGTTCGAGCCGACCGAGAGCAAGGTGCCGCTGCGCGACCGAGACCAGCCCGTCGTGCTGTCCGGCAGCGCCCTCGACCAGCTCGCCAACACCTGCGCCCTGCAGTGGTTCCTGGGACGCGAGGTGAAGGCCGACGCACCCGCCACCGCCGCCCAGGGCTTCGGCAACGTCGTGCACGTCCTCGCCGACGAGGTCGCCTCCGGACGCACCCCCGCCGACCTCTCCGTCCTCATGGAGCGCCTGGAGTCGGTGTGGAACGCGCTCGCCTTCGACGCGCCCTGGAAGTCGGAGCAGGAGAAGGAGAACGCGCGCGTGGCACTCGAACGCTTCCTGACGTGGCACGTCGACTCCAACGGCGCCCGCGCCGGACGCAAGCCGGTGACCAGCGAGCACGACTTCGACGTCACCCTGGAAGCTGGCACCTACGAGGTGCGCATCCGCGGCCAGATGGACCGCGTGGAGACGGACGGCGACGGACGCGCGTACGTCGTCGACTTCAAGACCGGCAAACAGGCGCCCAGCGCGGCCGAGGTGGAGCGCCACCCCCAGCTGGCCGTCTACCAGCTCGCCGTCCGCGAGGGCGCCGTCGACGACGCATTCGACGGAGCGCGCCCCGAACCCGGCGGCGCCGAACTCGTCCATCTCAGGCAGGGCGCCCCCAAGCGGGACGGCGGCGACAGCCTGCCCAAGGTGCAGGCCCAGGACCCCCTGGAGGGCGAGTGGATCGGCGACCTGCTCGCCACCGCCGCCGGGAAGGTTCTCGACGAGCGGTTCACGCCGACCACGGGCCAGCACTGCACCCACTGCGCGTTCCGGGCGTCCTGCAGCGCACGGTCCGAAGGACGGCACGTGGTCGAGTGACCCGCGCCGGCCCGCGCCCCCTCCGCCCCGGCAGCCCGACCGGCCCCGACAGCAGGATCCGGCACCGGCTGTCAGTGCCCGCCGCTAGCCTCTGCGACATGCCCGCCCGTATCACCGACCCCGAGCAGCTCAAGGAGTTGCTCGGCATCCCGTTCACCCCGGAGCAGACGGCCTGCATCACCGCGCCGCCCGCCCCGCAGGTCATCGTGGCCGGGGCCGGGTCGGGCAAGACCACGGTCATGGCGGCCCGCGTGGTCTGGCTGGTCGGCACCGGCCAGGTCGCCCCCGAGCAGGTCCTCGGCCTGACCTTCACCAACAAGGCCGCCGGGGAACTCGCCGAGCGCGTCCGCAAGGCGCTTGTCAAGGCCGGCGTCACCGACCCCGACATCATCGACCCGGACAACCCGCCGGGCGAGCCGGTCATCTCCACCTACCACGCCTTCGCGGGCCGCCTGCTGACCGACCACGGCCTGCGCATCGGGCTGGAACCGACGTCCCGGCTGCTCGCCGACGCCACCCGCTACCAGCTCGCCGCGCGCGTGCTGCGCGAGGCCCCCGGACCCTACCCGGCGCTCACCCGCTCCTTCGCCGACCTGGTCAGCGACCTGCTCGCGCTCGACGCCGAACTCGCCGAACACCTCGTACGCCCCGAGGACCTGCGCACCTGGGACGCCGGCCTGCTGCGCACCCTGGAGGGCGCCAGACTCACCAACGCCGAGCTGCGCAAGGTCCCCGAGACAGCCGTGGCACGCCGCGAACTCGGCGGCCTGGTGCTGCGCTACCGGGCCGCGAAGCGCGACCGCGATCTGCTCGACTTCGGCGACCAGATCGCCCTGTCCGCCGCCCTCGCCGAGATCCCCGACGTCGGCCGCGTGCTGCGCGAGGAGTTCCGCGTGGTGCTCCTCGACGAGTACCAGGACACCTCGGTCGCCCAGCGCGTACTCCTGGCCGGCCTGTTCGGCGGCGGCACCGGTCACCCCGTGACCGCCGTCGGCGACCCCTGCCAGGCGATCTACGGCTGGCGCGGCGCCTCCGTCGCCAACCTCGACGACTTCCCCGAGCACTTCGCCCACGCCGACGGCCGCCCGGCCACCCGGCAGGCGCTCAGCGAGAACCGCCGCAGCGGCGGCCGTCTCCTCGACCTCGCCAACGGCCTCGCCGAGCCGCTGCGCGCGATGCACGCGGGCGTGGAGGCCCTGCGCCCGGCTCCCGGAGCCGAGCACGACGGCACGGTCCGCTGCGCCCTGCTGCGCACCCACGCCGAGGAGATCGCCTGGATCGCCGACTCCGTCGCCCACCTCGTGCACACCGGGAAGGCACCCGGCGAGATCGCCGTGCTGTGCCGTACGGCGACCGACTTCGCGGAGATCCAGGGCGCGCTCGTCGCCCGTGACATCCCCGTCGAGGTGGTCGGCCTGTCCGGGCTGCTGCACCTGCCCGAGGTCGCCGATCTCGTCGCCGTCTGCGAAGTCCTCCAGGACCCCGGGGCCAACGCCTCCCTGGTCCGCCTGCTGACCGGCCCCCGCTGGCGCATCGGCGCCCGCGACCTCGCCCTGCTGGGGCGCCGCGCCCGCTTCCTCGTGTCCCACACGCGCGTGGGTGCCGACGACGACCCCGACCGCAGGCTCGCCGAGGCCGTCGAGGGGGTCGACCCGTCCGAGGTGATATCGCTCGCGGACGCCCTCGACACATTCCTGGAGTCCCCCCTGGACGCGGACGGCGCCGACGACGGGCTGCCGTTCTCCACGGACGCGCGCGTGCGCTTCGCCCGCCTCGCCGCCGAACTGCGGGACCTGCGGCGCTCCCTGTCCGACCCGCTGATGGACGTCCTGCACCGCGTCCTCGCCGTCACCGGCCTCGAAGTGGAACTGTCCGCGTCCCCGCACGCCCTGGCGGCCCGTCGCCGCGAGACCCTGTCGAACTTCCTGGACGTCGCCGCCTCCTTCGCCGCCAACGAGAGCGAGGCCACACTGCTCGCCTTCCTGGGCTTCCTGCGCACCGCCGCCCAGTACGAGAAGGGCCTCGACAACGCCCTCCCCGGCGGCGAGAACACCGTCAAGGTGCTCACCGCGCACAAGTCCAAGGGCCTGGAATGGGACGTCGTCGCCGTCCCCGGCCTGGTCACCGGGACCTTCCCCAGCACCCAGGGCCGGGAGAAGTGGACCTCGCAGGCCAAGGTGCTGCCGCACGGGCTGCGCGGCGACGCCGACACCCTGCCCGACATCGTCTCCTGGGACTCACGCGGCATGAAGGCCTTCCACGAGGCCATGAAGGACCATCAGCACACCGAGGAACTCCGCCTCGGCTACGTCACCTTCACCCGCCCTCGCTCCCTGCTCCTCGGCTCCGGCCACTGGTGGGGCCCCGCCCAGAAGAAGCCCCGCGGCCCCTCCGACTTCCTGTGGGCGCTGCACGACCACTGCGCCGCCGGGCACGGCGAGATCGAGGCGTGGGCGGACGAACCCGGGGAGGACGAGGAGAACCCGGCCCTGCGCGAGGCGACCGCCGACCGGGCCTGGCCGCTGCCCCTGGACGCCGACGCCCTGGCCCGCCGCCGGGCCGCCGCCGAGACGGTCCTCGCCCACCTGGAGGGCCTCCCCTCCCACACGGCCGGCCACCCGGCGGCCGTCCACGCCCCGGACCCCCACGACGACCCGGACTGGCCCCCGCCACCCGACGACGACGCACCCCTCGACGCCCAGCCCCCCCACACCCCCTATGACGACGAGAGCCCGTTCGCTCCCGACGAGGACGAGCCCCCGTTCGCGGAAGACCCGGCCGACTGGGATTCCTGGGCCACCGACCGTCCGACGGTCCCGCACCAGGCCGGCGCACCCGCCCCGCCGGAGCCCGCGCAACCCCACCCCACGGAGCCCGGGCCCACCCCCCTCACCCCCGAGGAGGCCCGCACCATCGCCTCCTGGGACCGCGACCTGGACGCGCTCACCGGAGAACTGCTGCGTGCACGGGAGACCGTGACGGACGTCCCCCTGCCGGCCACGCTGACCGCGACCCAGCTGCTCCGCCTCGCCGCCGACCCCGACGGGCTCGCACAGGAACTCGCACGCCCCATGCCGCGCCCTCCGCAACCGGCCGCACGTCGAGGCACCCGGTTCCACGCCTGGGTAGAAGCGCGCTACGAAGAGTTGACGCTGCCCATGCTGGAACCGGAGGAACTGCCCGGCACCGAGGCCGAGATCGCCGACGAACGCGACCTCGAAGCCCTCAAGGAGGCCTTCGAACGCACCGGGTACGCACACCGCACGCCCTACCGCGTCGAGGTCCCCGTCCAGCTCGCCCTCGCCGGCCGCCTCGTGCGCGGCCGGATCGACGCCGTCTACAAGCACGGCGACGGCACCACGGCGACATACGAGATCGTCGACTGGAAGACCGGCCGCGGGCGCACCGCCGATCCGCTCCAGCTCGCGGTCTACCGGCTCGCCTGGGCCGAGCAGCAGGGCGTACCACCCGAATCCGTCACCGCCGCCTTCCTGTACGTACGCAGCGGCGAGGTCGTACGACCGGACGGTCTGCCCGACCGGGCGGAGCTCGAAACACTGCTCACCGGGGAGCCCCGGTGTGACGAACCGCCCGCTCAGGATGCCGGTCCGGGCCGATAGGCTCGATGTCATGAGCCAGACCCCGGACAGCGACGTCCACGCGTACATCGAGCAGCACCGCGCCGCCTTCCTCGACGACCTCGCCGAATGGCTGCGCATCCCCTCCGTGTCGGCCCAGCCCGAGCACGCGCCCGACGTACGACGCAGCGCCGACTGGCTCGCCGCCAAACTGGCGGAGACCGGCTTCCCGACCACCGAGGTCTGGGCGACCCCGGGCGCCCCGGCCGTCTTCGCCGAGTGGCCCGCCGACGACTCCGAGGCACCCACGGTCCTCGTCTACGGCCACCATGACGTTCAGCCCGCCGCCCGCGAGGACGGCTGGGACAGCGACCCCTTCGAGCCCGTCGTCCGGGACGGCCGCCTCTACGCGCGCGGGGCCGCCGACGACAAGGGCCAGGTGTTCTTCCACACACTCGGCGTCCGCGCCCACCTCGCCGCCACCGGCCGCACCGCCCCCGCCGTCCACCTCAAGCTGCTCATCGAGGGCGAGGAGGAGTCCGGTTCCCCGCACTTCCGGGCCCTCGTCGAGAAGCACGCCGGACGGCTCGCCGCCGACGCCGTGGTCGTCTCCGACACCGGCATGTGGTCCGCGGACACCCCCACCGTGTGCACCGGCATGCGTGGCCTCGCCGAGTGCGAGATCCGCCTGTACGGCCCCGACCAGGACATCCACTCCGGCTCGTTCGGCGGCGCCGTGCCCAACCCGGCCACCGCCGTCGCCCGCCTGGTCGCCGCCCTGCACGACGAGCACGCGCGCGTGGCGATCCCCGGCTTCTACGACGGCATCGTCGAACTCACCGACCGCGAGCGCGAACTCTTCGCCGAGCTGCCGTTCGACGAGGGACAGTGGCTGCACACCGCCAAGTCCCACGCCGCCCACGGTGAGGCCGGACACACCACCCTGGAACGCATCTGGGCCCGCCCCACCGCCGAGGTCAACGGGATCGGCGGCGGCTACCAGGGCCCCGGCAGCAAGACGATCATCCCGGCCTCGGCGCTGGTGAAACTCTCCTTCCGGATGGTCGCGGGCCAGGACCCCGGCCACATCGAGAAGGCGGTCCGCGCCTGGGCCGCCGACCAGGTGCCCGCCGGGATCCGCTGCGAGATCGACTTCGGCGCCGCCACGCGCCCGTGCCTGACCCCGCTGGACCACCCCGCCCTGCAGTCCGTCGTCCGCGCCATGGGCCGCGCCTTCGACCAACCCGTCCGCTTCACGCGCGAGGGCGGTTCCGGACCGGCCGCCGACCTCCAGGAGGTCCTCGGCGCCCCCGTCCTGTTCCTGGGCATCTCCGTCCCCTCCGACGGCTGGCACGCCCCGAACGAGAAGGTCGAGCTGGACCTGCTGCTCAAGGGCGTCGAGACCAGTGCCCACCTGTGGGGCGACCTCGCGCAGAACTGGCGCCATGCGCCCTGATCCGGCGTCGCGCGGGGCCGCACCGCCCGCGCGGCACACTGGAAGGACCGTCCTGCCCGCCCCGCACCCGCCCGACCCGGTTCCCTCCCGCCCCATATCCCGCTGACCGCCCGCCGAACCCGACCGTTCCACCGGGGGAGTTGGAAGCACCTGTGACCACCTGGACCGACCAGACCGCCGACCGACCCATCTCGCTCACCGCCCCCAGCGGCATCGACCGCGCCGCCCACCACCGGCTCGACGAGGCCTGGCTCGCGGCGGCGTGGAGCCACCCCACGACCCGCTGCTTCGTGGTCTCCGGCGGCCAGGTCCTCATCGACGAGACGGCGGACGGCCGTACCGAACTCGTCATGACCCCGTCCTTCGAGGCCCCCCTCACCGAGGCGCACCGCTACTTCCTGGGCACCGACGACGACGGCGTCAGCTACTTCGCCCTCCAGAAGGACTCCCTGCCCGGCCGCATCGACCAGTCCGCCCGCCCGGCCGGGCTGCGGGAGGCCGGACTGCTGCTGTCACCCCGCGATGCCGGTCTGATGGTGCACGCGGTCGGCCTGGAGAACTGGCAGCGCACCCACCGTTTCTGCTCCCGCTGCGGCGAGCGCACGGCCATCGCCGCCGCCGGACACATCCGCCGCTGCCCTGCCTGCGGCGCCGAGCACTACCCGCGCACCGACCCCGCCGTGATCATGGCGGTCACCGATGACGAGGACCGCATCCTGCTCGGCCGCCAGGTCCACTGGCCCGAGGGCCGCTTCTCGACGCTCGCCGGCTTCGTCGAACCCGGTGAGTCCATCGAGCAGTCGGTGCGCCGCGAGGTCTTCGAGGAGGCCGGCGTCACCGTCGGCCGGGTCGAGTACGTCGCCAGCCAGCCCTGGCCGTTCCCGTCCAGCCTCATGCTGGGCTTCATGGCCCAGGCCACCACGACCGACATCGAGGTCGACGGCGACGAGATCCACGAGGCCCGCTGGTTCTCCCGCGAAGAGCTGCGGGCCGCGTTCGAGTCCGGCGAGGTGCAGCCGCCGTACGGCATCTCCATCGCCGCCCGCCTCATCGAACTCTGGTACGGCAAGCCGCTGCCGACCCGCAGCTTCGTCTGAGGACCGGGGCGGAGGCCGAAGACGGCGAAGGGGTGGCGGTCCCGGACCGGGACCGCCACCCCTTGCGCGCGTGTTCGCTCAGGCGCCGATCTTCTGCTTCACCTGTGCCAGCGACGGGTTCGTCAGCGTCGAACCGTCGGCGAAGAGCACGGTCGGAACGGTCTGGTTGCCGTCGTTCGCCTTTTCCACGAACGCGGCCGACTCGGGGTCCTGCTCGATGTTGATCTCGGTGTACGCGATGCCTTCCCGCTCCATCTGGCTCTTCAGCCGGCGGCAGTATCCGCACCACGTCGTGCTGTACATCGTCACAGTGCCCTGCATCTCGCTCGCGCTCCTCTGGTAGCTCGGGGAAGGTCGTCCTGTGGGAACGTACGCCACCGGGCCCGCCATTCCCGCCGGGGGTATAGGGGCCGGGCGCGACGCCTGCCGTATCAGTACGACTGCACGGGTCTCCCTGTGGACAACCGCCACAGCCGTCCCGGGCGACCTGGCAGCATGGCCGTGTGACAGCAGCAACGCATTCCACCCTCTTCCCGCAGGTACCGGACTCGGCCGACGCGGTGCTCGAAGGGCTCGACCCCGAGCAGCGCGAGGTGGCCACCGCCCTGCACGGCCCGGTGTGCGTGCTGGCCGGGGCCGGCACGGGCAAGACGCGGGCGATCACCCATCGCATCGCCTACGGCGTGCGGGCGGGCATCCTCCAGCCTTCCAGCGTGCTCGCCGTCACCTTCACCAACCGTGCCGCCGGCGAGATGCGCGGCCGGCTGCGCCAGCTCGGCGCCCAGGGGGTCCAGGCCCGCACCTTCCACTCCGCCGCGCTCCGCCAGCTCCAGTACTTCTGGCCGAAGGCGGTCGGCGGCGGCATGCCCCGGCTCATCGACCGCAAGATCCAGCTCGTCGCGGACGCGGCCGCCGCCTGCCGCATCCGTCTCGACCGTGGTGAGCTGCGTGACGTCACCGCAGAGATCGAGTGGTCCAAGGTCACCCAGACCGTGCCCGCCGACTATCCACTCGCCGCCGCGAAGGCCGGCCGGGAAACCCCTCGCGACGTGGCCGAGATCGCCCAGCTCTACTCGGTGTACGAGGACCTCAAGCGCAGCCGCTCCGTCATCGACTTCGAGGACGTCCTGCTGCTGACGGTCGCGATCCTGCAGGACCGGCACGACATCGCCGAGCAGGTCCGCGCCCAGTACCAGCACTTCGTCGTCGACGAGTACCAGGACGTCAGCCCCCTCCAGCAGCGGCTGCTGGAGCTGTGGCTGGGCAACCGGGAGAGCCTGTGCGTCGTCGGCGACGCCAGCCAGACGATCTACTCCTTCACCGGTGCGACCCCCGATCACCTTCTCGACTTCCGCATCCGCCACCCCGGTGCCACCGTCGTCAAGCTGGTCCGCGACTACCGCTCCACCCCCCAGGTCGTCCGCCTCGCCAACGGGCTGCTCGCCCAGGCCCACGGGCGGGCCGCCGACCACCGGCTGGAGCTGGTCTCGCAGCGAGCCGCGGGCCCCGAGCCGGGCTACACCGAGTACGTGGACGAGCCCGCCGAGGCCGAGGGCGCCGCCCGCCGCATCCGCGAACTCATCGACGCCAGTGTCCCCGCCGCCGAGATCGCGGTCCTGTTCCGCACGAACGCACAGTCCGAGACCTACGAGCAGGCCCTCGCCGACGCCGGGGTGCCCTACCAACTGCGCGGCGCCGAGCGGTTCTTCGACCGGCCCGAGGTGCGCAAGGCGGGCATCGCCCTGCGCGGCGCGGCCCGCTTCGGCGGCAACGACGCGCTGCTGGACGACGTCGTGGACCTGCCCTCCCAGGTGCGCGCGGTCCTGTCGGGGGAGGGCTGGACCACCGAGCCCCCGGCCGGCTCGGGGGCGGTCCGGGAGCGCTGGGAATCACTGGCGGCCCTGGTCAGCCTGGCGCAGGACTTCGCGGCGGCCAGAGCGGGCGCCACCCTGGGCGACTTCGTGGCGGAACTCGACGAACGGGCGAACGCCCAGCACGCCCCCACCGTGCAGGGCGTCACCCTCGCCTCGCTGCATTCGGCCAAGGGCCTGGAGTGGGACGTCGTCTTCCTGGTCGGCGTCGCCGAGGGCATGATGCCGATCAGCTACGCGAAGACCGACGAGCAGGTCGAGGAGGAACGCCGGCTCCTCTATGTGGGAGTGACCCGCGCCCGGGAGCGGCTGTATGTCTCCTGGTCCCTCGCCCGGTCCCCGGGCGGTCGCCCGAGCCGCCGGCCCAGCCGCTTCCTCGACGGCCTGCGCCCCGGTTCCACGGGCACGGTCGGGCGTTCGGCGGGCGGTGCCGCGGGCGGCATCGAGCGGGGCCGGGCGACGGGCGGCACCGCCGTGCCCCGGCGTACCCAGCGCACCCCGGCCCGGTGCCGGGTCTGCGGCCGTACGCTCACCGACGCCGGTGAGATGAAGCTGATGCGCTGTGACGGCTGCCCTTCCGACATGGACGAGGGAATCTATGAGCGGCTGCGTGAGTGGCGTGCGGAGCAGGCGTTGCGTTCGGGCCAACCGGACTTCTGCGTGTTCACCGACAAGACCCTGATGGCGATCGCTGAGTCCGTCCCCGAGGACTATCCCGAGCTGTCCCGGATCCCCGGTGTCCCGGCCCGCAAGCTCAAGCTCTACGGGGCCGCCGTACTGGCCATCTGCGCAGGCCGGAGCACCGCCCAGGACGACGAGCGCGACTGATGCGAACTCGTCGAAAAAATGGTTTGCGCATGCCCCGGCAATCCCCATAGGTTCTAGGCACGGAAACCGCGGCCTTCTCGGAGGCAGTGATTCCGTGTTCTACTTGCATATCCGAGCGGACTGGCTCATCCCAGTCCCCGAGACGCCGAGAGGAGGCGAGTCCAGTGATCAGCATCAACATCAGCACCAGCGCCGGTTCCATGAGCATGGCCAAACTGCGCGATCGCTCGACCGTCTCCCTGTGCATGCTCGGCGCCTCGAACCCGGGCACCGGTCTGTCCGGCATCCGTGCCGTGCGTCCGGCGTCCTCCGTGTCTCTCGCGGGTCTTCCCGTGCGTGAGCGCAATGAGCGACCGACCGAGGCACTGGAAGCAGTAGTGGCGCAGGCGCGGGCCTATGCCTTTGCGGCAGCCGGTGCCGGATTCCGGAAGCAGACGACGCAGCACCACCAGATGTGGGCCTTCCGTGGGCCAGAACCCTGGAGTGATCCAGCCTGATCGCCGATCAGGCCGGCGCCTTCAGGGCCGCGGAACCCCATCCGGGATCCGCGGCCCTTCTGTTTTCCCCGAACGGGGACGACGGAGCGAAGGGGCCTCGGGACAAGAACAGAACCCGGTACCAAGCCGACACCCGGTCAACAGGCCGGACCGACCAGACGAGGAAGACGAACCGTGCAACTCGAAGCGCACGCCCCGTCCGTACCGCCTTCCGACACGATCCCCCCGCCCGTCCCCACGGAGGACTCCACCTTGACCCCGCTCACCCCGCTCACCGCGCTCGACGACGCCATCGAGAACCTCGGCGTGCCGGTCCCCTGCCGTTCCTACGACCCGGAGGTCTTCTTCGCGGAGTCGCCGGCGGACGTCGAGTACGCCAAGTCCCTCTGCCGGACCTGCCCGCTGATCGAGGCCTGCCTCGCCGGTGCCAAGGAACGGCGTGAGCCCTGGGGCGTCTGGGGTGGCGAGCTGTTCGTGCAGGGCGTTGTCGTCGCCCGGAAGCGGCCGCGTGGCCGCCCGCGCAAGAACCCGGTCACAGCATGAACATCCCAGGAACCATCGACCGTCCCCTCACGCACGATCCCAAGAAGCAGGCCCCGATGAAGCCGTCCACCAGCGAGCCCGCAGGCTCCGCGACCCCAGACTTCACCAGCACCGGCGCGATCGACTCGCGTCAGAACAGGACCCGCGAGATGCAACTCATCCCAGAAGCCCTGGCGCGTGCGCATATGCACGACCGGCTGCAAGAGGCCGAACGGGATCGTCAGGCCGTACGCCTGGCGGCCGCCCGTCGGATGCAGCGCCGGGCCGAGCGTGCCTCCAGGCGTGCCCGCCGTGCGCTCGCCATGGCGCTCATGCAGTAGCCGACCACACCTGAAGCGGTGGCCCCCGGCCTTGAGGGGGCGAAACCTTCCCGCGGGGGCCGGTCCGTTCGAACGGACCGGCCCCCGCGGTGCGTTGTCCCGCCGAACCCGGGGCGCGGAGATATCGTCACCGAGTGACGAGTTCTTCCGGAGACGGTGACCACGACGTCCCCACCGCGCAGCCGCGTCCCCTCGTGTGCGCCCGCTGTCGCACCCCGTCCGCGGCCCTGTACCCCGTGACCTGGACCTGCTCCGTGGAGAACGGCGTCCGTCAGTACTTCTGCGACGGCTGCTCCCGGGAGAACCTCAGAGCGATCGAGGGGCGGCTGGACTCGGCCCGCTGGTGAGGGGGCTCACGCCGGCGCCGCCGGCTCCTGCACGGTCAGGTCCTCGTCGTCGGGGACGAATCCCGGAAGCCAATCCTCCAGTTCCTCCCGCAGCCGTACCGTCGCGCCCAGTTGGCACAGGACGCCGATGGTACTCAGGGTCACCCGGTGGATCAGCAGGTAGGCCGGGGGCAGGTTGAGCTGCTTGCCCAGCTGGTAGGCGGGGGAGCGGGGGTCGGCGATACGGGCCGCCTGGCTGCGCATCCAGGTGCGGGTGAAGGTGAACTCGTCCACCAGGGCCGGCTCGATGATCGGCAGGAGGTAGTCGAGGACGGCATCCGGGTCCAGTTCTATGGAGTCCTTGACGAAGCCCTCGGTGCGCAGCATCTCGTAGACCGCGCCGGCCTCGCCGTCCAGGGTCATGCGCAGGGAGTCGCCGATCGGCGTCGGCAGGCCGCCGGGGAGACGGTCGACGGTGCCGAAGTCCAGGACGCCCAGGCGCCAGTCGCCCTCGCCCTCCGGTTCGCCGGGGAGCAGACGGAAGTTGCCCGGGTGCGGGTCGGCGTGCAGGAGGCCGGTGCGGGCCGGACCCGAGAACAGGAAGCGGGCCAGAAGCTGGCCGGCCCGGTCGCGCTGTTCCTGAGTGCCGTCCGTGATCACTTCCGAGAGCGGGATCCCGTCGATCCACTCGGTGACCAGTACCTGGTCGTACTGGTGCACCACGGCCGGGACCACCACGTCGGGGTCGTCCGCGAACTCCTCCGCGTGTGCCTGCTGGGCCTGGGCCTCCAGACCGTAGTCCAGTTCCTCGGAGACGCGGTCCCGCAGCTCGGCGATGAGCGGCTTGACGTCCATGCCCGGGATGAGTGGCCCCAACAGGCCGGCAAAGCGGCTCAATTGCCTCAGATCGGACAGTAGGGCCTCGCCGGCTCCCGGGTACTGCACCTTGACCGCCACCTTGCGGCCGTCGTGCCACACCGCCCGGTGCACCTGGCCGATCGACGCCGCCGCGGCCGGCTTGTCCTCGAACTCCAGGAACAGCTCACGCCAGCCCGCCCCGAGCCGCTCCTCCAGCACCGAGTGCACGGTGCGGGTGGGCATCGGGGGCGCCGCTTCCTGGAGCCTCGTCAGGGCCGCCCGGTAGGGACCCGCGACCTCCTCGGGCAGTGCCGACTCGAAGACCGACAGGGCCTGCCCGAACTTCATCGCACCGCCCTTCAGCTCGCCGAGGACCTTGAACAACTGCTCCGCCGTGCGCTGTTGCAGTTCGCGGCTGACGATCTCCGCGGACTCGCCCACGATCCGCTTGCCCAGGCCCCAGGTCGCCCGGCCGGCGAAGCCGAGCGGGAGCGTGGCGAGCTTGGCGGTCCGGGTGACCGCCTTCCGAGGAAGATCAGACATGCGCCCTCCAAGTCCCAGCCGGCCGCGCCGCGTCCGTGGTGCGTCGTCGTTGCGTCGACGGCCGTTGCACCGCCATTGTCTCGTGCCTCCGCCCGTCCGTGGAGATGTGTTCTTCCTTACCTCTCCGTGCCGCCCCGCACGGGCATGCGGGGTGGGGCGGGACCGGCAGCGCATGCCACCGCAGGCCCGGCAGCGCGGCCTCCCAGCGTGTACCCGTGCTCGACGGTGAACCCCCGTCGAGGAAGGCGAGCGCGTGTGCCGCCGCCAGCCCGGCGGCCGTGGCCGAAAGCGTCAGGTCGCAGGGGCCCACCGGGCGGGTACTCCCGGAGCGCCACTGCGCGACCAGACGGGGCCAGACCGGGTCCCGGTCCGCGCGGGTCCGGTGCAGACAGCCGGCGCAGCCCGTCTCGCCCGGCAGGACGAGGGGACCGACGACCGCGGTTCCCTCCACGACGCCGCAGTACAGGTGGGGTGTCCCGGAGGCCAGGAACGGATCGGCGACGCCCGGATCGGGAGTGTGCACGGCGACGTCGTCCCGCGGTGCGAGGACCACCAGGGAGAAGCCGGGATCGTCGACCGGGGACGGCCGGGCGCGGGTGCGACGGCGCGCGCGGTCCGGTGCCGCCCGCCGCACGGCCTGCCGCGCGGCCTCGTCCCTGCGCTCGCCGACCGACTCGGCGGGCAGTCCGCCCGGGGCGACGTCCCACGGCTCGACCTGGCCGCCGTCACACACGTCGACCTCGCCGACCCCCGCGCCCGACAGCAGCGAGGCCAGGACGGCCCCGACCCGGCCCGCGCCCCTGATCTGCACGCGCAGGGCGCGGCGGGCCGCCAGGCGGTCGATCGCCTCGCCCGGTTCGGAGGTGGCCAGGGACAGGGAGGCCAGATCGGGGTGCAGCCGGTCGAGCGTCTCCTTCTGCTCGCGCAGGGCGGCGCCCGCGGGACCGCCGCCTCGCGCGTCGTCGAGCAGCCCGGCCCCGGCCAGCCCGCGGACCACGGCGTCGACATGACCGTCGGGCAGGTCCATCCGGTGTCCCTCGTCGCGCAGGAGCGGCAGTCCCCGGGTGCCGTTGAGCAGCTCCAGGAAACTGCCCGTCGCCGTGTCGATCGGGCCGAGTGTCAGCGCGTGCGCCGGTGTCATGCCGAACTGCACGGTGTTGAGGTCGCGCCAGCCGCGCCGGAACGCGGGCTTCATCATCGGATGCATATCTGTCCCCCGTCATTCGCTGCTATTCCCCGTACTTCACCGTAATCCTCCGTGATTCGCATAAAAGGAAGGCAATTCACGGCATATCGGTGATGGTCGGTGGAACCGGTCACGCCCCGCCGACGAGTGCCAGCATGCCCGGCTCGCCGAGGCGGTGCCGCAAGTTGTCCACAGGCGGTGGATATTCGTCGTACGAATCAAGCGCATGGTCGGGGGAACGACACTGAACCGTTCCGGACCCGGGACTTCCCCCGGGCGCAGCAGGTAACGTCGGGGCGTGCCCGCCGACCCACCGCACCGTGCCGGAAAGCCACAGCGCAGTACGACGAGCCAGCCGCCGAGCGGCTCGGGGACGAGCCCGATCGAGGTCCGCAGGAGCGCCCGGCGACGCCGGACGGTCTCCGCGTACCGCGAGGGCGACCGCACCGTCGTGCTGATCCCTGCCCGGATGTCCGAGGCGGAGGAGCAGCGCTGGGTGACCGTCATGCTCGACAAACTGGCCGCCCAGGAGAACAAGCGGGTGCTGGGCGACACGGAACTGGGAGAGCGCGCCCAGCGGTTGTCGGAGCAGTACTTCGACGGCCGGGCCCGGCCCGCCTCCGTGCGCTGGGTCACCAACCAGAACACGCGCTGGGGTTCGTGCACCCCCGCCGAGGGCAGCATCCGGCTCTCGCACCGGCTGCAGGGCATGCCCGACTATGTCGTCGACTACGTGCTCTGTCACGAACTCGCCCATCTGCTGGTGCCCGGGCACGGGCCGCGGTTCTGGCGGCTGCTGGAGGCGTACCCGCGGACCGAGCGGGCGCGCGGCTACCTCGAAGGCGTGGCCGCCGCGGACCGACTGCCTCCTGCGCCCGGCCCGCAGGACGAGTGATCCGCTCCCCTGGTGGGGCCGCGCGTGCCGCGGAAGACGGTTGTGTACCGGGTCTGTACCGGCTTCGTCCGATGTCGGGGTTTGCCGTTAGCCTGGCGCGACGCACTTGCATTCGGGATGGGGGACGGTCGTTACGCATGACCAGGGAATTCCAACGGGGCCACAAGGCCAGGATCAGTGACCTCACCGCGGGCACGGATCTGTACGTAGGTGTGCAGATCTCGGGCCCCGGGCTGACCTTCGACATCAGCTGTTTCGGGCTCGACGCCGACGAACGTCTCTCGGACGACCGGTACTTCGTCTTCTTCAATCAGCCGAAGTCCCCCGAGGAGTCCATCCAGTTGCTGGGTGCCCAGGCCGGCGACACGGAGTCCTTCCGGGTCACGCTGGACCGGATCCCGCCGCAGATCCAGAAGCTGTCGTTCACGGCGACCGTCGACGGCGCCGGGCAGATGTCGCAGATACAGCCCGGGTACCTCCGCATCGTCGCGGGCGGCGAGGAGGTGGCCCGGTACGCGTTCGACGGCGCGGAGTTCTCCACCGAACGAGCCGTGATGCTGGGCGACTTCTATTTGAAGGACGTGTGGCGGTTCGCGGCGGTCGGCCAGGGCTTCGACGGCGGCCTCGAAGCGCTGCTGAAGAACTTCGGCGGCGAGGTGCTGGAGGAGGAGGCGCCCGAGGCCGCCCCGCAGCAGCCGCAGTCCGGCGCCGTTCCGGGCTTCGCCCCGCCCGCCCAGGCCGCCGCGCCGCCCGCGTTCGGCGTCCCGTCCGCCCCGGCTCCCGCACCCCCTGCGCCCGCCCCGGCGCCGGCTCCCGCCCCGCAGGGCTTCGCGCCCCCGCCCGGTGCCACGCCGCCCGCGCCCCCGGCCCCCGCGCCCAACGTGCACGGCGCGCCCACCATCATCGCCCCCCTGAACCTGCCCCCCGGCGGCACGGTGCCACCCCCGCCCCCGCCCCCGCCACCGGCGCCCTACGGCCAGCCCGCCGCCCCGAGCGCCCCCCTGCCCCCCGGATACGGCCAGCCCCCGGCCCCGCAGGCCCCGGCGCCGCCGCCCGGCTACGGGCAGCCGACCCCGCCCCTGGGCTACGGCCAGCAGCCGCCGCTCGGACCGGTCCCCGGCCAGCAGGCCACCGGCTACGGCGTGCCGCAGGGCGCGCCCCAGGGCGGCGCCGGTGTGACCGCGGCGCTGCAGCAGTTCAAGGAGACGCCCACCGGGCAGCGCTGGACCCAGCAGAACAGCAAGCTCGTCCGCGTCGACCTCGGCATCGGCGGCCAGCCCGTGCTGGCCCGGCAGGGCAGCATGGTGCTCTACCAGGGCAAGGTCGACTTCAGCTACAAGGGCGCCGGCGTCATGGGCCGGATCGTGGGCAACGCCACCGGCCAGGAACTGCAGCTGATGCGCTGTACCGGCCAGGGCCAGGTGTTCCTCGCCGAGGAGGCCACGCATCTGCACCCCGTGGAACTCCAGGGCGACGCGATCTGCGTCTCCTCCGAGAATGTCCTCGCCTTCGACGAGAGCCTCCAGTACGAGGTCCGCCGCATCGAGGGACACGGCATCCCCGGAGGCGCCCTGTTCACGATGCAGTTCCAGGGGACCGGCACCGTCGTCGTCAAGACGCACGGCACGCCCGTCGTCCTGCCCGTCACGCCCACCACGTTCGCCGACTGCAACGCGGTCGTCGCCTGGTCGGCCGCCTCCCAGGTGATCGTCTCCAGCCAGGTCCGTATGCGCCGCAACGCCTACCCCGGCGACACCGGCGAGAGCGTCAACCTGCAGTTCCGGGGCGCACCCGGCAACTTCATCGTCGTCCAGCCGTACGAGGTCTGAGGGAGCCCGTCATGAACCAGCCGCTCATGGGCTACGCCCCCGCACCGGTCACCGCCCGCATGGAGAACCACGGCGACCACATGCTGAAGGTCGCCATGCAGACCGGGAACGACCTCCTCGCGCGCGTGGGGTCCATGGTCGCCTACGAAGGCTTCGTGCAGTACGAGCCCAACCCGCCGGCCGTCCGCCAGATCGCCCGCGACTGGGTCACCGGCGAGGGCGCCCCCCTGATGAAGTGCTCCGGGGACGGGTTGCTGTACCTGGCCGACTACGGTGCGAACGTCGTCGTGATCAACCTCAACGGCGACGGCATCTCCGTCAACGCCACCAATCTGCTCGCCTTCGACGCCCAGCTGACCTGGGGCGTGGAGCGGGTCAAGGGGCTCGCGAAGTTCGCCGGACAGGGCCTGTGGAACACCAGGATCTCCGGGCAGGGCTGGGTCGCCCTGACCTCCCGGGGCAAGCCGATCGTCGTCGACTGCGGCGGCGGCGAGGACGAGACGTACGTCGACCCGGACGCGCTCGTCGCGTGGTCCCCGAACCTCAAGGTGAAGGGCAAGCGCAGCTTCAAGGCGCAGTCGCTGATCGGCCGCGGCAGCGGCGAGGCCTACCAGATGGCCTTCTCCGGTCAGGGCATCGTCGTCGTCCAGCCCAGCGAGGACAGCACCGACCGCCTCCGGGTCCGGGGCTGAGGGGGAGCCAGAGCCATCATGCAGAGCCCGCTTTTCGCCTACAACGACCAGCAGACCCAGGAGCGTTGGAGCCTGCAGAACAAGCAGCTGCTCCGCGTCGCCCTGGAGGGCCACGAAGACCTCCTCGCCCGCAAGGGCAGCATGGTCGCCTACCAGGGCCTCGTCGAGTTCGACGCCGAGTACCAGGGCAGCGGCCAGGCACACGCGCGTGCGTACACCGGGGAGGGCTTGGACCTGATGCGCTGCCACGGGCAGGGCACGGTCTACTTCGCCAACCTCGCCCAGTACGTCCATGTGGTGGATGTCGAGCAGGAGGGCCTGACGGTCGACAGCAGCTACGTCCTCGCCCTGGACTCCTCGCTGCACCACGAGGTCATCGCCGTCGACAGCCTGTACGGCATCTCGGGGTCCGGGAAGTACCAGCTCAACATCACCGGCCACGGCAAGGTCGCCCTGATGACCTCGGGCGTGCCACTGATGATGCAGGTGACACCCGACCGGTACGTCAACTGCGACGCCGACGCGATCGTCGCCTGGTCCACGGGCCTGCGCGTCCAGATGCAGGCGCAGACGCACTCCTCCGGCGTGTGGCGGCGCCGCGGCAGCACCGGTGAGGGCTGGGAGCTGAGCTTCATGGGCACCGGTTACGCGCTCGTCCAGCCCAGCGAGCTGCTGCCGCCGCAGAACGCCACGATCGGGCGGGGGCTCGCCGCGCAGTACGGCATGGGACAGCACGGGGCGCGCGGCCAGAACCAGGGGAACGTCTGGAGCTGAGCCGCAGCGAGCCGGCAGCAGTGAGCCGGCAGTAAGGGGCGACCACCCTGGGCGGTCGCCCCTTACAAGTGGGTCGCCCGCGCGCAGGCCGGTCGCCCGTATGCAGGTCCTGCCCGGTCCGTCGGGATGCCGTCGGGTCTCAGAGCCTGGCGCGCGTCGCGTCCAGCAGCTGTACGACCGACTCGTCCGCCACGCGCGGCACCTCGTCGTAGCCGAACCAGCGCAGGTCGAGCGACTCGTCGCTGATCTCCTGGACCGCACCGGGCGGCGCCACGACCGCGTACTGCACGTCGAAGTGCCAGTGGCACGGGGCCGGGATCGGATGGCGGTCCAGGCGCACCGGGCCGCCCGGGAGCAGCGTCAGCCCCGGGACGCCGGACTCCTCCGTGGCCTCGCGCACGGCCGCCGCCCGCACGGAGGTGTCCTGCGGTTCGCAGTGGCCGCCCATCTGCAACCACATTCGCAGCTTCTTGTGCAGGGTGAGCAGCACCCGGCCGTGCGCCGGGTCGACGACCAGGGCGCTCGCCGTGAGGTGCCCCGCCCCGCAGGCCTTCCACAGGCCGTCCGGATGCGCCGCGAGATGGTCCAGATAGGCCTGGCGCAGCTCTTCCTGGCCCTCTTCCCGGCCCTCGTACCCCTTCAGGACGAGGACCGCGTCGTCGTACAGGCTCACTCGGTGCCGTCACCCTTGGCGTCGTCGCCCGCGTCGCCCTTCTTCAGGTTCGGCTTCTCGCCGGTGCCGTCGGCCGCCTCGCCGAGCATCTTGTCCAGCTCGGAGAAGTCCAGCTGCTCGCGGTGGACAAAGCCGTCCGGGTCGTCCAGGTCGGTTGCCGTCGGCAGCATGTCCGGGTGGGCCCACAGGGCGTCCCGGCCGTCGACACCGCGCGCGTCCGTGAGGGAGGCCCACAGCCGGGAGGCGTCGCGCAGCCGGCGGGGCCGCAGCTCCAGGCCGATCAGCGTCGCGAACGTCTGCTCGGCCGGCCCGCCCGTGGCACGGCGGCGGCGCAGCGTCTCACGCAGGGCGTCGGCGGACGTCAGACGCGGCTTCGCGGCCGCGTGGACCACCGCGTCCACCCAGCCCTCGACGAGCGCCAGAGCCGTCTCCAGACGCGCCAGGGCGGCCTTCTGCTCGGGTGTGTCCTCCGGCTGGAACATGCCCTGCTGAAGGGCGTCCTGCAGCTGCTCCGGGTTCTGCGGGTCGAACTGGCCGACCACGTCCTCCAGCTTGGCCGTGTCGACCTTGATCCCGCGCGCGTAGCCGTCGACCGCGCCGAACAGGTGCGAGCGCAGCCACGGCACATGCGCGAACAGACGCTGGTGGGCGGCCTCGCGCAGGGCGAGGTAGAGCCGCACCTCGTCCTTGGGCACGCCCAGGTCCTTGCCGAACGCCTCGATGTTCAGCGGCAGCAGCGCGGCCTTGCCGGCCGGGCCGAGCGGCAGGCCGATGTCGGTGGAGCCGACGACCTCGCCCGCGAGCACGCCGACGGCCTGCCCGATCTGCGTGCCGAACATGGCGCCGCCCATCGAGCGCATCATGCCGATCAGCGGGCCCGCCATGGCCTGCATCTCCTCCGGCAGGACGTCGCCCATGGCCGCGCCGACACGCTCGGCGACCGGGTCGACCAGCTCCTTCCAGGCCGGAAGCGTGGCCTCGACCCACTCCGCGCGACTCCACGCCACCGCGGAGCCCGCGCCGGACGGCAGGGACGTCGCGTCGTCCAGCCACAGGTCGGCCAGGCGCACGGCCTCCTGGACCGCGGAGCGCTCGGCCGGGCCGACGCTCGCGTCCTTGACGCCGTCCGGGGTGCCCTGCGAGACCGTCTGGCGGGCGATCTGCTTGGCCATGTCCCAGTTCACCGGGCCGCCCTCGTAGGAGAGCATCTGGCCCAGCTGCTGGAAGGCCGCGCCCAGGTCGGCGGGGTTCAGCGAACCGAACATGGCGGCGAGCGGATTGTCGGCGCCCGGGCCGCCCAGGCCCCCGGCTCCGGACAGTCCGAAACCGAACGGGTTGGCCGGTCCCTGCCCACCACCGCTCTGCTGGTCCTTCTTCTTGCCCTCGTCGCCGTTCTCCGGCTCCTCCGGCGGAAGGCCGAATCCGAATGGGGTGTCACTCACGGGGTTCCTCGGCTGGTGTTAGGCCGCCGGTTCTCTCCGACGGCGCGGCTGCCCGACAACACCACCCAGCGTAGACACCAAAGACCCGATCGGGCCTCGGTGCTTCGCCGACTCTCGGCCTGCGGCAGGATGGATGCCACCTGGTACGTACGTGTCCTACGCGCGCATACTCAAGACAACCGCTGGAGACGCCTGGTGAGTTCCCCAGATCCGCAGGTTCGCGCAGCGCGAAACCACTCAACCCCTCCCGCCGTGCGCGGGCCCGTCGTCGCGGTCACGGGCGCCGCGACCGGGGTCGGCGCGCTGCTCACGGCGCGGCTCGCCGCGTCCGAGGAGGTCAAGCGGGTCGTCGCGATCGACGAACGGCGCGGTGAGTGCGCGGCGGCCCAGTGGCACATCCTCGATGTACGGGATCCGGCCATCGCGGACCGGCTGCGCGGCGCGGACGTGGTCGTGCACCTCGCGCTCGACCTGGACCTGGAGACCGACGCGTCGGCCCGGACGGCGTACAACGTGCGCGGCACGCAGACGGTGCTGACCGCCGCCGCGGCGGCCGGCGTGCACCGGGTCGTGCTGTGCACCTCCGCGATGGTGTACGGGGCCCTGCCGGACAACGAGCTGCCCCTGTCGGAGGACGCGGAGCTGCGGGCGACCGCCGAGGCGACCGGCGTGGGTGACCTGCTGGAGATCGAGCGGCTGGCCCGGCGGGCGCCGCGGGCGCATCCCGGGCTCAATGTCACCGTGGTGCGGCCCGCCGTCCTGGTCGGCGGCACCGACACCGCGCTGACCAGGTACTTCGAGTCGCCGCGGCTCCTTGTGGTGGCCGGGTCGCGGCCCGCCTGGCAGTTCTGTCACGTCGAGGACCTGTGCGGCGCACTGGAGTACGCGGTCCTGGAGAAGGTCGACGGGGAGCTGGCCGTGGGCTGTGACGGCTGGCTGGAGCAGGAGGAGGTCGAGGAGCTGAGCGGGATCCGGCGGATGGAACTGCCGTCGGCGGTCGCCCTGGGGGCGGCGGCCCGGCTGCACCGGATCGGGCTCACTCCGTCGCCGGCCGGGGACCTGGCCTACACGATGTACCCGTGGGTGGTCAGCGGGAGCCGGCTGCACGACGCCGGATGGCGGCCGCAGTGGACCAATGAGGAGGTCCTGGCGGAGCTGCTGGACGAGGTCTCCGGGCGGCACACCGTGGCCGGACGGCGGCTGGGCCGCAAGGACGCGACCGCGGCGGGGGCCGCGGGGGCGACGGTCGCCCTGCTGGGCGCGGCGGCCGTGGTACGGCGGGCGCGGAAGGCGCGGCGGCGGATCTGAGAAGGGTTTCGGCCCTCTGGCGGAAGCCCGGCGGATCGCGCGCTTCCGGAGGAGGCGAGGAGCCTGCGGAGGTGCACGCGCGCGTGACGGGCGTACCTGCTGTTCCGGGATCTGCCCGCGGTGCGGCACGATGGCCCCATGGCACCCACCAACGGTCACCCCGGTGAGCAGGCGGCTCAGGATCCCATCAAGCTGATCGGCGTCCGCCGGACCGCGCTGTCCGTGGACGAGGTGTTCCAGGCCGTGGGCGACGCGGCGGCGGGCGGCATCGCGCTGTTCGTGGGGACCGTGCGCAACCACGACGGGGGCGCGGACGTCGACCGGCTCGGGTACTCGTCCCACCCCGGCGCCGAGGCCGAGATACGCCGGGTCGCCGAGAAGGTCGTCGCGGAGTACCCGGTCCGGGCCCTGGCCGCCGTCCACCGAGTGGGGGATCTGGGCGTCGGGGACATCGCCGTCGTCGTCGCGGTGGCCTGCCCGCACCGGGCGGAGGCCTTCGAGGCCTGCCGGAAGCTGATCGACGACCTGAAGCACGAGGTGCCCATCTGGAAGCACCAGACCTTCTCCGACGGCACCGAGGAGTGGGTGGGCGCGTAGCCCCAGGGCGGGTCGGACCCGCCGTAACCCTTCCGGTTGCGTAACCGCACCCCTGGGCTGAGCGTTGTCAGTGCGAGTGGTTAATCTGCTGATCACTCAGTTGCGGACGGTCATGGGGTTGGGAGGTCGGCATGGCGTCGCTCGCCTGGTTGCTGATTCCGTTTGTCTCCGCGATAGGCGCGGGTCTGTGGGGCAGTTGGGCCAACCGGAACCGGAAGGCCCGGAGCGACGGCCCCGAGCTGGACGGCTATGCCCGGTTCTGCGCGGCGATGGAGAAACCGCACGCCGGTCGGTGAGGCCTGGGCAGGGGTGCCCTGACGGTGCGCTGACAGACCCGTCCCGTAATGTCGAACCATGCCACGCCGCACCGCGACGATGCTCGCCTCCACCCTGATGCTGATCGCGTTCCTGTGCGCGGGTGTGCTGTTGCCCGTCCCGTACGCGGAGATGTCCCCGGGGCCGACGGTGAACACGCTGGGGGAGCACGACGGCGAGCCGGTACTGCAGATCTCCGGTCACAAGACGTACCCGGCGACCGGACACCTCAACATGACCACGGTCCGGGTCACCAGCGCCGACTACAGGATGAACCTGGTCGAGGCCGTCTACGGCTGGCTGGCGCACGACGACAAGGTCGTGCCGCACGACACGCTCTACCCGGACGGCAAGACCGAGGAGCAGTCCACCCAGGAGAACGCCGAGGAGTTCAGCCAGTCCCAGGAGAGCGCCAAGGTCGCCGCCCTGAAGGAACTGGACATCCCGGTGAGGTCCTGGGTGATCGTCTCCACCGTCGTCAAGGGCTCCCCGGCCCAGGGCCGGCTGCACGCCGGTGACGTCATCAAGGCCGTGGACGGCACGGCAGTGAAGCAGCCCGCCGACGTCGCCGAGCTGGTGACCAAGCACAAGCCCGGCCAGGACGTCGTCTTCACGATCATCCCGGCCAAGGAGCAGGCCGCCGCCGAGAAGGAGAACCGGACACCGACCGGCGCCCAGGACGTGACGATCACCACGACGACGTCCGAGGACAGCGGGACCAAGCGGGCCATCGTGGGGATCTCCGCCGGGACCGACCACACCTTCCCGTTCACCATCGACATCAAGCTTGCCGACGTCGGCGGGCCCAGCGCCGGCCTGATGTTCGCGCTCGGCATCTACGACAAGCTCACCCCGGGCGATCTCACCGGCGGCAAGTTCGTCGCCGGTACCGGCACGATCGACGACAGCGGCAAGGTCGGGCCGATCGGCGGCATCGAGATGAAGACCGTCGGCGCGCGCGACAAGGGCGCCCAGTACTTCCTGACGCCCGCCGACAACTGCGCCGCCGCGCTCAAGGACACCCCGGGCGGGCTGACCCTCGTCAAGGTCAAGACCATGAAGGACGCCCTGGGCGCCCTCGACGACATCCGCAACGGGGACACGGCCGCCCTGCCGATGTGCACGGCCAAGGGCTGAGGAACCGGCACCCGCGCGTGGCCGGGGCCGCCCGCGGACCGGGCCGGAAGAAGCGCCCGGCCGGAAGGGGTGCCCGGCGCCGGCGGTGACGGCCGGCGCCGAGGTCCCGGCGGCGGGCCGCCGACGCGGGTCAGTCCGCGAACGTCGCCGTCAGCGCGTCCGCCAGACCCGGCACCAGGTCGGGCCCGGTGAGCACCTCCGTCGGCGTGTCCTTGTCACGCAGCCGCAGGGCCGACTCCCGGGTGCCGTCGCGCAGCACCGCGACCGTCATCCGGACCTCCTGGCGCTCGGGGTGGTCCGCCACCCACTTGGCCAGCTTCGCCCCGTCCAGCCCCTGCGGGACCTGGGCCTCGGCGGACGGCGGCAGCATCAGCCGCTCCACCGTGAGCGCGCAGCCGGCCACGGCGTCGGGCCAGGCGATGGTGCCGAGGAACTCGTCGAGCGGCTTGCCCGCGGGGACCTCGTCCTGCTCGATCGGGGTGAGGCCGGCGGCCGCCGGCTCGTCCGGCAGGTCGAGCTGGGCCGCGAGCGCGGGTTCCTCGGCCCGCAGCCGCGCGGTGTCGACGAGGGCGAAGAGGCGAGCGGGCTGGTCCCAGCCGAGGCCGGAGGCGTACTCGTCGATCTCGAGCACGGACCGGGTGAGCGGGTTCGCTGCCATGGGAGTGTTGGACATGGTCACAATCCTGCCTCGTTCATCGCCGGAATCGGGAACCGAGTAAACCGTGAGTAAGTTGCATAGGTGTGGGCCCACGATCTGTGGGCCCACCGGACGGTCCGCGAACTCGGGGGCCTGACGTAACGACAGCGAATCAACACCGAACTTCGAGGTACGCACCTTGGCTTTCCAGATGCCGGACCGCGGCGGAGGCCCGACGGGGCCACGGATCAGAGCGGGCCGCCCGTCCCGGCGCGTCCGGACCCTGCTCATGACACTGGGCGTCCTTGCCGTCCTCGGCATGGCGTTCACCATGTTCGCGGGGTTCTGGACGGACTGGCTGTGGTATCGGTCGGTGCACTACTCGTCCGTGTTCACCACCACACTGTGGACCAAGATCGGGCTGTTCGCCGTCTTCGGGCTGCTGATGGCGCTCGCGGTCGGCTTCAACATCTGGCTCGCACACCGGCTGCGGCCCCCGCTCAGCGCCATGTCCATGGAGCAGCAGAGTCTCGACCGGTACCGCATGGGCATCGCGCCCTTCAAGAAGTGGCTCCTGCTCGGCATCACCGCCCTGGTGGGCCTGATCGCCGGCGCCTCCGCGGCAAGTCAGTGGCGCACCTGGCTGATGTGGGTCAACGGCGTGCCCTTCCACGAGAAGGACCCGCAGTTCCACCTCGACGTCTCCTTCTACGCCTTCGATCTGCCCTGGTACCGCTTCCTGCTGGGCTTCGGCTTCGCCGCCACGATCCTGTCCGCGATCGCCGCCGCGCTCACCCACTACCTGTACGGCGGGCTGCGCGTGACCAGCCCTGGCGCGCGCGCCACCGCGGCGGCCACCGGGCATCTGTCGGTGCTGCTCGGCGTCTTCGTCACCCTGAAGGCGGTCGCCTACTGGCTCGACCGGTACGGACTGGCCGTGAAGTCCAGCGACTTCAAGGCCACCGGCAACTGGACGGGCCTCAGATACGTCGACGCGAACGCCTATCTGCCGGCCAAGACGATCCTGTTCTGCATCGCGGTCATCTGCGCGCTGCTGTTCTTCGCCACGCTGTGGCGGCGCACCTGGCAGCTGCCCGTCATCGGCTTCGGCCTGATGGTCCTCTCGGCGATCCTCATCGGCGGCCTGTACCCGGCGATCGTCCAGAAGTTCCAGGTCCAGCCCAACGAGCAGGCCAAGGAAGCCCCGTACGTCCAGAAGAACCTCAAGGCGACCCGCGAGGCCTACGGCATCGACGACACCAAGGTCACCGAGTACGAGGGCAAGAGCACCACCTCGGACAAGACGCAGCTGCGGGACGACGTCAACTCCGCGGCGAGCATCCGGATCATGGACCCGAACATCGTCTCGCCGACGTTCCAGCAGCTCCAGCAGATGCGGAACTACTATGCGTTCCCGACCAATCTGGACGTCGACCGGTACTCCAAGGACGGCAACGACCAGGACACCGTCATCGGTCTGCGTGAGCTGAACCTGGACGGCATCCCGAAGAACAACTGGATCAACGACCACTTCCGTTACACCCATGGGTACGGTGTGGTCGCCGCCAAGGGCACCGAGGCGGACTCCGAGGGGCGCCCGGTCTTCACCGAGTACAACCTGCCGTCCAAGGGTGACCTGGGCACGTACGAGCAGCGGATCTACTACGGCGAGAAGACCGGCACGTACTCGATCGTCGGCGGTCCCCAGAAGGAGATCGACTACTCCGACGACAACGGCGAGAAGACCACCAGCTACCAGGGCAAGAGCGGGGTCAGCCTCGCCAACCCGATCAACCGCGCCGCGTACGCGTTGGCGTTCAACGAGCCGCAGATCCTCTACTCCGGTGCGATCGGCGACGGTTCGCGGATCCTGTACAACCGCACGCCCAAGGACCGCGTCGAGGCGGTGGCCCCCTGGCTGACGATCGACGGCGACGCCTATCCGGCGGTCGTGAAGGGCCGTATCCAGTGGGTCGTCGACGCGTACACGACGACGAACGGCTATCCGTACTCCTCGCGTACGACCCTCGGTGACACGACGGCCGACTCGCTGACCGCGACGAACAACTCGCGCGCGGTGGTGGCCCAGCAGAACCAGGTCAACTACATCCGCAACTCGGTGAAGGCGACCGTCGACGCGTACACCGGCGAGGTCAAGCTCTACGAGTGGGACACCAAGGACCCGGTCCTGAAGACCTGGATGAAGGCGTTCCCCGGCACGGTTCACCAGAAGTCGGATATCTCGGGCGATCTGATGGCGCATCTCCGCTACCCGCAGGACCTGTTCAAGGTCCAGCGGGAACTGCTCACCCGCTACCACGTGACGGACGCACAGACGTTCCTGACCGGCAGCGAGGTGTGGCAGGTGCCGGACGACCCGACCAACAAGTCGGGCAACGCGGTGCCGCCGTACTACCTGAGCATGCGGATGCCGGACCAGGCGGCGCAGTCGTTCTCGCTGTCGACGACGTTCACGCCCAACGGCCGTGACAACCTCAGCGCGTTCATGTCGGTCGATGCCGAGGCGGGCACCGGCGACTACGGCAAGATCAGAATCCTGAAGCTGCCGACGAGCACGACGGTCGACGGGCCCAAACAGGTGCAGAGCCAGTTCAACTCGGAACAGGACATCGCCTCGGCCATCAAGCTGCTCGAAGGCGGCAGCTCGCAGGTCGAGTACGGCAACCTCCTGACCGTGCCGCTCGACGGCGGACTGATGTATGTCGAGCCGGTCTACGTACGCGGTGGCGGACTCAAGTACCCGCTCCTGCGCAAGGTGTTGGTGACCTACGGGGGCAGAACCGCCTTCGAGGACACCCTCGACGAGGCGCTGGACGTGGTGTTCGGGGCGAAGGCCTCGACTCCTCCGCCGTCGGACGACGACACCGGCACCGGCACCGAGAATCCGCCGCCGACGTCCGGTGATCCCACGGTCCAGCAGGCACTGGAGGACGCGCAGAAGGCCTTCGACGCCGGCCAGGAGGCCATGAAGAACAACGACTGGGCGGCCTACGGCACGGCACAGAAGGACCTCCAGGACGCGCTGCGACGGGCCGAGGAGGCGCAGGCCAAGGCCGACAGCGCGAGCGGCGGCAAGAACGGCGACGGCAAGGGCGGCAGTCCGAGTCCGAGCGGCAGTCCCAGCCCCGGGGACGGCCAGAGCGGCGGCTGATCAAGGACACCCCGTGCCGTGGTAAGGTTTCCGAACACGGCGCGGGGTGGAGCAGCTCGGTAGCTCGCTGGGCTCATAACCCAGAGGTCGCAGGTTCAAATCCTGTCCCCGCTACTGAAATCGAAGGCCCGGATCCTCCAGAGGATCCGGGCCTTCGGCGTGTGCGGACGCGTGGTGAGCGGATCTGCCGATGTGCGGGTCGTCGTGTCTTCGTGGGGACTTGGGGGATGTGTGTTTGACTTGTCTCTCTGTGGGCATGTCGACAAAACGCTGAAGTGACCTCACGGGCTGGGGTATACCGGGTGTACCCAGGTTGCAGGTGGTGCGACGATGGACGTTATGGGGGACAAGGCAAGTCTGTTGGAGACAGGGCGTTTTGCGCAGCCTGCCGACTTTGGGCAGGCTGCCGACCTCGTGCGGCCTGCCGACCTTGTGCAGTCCGCCGACCGTGACGAGGCCGGCGAGGCCGCCGAGGAGGTGCGCCGCCGGCTCGCCGCGGAGGCGGGCGACGCCGAGGCGATGAGCGTCCTCGGGGCCATGCTGCTGCGCCGCGGTGATCTCGACGGAGCCGAACCCCAGTTGCGTGCCGCCACCGCCGCGGGCGACCGCGCCGCCGCCAACAACCTCGGCGTCCTTCTGCATCAGCGCGGCTACCCCGACGAGGCCGCCGGATGGTGGCGGATCGCCGCCGTCGCCGGTTCGTCGGCCGCCGCGCACGCGCTCGGCCGGCACCACCGTGAGCGCGGCGACGAACCCGCGGCGGAGTACTGGCTGCGCCAGTCCGCCGAGCAGGGCCATGTGCTGGGGGCGTACGCGCTCGCCGATCTGCTGGAACACCGCGGTGCGGACGGAGCCGAGCGGTGGCTGCGGGCCGCCGCCGAGCGCGGGCACCGCGAGGCGGCGTACCGGCTGGCGCGGATGCTGGACCGCGCCGCGGGAGCCGGCGGGGGCACCGGGGCCGGCAACGGCGCCCGGAGGTCCGGCCCGGGGGAGGCCGAGCAGTGGTACCGGCAGGCCGCCGCGCGCGGCCACCGGCGGGCCGCGCTCCAGCTCGGGGCGATCCTGGAGCGGCGGGGTGAGCTGAAGGAGGCCGGGCGCTGGTACCTGACCTCGGCCAAGGACGGCGAGGCGCGGGCCGCCTGCGCGCTCGGGTTCCTGCTCCGGGACGCCGGGGACACCGAGAGCGCGGCCGTGTGGTGGCTGCGGGCCGCGCAGGACGGCGACGGCAACGCGGCGAACGCGCTGGGCGCGCTGTACGCCGAGCGCGGCCAGCCGCAGACCGCCGAGCGGTGGTACCGGACCGCGCTGGACGCCGGGGACGACAACGGTGCGTACAACCTCGGACTGCTCTGCGCCGCGCAGGGGCGGATCGGGCAGGCCGAGCAGTGGTACCGGCGGGCCGCGTACGCCGGGCACCGGGAGGCGGCGAACGCGCTGGCGATCCTGCTGCTGCAGAGCGGCGACCCGGCCGGTGCGGAGCCGTGGTTCTCCAAGGCGGCGGAGGCGGGCAGCGTGGACGCCGCGTTCAACCTGGGGATCCTGTACGCCGGGCGGGGCGAGGAGCGGGTGGCGCTGCGCTACTACGAGCGGGCTGCGGCGGCCGGGCACACGGAGGCGGCGCTGCAGGTCGGGATCGCCCGGCTGCGGGAGGGGGACGAGCAGCAGGCGGAGCGGCATCTGCGGTGCGCGGCGGGGGCCGGCAGCGCGGAGGCGGCGTACCGGCTGGCCGCCCTGCTCGACGCGCGGCGGCCCGCGCGGTCCGCGCACGAGCTGGGGGAGTCGGTGCACGAGAAGACCGAGTGCGAGGAGTGGTACGAGCGGGCGGCAGGTCAGGGGCACCGGCGCGCGCAGGTGCGGGTCGGGATGCTGGCCGCCGCGCGTGGCGATGTCGTGGAGGCGGCGCGGTGGTACCGGGAGGCGGCCGAGGCCGGGTCCCGGAACGGGGCGTTCAACCTCGGGCTGCTCCTGGCCCGGGAGGGGAGCGAGCCGGAGGCCGCGGTGTGGTGGACGCGGGCCGCCGACGCCGGGCACGGCCGGGCGGCCCTGCGGCTGGCCCTCGTCTACGCCCGCCGCGGGGAGCTGGTCGAGGGGCAGCGGTGGGCCGACCGTGCGGTGACGCTGGGGCCCGCGGAGGTCGGCGAGCGTGCGGCTCGGTTGCGGGATGCGCTGCGGGAGGAACTCTCGGCGTAGTTCGGTTGCGGTGCGCTGGTCCGTGCGGGTGTGTGGGGGCTGGGTGCGCAGTTCCTCGCGCCCCTGGGTTGGTTGTGCCCGGGGTTGGCTGGTGGGTGCGGGGGCTGGGTCTCGCCGTGGGGGGTGCGGTGCGTCGGCCTGTGCGGGTGTGTGGGGGTTGGGTGCGCAGTTCCTCGCGTCCCTGGGTTGGTTGTGCCGGGGGTTGGCAGGCAGGCACAGGGGGAGAAACAGGGCCCTGGGGCGTGGGGGCGTTATCGATTTGCTTCTGGGGGCGGCGCTCACGTAATGTTGCGTTCACCGACGCGGGGTGGAGCAGCTCGGTAGCTCGCTGGGCTCATAACCCAGAGGTCGCAGGTTCAAATCCTGTCCCCGCTACTGAAACCGAGGGCCGGAGTCCAGGCAAGGGACTCCGGCCCTCGGCGTATGCCCGGCGAACGGGCAGCAGGGCGGCGCTTCAGGGGGCGTGGCCCACCGCCTCCTCGTACAACGAGCGGTCCACCGTCTTCGACTCCGGCAGGGCCGCACCCTCGGTGACGCCCTGGGCCCGGTAGGCGGACTGGAGGCGGGCGACGGTGCCGGATCTGATCTCCCAGTCCATGCGGAGCGACGGCGTCGACTTCAGGACCGCCGCATCCGTCTTCAGGAGCTTCGCCAGGTAGGTGACGAACCCCGCATCCTTCTTGTAGTCGCCGGCGAAGTAGGTGTCGACCGTGCGGATGTAGGCCCGGAGCAGGGCCACCCCGGCGTCCACGTCGTCCTGGAGCAGCGAGGGGCCGTACAACATGCCGCCCAGCGGCTCCCCGAGCGGCTGGCCGCCCAGGAACGCATAGCCCCGCTCCCCGTCCACCCGGCGCCACACCGGGTCGAGGAGCCACGCCGAGTCCACGCCGCCGCTCTGCAGGGCCGTGAGCACATCCGCCGAGCCCAGCTGCTGGTAGCGGATCTCGTCCAGGCCACCGCCGTGCCGGGCCAGGGCCCGCTGCATCGGGTACGCGATCACCGACCCCTTGCCGATCATGGTGCCCATGGTGCGGCCCGCCATCGGGACCTGCGCCGCGCTCTCGCCGTCCGCCAGCTTCACCCACAGGCCGCTCTTCGACTCCGGGTCGGGCGAGAAGTTGCCCGCGACCCACTTGATGTCGAAACCGCCGCGGACGCCGTTCATCACGGCCGCCTCCGGAGCCGCCCAGAGGGCGTCGATGTCGCCCTTGGCCAGCAGCGGCAGCGCGTCCGGCGTGGGCAGCACCCGCAGCGTGACATCCAGCCCGTCCGCCGTGAACTCGCCCTTGTCCAGGGCGACGTGCAGCGGGGCCGCGTACTCCGCGCTCAGCGTCCCGGTGGCGATGGTGAGCTTCCGGCGCTGGGCCGGCGGCCGGGCGGCCGGGGTCCGCGGTGCGCAGCGGGCCGGTGCGCGGTCGGCGGAGAGGTCCGCCGGGTCGGTCCAGGACGCCGTGCCGCAGCCGGCGACCGTGCGGACCGTGCGGTGTTCCGTCCCGGACCGCGGCGGGGCGTCCCCGGAGCGCGCCGACGAGCAGCCGGCCGCCGCCAGCAGGGCCGCGACCACGGCGAGCGCCGTCCCCCGCCCGGGGCCGAGGCGTTTCCTCATGACTGCCCCCGTCCCCGGTCCCGCGGCGCCCAGGGGGTGAGCAGCCGGCCCGCGATCCGGACCAGCTCGGAGAAGAGCACCCCGAGCACGGCCACGCAGACGATCCCCACGAACATCACGTCGTTCTGGAACAGCGCGCGCGAGTCGAAGATCAGATGGCCCAGGCCGTCCGCCGCGGCGATCTGCTCCGAGGCGACGATCACCAGGACCGCCACGCCCGCCGCGATCCGCGCGCCGACCAGGACCGACGGGAGGGAGGCGGGGAGCAGGACGTGGCGGAACATCTGCCACGGTGAGGCGCCGAAGACCCGCCCGGCATCCCGGTGGCCGGCCGGGACGGCGATCACCGCCGACATCGTGGAGATCCAGACGAAGAAGAAGACGGTGGCCGCGACCAGGGCCACCTGCGGGCCCTCGCCCAGGCCGAACATGTTCAGGAAGACGGGGAGCAGGGCCAGCTTCGGCACGACGTACAGGGCGTCAAGGAGCGGTTCCAGGGCCGCCCGTACCAGGGGGAGCGACCCCATCAGGAGGCCGAGCAGGTAACCCGTCGCGGTGCCGACGGCGTAGCCCGCCAGCACGCGGCGCAGCGTCGCCCACACGTCCGGCCACAGCTCGCCGGCCGCCGCCCGGTCCCAGCCGTCGGCCAGGATCGTGGACGGGGCCGGATAGACGCGGTCGTCGATCCAGGCGCGGCTCGCGGCCAGCTGCCACAGCAGGACGAGCAGCAGGGGCACGGCGACCGCGAGGGACAGCTCCAGGGCGCGGCGCCGGCGGTGGGCGCCGACCGGGTGCAGTTCGCGGACGCCGGGACGGCGGACCAGGACCGTTGCCCGGTCGGGGAGCACGGTCGTCATGCCGGCACCGCCTCCTTGCGCAGCAGGTCCCACAGCTCGCCCTTGAGGGCCGTGAAAGCGGGCGCCGAGCGGATGCCGCCGGTGCGCGGGCGCGGGAACGGCGGGCGCCGCTCGGCGATGATCCGGCCGGGACGCGCGGACATCACCAGGACGCGGTCGCCGAGGACGATCGCCTCCTCCAGGCTGTGCGTGATGAACAGGGTGGTGGTGTGCAGCGCCTGGGTGATCTCCAGCAGTTCGTCCTGGAGGATGGTGCGCAGCTGGGCGTCCAGCGCGGCGAACGGCTCGTCCATGAGCAGCAGTTCGGGTTCCACCGCCAGGGCGCGGGCGATCGCCACGCGCTGGCGCATGCCGCCCGAGAGCGTCGCAGGGTAGGCGTGCGCGAAGTCCGCGAGGCCCAGCCGGGCCAGCCAGTCGGCGGCGCGGGCGTTCGCCTCGCGGCGCGGGACGCGCTGGACGTCCAGGCCGAAGCGCACGTTCGCCTGGACCGTCTTCCAGTCGTAGATGCCGTAGTCCTGGAAGATCATGGCGACCGGGTGCGGGCTCGTCGTGCGGATCTCCAGCGTGCCCGTGCTGGGGCGCAGCAGGCCCGCGGCGATGCGCAGCAGCGTGGACTTGCCGCAGCCGGAGGGGCCGACGACGCAGACGAACTCGCCGGCGGCGACGGTGAGGCCGAGGGGGCCGAGGGCGTCGACCGTGTGGGGGGTTCGGCCGAAGGTACGGGTCAGATCGGTGGCTCGGAGTTTCGGATACGGCTCTCCCACGGGCGTCTCCTCGCGGAGTGCGGAACGGACTGGTGGGCGCCGTTGACCATATGACGGGCCGTCAGATTCAGGAAGCCCGTACGCAGCACAAAGCCCCGGCATCCGTCGGTGCCGGGGCTCGTCGGGCCGCCGTCAGGCGGGTGCGGGGCTGCGGCTAGGCGCTCGCACAGTCCGGGCACACCCCGCGGTAGGTCACCTCGACGTCCGAGACCGCGAAGCCGAAGCGCTCCGAGTCGGGGAGATCGGCGAGCGGGTTCCCGTTCGGGTGGACGTCGCGGATCGCGCCGCAGCGGGCGCACACCAGGTGGTGGTGCGGCCGGTGGGCGTTCGGGTCGTAGCGCTTGGCCCGCTTGTCGGTGGCGACCTCCAGTACCTCGCCGAGCGAGACCAGCTCCCCGAGGGTGTTGTAGACGGTCGCGCGGGAGATCTCGGGCAGCCGGGTGACGGCCCGGGCGTGGACCTCGTCGGCCGTCAGATGGACGTGCTCGCCGTCCAGGACCTCGGCCACGACGCGCCGCTGCGCGGTCATCCGCCATCCGCGTCCGCGCAGCCGTTCCAGAAGGTCACTCATAAAGCCCAGCCTAACAGTCGAGGGGACCAGGTCGCGAACAGGTGTGACTTTGGATCGCCATTTGACTTAGACAGTGTCCATTGTAGGATCGAGTTCGGCCTTGGCCAAGCGACAGGATCAGTGCAAAGTGACGCAGGAGGCGCACGTGACGCAGGGACCTCTCACGACGGAGGCCGGTGCTCCGGTTGCCGACAACCAGAACAGCGAGACCGCGGGTGTCGGCGGCCCGGTGCTCGTCCAGGACCAGCTGCTGCTGGAGAAGCTGGCCCACTTCAACCGCGAGCGCGTCCCGGAGCGCGTGGTGCACGCGCGGGGCGCCGGTGCGTACGGCACCTTCACGGTCACCGCCGATGTCACGCGGTACACGCGCGCCCGGTTCCTCTCCGAGGTCGGCAAGCGGACGGAGACCTTCCTGCGCTTCTCGACCGTGGCCGGCAACCTGGGCGCCGCGGACGCGGTCCGCGACCCGCGCGGCTTCGCGCTGAAGTTCTACACCGAGGAGGGCAACTACGACCTCGTCGGCAACAACACCCCGGTGTTCTTCATCAAGGACGCCATCAAGTTCCCGGACTTCATCCACACCCAGAAGCGCGACCCGTACACCGGCTCGCAGGAGGCGGACAACGTCTGGGACTTCTGGGGGCTGTCGCCCGAGTCCACGCACCAGGTGACCTGGCTGTTCGGCGACCGCGGCATCCCGGCCTCGTACCGCCACATGAACGGCTACGGCTCGCACACCTATCAGTGGAACAACGAGGCCGGCGAGGTCTTCTGGGTGAAGTACCACTTCAAGACCGACCAGGGGATCAAGAACCTGACCCAGGCCGAGGCCAACAGGCTCGCCGGCGAGGACCCCGACTCCCACCAGCGCGATCTGCGCGAGGCCATCGAGCGGGGCGAGTTCGCGAGCTGGACCGTGCAGGTGCAGATCATGCCGGCGGCCGACGCGGCGGCGTACCGCTTCAACCCGTTCGACCTGACCAAGGTCTGGCCGCACGCGGACTACCCGCCGATCGAGATCGGCAAGCTGGAGCTCGACCGCAACCCGGAGAACATCTTCGCCGAGGTCGAGCAGTCGATCTTCAGCCCCGCGCACTTCGTGCCCGGCATCGGCCCGTCCCCGGACAAGATGCTCCAGGGCCGCCTCTTCGCGTACGGCGACGCCCACCGCTACCGCGTCGGCATCAACGCCGACCACCTGCCGGTGAACCGCCCGCACGCCACCGAGGCGCGCACCTACTCCCGTGACGGCTTCCTCTACGACGGCCGTCACAAGGGCGCGAAGAACTACGAGCCGAACAGCTTCGGTGGCCCGTTCCAGACCGACCGGCCGCTGTGGCAGGCCACGGCGGTCGCTGGCGGCACGGGCGACCACCCGGCACCGGTGTACGCCGAGGACGATGACTTCGTGCAGGCCGGCAGCCTCTACCGGCTGATGTCCGAGGACGAGAAGGAGCGCCTGATCGGCAATCTGGCGGGCTTCATCGCCAAGGTGTCGAGGGACGACATCGCCGAGCGCGCGATCGGCAACTTCCGCCGGGCGGACGACGACTTCGGCAAGCGGCTGGAGGCCGCGGTCCAGGCCCTGCGCGGCTGATCACCAGCACTGGACCGCTTGCCGTGGCGCGGGCCGGACTCCTCGGGTACGGGGATTCCGGCCCGTTGGCAGGTCAGGCCGGCACCCGCTGCCGCCGTGGCGCCCAGCAGCGGATGATGTCGCGGACCGAGACGATGCCCGCGGGCTCGCCGTGGTCCAGGACGATCAGATGGCGGAATCCGCCGTGCGCCATCGCGTGGGCCGCCTCCTCCAGCGTCCAGGTCGGGGTGGCGAACACGACGTCGTTGGTGGTGTGCGCGTGGGTGCGTTCCGTGTCCGGGTTCTGGCCCAGGCCCACGGAATTGAGGATGTCGCGCTCGGTGAGGATGCCGATGGCGCCGGCGTCGGGGTCGAGGACGATCGCGGCGCCCACGCGGCGGGCGGACATCAGGGCGGCGGCTTGGCGGAGGGTGTGTGCGGGGCCGATGGTGAGGACCACCGTGCTCATGGCGTCGCGAACGAGCATGGGATGGAGCCACCTCCTAGGGAGAATCCTCCGGCGGAATCCGGACCGACCGAGCGACGTGGTGACCTGGCGACGGAGTGGCCGACCGGCTGATCACGGGATCGAAGGACCGGCAGATCGGCGGACCGGCGCATCGATGGATCGACACGTCGACGAATCGATAGTTCGCGGATTCACAAATTCACAAATCGGGGGGACTTTCAGAGTCGCAGGCAAAGCGCGAGTCAACAAGGGGGCGCGTGCAGCGGACCGAGGGCGTGCGCAGGCAGCCCAGGTTTCTCAGTAGCGCTGGTTGAGATACCCCAGCAACTCGTCGTGGAGCAGCCCGTTGGACGCGGCGGCGTTGCCGCTGTGCGGGCCCGGGCGGCCGTCGAGACCCGTGAAGGTGCCGCCGGCCTCCGTGACGACGATCGCCGTCGCCGCCATGTCCCAGAGGGACAGCTCGGGCTCGGCACACATGTCCACCGACCCCTCGGCGACCATCATGTAGGGCCAGAAATCGCCGTACGCGCGCGTGCGCCAGACCTCGCGGGTGAGGTCGAGGAAGCCGCCGAGCCGGCCCTGGTCCTCCCAGCCGGACAGCGAGGAGTACGCGAAGGACGCGTCCGCCAGCCGGGAGACGCGCGAGGCGTGGATGCGGGCCGCGGAGGACAGGCTGCGGCCGGTGAAGGCGCCATGGCCCCTGGCGGCCCACCAGCGGCGGCCCAGGGCCGGTGCGGAGACCACCCCGACGACCGGCTGGTAGCCGCCCTCGCCCGCCTCCGTCAGCGAGATCAGGGTGGCCCAGACGGGCACGCCCCGCACATAGTTCTTGGTGCCGTCGATCGGGTCGATCACCCAGCGGCGGGGCCCGGTGCCCTCGATGCCGTACTCCTCGCCGAGGACCGCGTCCCGGGGCCGGGCGCGCTGGAGCTGGCTGCGGATCAGCTCCTCGGCGGCCTTGTCCGCCTCGCTCACCGGGGTCATGTCCGGCTTGGTCTCCACCTTGAGGTCGAGGGCCTTGAAGCGGGACATTGTCGCGGCGTCGGCCGCGTCCGCGAGGACGTGGGCGAGGCGGAGGTCGTCGAGGTAGTCGGGCATGTGATGCACCGTATCCGGCCCGGTCGCGGCGCGGCCAGCGGGGGCCGCGGGCGAGGACGCCGCCCCGGCGCGCCCGGCTCGGCCGAGACGGTGGCGCACAACCGTCCCCGGGAGGCGCACCCGCTACGCGAACTCTTGACAGTGCCGGGAGGCGCGTCAAACCTGGGCGCAGAGCCGCTCACCCCAGGGAGGCGACGATGCCTGCTGCCCGGGAATCCCTGCTGGACGCCGCCTACACCGCGCTCGTGCGGCGGCCGTGGTCCGCCGTGCGGATGGTGGACGTGGCCGCGGCGGCCGGAGTGTCCCGGCAGACCCTCTACAACGAGTTCGGAAGCAAGGAAGGGCTCGCCCGGGCGCTGGTGCGCCGGGAGGCCGACGGCTATCTCGCCGGGATCGAGCGGGCCCTGGCCGGTGGCGTCGAACCGCGTGAGCGGCTCACCGCCACCGCCGAGTGGACCGCCGCCCTCGCCCGCGACAATCCGATCGTGCGCGCCATGCTCACCGGCTGCTGGAGCGAGCGGCTGCCCGCGCCGACGCTGTCCGCCGTGCCGTCATCCTCCGCCGTGCCGGCGCAGCGCCGCGCGGACGGGCCGCTGCCGTCGCCCGGCGACTTCGTGCAGATCGTGCGCGACCGGGCGCTGGTGGCCCTGACCGGGCCGGGCGCGGTGAGGGTGGCCGGCACCGAACTGGCCCGCTCCTGCGAGCTGGTGGTGCGGCTCGCGCTGTCCTGCGTGGCCGCGCCGCCCACGGAGGGCGGGATCGCCGAACTGGTACGGGACGCACTGCACCGCCAGCCGGTGTGAACCCTAGGTCCTGTCGTCAAACTCCCGTCGTCCGCCCGGAGGGCGGGCCCTGCGGCGTCGTGGGGGTGCCCCCTCTGGTCGAGCGGAGCCGAGAGCTTGGGGGAGCGTGCATGGCGTCGTGGGGCTGGGGGCACCTCCCGGCCGGAGGCTGGGGGAGGGAGTTTGACGACAGGGCCTAGTGGGACGAGCCCGACAGTTGGAGGCCGATCACGCCGATGATGACCAGGCTGATCGAGACGATCTTCAGCGTCGACACCAGGTCGCCCAGGAAGACCATGCCGTAGATCGCGGTGCCCGCGGCGCCGATGCCGGTCCACACGGCGTAGGCGGGACCCACGTCCAGCTTCTTCAGGGAGAGGGTCAGCAGGCCGAAGCTGCCGAGGGCGAAACAGGCGAACGCGATGGTCGGCCACAGCCGGGTGAAACCGTGCGATAGCTTCAGGCAGACCGCGAAGCCGGTTTCGAGCAATCCGGCCACGACGACCAGCAGCCACGCCATGTGCTGTCCTCCCGTATGTCCGGCTCGGTGCGATTATGCACTTGCCAGGCCCGCGCCCCCGCAAACACCGCTGAGGTCAGTCGCCGTCCCTGCGTTCCCGTGTGGCCAGCAACCGGCGCAAAGAGTACAGGCGTGCCGGGTCCGCGTGTCCCTCGGTCACCCATTCGTCCAGTGCGCAGTCCGGTTCGTCGTGGCTGCACGCGCGCGGGCAGCCCTCGGTGCCTGGCTCCAGGTCCGGGAAGGCGTGGATCACGCGGGACGGGTCGATGTGGGCGAGGCCGAAGGAGCGCACCCCCGGGGTGTCGACGACCCAGCCGTCCGCGTCGCCCAGCGGCAGCGCGAGCGCCGACGTGGTGGTGTGCCTGCCGCGGCCCGTCACCGCGTTGACGTGCCCCGTCATGCGCCGGCGGTCTTCCGGGACCAGGGCGTTGACCAGTGTGGTCTTGCCGACGCCGGAGTGGCCGACGAACGCGGTGACCTTGTCCGCCAGATGCTCCCGCACCCGGTCCGCCGCGGCCCCCTCCTCCAGTTCCAGGCGGCTGGTGACGACGTGCGGGATGTCCAGGTCGCCGTACAGGTCGAGGAGCTTGCCGGGCGGGGCCAGGTCCGACTTGGTGAGCACCAGCAGCGGGTCGAGGCCGCCGTCGTAGGCCGCGACCAGGCAGCGGTCGATCAGCCGGGGGCGGGGCTCGGGGTCGGCGAGGGCGGTGACGATGGCGAGCTGGTCGGCGTTGGCGACGACCACCCGCTCGTACGGGTCGTCGTCGTCCGCGGTACGGCGCAGTACCGAGGTGCGCGCCTCGATGCGGACGATCCGCGCGAGGGTGTCCTTCCGGCCGGACAGATCACCGACCAGCGCCACCCGGTCGCCCACGACGGCCGCCTTGCGGCCCAGCTCGCGGGCCTTCATCGCCAGGACCGTACGGCCCTCGACGAGGCAGGTCAGCCGGCCCCGGTCCACGGTGAGGACCATGCCCTCGGCGGCGTCCTCGTGCTTGGGCCGGATGTTCGTGCGGGGCCGGTTGCCCTTGCGGTTCGGGCGGGTGCGGATGTCGTCCTCGTCGGTGTGCTTGCCGTAGCGGCGCATGATCCCGGTCCGCCCGTCAGTTCCCGAGCATCCCGGCCCACAGTTCGGGGAAGTCGGGCAGGGTCTTGGCGGTGGTCGCCACGTTCTCGATCTGCACGCCCGCGACCGCCAGACCGATGACGGCGCCGGCCGTCGCCATGCGGTGATCGTCGTACGTATGGAAGATCCCGCCGTGCAGCGCGCGCGGGCGGATGTGCAGGCCGTCGGCGGTCTCGGTCACGTCACCGCCCAGCTCGTTGATCTCCTTGGTGAGCGCGGCCAGCCGGTCCGTCTCGTGCAGCCGCAGGTGGGACACGCCGCGCAGGGTCGACGGGGAGTCCGCGAGCGCGGCGAGCGCGGCGATGCCCGGGGTCAGCTCGCCCACGTCGCCCAGGTCCACGTCGATGCCGTGGATCGCGCCGGAGCCGGTGAACTCCAGGCCGTACTCGGTCAGCGTGCAGGAGCCGCCCATCTCGGTGAAGATCTCGCGCAGCCGGTCACCCGGCTGGGTCGTGCGCGCCGGCCAGTCGGGGACGAGCACCTTGCCGCCGGTGACCAGGGCCGCGGCCAGGAACGGCTGGGCGTTCGACAGGTCCGGCTCGATGGTGAGGTCGCGGCCCAGCAGGGCGCCCGGAGCGACCCGCCAGACGTTCGGCTCGCCGCCCGACTCCGGGGTGTCCACCTGGGCGCCGACCGCGCGCAGCATGTCGACGGTCATCCGGATGTGCGGCAGGGAGGGCAGCGAGGCGCCGGTGTGGCGGACCTCGACGCCCTGGTTGAAGCGGGGCCCGGACAGCAGCAGCGCCGAGACGAACTGGGACGACGACGAGGCGTCGACCGACACCGGACCGCCCTCCAGGGCGCCGCTGCCGTGCACGGTCAGCGGCAGCGCGCCCCGGCCGTCGTCGTCGATCCGGGCGCCGAGCTCGCGCAGGGCGTCGATCACGCCGTGCAGCGGGCGCTCGTACGACCTGGGGTCGCCGTCGAAGCGGACCGGGCCGTCGGCCAGCGCGGCGACGGGCGGCAGGAAGCGCATGACGGTGCCGGCGTTGCCGACGTCGACCGAGGCCGGGCCGTGCAGGCCCGTGGGCAGTACCCGCCAGGCCTCGCCGGAGCCGTCCGGGCCGACCCCTTCCTCGATGCCGACGCCCATGGCGCGCAGGGCGCCCGCCATCAGCAGGGTGTCGCGGGAGCGCAACGGGCGGCGCAGCCAGCCCGGTTCGGAGGCGAGGGCGGCGAGGACGAGGGCGCGGTTGGTGACGGACTTGGACCCGGGCACGTGGACCGTCGCGTCGACGGCTCCGCTCGCGTGCGGGGCGGGCCAGAGGGCGGTGTGCGCGGTGTTCGGGGCCATGGCCCCACTTTAGTGGGCGGGGACGGCCGGGCGCGGGTGCGCGCTTTCCGGACGGCGATGTGCGGGGCGTCGCGTTGTCGGGTGCGGCGCCGTGCGGGCTGGGCGCTCAGGTCCCCGCGCCTCTTCGGGGCGGGCCCTCATCCCCGTAGCAGCCACCGTCCCCCGCCGATCAGTGAGCACAGCGACACCGTGTGGAACAGGAACAGCCACAGCCACGCCGGCACATGGGTCAGGCGCGACAGCTGGTCCGCGTCCGAGTCGCCCGCTCCGCCCCGCGCCCGCTTGGCCTGCAGTTCGAAGGCCGGCCGCACCCCGCCCAGCAGCAGGAACCACACCACCGCGTACCCGAACGCGGCCTGCACCTGCGCGCCGGCCAGCCAGGACACCAGCAGGAAGGTGCCGCCGGTGAGGAGCACGGTCAGCGCCCCGTACGCGTTGCGGATCATCACCAGCATGGCGACGAGCAGGGCGGTGGCCAGCCAGAGCAGGAGCGTGATGTGCCCGGCGGCCAGCAGCGCGGCCCCGCCCAGGCCGAGCAGCGGCGGCGCGGTGTAACCGGATGCCGCGGTGAGGATCATGCCGAGGCCGTGCGGCTTGCCCCGGCTGACGGTGAGGCCGCTGGTGTCGGAGTGCAGGCGGATGCCGGTGAGCTGCCGGCCGGTGAGCAGGGCCACCAGGCCGTGCCCGCCCTCGTGCGCGATGGTGATGGCGTTGCGCGAGAGGCGCCACAGCCCGTGCGGGACGACCACGGCGAGCGCCGCGGCCAGGGTGGCCAGCACCACCCACAGGTCCGGGTCGGGCTGGGTGCCCCACAGCCGGTCCCAGAGGTCGGGCAGCGCGGTCGATGCGGTGCTGTCCATGTGGTGCGGTCGCTCCCTCTGGTCGGGCTCCGGCCGGGCTCCGGTCGGGCCGGTCGGGTCGGGTGGGTCGGAGACGGTGGCCGGGTGGCGGGTGGGCCTGGCAGTGTGGCACGTATGTGCGGACGGTATGCAGCGAGTCGTAGGCCCGAGGATCTCGCAGGAGTCTTTGAAGTCGAGGTGGGGGTCCCTCCTGTCGGCGCGGAGTCGAGCACTGAGGGGAAGCCGCCGGAGGAGACTTTTCAGGCCGACTACAACGTGGCGCCCACCAAGGAGGTCTACGCCGTCCTCGACCGTCCGTTGAAAGACGCCGACGACCCGCGTCCGGTTCGCCAGCTGCGCCGGCTGAAGTGGGGTCTGGTGCCGTCCTGGGCCAAGTCGCCCGAGGGCGCCGCCCGGATGATCAACGCCCGTGCGGAGACCGTGCACGAGAAGCCGTCGTACCGTCGTGCCTTCGCCGCCCGGCGCTGCATCCTGCCCGCCGACGGCTACTACGAGTGGGTCACCGGCAAGCAGGAGCGGGACCTGGAGGTCGCGGGCAGGAAGAAGCGGCCGCGCAAGCAGCCGTACTTCGTGCTGCCCGCCGACGGCTCGGTCTTCGCGATGGCGGGCCTGTACGAGTTCTGGCGGGACCGGACCCTGCCCGACGACCACCCGCAGGCCTGGTGGGCGACCTGCTCGGTGATCACCACGGAGGCGGAGACCACCCCGCTGGCCGTGGCGCCCGCGGAGGGGCCGCACAGCCTCGCCGAGATCCACCCGCGGATGCCGCTGATGCTCACCCCGGACCGCTGGGACGCCTGGCTCGACCCCGCCCGCACCGAGGCCGAGGACCTGCGCTCGCTGCTGGAGCCGCCGCCGCACGGCCTGCTGCGCGCCTACCCGGTCTCCACGGCCGTCAGCGACGTCCGCAACAACGGCCCGGAGCTGCTGAAGGAGCTGGCGGGGCCGGAAGCGGGCACACTCTTCTGACGTGACCACAGAGATCATCGGTACGGACGCGGGGGACGCCCGCATCACCTGGCACCCGGCGCGGCGGCCCCGGTTCGTGCTGGCCGTGGGCCATGGGGCGGGCGGCGGCATCGAGGCGCGCGACCTGCGGGCGCTCGCGGCGGCGCTGCCCGCCCACGGCGTCACCGTGGCCCTCGTCGAGCAGCCCTGGCGGGTGGCGGGCCGGAAGGTCGCCCCGGCCCCGAAGACCCTCGACACCGGCTGGCGCGGGGTCTGGCCCGCGCTGACCGCCCCCGGGCTGCCCGTGATCTCCGGCGGGCGCAGCGCCGGGGCCCGGGTCGCCTGCCGCACCGCGCACGAGCTGGGGGCGCACGCGGTCCTCGCCCTGAGCTTCCCGCTGCACCCGCCGGGCAAGCCCGAGAAGTCACGGGCCGCGGAGCTGCTCGGGGCCGGGGTGCCCACGCTGGTCGTCCAGGGCGGCAACGACCCGTTCGGCAGGCCGGACGAGTTCCCTGCGGGTGCGTACCGGCTGGTCGAGGTGGCGCACGGCGACCACGGCCTCGCCGTGCCCAAGCGCGCGGAGATCGGCCAGGAGCGGGCCCTGGAGATCGTCACCGACGGCGTCGCGGAGTGGGTCGCGTCACTCGGGTGACGCCCGGGAATGCCGCGCGCCGGCGCACTGTTGTGGCGGTCAGAAGTGCTGAAGCTCCAGCACTCACGCCGTAGGAGAGGGAGTCCGCCGCATGGGTTCGACCTTTTGCCCGAGCCGCAGCAGCCGCACCGGCCTGGACTGGACGGTGCTGCACGCGGCCAGGACGGCTCCGGTTCGAGCGGCGGCAGGCACGGGTCGTGTTCTATCCTCCGATTCGAGTGGGACCGGTATCGGTCCTGCCCGGGATCTTGAGGAGGTGGGTCCGGTCACTGGGACCGACGCAGGGACCGACAACGGCCAGGCGGAGCTGCCCGAGGGCCAGGGCGTCGGCGCGGAGTCGAACTCGGAGCGCAACGCGCGCTTCGAGCGGGACGCGCTGGAATTCCTCGACCAGATGTACTCGGCCGCGCTGCGCATGACGCGCAACCCGGCCGACGCCGAGGACCTGGTGCAGGAGACGTATGCCAAGGCGTACGCGTCCTTCCACCAGTTCCGCGAGGGCACCAACCTCAAGGCGTGGCTGTACCGGATCCTCACGAACACGTTCATCAACTCGTACCGCAAGAAGCAGCGCGAGCCGCAGCGCAGTGCGGCCGAGGAGATCGAGGACTGGCAGCTTGCCCGTGCCGAGTCGCACATGTCGACCGGTCTGCGCTCCGCCGAGTCGCAGGCGCTCGACCACCTGCCCGACTCCGATGTGAAGGAAGCGCTGCAGGCGATCCCCGAGGAATTCCGCATCGCCGTCTACCTCGCGGACGTAGAGGGCTTTGCGTACAAGGAGATCGCGGACATCATGGGGACACCCATCGGTACGGTGATGTCCCGGCTGCACCGAGGCCGCCGTCAGCTGCGCGGCATGCTGGAGGACTACGCCCGCGAGCGCGGGCTGGTCCCGGCGGGCGCCGGAGAGTCGAACGAAGCGAAAGGCTCGGGCTCATGAGCTGCGGAGAGCCGCACGAGACGGACTGCAGTGAGGTACTCGATCATCTGTACGAGTTCCTCGACAGCGAGATGCCGGCAGCCGATCGCGACAAGTTCCAGCAGCACTTCGAGGAGTGCTCGCCGTGCCTGGAGAAGTACGGCCTGGAGCAGGCGGTGAAGAAGCTGGTCAAGCGGTGCTGCGGCCATGACGACGTGCCGATCGACCTGCGCGCCAAGGTCATGGGGCGGATCGATCTGATCCGTTCCGGCCAGGCGGTGCCCGAGCACGACATCACGGCGACCCCGCAGGAGTCCTGACGGCTCCCGGCCGGCGCGTTCCGCGGTCCGCCGTCCGACCCCGCTGCTGACTTCACGGTCATCACCCGAACGTGCTAATCCGTGCGGCATGGCCTCACGGACTCCCCGATCCGCGTCCTAGGCTCCGGAACCAGGACGGCATGGTCGGGGGAGGGCGTCATGGATGCGGTTCCGGCACGGGCACGCGTGTACGTGGCCTCCGTCGCCGCCCTGGCCCTGCTCGGCATGCTGCCGCTGCCCAGAACCCACGCGCCCTGGTGGGCGATCGCGCTGCTCACCGCGCTGTACGCGGCCTGCGAGCAGATCGTCAGGCGCCGCTTCGGAGGCACCTTCCACCCCGTCCTGCTCGCCGGGGCCTTTCTGCTGCCCGCGCCCGCCGCCGCGCTCGTACCGGTGCCCGGTGCCCTGCTCTCGCCCGCCGAACGGCCCCGCGCGCTGCGCCGGATCTGGCGCGCCGCCCAGTCCTCGCTCGCCGTGTACGCCGCGGCCCGCGTGCACGAGGTGCTCGGCGGCCGTGGCGCGGTCGTGCACTCCGACTTCCCCTACGCCCTCGTGCCGGCCGCCGCGGCCGTGCTGGCCTTCTGCCTCGTCCTCGCCGCGCTCGACGGCGGCATCCTCGCCCTGGCCGAACAGGTGCCGGCCCGCCGGGCCTGGCGCGGGCTGCTGCCCCGCTCGCTCGCGCCGATCGCCGTGCACGGACTGGCCGGGCTGATGATGGCCGTGCTGTGGCGCAGCCCGCACGGTCCGGTCGCCGCGCTGCTCGTGCTGCTGCCGATGGGCGTGTCCTGGTGGGTCTTCGCGCAGTACCACCGGGAGCGGGCGGCCCACCAGGCGACGATCCGCGCGCTCGTGCAGGCCGTCGACATCAAGGACGGCTACACCCGCGGCCACAGCGAGCGGGTCGGACAGGCGTCCGTGATGATCGCCCGCGAACTCGGCCTGGACGACGACCGCGTCGAGGTGCTGCGGTTCGCCGGGATCCTGCACGACGTCGGCAAGCTGGGCGTGCCGACCCGGCTGCTGCGCAAGGACGGGCCGCTCACCCCCGAGGAGCGGCGGGTGATCGAGCTGCATCCCGAGTACGGCCACGAGATGGTCCGGGGCATCTCCTTCCTCGGCGAGGCGCGGGCGGCGATCCTGCACCACCACGAACGGCTCGACGGCAGCGGCTACCCGTACGGGCTGGCGGGCGCTCAGATCCCGGAGTGCGCCCGAGTGGTGGCCGTCGCCGACGCCTTCGACGCGATGACGTCCACGCGCTCCTACAGCAGGGCGCGCCCGGTGCCGACGGCACTGCGGGAACTGGAGCGCTGCGCCGGGACCCAGTTCGACCCCCGGATGGTCGCCGCGCTGGTCCGGGCCGTGGGGCGATGGGGGTGCCCCCGCTCGAACGAAGCCGGGAGCGGGGGAGGCTGGCATCCCGCGGTCACCGCCGACGAGCGGCAGTACCCGGTGCCGCCCCCCGAACCCGTCGCGGGCCCGCGCGAGGCACATCGATGAGCGCGCTCCGGCTCGTCCATGTCTGTGCCGCGCTGCTCGCCGCTGTCTCCCTCGCCGTCACCCTCGTCCTCGGCCTGGAGCAGCGCGGGACCGCCCTCGCCTTCGGTGTGCTCATAGCCGTCGGCGAGCTGACCGTCCCCCGGCCCTCCGCGCCGGCCCGGGTGGCGGGCGTTCCCGTGACCGTCACCGGCGCCGATGTCCGGGAGACGGCGTCGCTCGGCGCGGCCGGCGCCCTGTCGTACGCGCTGCTCGGCGAGGGAGCCGGGCACGCGACCGCCCCCCACGCGCTCGACCTGGCCCAGAGCTCGGGGACACCCGTCCGTGCCGCGCAGGTCGTCACCGTCGTCCTCGCCGCCTCGCTGCTCGGCAGCGTCCCGCACATCTGGTGCGGCCGGGCCGCCACGCTCGACCATCTGGCCCGCCGGGTCCTCACCATCGGCTTCGCCGCCGTCTGCTGCCAACCCCTGCACGGGGACGGCCTGTTCGGGTCCCTGGGCGGTTCGGTACACGCCGTGCTGCTGCTCGCGCTCCTCGTGCTCACCGCCCTGTGCGACGCGGTCCTGGCCGCCGCCCTGGCCCACTCACGCACCCGGTGGCCGTTCGGCCCGCTGCTGCGGGACGAGCTGCGGGGGCTGCTCGGCATCGGCTCCGCGGTGTGCGCGACGGGCGCGGTGATGGCGCTGGCGGTGGCCGTCGTCGGACTGTGGGCGCTGCCCGTGTTCTGCCTGCCGCTCCTGCTCACCCAGCTCACACTGCGCCGGTACGTCGCCGTGCGCGCCACCTACCGGCAGACCATCGCCTCCCTCGCCCGGGCCACCGAGATCGCCGGTTACACCCCGGCCGGTCACGCCCACCGGGTCGCCGCGCTCAGCCGGGCCGTCGGCCGGGACCTCGGGCTGACCGCGCCCGAGCTGACCGTGCTGGAGTACGCGGCCCTCATGCACGACATCGGCCAGCTGAGCCTGGTCGACCCGGTGCCGGCCGGCGCCACCGCCGGACTGCCCGCCGCGGAACAGCGGCGGATAGCGCTGCTCGGCGGCGCCGTGGTACGGCAGACCGGGGTGGACGCGGCGGTCGCGGTGGTCGTGGAGCGGCAGGCCGACCCCTACCGGGAGCAGCCGGTGGCCGCGCGGATCATCCGGGCCGTGAACGCGTACGAGGAGAAGGCGCGGGAGGCCGGCCCCGGTGCCGCCCTCAAGGCCCTGGAGGAACTGCGGCTGGGCACCGCCGGGGACTACGCACCCGAGGTGGTGGAGTCGCTCGCGCGAGTGCTGGGGGACCGGGGTGCGGCGCGCGAGCTTCCCGGTCGGGGCGGCGGGCGCAGGACCGGACGGTCTGACCCGGCCCCGGCTGGGTAACCCATGGGTAATGAGCGCCTCTCCCGCCGTACGTGGTTGGATGCGAGGGAGAGGGTGTCCGGGGGCACAAGCCAGCCCACAGTGCGGATCTGGAACTGGCAGGCGGGAATCGTGAGGATCTTCGGCAAGGGACGGCACCGGCCCTCCGCCTCCTGGCGGCAGGCCACGGACCGGGCGTTCACGCTCATCGGCGACGGCCGGTACGAGGACGCGGGCGAGCTGCTGACACGCGCCGCCGATCTGGAGCCCTGGCTGTCCGAGTCCTGGTTCAACCTCGCCCTGCTGCACAAGTTCCGGCACGACTGGGAGCAGGCCCGCGCCGCCGGACTGCGCGCCGTGGCGCTGCTCGACCGGGAGACCGGAGCGCCCGACTGGTGGAACGTGGGCATCGCCGCCACCGCCCTGCAGGACTGGCCGCTGGCCCACCGCGCCTGGCAGGCCTATGGGCTGCGGGTGCCCGGGGGCGCCTCGTGGCCGAAGGCCGGGGGAGGCGACATCGTCTCCGGAGAACCGCTCGGCATGGAGCTGGGCAGCGCGGCCGTTCGGCTGTCGCCGGAGGGAGAGGCCGAGGTCGTCTGGGGCCGGCGGCTCGACCCGGCGCGGATCGAGGTGCTGTCCATTCCGCTGCCCTCGTCCGGGCGGCGCTGGGGCGAGGTCGTGCTGCACGACGGGGTGCCGCACGGCGAGCGCACCACCACCGCCGGGCACGCCTACCCGGTCTTCGACGAGATCGAGTTGTGGGCCCCCTCGCCGGTGCCCACCTGGGTGGTCCTGCTGGAGGCCGCCACCGAGGCAGACCGGGACGCGCTGGAGCAGCTGGCCGCCGACGCCGGCTTCGCCGCGGAGGACTGGTCGTCGTCGGTGCGGCTGCTGTGCCGGATGTGCTCCGAGTCGCGGATGCCGTCCGACGAGGGCGACGGGGAGCACCTGGATCCGCACGATCACAGCGAGCCGGGGCATCCCGGGCCGCTCGGGCACCGCACGGACGGGCAGCTGTGGGTGCCGGAGCGGGAGTGCGGCGTCGCCGCCCCGGCGTCGCTGGTCCGCGGGTTGCTGGACGGGTGGGTCGCGGACAGCCCCAATTCCCGGGACTGGCGGGATCTCGAAGAGGTCTGTTAGGTCCTGTGTCAAATTCCCGTCGTTCGCCCGGAGGGCGGGCCCTGCGGCGTCAGGTGCGTGCTCTCGGTGTGCCGGGCGCGGGTCCTCGTACTGGATGTACTTGGGCCTGTGTCCGGTGCGGCGAGAGTGCGTGCATGGCGTCGCGGGGCTGGGGGCACCTCCCGGCCGGAGGCTGGGGGAGGGAATTTGACGACAGGGCCTAGAGCCGTTGCCGGCTGCGGGCCGGTGGTGGCCGGTCGCACCCGCCCGGCGGAGCCGCGTATCGGACTGAGTCCCGCGCCCCTGGGGTGCCCTTGCCCGTACCCTGTATCAGCAATATCTCCCCTGTTCATTGAGGAAGGCGTACGTCGGTCATGGCGCAGCAGGACACCGATCAGCAGCACGCGGGCGTGCTCCCCGTGGACGACGAGGGCTTCGTCATCGACACCGAGGACGCCGAGGAGCGCGAGGCCGCCTGGCGGGAGCGCGGTACCACGCGGCCGATCACGGTTGTGGGCAATCCGGTGCTGCACAAGGAGTGCAGGGACGTCACCGAGTTCGGTGAGGAACTCCAGCAGCTGATCGCGGACATGTTCACCAGCCAGCGCACCGCCGAGGGCGTGGGCCTGGCCGCCAACCAGATCGGCGTCGACCTGAAGGTCTTCGTCTACGACTGCCAGGACGACGGGGGCGCCCGGCATGTCGGCGTGGTCTGCAACCCCCGGCTCGTGGACCTGCCCGCCGACCGGCGCCGCCTCGACGACAGCAACGAGGGCTGTCTGTCCGTGCCGACCGCGTACGCGCCGCTGGCCCGGCCCGACTACGCCGAGGTGACCGGGCAGGACGAGCGGGGCAACCCGGTCAAGGTGCGGGGCACGGGCTACTTCGCGCGGTGTCTGCAGCACGAGACCGACCACCTGTACGGGTATCTGTACATCGACCGGCTCTCCAAGCGCGAACGCAAGGACGCGCTGCGGCAGATGGCCGAGAACGAGCCACGCTACCCCGTGGTCGCCAACGACTGAGACCGGACGCGGTCTCGGACTGCCGGCTGTGACGCCCGGCCAGGGAACTCCCTGGCCGGGCGTTGTGCATAGCGCTTCGCAGCCGATCGCGCAAGAGGGGAAACTGGGCGCCTTGAGGTAGTGAATGGAGCAAATCCGTTCCCAGACTGGTCAGTTGTAGTGCTGAATGGGAAGTGCGGGGATACGCAACGGCGCACGCCCGGCACAGTACGAGGTGCGTGTGCACTTGACGGCTGAGAGGGGTTTGTTCGTGCATGCATTACCACACGGCACCACATCGACGCCCATGGCGGTCGCAGTCCCACCGTCGCTCGCTCTTCCGGTGATCGAGGAATCCTTTCCCCGGCACCTGCATCCGTATTGGCCACAGCTCCAGGAGAAGACCCGCCGCTGGCTGCTCGAAAAGCGGCTCATGCCGGCGGACAAGATTGCCGAATATGCCGATGGCCTGTGCTACACGGACTTGATGGCGGGGTATTACACAGGTGCTCCCGACGACGTCCTCCAGGCCATTGCCGACTACAGTGCGTGGTTCTTCGTCTGGGACGACCGGCACGACCGTGACATCGTGCACGGCCGCGCGGCCGACTGGCGGCGGCTGCGGTCACGGCTGCACACGGCCCTGGACTCACCGCAGCACCATCTGAACCACCGGGACCCCGTGGTCGCGGGGTTCGCGGACAGCGTGGTGCGGTTGTACTCCTTCCTGTCACCGACCTGGAACGCGCGGTTCGCCCGCCACTTCCACGCGGTGATCGAGGCGTACGACCGCGAGTTCCGCAACCGCACCGAGGGATATGTGCCCGGCGTCGGGGAATACCTCGCCCTGCGCCGCCTGACCTTCGCCCACTGGATATGGACGGACCTGCTGGAGCCGAGCGCAGGACTCGAACTCCCGGACGCCGTGCGGAAAGACCCGGCATATCGCCGTCCGGCACTGCTGAGCCAGGAATTCGCCGCCTGGTACAACGACCTCTGCTCACTCCCCAAGGAAATAGCGGGAGATGAGGTCCACAATCTCGGAATCAGTCTCGTCACCCATGAGGGGATGACCCTGGAAGAAGCGGTCGGCGACATCCGGCGGCGCATCGAGGAATGCATCACGGAATTCATCGAGGCGGAACGCGCGGCCGAGCGGTTCGCCGACGGTCTGGACGACGGCACGGCGCGGGGAAAGGAACTCGGCGCCGCCGTACGGACCTGTGTCGGCACCATGCGCAACTGGTTCAGCTCGGTGTACTGGTTCCACCACGAATCCGGCCGCTACATGGTCGACAGCTGGGCGGACCGGTCCACGCCCCCGTACGTCAACAACGAAGCGGCAGGTGAGAAATGACCGTCGAGTCGTCCCCCGAGTTCTCGGCTTCGCTCGCCCAGGGGGCACCCCCACCGCCGGTCGCGCCCGAGCTGTCCGAACCGCCCCTTGCGGGCGGCGCGGTGCCGGTCCTGGGCCATGGCTGGAAGCTGGTCCGCGACCCGCTGGCCTTCATGTCCCAACTGCGCGACCATGGCGACGTCGTCCGGCTGAAACTCGGCCCGAAGACGGTGTACGCCGTGACCACCCCGGCGCTCACCGGAGCGCTGGCGCTCAGCCCCGACTACAAGATCGACGGACCGCTCTGGGAGTCCCTTGAGGGGCTGCTCGGCAAGGAGGGCGTGGCCACCGCCAACGGGCCCCGGCACCGCCGCCAGCGGCGCACCATCCAGCCCGCCTTCCGGCTCGACGCCATCCCCGGCTACGGGCCGATCATGGAGGAGGAGGCGCATGCGCTGACCGAGCGCTGGCGGCCCGGCGAGACCGTCGACTGCACCTCGGAGTCCTTCCGGATCGCGGTACGCATCGCCGCCCGCTGTCTGCTGCGCGGCGCCTCCATGGACGAGCGGGCCGAGCGGTTGTGCGCCGCGCTCGCCACCGTCTTCCGCGGTATGTACCGCCGGATGGTGGTGCCGCTCGGACCGCTGTACAAACTGCCCCTTCCGGCCAACCGCGAATTCAACCGGGCGCTGGCCGATCTGCACCTCCTCGTCGACGAGATCGTCGCCGAACGCCGGGCATCCGGTCAAAGGCCGGACGATTTGCTGACGGCATTGCTGGCGGCACAGGACGAGAATGGCGACCCCATCGGGGAACAGGAGATCCACGACCAGGTCGTCGCGATACTCACGCCCGGCAGCGAAACCGTCGCCTCCACGATCATGTGGCTGCTCCAGGTGCTCGCCGAACACCCGGAACATGCCGAGAAGGTGCGCGACGAGGTGGAATCCGTCACCGGCGGCCGACCGGTCGGATTCGATGACGTCCGCAGGCTCCGGCACACGAACAATGTCGTCGTCGAGGCGATGCGCCTGCGCCCGGCCGTATGGATTCTGACCCGGCGCGCGCTCACCGACACCACGCTCGGCGGCTATCGCATTCCTGCCGGGGCCGACATCGTCTACAGCCCGTACGCCGTTCAGCGCGACGCCCGTTCGTTCGCCGACAGCCTCGGCTTCGACCCCGACCGCTGGCTGCCGGAGCGGGCCGAGGAGGTGCCGAAGTACGCGATGAACCCGTTCAGCGTGGGCAACCGGAAGTGCCCGAGCGACCACTTCTCGATGGCGCAGCTGACCCTGATCACCGCGGCGCTGTCGTCGAAGTACCGCTTCGAGCAGGTCACCGGGTCGAACGACGAGACCCGGGTGGGCATCACGCTCCGTCCGGACCGGCTGCTGCTCACTCCCGTGGAGTGGTGACGGGCGGCGCCCGCTGACGCCGCGCGGCCGGCGCTGACGGTGCGTGTCGCTCGCCGGTACCGGCGCGCGTTCAGGCGGCCTCGGGGCCCCGGAACGTGCGCCGGTAGGCGTGCGGGGTCGTGCCCAGCGCCCGGACGAACTGGTGCCGCAGCGCGGCGGCCGTGCCGAACCCGGTGCGCGCCGCGATCGCGTCCGTCGTCTGGTCCGTGCCCTCCAGCAACTCCTGGGCCAGCAGCACCCGTTGGCGCAGGATCCAGCGGTAGGGGGTGGTGCCGGTCTCCTGCTGGAAGCGGCGGGCGAAGGTGCGCGGCGCCATATGGGCGCGGGCGGCGAGCTGCTCGACGGTGACCTCCTGGTCGAGGTGCTGCTCCATCCAGGCCAGCACGTCGCCGACGGTGTCGCACCGGCTCCTGGGCAGCGGGCGCTCGACGTACTGGGCCTGTCCGCCGTCCCGGTGCGGTGGCACCACCATGCGCCGGGCGATCTTGTTGGCGACCTCGGGGCCCTGCTCCTTGCGCACGATGTGCAGACAGGCGTCGATCCCGGCCGCGGTGCCGGCTGAGGTGATCACCGGGTCGTCGTCGACGTAGAGCACGTCCGGCTGGATGACCGCCCGCGGACAGCGCACGGCCAGCTCCCCGGCCTGCCGCCAGTGCACGCTGCACCGCCGCCCGTCGAGCAGCCCGGCGGCGCCGAGCACGAACACCCCGGAGCAGACGCTGAGCACCCGCGCCCCGCGCTCCACCGCCGCCACCAGGGCAGCCAGCAGCTCGGGCGGGTAGTCGCGGGTGACGAACTCCTCACCGGCCGGCACCGCGACCAGGTCGGCCTGTGCCAGCCGGTCCAGCCCGTACGGCGTCGAGACGGTCAGCCCGCCGACATGTGTGCGCAGCGCCGGGCCCTCCGCCGAGACCACGGCGAAGTCGTACACCGGCAGCCCATCGTCGCTGCGGTCGAGGCCGAACACCTCGCAGAGGACCCCCAGCTCGAAGGGGTGCACGCCGTCCAGCAGGACGGCCGCCACGTTCTTCAGCATGCTGCCAGTGTGCCTCGTCCCTGGCAGTAATTCGAGGGTGTACGGCAGTCCTGCCACTGCCGGTAAGGAGTGTCAGGCGCAACAGTGGTGTCCATGAACACGAACCAGATCGAAGGCCTGATCGGAATGGTCGCGGTCCTCGGGATCCTCGTCCTCCTGGTCCTCCCGTCGGTGTTCGGCATCGTGCGCGACCGGCGCATCGACCGACAGCTCAGGGAGGCCCAGGAGACGGCGGACGAGGAGCCGGCTCAGAAGTCCTCGTCCAGGTCGACGGTGCCCTCCACCGCCACCTGGTACGCCGAGGGGCGCCGCTCGAAGAAGTTGGTCAGCTCCTGAACCCCCTGCAGCTCCATGAAGGAGAAGGGGTTCTCGGAGCCGTACACCGGGGCGAAGCCGAGACGCGTCAGACGCTGGTCGGCGACGCACTCCAGGTACTGCCGCATCGAGTCGGTGTTCATGCCCGGCAGGCCGTCACCGCACAGGTCGCGCGCGAACTGCAGCTCCGCCTCGACGGCCTCCCGGAGCATGTCGGTGACCTGCTGCTGGAGCTGGTCGTCGAAGAGGTCGGGCTCCTCCTTGCGGACGGTGTCGACCACGTCGAAGGCGAAGGACATGTGCATCGTCTCGTCGCGGAACACCCAGTTGGTGCCCGTGGCCAGGCCGTGCAGCAGACCCCGGCTGCGCAACCAGTAGACGTACGCGAAGGCGCCGTAGAAGAACAGGCCCTCGATGCACGCGGCGAAGCAGATCAGGTTGAGCAGGAAGCGCCGGCGGTCGGCCCTCGACTCCAGGCGGTCCAGGTTGTCGACCGAGTCCATCCACCGGAAGCAGAACTCGGCCTTCTCCCGGATGGACGGGATGTTCTCGACCGCGGCGAAGGCCGCCGCACGGTCCTCCGGGTCGGGCAGATAGGTGTCCAGCAGCGTCAGATAGAACTGGACGTGCACGGCCTCCTCGAACAGCTGACGGCTCAGGTACAGCCGCGCCTCGGGGGAGTTGATGTGCTTGTACAGCGTCAGCACCAGGTTGTTCGCGACGATCGAGTCGCCCGTGGCGAAGAAGGCGACCAGCCGGCCGATGAGGTGCTGCTCGGCGGGGGTCAGCTTGGCGAGGTCGGCGACGTCGGAGTGGAGGTCGACCTCCTCCACGGTCCAGGTGTTCTTGATGGCGTCCCGGTAGCGCTCGTAGAAGTCGGGGTAGCGCATGGGGCGCAGAGTCAGCTCGAAGCCGGGGTCGAGAAGGTTCTGGGTAGTCATGACTGTCGGCGCGGAGCGCCGTCCTCCAGGGGTCGTGGTCGGGCGACGGGCGGGCATTACTGGCAGGCTTCGCAGGACTCCGGGTTCTCCAGGGAGCAGGCGACCGCTTCGGGGTCCGGGGCGGCCTGCACGGGGACGGTGGCCCGGGGCTGCGCCTGGGCCGCGCGGGCGATCCGGGTCGCCGGGCGGGAGCGCAGGTAGTACGTGGTCTTCAGCCCCTGCTTCCACGCGTAGGCGTACATCGAGGAGAGCTTGCCGATGGTCGGCGTCTCCATGAACAGGTTCAGGGACTGGGACTGGTCCAGGTAGGGCGTGCGGGCCGCGGCCATGTCGATCAGGCCGCGCTGCGGGATCTCCCACGCCGTGCGGTACAGGGCGCGCATGTCCGCCGGGATCCACGCGAAGTCCTGCACGGAGCCGTTGGCGTCGCGCAGCGCCTCGCGGGTGCGGGCGTCCCACACGCCCAGCTCCTTGAGGTCGTGCACCAGATACGAGTTGACCTGGAGGAACTCACCGGAGAGCGTTTCGCGCTTGAAGAGGTTCGAGACCTGGGGCTCGATGCACTCGTAGACACCGGCGATGGACGCGATGGTCGCGGTGGGCGCGATCGCGAGCAGCAGGCTGTTGCGCATCCCGGTCCTCGCGATCCGTGCGCGCAGGGCCGCCCAGCGCTCCGGCCAGCTGAACTCGACGCCGTAGTGGTCGGGATGCAGCACACCCTGCGCGGTGCGGGTCTTCTCCCAGGCGGGCAGCGGGCCGTTGCACTCGGCGAGGTCGGCGGACGCCTCGTAGGCGGCGAGCATGATGCGCTCGGCGATGCGGGTGGAGAGCTGCTTCGCCGCCGCCGAGTCGAAGGGCAGGCGCAGTTTGAAGAAGACGTCCTGCAGGCCCATGGCGCCCAGGCCGACCGGCCGCCACTTGGCGTTGGAGCGGCCGGCCTGCTCGGTCGGGTAGAAGTTGATGTCGACGACCCGGTCGAGGAAGGTGACGGCGGTGCGGACCGTCTCGTCCAGCCGCTCCCAGTCGATGTCCCCGCCGCGCACGAACGCGCCGAGGTTGACCGAGCCCAGGTTGCAGACCGCGGTCTCGCCGTCGTCGGTGACCTCCAGGATCTCCGTGCAGAGGTTGGAGGAGTGGACGACGTGGCCCGGCTCGGCCGTCTGGTTGGCGGTGCGGTTGGCGGCGTCCTTGAAGGTCATCCAGCCGTTGCCGGTCTGTGCGAGGGTGCGCATCATACGGCCGTAGAGATCACGGGCCGGGATGGTCTTCTTCGCGAGCCCGGCCGCCTCCGCCCCGCGGTAGGCGGCGTCGAACTCCTCGCCCCACAGGTCGACCAGTTCGGGCACGTCCGACGGCGAGAACAGTGACCACTGCTCGTCGGCGTCGACCCGGCGCATGAACTCGTCCGGGATCCAGTGGGCGAGATTGAGGTTGTGCGTACGGCGGGCGTCCTCGCCGGTGTTGTCGCGCAGCTCCAGGAACTCCTCGATGTCGGAGTGCCAGGTCTCCAGGTAGACCGCCGCCGCGCCCTTGCGCCGGCCGCCCTGGTTCACGGCGGCCACGGACGCGTCGAGGGTCTTCAGGAACGGGACGATGCCGTTGGAGTGCCCGTTGGTGCCGCGGATCAGCGAACCGCGGGAGCGGACGCGGGAGTAGGCGATGCCGATGCCCCCGGCGTGCTTGGAGAGGCGGGCCACCTGGTGGTAGCGGTCGTAGAGGGAGTCCAGCTCGTCCTTGGGGGAGTCGAGGAGGTAGCAGGACGACATCTGCGGGTGCCGGGTACCGGAGTTGAAGAGCGTCGGGGAGGAGGGCAGGTACTCGAGACGGCTCATCAGCCGGTAGAGCGCGGCGACCTCGTCCACGGCGTGCGCGGAGTCGCCCCCGGAGCGGGTACCCCCGTCGGCGAGGCCGGCGGCCACGCGAAGCAGGAAGTGCTGCGGCGTCTCGACCACCTTGCGGGTCAGGGGGTGCCGGAGCAGATAGCGGCTGTGCAGCGTGCGCAGCCCGAAGTAGCCGAAGCGGTCGTCCGCCGCGGGGTCGATCAGCGCGTCGAGCCGCTCGGCGTGCAGCCGTACGAAGTCGGCGGTGCGGTCGGCGATGAGCCCTTCCCGGTGGCCCACGGCGATCGACCCGGTGAACGAGGTGACGCCCTGTGAGGCGGCCTCCGTTCGGATGGAGCGGGTCAGCAGCCGGGCGGCCAGCCGTGAGTAGGCGGGGTCCTCCGCGATCAGGCCGGCGGCCGCCTCGGTGGCCAGCTCCCGCAGCTCCGCGCCGGCATCGGCGTCGGCCCGCGCGGACCGGCCGCGCAGTGCGGCGGCGGCGACCCGGCCGGGGTCGGCGTCGGGGAGGTCGGCGGTCAGCTCGGTCAGGGTCCGCAGCAGCGCGGCACCGGGACCGTCGGTCTCCACCGGGACTGCGGTCGCCTGGGCGGCTGAAGCCGGGTCGGCTGGCGCGATGGTCACGTGGGGCTCTCCCTCGCTCGGCACGGGGCCTCGCGGAGGGCAGGGGGCAGCACACGAGCGCGCACGGCGTCGCCTCCGCCGGCCCATTCCACGAGGCCCGGACGTCAGGGCACCCGGACCGGACGGCCGGGTGCGCTGTCGGCAGGTCCTCGGACTGAGCCTGCATGCGGGTATGCGGGCATACACGCATGAGTACACCGTTGCGGGACAGTTCCGGATTCGCACCGGATTCCCCTGCGGCGACAGCGAGCATGAGCATACATCTAGTGCCGGGCCGTCGTGGCACCCCCAGATGTTGTGTCGTACGTCAACGGGCCGCCGTTGCCGGTCGGCTTCGGCGGCCCGTTGCGGGGTGGGCGCGGTCGCTCGCGCCCGTTGGGGGCGCCTCTCAGCGACCGGCGCCCGCGGTCGCGGGCGGGAGCTCCACCTGGACGCCCGGCGCGCCGGCGTCGGCCGTGTAGTCGTCCGGGCTCGTCTCGTCCACGCCCTCCGGGGCCTTGACGGCCTTCAGGACGAAGGTCAGGACGACGGTGACGAGGACGTTGAGCACGAACGCCGTCGTGCCGATGTAACCGATCTCGCCGATCCCGGGGATCTCCTCGGCCGAGCCGCCGAAGTGCTTCTGCGTCGGCGAGGCCACCCCGTAGGCGGCGACCGTGCCGTACACCATGCCGACGGCCCAGCCCGCGAGCAGCGCCCAGCGGTGGAACCAGCGGGTGAACAGGCCGCCCACCAGGGCCGGGAAGGTCTGCAGGATCCAGATGCCGCCCAGCAGCTGGAAGTTGATGGCGACCGTCTTGTCCATGGTCAGGACGAAGACCAGCGCGCCCACCTTCACCAGCAGCGACACGATCTTGGAGATCCGGGTCTCCTGCTCGGCCGTCGCGTGCGGATTGATGAAGTCCTTGTAGATGTTGCGGGTGAACAGGTTCGCGGCCGCGATGGACATGATGGCGGCGGGCACCAGGGCGCCGATGCCGATCGCCGCGAACGCCACGCCCGCGAACCAGGCCGGGAACATGTCCTCGAACAGCTGCGGGATGGCCAACTGGCCGTTGGAGACCTTGATCCCGGCCGCGATCGCCATGAAGCCCAGCAGGCCGAGCAGGCCGAGCATCAGGGAGTACAGCGGCAGGATCGTGGTGTTGCGGCGGATCACCTCACGGCTGCGCGAGGACAGCGTCGCGGTGATCGAGTGCGGGTACATGAAGAGCGCGAGCGCGGAGCCCAGGGCCAGCGTGGCGTACGTCCACTGGCCCGCCTCCGGCGGGGCGAGCGCCCCGCGCGGCGCGCCCGTCGCCGGGTTGGTCTGGGCGAAGGCGTCGCCCGCCTTGGCGAAGATGTCGTCGAACCCGCCCAGTTTGATCGGGATGTAGATGATCGCCACCGCGATCACGATGTAGATCAGCGTGTCCTTCACGAACGCGATCAGCGCGGGTGCTCTGAGGCCCGACGAGTAGGTGTACGCGGCCAGCACGCCGAAGGCGAGCAGCAGCGGCAGGTCCTTGACGAACCAGTTGGTGTTCTCGCCGCCGCCCACGCCCATCACGTCGAGGACCGCCTGGATGCCCACCAACTGGAGTGCGATGTACGGCATCGTGGCGAGGATGCCGGTCAGCGCCACCGCCAGCGACAGCCCCTTGGAGCCGAACCGGCCGCGCACGAAGTCCGAGGTCGTCACATAGCCGTGCCGGTGCGAGACCGACCACAGGCGCGGCAGGAAGGTGAAGATCAGCGGATAGATGAGGATGGTGTAGGGCACGGCGAAGAACCCGGCCGCGCCCGCCGCGTAGATCGCCGCCGGGACGGCGACGAAGGTGTAGGCCGTGTACAGGTCGCCGCCGAGCAGGAACCAGGTGACCCAGGTGCCGAACGACCGGCCGCCCAGGCCCCATTCGTCCAGGCTGTGCTCGTTCTCGGCCTTGCGCCAGCGGGCGGCCAGGAAGCCCAGGACCGTGACGGCCAGGAAGAAGAAGATGAAGACGCCGAGCGCGACGCCGTTGACGCCGTCGTTCACTGCGCGGCACCTCCGCCCTGGGTCCCGCGGGCGCGCTGGTCACGCTGCCACAGCTTGTACGCGATCATGGTCAGCGCGGTGGAGATCAGCACCCACAGCATCTGGTACCAGTAGAAGAACGGGATCCCGATGAACGTGGGGTCGATCTTGGCGTAGGAGCCGACCCACAGCATCGCCACGAAGGGTGCGACGAGACACAGGGCGATGACCACGCGTACCGGTGTCACCACCGGTGGTTTCACTTCAGGCGCATCTGACATGCCTAGGCTCCGTCCCCTTGCCGATCATCAGTTGTAACGCGCAGGCAATGTAGGTGACGGTGCCGATGAAGCGGAAGTACCCATCCGTATTTCGGTCGCAAACGGTGCTCTCAGCAGCAGCGGAAACCCTGGCGGGGGTCCGACTCCTGACGGTCCGTACGCATCCGCTCGAATTCCCGGCGGGACGGCGGCACCGCCTCCGGATGCCGCTCCCGGAGCCGCGTGACATGGCGTTCGTAGGCCGACTCGCCCGTCAACTCCCGTACGTACCAGCGCAGTCCGCGCAGTGCGCTAGCCACCCGCCGCAGTGCCGGCCGCATGCCGTGCCGCCTCCTTCTCGGCGCGCGTGGGGATCAGCCCGTCCGGTGCGGTGATCTTCGACACGACATGGGGCGCCTCGCTCAGCGTGGACAGCGCCGGGCGGCGGATATGCCGGATGCACACTCGCAACGCGTCCAGGACGACGATCACGACCAGCAGGGCGAGCACCGCGGAGAGGACGCCGTCCACCGTGGAGTTGGTGACCACGGTGCGCATGTCGTCCATGTCCTTGGCGGGCGGCAGCAGTTGTCCCGCGTCGATGGCGTCCTGGAACACCTGGCGCTGCTTGAAGAAGCCGACCTTGGGGTCGGCGGAGAACACCTTCTGCCAGCTCGCGGTCAGCGTCACCGTCGCGTCCCAGGCGAGCGGGATCCCGGTGACCCAGGCCCACTTGAGCCGGCCGGACTTCACCAGCAGCGTGGTGCAGACGGCCAGGGCGACCGCCGCGAGCAGCTGGTTGGAGATGCCGAAGACCGGGAAGAGCTGGTTGATGCCGCCGAGCGGCTCGTGCACGCCGACCCACAGGAAGTAGCCCCACAGCCCGCACACCAGGGCGCTGGTGAGCACCAGCCCCGGCTTCCAGCTGACGTTCCGGAACGGCCGGTAGAGGTTGCCGAGGGTGTCCTGGAGCATGAAGCGGCCCACCCGGGTGCCCGCGTCCAGCGCCGTCAGGATGAACAGCGCCTCGAACATGATTGCGAAGTGGTACCAGAAGGCGCGCAGACCGCCCCCGGTGACCTTGGCGAAGATCTCCGAGACGCCGACGGCCAGGGTGGGCGCGCCACCGGTACGGGACAGCAGGCTGGACTCCTCGACGTTCTTCGCGGCCTGCGCCAGCTCGGCGGGGGAGATGTGGTAGCCCCAACTGCCCACGACCTGCGAGGCGTTCTGCACCGTCGTGCCGATCACCCCCGAGGGGGCGTTCATCGCGAAGTACAGCCCGGGGTCGATGATGCTCGCCGCCACCAGCGCCATGACCGCCACGGACGACTCCATCAGCATGGAGCCGTAGCCGATCAGCCGGATCTGCGTCTCCTTCTGGATCATCTTGGGCGTCGTGCCGGAGGAGATCAGCGCATGGAAGCCGGACAGGGCGCCGCAGGCGATCGTGATGAACACGAACGGGAAGAGCGAGCCCGCGAAGACCGGCCCGTCGCCGCGCGTGGCGAAGTCGGTGACCGCGTCCATCCGCAGCGTCGGCAGCGCGATCACGACCCCGAGCGCGAGCAGCACGATCGTGCCGATCTTCATGAAGGTGGAGAGGTAGTCGCGGGGCGCGAGCAGCGTCCACACGGGCAGGATCGAGGCGATGAAGCCGTAGCCCACCAGCCAGACGACCAGCGTCGAGGGTGCCAGGGTGAAGGTGTCCGCCCAGGACGACTCGGCGACCCAGCGCCCGCCCACGAGCGCGAGCAGCAGCAGCGCCACCCCGATCAGCGACACCTCCGTCACCCGGCCGGGGCGCAGCACCCGCAGATAGAAGCCCATCAGCAGGGCGATCGGGATCGTCATGGCGAGGGAGAAGGTGCCCCAGGGGGAGGAGGCGAGAGCGTTGACGACGACCAGGGCCAGCACCCCGAGCAGGATGATCATGATGGCGAAGGCGGCGAGCAGGGCCGCCGCACCGCCGAACGGGCCGATCTCCTCGCGGGCCAGCTGGCCGAGGGACCTGCCGTCCCTGCGGGTGGAGAAGAACAGCACCACCATGTCCTGGACGGCGCCCGCGAAGACCACCCCGGCGATGATCCAGACGGTGCCGGGCAGATAGCCCATCTGCGCCGCCAGCACCGGTCCGACCAGCGGCCCGGCGCCTGCGATCGCCGCGAAGTGGTGGCCGAGGAGCACACGCCGGTCGGTGGGGTGGAAGTCGATGCCGTTGTCGAGTCGCTCCGCCGGGGTGGCCCGGGTCCGGTCGACCCGGAGGACCCTGCGGGCGATGAACGAGGCGTAGAAGCGGTAGGCGATCGCGTACGAGCCGAGGGCGGCCGCGACCATCCAGGCGGCGGAGACCTCCTCGCCCCGGGCGAGCGCGAGCACGGACCAGCCGGCCGCGCCGACGAGCGCGACAAGAGTCCAGACGGCGATGGTGCGGACGTGCGCGGTACGCATCGGGGAGCCCTCCCGTCCATGCGGCGACGGGAGGAACGTAGAGCAGGAACAGTGCATGCGCCACACCGCGCGCAGCACCTCGGTCGAGCTATTCCTGCGGGCGCTTGAGCCGCGCGACGAACTTGTAGCGGTCGCCGCGGTAGACCGACCGCACCCATTCCACCGGGTTGCCGTCCTTGTCCAGCGAGTGCCGGGAGAGCATCAGCATCGGCAGGCCCACGTCCGTGCCGAGCAGGCCCGCCTCGCGCGGGGTGGCCAGCGAGGTCTCGATGGTCTCCTCGGCCTCGGCGAGATGGACGCCGTACACCTCGGCGAGCGCGGTGTAGAGGGACGTGTACTTGACGAGGCTGCGGCGCAGCGCGGGGAAGCGCTTGGCGGACAGATGCGTGGTCTCGATGGCCATCGGCTCGCCGTTGGCCATGCGCAGCCGCTCGATGCGCAGCACCCGGCCGCCGGCCGAGATGTCGAGCAGTCCGGCCAGCCGGTCGTCCGCGGTGATGTAGCCGATGTCCAGCAGCTGTGAGGTCGGCTCCAGCCCCTGGGCGCGCATGTCCTCGGTGTAGGAGGTGAGTTGCAGCGCCTGGGACACCTTCGGCTTGGCGACGAACGTGCCCTTGCCCTGGATCCGCTCCAGCCGGCCCTCGACCACCAGCTCCTGGAGGGCCTGGCGGACGGTGGTGCGCGAGGTGTCGAACTCCGCGGCGAGCGTGCGCTCCGGCGGCACCGGGGTGCCCGGCGGGAGCGTCTCCGTCATGTCGAGCAGGTGCTTCTTCAGGCGGTAGTACTTGGGCACACGCGCGGTACGGACGGTCGTCCCACCCTCGTTCTCCGCACTGCTGACGTCGGTGCTCATGTTCTGCCTTCCCGGCTCCGGGTGCCGAAAGCGACCGACATCCCGTCGGCCACGGATCACATCGTGGCACGGCTTCGTGTGGCGGGAGGCCACCCGAACGGTCCGTGATCTCCTCTGTATACCGTCGCGCCCCCCGTTGGTCTAGTCCATAGGTCCCTCCGGACGGCCCCGCCGCGGCTGAAGTGGTCCGTCCGATCTGTCGCTTGCCGAATGAAAGGTCTCTGCATATCTCGGTCGCATCACGGACGTCCGGAGCCTGCTTGAACACCCTTGACAGGCCTATTGGTCTGGGCCAAGCTCCCCGTACTGGTCTACACCATTGGTCCAGGTCCCGGCCCCATGGGCGGTACACAGCGCTGACGCGCGCCGCGGGGAGGCAGGGGGGTTTGTGGCATCCCTGAGGAGGGTGGCGTGAAGCGCAGGCTGATAGCCGCGATCGGTATCGCGGGCATGGTCGTCTCCATCGCGGCGTGCGGCAGCGACAGCAAGGACGACGGCGGTTCGGGCAGCGGGGCGGATGCCAAGGAACTGACCGTCTGGCTCACCGTCGACGCCCAGAACAACTGGCCCGAGCTGGTGAAGGCCGCCGATGCCGCGGTGCAGAAGAAGCACCCCGGCATCAAGATCAAGCACGAGTACTACGGCTGGCCGGACAAGAACACCAAGCTGGACGCCGTGCTCGCCACCGACAAGGCCCCCGACGTGGTCGAGATGGGCAACACCGAGATGCTCGGCTACATGGTCAAGGGTGCCTTCGCGCCCGTCGACCCGGCCCAGTTCGACAACTCCTCCGCCTGGCTCGACGGCCTCAAGGCCTCGGTGACGTACGAGGGCAAGACCTACGGCGTGCCGTACTACGCGGGCGGCCGGGTCGCCAACTGGCGCAAGGACGTGGCCGCTTCCGTCGGCGTCAAGACGCCCCCGAAGACCTACGCCGAGCTGACCTCCGCCCTGGACAAGATCCAGAAGAAGGAGGGCGACAAGTTCAACGCCTGGTACCAGCCCACCCGCGACTGGTACGCGGCCATGTCCTTCGTCTACGACGCCGGCGGCTCCATCGCCAAGGAGGACGGCGGTCAGTGGAAGGCCAACCTCTCCTCGCCCGAGTCCGTCAAGGGCCTCAAGGACTTCAAGAACGTCGTCGACAAGTACATGCACGGTGACAAGACCAAGGACGAGTCCGACCGTTACATCGTCTACGGCCAGGGCAAGTCCGCCATGATCTTCGGCGCCGCCTGGGAGGGCGCGACCGCGGCCGACCCGAAGAACGACAAGACCGGCAAGCTCAAGGACAACCTCGAGAACTTCGTGATGCCCGGCCCGTCCGGCAAGAACCTGCCGGTCTTCCTCGGCGGCTCCGACCTCGCCGTCCCGGTGAAGTCCAAGGCCCAGGCCGTCGCTGCCGAGTGGATCAACGCCTTCACCGGTCCCGAGGGCCAGAAGGGCCTGATGGGCAAGGGCAACCTGCCCAACAACAAGACGGACCTCGCCACCCTGAAGGACGACCCGGCGACCGCCGTCCCGGCCACCGCGGCCGAGTCCAACTGGTTCGTGCCGATGGCCCCGGGCTGGGGCCAGGTCGAGAAGGCCCAGGTCCTGCAGACCATGCTGCAGAACATCGGCACCGGCAAGAAGACGGTCGAGGCCGCCGCGAAGGAAGCGGACGCCGAGATCGACAAGGTGATCAACACCAAGTGACGTGAGCGCAGGGCCCCATGGCCCCGGGGGAGTCCGGGGCGGGGTCCTGCTTCTCGTACGGCCGCGCGGGGTCCGGCGCCGCGCGGCCTCCGGGACTCGGACTCCGTACCCGGACGCGGCCCGCCAGGACCGGGCCTGCGCGCGGAGTTCCGGTTTCCGTACGGGATGCCGGCTTCGTACGACCAGAGGGACCGCTGAGGAGCGCGCGATGAGTGCCGCAGACACGACCACCCCCGCCACGCTGCCGCCGCCGCGGCAGGCGCCACCACCGGGCGGCACCCGACAGCCACGCGGAAAGCGGACGTCCGGCGGTGCGGGCACCCCCTGGCTGCTGCTCGCCCCCTGCCTGGTGATCCTCGCCCTGGTCATGGGCTATCCGCTGGTCCGCCTGGTCACCCTGTCCTTCCAGAAGTTCGGGCAGTCCCAGCTGTGGGGCTTCCAGCCGGCCGAGTCGGTCGGTTTTGACAACTTCACCGAGGTGCTCGGCGACGGTGAGTTCTGGCAGGTCGTGCTGCGCACGATCGTCTTCGCGGCCGGCTCGGTGATCTTCACCATGGTCCTCGGCATGCTGGTCGCCCTGCTGCTGCAGCGGGTCTCCGGCTGGGTGAAGACCCTGATCAACATCGCGCTGGTGGCGAGCTGGGGCATGCCCGTCATCGTCGCCACCACCGTCTTCAAGTGGCTCTTCGACGCCGACTACGGCATCCTCAACGCGCTGCTGAGCAGGCTGCCCGGCGTCGACCTGATCGGCCACAACTGGTTCGCGAGCGGGCCCGAGGGCCTGGCCGTGATCATGCTCCTGGTGATCTGGGGCGCCGTGCCCTTCGTGGTCATCACGCTCAGCGCGGGCCTCACCCAGGTGCCCAAGGAGCTGGAGGAGGCCGCCCGGCTCGACGGCGCGGGCGCCTGGGGCGTCTTCCGCTATGTCACCCTGCCCATCCTCAAGCCGATCATCGTGATGCTCACGACCCTCTCGGTCATCTGGGACATGGGCGTCTTCCCGCAGGTCTTCGTGATGCGCAACGGGCACCCGGAGGCCGAGTTCCAGCTGCTGACGACCTACTCCTACGACCGCGCCTTCGTGGTCAACGACTACGCGCAGGGCTCGGCGATCGCCCTGATCACCGTGGTGCTGCTGCTCGGTGTGGTCGCCGTCTATATGCGCCAGATGCTGAAGATCGGAGACGTCGAATGAACAGCATGAGCGGCATGAGCGGCACGAGTGCGATCGCCACCGGCGGCCGGCGCGGGAGCGGGTCCCGGCTCGGCTGGAACCTTCTCGGCCTCCTGGTCTTCGTCGTCGCCGGCTTCCCCGTCTACTGGATGCTCAACACGGCGTTCAAGCCGGCCAAGGACGCCATCGACCCGGACCCCAGCCTGCTGCCCACGGGCCTGACCCTGTCCAACTTCAGCCGCGCGCTGGACATCGCCGACTTCTGGGGCCCGGTAGGGCGCAGCCTGGTCGTGTCGCTGTCCGTCGTGGCGATCGGCATCGTCGTCGGCATGCTGGCCGCGCTCGCCATCTCCCGGTTCGCCTTCCGCGGCCGCAAGATCGTGATCGTGGGCATCCTCGCGGTGCAGATGGTGCCGCTCGTCGCCATGATCATCCCGGTCTTCCTGCTGCTGAACGACCTGAAGCAGTACGACAAGCTCACCGGCATCATCATCACCTACCTGACCTTCATCCTCCCCTTCACCGTGTGGACGCTGCGCGGCTTCATCGTCAACATCCCGAAGGAGCTGGAGGAGGCCGCGATGGTCGACGGCTGCTCCCGCACCGGCGCGTTCATCCGCGTCGTCTTCCCCCTCCTCGCCCCCGGCATGGTCGCCACCTCCGTCTACGGCTTCATCCAGGCCTGGAACGAGTACCTGTACGCCCTCATGCTGCTCAGCCAGGAGCACCAGACCGCGACCGTGTGGCTCGGCAACTTCACCACCAAGCACGGCACCGAGTACGCGCCGATGATGGCCGGCGCCACCATGATGGCGGTGCCGATCGTCGTGCTGTTCCTGTTCGTCCAGCGCAAGATGGCCGCGGGTCTGACCGCGGGCGCCGTGAAGGGATGACGCGCCCGATGACGACCCTCGCCGGCGGCAGCGACACCCTCACCCGGGACGCCCTCACCGTCCTCCAGCCCGGCTTCGCCGGCACGACCGCCCCCGACTGGCTGCTGCGCCGGCTCGGCGAGGGCCTGGCATCGGTGGGCCTGTTCGGGCGCAATGTCGCCTCGCCCGAACAACTGGCCGCCCTGACCGCGCAGTTGCGCGCCGAACGCGAGGACGTCCTGGTCGCCGTCGACGAGGAGGGCGGTGACGTCACGCGCCTGGAGGTGCGCACGGGCTCCAGCTTCCCCGGCAACCACGCGCTCGGCGCCGTCGACGACGTGGCGCTGACCCGCGAGGTGGCCCGCGAACTCGGCCGCCGGCTCGCGGCCTGCGGGGTGAACTTCGACTGGGCCCCGGTGGCCGATGTGAACTCCGACCCCGCCAACCCGGTCATCGGCGTCCGCTCGTTCGGCGCCGACCCCGACCTGGCGGCCCGGCACACGGCGGCCTATGTCACCGGCCTCCAGTCGGCCGGCGTGGCGGCCTGCACCAAGCACTTCCCCGGACACGGCGACACGGCCGTCGACTCCCACCTCGCGATGCCCCGTATCGACGTGCCGGCCGAGGTGCTGGACTCCCGTGACCTGGTCCCCTTCCGGGCGGCCGTCGCGGCCGGCACCCGGGCCGTGATGAGCGCCCACATCCTGGTCCCGGCCCTGGACCCGGACCGCCCCGCGACCCTCTCCCGCCGGATCCTGACGGAGCTGCTCCGCGGCGAACTCGGCTACGACGGCCTGATCGTCACCGACGGCATGGAGATGCGGGCCGTCGCCGCCGCCTACGGCATCGAACGCGGCAGCGTCCTCGCCGTCGCGGCCGGTGCCGACGCGATCTGTGTGGGCGGGGGCCTCGACGACGACGGGACGGTGCGCCGGCTGCGCGACGCCCTGGTGTCCGCCGTCCGCTCGGGCGAACTGCCCGAGGAACGGCTGGCGGACGCGGCCGAGCGGGTGCGCCGACTGGCCCGCTGGACCGCGCAGGCGGCACCCGGCGGGGACGGCGCTGCCGCCCCGGACGCGAACGGCTCCGCGGCCGGGGCGTCCCCGGACGACATCGGACTCGTCGCCGCCCGGCGCGCGCTCACGGTGACCCGCTCCGGCCCGTACGAGCCACCGGCCTCGGCCCCCTACGTCGCCGCCTTCACCCCGGTCGCGAACATCGCCGTCGGCGACGAGACCCCCTGGGGCGTCGCGGCGGAACTGCCACGGCTGCTGCCCGGCACCGTGACGGGCAGCTTCACCGGCGCGGACGCGGGACCGGTGGCGCTGACCGCGGCCGGCGGCCGCCGCATCGTGGCCGTCGTCCGCGACGAGCACCGCCACCCCTGGATGACGGCGGCCCTCGACGCCCTGCTGGCCGCCCGCCCCGACACGATCGTGGTCGAGATGGGCATCCCCGAGGCCCCGCCGCGCGGCGCCCTGCACATCGCCACCCATGGCGCGGCCCGGGTGTGCGGGCGGGCGGCGGCGGAGATCGTCGCCGGGGTGCGCCGACCGTGACGCGCGAGGGCGCCGGGCTCCACTGCGGAGCCCGGCGCCCTGCGGTGTCCGGGGCGGCCCGGAGCGCTCCGGGGCCGGCCGGGTGCGGTCAGATGCCCTGCCAGTCCGGCTTGTCGGCGTACGTATGCCGGAAGTAGTCGGCGAGCTTCAGCTTGGCTGCCGCGGCCTCGTCCACGACGACCGTGGCGTGCGGGTGCAGTTGCAGCGCCGAGGCGGGGCAGACGGCGGCCACCGGCCCCTCCACGGTCGCCGCGACCGCGTCCGCCTTGCCCTCGCCGGTCGCGAGCAGCACCAGGTGCCTGGCCTCCAGGATGGTGCCGATGCCCTGGGTGATGACGTGGTGCGGCACCTGCGCGATGTCGCCGTCGAAGAAGCGCGCGTTGTCGATCCGGGTCTGCTCGGTCAGCGTCTTGATCCGCGTCCGCGAGGCGAGCGAGGAGCACGGCTCGTTGAATCCGATGTGCCCGTCGGTCCCGATCCCGAGCAACTGCAGATCCACGCCGCCCGCCTCGGCGAGCGCCCGCTCGTACGCCGCGCAGGCGCCCGGCACGTCCTCGGCCGTGCCGTCCGGCCCCATGAACGCGTCCGGCGCGATCCCGAGCGGCTCGAGCACCTCCCGGCGCAGCACCGAACGGTAGGACTCCGGGTGGTCAGCGGGCAGCCCCACATACTCGTCGAGCTGCGCAATGCGCGCCCGCGAGATGTCCACGGCGCCGGAGCGCACCTTGGCCGTCAGCGCCTGGTAGATGGGCAGCGGGGTCGAGCCGGTGGCCACGCCGAGCACGGCGTCGGGCGTGCGCCGGAGCAGCCCGGCCATGGCCTCGGCGATCAGCTCGCCGCCCGCGGCGGCGTCCGGGACGATGACAACTTCCACGCTGGGCCTGCCGTTCTGAAGAGGGCTGGAAGGTCTATGTGGTTTAGACCAATCTAGCACCGACCCCGCCCGGGCGCCGAGCCCCTCGCGGGGGTGAAAGCGGGCGCGAAAGGGGCCCCGCCGGGCCGCTGAACCCGGTGCCGCCTCAAGGGAGCGAGCCGCCCGTCGTGCCGACCCGACTGTCCGTGATCCGGCGCCCGGCGTCGGAGACCAGGAAGGCCATCACGTCCGCGACATCGGCGGCCTCGCCCGCGCTGCCCGGCGCCGACCAGGCGGCCCGCGCCCACCCGCCCTCGGCACCGCCCCCGAAGTGGCGGAGGACCTGCGCCGGCGGCAACCGGAAGCGGTCGCGGAAACTGCCATGGCCGTCCGGCCCCGTTCATGACCGGGCCGGGCTAGGCTGCGAAGCGCCGACGATGAACCGCCTCCCATGCATGGACACACCCGCGTGGTCTAGTCCACAATGCGTAGAGGTACTGCGTACGGCAGGACCGTACGCAGCAGCCGCAGTCATCCGTCTTCCCCGCACAGGAAGGCGGACCGAGGAACCGGAGCTCTCTGCCCTGACTGCCCCGGCTCCTCATCCTTCGGCCGACCGGGACCGCACACCCCGAGGCCGTTGCTGCTCCGGGCTGCGGTGCCGGGAGGGTTGAGGGTCCCTCTGGGCGCCGCGGCCCGCGGGTGTTCCCCGAACCCGGCAACGGGCGTTTTCGGGACCGGACAAACCGCCGGGTACGCTCGCACATGTGCCCTCCATGAACGAACTCGTACGCCAGCACACCGCCCTCGACGACTCCGACCTCGAGTGGCTCCATCTGCTGGTCTCGGAGTGGCAACTGCTCTCCGACCTCTCCTTCGCCGACCTGGTCCTGTGGGTCCCCACCCGTGACGGCACCCGGTACGTCTCGGTCGCCCAGATGCGCCCCAACACCGGTCCGACCTCCTACCAGGATGACATGGTCGGCCATCTCGTCCCGCGCGGCCGGCGCCCCATGCTGGACGTGGCGTTGGACGAGGGCCGGATCGTGCGCGAGGGCGACCCCGAGTGGCGCGAGGAGGTCCCGGTCCGGATCGAGTCGATCCCCGTGCGCCGGGCGGCCCGCGTCCTCGGTGTCATCGCCCGCAACACCAACCTGCTGACCGTGCGCACCCCGAGCCGCCTTGAACTGACGTATCTGCAGAGCGCCTCCGACCTCGCGCAGATGATCGCGGCCGGCTCCTTCCCGTTCCCGGACCAGCAGGTCGACATGGACGCCTCACCGCGCGTCGGCGACGGTCTGATCCGGCTCGACGCGGACGGCATCGTCCAGTACGCCTCCCCGAACGCCCTCTCCGCCTACCACCGGCTCGGCCTCGCCGCCGACCTGCTCGGCCACCACCTCGGCCGGACCACCGCCGAACTCGCCCCGACCCGCGGGCCGGTGGACGAGGCGCTGGCCAAGGTCGCCAGCGGCTGGGCGCCCCGCGAGTTCGAGATCGAGTCGGCCGACGGGGTGATCCAGTTCCGGGCGATCCCGCTCAAGCCCAAGGGCACCCGCATCGGTTCGCTGGTCCTGCTCCGGGACGTCACGGAACTGCGGCGTCGTGAACGCGAGTTGATGACCAAGGATGCGACGATCCGGGAGATCCACCACCGGGTGAAGAACAACCTCCAGACGGTCGCCGCCCTGCTGCGCCTGCAGGCCCGGCGCATCGAGTCGGAGCGCGGCCGGGAGGCGCTGGAGGAGGCGGTGCGGCGGGTCGGCTCGATCGCGATCGTGCACGAGACGCTCTCCCAGAACCTGGACGAGCGCGTGGAGTTCGACGAGATCGCCGACCGGGTGCTCGCGATGGTCGCGGAGATCTCGCCGGGAAAGGTGACCGGCCGGCGCAGCGGACGCTTCGGCATACTCGACGCCGAGGTGGCGACCCCGCTGTCGATGGTGCTCACCGAGGTCCTGCAGAACGCCCTCGAACACGGCTTCCGCGAGGGCGAGACCGGCACCGTCGAGGTCACGGCGGTCCGCGGCGGCACCAGCAAGGAGGCCCGCCTCCTGGTCACGGTCCAGGACGACGGCGTGGGCCTGCCCGCGGGCTTCGACCCGCACCGCTCGGGCAATCTCGGTCTGCAGATCGTACGGACGCTGGTCGAGGGCGAGTTGGGCGGTACGTTCGACATGGTGCCGGCGCCCGAGCGGGGGACGCAGGTGATCCTGGACATCCCGGTGGAGACGCAGAAGTAGCCCCGTACAGCAGAAGACCTCGGACCCGGGTGGGGTCCGAGGCCAGTGCTCGGTGCTGCGTGTTCTAAGCGCATCGGGGGTACTGCGCGCTGCGGCTCGGGGGCGGGAGATGCGCACTCGCTGTGCGCGCCGCCAAGCTCAGGCCGTCGAGCAGGGGTGGGAGTGTCAGGCGGAGGCCTGACGGGCCCGGTTGCGAGCGGCGCGGCGCTTCATGGCGCGGCGCTCGTCCTCGCTGAGACCACCCCAGACGCCGGAGTCCTGACCGGACTCAAGCGCCCACTGCAGACACTGCTCGATAACCGGGCAGCGACGGCAGACGGCCTTGGCTTCCTCGATCTGCAGCAGCGCAGGACCGGTGTTGCCGATGGGGAAGAACAGCTCGGGGTCTTCCTCGCGGCAAACGGCGTTGTGACGCCAGTCCATGGCTGCTACCTCTCCTTGGTATTACGTGCAAGTTGCTTGTGAATGTGAACGCTTTCACGAATCCCTCAACAAGTGAAGGGCCTACCGCCAGGTTCCCTGGCGTGGTCCTGTGGTTTGAAGAGGGGTTCCGGTGATCAGTGGAGGCCGGTGTTGCGGGCCGTCCCGATCGCCACGTAGAGACTCGCAAACCTCAGCGGCGGATACAACCCCTTCCGAAAAGTTTTTTTTGATTCCTCGGTGTCGACTCGGTCACAGCCGTACTTCCATGGGGTGGAGCCTGGCCTAAACGTTCGAGTGAAAGGACTTTGGCCCGTTCCGCTCACACAATCACACGCAGTGCACGGCGTACGCCTGTGAACGTCACGCTCGTACGCAGTCCGAGGTGGTCGCCGTCCATCTGGAGAGGCAGTGGCACCTTCGAATGCAAGGTGAAGCGGTCCATGTCGTGCAGGGACACGACGTGCTTGCCATGGGGTCCGCGCTCGGGGGACGAAGTGAGCAACTGGGTGCCATACCGGGCAACCGCGGCCGTGGACAGACGGGTGAGACCGAAGACGTCGACGCCCTTGTCGAACGAGGCCTTAGGCGACGTATACATGGGGCGATTGCCGAGATACGTCCAGGGAGTGGTGTTCGACACTATCGCCACGACGAGGTCACTGATCGGGTCGGCGCCCTCGCGTGCGAGCGTGATCGTGCCCCGTCTGCGGTTCGGCTCGCCCAAGAACTGCCTGAGCACCTGACGGACGTACAGGCTGTGGGTCGACGTCTTGCCGAGTTCGCGCTGCTGCTCGACGCGGCCGACGACGCCGGCGTCGAAGCCCAGCCCCGCGTTGAAGGTGAACCAGCGCGCCGGGACCGACTCGTCGGCGGTGCCGGGGGTGCCCGCGGTGAGGCCGAGGCTGACGACGCGCTCGCGCTTGTCGCTCACGGCGTCCAGCAGGGCGCCGGTGGCCTCGACCGGATCGTTGGGCAGGCCCAGCGCGCGGGCGAACACATTGGTGGAGCCGCCGGGCACCACCGCGAGGCCGGGCAGGCGGTCGAGGTCGGGGCCGCCGTGCAGCAGGCCGTTGACGACCTCGTTGACGGTGCCGTCGCCGCCCAGCGCCACGACCAGGTCTATGTCGTCGCTGTCCGCGGCCTGTCGGCCCAGGTCACGCGCGTGTCCGCGGTACTCGGTGGTGACCGCCTCCAGCTTCATCTCGCTCGCCAGGGCGTGGATCAGTACGTCGCGCGTACGTGCGCTTGTGGTGGTTGCCGCCGGATTGACCACGAGAAGTGCACGCATGGTTGCAGCGTACCTACTGGGTGGTACCGGGCCCACACTGAGGTAGTGAACCGGTAAGAGGCGCGGGCGAGAGCCTGGACACGGAGGGTACGACGGCGACGGCTACCCTGCTGGGGTGAGCAGCGAGCAGAACCCCACCCCGAACCCCGCGGAGGCCGACGGGCCGCGTCCGCGCCGGCTGACCCTGGCGGCGGCGCTGGCTGCGCTGGAGGGGGCCGCGCTGGTGATCGGGGGCGGGTGGACGTTCGTCCGCGGCATCACCGGTGCGCCGGACGACCGGCAGCAGGCCATCACGCTGGGCGTCACCCTGGTCGTCCTGGCGCTGCTGCCGCTGCTTGCCGCGCGCGGGCTGCTGCTGCGGCGCAGCTGGAGCCGGGGGCCCGCCGTGATCACCCAGATCATGGCTCTGCCGGTGGCCTACAGCCTGCTCCAGGCCGACAGCGTGGCCATCCCGGCGGGCATCGTCCTTGCGGTGGTGGCGGTGGCGGCCCTGGTCCTCCTGATCAACCCGGAAACCACCCGCGCCCTCGGAATCCACGGCCCGGGCCACCCGGAGGAACCACGCCGGTAACCCACGGAGCCCTCCGGGGGCGGCGGATGTTCTGGGTGCCGCCGGCTGTAGGTACATGGGGTGCGTGGGCTGGGGCGACTGGGGCATGGGCGGCGTGAAGAGGCGCCGCCGGGAGCCCGGCCGGCTCCCCGGGTCCGGCTTCGCCGGGGGAGGCTGACTCGTGCCGACGGATGGGCTCTGCCCCGCAACGGATGCGGTCGCCCCTGCGGGCGGTCCCTCCGCAGTGCCGTCGGGTGCGGCTGTTGCCGGTGGCGGGCTTTCGCCGTTGATCTGACGCGTGCCTTCGGGTCCGGAACTTGCCGCCCGTTCCGGTTGTCGCTCTTGGCCCGGTTCCGGCTGTCGGCCGGCGTTTCGGCCCCGGGTCCGGCCCCCCGCCGCTGGGCGCGGCTGTTGCCCGCTCTTCAGCTTCTGCTGGTGGCGGGCTTTCGCCGTTGATCTGATGCGTGCCTTCGGGTCCGGGACTTGCCGCCGGTTCCGGTTGTCGCTCTTGGCCCGGTTCCGGCTGTCGGCCGGCGTTTCGGCCCCGGCCGCTGGGCGTGGCTGTTGCCCGCTGTCCAGCTTCCGCGAGCGGCAGGCTTTCGCCGTTGATCTGATGCGCGGTCTCGGCCCCGGGGTCGGCCCCCCCGTCGTCGGGTGCGGCTGTTGCCTGCTCTTCAGCTTCTGCTGGTGGCGGGCTTTCGCCGTTGATCTGATGCGCGGTCTCGGCCCCGGGGTCGGCCCCCCGTCGTCGGGCGCGGCTGTCGCCCGCTGTCCGGCTTTCGCTGGTGGCGGGCTTCTGCCGGACCCCGCCGCCCGCCCTGGCTTCCGCTCTCGGTCCGGCTGTCAGCGTCGGTCCAGTGGGCTGGGCTTTCGGCCTGGGCCTGGTACCCGCCGCCGGGCCCGGCTGTCCTGTCGGTCCGGCTCCCGGCATTCCCTCCTGGGCCCCGTCGCCCCCTGGCTCCTGCACTCGGTCCTAGTGGGGGTTACTCCTCCACCAGGAGCTTCTCCCGGAGTTGGGCCAGGGTTCGGGCCAGTAGGCGGGAGACGTGCATCTGGGAGATGCCGACCTCCTGGGCGATCTGCGACTGGGTCATGTTGCCGAAGAAGCGCAGCAGAAGGATCCGCTTCTCCCGCGGCGGAAGATCTTCCAGCAGCGGCTTGAGGGACTCGCGGTACTCGACGCCCTCCAGCGCCTCGTCCTCCGCGCCGAGCGTGTCGGCCACCGCCGGGGACTCGTCGTCGGTGTCGGGGACGTCCAGGGAGAGCGTGGAGTAGGCGTTGGCCGACTCCAGCCCTTCCAGGACCTCCTCCTCCGAGATCGCCAGCTTCTCGGCCAGCTCGTGCACCGTGGGGGAGCGGCCGTGCTGCTGCGACAGCTCGGCCGTGGCCGTGGTCAGCGCGAGCCGCAGCTCCTGCAGCCGCCGAGGGACGCGCACGGCCCAGCCCTTGTCCCGGAAGTGCCGCTTGATCTCACCGACGACCGTGGGCGTCGCGTACGTGGAGAACTCCACTCCACGCTCCGGGTCGAACCGGTCCACGGATTTGATCAGACCGATGGTGGCGACCTGCGTGAGGTCGTCGAGCGGCTCGCCGCGATTGCGGAACCGGCGCGCGAGGTGCTCCACGAGCGGCAGATGCATACGGACCAGCTGATTGCGCAGCTCCGCGTACTCGGGACTGCCGTCCTTGAGCTTGCGCAGTTCGACGAACATGGCACGCGCCCCGCTGCGGTCCTGAGGATCGTGCTGCGTGCCAGGACCGCCTTGCGCGCCCGGCGCGTCGCCCTCGGAGTATCGCTCGTGCTCGCTCATCGTCCCGTCCGTCGCCCTTCCCCGAGCCCGCGCCTCCGCTCGGACTGGGGACACGACCCCGTTCCGGCCCGCCGAAGGCGCGCTCTGCATGGCACCATCCCGACCAGCCTGCGCGGAGTCGTCCTCCGGATGCGGCCTGGCCTGTTCAGGGATGCCGTCTGCCGGGCGCCGAGACCCGCTGGGGGCGCCCTCGCCCTCGGGGGGCAGCTCCCGTGTGCCGCGCTCTTCGTCCCGCACCGGCCCGTCCTCGTTCCTCACGCCGGCCCGGGTCCCGCGCCGCGCTGTTTGTACAGGCTGATCGACACGGTCTTGTCCTCGTCGACGGCCGACGAGACCTTGCCCGCCAAGGCCGACAGCACGGTCCAGGCGAAGGTGTCCCGCGAGGGGGCGTGCCCGTCCGTGGTCGGCGCCGACACCGTGACCTCCAGCGAGTCGTCGACGAGTCGGAAGACGCAGCTGAGTACCGAGCCCGGCACGGCCTGCTGGAGCAGGATCGCGCACGCCTCGTCCACCGCGATGCGCAGGTCCTCGATCTCGTCCAGGGTGAAGTCCAAGCGGGCGGCGAGTCCGGCCGTGGCCGTCCGCAGCACCGACAGGTAGGCACCCGCAGCCGGCAGCCGGACTTCCACGAAGTCCTGGGTCGCGGGCTCGCCTGCGATCTGGGACACCCTCACCTCCAAGGTGGTACAAGCTCTACAGGGCCGAGGGTCGCCCCCCGGGGTAACGCGATTCCTGGTTCAGCGGTGACGCTATCGCGCTCCGAACTTTTCTGTCCCCGGGACCCCAACCCCCTGGCGTCACTCACAGTAAAACTGTGGATACGCTCCGTGTCTAGAGGTCCTGCGAGCCCAATTGGGAAGAGCGCGCGCCGGGATGACGTACCCAGGCGTCAGACGGTCGAACCGTCGGGACTGGTCGCCGCCATGCAGTGTCACACGAGGACGTGATCGACGAAGCACCACCGCCAGTCCTCACCCGGTTCGAAGGTCCGCATCACCGGGTGACCGGACAGTTCATGGTGTCCTGTCGCGTGCCGCCCCGGCGAGGAGTCGCAGCAACCGACGTGGCCGCAGGTCAGGCAGAGCCGCAGCTGTACCGGATGTGTGCCCTGTGCGAGACACTCCGGACAGGTCTTGTTCTGCGGCTCCGGCTCGGGGTGCGGCAGCGCGTCGGCATGCGTGCACTGTTTCATGATTGCCAGATTACGACGGGTGTGCGGTTGGCCGCGCGGAAAACGAGGGCGGGCGAGGACATGGATGTGATGCCGCTGCTGTTGCTGGTGGCGGGCAGTGCGGCGGTGGCGGGGGCCGCCCGGCGCACACCGGTGCCGGCACCGCTGCTGCTGGTCGCGGTCGGACTGGCGGTCTCGTACGTCCCCGGGGTACCCGAATACGCTCTCGATCCCGAGGTCGTCCTGCCGCTCCTGCTGCCTCCGCTGCTGTACACCTCGGCCAGCGACAGCTCCTATCTGGACCTGCGCGCACAACTGCGCCCGGTGGCGCTCCTCTCCGTCGGGTACGTGCTCTTCGCGACGTTCCTCGTCGGCTGGGCGATCTACCTGATCGTGCCCGCGATGCCGCTGACCGCCGCCCTGGTGCTGGGCGCGGTCGTGGCGCCGCCGGACGCGGTCGCGGCGACGGCGGTGGCCCGCCGGGTCGGACTGCCCTCCCGGATCACGACCATCCTCCAGGGCGAGTCCCTGCTGAACGACGCCACCGCGATCACCGCGTACAAGGTGGCCCTCGCGGCGGCTGTCGGCGAGGGCGCCACCTGGGCCGGCGGGATCGGCGAGTTCCTGCTCGCGGCGGTCGGTGGCGTCGGCGTCGGGCTGGTGCTGATGGCCCCGCTCCACTGGCTGCGCACGCATCTGAAGGAGCCCCTGCTCCAGAACACGCTCTCCTTGCTGATCCCGTTCGTCGCCTACAGCGTCGCCGAGCAGGTGCACGCCTCGGGTGTGCTCGCGGTCGTGGTCGTCGCGCTGTATCTGGGGCACCGCGCGTGGGAGGTCGACTTCGCCACGCGGCTCCAGGAGGAGGCGGTCTGGAAGATGGTCGCCTTCGTGCTGGAGTCGGCGGTCTTCGCGCTGATCGGACTGCAACTGCCGGTCGTCCTCAGAGGGCTCGGATCGTACGAGGGCGTCGAGGCCGCCTGGTACGCGGTCCTCCTCTTCCTGGTGGTGGTCGCGGCCCGGTTCGTGTGGGTGTATCCGGCCACCTTCCTGCCCCGGAAGCTGTCCGCGCGGATCAGAGAGCGCGAGCAGAACCCCACCTGGCGGGGCGCGATGGTCACCTCATGGGCCGGGATGCGGGGCGTGGTGTCGCTGGCCATCGCCTTCTCGATCCCGGTCACCGTGCACGGCGGACAGCCCTTCCCTGAGCGCAACCTGATCCTCTTCCTGACGTTCACGACGGTCATCGGGACGCTGGTGGTGCAGGGCCTGTCGCTGCCCCCGCTGATCCGGCTGCTGGACTTCCCCGGCCGTGACCCGCAGACGGAGACCCTCGCCGAGGCCAACGCCCAGGCGCAGGCGTCCCGGGCCGCGGAGGCCCGCCTCGACGAGCTGCTCTCCGATGAGCGCAACGCCCTGCCCCCGCCGCTCGCGGACCGCCTCCGCACGGTCCTGGAGCGCCGCCGCAACGCCGTCTGGGAGCGGCTCGGCGCGGTGAACCCGGTGACCGGTGAGACCGTCGACGACACCTACCGCCGGCTGTCCCGGGAGATGATCAGCGCCGAGCGCGATGTGTTCGTACGGCTGCGGGACGGCCGCCACATCGACGACGAGATGCTGCGCACGCTGCTGCGCAGACTGGACCTGGAGGAGGCGGCGGCATACCGGGAGGCCGCCTAGCGGTCCCCGGGAGACGGCCTAGCAGGCCTCGGGGAAGGGCCGGCCCGTGACGACGGCCGCGACGGTCGTACCGGGCGGGAAGGCGCCCTCCTCCGCCAGGGCGACGAGTCCGTAGAGCAATTTGGCGACATAGAGACGTTCCACGGGCAGGCCGTGGCGCTGTTCGAAGTCCGTGGCGAAGGCGTCGAGTTCGGGGGTGGTACGCGCGTAGCCGCCCCAGTGGAAGCGGTCGTCCAGGGACCAGGAGCCGCGGCGGCCACCGAAGGCGGCCTCCTGGAGGGCGCGCACCTCGGCGGCCAGGAAGCCGCCCTTGAGGACCGGTATGCCCAGGGCGCGCTGGCCGGGGGCGAGACCGGCGGCGAGACCGGCCAGGGTGCCGCCGGTGCCGCAGGCGACGGCGACGACGTCGGCATGCCCGCGCAGCTCCGCGCCCAGGGCCCGGCAGCCGCGTACGGCCTCGGCGTTGCTGCCGCCCTCCGGGACGACGTACGCGTCCTCGGTGCCGGTCGCGCGCAGCAGTGCGTCCAGGGTCCGCTGGTCCGTCTTCCTGCGGTATGTCGATCTGTCGATGAAGTGCAGCCGCATGCCGTCGGCCGCGCACCGGGCCAGGGAGGGGTTGAGGGGGCGGCCGGCCAGCTCGTCGCCGCGGACCACGCCGACGGTGGGCAGGCCGAGGAGGCGGCCCGCGGCGGCGGTGGCCCGCAGATGGTTGGAGTACGCCCCGCCGAACGTGACGATCGTCCGCCCCGCCGCGGCGACCAGGTTCGGCGCCAGCTTGCGCCACTTGTTGCCGATCAGCTCCGGGTGGATGAGGTCGTCCCGCTTGAGCAGCAGACGCACCCCATGCCGGGAGAACCGCCGGTCACCGACGACTTCGACGGGCGACGGAAGCCGGGCGGCAAGAGACCCAGGAGCGACCACCACCCCATTGTCACCGACCGCTGCCGCCCGCCGCCGCGCTCACCGCCGTCAGTCCGCCAGCCGCTCCTTGATGCGCTGTCGCAGCCAGTTCATGGTGAAACCGCGGGGATCCACCTTTCCCGGCTGCCATTCCAGATGGCCGATGACCGAGCGTTCCGTCCAGCTGTGGTGGCGGCAGATCGCCGCGGCCACCCGCTCGATCGCCGTGAGCTGGGCCGTGGGCCACGGGTCCTTGCCATCGCCGAGGTTCTCGCACTCGAAGCCGTAGAAGTGCCGGTTGCCGTCGGTGTTGGACTCGTTGTCCGGCGGGAGCGCCGTCTCGGCGATGACCGCGCGGAGCACGTCGTCGTCGCCGAGCCCCGCGTGGTTGGCGCGGCCGTAGCCGACGAGATGGACCGTGCCGTCCTTGGTGATCACACCGTGGCACAGCGGGCCCGGCAGTTCGGTGTGGCCGTCCCTGCAGAGCTCCACCGTCCGCTCGCTGCCGCTGGTCACCGTGTGGTGGATCATCACGCCGTGCACGGGCCCCCACGCGCCCTTGTGGTTGCGATTGTGATGCTTCCAGTCGCCGGTCTCGACGACCGTGACGTCCTCCGCTCTCAGAGCGTCCCGAAAACGGCTCGCGGACATGGGCGAGGCCATGGGCGCCTCCTTCGTGCCGGACCGAAGTCACCGAATGCGACTGATCGACTGCGTTAAGTGTCGGGTAGGACGGGCGCCTTGGCCACTCGTTCGGCTGTCGTGCGAGCCGATCCGGACATCGTGCGCGCCCGGCACCGCCCGGTGCGAAGATCCCTCCCTCTGCCCGGTGGTGCGATGCCCCATTCCCGCTCTTTTGGGTAATGGTGCGGTCACGCTGAGTGCTGAAATGCTGGTCGCGAGCGAGGCCGATGCCCGGCGTGGTTCGGTGCCGGCGCAGACTGGGAGGGCAGTTCTCTATGTCGGTAGGCGAAGAGGTCCGCACGGATCAGGGCAAGCCGCAGCAGTCCTTGGACACGGCGGCAGCGCGGAACCTGGCCACCACCAAGTCCGCGCCCCAGACGCAGGAGATCAGTTCCCGCTGGCTGCTGCGCACGCTCCCCTGGGTCGATGTGCAGGGTGGTACGTACCGGGTGAACCGGCGACTGACATGCGCGGTGGGCGACGGCCGGATCACTTTCGTGAAGACCGGCGACCGCGTCGAGGTGATCCCCGCCGAACTCGGCGAACTGCCGGCCCTGCGGTCGTACGAGGACGGGGAGGTCCTCGCCGAACTGGCCCGGCGCTGCCGTCAGCGGGACTTCGCCCCGGGCGAGGTGATCGCCTCGTTCGGCAGCCAGGCCGACGAGGTGTTCCTGCTGGCGCACGGCAGGGTGGAGAAGCTCGGCACGGGCCCGTACGGCGACGACGCGGTCCTCGAGGTCCTCGCCGACGGCGCGTACTTCGGCGCACAGACCCTGCTCGACCCGGACGCCATCTGGGAGTACACGGCCCGCGCGGACACCGCCTGCACCGTGCTCATCCTGTCCCGCCAGGACTTCGAGCAGGTCACGGGGCGCGCGGACTCCCTGCGTGAGCATCTGCGGCGGCTGCGCGCGATCCCGGAGCAGCGCACCAACAAGTACGGCGAGAAGGCGGTCCACCTCGCGGCTGGCCACTTCGGCGAGCCGGACATCCCGCACCCGTTCGTCGACCATGAGGCCCAGCCCCGTGAGTACGGGCTGAGCATCGCCCAGACCGTGCTGCGCGTCCACACACGCGTGGCCGACCTGCACAACCAGCCGATGAACCGGACCGAGCAGCAGTTGCGGCTCACCGTCGAGGCATTGAAGGAACGCCAGGAGCACGAGCTGGTCAACAACCGCGAGTTCGGTCTGCTGCACAACTGCGCGTTCGACCAGCGGATCCAGCCGCACGACGGCGTGCCCGGCCCGGACGACATGGACGAGCTGCTCAGCCGCCGGCGCGGCACCAAGCTGTTCCTCGCCCACCCGCGCGCGATCGCCGCGTTCGGCCGCGAGCTGAACAAACGCGGACTCGTCCCGGAGACCGTGGACATCGGCGGAAGCCGCATCCCGACCTGGCGCGGCGTGCCGATCTACCCCTGCAACAAGATCCCGATCAGCGAGGCGCGCACGACCTCGATCATCGCCATGCGTACGGGAGAGGAGGACCAGGGCGTCATCGGCCTCAGGCAGTCCGGGATCCCGGACGAGATCGAGCCGAGCCTGTCCGTCCGCTTCATGGGCATCGACGAACGCGCGATCATCAACTACCTGGTGACGGCCTACTTCTCGGCGGCGGTCCTGGTGCCGGACGCGCTCGGTGTCCTGGAGAGCGTCGAGATCGGCCGACGGAGGTGACGTTTCCGCACTTCGCGGCCGTGTTCCCGCCCGCTCGGATGGGTACACCGTCGGGGTACCCGCCCAGTCGGGGCGGCGGCGCAGGCGTCCGCGGACTCCGTGAGGGGAACCCATGGCCGAGTTCATGACGGAGACGAAGCAGTGGCCCGCCGGTCCACCGGGCACCGGTGAGCCGCCGATGCCGGCGGTCCGGCCACGGCCTGCCCGGGAGGGCGGGCCCTTGCTCGACGGCGACGGGAACGAGGCCACGGCCGTCCTGGACCGGGCCCGGGCATCGGTCGACCCCGAACTGCGGGCCGCCGTCGACTCGCTGCCGGGCGCCATGCGCCGGATCGCGCGCTACCACTTCGGCTGGGAGCACGCGGACGGCACCCCGGCGGCGGGCAACGCGGGCAAGGCGATCCGGCCCGCGCTCGTACTCACCGCGGCGGCGGCCCTCGGCGGCCCCGGCGCACGGAGGGCGGCCCTCCGGGCCGCCGCCGCGGTGGAGCTCGTACACAACTTCACCCTCCTGCACGACGACGTGATGGACCGCGACACCTCGCGCAGACACCGGCCCACGGCGTGGACCGTGTTCGGTGTCTCCGACGCGATCCTCGCCGGGAACGCCCTGCAGGCGTTGGCCCTGCGACTGCTCGCCGAGGGCCCGAACCCGGCGTCCCGGGCCGCCGTCACCCGGCTCGCCGACTGCGTGGCCGAGCTGTGCGAGGGGCAGCACGCGGACACGACGATGGAGGAACGCGCCGCCGACGAGGTCACCCTCGACGAGGTCCTCGTCATGGCCGAGGCCAAGACCGGTGCGCTGCTCGGCTGCGCCTGCGCCCTCGGCGGGCTGTACGCGGGTGCGGGCGAGGAGGAGGTGGCGGCGCTGGACAGGTTCGGACGCCAGGCCGGGCTCGCCTTCCAGCTGATCGACGACGTCATCGGGATATGGGGTGACCCGGACCGCACCGGCAAACCGGCCGGCGCGGACCTCGCTGCCCGCAAGAAGTCGCTGCCGGTGGTCGCGGCCCTCACCTCCGGCACGGCGGCGGCGACCGAGCTGGCCGAGCTGTACGGGCGGCCGTACGACGAGAAGGATCTGGAGCGGACGGCGCTGGCCGTGGAGCGGGCGGGCGGCCGGGACTGGGCGCAGGTCCAGGCGGCCGACCGGATGTCCCGGGCGATGCAGGAACTGGCCCGCGCGGTTCCCGATCCGGAGGCGGCGGGAGGTCTGCTCGCGCTGGCCGAGTTCGTCACCCGGCGCAGCAGCTGAGGCGGCGGCCCGTTGAGGCCGGCTGCCGACTCCGGCCCGGCGGGTCCCGCGCGTCCCCACAGTGCGCGGGGCCCGCCGACTCCGGCTACGCATGTGCCGAACGGGCCGGCCCGGCGCGGGAAGCGCCGCGTCCCCGCCCGTCCTACCCTGGGGACATGGACAGCGAGGAACACGTCTGTCCCGCCTGCGGACAGCCCGTCGACACGGTCGTCAAGCGGCACAAGACCCTGGGTGCCTGGGTCCCCGTGTGGGGCCCCGGCCCGTGCCACAACCCCGACTGCACGGCTTGCCCCGACCCCGCCCCGGGCGAGGCCGTAGCGTGGCCGCATGCCGAAACTCCCGTACATCCTCCACCTCACGGAACGCCCCCTGTGGGAAGCGGCTCGTGAGCGCGGCAGCTATGAGATGTCCACCCGTGGCCGCACGCTGCGGGAGGAGGGCTTCATCCACTTCTCCACCCGCGCCCAACTCCCGGGCGTAGCGGCCCTCGTGTACGGCTCGTACGACCGCCCGGACGACCTGGTGGTCCTGGTCGTGGACCCGGCGCTGCTCGGCGTACCCGTGAAGTACGAGGCCGCGGAGCCGGGCGGCGAGGAGTTCCCGCATGTGTACGGGCCGGTGCCGGTCGAGGCCGTGGTGGATGTGGAGCCCTGGGGGTGACGGTGGCGGGGGGACGTCGCCGGATATGGCGCTGGACGGCGGTGGCGTGGGTGCTGGCGGTGGCCTGCGGGGGAGGGCTCACGCTGTGGTTGCGGGCCGGGGCGGAGCCCCGGGAGTCGTATGTCTGGCAGCGGACCCACGACGACACGCCCCGGACGCCGCCCGCGGCGCACGGGGACGGCCACGCGTGCCCGCGGCAGGCATCCACCGCGCCTCAGCCCCCGTCGGTCGTGCCGCCCTCAGTGAGCGCGGGTGACTTGTCCCCGTCTCCGCGGGCCCTGCCCTCCTCCGTGCCCGGCAGATCGGGTGGCACCCTGTGCGCGTTCACGAGCGTGCGCCGTTGAGCGCCGACGCCGGCAGGCCGCCCGTCTCCGGGGCCCGGCCGGTCAGGCAGTAGGCGCCGCCCGCCGGGTCGTGTAGCACCGTCCAGTGCGGGCCCCGGGCCACGGCCCTGGCCCCGAGACCTTCGTGGCGGGCCCGGGTCGCCGCGATGTCCGCGCAGGCCAGGTCGAGATGGGCGGCGGCCGGAGCACCTGGAACTCGGGGAGCGAGCTCGCGAGCGGCTGCCGGCGGGTCAGCTCGGCCCAGAAGGCGGACTCGGCGTCGTACGCGGACGGCGCGATGTCCAGCCTGCTGCCCGCCGGGGAGCGCAGCACGGACCAGCCCTCGTGCTCGGCGTCGTCCACGGAGAAGTCGAGATGGGCGCCGCCCGGTCCGGCGCCGATGCCCTGCATCTTCACGCAGGCGTCGCCGTCCGTCGGCAGGAGAGTCGCGAACTCGCCGTGCGCACCGCGGAGTTCGGAGAGCCGGGTGCCGGTGACGGCAGTCCAGAAGGCGCGGGCCGCCGCGATCCGATCGGCGGGCCGGTCGACGAAGGCATGGGTCCAGCGGATGCCTACCCGGCGATCGTAGGCAGTCCGCACCGCTCAGGCAGGCCGCCAGGACGTCCCGGTACCCGTCCCCGCACCGTCGTCCGGATTCCAGTTCGTCTCCTTGATCTCCGTCAGCAGCGCCTTACGCTGCCGACGTGACAGGGAGTCCCCGTCGACGCTGTGCATGCCCCACGGGACGGGACAGGGCCCCTCGTGCCCCGCATCGGGGCACAGCACGTCGGCCAGGCGGTCCATCAGCTCCTCGTGCTGGGCCGCCGTAGCAACGAGCCCGATCGTCACCTGCCAGAGCCGCGGCTGCTCAGCGCCCCCCTCAACGGGATCGGACATACCGATCATCCTCATCTGCGAGAGCCGAAACGAGCCCACGTCACGCCCCGCTGGCCGGTGAAGAAAGACCGCACCCGATCCGTCATGGACGCCGTTCTTGGCGGCCTGGGGACCGGGTGCGGGCGGGGAGACGCTGCAACCAAAGTAATCGCAGGTCAGAAGGCATAAGACAAGATCAGGCCTTCTTCGTCTCCCAGAAGATCTTGTCGATCTGGGCGATGTAGTCCAGGGCCTTCTGGCCCGTCGCCGGGTCGGTGGACGCCTTGGCGGCCGAGAGGGCCTTCAGGGCGTCGTTGACCAGCTGGTGCAGCTCGGGGTACTTCTCGAAGTGCGGGGGCTTGAAGTAGTCGCTCCAGAGCACGGAGACGTGGTGCTTCGCCAGCTCGGCGCGCTGCTCCTTGATGACCGTGGCACGCGCCTGGAAGTGCGGGTCGTCGTTGCCGGCCATCTTTTCCTGGACGGCCTTCACCGACTCCGCCTCGATGCGGGCCTGGGCCGGGTCGTACACGCCGCAGGGCAGGTCGCAGTGCGCGCTGACCTTGACCTTGGGGGCAAACAGGCGGGAAAGCATGGAGCATTCCTTCCTCGTGATCGTCTTCTCAGGTGGGACATTACTCCCTGAGAAGCGGGATTTCGCGAGTGCCCCCTAGGGCTTAGGACAAAAGTCCGGGGTCAGACTGAGACTGGTGGAGGAACGGACCGGGGAGGTGCCGGCGATGCCGGAGCTGTCGCAGGAGACCGAGCGGGGGAGGGCCCTGCCGCCCTTCGGGCTGGCCGAGGTGACGGGGCCGTCCATGGTGCCCACGCTGTATCACGGGGACCGGCTCGTGCTGCGGTACGGCGCCCGGATCAGGCCCGGGGACATCGTGGTCCTGCGCCATCCCTTCCAGCAGGACCTGCTCGTCGTCAAACGCGCCGTGGAGCGCCGCGAGGGCGGCTGGTGGGTGCTCGGGGACAATGCGTACGCGGGCGGTGACAGCACCGACTACGGGGTCGTGCCGGACGATCTGATCCTCGGCCGGGTCCGGCTGCGGCTGCGGCCGCGCAGGCCGGATCAGCGCTCGCCGCTGGCGGTGGTGCGCTGGGCGCTCTCGGCCGCGAGACCGGTGTTCTCGGACCGGTCGGCCTCCAGGCGCTTGCGGGCCCGGTAGGCGGCCACGTTCGCCCGCGTGGCGCACCGGTCGGAGCAGTAGCGCCGGGAGCGGTTGGTGGACGTGTCCAGATAGGCGTTGCGGCAGGGGGCCGCCTGGCACAGGCCGAGGCGGTCCACGCCGTACTCGGTCAGATGGAAGGCGAGGCCCATGGCGGCGATCGCCGCGTAGCCCGCGGTGGCGTTCGACGGGTGGTCGGCGAGGTGCATGTGCCACAGCGGGCGGCCGTCGTCGTCCCGGTGGTCGTGCCCGGAGATCTGTGGGCTGACCGGGAACTCCAGCAGCAGTGAGTTCAGCAGGTCCACCGCGAGCGTCTCGTCGCCGCCGTCGGCGGCCTCGAAGACCGCGCGCAGCCGGGCGCGCACCGAGCGGAAGCGGGTGACGTCGGCGTCGGCGGCGCGGCGGGCCGCCGACTGGTTGACGCCGAACAGGCCGCGGACGGCCTCGACCGTGGTGAGCGAGTCCTTGCCCCGGAGCGGCTCCTCGCTGTTGACGAGGCGTACGGCGTAATCCGAGTAATAGGCCAGTTCCACTTGTAGTCCTTACGGCGGCGCTCTATGGTCGGGGATGCGATCGGGTAATGACCGGTCGCGCTTCCAGGGTATTACGGGACCTTCGCGGTGGAGGGGTTGCGATGACGGACGCGAACACGGCCACGACCGGCGCCGACTGGGGGGCCTGGCAGGAGAGCTGGGACCGCCAGCAGGAGTGGTACATGCCCGACCGCGAGGAACGGTTCACGATCATGCTCGACGTGGTCGAGGCCCTCGTCGGCACCGCGCCACGCGTGCTCGACCTCGCCTGCGGCACCGGCAGCATCACCGCCCGGCTGCTGACGCGGTTCCCGCAGGCCGTCAGCACCGGCGTCGACCTCGACCCGGCGCTCCTCGCCATCGCCGAGGGCACCTTCGCGGGCGACGAACGCGTCACCTTCGTCACCGCCGACCTCAAGGACCCGCAGTGGCCCGCGCTGCTGCCGTACGACTCGTACGACGCGGTCCTGACCGCCACGGCCCTGCACTGGCTGCACAGCGACCCCCTCGCGGCCCTCTACGGTCGGGTCGCGGAACTCGTCCGCGCCGGCGGTGTCTTCATGAACGCGGACCATATGATCGATGACAGCACGCCCCGGATCAATGCCGCCGAACGGGCCCAGCGGCACGCCCGCATGGATCGGGCCAGGACCGCGGGCGCCCTCGACTGGGCCGAGTGGTGGCAACTGGCCGCGAAGGACCCGGTCCTGGCCGGACCCACGGCCCGCCGCTTCGAGATCTACGGCGAGCACGCCGACGGGGACACGCCCTCCGCCGCATGGCACGCGCGCGTGCTGCGCGAGCAGGGTTTCTCGGAGGCCCGCCCGGTGTGGTCCTCGCCGTCGGACACACTGCTCCTCGCCCTCAAGTGACCCGAGGCGTACCGGTCGTACCCGACGGGACGGCGGCCGGCGCGCCGACGACGACGGGCCCGTGCTGCCTCCCGAGGCAGCACGGGCCCGTCGTCGTCCCGGACCGGCCGGCCGGGGCTACAGCACCTTCGACAGGAAGGACCTCGTGCGTTCGTGCTGGGGGTTCGTCAGGACCTCGCGCGGGTGGCCGGACTCGACCACCACGCCGTCGTCCATGAACACCAGCGAGTCCCCGACCTCACGGGCGAAGCCCATCTCGTGCGTCACGACGATCATCGTCATGCCGTCCTCGGCGAGGTCCCGCATCACATCGAGCACCTCGCCGACCAGCTCCGGGTCGAGCGCCGAGGTCGGCTCGTCGAACAGCATCAGTTTGGGCTCCATCGCCAGGGCGCGGGCGATGGCGACCCGCTGCTGCTGGCCGCCGGAGAGCTGGGCCGGATAGTGCCCGGTGCGGTCGCCGAGGCCCACCCGGTCGAGCAGCCGCTGCGCGCGCTCCCGGGCGACGGCCTTGGACTCCCGCTTGACCTGGACCGGCGCCTCCATGATGTTCTCCAGCGCCGTCATGTGCGGGAACAGGTTGAAGCGCTGGAACACCATGCCGATGTCCCGCCGCTGCGCCGCGACCTCCCGCTCCTTCAGCTCGTAGAGCTTGTCGCCGCGCTGCCGGTAGCCGACGAGGTCGCCTTCGACGTACAGCCGGCCGGCGCTGATCTTCTCCAGGTGGTTGATGCACCGCAGGAAGGTGGACTTGCCCGAGCCGGAGGGGCCGATGATGCAGAACACCTCGCGCGGGTTCACCTCCAGGTCGATGCCCTTGAGGATGTGCGAGAGCCCGAAGGACTTGTGCACGCCCTCGGCCCTGACCATCGGCCCGCCGGCCGGTGCGCGGCCGATGCCGGTGTCCTTGCTGAGACTGCTCATCGGGCCACCTCCGGGCGGCGGAACGAACCGAACAGGCGGAGGTTCTTCCTGAGCCGCTGCAACGGCGTCGGCGGCAGGCTGCGCGAGGAGCCGCGGGCGTACCGGCGCTCCACGTAGTACTGCACGATGCTGAACACCGTGGTCAGGATCAGGTACCAGATCGATGCCACGAAGTACATCTCGACGACCGCGAGCGAGGTGCTGGAGATGTCCGTGGCCCGTTTGATCAGCTCGTTGAACTGGACCGCGTAGGCGAGCGACGAGGTCTTCAGCATGTTGATGAACTCGTTGCCGGTCGGCGGGACGATGACTCGCATCGCCTGCGGGAGGATCACCCGGCGCAGCGTCTTGCCCTGGGTCATGCCCAGCGCGTGCGAGGCCTCCGTCTGGCCCAGGTCCACCGACTGGATGCCGGCCCGGACGATCTCCGACATGTACGCGGCCTCGTTCAGGCCGAGGCCGAGCAGCGCGGTCAGGAACGGCGTCATGACCTGGTTCATCTCGTTCTTGTAGAACCCCAGGTTGAGGACGGGGAACACGAGCGAGATGTTGTACCAGAGCAGCAACTGGACGAGGACCGGCGTGCCGCGGAAGAACCAGACGTAGAACCAGGCCACCGTGCTGGTCACCGGGTTCGACGACATCCGCATCACGGCGATGACGACGCCCAGGACCAGGCCCAGGGCCATGGCGAGCACGGAGATGTACAGCGTGTGCCAGGCCCCGGACAGGATGGTTCCGTCCGTCAGGTACTGCGGGATGATGCTGTAGTTGATCTTCGCGTTGGAGAACGCGGTGCCGATCAGCACCAGGACGGCGATGACGAGCGCGCCGGCCACCCAGCGGCCGTAGTGGCGCACGGGGATGGCCTTGATCTGTTCCGGCGGAACGGGTGGCACGGGTGGCGCGGGAATCTTGTCGGCGGTCTCAGACACGGTGGCTCCCCTTCGGTCGCTCGGGACGCTCAGGAACCGCCGTTGATCTTCGCCTCGGTCACCGCGCCGGCCGTGACGTTCCACTTCTCCATGATCTTCGTGTACTCGCCGTTCTCGATGATGGCGGTCATGGCCGCCTTGAGGGCGTCGCGCAGCTGGGTGTTCTCCTTGCTGACGCCGATGCCGTACGGGCCGGCCTCGATCTGGTCGCCGATCACCTCGAAGTCCTTGCCGCCGCCGGAGGTCTTGGCGTTGTAGGCGGCCACCGGGAAGTCGTTCAGGTCCGCCACCGAAGCGCCCTGCTTGAGGCGCAGCAGGGCCTCGGGGTCGGTGTCGAAGGTCTGCAGCGTGATCGCCTTCTTGCCGTCCTGGGTACACTTCTTCGTCTGTGCCTTGGCGATGCCCTCGGACGTGGTGCCCTTCTGCAGGGCCACGACCTTGCCGCACAGGTCGTCCAGCGTCTTGATGCCCTTCGGGTTGCCCTTCTGGACGAGGATCGAGGTGCCGGCCGTGAAGTAGTCGACGAAGTCGATGCCGTTGCCGACCTTCTGGCCGTTGTCCGAGTTGATGCCGTCCTGGCGGTCCTTGGTGTCGTTCATCGCGGACATGATCACGTTGAACCGCTTGGCCTGCAGGCCGACGATGAGGTTGTCGAACTTGCCGTTCTGGAACTCGAACTTCACGCCCAGCTGCTTGCCGAGGGCGTCCGCGATGTCCGGGTCGATGCCGACGGCCTTGCCGCCCTCCATGTACTCCACCGGCGGGTACGCGATGTCCGAGCCCACCTTGATGACGCCCGCCTCGCGGATGTCCTTGGGAAGCTTGTCGGCCAGCGGCGCCGAGGAGGAGGACTCGCCGGAGCCGCTGCCGCCCTTGTCGGTCTGGTCGCCGCAGCCGGCGAGCAGCACAGCGCCAGCGACCGCGATCGCGCCGACCGCTGCTAGCCGGGAACGCGCGGCGGTCGTGCGACGGGTGGAGCGAGCGGTCATGGGGTTCCTCCGGCGGATGGGTAGCGATGCCGATGGGTCGACGAGAACACACACCTTTGGGTGTCGCGACCTCGTGGGTTAACGCATCTTGCCATTCGGGCTACGCCAATCAGGCGACCCGCTATGTCAAAATCGGATAACGGGTGACCCCCGAACCGCCCAGGCCGGCCCATCAAGCCGGACCGCCTGCGGAAAAACCTGGTACCGACCGGAATATCTTCGGCACATCTCACCATGCGGTCGATGCTTGCCCGGTGTCGACGGTCGTGCAAGCGAACGGGGCGCGGCCTTCAAGTCACCGGAGCGTGGCCGTCGGGCCGCGCGATGTGACCTTGTGCCCAATGGACTCGTCGTCGGCGCCGTCCGTCGGGTAAGAAGGTGCTTTACACCCCTCATCCGGGGCTCAGGGCGCGTGTGCGGCGCGCTCGTTGCGTACGACCCGTACGCAACGGTCAAATCGGGTCGTATGCGGTCCCGCCCACTCTTCACCAGGAGTGGCCCCCACCCTCACACCATGTACACCTAAGGGGTAAAAAGTGGCAGCGGAGATCGTCAATCCTCGCAGCGACAGCAGTGCCGACCAGGACGGCGGGGCCGAGCCCCTCGATTCCTTCGACCCGGCCTTCGCGCTCCACCGCGGCGGCAAGATGGCCGTGCAGGCCACCGTGCCGGTCCGCGACAAGGACGACCTGTCCCTCGCCTACACGCCCGGCGTCGCGCGCGTGTGCACGGCGATCGCGGAGCAGCCGGAACTGGCCAACGACTACACGTGGAAGTCGTCCGTGGTGGCCGTCGTCACCGACGGCACGGCCGTCCTCGGGCTCGGGGACATCGGTCCCCTGGCCTCCCTTCCGGTGATGGAGGGGAAGGCGATCCTGTTCAAGCAGTTCGGCGGGGTGGACGCGGTGCCGATCGCGCTCGACTGCACGGACGCCGACGAGATCGTGGAGACCGTGGTCCGTCTCGCCCCGTCGTTCGGCGGGGTGAACCTGGAGGACATCTCGGCGCCGCGGTGCTTCGAGATCGAGCGCAAGCTCCAGGAGCGGCTGGACATCCCCGTCTTCCACGACGACCAGCACGGGACGGCGGTCGTGACGCTGGCCGCGCTGCGTAACGCGGCGCGGCTGAGCGGGCGGGCCGTCGGCGATCTGCGGGCCGTCATCTCGGGCGCCGGGGCGGCCGGTGTCGCCATCGCCAGGATGCTGGTCCGGGCCGGGATCGGGGACGTCGCGGTGGCCGACCGCAAGGGCGTCGTGTCGGCCGACCGGGACGACCTGACGCCGGTCAAGCGGGAGCTGGCCGGGTTCACCAACAGGGCGGGCATCACGGGTTCGCTGGAGGACGCGCTGGCCGGCGCGGACGTCTTCATCGGCGTCTCCGGCGGTACGGTCCCGGAGGCCGCGGTGGCCTCCATGGCGGAGGGAGCCTTCGTGTTCGCCATGGCCAACCCGGACCCCGAGGTGCACCCGGACGTCGCCCGCAAGTACGCGGCGGTCGTCGCGACCGGCCGGTCGGACTTCCCGAACCAGATCAACAACGTGCTGGCGTTCCCCGGCATCTTCGCGGGCGCGCTGCAGGTGCGGGCCTCCCGGATCACCGAGGGGATGAAGCTCGCGGCGGCGGAGGCGCTGGCCGCGGTGGTCGGCGACGATCTCGCCGCCGACTACGTCATCCCCTCGCCGTTCGACGAGCGGGTCGCTCCCGCGGTGACGGCAGCGGTGGCCGCAGCGGCCCGCACCGAGGGCGTCGCCCGCCGGTGAGCCGACGCCGGTGGCACACCGTGAGCCCACCTCGGTGAGCCTGAGTGGGCTCGCTTCGGTGGGCTTGTGCCGGTGGTGGGACCGCTGAGTGGGTCTGCCCCGGTGGGTCCGTGGGCCCGTGTCGGCGTCTGCCTCGCTGGGCCTGCGCCGGTGGGGTGGTGCTGGTGGTGGGGGCTCGCCCGGTGAAGTCCGTATCAGTGGGTCTGGCTTGGCGGGCTTGTGTCGGTGGGCGGCCTGCGGCGGTGAGTTCACGGGCCCGTGCCGGCGGCTCCCCCGCTGGGCCCGCACCAGTGGTGCCGCCTCGGTGAGCCCGGATCGGTGGGCTTGTGTCGGGGCCCGCCCCGGGGGTTGGCCTGAGTGGTGGGCTTGTGCCGGTGGGCGGTCTGCGGCGGTGAGTTCGCGGGCCCGTGCCGGCGGCTCCCCCGCCGGGCCCGCACCAGTGGTGCCGCCGCGGTGGGCCCGGATCGGTGGGCCTGTGTCGGGGCGCGCCCCGGGGGTTGGTCTGAGTGGTGGGCCCGTGCTGACGTTGGGCTTGTGCCGGTGGGCGGCCTGCGGCGGTGAGTTCACGGGGCCTGTGTCGGTGTCCGCCTTGCTGGGCCCGCGCCGGTGGTGGGGTAACCCGGCGAGTCGCTGTCGGTGGGGCCACAGCTGGGCCTGCGTCTGGGCTCGCCCCGGCGGGCGGCCTGCGGCGGTGAGTTCACGGGGACCGTGCCGGTGTTCGCCTTGCTGAGCCCGCGCCGGTGGGGCCACCTCGGTGGGGCTGAGTCGGGGCTCGCCGCCAGGGTTGGCCTGAGTGGTGGCTCTGTCTCGGTGGGGCCGTATGGGTGGGCCTGTCTCCGGCGGGGTGGTGTCGGGCGCGGTTCGGCAGGGCTACCGTGTGGGTGGTCGACGTCCGGGCCCGCTGGGGCGGTCCAGGGGCCGGCGGCTTCTGGTCCCGTGCTCGGTGCACAAGAAGGCGTGTGTCACAGGCATGCCTGGTTCCGTCGGTGGACCGGGGAACCTATCGTCGAGCCCATGTTCGCTGTCTACGCCACCCGAATCGACCGCGACCAGCCGCTCTCCGGCCTTGAGTCGGGGGAGCGCCCGGCCCCCGAGGCCCGCCCCGGCTGGAGCACCGTCGACGTCCGGGCCGCCTCCCTCAACCATCACGACCTTTGGTCCCTTCGGGGCATCGGCCTCCCGGAGGACCGGCTGCCGATGATCCTCGGCTGCGACGCCGCCGGCGTCGACGAGGACGGCAACGAGGTCGTCCTGCACTCCGTCATCGGCCAGACCGGCCACGGCGTCGGCCCCAAGGAACCCCGCTCCATCCTCACCGAGCGCTACCAGGGCACCTTCGCCGAGCAGGTCGCCGTGCCCACCTGGAACATCCTGCCGAAGCCCAAGGAACTGTCCTTCGAGGAGGCCGCCTGCCTGCCCACGGCCTGGCTGACGGCGTACCGCATGCTCTTCACCAATGCCGGGGTGCGGCCGGGCGACTCGGTGCTCGTGCAGGGCGCGGGCGGCGGCGTGGCCACGGCCGCGATCGTGCTCGGCAAGGCGGCCGGGCTGCGCGTCCTCGCCACCAGCCGTGACGAGGCGAAGCGCAAGCGGGCCCTGGAGCTCGGTGCCGTCGAGGCGGTGGAGCCGGGGGCGCGGCTGCCGCAGCGGGTGGACGCCGTCATCGAGACCGTCGGCGCCGCCACCTGGTCCCACTCGGTGAAGTCCCTGCGGCCCGGCGGCACGATCGTCATCTCCGGTGCCACCAGTGGCGACCGGCCGTCCCACGCCGAGCTGACCCGGATCTTCTTCCTGGAGCTGAAGGTCGTCGGCTCGACCATGGGCACCAAGGAGGAGCTGGAGGACCTGCTCTCCTTCTGTGCCGCCACCGGCGTACGCCCCGTCATCGACGAGGTGCTGCCGCTGGACCGCGCCCGCGAGGGCTTCGAACGGCTGGAGTCCGGCGGCCAGTTCGGCAAGATCGTGCTCACCAACGGCTGACCGCGGCGCCCCCGCCGTACCGACGGCCGACCCGGCTCCCGGGTCGGCCGTTGCCTTATGTCAACCAAGGTTGACAAGCTTCCCGTGTCAACGTAGGTTGACATCATGACCGAGGCAACCAATCTCGCCGAGCGCGCAGGCGACCGCGACCCGCGGATCGGGCTGCGGGCCGTAGTCGCCCTGCGCAGGCTGCTGGAGCAGCTGGAGGCCGTACAGGTGCGCAACGCCCGCAACCAGGGCTGGTCGTGGCAGGAGATCGCCACCGAACTCGGCGTCAGCAGACAGGCCGTGCACAAGAAGTACGGGAGGCAGTGATGTTCGAACGGTTCACGAGGCACGCCCGCGACGTGATGCGCGGCGCGGTGGAGCACGGCGAACGCGAGGGCGCGCGGGCCATCGACACCGGCCATATGCTCCTCGCGCTGCTCGACCGCGAGGCGAGCCGCGCCTCCTTCGCGCTGGCCGCGCTGGGCCTCGCCGACCGCAAGGAGTCCGTGCGCGGGGCTCTCGGCGAGGCACGGCGGCGGGGCGGTCTGACCCGGGCGGACGAGGACGCACTCGCCGGGCTGGGCATCGACGTCTCCGCGATCGTCCACCGGGTCGAGGAGACGCACGGCGTCGGGGCGATGTCCGGCGACCGCAGGGGCAGAGGCTGGTGGTCGGGCCACCGCCCCTTCAGCCGGGGTGCCAAGGACGTCCTCGAACGGGCGCTGCGCACCGCCATCGGCCGCCGTGACCGGCACATCGGCGACGAGCACATCCTCCTCGCGCTGACCGTCTGCCCCGGTGTACCCGCCGAGATCCTCGCCGATCACGGTGTGACATACGAGTCCGTCACCCGGGTGCTGTACGGCGGCGGAGCGGCGAAGGCGTCCTGACCGGGCTTCCCCGCGCCCGTGCCGATACGGGTGCCGGGCGCGGGGGAGTGCGGCCCGGGGTGCCGGGCGGTCAGGGCCGGGGCAGGCGGAGTATCACCCCGATGTGGGCCGCCGCCGTCGACAGATGGCGGCGCGCGTCCCGCAACTGGTCGGCCGTGACGCCGTGGTCGCGGGCCGCGTCCCGGATGTCGTCCCGGAAGCGGTCGAGGAGGCGGTCCAGGTCACGGGCCGGATCGCCACTGGTGTCCTCGTGGGCCCAGGCCGGTTCGTAGCCGGCCGGGAAGTCCTCCGGTGTCTGCCCGTACTCCGGAGCGGGCGCGGCCTTGTGGGTCCCCGCCTTCGGCCCCTCATCGGCCCCCGCTTCCGCGCCGCCGCGGCCGAAACCGAAGTCCTTGCCGAACTCCTTCCCGAAGTCCTTGCCGAACTCGCCGAACTCCTTGGCGAGTTCGCTCAGGCCCTCGCGCACCCCTGTGGGCCAGTCGCCGCGCGTGAAGTGGTCCTGCACATGCTCCTGGACCCGGCGGGCGATCCGCTGCATCTCCTCCTGTGCCTGCGCCCGCGCCCGCGTCTGGGCCTCCTGGGCCTGGCGCCGCGCCCGCTGGGCCTCCTCGCGGGCCCTGCGGCTCTCGTCCTTGGCCCGGCGGGCCTGCTCCTTCCACTCCTGCTTGACCCGGCGCATCTCCTCCTTGGCGACGCGCCAGGACTCCTTGTCGCCGACCTCGCCGTACTCCCCGAAGGGGCCCTGCTCCGTGGCGCGGGTGCCGGTGCCGCGCCGGGCCTCGGAGGCGGCGGCCCGCATCTCGCGCCGCAGGTCGCCCGCCGCGCCGCGCACATCGGCCCGGATCTCGGCGGCGAGTTCCGCGACCGACTCGCGGATCTCCAGCTCCAGGTCGGCCAGTTCCCCGCTGCGGTCGGCCAGTTCGGCGCGGCCCGCGTCCGTGATGGCGTACACCTTGCGGCCGCCCTCGGTGGTGTGCGTGACCAGGCCCTCGGCCTCCAGCTTGGCCAGCCGGGGGTAGACGGTGCCCGCCGACGGGGCGTACAGCCCCTGGAAGCGCTCTTCGAGGAGGCGGATCACCTCGTAGCCGTGGCGCGGGGCCTCATCGAGCAGCTTGAGCAGGTAGAGGCGGAGGCGGCCGTGGGCGAAGACGGGGGGCATGTCAGAGCACCTTCTTGTCGGTCGTGCCGTCGGCCGTGGCGCTCGTCGCGTCGGCTGCCGGGCCGGAAGCGGAATTGTCCCCCGACGGGTGCCGGGACGCGGCCGGATCCGGCTCCGTGGCGTCCCAGGCGGTGTCCTCGTCCTCCTTCTGCGGGCGGCGCAGCAGGGCGATGGAACCGGAGACCGTGGTGGCCCGGAGTGTGCCGTTGCCCGCGCCGAGGCGGCCGGTGATCTTGTGGGCGCCCCACTGGCCGTGCACCCGCAGATCGTCGAAGGCGTTGGAGATCGTGCCGCTCGCCGTGTTCGCCTCCACCTCCGCGTCCGCCGGGTGCGGCAGCCGGATGGCGATCTCACCGGAGACGCTGGTCAGTCGGATATCGGTCGGACCGTCCGGATCGAGGTCGACGATCATGGATCCGCTGACGGATTCGGCACGCACCGAGGAGCCCGCGCCCTCGACGACGGTCAGATCGCCCGAGACGGAGTTGAAGCGCAGATCGCCGGTGACGGCCTGGGCCTCCAGGCTGCCGGAGACCGTGTCCGCCCGGACCGGGCCGGAGAGGGCGACGAGCGTCGTGTCACCGGTGACGCCCTTGACCACCGAGGCGCCGCGGATCCCCGAGACCACGGCGCCGGCGCCGACCACGCCCACCTCCACGCGGGTGTCCGCGGGGACCGCGAGCGAGACGACCGCGCTGCGCCGCCAGCCCTTGCGGTCCAGCCACTTGAGGAAGCCCTTCCAGGGCAGGTCCTCGTACGCCACCGTGAGGGTGCCGCCCTCCTGGGTGACCACCAGGGGCGGGCCCTCTATCTCCGAGACCTGCAGCCGGGCGGAACCCTCGTCCGTGCCCACGACGTTGACTGTTCCGTTGACGATGCGCACGTGCAGATCGCGCACGGGGTCGTCGAAGGTGAGCTTCCTCGGCTCTGTGACGGACCACTCGGACATGGTGCTGACCTCCTTGACGCGGACGCGACGCGCCATATCGCGTCTTCCGTAAAACACGATATATCGCGGTCACGGAAAGTCAAGACACCCGTCAGTGGAGGTCCGGGCCCGGCTGCGGGGGCGTCGCTCTTGGCGCACGGAGCGCTCGGGCCGGCGCGACGGGGCGCGGCGCCCTGGACGACCGGTTGCGCCGGCCCGGGATGCGGTGCGGGTCGGGTGACGCGCGCGACCGGGGCGAGTGGGTGCGGTGGCTCGGGAGGCCGGGTGCGGTGTTCGTGGAGGCATGGTGGGGCGCCTGGGGTGACTGGGCGCGGTTCTGCGGGGGCCGGGTGGGGCGCCCCGCGTGACCTGATGCGGCGGCCCGGAGGAGGAGTGCGCGACCTGGGACGCCGGTTGCGGTGGCCCGGGACGGGGTGCGGGTGGGGTGACGCGTGCGGCTGGGTGTGGTGACCGGGGCGAGTGGGTGCGGTGGCTCGGGAGGCCGGGTGCGGTGTTCGTGGAGGCCTGGTGGGGGCGCCCCGGGTGACTGGGCACGGTCTTGCGGGGGCCGGTTGCGGTGCCCCGCGTGATGGGGTGCGGAGGCCGGGTGCCGGGTGAGGCGCCCCGCGTGACCTGATGCGGCGGCCCGGAAGGCTGAGTGCGCGACCTGGGACGTCGGTTGCGTTGCCCCGCGATGGGGTGCGGTGTCTGTGAGCGCCGGGTGGGGTGCCCCGCGCGGCTGGGTGTGGCGGGCGGCCCGGAAGGCGGAGTGCGTGATCTGGGACGTCGGTTGCGGTGGCCCGGGATGGCGTGCGGTGGCTGTGGGGCCCGGGTGGGGTGACGTGCACCGCTGGGTGTGGCTGCACGGAAGGTCGGGTGCGTGACCTTGGGGCGTCGGCAATCCTGGCCGGAAGGCCGTTCGGGGATCTGTAGTCCCGGCGGTTGCATAGGCTGTCCGCAGAAGCCGAGTGCACACAGATTCGCAGGAGAGACGTCCCCATGTACTTCACCGACCGCGGCATCGAGGAACTGGAGAAGCGGCGCGGCGAGGAAGAGGTCACCTTCGAGTGGCTTGCCGAGCAGTTGCGTACGTTCGTGGACCTCAACCCGGACTTCGAGGTCCCAGTCGAACGGCTGGCGACCTGGCTGGCCCGGCTCGACGACGAGGACGACGAGGACGAATAGCCCGTCGCCCCCAACGGGCGGTTCTGACACGGCCGTTCGGCACGCCCGAGGGATCGTTGCCCCTCCCACTCGTCCTCGCCGGGAGTTAGCCTTCTCCTCCCATCACGCGAACGGGGGCGACGTGGGCGGAGGAATCGAACGCATACGGCTCGACGACGGAACCGTCGTCTGGGCCAGGATCGGCGCGGCGGACGACGCCGCGCAGGACGACGGGTACCGGGACACCGGGTTCGGGGGCCGGATCGTCGACATGGCAGGGGGACTGGCCGGCACGGTCGGGGGCGTCGTGCGCTCCCTGCGCGCCGGTCTGGACACGACCTCGCCCGTCGAGGTGTCCGTCAGCTTCGGAATCGAACTGACGGCGCAGTCCGGCAAGATCGTGAGCGCCATCGCCGAGGGCGGCGGCACCTCGTCCCTGACCGTGTCCCTGACCTGGACCGAACCGGCGGGGGACGGGCGCGGGACCGGCCCGGCGGCGGACCCGCGCGCCGGCGCGGCGACCGGATCCCCGGCCTCCGACGCGGAATGAGCGCCTTCGACGAGATGGTGCGCCCCTCGCTCGCACGCATCGGCGCACCGGGCGACGGGTATGCAACCGACCGTGACGACTACTGGGGATCGGGCTTCTTCATAGCCCCGGGCTGGCTGCTGACCTGCGCTCATGTCGTCGGGAAGGGGGGAGCTGCGGTGTGGCGGGGCGAGAACGTCGTGGGCGTCTCCTGGGAGGGCCGTACCGCCGTGGGCACCCGGCGGGAGCGGACCGCGACCGGCGCGGTGGTGCTCGCCGAACCGCGCCCCGAGAACCCCGACACGGCGGGCGACCGCTGGCGGCTGCCGGACATCGCGCTCGTCCGGGTGCCGGACGCCGAGGACGCGCGGTGCCTGTGGCTGAGCGACCGGGCGCCCAGCACCCCGGCCCCGATCGGCCTGCACGGCTGGTCCCGCAGGACCGGCGAACTGGGCGTGCGGCACGGCGTCGGCGAGGCGGCAGGATCGGACGGCCGGGCGCTGCTGATCAACGGCACCCTGCCGTTCGAGGGACTGTCCGGCGGGCCCGTGATCGACCGGCGCTACGGCGCGGTCATCGGCATGATCAAGGGCCGCGGCCGGGACGAGGGCGCCGCCGTCCCGATCACCGCGCTGCGCGAGCTGCTGGACGTACGCGGCGGCGTGCTGGTGCACGAGGTCCTGCGCGCCCACGATCTGCACCATCTCGCCCTCCTCGACGACCCGGCGGAGTACGCGCACTGGACCGCGGCGCAGACCGGCCTGCCCGGCTACGAGGGCTCCGGGATCACCCCCGAGCTGCGGGCCCGGCTCTACGGCCACCTCGCGCACCTCCCGCCGCCCGCCGGGCCCGGCGAGGTCGTCCACCTCGTGGAGGAGGTCAGGGCGCGGGTGCTGAACAGCCGGCACCGTTCCCTGATCGTCCACGAGCCGCGCAGCTGGCGCGAGGGCGCAGGACTGCTGCACGGACTGCGCGCACCGGGGCACGCCGCAGGCGGAGCCCTGGTCGACCTCGACGCCGTCCTGCTGTACGCGGCGCGGGTGGCCCGGCACACCGTCCAGGAACGCCCGGACGAGGTGGCCCCGGAACGGCTGTGCGCCTTCGCCGACTGGATCACCGAACAGGCCGACCGGCACGAGTACTGGGCGGTCGGCGAGGCCATCCACGGCATCCTCGACGGCCTCCTCGACCCGGCCGCCGCGCACCACGCGGAGCCGGCCGCCGGCCGCACCGACGTCCTCGTCAAGGTCGGCGAACCGATGTACGGCGACCGCTACCCCTGGAGCGTCCAGCTCGTCTACGACGGTGAGGACGTCACGCCCGTGGCCGGCGACGACCGCGGCGTGCGCGCCGACGAGCTGTCCGCCACCCTGCGCGAACCGCTGGCCCGCGCGCTCAGCCAGGGCGACCACGGCGAACACCTGGCCGCGGTCGAGGTGTTCCTGCCGCGCCGCCTGTTCGACCTGCCCGTGGACGACTGGGGCCTCGCCCCCGCGGGCGAGACCGAAGACGATCCCGGCGATCCCGACGAGCGCGCCATGCCGCTCGGGCTGCGCCGGACCGTCGTCATCCGTGACGCCCGGCGCAATGCCAGGAAGCCCTCGCCGGAGTGGCTCAAACGGTGGCGGGGCACGGCCCGCGGCCCGCTCTCCCACCAGCCGCTGCGTGGCGAGGCACCGGCCGACGGCCATGCGCCCGGCGGCCGCACCGAGGGCGAGTACGCCGTCTACGGCCGGCTGTCCGCGCTGGACAACGGCTGTGTACCGGTCTACTGCGGCCCGGTCGGCAGCGGCGAGGGCCAGGTGGCCATGAAGTACGCACTCATGGCCGGCCACTCCGTGGTGCTGTGGCGCCGGGACCGGCACGACCACGAGGAGTGCCGGGCCTTCCACCGGCAGGCGGCCGGTCTGCTGGGGCTGGCCGAACGGGCGGACGGGCTGCACGGCCCGGTCCGTGACCTGCGCATCCGGCTCGCCGACCCGGACACCGTGCACGCCCAGGGACTGCGCGGCAAGCTCGCCGTGCTGTTCGACCCGCCGGACCGCACCCCGTACGGAACGGAGGCCATGCGACCGCCACCCCTGGCCGCACCCGGCGGCTGACCGCTCCATCGGACACCCCGTCAACCCACCCGCATCACAAGGGCGTTCACGGACCGGGAATCGACACCGGGCGCCCCCGAAGCTCGGCAGGCACGGCCGTCCGGCGGTAACGTCATACGTCGAACGGCCGGGCCCGCAGCCTGATCACCGGAGCCGGGAGGAGCCCATGGTGAACGACTGGCGGATCTACCGCGGAGTGGGTCAGCCGCACGACGGAGTACGGCGGTTGCCCGAGCCGCCGCCCTGGCGTGACTTCGCGGCCGACCAGGACGGGGCGGAGTCCGGCCCGGAGGACTCCAGCAGCGCCCGCCGGCTCGGCGTGCGCCGCCGCCTGGTCGAGAACTACGCCCCCCGGCCCGCCGAGGTCGACGCCGTCAACGCCGCGCTCTACCTGCGCCGCCCGCTCCTCGTCACCGGCAACCCGGGCACCGGCAAGTCCACCCTCGCCTACGCGGTCGCCCACGAACTCGGCCTCGGCACGGTGCTGCGCTGGCCGATCGTCAGCCGCACCACGCTCCACGACGGCCTGTACCGGTACGACGCGATCGGCCGCCTCCAGGACGTCCAGCTGGAACGCGCCCAGGGTGCCGAAGGGGCCGCGGCGGCGGCCTCCGGCATCGGCTCGTACCTCCGCCTCGGCCCGCTCGGCACCGCCCTGCTCCCCGCCGCGGAGCCCCGCGTCCTGCTCATCGACGAACTGGACAAGAGCGACCTCGACCTGCCCAACGACCTCCTGAACACCCTGGAGGAGGGCGAGTTCGCGATCCCCGAACTGGAGCGGCTCGCGGACCGCGAGCCCGTCGTCGAGGTGCTCACCCACGACGGCGAGCGGGTGTCCGTGCACGGCGGACGCGTCGCCTGCACCGCCTTCCCGGTGATCGTCCTGACCTCCAACGGCGAGCGCGACTTCCCGGCGCCCCTGCTGCGCCGCTGCATCCAGCTCGAACTGGAGCCGCCCGGCGAGGAGCAGCTCACCGCCATGGTGGAGGCGCACCTCGGCGAGGAGAGCGTGACCGCGGGCCGCGATCTGATCGCCCGGTTCCTGGACCGCGAACCGGGCGAGGTGGTCGCCGCGGACCAGCTCCTGAACGCCCTCTTCCTCACCCAGCACGCCCCGCGCGCGGAACGCCTCACCCGGGAGCGGATCGCGGACATGCTCATGCAGCCACTCGACCGTACGAGGTGATGGCCGGATGCGCGGCATGCGTCTGGACGAGCTGATCGGCAGGCTGCGCCGAGACGGGCTCGACCTCACCGCGGAGGACGTCGCCGACGCCGTCTGGCTGGCCCAGCGGCTCGGCGGGGTCCTGCCCCGTGACGCGCCCCCGGCCCCCGACCCCGCCCCGTTCACCCCGGCCCAGCATCCGCCCGGCCCCGGCCCGCAGCCCGCGACCCGGCCGGACGCCCCCGAGACTCCGGCGCGGCCCGCCCCGGACGTACCCTCCGCCCCCGTACCCCTGCACACCGCCGGCGCCGCCCCGCACGGCCACACCGATGCCACCCACTCCGTCTTCCCGGTCCGCGCCCCCGCCGCCGGCGCCCTGCCCGGACTGCTCGGCCTGGAGAAGGCGCTGCGCGCGCTCGGCCGCTACCGGTTCGCCACCGACACCCCACGGGACGAGGAGGTCGACGAGGAGGCCACCGCCGACCGCGCCGCCGCGAGCGGCGTACTGCTGCCCGTGACCCGGCCCGGCCGCCGCCACCGCTGCGACGTCCAACTGCTCATGGACACCGGCCCCGCCATGGCCGTGTGGGGACAGCTCGTCGAGGAACTGCGCCAGGCCTGCCAGCAGTCCGGCGCCTTCGCCTCCGTCCGCGTCCACCACCTGTACGGCGACGACTCCGGCACGCCCCTGGTCGGCACCACCGCGGGACCCGGCGCGCACACCCGGCTGCGCAGGGCCGACGAGCTGCACGACCCCACCGGCCGCCGCCTCACCCTCGTGATCAGCGACTGCGTGGGACCGCTGTGGCAGAACGGCACCGCGCAGCGGCTCCTGCACGCCTGGCCGCGCAGCGCGCCGCTGGCCGTCGTACAGCCGCTGCCGCCCCGCCTGTGGGGCCGCACCGCGTTCCCCGCCGAACCGGGCCGGCTGGTCCGCTCCGGCGGACTGGGCGCCCGGATCGGCTTCGTACCGGACGAGGAACCCTGGGACGGACCGGCCGCCGACGCCCGGCCGGTGCCCGTGCTCCAGCCGACGCCGGAGGCGTTCGCGGCCTGGGCCCGCCTCCTGTCCGGCACCGGCCCGACCAGCGAACCCGCCTGGGCCGCGCTGACCACCCCCGCCGCCCCAGCGGCGCCGGGCAGCGCCACCCCGCGCAGCGACGACGAGATCCTGCGCGCCTTCCGCGCCGCCGCCTCACCCGGCGCGCTGCGCCTCGCCGTCTACCTGGCGGCGGCCCCGCTCACCCTGCCCGTGATGCAGCTGGTCCAGCGCGCCATGCTCCCGGACACCGGCCCCATGGAACTCGCCGAAGTACTGCTCGGCGGCCTGCTCAGGCAACTGCCCGGCACCGAGGAACAGCCCTGCTTCGCCTATCCCGGCAGGCTCCAGGAGCTGCTGCTCGCCTCCCTCGACCAGGACACCGCCGGACTCGTACTCAAGCACTGCTCCGCCTATGTGGAACGGCACTTCGGCAAGGGCACCCGCAACTTCGCCGCGCTCGCCGCCGCCCGGCTCGCCGACCGCGACCCGGCCGCCGGCACCGCCCGCTTCACCGACGGCGGCGGGGCGCAGGATGCCGAGGGCAGCGTCGAGGCCGAACTGTTCGCCCGCATCCCGGCCCGCGTGCTGCGCTTCTACCTGCCCGACCTGGTGACCCCCGAGCCGCTGGCCGAGGCGGAACGGCTGCTGCGCCAGTGGCGGCAGCTGGCCGACCCGGAGACGCTGCGCCGCGCGCGGGAACAGGCCGAGGCCGCGGTGGGCCCGCCCGGTGGCCCGGCCGCGCAGGACCCCGCCGACGCCGTACGGGCCCGGCTGGTCCTCGGCAGGATCCTGCGGGCCGAGGCCGGTACGGCGGCGGTGCGCGCGGCCGGCGGGCGCGCCCGGCTGCTGCGGGACGCCGTCGACGACCTGGCCGCGGCGCACGCGGTGGCACCGGCGGACGGCACCGAGCGGGCGGAGGCGGCCCTCGAACTGGCCGCGTGCCGACGGGAGCTGTGGAAGCTGACGGGGGAGTCGGAGCAGCTGTCGGCGGCAGCGGCGGTGCTGGATCCGCGGCATGCGCCCTGGCCCGGTGTCGCGGCCGGCGCGCGGGCGTGGGCCGAGTCGGTGCGGCAGGGCGGGCCGCGGGAGCCGGACGGCCGGGCGCCCGCCTCCGTCACCGCCCACCGGGCCCGGCTGTTGCTGCGCGGGCGCCTGCTGCTGGATCTGGGCCGCCCCGGGGCCGCCGTACCGGACCTGCGCGAGGCGTGCGCGCTGCTGGAGACCGAACAGGCGGCCGTGGCGGTGCGCAGCCCGGCGCTGCTCGATCTGGCCCGGGCGCTCGGGGCCGCGGGAGCCGGGGACACCGAGACCCGTGCCGCCCTGCTGGCGGCCGAGCGGGCCGCGGGCGAGGACCCGGACCTGAGGCTGCCCTGCCTCGCCGCGCGGGCCGCGTTCCACGACGCGGCGGGCGAGGCACCCGAGGCGGACGAGGCGTACGAGACGGCCGTCATGCTGGCGCCGCCCTACAGCGACCGGCGCTGTGAACTCCTCACCGCCTGGGGCGAGTCGCTGCTGCGGCGCGCGTCGGCGCGGGACGGCGCGCAGGTCGTGGACCGGGCCGAGAACGTGCTGCGCGAGGCGCTGAAGTCGCTGCCCGCGCGGTCGGCCCAGCGCGGCCGGCTCCAGGGCCTGGTGGGCAGCGCGCTCGCCCAGCGGTTCCGCCATCTCGGTTTCCTGCCCGACCTGTTCGAGAGCCGGCATCTGCTGGGGCAGGCGGTACGGGCGGCGGCCGACGCCGCGGTACGGGCCGAGGCGTGGCTGCAGCTCGGCCGGGTCCGGCTCGAAGGCTGGTACCGGGCCGGGGCGCCGGTCCTGGTGGACGCCCTCCAGGCGTACGAGAACGCCGAGCGCGAGGCGCTGGCCGCGCACGGGGCCGACCCCGGCTCGGTGACCGCGGCGCGGGCGCGGCACGGCTCGGGCTCCGTGCTCGCCCTGATGGACCGGCCCCGCGCGGCCCGAACGGCGTACCGGGCGGCCCGGGACCAGTGGCAGCGGCTGGTGGGGGCGCTGCGGGAGGTCGACTGGGCGGACGTGGAACTGACGCGGCGGCTGGAAGAGGAAGAGGCGCGGTCCGGGGCCGGGCGCACGCCGGAGGAACGGTGGCACGCGGTGGCGCCGCCGTGGTGGCCATGGACGGCAGAATGGACGAACTTGACCGACCGCGACCGAAGTTGATCGGATTCGGGTTTCTGCCCCCGGCCTGTCGGGAAGAAGTGGGCAGCCAGTGCGGCTGTGCGGGGCGGGCGTAGGCAGGGAGGAGCCGAGGGTGGGGGAGCAGAGGAACGGGGCGATCGGTCCCGGCGACGAGGTCGCACCGACCGCGCTCCTGCCGGACCTCACCGACGTCGACCTGCGAACACTGCGCGCCATGGCCGATCCGGGGCTGAGCCTGGCGGTGGCGCGGGTGCTCCGCAGCCCGCACGAACTGACGGAGGCCTGGTACTCCGGCGGGGACGAACCCCCCTGGACCGAAGACGGCCCGGAGAGCATGTTTCCGGTCGCATCCGCCGAGCACGTCCCCGGCGAGGAGAACCGGGAATGACCCTGGCGCCCGTCTCGTCGGAGATCGCCAGGGTGCTCGCGAGCACCCGTCCCGTACCCACGGGCAACGCGGCACTGCGTGCCGGACTCCACGCGCGTCGACTGCTGTTCCTGAAGTCCCTCCTGGTACGGCTGGAACGGCTGGGCGGCGGACTCGACCCGGCGGCCCGGCGGCGGTTCGAACGCGACTGGGCCCTGCTGGAGAGCACGGAGCGGGCCGACCCGTCCGCGGTGCGTGACGTGCTCGACTACCCGATGACGGGCGCCTGGCTGGCCGAGGCGCTCGCCTCGCCCGACGGGCCCGCCCTGGAACGGCACCTGGCGCACTTCGGCGGGGTGGCCCTCGCCGCCGCGATCCGGGCCGGCCGCCCGGTCGTGGGCACGTGGACGCTGCCGACCGGGGTGCTGGCGCTGCCCGGCCTCGGCACGCTGCACCGCTCCTCCGGAGAGCTACGGCTGACGAGCCGTGCCGGGACCGTGCGGATGGCGGACCCGACGGGCCACCAGGGCCCGGCCCTGCTGCGCACCGCCGCCCGGCCCGAGGAGGGCACGACCCGTATCGGCGGCGGGCCCGGCTGGTCCGCCCTGCGCACACTCCCGGGCAGCGGTGTCGTCCTGGACGACCTTGACCCCTACCGGGTCCCGCCGCACGGGGTCGGCCCCGCCGCCCTGCCCGCGGCCGGGCGCCCGGAGTCCGGCTGGCGGCTGTGGGCACGGCGCTGGAACGAGGCGCATGCGCTGCTGGCGGCGGTCGATCCCGGCCGGATCGCGGAGATCGGGACGGTGCTGCGGGCCGTGGTCCCGCTGGCGCCCGGGCGACGGGTCGGCGGCGCTCCGCTCAGCGCCACCGCGCGGGCCGCACCGGGTGCCGTGCTGGCCCAGCTTCCCGGGGACGGCGGGGAACTCGCGGAATCCCTGGTGCACGAGACCCAGCACACCAAGCTGGCCGCACTCCACGACCTCGCGCCGCTGTGCGTACCCGGCGCCGGCACGCTGCACCGCGTCGGCTGGCGCCCCGATCCCCGCCCGGTCATGGGCGTGCTGCAGGGCGCCTACGCGCATCTCGCGCTGGTCGACCTCTGGTGGCGGGCCGGGGACGGTGCGTCCGTTCCCGCCGGCTGGCGGCGGCGGGCCGGGCTGCGGCTGGAAATCTACCGTGATCAGGTCGGAGAAGCCTTGTCCGCGCTCGGTGAATCCGATGAACTGACCATGGTGGGAAGGGAGTTCGTTCGGGGGATGGGCCGACACCACGCGAACCTCGGCAGAGCGGCCAGAAGCCTCCGATAACACTCCGTAGGCATAAGATTGCGTCACGCTATGCAGGTGGGCGCGCGGCAGCGCGGCAGACGCTGGAACAGGGAGCGACGATGGCGGTACAGCGGCGTTCGGGCGGAGACGGTACGCCGTCGCCCGAGCACTTCCTGGTGGTCTTTCCCGGCTATCACCGCTCTTGGGCGACATGGATCGCACAGTGCCTGGAGGGCCACGGCCACCGGGCCACCCTGCAGCGCTGGGACCCGCCGCGCGAGGTCCCGCTCGAGGACTCCCTCGCGGACCTGCTGCTGTCCAGCGGACGCATCCTGCTCGTCCTCAACGACTGGTTCTTCGAACTCGGGCCACGGCCCGCGGGGGAGTGGAACGACGTCCTGCGCGGGTTCGTCGCCGCGCACGCCGACCGCTTCGCCGCGGTCAACCTCACCAACCGGCCGCTGCTCCCGGCCACGGCCGTCCTCGAACCCGCGAGCCTGTGGGGGCTGAGCGCGGAGAGCGCCGAGGAACGGCTGCTCGGCCGCCTGGGCCTGGAGCGCAAACGGGTGCCGCGGGCCACGGCGACCCGGGTCCGCTACCCCGACACACGCTCCGAGATCTGGGGCGAGGTGCCACGCCGCAACCCGCGCTTCACCGGCCGCGACGACCTGCTGAACGGCATGCACCAGCGGCTGGCCGACGCCGAGCGCGGTGCCGCCGCCTGCACCCTGCTGGGCATGTCGGGCATCGGGAAGACCCAGCTCGCCGTCGAGTACGCGCACCGGTTCAGCACCGACTACGACGTCGTGTGGTGGGTCAACTCGGACGACCGCAACGTCCAGCGTGACCGTCTCGGTGAACTCGCCGTGGAGCTGAGCCTCCCCATCGGCGGCGAGCCGGGCGAACGCATCCGGGCCGTCCGCGACGCCCTGCGGCGCGGCGAACCGCACACCAACTGGCTGGTGATCTTCGACGGCTGGGACGACACCGACGGCATCAGCACCCTGCTCCCCCAGGGTCCCGGGCATGTCCTGATCACCTCCCGCAACCGGGGCTGGATGGAGCACACCGACATCCTGGAGATCCCCACCTTCCTCCGCGCCGAGTCGACCGGCTATCTGATGCGTCGTGCCACGCACATCACCGCGGCCGAGGCCGACGAGGTCGCCGCCGAGTTCGGCGATGTCCCGCTGCCCCTGGTCCAGGCCGCCTCCTGGCTCGGCGAGTCCGGCATGGAGGTGCCCGAGTACCTGCGCATGGTGCGGGAACGCCAGCTCTCGACGGTCGACGAACCCGCCACCGGCGAGGGTTTCCCGCAGTCGTCCATGACCTCCTGGTCGATACTGCTCAACCGGCTGCGCCGCTCCCAGCCGCAGGCCATCGACGTGCTCGGCCTGTGCACGTCGTTCGCGCCCGGCCGGATCCCGCTGGGCCTGATCCGCGCCTACCCCCAGGCGGACCTCCCGGAGGACCTGCGCTGGATGACCACCGACCTGGCCGCCTGGACCCGGGCCCTGGACACCCTCGTCAACTACTCGGTGCTGACCCGCGACACCCGGGGCCCGGCGGGCGTCGAGATGGGCCCGCACCAGGAGTCCGTGCATATGCACCGGCTCGTCCACGACATCGTCTCCAAGCTGGTCAGCGAGCAGGCCCGGACGGAACACCAGAGGGTCGTGCGCACCCTGCTTGCGGAGGCCGACCCCGGCAACCCCATGGACAGCCGGAACTGGCCGCGCTACGCCGAACTGCTGCCGCACCTGGAGCCCTCGGGCGCGCTCACCAGCACCCGGCCCCGGGTCCGGGAGACCGTCCTGAACTGCCTGCGCTACTGCTTCCGGTGCGGTGAGTACAAGAGCGGACTCGACCTGGCCCGGCGGATCCGGGACGCCTGGACGGCGACGTCGGACCCGCTGGAGCAGTCGATGCTCGACCTGACCACCCAGGAGAGCAACATCCTGCGGGCCAGCGGCAGTTTCCGCGCGGCGCACGAGCTGGACCGCGGCATCCTGGAGAAGCTGCAGGCCGCGCCGGTGCGCAACGAGCTGGCCGAGCTGACCACCAAGGGCACCATGTCGAGCAGCCTGTGGCAGCTGGGGCGTTACCAGGAGGCGTACCGGCTGCAGCAGGAGGTGCTCGAAGGCAACACCCAGCTCCTCGGGCCGGACCAGACACTCAGCCTGATCGCCCGGCACAACCTGGGTGTCATCCTGCGCCTGCTCGGCAGGTACGCGGAGGCGTACGAGCTGGACCTGGAGACCCAGTCCCGGCGGGAGAGCGTGTTGCGCGCCCGGCACGTCAACACCCTCAACTCGGGCAACGCCGTCACCCACGACCTGCGTCTGCTCGGCCGTTACCGGGACGCGCTGGCCCGCCAGGAGCCCGTGCTCCGGCTGCATGTGCAGGTGCTGGGGCCCCAGCATCCGCAGACGCTGGAGGCCCGGGCCCAGCTGATCATGTGCCGGCGCCGTGAGGGCGGGCAGGGACGGGACACCGGGCCCGCGATGGTCAGCCTGCTCGAACAGCTGGCCCAGGTGCACGGCCGGGGGCACTACCGCACGCTGTCGCTCATCACGAACTACGGCAACTACCTGCGGGAACACGGTGACCTCGGCCTGGCGCGCGAGCTGATCGACGAGGCCGAGGCCGGTTACCGCGCGCTGCTCGGACCCGCCCACCCCGTGACCACCGGGATGCTGTCCAACACCGGCCTGGTGATGCAGGCCGCGGGTGAACGTGCCGAGGCGTTGGCGATGTTCGAAGCCGCCCTCGCCGGGCTCACCGCCACCCTGACCGCCGACCATCCCTGGGTCCTGGGCTGTGCCCTCAACGCGGCGAGCGCACGGAACTTCAACGGCCGCATCGCCGACGCCGCGGAGCTGAGCCGGGACACCCTGCGCCGGTCCCGCCGGATGCTGGGCGACGAGCATCCGCTCACCCTCTCCTGCCAGGTGGCCCTCGCCGCCGACCTCCGGGCAGCCCGGGAGCAGGAGGAGGCCGGGAAACTGGAGGAGGACGGCCTGCTCGCACTGACACGCACCCTGGGCGCCCAGCACCCCCACACCATCTCAGCCCGCCAACGCACCCGCCCCTACTGGGACTTCGAGTCCTACCTAGGCTGAAGAAGCGCCCCGAGGGGGCGCGAGGAACGCCGCGAGCAACCACAACAGACCCGCACCCGCGCACGCTCCGAATCCACCCGGATGGGCAGGCGATGGGGGCGCGAGGAACGGCGCGAGCAACCACAGCCGACCCGCACCCGCCCACGCTCCGAACCCACCCCGACGAGCAGGCGAAGGGCCCGACACCGAGCAAGAACTCGGCGCCGGGCCCTTCCACATCAGCTGAACCGCCGGAGGCCTACGCCTCGAACACCTCACGCACCAACTGCTCCTGCTCCGCCTGGTGCCGCTTGGCCGAGCCGACCGCCGGGGACGAGCCGTGCGGGCGGGAGATGCGGCGCAGCCGCTCGCCGTGCGGGACGTCCGCGCCGACCGCCAGGTCCAGGTGGTCGATCAGGTTGAGGGCGATGAACGGCCAGGCACCCTGGTTCGCCGGCTCCTCCTGGGCCCACAGGTACTTCTCGGCGTTCGGGTACTTGGCGATCTCGGCCTGCAGCTCGGCACCCGGCAGCGGGTACAGCCGCTCGATGCGGATGATCGCCGTGTCGGTCACCCCGCGCTTCTTCCGCTCGGCGTCCAGGTCGTAGTAGACCTTGCCCGCGCAGAAGACGACCTTCTTCACGGCCGCCGCGTCGACCGAGTCGTCGCCGATGACCGGGCGGAACTGACCGCTCGTGAACTCGTCCGCCTTCGACGCCGCCGCCTTCAGCCGCAGCATCGACTTCGGGGTGAAGACGACCAGCGGCTTGTGGTGCGGGTTGTGCACCTGCCACCGCAGCAGGTGGAAGTAGTTCGACGGGAGGGTCGGCATGGCGACCGTCATGTTGTTCTGGGCGCACAGCTGCAGGAAGCGCTCAGGGCGGGCCGAGGAGTGGTCCGGGCCCTGGCCCTCGTAGCCGTGCGGGAGGAGCAGCACTACGCCACTCGTCTGACCCCACTTCTGCTCCGCCGACGAGATGAACTCGTCCACCACCGTCTGCGCGCCGTTGACGAAGTCGCCGAACTGGGCCTCCCACATCACCAGCGCGTCGGGCCGGGCCAGCGAGTAGCCGTACTCGAAGCCCATCGCCGCGTACTCGGAGAGCAGGGAGTTGTAGACGTTGAGGCGGGCCTGGTCCTCCGACAGATACAGCAGCGGGGTGTAGTCCTCGCCCGTCTCGCGGTCGATCAGGACCGCGTGGCGCTGGCCGAACGTGCCGCGCTGCGAGTCCTGGCCCGCCAGGCGGACCGGGGTGCCCTCGAGGAGCAGCGAGCCGACGGCGAGCGTCTCGCCCATGCCCCAGTCGATCGTGTCGTCCTCGACCATGGCCGCCCGGCGCTGGAGCTGCGGCAGCAGCCGCGGGTGGACGGTGACGCGGTCGGGGATGTTGACCTGGGACTCGGCGATGCGCTTCACGACCTCCGAGGAGACGGCCGTGGGGACCGCCACCGGGAAGCCGTCCTGCGGCTCCTGGACGGCCGCGGCGGCCGGCTGCGAGGTGGCCTCGCGGACCTCGGTGAAGACCTTCTCCAGCTGGCCCTGGTAGTCCTGCAGCGCCTGCTCGGCCTCTTCCAGGGTGATGTCGCCGCGACCGATCAGGGACTCGGTGTAGAGCTTGCGCACCGAGCGCTTCTTGTCGATCAGGTCGTACATCAGCGGCTGGGTGAAGGCCGGGTTGTCCGACTCGTTGTGACCGCGGCGGCGGTAGCAGATGAGGTCGATCACCACGTCCTTGTTGAACGCCTGACGGAACTCGAAGGCCAGGCGCGCGACGCGCACGACCGCCTCCGGGTCGTCGCCGTTCACGTGGAAGATCGGGGCCTCGATCATGCGGGCCACGTCCGTCGCGTACATCGACGAGCGCGAGGACTCGGGGGCCGCGGTGAAGCCGACCTGGTTGTTGATGACGATGTGGACCGTGCCGCCGGTGCGGTAGCCGCGCAGCTGCGACATGTTCAAGGTCTCGGCCACCACGCCCTGGCCCGCGAAGGCCGCGTCGCCGTGGATCGCCACCGGCAGCACGGTGAAGTCGGTGCCGCCCTTGTTGATGATGTCCTGCTTGGCGCGGGAGACGCCCTCCAGGATCGGGTCGACGGCCTCCAGGTGGGAGGGGTTGGCGACCAGCGAGACCTTGATCTGCTCGCCGTCCAGGCCGGTGAAGGTGCCGTCGGCGCCCAGGTGGTACTTGACGTCGCCGGAGCCGTGCATCGACTTCGGGTCGAGGTTGCCCTCGAACTCGCGGAAGATCTGCGCGTACGACTTGCCGACGATGTTGGCGAGGACGTTCAGGCGGCCGCGGTGGGCCATGCCGATGACGACCTCGTCGAGCCGGGACTCGGCGGCCGAGTCCAGCACCGCGTCGAGCAGCGGGATGACGGACTCGCCGCCCTCCAGGGAGAACCGCTTCTGCCCGACGTACTTCGTCTGCAGGAAGGTTTCGAAGGCCTCCGCGGCGTTCAGCCGGCGCAGGATCCGCAGCTGCTCCTCGCGCTCCGGCTTGGAGTGCGGGCGCTCCACCCGGTCCTGGATCCACTTGCGCTGCTTCGGGTCCTGGATGTGCATGAACTCGATGCCGGTGGTGCGGCAGTACGAGTCGCGCAGCACGCCGAGGATGTCGCGCAGCTTCATCATCGACTTGCCGGCGAAGCCGCCGACGGCGAACTCGCGCTCCAGGTCCCACAGCGTCAGGCCGTGCTCGACGATGTCGAGGTCGGGGTGCTTGCGCTGGCGGTACTCCAGCGGGTCGGTGTCGGCCATGACATGGCCGCGGACCCGGTAGGAGTGGATCAGCTCGAAGACGCGGGCGGCCTTGGTGACGTCGTCGTCGTGCGAGGCGTCGATGTCCTTGAGCCAGCGGACCGGCTCGTAGGGGATGCGCAGCGCCTCGAAGATCTCGTCGTAGAAGCCGTTCTCGCCGAGCAGCAGGTTGGCGACCTGGCGCAGGAACTCGCCGGAGGCGGCGCCCTGGATCACCCGGTGGTCGTAGGTCGACGTGAGCGTCATGACCTTTGAGACGCCGAGCTTGTTCAGGGTGTCCTGGCTGGTGCCCTGGAACTCCGCCGGGTAGTCCATCGAGCCGACGCCCATGATGACCGACTGGCCGGGCATCAGGCGCGGCACGGAGTGGACGGTGCCGAGGCCGCCCGGGTTGGTCAGCGAGACGGTGACGCCGGTGAAGTCGTCCATCGTCAGCTTGCCGTCGCGGGCGCGGCGGACGATGTCCTCGTAGGCCTGCCAGAACTCGAAGAAGTTCAGCGTCTCGGCCTTCTTGATCGCCGCGACGACGAGCTGGCGGTCGCCGTTGGGCTTGACCAGGTCGATGGCGAGGCCGAGGTTGACGTGCGCCGGCTTGACCAGGGTCGGCTTGCCGTCCTTCGTGCCGAACGACCAGTTCATCGACGGCATGGCCTTGATGGCCTGGACCATCGCGAAGCCGATGAGGTGCGTGAAGGAGATCTTCCCGCCCCGCGCCCGCTTCAGGTGGTTGTTGATGACGATGCGGTTGTCGAACAGCAGCTTCACCGGGACCGCGCGGACCGAGGTGGCGGTCGGCAGCTCCAGCGAGGCGTTCATGTTCTTGACGACCGCCGCGGAGGGGCCGCGCAGCGTCACGTACTCGGGGCCCTCCGGCGCCGCGGTGGCCGGGGCGGCCTGCGCGGCCGGCTTGGCCACCGGCGCGGCGGGCTTCGCCGGGGCCGGGGCGGCGGCGGGCTGGGGGGCGGCCGGGGCCGGGGCCGGGGTCGCGGGCTTCGGGGCGGCCGGCGCCGGCGCGGCGGCCGCGGGCGCGGCCGGGGCGACGGGCTTGGCCGGGGCAGCCGTGGTCTCTGCGGCCCCCGCGGCCGCAGTACCCGCCTGGGCCGGGGCGGCAGCCGCTCCCGGCTTGTAATCGGCGAAGAAGTCCCACCAGGCGCGGTCTACCGAATTCGGGTCCTGGAGGTACTGCTGATAGATCTCGTCGACGAGCCACTCATTGGCGCCGAACGCGGCGGTGGGGTTCTTCCCCGCCTGTTCGTCGGTCGTGGTGGCACCGCCCGACCGGAGGCCGGGGGAGCTCGGGTTACTCGGGGACTGTGACGACACGGCGGCAACCGCCCTCTTCCGCTTCACAAGGTGATGGACAGCGGGAATAAAGGCTACGCCTCCATGACCGGGAAGGTCAGGTCGGGCCGGTTCAACGTCACGTAAGTCACATCAGAGAGTGAGTTTCGAGCCTTGAAATGGCGGGAAACTAGCCTGGTTCAGCTGTGCTAGGGATACCTCGACCCGGGCCTCGGCGCGCTCATCGGCGCAGCCCCATGCCGATCCACGCACCCGTCGGCCGGGACGCTCGTGGATCTTGTGGCTCCGCTTCGAACTTTACGTCAACTTGGAAGAGAAGGCTCTCCCGGAAGAGTGATGAGAATCCGGCAGCCCCGCTCGGATTCGGCCACTCCGATCCCGCCGCCGTGGAGATCGACGGCCCAGCGGGCGATCGCGAGCCCGAGCCCCGTACCGCCGTCGCTGCCCGGACCGTGCGGGCGGCTGACGGCGCCCCGGTTGAACCGCTCGAAGACCGTGCGCCACTCCGACCGCGGAATGCCGGGGCCCTCGTCCAGGACCTCCAGCTCCAGCGAGTCGGGCTGCGCCCCGCGCCGCGCCTTCACGGTGACGCGGCCGTGCGGCGGACTGTGCTTGACCGCGTTGTCGATGAGGTTGGCGACGACCTGGTGGATGCGCTCCGGGTCGGCGAGCGCGGTCAGCTCCGGCGGGGAGACATCGAGGTGCAGATGGACGTCGGTGCGGGTGTGGCTGCCCGAGCCGGAGGCGATGGCGGCGCGCGCCGAGGCGACCATGTTGGCCTCCTTCAGCACGCCCGACAGATACGGCCACACCTCGAACCGCCGCTTGCGCAGCGGGACGACCCCGTGGTCCAGCCGGGACAGGTCGAGCAGCGTCTCCACCAGCCGGCCGAGCCGCTCCGTCTGCTTGAGCGCCGTGCGCATGGTCTCGGTGTCCGCCTCGGCGATGCCGTCCACGACGTTCTCCAGCACCGCCCTGAGGCCCGCGATGGGCGTGCGCAGCTCGTGCGAGACGTTCGCCACCAGCTCCTTGCGCTGACGGTCCTGGGTCTCCAGCTCGTCCGCCATGACGTTGATCGTCTGGGCCAGGTCGCCCAGCTCGTCCCGGCGGTTCTCGCGCACCCGGCGGGTGTAGTCGCCGTGCGAGATGGAGCGCGCCACCGTGTTCATCTCGTCCAGCGGCGAGGTGAGCGACAGCGCCACGAACTGCGTGATCAGCAGCGTGGCGATCATCGAGAAGACCGTGATGAAGCGCAGCTCCGTCTTCGTGTGCACCGCGATCATCGACAGACCTGTCGTGATCAGCACCGAGATGACGACCAGCGCGCCCAGCTTGGTCTTGATCGAGAACGGGCGTACGCCGCCCCAGGGTTCTCCGGGGCTCCTCCCTGCGGTCGGCCGCCCGTCGCTCATGGCGTCGGTGTCTCCAGCGCGTAGCCGACCCCGTGCACGGTGCGGATCCGCTCGGCGCCGATCTTCCGGCGCAGCGCCTTGATGTGGCTGTCGACGGTCCGGGTGCCGGAGGCGTCCGCCCAGTCCCACACCTCCGCGAGCAGCTGCTCGCGGGAGAGCACCGCGCGCGGCGTGTTCGCCAGGCAGACCAGCAGATCGAACTCGGTCGGCGTGAGGTGCACGTCCTCGCTGCGCACCCGGACCCGGCGCTGTGCGTGGTCGATCTCCAGCTCGCCGAGGCGCAGGATGCCCGAGCGCGGGGTCGCCGCGGCCAGCGCGGCCCGCTCCACCCGGCGCAGCAGCACATGCACCCGCGCGGCCAGCTCACGCATGGAGAACGGCTTGGTCATGTAGTCGTCGGCCCCGACCCCGAGCCCGACCAGCATGTCGGTCTCGTCGTCCCGCGCGGTGAGCATCAGCACCGGCACCGGGCGCTGGGCCTGCACCCGGCGGCAGACCTCCAGGCCGTCGAAGCCGGGCAGCATGATGTCGAGGATCAGCAGATCGGGCTGCCAGGCCTCGGCGGTGTCGACGGCGGCCGGACCGTCGCCCGCGGTCTGCACGAGGAAGCCCTCGGCGCGCAGGCGGACCGCGATGGCGTCGACGATCGTCTGGTCGTCCTCGACGACCAGGACCCGGCGCTGCGCGCCCGGGCTGGCCGCCGACGTGCCGTTGTGGGAGGTGTGTGTCTGCTCCATCGCCCGCCCCTGAAGTGTGCTTTCCGGAATCCGTGGGGTGATCCCATGACTGCGATAGACGCTTGAACGATCCGCGTCAGGGAAGCACATTACGGTGACAGACCGCGCCGTCGCTATCCAGGTCGTACGGCGAGGTGTACGACGTCCGGAACGCCCCGGGCAACAGGGATCTCTTCGGTACGCACCTGTTGGAACCCGGCATTCCCCAAGGATCCTTCAAATTCCGGAGAGGGCTGCGCCGACCATACGGCGAGCACCCCGCCGGGCCTCAATACCCTTGCGCAGTCGGCGAGTCCGGCCGGCGCGTAAAGGGCGCCGTTCTCCTCGGTGACCGTCCAGCCGGGCCCGTTGTCGATGTCCAGGCACAGCGCGTCGAACGTGGCGGACGTCTCATGCGCGTACGCCACCAGATCCGTCTCCACGATGCGGGTGCGCGGGTCGGCCAGGGCCGCCGCGGTCACCTGGGCGAGCGGGCCCGTGCGGTGCCAGTCGACGACCGCGGGCTCCCGTTCGACGACGGTGATCCGCCCCCAGCGGGGGTTCGCGGCGGCATGTGCGAGCGAGAACCCGACTCCCAGGCCGCCGATCAGCACCTCCGGCGCCGGGCGGTCGTCCAGGGCGCCGAGCGCCGCGTCGACCAGCAGCCGCTCCGAGCGCCCGTCCGAGGTGTCCATCAGGAAGCAGCCGTTGGCGATGATCTGCAGCAGCGGGCCGTGCCGGCGCAGCACCACCTCGCCGTACGGGCCCTCGCGGCGGTCCAGGACTTCGGGAGTGTCGGGAAAAGCGGCGGTCATGGCTCCATCCTGCCCGACGGCCGGGGCCGGTCCTGCGGCCCGTCCCGGTCACCGGAGCGACGGCGCACATCACCCGAACGAGCGCCGCGCCGCGGCCGTGGTCCCCGGCACAGCCGGTTCCTCAGAACATCCTGTGAATCCGGCGCCGCGTGGCGTCGGTCATAGACAGTGGCCCCTGTGGCGCGAAGGGTTGGGACCGAGCGGAAGGAGCGCCTCACGGTGGAACGGACCGCGGCGGCCGCGAGGACGGCCCCGCCCACGCCCCTTCCGGACGCCCCCGAACCGCCCGGGAACCGGACGGTCGACCTGCTGGACGGCATGCCGCGCCAGCGGGGCCCGGCGTCCTCGGGGCCACCGGCCGCCGTACCGGCCCCCGCCCGGACGCTGCCCGCCCCGCGCCCGTGGCGGCTGCTGCCCACCCCCACGGGTACGCCGTTCACCTTCGCCTACGCGGCCCTGCTCGCCGTGACCTCGCTGCTCGCCTCGTTCGCCGACCCGTCCCTCGTGCGCGCCCTCCAGCAGGGATCCAGCACCGACGTGGCCCATCTGGCGGGCGCTCCCGGGGCGGTGCTGGTGGCGAGCGCGCTGTGGATCGCGGGCGGGGCCGTCTCGCCGTACGTGCTCGGCTTCCTGCTGGTCCTCACCGCGCTGGAGCGGCGCGTCGGCGCCCTGCACGCGGCCGGTGTCTTCCTGCTCGGACATGTCCTGGCCACGGTGGCGACCGAGGTGCCCGTGGGGCTCGCGGTGCTGGCGGGGCAGCTGCCGGTCACGTCGCTGCACCGCCTCGACTACGGCATCAGCTTCGGCGTCGCCGCCGTCACCGGGGCCCTGGCCGGACTGGTCGCGCGCCGGCTGCGCTGGACCCTGCTGGCCCTGTTCGGCGCGATGGTCGCCGGGGATCTGATCGAGTTCGCGGACCCGATGACCGACTGGGGCCATCTCATCGCGCTGGCCGTCGGCATCGCGACCTGGCCCCTGGTACGCCGCCGGCACCGCTCCTCGACACCGGCCGTGGTCCGCACGGGCTGAGCCATCGGGTTCCTCCCGGATTCCCGGCAGCTCGGCCGGCCCGCCCAGGGGCTTCGCCAGATCACCCGGCACTGCTGCGCGCAGGGTGCGCAGCAGGCAGGGGAGCAGGTGGCGGGTGGAGGCGTCGGCCCGGTGCAGGTCCTCCCGGGCGTTCCAGCAGGCGGGCGGTGAGTTCGTCGGGCAAGGCGCCGCGCAGGGCGGTGAAGAACGGGGCGAACGGCAGTCCGTCGGCGTCGATCTCGACGCAGCCGCCGACCTTTCGGCCCGGCCCCGGGCGACCTGGCGACCGGGCGGGTGGCCGGCGCGGCGATCGGCTGCCACGGCATCGCCCTCGACGAGGTCATTCGGCCCATCGCCCGCCGTACCTCTGTTCCGGCGCGGATGCGCTCCGGCCCGGGCCCGCCGACGGGGTGACACTCTGATCGCTCAGAGCGAACGCGGGGTGGGGAACATTCGGGGGCTCATGTGCATTGAGTCGGCATAGCTCAACTTGACTGCCGAAGGGGAGATCATGGCTGCTGAGTCCGCGGCGTTCACAACGCTCACCCTGCCCGTGCTGCCGCTCGACGACGAGGTCGTGCTGCCCGGGATGGTGGTTCCGCTGGACCTCAACGACACCGACGTACGCGCCGCGGTGGAGGCCGCCCAGGCCGCCGCGCGGGCCGAACCCGGCAAGCCCAGGGTCCTGCTGGTGCCACGCATCGACGGGACGTACGCGAGCACCGGTGTGCTCGGCACCGTCGAGCAGGTGGGCCGGCTCGCCGACGGCGACCCCGGCGCGCTGATCCGCGGCCGGAGCCGGGTGCGGATCGGCGCCGGGACCACCGGGCCGGGCGCGGCGCTGTGGGTCGAGGGGACCCGGATCGACGAACAGGTGCCCGAGCCGCTGCCGGGCCATGTCGCCGACCTGGTCAAGGAGTACAAGGCCCTCGCCACCGCCTGGCTGCGCAAGCGCGGCGCCTGGCAGGTCGTCGACCGGGTGCAGGCCATCGAGGACGTCTCCGCGCTCGCGGACAACTCCGGCTACTCGCCGTTCCTGACCACCGAGCAGAAGATCGAACTGCTGGAGACCGGCGACCCGGTGGCCCGGCTCAGGCTGGCCACCCAGCAGCTGCGCGACCACCTCGCCGAGCAGGACGTGGCCGAGACCATCGCCAAGGACGTCCAGGAGGGCGTCGACAAGCAGCAGCGCGAGTTCCTGCTCCGCCGTCAGCTGGAGGCCGTCCGCAAGGAACTGCGCGAGCTGAACGGCGAGAACGGCGCAGACTCCGCCGAGGAGTCCGACGACTACCGCGCCCGGGTCGAGGCCGCCGACCTGCCCGAGAAGGTCCGCGAGGCCGCCCTCAAGGAGGTCGACAAGCTGGAGCGGTCCAGCGACCAGTCCCCGGAGGGCTCCTGGATCCGCACCTGGCTCGACACCGTCCTCGAACTGCCCTGGAACGAGCGGACCGATGACAAGGCCTCTGCCTACGACATCCAGGGCGCCAAGGCGATCCTGGACGCCGAGCACGCGGGCCTGGAGGACGTGAAGGAGCGCATCACCGAGTACCTGGCGGTGCGCAAGCGCCGCAGCGACCGGGGCCTGGGCGTGATCGGCGGCCGGCGCGGCGGTGCCGTGCTCGCACTCGTCGGACCGCCCGGAGTGGGCAAGACCAGCCTGGGCGAGTCCGTCGCGCACGCCATGGGCCGCAACTTCGTCCGCGTGGCCCTCGGCGGCGTCCGGGACGAGGCCGAGATCCGCGGCCACCGGCGCACCTACGTCGGCGCGCTGCCCGGCCGGATCGTCCGCGCGATCAAGGAGGCCGGGTCGATGAACCCGGTGGTCCTGCTGGACGAGATCGACAAGGTCGGCTCGGACTTCCGCGGCGACCCGGCGGCGGCCCTGCTCGAGGTCCTGGACCCGGCGCAGAACCACACCTTCCGCGATCACTACCTGGAGGTCGAACTCGACCTGAGCGACGTCGTCTTCCTGGCGACGGCGAACGTGCTCGAAGCCATCCCGGAGGCCCTGCTCGACCGCATGGAGCTGGTCCGTCTGGACGGCTACACCGAGGACGAGAAGGTCGTCATCGCCCGCGACCACCTGCTCCCGCGCCAGCTGGAGCGGGCGGGCCTGGACAAGGAGGAAGTCACCCTCGACGAGAGCGCCCTGCGCAAGCTGGCCGGCGAGTACACGCGCGAGGCGGGCGTGCGCACCCTGGAGCGGTCCATCGCCCGGCTGCTGCGCAAGGTCGCGGCCCAGCACGAACTGGGCCGGCGGAAGCTGCCGTTCACCATCACGGACGCCGATCTGCGCGAGCTGATCGGCCGGCCGCACCACGTGCCCGAGTCCGCCCAGGACCCGGCGGAGCGCCGCACGGCCGTGCCGGGCGTGGCCACCGGCCTCGCGGTCACCGGAGCGGGCGGCGACGTCCTGTTCGTGGAGGCGTCCCTCGCCGACCCGGAGACCGGCGCTGCCGGCCTGACCCTGACCGGGCAGCTGGGCGACGTGATGAAGGAGTCGGCGCAGATCGCGCTGAGCTTCCTGCGCAGCCACGGCGCCGAGCTGGAACTGCCGGTGGCCGACCTGAAGGACCGGGGCGTGCACATCCACTTCCCGGCGGGCGCGGTGCCGAAGGACGGCCCGAGCGCCGGCGTCACCATGACGACGGCCCTGGCCTCGCTGCTCTCCGGCCGGCTGGTGCGCACGGACGTGGCGATGACCGGCGAGGTCTCGCTCACCGGCCGGGTGCTGCCCATCGGCGGGGTGAAGCAGAAGCTGCTCGCCGCGCACCGGGCCGGGGTGACGACCGTCGTCATCCCGAAGCGCAACGAGCCCGACCTGGACGACGTCCCGGCGGAGGTGCTGGACAAGCTGGACGTGCACACCGTCACCGACGTCCGCCAGGTCCTGGAGCTGGCCCTCGCGCCGGCCGTGAACGGCGCGGAGCCCGAGGTTCCGGTGGCGGCGTGACGGACGCCTCCGGATGAAGGAGGGCCCGGGTCTCCTGCCGGAGACCCGGGCCTTCGGCTGCCCGGGAGATCAGCCGTTCGCGAGTGCCTGCACCCGGTCCAGCGCCCCGTTGAACCTGTCGTGGTCCCCGACCGTCGGCCCGGTCGAGGTGTACTGCCACATCGTGTAGGAGCCCCAGCCGGCCGGCAGGGTGCCCACGTCGGCGGCGTAGCGGGCGATCCACAGCGGGTTGGACGCGAAGCCGCCGTAGTTGCCGGTGCACTGGGTCCACCAGCTGGTGGCCGTGTAGATGACGGCGTCGCGGCCCGTGCGGGCCTTGTACGTGTTCAGGAAGTCGGCGATCCAGCTGACCATCGCGGCGGCCGTCTTGCCGTAGCAGGCGGCACCGTACGGGTTCCACTCGATGTCGAGGACGCCCGGGAGGGTCCTGCCGTCCCGGGACCAGCCGCCGCCGTGGTCGACGAAGTAGTTGGCCTGGGCGGCGCCGCTCGTGGTGTCCGGGGTCGCGAAGTGGTACGCGCCGCGGATCATGCCGACGTCGTAGGAGCCGTTGTACTGCTGGGTGAAATAGGGGTTCGTGTAGTACGTGCCCTCCGTCGCCTTCGCGTAGGCCCACTTGACCCCGCTGTTCCACAGGGTCGACCAGGCGACGTTGCCCTGGTAGCTGGCGACGTCGACGCCCTCGGTCTGGGTGACGTCAGCGGTGCGGGGCAAGCCGTGCCGGCCGTCGTGGGCCGGCACGCCCATGCCCATGAAGGCGGAGCCGCGGGCGGGTGTGGTGGCCGCCCGGGCGCTGGTGAGGGGAAGGGCGAGGGGAAGGGTGAGGGAGAGGGCCGCGAGCAGCGTCACGAACAGGGCCGTGCGCCTGCGGCGGGTGGTACCGGGTCTGTGCACGGGCATGGCGTGCCTCCGAGGAGTTGGTGGGGGGACCGCGGATGACCGACTGGCGTGGACATGCCAGCAATTGCCTGGCAGAGAAGCTACGCACGTAGACCGCACCGTGGGAAGGGGCCCCGGAGGCTGCCGTTGGTCTACGCCTGCGAAATACTTACGGAGCTGCGGCGATGGCCGCACACGGCAGAAACTTTCAGGACCGCGAAACCGATCAGGGGTGCTGACGTGCACGAGGACGCGAACGGCGACGGACGGCCGGTCGCCGCCCAGGTGTCGGCGAGTGGTGCAGACCAGGAATTCCTGGCCCTGGAACGCGAGTTGACGATGTTGCTGCGGCGCGCCCGGGCCAACCAGGGCGAGATGGCCCGCGAGGTCCACCCCGACCTGGAGCCCGCCGCGTACGGCCTGCTCGTCCTGCTGGAGGAGCACGGCCGGCAGCGCGCCACCGACCTCGCCGGCTACATCGGCGTCGGCAAGGCCACCATGTCCCGCCAGCTGCGCGCCCTGGAACAGCTCGGCCTGGTCGGCCGCGAGCCCGACCCGGCGGACGGCCGCGCCTGGCTGGTGAAGCTGACCGACGAGGGCCGCGGCCGGGTCACCCGGGTGCGCGAGGCCCGCCGCGCCCGCTACGTCCGGCAGCTCGCCCACTGGGACCGGCGCGAGGTCGCGGAACTGGCACGGCTGATCCACCAGTTGAACCGGGTCATGGAGAAATAGGAGAAGTAGCGGACGTGGCTCGGTCATGCGGAGTGGGGCCCGGCTCGCGCGCCGGTCGTGGTCACCGCAGCTCCGCGTAGACCACCGTCGCGTCGTCGTGCGTCTTGCCGCGCCCCAGATGCCTGCGTTCCTCGCGGTCGGCCGCCTCCAGGGCGCGTACGCGGTCGACCAGGGCCCGTGCGCCCTCCTTCCGCAGCAGAGTGAAGCAGTCCGTCCAGCCGCCCGCGTGGAACTTCTCCACCCAGCGTGTCGCCCCGTCGGTCAGCGCGGCCAGGGCGCGGACCTCGCCGCGGGGCACGCTCCCCGTCACCGCACGGGCGGCGACCGACGGGTCCGCGGCGGCCGTGAAGAAGCCGCCCTCCTTGTTGCGGACCGTCGCGTCCGCCACGGCGTCCGTGATCAGTGCGGCGCGGGGCAGCCGGGCCAGCCGGTCGTCCTGGACCGGGGTGACCGTGCCGGTAGGGGACTCCAGCAGCAGGGTGGAGTCGGACAGGACCAGGTACTCCAGCAGGTCGGCCGACCAGCGGGCCAGGACGACGGTCGCCTGAGGGGTGCGCGGGTGAGAAAGGTCACAGGTGGTCGCGTGTGCCTCGGCCGTGCGGAGAATCGCCCGGGAGAGAATCTCAGACAGCGTCAGATCTCGGACGGAAACGGTCAGTTCGGTCAGTGCGCCGCCGAGTCGCGCGGTGAACCACGGGACGGAATGCAGACAGCCCGTCCCGTCCTTCGGCGGGGTCACCCCGTCCAGGACGATCACACAACCACCCTGTCCGCAGGCCGGTAGTCCGACACCGGCGAAGTCCTCGTCGGGGCGGCCGGGGTCGCCGGGCTCGGAAACGACTTCAGTACGCATCCGGCCAGTCTGCACGAGCCCTTCACAAGTCTGCCAAAGATCGGCAGCGGTTGCCGAATTGGCCCAGCCCGCGCAGGTCGGGCGCCTGTTTTGGGAGGGAATGGCGCACTGCGGGAAAGAGTGGCGGCGAATACTGCCAAACCCTGCCGCTCGCGTCCAACCGGCCCGCCGGACATCACTCCCGCGCTTGCCAAAGGAACTTGCCCGCCAACTCCCCTCCGAGGTTCACTCCTTCGGGTGGCGGGCCAGGTGATGCATGACGGCTGACCACCGGCACTGGGAGGGTCGGGACGGACCGTACCGGGTGTACACACCACCCCGGAATCGAGACGAGCATCGAGACAGCGGGGTGCCACCCGGACCCATGGGTACACGAGTTCAGGATTGCGAGCACCGGTGCAGATGAAGCGGCCTCGGCGCAAAGGCAGGCAGACGGCTCCCGAAGGGAGCGCCGAGCACACCCCCGTCGGCACCGGCCGTCCCACCCACGTACGCAACCGGCTGATCGTCGCCGTGGCCGTGGTGGCCGCGGCCGTCGCCGGGGCGGGTGCCCCGTCCCTGTTCACCGCATCCGGGCAGCTGAGCGACGCCCAGGAGCTGGTGACCCTCGCCGGACGCACCGAGAGCGCGCTGGCCCTCGCGCACGCGCTCGCCGACGAACGTGACGAGGTCACCTCCTACATCGCGGCCGGCCGGCCCGAGTCCAAGGCCCCCTCCGAGGACCGCGGCGCCCGCGTCGACCAGCAGGTCGAGGACCTGCGCGCCGACCCCGACACGCCCGCCGGGCTGCGCGCGGACCTCGACGACGTCGCCGGCGTCCGCCGGGCCGCGCTCACCGGCAAGAGCACCGCGCTGGAAGCCCACCTGACCTACAGCGCCACCATCACCGACCTGCACCGGCTGGCCGAGAAACTGGCCGAGCGCATGCCCGCGCGGGCGGGCTCCGGCGCCTACGCCCTCGCCGAGCTGGACTCCGCCGTCCAGCAGTCCGCCGCCGCCCGCGGGCTGCTCCTCGCGGCCCTGAACGTGCCGAGCACCACCCAGACGGTGATCGACCCCCTCACCGGGCTGCCCACGACGACCGCGGTCACCTCCGAGGCCGACAAGAAGCAGCGCGACGCCCTCACCACCGCCGCCCAGCAGGCCCGGCTGCGCGCCGACGCCGCCCTCGCCGACTTCCGCGACGGCGCCCCCAAGCCGGCCGTCACGACGTACGACTCCACGGTCACCGGCCCCGAGGTCAACTCCGCCGACAAGTACCTCGCCGCCCTCACCGACCAGCCGACCCTCTCCGACGGCGATCTGGCCACCGGCACCAAGAAGCTGGACGCCGCCCTGTCCGCGCGGGTCGACCTGATGCGGGGCGTGGAGTCCTCGCTCTACGACCGGCGCACCAAGGACCTGGAACGGCTGCGCGACGACGACGTCACCGCGCTGGAGATCCGCGTCGCCGCCCTGGGCGCCCTGCTGCTGATCACCATCGGCATCGCCACCGCGCTGGCCCGCACCCTCACCCGCCCGCTCTCGGTGCTGCGCCGCGGCTCGGCACGGCTGGCCGGGGCCGAGGACCCGGCGGCCGAGGAACCCATCACCTTCACCGGCCGCAACGACGAGTTCGCCCAGGCCGTGCGCTCCGTCAACGCCCTGCACACGCGGGCCGCCGCCCTGCACGCGCGCATCGCCACCCTGGAGGCCGACCGCAAGCACCTGGTCGGCCAGCGCCAGAAGATGGCCGACGCCCGGGAGGAGCTGCGGTCCGAACTCGCCGCCTCGCAGGTCAAGTTGGAGCAGCTGCGGGGCGGCGCCGGCGGTACGTTCGTGAACCTGGCGCTGCGCACGCTCGGCCTGGTCGAGCGGCAACTGGCGGTCATCGAGGGCCTGGAGGAGCGCGAGCAGGACCCCGACCGGCTGGCCACGCTGTTCAAGCTCGACCACTTCGCCACGGTGATGCGCAGGCACAGCGAGAACCTGCTGGTCCTCGCCGGTACCGAGCACGTCCAGAACCACCACGGCCCGGTGCCGCTGGTCGATGTGGTGCGGGCCGCGGTCAGCGAGATCGAGCGCTACGAGCGGGTCCGTATCGCCGCGCTGCCCCCGCACGCCCACGTCGCGGGCTTCGTGGCCGACGACCTCTCCCATCTGCTGGCCGAACTCCTGGAGAACGCCAGCTCGTTCTCGCCGCCGGAGCTGCCCGTCGAGATCTCCGGCTGGCTGCTGGAGAGCGGCGAGGTGATGCTCTCGGTGCAGGACGAGGGCATAGGCATGGCCACCGAGCGCCTGGAGCGGCTCAACGCCCGCCTCGCCGGCTTCGACCCGGACGCCGCGTACAGCCAGGAGGGCGAGGACGGTCTCGGGCTCGGCCTGTACGTCGTGGCCCGCCTCGCGCACCGGCACGGCGTCCGGGTGCAGTTGCGCGAGCAGAAGCAGGGCGGGGTGGCTGCGGTCGTGGTCGTCTCGCAGGATCTGCTGGCGAACGCTCCGGCGCAGGCCGTACCGTCCTCGGCGCACCCGGCCGGCGGCGCCCAGGCCGTGTCGCTGCCCGGCGCGGACGCCGAGGTCAACTCCAATGTGCTGCACGGCCGTGCGCCCGACGGCGACCCACTGGTCGCGCTCGCCGAGCAGGCCGTACGGGAATCCACCACCACGGACGCACCCACGGCCCTGGAGCACCGGAGTGGTGCGGCCGAGCATGCCGCGGCGCCGGAGGACTCGGCCGGGCAGGCGGTACGTGCGGCGGCGGGGGCGCACTGGGCCGGTCCGGGGGAGCGTACGGACGCGTCGGCGCACGGGGGTGGTGCGGCTGAGCATGCCGCGGCGCCGGAGCACCAGGCCGGTCCGGGCGAGCGGGTTGTTGCACCTGAGCACGGGGCCGGTGCGGCCGAGCACGCAGGGGCGCCGGAGCACCGGAGTGGTGCGGCCGAGTATGCCGCGGCGGCGGAGCCGATGGCGGGGGAGGCTGAGCGCGCGGACGCGCGGGCGTTCGGGACCGGTCCGGCCGGGCACGCCGCCGTGCCGGCGGAGACCCTCGCCGAGACCACGATGGAGCTGCTGGCGCCGGACCCGGCCGCCGTCGACGCCGCGACCGCCCCCGAGGGCGACACCGCCGGCGACGAGGCCGCCCACGAGCGCACGCCCGACGTGCTCACCGCCAAGGGCCTGCCCAAGCGGACCCCGAAGATCACCGCAACCGCCCCGGCTCCGCGCCGGCAGTCCGGGTCCGTGGACGCGGACGCCCTGCGCCGCAGGCTCGGCGGCTTCCGCAGCGGCGCCGAGGCCGGCCGCCGTGACGTCGCGGTGGAGATCGCGGAACAGACAGGCGAGACCAGCACCGCCGCGGCCCGGGCCGCGGAGCGCACCGCCGGAGAAACCACGGGGGGCACCGTCGAGGAGGCAAGCAGTTGACCGCGCCCAGTACCTTCGGACTGAGCAGTGAGGCCCGCAACCTGCACTGGCTGCTGACGAACCTGGTCGAGGAGGTGCCGGGCATCCAGTCCGTCGCGGTGGTCTCCTCCGACGGCCTGCTGCTCCTGTCCTCCGACCCCGGCCACGCCGCCGAGGCACGCGAGGCCGGCGAGACGCCGCGCGGCGGCCCGCGCGGCTCCGCCGCCGACCTTGCCACCGTCGTCTCCGGCATCGGCAGCCTCACCCTCGGCGCCGCCAAGCTGATGGACTCCGGCGGGGTCAAGCACACGATGGTCGCGATGGATGAGGGAAGCCTCTTCGTGATGTCGATCAGCGACGGCTCGCTGCTCGGCGTGCACGGCTCCGCGGACTGCGACATGACCGTGGTGTCGTACCACATGGCGCTCTTCGTGGGCCGGGCCGGACATGTGCTGACCCCCGAACTCCGCAGTGAGCTGCGAAAATCCATGGAGTCCAAGTCGACGGGGAGTCCCCGATGAGCAGTACTCCGAAGAAACTCCCGGTCCGCGGCGGCGACCGCAAACCCGCCCGGGTCCGCCCCTACTCGCTCACCGGCGGCCGCACCCGCTTCGGTCACGTCCTCCTCGTGGAGACGTTCGTGGCCAGCACGGAGGCTCTGGAGTCCCCGGAGGAGCGCAAAGAACTGACGAAGGGTAACCTCAGCACCCGGGTCATGCCGGAGATGCGGGCCATCGTCGAACTGTGCCGCCGCATGCGTACGGTGGCCGAGATCGCCGCGCTGCTGCAGATGCCGCTCGGTGTGGTCCGCGTGCTCCTGAGCGACCTCGCGGACCAAGGAAAGATCCGTGTGTACGGAACCGGAACCGATCACGGTGTCGGCCGGCCGGAACGCGCTCTGCTGGAAAGGGTGCTGAGTGGACTCCGTCGTCTCTGACGCCGTCGGCGTCACCCCCCTCGTCGTCGAGCCCGAGGAGGAGTTGAAGTCCTGGCAGACGGACCGCACCCGGGCCCCCGCAGCCACGAAGATCGTGGTGGCGGGCGGCTTCGGCGTCGGCAAGACCACACTGGTCACCGCCGTCTCGGAGATCACGCCGTTGCAGACCGAGGCGCTGATGACCGAGGCGAGCGAGGCCACCGACGACCTCTCCGCCACGCCGGGCAAGCTGACCACCACCGTGGCCATGGACTTCGGCCGCATGACACTCGACGACGACCTGGTGCTCTACCTGTTCGGCACGCCGGGCCAGCAGCGGTTCTGGTTCATGTGGGACGACCTGGTGCGGGGTGCCATCGGCGCCGTCGTCCTCGCCGACACCCGTCGGCTCAAGGACTGCTTCCCGGCGCTCGACTACTTCGAGAGCTGCGGGATGCCGTACGTGGTCGCGGTCAACCACTTCGACGGCAGTGAGCTGTTCGAGCCGCAGGACGTGCGGGAGGCGCTCAGCGTGCCCACGCACGTACCTGTCATGATCATGGATGCGCGGCGCCGGATATCGGTGATCGAGACCCTCCTCGCCCTCGTCGCCCACGCGCTTGAGGAAACCCCCGAGTAGGCCGTAGCCCTCCAGGAGGCACCAACCGCATGCGGAAGATACTCGTCGTCGGAGCCGGCCAGTCCGGGCTCCAGCTCGCCCTCGGACTCCAGTCCCATGGATACGAGGTCACCCTGATGTCGAACCGGACCGCGGACGAGATCCGCACCGGCCGGGTCATGTCGACGCAGTGCATGTTCCACACGGCACTGCAGCACGAGCGCGATCTCCAGCTGAACTTCTGGGAGTCCCAGGCCCCGAAGATCGAAGGACTCGGCGTCTCGGTCGCGGCCCCCGGCTCCTTCGACCCGGGACCCGCGCAGCGGGCCATCGACTGGGTGGGCAAGCTGGACGGGTACGCGCAGTCCGTCGACCAGCGGGTGAAGATGGCCGGCTGGATGGAGACGTTCGCGCAGCGCGGCGGCCAACTGGTCATCCACGGTGCGGCGGTCGGCGACCTCGACTTCTTCTCCCGCACCTACGACCTGGTGCTGGTCTCGGCGGGCAAGGGCGAGCTGGTGTCCATGTTCGCCCGCGACCCCGAGCGCTCGCCCTACAGCGAGCCGCAGCGCGCCCTGGCGGTGGCCTACGTCCACGGCCTCGGCCCGCGCCCGGAGCACCCGGAGTTCGACGCGGTCCGCTGCAACCTGGTCCCCGGGGTCGGCGAGCTGTTCATCATGCCCACCCTGACCACCTCCGGGCGCGCGGACATCCTGTTCTGGGAAGGCATACCCGGCGGCCCGGTCGACGCCTTCGCCGGCATCAAGGACCCGGGCGAGCACCTCTCCCTGACCCTGGAACTCATGGAGCGGTTCACGCCCTGGGAGCACGCGCGGGCCACGAAGGCGGAACTGACCGACGCGGGCGGTGTGCTGGCGGGTCGTTACGCGCCCACCGTGCGCAACCCCGTCGGGCGGCTCCCCGGCGGTGGTCTGGTCCTCGGCGTGGCGGACGTCGTCGTCGCCAACGACCCGATCACCGGGCAGGGCTCCAACTCGGCGTCCAAGTGCGCGGCGTCCTACCTCGCCTCGATCCTCGAACACGGCGAGAAGGAGTTCGACGAGGCCTGGATGCGGGCCACCTTCGACCGGTACTGGGACACGGCTCGGCATGTCACCAAGTGGACCAACGCGATGCTCGCGCCGCCGCCGGAGCATGTCCTGAACCTGATCGGGGCGGCCGGGCAGCTTCAGCCGGTCGCGGACCGGTTCGCGAACGGTTTCAACGATCCGGCCGACTTCGAGAACTTCTTCTTCGAGCGGGAGAAGTCGGAGGCGTACGTGGCTTCTGTGGGCGGGGCCTAGGCGCCGTGGGGGCTTGGGAGCGTGGGCGGCTGCGGGTGGTTTGTGGCTGGTCGCGCAGTTCCCCGCGCCCCTAGGGGGTTGCAGCTGAGGGGTTGGTTGGGGGGAGGGGCTTTGGGTCGGGGCGTACTGCTCCCAGGATGGGGTTGGCTGCGATCGGGGAGATCTTGACCTGGTCGCCGGGGCGTGGGGCCTGGACGACCTTGCCGTCTCCGAGGTACATCGCCACATGCGTGGCCTCGGGGAAGTAGACGACGAGGTCGCCCGGGCGCAGCTCGTTCAGCGGGACGTGCGGCAGCCGCGCCCACTGCTCCTGGCTGGTCCGCGGGATCGGCGTGCCGGCGTGCTGCCACGCCTGCGAGGTCAGCCCCGAGCAGTCGTACGACCCGGGCCCCTGCGCCCCCCACTGGTACGGCTTGCCGAGCTGCTCCATGGCGTAGCGCACGGCCAGGCTGCCCTGCTGGGACGGGGGCCGCGCGCTGCTGAGCGAGCCGGAGGCGACGAACTCGCGCTGTGCGTCGGCGATGCCCTTCTGCTCGAACCGGGCGAGCGCGGCGAGCTGGGCGGCGCTGAGCGAGTCGAGCAGCTTCTCGATGTCGGCGAGCCGGGTACGGACGACGTCCCGCTGCCGCTGCTGCCGCTCGGCGAGCAGGACCTGGCCGTCGAGGGCCTTGCGCGCCTTGTAAGCCAGGGCGTCCTGCTTCTTCTCGCTGCCTTCGAGCCGGTCCACCGTGTCCGCGCGCACCCGGGACAACTGCCCGATCACATGCCCCTCGTCCACCGCGCGCTGCGGATTTCGGGAGAGCAGCAGCCGTACGTACGGGGAGAGGCCGGTGCTGGCCTGGTACTGCTGCCGGGCGAGCCGCGCCGCGTCCTGGCGGCTGTCGTGCAGGGAGAGCCGGGCGCGGGCCAGCTCCCCGTCGAGCCGCTTGACCACGGCGCGCTGCCGTGCCAGCTGCACCGCGGTGGCGTTGTAGGTCTCGGTGGACTGTTCGGCCTGCCGGTACAGCATCTGAAGGTCCGTCAGCAGCTCGGTCACGGACCGCTGCGGTTTCGGCGCGGCCACGGCTGGTACGGGCGCGAGGGCGGCCTGGGCCGCGACCGCGGCCGTACCCACCAGGCGCAGCAACCTTTCTGACACGTCATCATCTCCGATGCGGGCGGGCGTTTTGTCATATCTTCGCCTCCGCATCGTGTGCATCAGAGGTGCGCGCGCGGTCCGCACGCCGAGCGTGCGCGGTTCGGCGCAACCGTGTCACCCGTCGGCGTCATCCGGCTGGTCCGACCGCGTGGTGTCCGCTCCGGCCGCCGACCGGGACCAGGGCCACCGGAGTCCGGCCCCGCCCTTCGCCCCCTTGCCGCCCGCGGCGTCGAACGTGTACTTCCAGCCCTGCACGAGTCCCAGGCGCTTGCTCTGGGCGCGGGGCGCGCGGCGGTAGACGAGGACGGTGGGCGGCCCGCCGTGCGCGTCCGGCACCGGGATGCGGTACGTCTTCGGCGGATGACCGGTGGGGCCCAGCAGCACCGGGAGCACGCGCCCGTCCATCGGCCCGCCCTCGAACGGGGTGTCCTGACTCTTCACGGCACCAGTGTCAGGCATCCTCGGCGAGCGCGGCGACGAGCGCCGCCGTCTGCGGGTCACGGCCCGCGGTCACCGTCAGGACGGCCACGAACTGCTCGACCAGCCAGTCGCGCAGCTCCTCGACGGGCGGCTGTCTGCCCTCGTCGAGCCAGATCAGCGAGGCCGCCTCCACGGCGGTGATCCACATCCGTACGGTCATCCGCAGCCGGGGGCCGGGGCCGGTGATGCCGAGGTGGTGGTAGATGTGCTCGGCGGCGGCCCGCCGGACGCCGTCCACGATCGCGGTCGTACGGCTGGTCTCGACCACGCTGCCGCCTTGCAGGAGCGCGCTGAAGCCGGTGGCGTGCTGGTCGACGAAGGCGATGTAGCGGTCGAGCGCGTGGGACAGACGGGCCAGCCGGGGACCCTCGCGGGGCTCGTCGAAGCACTGCTCCAGCTCTTCGGCGGCGGACCTGAGCGCGGCCTCGTACAGCTGCTGTTTGCCGCCGGGGAAGTACCGGTAGACCAGCGGGCGCGAGACCTCGGCCGCCTCCGCCACGTCGTCGAGGGACACCTCCTCGGGCGCGCGGTGCGCGAACAGCGACAGCGCGGCGTCGATGAGCTGACTGCGGCGTTCCTCGACGCTGAGCCGACGGTAGGCGGGGCCGGGGGCCTGCGGGGTCATGACCGGCAGCGTAACCGCTCCCGGCCGGGGGGTGACCGAGAGGCCTGTTCCCCCCGGCCGGTGCTCAGGCCAGCAGTCCCGACGACCGCCACAGCCGGCGGCCCGCGCCGCGCAGCACCCCGATGTCGTCCAGGAAATCCGTGAGGCGCCGGGCCCCGGTCTGCATCACCTCGCGGCGGTGGCCGCTGGCCTTCACCTGGGCCAGCGCCTCCCGCCTGTCCAGGCCCACGTTCCGGTACACCTCGGGGTTGACGAAGGCCACCGAGAACACCCGGGCGAACTCGCCGGAGGTGATCCGGGTGAACTCCTGGGACCACTTGGGGGCGGTCATCATCTGGCGGCGCAGCTCCTCGCGGGCGTAGCGCACGTGCCGGGCCTCCTCGACGACATGGATCCGGGTCACGCCCCGGATCAGCGGCTGGACCCGCTCGTCGGGGAAGGTCAGCCGCTGCATCCAGTCGAGTACCTCCTCGCCGAGCAGCGTCGCCGTGAAGGAGCCCGGCGTCGTCGAGATCGTCTTGAAGATCCGGCCCAGGGACCGGTGCGCGCGGCCCACCGGGTACCAGGGTGTGTCGCTGCGGGAGATCAGCCGGGCGAACATCTTGGAGTGCCGGCACTCGTCCTCGATCTCGGTCAGCGCGTAGCGCACATGGGCGCTGGTCGCCGCCTTGTCGTAGATGTGCCGGACCAGCAGCTGCATCAGGATGATCTCGAACCAGATGCCCAGCGAGGCGAGTGCCGCGGCCTCGTGCCGGGAGAGCAGGATCCGCTGTTCCTCGCTCATCCGCTGCCACAGCGGGGTGCCGTAGAGCGACACCAGCTCCGGCGGCCAGAACCACTTGCCCTCCTCGAAGGGCGCGTCCCAGTCCAGCTCCTTGTCGGGGTCGAAGGAGTGCCTGGCGGACGAGGCGAGCAGTCGTTCGGCCACCTGCTCCCGGTCCTTGAGCGGGCCGAGCGCGTCGCGCAGTCCGTCGAGCGCGTCGGCTTCCGGCAGAGTCGTCATGGCTCCGTCACCTCGTTACCCGGGGTAGGACCTCTCTCGCACTTATGAGACTGCTTGTCAGCAAGGCCGTCAATCCCCTGCGTCCGACTTGTTGGCCCGGCGTCCCCGTGTGAGCCTGCGAGACATGCCGATCCATGACGTGTACGCCAAGGACCCGGGAGATCCCCTCTGGCAGGTGCCCGCGACCGGCGCGGCCCGGTTCAGCTGGGAGTACGCGGACGGCCGTGACCGGCTGCTCGCCCTGTACCAGAAGGGCAAGGACAAGCAGTGGGACGGCATGCGGCGCATCGACTGGGACATCGAGGTCGATCCGTACGACGCGCTCGGCACACCCGACGAGGCGATGACCCTCTACGGGACGCCCCACTGGGCGAAGATGACCGAACGGGACAAGGGCGAGCTGCGGCGGCACTTCGCCTCCTGGCAGTTCAGCCAGTTCCTGCACGGCGAACAGGGCGCGATGATCTGCGCGGCGCGGATCGTGGAGTCGGTGCCCGACCTGGACGCCAAGTTCTACTCCGCGACCCAGACCATGGACGAGGCGCGGCACGCCGAGATCTACGGCCGGTTCCTGCACGAGAAGATCGGGCTCGTCTACCCGATCGACGACAACCTCCGCTCGCTCCTCGGCGACACGCTGCGCGACAGCCGCTGGGACATGCCGTACCTGGGCATGCAGGTGCTCATCGAGGGGCTCGCCCTCGCCGCGTTCGGCATGATCCGCGACACCACCGAGAAGCCGCTGCCGCGGCAGATCCTGGCGTACGTCATGCAGGACGAGGCGCGGCACGTCGCCTTCGGGCGGATGGCGCTGCGGGACCACTACCGGCAGCTCAGCGACGCCGAACTGCGCGAGCGCGAGGACTTCGTCATCGAGGGCTGCTATCTGATGCGGGACCGGCTGCGCGGGGTGGAGGTGCTGGAGAACTTCGGCATCCCCCGGGCGGAGGCGCTGGAGCTGAGCGAGCGCTCCGAGTTCCTCCGGCTGTTCCGCAAGCTCCTGTTCAGCCGCATCGTCCCCTGCGTCAAGGACATCGGCCTGTGGGGCCGGCGCCTCCAGCAGGCCTACGTCGACCTGGGCGTCCTGGACCTGGGTAACTCTGACCTCGACCGGCTCATGACCCAGGACGAGGAGATCGCCGAACGGCTGGACGCGGAGCGCTTCGCGGCGGAGGAACGGGCCCGGGTGGCGGAGATCGAGCAGACGATCGAGGAGGGCGCCGAGACCTGACGGCCCCGTCCCCCGCGCGCGTTGCCGCACAGGAACGCCGTCGACGGGGTGCGGGATCCCGCTGTCTCACAGCCCGAGCACCGCCCGCATCACCGCCCTGGCGATGGGCGCCGCGTCGCCGCCGCCGCTGATCTCGCCCCGGTCGGCCGAGGCGTCCTCCACCACCACCGCGACGGCCACCTTCGGCTCCAGCGCGGTGTCGGCCTTGGCCCAGGACACGAACCAGGCGTACGGCACGCCGGCGTTGCCGACGCCGTGCTGCGCGGTGCCCGTCTTGCCGCCCACGGTGGCACCGGGAATGGCCGCGTTGGTGCCGGTCCCGTCCTGGACCACACCGGTCATCAGCTCCTTCATCCGCAGGGCCGTCGCCGGGTTCATCGCCTGGCGGAACGCGCGGGGACCGGCGGTGCCCAGCGTCTCGCCGCCCTGGCGGGTGGTCCGCTCCACCAGGTACGGTGTGCGCACCTGCCCGCCGTTCGCGACGGCCGCCGCCACCATCGCCATCTGCAACGGCGTGGCCCGCGTGTTGTACTGGCCGATCGACGACAGCGCCAGCTGCGCCTTGTCCACCGAGGTGTCGAAGGTGCTCGGCGCGACCGAGAACGGGACCTTCAGCTCGGCGTCGTTGAAACCGAAGCCCTGCGCGGTGGCCACCATGTCCGCCACCCCGACGTCCACGCCCAGCTTCGCGAACACCGTGTTGCAGGACCACTCGAACGCGGCCCGCAGCGAGGCGTCCGCACAGCCCTCGCCCTCGTTCGTCAGGCGCGTCCGGGTGCCGGGCAGCGTGTACGGGTCGGGGGAGTCCGTCGGCCGGTCCAGGTCCGTGATCAGGCCGGCGTCCAGCGCCGCCGCCGCGGTGACCACCTTGAAGGTGGAACCCGGCGGATAGGTCTGCCGCACGGCCCGGTTGAGCATCGGCTGGTCCGGGTCCCGGTTGAGCCGGGACCAGGCCGACGTCACCGACGCGCCGTTCCCGGACAGCACGGCCGGGTCGTACGACGGGCTGGACACCAGCGCCAGGATCCGGCCGGTCGACGGCTCCACGGCGGCCACCGCGCCCTTGCGCCGGCCGAGCCCCCGGTACGCCGCCTCCTGCGCGGCCCGGTCGAGGGTGGTGACGACGTTCCCGGGCTGGTTCCGCGCCCGGGTGACGTCGTTCCACAGCGGGAACGGCGACAGCAGCGGATCGGAGCCCGAGAGGATGCCGTCCTCCGCGTGCTCCAGGAACGTCGTCCCGTACACCTGCGAGGCGAAGCCGGTGACCGGGGCGTACAACGGGCCGTTCGCGTACGTCCGTTCGTGGCGCAGCTGCTCGCCGGTGTCCCGGGAGCCCGTCACCCGGGCGCCCTCGACCAGGATGTCGCCGCGCGGCTGGCCGAAACGGGCGATCGTGCCACGGCGGTTGGCCGGGTTGTCGTCGTAGCCGGGCCCCTCGACGACCTGCACCCGGGCGGCGTTCACCAGGAGCGCCGCGAGCAGCAGCACGCAGAACACGGCGGCGTGCCGGATGTGCCGGGTCATCGTTCCGCCTCCGGGTCGTCCTGGTGCCGGGCCGAGTCGCTGACCCGGATGAGCAGTGCGGTGATCGTCCAGTTGGTGGCGACCGAGGAGCCGCCCTGCGCCAGGAACGGCATCGCCATGCCGGTCAGTGGGATCAGCCCGGTCACCCCGCCCGCGATGACGAACACCTGGAGCGCCACGAGCGAGGCCAGGCCGATGGCGAGGAGCCGGCCGAACGGGTCGCGCAGGGCGAGGCCGGCCCGGTAACCGCGCTCCACGAGCAGCCCGTACAGCAGGAAGATCGCCGACAGCCCGGCGAGCCCCAGCTCCTCGCCCGCCGTCGCCAGGATGAAGTCCGACTTGGCCGCGAAGCCGATCAGGACGGAGTGGCCGAGGCCCAGGCCGCTGCCGAGGACACCGCCCGCGGCGAAGGCGAACAGGGACTGCGCGAGCTGGTTGGGGCCCTGGCCGGCCTCGATCGTGGCGAACGGGTCCTGCCAGTCCTCGACCCTGGTGTGCACGTGCGGCTCCAGCCAGCCGACCGCGACCGCGCCGAACGCGGCGAGCAGTAATCCCAGCGCGATCCAGCCGGTGCGGCCGGTGGCGATGTACAGCAGGATCACGAACAGGCCGAAGAACAGCAGCGAGGTGCCGAGGTCGCGCTCCAGGACCAGGACGCCGACGCTGATCAGCCAGACGGTGACGATCGGGCCGAGGACCCGGCCGGTGGGCAGCTGCACGCACCAGACGCGGCGGCCCGCGTAGGCGAGCGCGTTGCGGTTGGCGGCCAGATAGGCGGCGAAGAACACCGCGAGCAGCACCTTCGCGAACTCGCCCGGCTGGATGGAGAATCCGGAGATCCGGACCCAGATGCGGGCGCCGTTCACCGCGGGGAACAGGATCGGCAGCATCAGCAGGCCGAGGGCGGCGGCGCCGCTGACGTAGGCGTACCGCTGGAGCACCCGGTGGTCGCGCAGCAGCAGGACGACCACGATGAACAGCCCCACGCCGAGCGTGGACCACACGAGCTGGGCGGGCGCCGCCCGGTCGCCGGGCGTCTCCAGGTCGAGCCGGTAGATCAGCACCAGGCCGAGGCCGTTGAGCAGCACACCGATCGGCAGCAGCAGGCAGTCGGCGCCGGGGGCCCGGAGCCGGACCGCCACATGCGCGAGCAGGGCGAGCACGCCGAGCCCGGCGCCGTAGCCGACGGCGCCGGGCGGGACGGCACCGGTGCGCGCGAGGCCGACGGCGCAGTAGCCGTATACGGACAGCAGGACGGCCAGCACGATGAGCGCGAGCTCGATGCCACGGCGCCGGGGGAGCGGTACGACGGGGGTGGGGGTCTCCGTCGCTGCCACGGCGGTTCCGGCCTTCGTCATGTCCGGAACCTACCCAAACAGGGGGCCTTGCGGGCCTTCGTGGTCAGCACCAGCGTGGCGCGGGCCCGATGTTGTCGATGTACCGGGCCGAGGCCCAGGCCCAGGAGCCGTCCGCGAGGAGGTACCACAGGGGGTTGCCGTTCACGTTGTCGCCGTAGACCGTGCAGGAGATCGAGACGATCTCGCCGTGCCGGGCGAAGCCGATCCGGTTGCTGCTGCGGTCCGGCCGGTCGTGCAGCCACAGGCCGCTGGCCGCGGTGACCACGCCCTGGTAGCGGCCGTCGTCCTCACCGCCACGGGGCGTCGCGGCGGCGGGCGCACTGGAGAACAGGCCGACCAGGGCGCCGGATGCGGCGGCCATGGCAACACCACGGGCGAGGACGGAACGCAGGGTCATGGGAGACCTCCAGGGAGAGAAAAGGGGCGAAGTGAACCACTCGCCACGCTAGGAGCGCCGCTCCCGACCGGCGCGCCACACTGACCCAACAGAACCAATCCCCCGCCCCCGAGCCCTGACGCACCCGCCAGGGGCGCGGGGAACGGCGCGCTCGACCCCCCGAGCCCTGACGCGCCCGGTAGGGGCGCGGGGAACTGCGCGCGCGACCCAATTCGACCCGCACCCCGCAATCAACACGCACCCCCGAGCTCTCACGCACGACCGCACCCCAATCCCACCCGCGCCCGAAGGGGGCGCGGGGAACTGCGCGCTCAGCCCAATCGAACCCGCACCCCGCAATCAACCCGCACCCCCGACCCCTCACGCCCCCGAACCGCAAGCGCACGCGCCCACGTACGGCTGTTCAACCCGTCACGAATGAGACGGGGTTGCCCCCGGAGCGCGGAGCCTGTTCCCATGGTCGAGGGGTGATGGCGTATGAGCGGACTGCGCGTGGTGCCGGACCACAGGCACGGCCGGGAGCGACTGTTCGTCTGCCTCGTGGACGGCAGAAACGTCGCCTGGTACGACCGCGAGGCGGCCCGGGTCAACCTGCTCAGCGAGGACCGCAGGGAGGACGTGCTGGAGGCACTGGGCCCCTTCCTGACGGGCCCGGTGGCCGTGGGCCCGCCCCCCGCCCCGACACCCGCCGAGCTGGCCCGGCTCTCCCTGCACCCGGACGACGACCTGGCCCCCAACCGCCCCGGCGAGGCGCTGCTGGTGGCCCTCGACCGGGATCCAGGCCCGGCCCGCCGGCTGCGGCCGGACCAGCGGCGCCGGGCGCTGCTGGCCGAGCAGACCGTCGGCGAGGCCCTGGACCAGCTGGACGGAGCGGGCTGGCACACCCTGCACTCGATCCCGCTGCCGGGCGGCGACCGCCTGCACCACCTGCTGATCGGCCCCGGCGGACTCTTCGCCCTGCACACCCTGTACGCCCGCAGACAGCGTGTCCTGGTGACCGACCCACTGGTCGCGCTGGGCCGCCGCGAGGCGCACCCGCTGCTGCGCCGGGTCCGCGCCGACGCCGACCGGGCCTCCTACGCCCTGACGGCCGAGGTCCGCCCGGTCCTCGCCCTGGTGGGCGCCACGGAGGTCACCGTCACCGTCCCGCCGCGTGAGCTGCGCGTCGTACGGGACACGGACGTGGCGGCGCTGTCCCGGCTGGGCGCGGTGCTCAAGCCGGCGGACGTGGAGGCCCTGCACGCGATGGCCCGCGACCGGAACACCTGGCTGCGGGTGTGAGGCCCCGAGCGCGGCAGGCCGCCCGACGCGCCCCGTCAGGTCCCGTCAGGGCAGTTCCGCCGCGTGCGTGCCGGCCAGGAGCGGCGACATGAGATCGCCGTAGTCCTGCAGCCGCGCCCCCATGTCCTGGGCGCGGAACACCAGCTGTCCCGCCTCCCGGCACTCCGCCAGCTCCGCCCAGGTGACCGGCGCGGACACCGTCGGCTCGGCCCGGGCGCGCAGCGTGTAGGGCGCGGCCGTCGTCTTCCGCGCGGCGTTCTGGCTCCAGTCCACGAACACCTTCCCCGGCCGCAGGCTCCGGGTCATCCGGTGCACCACCAGCCGCGGCAGCGCCCGTTCCGCCGCCACGGCCACCCCCTTCGCATACTCCGAGGCCCGCTCCGAGGAGGCCCCGCGCACCGCGGCCAGCAGATGCAGCCCCTTCGCGCCGGACGTCTTCGCGTACGCCTCGATCCCGTCCGCCGCCAGCCGCTCCCGCAGCCACAGCGCGACCTCGCAGCAGTGCACCACTGTCGCCGGGGCCCCGGGGTCGAGGTCGAAGACCAGCCGGTCGGCCTCCTCGGGCGCCCCGGTCACCCACTGGGGCGTGTGGAACTCGGTGACGAGGTTCGCCGCCCACATCAGCGAGGCCAGATCCTGCACCAGCACCATCCGCGTCGGCCCCTCCGCCCGGGGCACCTCGGCGGTCGTGACCCACTCGGGCGTACCCGGCGGCACGTTCTTGGTGAAGAACACCTGACCGTCCGGCCCGTCCGGATAGCGCAGGAACGACACCGGCCGGTCACGGAGGTGGGGGAGCAGCGCACCGGACGTGGTCGCGTAGTAGTGCAGCAGCTCGCCCTTGGTGAAGCCGGTCGCCGGATACAGCACCTTCTCCAGGTTGCTGAGCGCGACCCGTCGCCCCTCCACCTCTGTGATCGGCGTCATACGATGACAATCCCAGATATTCACGGATACATCACTGCGAACCGTAGGGAAGGGTGTGGAACGTGCGATCCATATGGAACGGCGCCATCTCCTTCGGCCTCGTCAGCATCCCGATCAAGCTGGTCAACGCCACCGAGAGCCACTCGATCTCCTTCCGCCAGATCCACACCGAGGACGGCGGCCGCATCCGGTACCGCAAGTTCTGCGAGCTGGAGGACCGCGAGGTGAGCGGCGCGGAGATCGGCAAGGCGTACGAGGACGCGGACGGCACGATGATCCAGATCTCCGACGACGACCTTGCCCATCTCCCGATCCCGACCGCGCGCACGATCGAGATCGTGGCCTTCGTCCCGGCCGACCGGATCGATCCGCTCCAGATGGGTGCCGCGTACTACCTCGCGGCCGGCGGCGCCGCTGCGGCCAAGCCCTACACCCTGCTGCGCGAGGCGCTCAAGCGCAGCAACAAGGTCGCCATCGCCAAGTACGCGCTGCGCGGCCGGGAGCGGCTCGGCATGCTGCGGGTGGTGGGCGACGCCATCGCCATGCACGGCCTGCTGTGGCCGGACGAGGTCCGGGCCCCCGAGGGGGTCGCGCCGGACACGGACGTCACGGTCCGCGACAAGGAACTCGACCTCGCGGACGCCCTGATGGACACCCTCGGCGAGGTCGACCTGGCCGATCTGCACGACGAGTACCAGGACGCCCTGGAGGAGGTCATCGCCGCGAAGGCGGCCGGCGAGGAGCCCCCGGAGGCGCCCGGTCCGGCCCCGGGCGGCAAGGTGCTTGACCTGATGGCCGCGCTGGAGAACAGCGTCCGGGCCGCCAAGGAGTCCCGCGGTGAGGAGGCGGAGCCGGGGGAGGAGGCCGGGGCGGCGGAGCACGCCGAGGTCACCTCGCTGCCGCGGCGCAGGCCCGCGGCCCCGGAGGGGGAGACGGGCGGCCGGAGGACGACGGCCGGGGCGAAGAAGACGGCGGCGAAGAAGACCACGGCCGGCGCGGCGAAGACGGCCAAGTCCGCCCAGGCCAAGAAGGCGGCGGCGAAGTCGACCGCGAAGTCCGCCGACCGGACGGCCGCGAAGAAGACCGCCAAGAAGACGGCGGCCAAGAAGTCCGCAGCATCCCGCAAACGCACCGCCTGAACGCGTCCACGGGCGGACCGCCGGACCCCGTGGGCCACTGCCCGGGCAGTGCGGACGTACGCGGGGAACTGCGCCACCATCGTGGCTGGTCGCGCAGTTCCCCGCGCCCCTTCAGGGCGCTGCCGGACCGCAGCGGACTTCACCGGACCCGCTCAGACGTCCTGGTACTGCCCGAGGAACATCGGCGCCCCGTCCGTCACCCGCCACAGGAACAGCCCCGGGTTCATCTGTACGACGCCGGTGTCCGACCGGAAGACGATGGTCCTGGTGACACCCCGGTACGACAGCGACCGCAACCGGTGGACCAGGGTCCCGGTGTCCACCGGACCCGTCCCGACCACGGTCAGGGCGAACGCGACGAGTCCGGCCACGTCGTACGCCTCCGCCGCGCCCCGCGCCGCCTCGTGGACGCCGTACCGCCGCCGGTACGAACGGACGAACCCGGCGGCCGGCTCCAGGCGCGCCGGATCCACGAACGTCGCCGAGAAGACCCACCCCTCGGCCGCCGCGCCCGCCGCGTCCAGGAACACGGGGTCGAGGACCGGCTCGGTCGCGGCGGCCGTACCGGTGAACCCGGCCGCCCGCAGCGCGCGGGCGCAGGCGGCGGCCCGCCGCGGCGAACCGCCGCAGTAGACCACGGCCTCGGCCCGCGCCGCCCGGGCGGCGACGGCGCCGAAGTCGTCGGTGTCCGCGGCCACCGGGTACCGGGTGACCGACCCGCCGGACGGCGGAGCCGCCGTCAGCGACTTGGCGATCAGCCAGCTGTAGTCGCGGGTGGCCCGGTCGTCGATCAGCGCGGTACGGGTGACCGGCTCGACGCTGGTGAGATAGCGGACGAGTGGCGCGTCGACCGTGCTGTCCGCCGGCCGGACCTGGAACACGCCCGGCTCCGTCACCGACGCCGTGTTGTACAGGGCGTCGGTGCCCGCCCACGCGGTCACCATCGGCACGGGCGCCCTGTTGTAGGTGTCCCGGACCGCGAGCGCGGTGGCGTCGGACGTCGGTCCGACCACCGCGCACACCCTCCCGTCCGCGACGAGCCGCCGGGCCAGTTTCCCGGCCCGGTCCGGGTCCCCCCGGTCGTCGAGGACGGTGAGGGCCAGGTCGAAGCCGCGGTCGGCGCGTGTGTTGTGCTGCTCGACCGCGAGCCGCGCACCCCGCTCGACGGCGGTGCCCAGCGCCCGGCCCGGACCCGTCAGATCGGCCTGCACGGCGATCGTGCGGGCGGGCCGGGGGCCGGCCGGCTCATCGGTGGACCCCGTGCGGCGTCCGCTGACGAGCCAGGCGCCGCCGCCCGCGGCCAGGACGCCCGCCGCGGCGCCCAGCGTCAGGAGACGGCGGCGGCCGGGCGCGCTCCGCTCCTCCGGTGCCGTCCCCGCCGCTGCCGTGTCGGCCGGCGCGGCACGTTCCCGCTCCGGCAGGTTCAGCACCTCGGCCGACCGTTCGGCGATGACCGCGGGCAGACCGGGCGGCAACCAGTCGTCCGACGCGAAGTCCCCGAGGGCCGCGCGCAGTTCGGGCACGGTCGGGCGGCCGGCCGGATCCTTGGCGAGACAGCGGGCGATCAGCGCGCGCAGCGCCTCGTCCGGTACGCCGTCGAGATCGGGTGCCTCGTGGATGGTGCGGTACAGCACCCCCGCCGCCCCGCCGGCACCGAACGGCGGCCGCCCGCTCGCCGCGTAGCCGAGCAGACAGCCCAGCGAGAAGACGTCGCTCGGCGCACCCACCCCCTCCTCGCGGACCCTGGCCTGCTCCGGCGAGAGATAGCCGGGCGTACCGACGATCACGTCCGTCGCGGTCAGCGCGGTGGCGCCGCTCGCGCGGGCGATACCGAAGTCGATCAGCCGGGGGCCGTCCAGCGCGAGCAGCACGTTCCCCGGTTTGACGTCGCGGTGGACGAGCCCGGCCGCGTGGACCGCGGCGAGCGCGTCCGCGAGCCGGGCACCCAGCGCCCGCACCGCGCCCGGGGGCAGCGGCCCGTGCCCGCCGACGATCTCGGCGAGCGAGGGACCGGGGACGAAGACGGTGGCGAGCCAGGGCTCGGGGGCCTCCGGATCGGCGGCCGTCACGGGCGTCGTCCACCGGCCGTCGACCCGGGCGGCGGCAGCGGCCTCGCGGTGGAACCGGGCCCGGAACCCGGCATCGGCGGCGTGCTCCGCGCGGATCACCTTGACGGCGGCCAGGGCGCCGCCCGCGGAGCGCCCCAGATACACCACGCCCATGCCGCCCGCCCCGATCCGGGCCAGCAGCCGGTACCCGCCGATCGACTCCGGGTCCGCGCCGGTCAGCGGCCGCATCGCCGCCCGCCGCCCGGCCGGCGCACCGTCACGCCGTCCTCGGCTGCGGCGCCTTGTCCGGGGCCGGGCCCAGATAGTGGAAGCCGCCGTCGAGGACCTGGTGCACAAAGCTGGCCGGCGTCGTCAGGGTCGGCTGGCCCGTCCTTTGGTCGAAGGCGAAGTCACGGGTGATGCCGCGATACGTCGCTTTCTGCAACGGGCCGATCAGCGCCTTGCGCGCCGGCCGCTTCCCGCCCGTCGCGACGAGCTGCCGGATCAGCAGCTTCGCCGCGTCGTAGCCCTCGGCGGCCCAGAAGCCGGGCGCGCGCCCGTGCCGCTCGCGGAAGGCCTGCGCGAAGGAACGGACGCCGGCCGCGCCCGGCCCGATCGCGCTGGCCACCACTGTCCACCCGGCCGCGGCCGGCTCGGCGGCGAACCGGGCGTCGAGGGCGGGCTCGGCCGCGTACTTCGGCCCGGTGAAGTCGGCCAGCCCCCGCGCCGCACGGATCGCCCCGTCGACCGGGCCCGCGTACACGAACGCCTCGATCCCGGCGGAGCGCATCTCCGTCAGCACGGGGGTGAGATCGGTGGTGCCGGCCGGCACCACCCGCGGGTGCGTGGCGTCGCCGTACTGCCGGACAACGAGGTTGACCATCTGGATGGTCATCCAGGAGGCGTCTCCACCGCTGCGGTCCAGCAGCACCCCGACCGAAGTCGCCGCGCTCGTCGCCTCCAGTTGGAAGCCGAGACTCATGGCGACCGTGTTGTGCAGCGGCCGGCCGCGCACGAAGGAGCGGACGTTCCGCACCAGGTTCTGCCCCGCGGACATGCCGAGCACGGGCAGCAGGGCCGCGTCGTAGACGGGCAGGGCGGCCTGCGTGGTGGCGTCGGTGCTGGACCCGATCACCGCCAGGACGTCCGCGTCGTCGGCGAGCCGCTCGGCAGCCGCCGCGGCGCGATCGGACCGGCCCTCGTCGTCGGAGGTCTTCACGTGCAGCGTGAACGGCCTGCCGAAGAGGGCGTTGAACTCCTCCACCGCGATCTGCGCCCCCTGCTCCTGCGCCCGCCCGACCGCCTTCCCCGGGCCGCTCAGATCGGCCTGCACGCCGATGGCCCAGCCGGGTCCCGCCGACGCGTGCTTCCCGGTGCCGCCGCCCAGGCCGGCCCGGGCCGCGGCACCACCGCCCACGGCGAGGACGGCCGCGCCCCCCGAGACGGTCGCGAGGAACCTGCGCCGCGACGGGCCGCGGTCCCGCACCGGCCCCTCGAGGATCGTGGCCCCGATCTCGGGCAGCGACAGCATCTCGGCCGACCGGTCGGCGACCATGCGGACGACGGCGGCGGGCAGCCAGCCGGCGGTCCCCGACGGCACGTCCTCCACGAGGGCGGTGTCCAGCTCGGCCGGAGCAGGCCGGTCGTCCGGGTCCTTGGCGAGGCAGCGCCGCAGCACACCCGCCAACTCCTCGTCCAGGCCGTCGAGATCGGGCTCGTCGTGCACGGTCCGGTAGAGCAGGGCGTCCACGGTGCCACCGCCGAACGGCGGCCGCCCCGTCGCCGCGTACGCCAGCACACAGCCCAGCGAGAACACGTCACCGGCGGGCCCGATCCGGTCGCCGTCCCCCGTGGCCTGCTCGGGGGAGAGGAACCCGGGCGTGCCGACCACCATGCCGGCCGAGGTCAGCGCGGTGGCGTCGAGGGAACGTGCGATACCGAAGTCGATCAGCCGGGGGCCGTCCGCGGCGAGCAGGATGTTGCCCGGCTTCACGTCCCGGTGCACGAGCCCCGCCGCATGCACCGCGGCCAGCGCGCGGGCCAGCGTCTTGCCCAGCACCCGCACCGCCCGCGCGGGCAGCGGCCCGTGCCGGCCGACGGCCTCGGCGAGCGAAGGACCGGGCTCGAAGACCGTGGCCAGCCAGGGGCGTGCGGCGTCCGGATCGGCGCCGGTGACCCGGACCACCCACGGGCAGTCCACGCGCCGGGCGGCGTCCGCCTCGCGGCGGAAACGGGCACGGAAGTCGCCGTCGAGCGCATACTCGGCCCGGATCACCTTGACGGCGGAGAGCGCCCCCGAGTCGGTCCGGCCGAGATAGACGACACCCATGCCGCCCGCGCCGAGCCGCGTGAGTATCCGATGCCCGCCGACGAAGGACGGGTCGCCGGGGCGCAGCGAGCGGTCGATCACTTGCGGGCCCCCAGTTCACTGCGCACCTTGGTCTCCATGGCGGCCACCGACCGCGCCTGCGCGGCCAGCAGATCGCCCTGCGCGTACCCCTCGCCGCCCTCGACGACGACGGCGATCGTCACCGGCCCGAGCCTGACCTGGTCCCAGACGTAGGACATGGCCTTCTCGCCGAGGTCGGGATTCAGATACTTCCCCATCTCCAGCAGCACATCGTCGGCCGACGTGTTCCCGTTCGCCCCGTAGCCGGCACCGATCGAGTTCAGACCGCTGATCCGCTCGGTGGCCCGCAACTGCTGGTCAGGACAGCGCAGTGCCTCCTCCAGCGTCTCGGCCATCTCCCAGTCGGCCCGGCCGGCGGTGCGGTGCACGGTGACGGTCGCGGCGGTGCGCACCTCGCCCTTGCCCGCGCCGGCCGGGAGCCGGCTGTAACGGGTGAGGCTGCCGAGCACGCCGGCGGGGAGCGACTCCTGCCGCCAGACACAGTCGGCGCCCAACACGGGCCAGTCGGCGGGATCGCTCTCGTACGGGGTGCGCCGCTCGTAGCCGGGCCCGTAACTGTCGGGGCCGGCGGTTACGGCGCGCAGCAGCCGCAGCGTCTGCGACCGGGTCTCGGGCAGCCGCGCGGGATCGGCCCGGAACGACGGATCGGCGGGGCCTGCGCCCAACTGCCCGGCTGGAGCGGCGGTGCCGGTGCCTGGGCCTGGGGTTGTGCCGGAGCGCGAGCCCGAGTCTGCGGTGTCCGAACCTGTGGAGGTCGTGCCGGAGCCCGCCGGGCCGCTGCCCGCCGCCGAGGTGGCGGCACCGGGACCGGACCCGCTCTCCCCTTCCCCGGAACACCCCGCGAGCAGCGCCAACGAGGCACAGACCACCATCGCGGACCCCCGTCTTCCGCGCCTGAGCGCCCCTGCGTACGTCACAATCCTCCGTCCCACACCGCCGGCCCCACCCGCACACGACACCGGCCCGGGGCGGCGGACATCGATCAACTCATCTTGACGTATGGGGAGATGGAGATGCGACGCACGGCGCATCGGGCCGGCAACAGGCGTGTAACCCTTGAACAGCCGATCTTCACAGCTGTTCCATGAGTGTCACAGGTGCGGCCTCGAACGCGAGCGACACCGCCTGTGTACGGGGGAAGTTGAACATTGCACACCGTCCCAGACACCTGGCGGCCACGTGGTTCGCCACCACGCTCGCGGGACCTGGCCTGACCGTCGCCGATGCCTCCGACGCGGTGATCAAACTGCCGATGTAGCACCTGGCCACCTTTCGGCCCCCGGCCCAGGTCTACGGCCTGGCGCTCAGCGCCGACAGCGGCAGGCCCTGCGCCGGCCTGCGCGAGCGGATCCAGACGTACGACACCTCCACCTTCGAACCGGCAGTCCTCGCCGCCACGAACACCGACACGCGAACTCCCCTTCGAAGGAGGCCAGTCGCACTTCACCACGCCCAACTCGCAGCACGTGGAACGGCAACGGTGCGCTCGGCCTGAAGGGTATGGCGTTCTCCGCCGACGGCAGCCAGGTCGCCGACTCCGCCCACGGCACCCGGCTGCTCACCACCGACGACGTCCGACGCGCCGAACGCCTCCCCGGCGCCACCGTCGGCCCGGTCGCCTTCGGCGGCGAGGGAAAGTACCTCGCGCGGCGGCCACCGGCTCCACGCCCGACCCGCTGCTCCAGCCCGCCGACCCGGCCGACTCGACGGCGCCGTCGGAGTCCGTCTTCGAGGGCATCCTCGACGGCGACCGGGTCGCCCGGCGCGGCATGGAGTGATCGGCCGACGGCGCCCGGCTGTTCGCGGTCACCACGAACGCGCTCGGCAACCAGCTCTGGCCACACATCATCCAGGCGCCGGCCGTGCAGTACGCACCCGCTTCACCGGCGGCCTCACCCACAGCCCGGCCCGGGCAGGCGCCGGTCGTGCGCAGCAGGTCGGAGTCCTACGGGCCCGCCCCGGCACACCGCTGAAGGCCACGCCGACCCGTACGGACGCGACCGGTGCCCATGACCTGGGCACCACCACCGCCAAGGCGCACGGCACCTTCACCGTCCTCGACGAGCCGGACCTCGTCGACGACGTCACCTGCACGGTGTCCGCCGAGGACCTCACCCACACCGTCACCGTCGGAAAGGCCCCCACCTCGATCACCCTCACCGCACAGGGCAACGCGCGGCCGGACCGCGCGGTGCTGTCACCACTCGTGGTCGTGGATCACCCGGAAACTGCCCACGGCGCCATCGTCACCGAACAGGCCCCCATGGACGGTACGGGTCACCACGCCATTGGTGGCGCCGTGCGGACCCACGGTGGCGACCGGAGCACCGTTGTCACAGGTGAAACCACGGAAGACCTCGACGGTCTTCCGGCTGTCATTGAAAATGCTGAAGCTGCTGGAGCCCAGCCCGCTGGCCGCGGTGATGCAGCCATCGGCGGCGGCCGAATACGTACGTTCGTTGAAGTAGATCCTCCCCACTTCCTTATGGCCGTAGCCGCCGCCTCCTCCTTCGCCGCCCTCGCGGTCTTCGCCGCCCTCGCGGTCGCGATCCTCGTCCTTCTTCTCTCTGCCCGAGCCGCCGTCGCCCTCGGGAACCGCGGCAGGCGCGGCTTGCGGGACGGGCTTGGCCGCCTCCTGGACAGGGCGAGCCGGACGCTCGACAGATGCGACCGCGTGGTGCACAGACGGGGACGCCGGGGCGGAGTCCGGGGTCGAGGCGTAGGTGATACCGGTGGCTGCAAGGACCGCCGCGCCTACGCCGGCAGCGGCCACAGCAAATCTACGCGTGGGCATGTCACTTCTCTCTGTCTCAGGGACGTCGGCCGGGCGACCGACCTGCGATGAACGTAACTAAGGGTCATATAGCTGTCATTTCGGGCACGTCCAGGGTGTGACGCCAGGGGTCCAGGCAGGGGAAAACGCGGCGCTCACCGCATACCGCTGGCGATGACCGATCTGAACTCCGGGGCCCGAGGCGCTCGGCCCTCGCACCGGTGGAGAGACCCGACGGGGCCGTACCCGGGACACGTGCCTGGGCACAGCGCCAACCGGGTGGTTCCACGAGTCGGGACGACCCCGCCCAGCTCGTAGACGTGCTCCAACGGCGTCGAGGTCCTGCCGGCTCATTACGCAAAGTGTCTCGACGGGTGCGGGAAGTCACCGGCCGCCGCATGGGAACTGCTCCGCGAGTACCCGGTCGGCTTCGATAGTCCCGCCCCGCGATGGTTATTCCGTGGCCTTCGGGTACTCGGCCGCTGCAAGACCAGGAACAGAGAAACTGGAGGTGATGGGTATGGCGACCGCGCCCAGATCTGACATAGCGAGCCATCCCGACATCGTCGCCATGCGCGAACGCCATGAGATTGCCGAGGGGGCCGCGACCACTTCGAAGGCACAGGCCGTCGAGACCATCGCCCTGATCACCGGGCTGTACTTCGCGGCTTCGCCGTGGATCACGGGATTCAACGGGCTCTCCACCCTGGCGGTCAACAATTTGATCGTCGGTATCGCCTACGCCCTCCTCATGAGCGGAGGCTTCGGCCGGGCCTATGACCGGGTGCACAGCATGGCGTGGGCCGCTTGTGCGCTGAGCGTGTGGATGATCATTTCACCGTGGGTCGTAGCCGGGCACGTCAGCACGACCAAGACCATCATCAACAATGTCGTCGTCGGCGCGATAGGCCTGCTGCTGGCCCTCGCGGCCGCCGCGTTCGGCCGCCCGACGGATCGGGCATCCGCACACCGCATGTCCGCACCGCACACGGGCGGCCGAGGCTGACACGACGCGGAACGGGGGTCCCGTACCTGCACAGGCGCAGGTACGGGACCCTCGTGTGATTCACCGCTTCGCGGCGCACCAGGCCATGGACCCCCTCCGTCGATACTCCACGAATTCTCCGCGACACCTACAGCCACGCCTCGTGGGCACTACTGTGATCCGTGTGCGGCTGGTCACACAGTGTCGCCATCGGGCAGTTGAGGCTGAGCCGCCCTCGTGTCCGGATTTCATGGTGTGGGGGGATTCGTGCGTGAAATGGTCAAGGGCTCGAATGTAACTCTGTCAGCCCTGAGCGAGAACGTCGGTTCGGCGATCGTCGGACTGGGCTGGGGGAGCCCGACCGGCGAAGGGGATGCCGACGTGTCCGTCCTGCTGCTGGACGCGAACGGCAAGGTCCGCAGCGATGCCGACTTCTACTTCTACAACAACCCGGTCGCCGCTGACGGGAGCGTGCAACTCTTGGGCAAGACGCCGACGACAGACGGAAACGAGGACCGGATCAGCTTCGACTTGACGGCGGTCCCGTCCGATGTCGACCGCATCGTCGTGGCTGCCAGCCGGTACGAAGGTGCTCGCTTCGGAGAACTGGAGGGCGTGAAGCTGTCGTTGGCGGACGGCGGCGGTGAGGAACTCCTCCGCTTCGCCATCGACGACGCCGACTCGGTGAGCGCGATCATCTTCGGTGAGCTGTACCGGCGTGGGGAAGAGTGGAAGTTCCGCGCGGTCGGCCAGGGCTACGACGCGGGCCTCGCCGGTCTGGCGACGGACTTCGGGGTCGACATCGAGGACGACGCGACGGCAGAGGAAGCGCAGGACAACGCCGTAGACGACGATCAGGCGGACACGGCACCACCGGTGGCGGCCGAAGAACCCACGCCGCAAGGCACCTTGGGTGCCGTCCCCGCCCCTCGCCGGCCTGACGAAGGGGACGAGCGGAGGAAGCCGACCGCGCGACCTCGTACCGCGAAGAAGAAGGTCACCCTTCCCAAGACGGTCAGGAAAACGCTGGCGGAGAACGAGTCGTGGAAAGAGGCCAGACTCTTCCCGGTGTCGGTGCTCAAGAGCGACCGGGACCGTGAAATGCGTGCGACTTCGGTGCTGCTGTCGGTGATGGCACAGGTGCCGGAGTTCGGCAGGAGGCTCACCGCCGCGTTCGGCGCGCCGGCCGGTCGCACGGAGACCTTCACCGAGGTCACCCTCCCGCACGGTGACACCCCGCGCCGCCCGGACGGAGTGATCCGTGTGGAGCGGGCCGGCAAGCTGTGGACGGCGCTGGTCGAGACGAAGACCAACGGCAATGCCCTCAAGGCCGATCAGGTACAGGCATACATGGATATCGCCGCGCGCCGTGGCTACGAAGCCGTGATCACCCTGTCGAACGACGTCGCGTTGGAGGGCAGCCCGCTCGTCGACGTGAAGATCGACGGACGGCGCAAGCACAAGGTGGCTCTCTGGCACCTGTCATGGGCGGAAGTAGCCCATCAGGCCCAGATGTTGATCCGGCACGAGGGTGTCGGCAATGCGGCGCACGCCTGGCTCCTCCAGGAACTGCTGCACTACGTGCGGCACGAGAACTCCGGCTGCCACGGCTTCCAGAACATGGGCCCGGCCTGGGTTCCGGTACGCAATGGAATCGACGACGAGACCCTGTGCCAGGGAGACCCCCGCGCACTGGAGGTCGTGGAGAGCTGGGAGCGACTCATCCGCCAGGTCTGCCTCCGGCTGGGCGGTGAACTGGGGCAGAAAGTACTGCCTGTTCAACGCGCCAAGCGCGGAACCGATCCGAAGACACTCCGGGACCGCCTTGCCGATCAGCTCTGTCTCGAAGGGAAACTGGAAGCGAAGCTGCGTATCGAGGGAACGCCCGGCGTCCTGGCCGTCAGCGCAGACCTGCGTACCGGCAAGCTCCGCACCGCCATCGAGATCCCGGTGCCGGAGCAGGGCTACCCGTTGGCGTGGGCGAAGCGGCTCGTCCGGCGCCTGGCCGAGGCACCGGCGGATCTGCACGTCGAAACCCTCGTCGAAGGGGAAAAGGGCGGCCCACGGGGAACGCTCGAACGGTTACGTCCCGAGCCGGCGGACATGCTGCCCAAGGAGAACGGCACCCAGATCGCCGGCTTCCGCCTGTCCCTCTTCAAGGGCATGGGAAGCAGCCGCGGCAACGCAGAGTCCGGCTTCATCCGCAGCGTCGACGACGCGGTGCAACGCTTCTACACCACCGTGGTGATCCACTTGGACGGCCCGACCCCCCGCCGAACCCCGCCCAAGGCACCGACGACGCCGAGCTGAAGCTCAGCGATCACCCGGACGCCGGGAGATCGCTCACCGCAAGATCGATCTGTTGTCGACTTGCCGTGCTCCTGCCCTACTCCGCTGCAAGTCCTCGCATGTGGGGTCAGATCTTGATGACGGTGGCGCGGGTCCCGCAGAGTGCGGCGAGGTCCTCCGGGTCGGACGTGAGCACGGTGACGGGCCCGGGGGCGACCAGGGCTGTCGCGCTCAGTATGGCGTCAATCGCGTACTTGTGGCCGTGCAGGCCGGCGTCGGCCAGAAGGGCGGCGGCATGGCGGGCGATCGGTTCGGTGACCGACTCGACGACAAGACGGGAAAGGGTCCACTCCAGGGCGGGGCGGTTGATGCGTGGGTGGACTACTTCCACCAAGGTGGCCGCAGACGTGATCACGCGCAGGTCATCGGCGCGGGCGAGGGCGAGCCAGGTGGCGACTGTTCGGTCACGCAGCACGGCCTTGGCCAGTCCTTCGCTATCGAGGACCAGCGTGCCACCCGGGGCGGCGGGGGAACGCGTCACGCCGCGTTCTTCCCGTCACCGCTCTGCTGGGCGCGTGCCTGGTGGAGCTGATCGCGCAGGGCCTGCACCTCGTCCTCGGTGATGGGACCGTGCTCCGCCTCGGCGACCTGGATGAGTTCGTTGAGGTTGTCGCGCTCGATCTGCCGGGCGACGGCGGCGGCGACGTAGGCGGACAGACCGGATGGGCCACTGCGGGCACGCGCGGCGTCGGCGATGTCCCGGGGCATCGTGATCGAGTACTTCTGGGTGGGCTCAGTCATGCTCCGTATACTACCGCTAATACCCCCCAAGGGGTCGGCGCATGAATTGCTGCTTGGCGGGATTGCCGGTGGTCCTCGCCCGGCCGCCCTAGTAGTACTACGGGAGCAAGATCCGGGCGGCACGGGTGTTAAGGGGGAATGTGGGCGGGCAGGAGGGAGTCGTCTCGGCCTTGGACGCCTGGGTGACCCATGAGGGCGTACCTGCGCGGGAGCCGGGGCGGCGTCTGCGCGGGCATGTACATCGTCGACGTGCGTGGCTCCGGCATCGGAACGGACCAGCGCCAGGGGGATGACCTGAGACTGGCCGGCCCTGACACAACATGCGTCGACGCAGGCCACACCGTCCTCGACGTGCTCGAAGGACGCCACCGCCCTTCGAGCACGCGTGCTGGAGTCCGTGGATCCCACCGACCCGCATTCATGGACGAAGCCGCAGCCCACCGGTTGCACATACAAAATGCCCCCGCACCAGTCATTTCCGCTGGTTGCGGGGCCTGCAAGACACTCGCACCGCTGGAGAGTGAGCGCCCCGGCGGGATTCGAACCCGCGCATGGCTCCGGAGGGCAGGCGCCAGGAGTATCAAGATGAGCATCTGAACTGGACGAACGTCCATAACGCTCCTTCCGTATACGTCCCTCACTCGCTGCTCACTCGGAGGTGCGGTCCGCGGGGCCAGCGTCACGGCGGACCAACGGTTGCAGCGGGCGCTCTGGCGGCGGACTGGGGCGCGGAGTAGCCCGAATCGGTTGGTCGGCGCGGCCCGAACTTGGTTGGGCCCACCGCACCACCATGGACGAACATGCGAGTGTCGTCGTGCGGTTGAGATGCTGCCACGGAAGCCAACTCAGGAGAGGCTCGCAGCGCACCAGCGCATCTCGGCCGACGCCGACCACTAGTCACCATGGTTGGCTGCTCCATGAGCACGGTTGTGGCATGCACCGAGTGACCAGGTGCTTACGTAAAGACGGCCGGGTCTTCCACAACAAGCGCGGCGAGGTGCTCGGAACTTCGAGTTACTGGCGGGTGTGGCAGGAGGCTCGTCCCATCGCTCTTCCGCCGGACAAGGCCTGCGTCACACCTGCATCACGAACTGGTTGAACGCTGGCGTCCCAGTTGCCGAGGTCGCTCGACGTGCAGGCAATTCTCCCGAAGTTATTCACCGTCGCTACGAGGGTTGCATCGACGGCCATGAGGAAGTCAACAACGCGAAGATCGAACGGGCTATGGGGTGGATGAGCTGACGTGACTAAAGCGGAGAATGGCGGCTGCCCGAGAGTGTGGAGATTTCTCGGTTAGCCGCCATCTCCTTCTCTTTCACTGTTACGCGGAGGCCGTCCGTCTAGCCCAGAGTTCATTCAGATGGTCTTTTTCACGGTCGTATAACCATTTGGGAATCGGAGGTGCGCTGGCCGTAGTTACCCGATAGTCGCCGTAGACGGCCAGGATTGTTCCGAGCTTATCTCGCCTCAGCTCCTCCTCGGAGAAAGAGGCCAGCGAGTCGAGGCGACTGTCAAGACGCTCGCTTTTTACTGCAGCCGATTTCCAGGACCGAACTTCGCTGAATTGAGTCAGTGCTGCGCCTGATGCTAGAGCAGCCACAAGCACTCGGGCGAGAATGAGGCTACGACCTCCGGAGGAAAGCGGAATCGCCACAAGGATGGAGGTAATTGTTGTTCCGGCGAATATCCAAAGGATTCGGGTGTAGTGCGCCGCTGTCTTCTGGTACTGGTGCATATTCCAGAAGGCGTTCTCTTGGAGGTGGTCGCAGAGTCGCCGCATTCCGACTGGTGAGTTGCTCGCGAAGTAGTCCGGTGCCGCGGGCTCTGTTGCCTGACCAGGTGGCATGGGAGTGACGCGGCTGAGCCATTTGTTGAGCTCAAGCCGCTCTTCGGTGCTTCCTAGTGCGTTCAGGGAGAGCCCGTGCGTTCTTCCTTCTTCGCCGTTGCTATGGAATTTCCCGGCCTTGTCTCGGGATATCCAGGAGCAGACTTGGACTCCAAGAGCCAAAAGCGCCGGGATGTACGTATAAGGATTGGAGATGAAGATCGAGACTATACTCAAAGCGAAAGTGGCGATGGGTAGCCTGCGGCTCCATTTGTACCAGTCGCTTGCCTTCTCGAGTTGTCCATCTGCTAGGCCGATGACCTCAAGTGATGACATTTGTAAATTGGTCACCGAACAACCTCCCCCATAGCTCGATAGATTTCTGCACGTCACCCGACTGCTGGCTCGAGTAGGCCTCTTCGGCGAGTTCCTTAGACTCCAGCAATACCGGCTTTTTTATTGGACTGATGTTGATCGATCGTTCGATGGAATTGAAAAGTCGGACTATTGCGCACGGGAGTTCCGGAATCTCATTGCGGAACGTTTCTAAGGTGGCGAGTTCGATTTTGTACGACGCAATTGGTTGACCGTGCGTCTTGCTCCACCACTTGCATAGGCGGATCAATTTTTTGAAATCTTCACCTAGTAATTCGGTGGCTTCTCTGGTTCTCCTGTTCTGCTCTTCCGGGGCGTATGTTTCCCATCCTTCCTGACTAGTGGCGGGAATCCTGTATACGTCGTCGGCGGTTCCATTGATTCCGCAGTGAATTGCGGCAAGGACATCGACAACGGCACCGTCTGCGTGCGTAACGCGGACGACGTTCTCGGATACTTGTGCATCCGGCTCTATCTCCCGCAGAATATTCGCGAAAGTGGAAACAAGAGTGGCAGAGTCCGAGTGGGCGAGTCGATCTCGGGATTCAATGACGGCCACGATGTCAACATCCGAGTATTTTTGGATAGCCGTAGATCTAACCATCGACCCCGTAATGAAGCACTCTCGCACTTCGGGTCGCTGCTCGATCTTTTGTGAGAGGCGTCGTCCCTGCTCAAGGGCAGTGGACTTTTCGCCGTCTGAAAGTGTGATGCGCTGAAGGAAGGCGTCAAACTGATCTGCGATTTGGCCAGTCATTTCGAGAAGAGCATTCGAGTCCCGTGGCACGTTGCTGAGGTGCGGATAGGGCCACAGTGTGCCGCATGCTGGCGCCTGTCACAGCTGCTACGCGTCGATCGCGGGCCGGTCCAGCCGACGGGTTGCGTCGAAGTCAGGGTTCGGGGCAGGCGATGGGCGTCCGGCGTCGTCAGGATCCCACTCGCCACTCACTCGGGATCCGTGCGTGAGAATGACAAAGAGCCGGACTCAGTGGGACTGAGTCCGGCCCTTTGTATGTGACACTTTGGCAGGTCAGCGGCTTGATCGCGCTCGTCCTGCTTCTGTGCCCCCGGTAGGATTCGAACCTGCGCACACGGCTCCGGAGGCCAGCAGAGACCGTTGCGCTTCTGGGGCGCTGACCTGCACGGGAGGGGCGTTCGCGGTCGCTGCTGGCTAAGATCATTACGCCCCTATTACGTGGGCGGCCTGTCGGGCGGTCGGTACGGCCCGTATGGTCGAAGCATGATCTCGGGCAGCAGCGGGGGACCGGACGGCGGCGGCACGGAGTTCACGGCGGAGGGCTTGGAACCCGTACTACAAGAGTCTTGCGCGACGGCTGGGCTCGACTCCCGCGGCGCCGAGCTGCTGCGGCTCGGTTCGAACGCGGTCTACCGGCTCACCTCGTTACCCGTCATAGTCCGCATCGCGCGTGATCGATCCGTCCTCGCGGACATGGACCGGGCTGTGGGCGTGGCCCGGTGGCTGGAGACGCAGGACTTCCCGGCTATGCGCGCGCCGGCGTCGGTCACGCAACCGCTGGTCGTCGGCGGCCTGGTGGTGACCTTCTGGGAGAGCGTCCAGGAGAACGAGGAGTACGCGTCGGTCGGCGAACTGGCCGACCTCCTTCGCCGCCTCCACTGGCTTGAGGAGCCTGAATCTCTCCGCCTCCCGTACTTCGACCCGCTGGCCAAGCTGGCGGCCTCGCTGGAAGGCCTGGACGGCATCTCGGCAGAGGACCGGACGTTCCTGGACGAACGAGCGGCACGCCTCGCCAAGGACTACGACCGACTGGACTTCGTTCTTCCCTTCGGCATGATCCACGGTGACGCCAGTATCGGGAACATCCTCCGTCACCGGGACGGGCACGCGGTGCTCATCGACCTGGACGGCTTCGCTCTCGCCGCGCGCGAGTGGGACCTGATCCAGACGGCGATGTTCTACGACCGGTACGGCTGGCACACAGAGGCGGAGTACGCGGAGTTCGTTCACCGGTACGGCTTCGACGTCATGAACTGGCCCGGATACGAGACCTTGGCTGACCTGCGTGAACTGATGATGGTCTCGTGGCTCGGCCACCAGGTCACGACCAGCGACTCAGCCGCTGCGGAATTCGCTCGTCGGGTGCGGTCCCTTCGCACTGGAGAGGGGCGAGACCAATGGGGTCCGTTCTGAAGACGCGGCGATTTGTGGTCAGACAACGACATGATCGCCGGAGGCGATCCATAGCCTGTGCTCCCTGACCTGCTCGGTGAACGTCTGCACGTCCGCACTGCTGCTGGCCGCTGCGAGGTTCTGCCGGAACTCGGCAAGGTAGCTGACGCATCGTGCCGATTTGAGCTGTTCCCCCAGGTCAAGCGCATCGAGTGCCACGCGACAGGCCTCCTCGGCGTCCCCGGCGCGTAGGTGGGCGTCGGCGAGAACCATGGTCGCGAAGAAGTCGCTCCGTACGTGGCTGCCACTCATGGCGTTCTCTGCGTGCGCGACGGCTTGCCGGGCGCTGTTGACGTCACGGAAGCAGTGGGCGGCTTCTGCGGCAAGCTCGGCCTCGTCGAAATAGCTGATCCACTCGGGCTCGTCGTCGTTGTTCCGGTTCTCCAGCGCCTTTGTGGCGGCGCTCAAGGCGGCTTCGCAGGCCCGGATGTCTCCGGTCCGGGCAAGCGCGCGTGCCTCCATGGCGTGGAACTGGGCGCGAAGCGTGGGAGTGGCCACGGGAGAGATGCCCATGAGAGCAGCACGGGCGAGCGTCGCGGCCTGCGTATACCGGCCGAGAAACGTCGCCTGATGGCTCATGGCCGACAGAATGCTTCCGGCGAGTCGGCGGTCATTGGCGTCCTGGGCTAACCGGAGAGCTTGGAGGAAGTACCTCTGTGCCAAGCCGTGCCGACAGGCGTCATAGGACATCCAACCGGCCAGGAGAGTTGCCTCTGCGACGGTCGAGAACAGGGCCCGGCCGACCTGCTCGGTGTATTGGCCGCGCAGCAGCGGCGTCACTTCGGTACTGAGGTACTGGATGGCTGCGTGCTGCGCGTGATCGCCACCGAATCGGTCGTCTAATTCGGCGAACATGTCGGCGGTGGTCTTGATGGCGCCCACGTCTCCGAGACCGACGCGCATCCCGCTCTGCCGTTGCCTGGGAACGGCAGGCTCGGGTGCCACCAACCACCGGAGCGAAGCTTCGTTCCAGGCCGGTTCGGAGGGCTCGGCCTGGAGCAAGGGCTCATACTGGTTGAGATCTGCCCGCCACAGCTGACCGACGACATCGATGGCGTCTTCGGGGCTCTCCGGATAGCCGGCGTCCAGGAGCCCCGTGTCCCGCTCGCCTTCGTGGTTCAGCCCGAGTTCGGCGGCAGTGAGGTCGTACGCCTCGCACAGCAACGGACCGTAGAAGCCGTCCGGCGCGCTGTGCCCGTTCTCCCAACTGGCGATACGGCGCTTCACGCTCGCATCTGACGGGAGCTGGTGGCCACGACGCGTTGCGGCCTGGCGGAGTTCGCGCACCAACCGCGGCTGACTCCAGCCTCGAACCACACGGGCTTGCCGTAAGCGAACGCTGGTCGGCTCCATCGAAGACGTGACCGTTCCCTCCGCACTGGCCCGTTGGCGCAACTCTTGGGCGCGTGACTCCTCGACCCTACGACCGAATGTACGCGCTGCTCATCGCTGAGCGCTGCAAGTAATTGGAGATCGTGAGCGATTGCAACATGACGGGGGATGACGCGTGCGCGGGTGACGCGTCATCCCCCGTCACCTCTCGTCATCTGCCCTGGCCAGGGTGGTGACCCTGAGTCTGGACACAGGGCGGCATCGGGGCCGCAACTGAGTCTGACCGAGGTGAGATGACGTGCAGAGGATCACCAGGAGGGGCATTGAATGGCTCTCCGCGGCGGCTGACGATCCGGAGGGGTGCCGCGCTACCTGGATCGATGATCCCCGTGCACCGTACATGCTGCCGACCGGGCGTTACTTCGACGTGGTGACGGTGGATCAGCGGGTCGGCATGGAGACCTTCGACCAACTGCTCCGCCGGGGCCTGCCGTTCGGCCCTACTGTCCTCGATCACAAGGCACAACGCGTGGGTTTCTTCCTGGGCTCGCGGAGCCAGGAGACTTTCCTCCACTACCTCGGACGGGAAGAGGGCCCCGCACCCGCCTACCGCTACCTGAGCCGCGGCTCCGCGGTCGTCGTCCCTGGCCCCATTCCCCTGCGCGGGGACCGTTACGAGTGGCTGCGCGCCCCGGCCCGGCGGCCTATGGCCAACCCGCTCCGTCCGGTGGCCCTGGCGACCATGCTCGTTGCCTCCGCCGAGTTGCTGGCTCGGGTGGACCGGTACGGCGAGCGCTACCGGGCCGCGGACACCTTCGGCCTCTCCGCGATTGAGGGGGCTCCGATCGATGGGGCGGGATGATGCTACCGACCGGCACGACGCTGCCACCTGGTCACCGTTGGACAGTGACGGTTGGTACGCCGTGCGTAACGCCACCACCGCCCTGCGGGACGCTTTGATCCGGGCGGGACTGGAGAAGGATTTCCCTTATCTACGGGCTGAATTGAATGCTTTCGGGCACGGCTTGGTCGAACTCGGGCGCGTTTCGCCGGCCACCGCGGAGCGACTGGCGGAGCTGCTGCGGCTGGCGCTGGCTTCGGGCTTGCAGCGGCTAGCGGAGAGCGGCGACGAGACGACCGAATCTCGTGAGGAAAGGGGCTGAACCATGACCGACCGATGGGGCGTAGTCGCCAAGCGTGCGGAGAACCTGACGCCCGGCGTCCCCTACGTCCGCGGCTGGGCACAGGCTCGACGCAGCGCCGGCACCGTGGCTGAGCAGCTGACAGCCTTGGGCTTGGAGTCGGACTTTCCCGGCCTTGCGGCTGATGTGAACGTCTCGGGCGACGGCTTGGTACGCCTTGGCAGCATCCGTCTTGAGGCAGCGCTGATGCTGGCTGAACTGATCGTGTCGGGCCTCAAGGCGGAGACGGCCCCCCACGCTGATGCGACGGCGGTGGGGACGACGGCTGCCCGTCGAAGCTCGTCCGCCGCCTGACCAGTTCGACTCCGAATCTCCGGCCGATTGCGGTCCGAGCGTGCTCCTTCGACCGGCCGGATCGCCCCGTACGTCGCCGTTTCCCCCGACGGATGACGTGCGGGGCTTCTTGCTACGCGCCATGCCTCCCTCTGTTGGTCTGCCGCTCGGCCGGGACCGGCGCTGCAGCGCCGCAGCCCGGACGAACGGCAGACCGAAACGCTCGGCGGCTCGGCGGGGATGCTGGCATGAGAGGACATCAGCTTGGGAGGCTGCGGCATCCGGGTGATGTACTTCTGTCGGACCCTACGCACCTACTGCCCCCTAGCTACGCGGCTCCGCTGTTGTGGATCGCATCGCGACGTCCTCGACCAGGCCTACGCGTAACCGCTGTTTCCTCAACTGCCGCTGATTTGACTACATAATCAAGCGTCTTGCCGCTACCTTCTCATCAGAGGGCCGATGGAGGCACTCACCGTTCTTCTGGACAGAACGGGCGTTGACGAAGGATCGGTGAGTTGGCGGCTGTGGCAGGGACTGGGCGCATATGGATATCGGTGGCGGTTGCGTTGACCAGCGTGGCGACCGTCGGGCTGGTCCTGGTCGCCGTTTTCGCAGCCCCTGACACGACAGAGCGGACCGTAGGTGTGGTGGGTACGGTCGTCTCGATGCTCGGCCTGCTGGTTTCTCTCATCGCCTTGTTCCGAAGCGCAGGTGGCGGGACCGCGGGTGGGCGGCGCGTGCGCGGCGGCCGTCGATCGGTCGTGGCTGGCGGTGACATCATTGGCTCCGCGATCGGGAAGGACTCAAAGGTGACCGGCCCTCATTCGTCGCACGGTGGTACCGCGGTGAGGCGGAACGCGGATGATGTGCGAGCCGGTCGAGACGGGATCGCAGCTGGAGGTGACATAAGGGATAGCGCTCTCGGGGAAGGCAGTGAACGGTGACGCCGTTCTCCTGGATTCGCCGCAAGGGCAAAGCCGCTTCTCTGGGAAGTGAAGAAGGACCCATCGAGGTCCCGCAAACTGTTTCCGCTGGCCCTGGTGCGGTCGCGGCTGGCGGAGCAATCATCGGTTCTGCGGTGGGTGACAACAACAACGTCACATACATCGATAAGCAGTACGTGACCGATGGCAGCGCCTCGCTGAAGGCGGCCGAGGCTGCTTTCGAGCAGGCGCTAGCCACCTTGCCACCGGTGCTCCAAGAAGAAGCTCGCCAGCTGCGTGATCACTGGCCCGACATGGAAGCGGCCGTCAATAACCTTCCCTCTGGTAGGTCTGCGCGGAAAGACATAATTGAACAATGGGCCAAGCATGAGCCACCGTGGCTCTCCAGCGCCCCTACCCGCGCGCTTCCGTGGCTTGGCCAACTGGCTTCGGCTTACGATGCTGAGAGTGCCTCGTTCTCGTTCTATGACCGGGCCGTACGCGAGGGGGGATATCCTCGCGACCTCGTGATCGTCCAGGCTGCCCTACAAGCAGAAACATTGACCGAGGGCAGCGCACGTTCGTACCTAGCGGCCCATGTAGACCTTGACTCGTCGTTGGTCTACTCCGTGCGATCCGCCCTTGATAAGGACTGGGACGCAGCCCTGGACCACTTGAACCGGTGGACTACTCCCGGTAGCAGCGGACAGACTCTGCAGCGTCTGCTAAGGACGCGGATCCTCCTAGCGCAGGACTTGATCGACCAGGCTCTGCCAGCCCTACGTGAAGCAGATGTCGCACGCTTCCCTCAGCTAGGGCTGGAACTGTCACAGGCTCTGCTCCAACGAGCCGGGCGCCGTACTACTCGCCATAGGCTCGCTGACGCCCAAGAAGCCCTGGCTGTTGCACTCCGAGTGCGTAACGCACGTCGAGAATGGTTCGGTGACAGCGCGGCTGCGATCGTCCTTGCCATGCGGGCCGCACTGTTGAGTCAGGATCTGGCAACGGCGTGGGCTCTCTCCCAGCCGGCTCCGGAGGGAGACGCTAGCGAGCAAGAAGCGGAGGATTCTCGGGTATTGCAGGAAAGTGCACTGTTTGCCGCGCTCACGGGCCGCGAACATCGCGCACGCGAACTCTTGGGCGTGGTGACTAGCTCGTTCACTCGGGCACAGGTGCTGGCTGTGCTTGAGGAACGCCGTGCCGACAGCAGTGATGATCAGCGGGTAGCCGATGCTTGGCAACGCACTTGGGACGCGGCGACGGCAGGTCCCGACCAGCTCATCGCGGCCATGGGGCTGGTGGAGTCCGGGCAGGACCTGCCTGATATCTCTCACTTGAAGGACGACTATCCCGAGGCGGTAGCTGATCTCGAGAAACTCGCCCACGCCCTCAGCGGCACAGCAGACGGCGACCTGTCAATTCTGCGTGCCAACGCGAACCAGAACCCGACCGTCGCCGTGAAACTGGCGCAGCGCTATCAGCAACTCGGCGATCTCGAAAAGGCTGCAGCCACCATGCAGGAGGCCGCGACACACTGGCGCGATGCTCAGCTGATGACCTTGGCAGCTCGTGGCTACCAACGCGCCAGGAACTACGAGAAGTCCAAGGAATGCGCTGAGAGCGCGCTGCGGATCGCCGGCCCCGGCTGGGCAGCGCAGGGTGCCATGTACGAGCTGCTTGTTGAGACAGAATCCGCCGCAGGGAACTGGGAAAAGGCCACAGACGCGGCCATCACACTCCTGCGCCTGGACCCGCATAACCTTGACGCACGCTGGGCCCTGGCGAAGTGCTACGTCACTCGGGCACAGCCCGACGAAGCGTGGCAGACACTTACTGAACTCGGCGAAGCGGCTACACCACGACGCCGCGACGAAGCGATCCTGTGGGTCCAGCTCGGTGCCCGCATGTCTACTGATCCGCAATTTGCGGGGCGTGCGCTGGAACTGATGCAGCACTGGCCACAGGACGAAGAATTGCTGGGGCGTTTCCTGGCAGTTCTTCTCTGGCGAACGACTACGACGCAACCCATGACCGCGGAAGCGGCTGAACTGCTACGTGACGCGAGCTCGGACTACTTGGAGCGGTTCCCCGACAGTGTCTATTTCCGCGCCCTCGATGCCAGCGATCCGCGCGCGATATTCGAAGAACTAGGCCAGAGGCTGCGCCGCGAGTACGAGGATGAGGACCGCCGTGAGATCCGAGAGCAGATCGAGCAAGGCCAGTTCCCTTTAGGAATGCTGGCCTTGATGAACGGCCGGTCATACGCCGAGGTGTGTGTGCGGCTTACCGAGGGGCCTCCCGGTTTCTTCGCATCGGATCCAACCTCGTACGTGTGGGAGGCAAGTGCCATCCAAGCTGCGCTGACCCGGCGGGTTGTCGTGGATACAAGCGCAGCGGTGTCTCTCGCCCTGTTGGAGCCGGGTGCTGCCGAACGGCTTCTTGGCTTCTGCCAGAGCATCGTGACAACTGACCAGATCCTTGGCGACGCCCTCCACGCCGTGGAGTCCCTTGCGCTGCGGTCCGATACCACGGTGGTCTGGAACGCGGAAGAGGAACGGGCAACTCTGCATGTTGCTCCAGAGGAACAGACGAGGGCCCTGCGCGGGACACTTGAGCGTGCCGCTGACCTTGTGCGACTACTACCGCGGGTGGCCAGGCCGGAGCTACGTGCATTGCCGCGGATGCGGGGAGAGCGCGCCCCGCAGGCATGGCTCACAGCCTTCGATTACGCCAAGGAGCACAACGCGGTGCTGTGGTGCGACGACCGAGCTCTGCGCACAGTTGCCCGGTCGGTGGGCGTACCCGCATTCGGAACGCTTGCCCTAATCGACGCGTGCCAGCGCGAGCAGACCGTGCCATTGCAAGAGGCAATGGTTCTGAGGGCCGAACTCCTTCGGCATTTCTACATGGATATACCCTTTTCGGGCGAGCTGTACGAGTTTGCCGCACAAGCCGACGGCTGGCAGGCCCGAGCCGTAGCTACAGCGATCGCACGGCCGACGGCTTGGACCGATGCGCAGGCCGTAGTGCGGCTGGCCCTCAACGCAGTTGCACAGATCGTCAATTCTGAACCGGACCATGCTGCTGCCTGGCTGAAAGCTGCGTACGTGGGCCTCTGGCGAGCAACACTGCCCTCCCACAGGGCCGCCAACCTGGAAAAGCTCTCCATTCAAGCCCTGACCCAGCCGTGGGTCTCCGCCTCATCATTGCCCTTCCTCCTCACAGGTCTACGCAACGGTGCCACAGAGGTCCAAAGCGGTGATAGCCCTCTGATGACCGCTCTGGCTCGCTACTACGGCGGACTAGTTCAACAAATGGGTCACCCTAGGGCGGGAACAGAGTTCATGAACCTGTTCAGTCATGCTGCCACAGCGGACAAGTCCGCAGCTGCACGCATCGTGCTCACCCACCGCGACAGCTAAGCCCTTGGGTCTGGTGCACGATCGGGTGACATCTGAACTGGCTTGCCCTGTGGGGCGGGTGGGAAGGATGTTGCTGTGCCCAAGCCTTATCCGGAAGAGTTCCGCGAGGATGTCGTACGGGTCGCAAGGAACCGCGGCCCGGGCGTGACGGTGGAGCAGGTGGCCGCCGACTTCGGAGTGCACGCGATGACGCTGTGGAAATGGATGCGTCGCGCGGACATCGACGACGGGGTGAAACCCGGAACGACCAGCCAGGAGAGCGCGGAACTCCGGGAA